>DASREW010000001.1:0-220933 GCA_035651895.1 Gaiellaceae bacterium
CGCCACCGCGTTCGTCGCCTGGTACAACGGCCACCCCGACTTCCAGGGGCTCGAGTTCGACCTCGCGCACCGCCGTGCCGTCGTGATCGGCAACGGCAACGTCGCGATCGACTGCGTGCGCATGCTCGCGCTGACCGCCGAGGAGCTCGCGCCGACCGACACGACGGACGCGGCTGCGGAGGCGATCGTGTCGTCGCCGCTCGAGGAGATCGTGATGCTCGGCCGCCGCGGGCCGGCGCAGGCGGCGTTCACGCCGCCCGAGCTGCAGGAGCTCGGCGAGCTCGCGGGGGCGGACGTGATCGTCGACCCGCGCGAGCTCGAGCTCGACCCTGCGAGCGAGGCCGCGCTCGAGCAGGACCGCGAGCGGGCGAGGCGCAACGTCGACATCCTGCGCGAGTTCGCGGCACGCGAGCCGGCGGGCAAGCCGCGGCGCATCGTCCTCCGCTTCCTCGCGTCTCCGCTGGCGATCCTCGGCGAGGACAGGGTCGAGGCGATCGAGCTCGTGCGCAACGAGCTCGTCGCCGAGAACGGCCGCATCGCCGCGCGCCCCACCGGGGCGACGGAGACCCTCGAGTGCGGGCTCGTGCTCCGGAGCGTCGGCTACCGCGGCGTGCCGCTCCCGGGCGTCCCCTTCGACGAGCGCGGCTGCGTGATGCCGAACGAGGGCGGGCGCGTCGTCGGCGCCGAGCGCACCTACTGCGCCGGCTGGATCAAGCGCGGACCGTCGGGCGTGATCGGGACGAACAAGAAGGACGCGACGGAGACGATCGAGCTTCTGCTCGAGGACGCGCGCGCGGGCAGGCTGGCGGCGAGCGCGCCGGGTGATCTCGCCGCGTACCTCGACGCGAAGGGCGCCGTCTATGTCGACCACGAGGGTTGGCAGGCGATCGACGCAGCTGAGCGCGCCGCGGGCGAGCCGCACGGGCGGCCGCGCGTGAAGCTCACGTCCTGGGAGTCGCTCCTCGACACGGGATGCGGCAGCCGCGAGCTACCGTCCAGTCATGACTGAGACCGCATCTGCGAAGCAGGAGCTCTGGGGCGGCGAGACGCGCAAGGCCGTCGCCAACTTCCCCGTCTCCGGTGAGCCGATCCCCGCTTCCGTGGCGCAGTGGCTCGGCCGGATCAAGGCCGCGTCCGCGCGCGTGAACGCCGAGCTCGGGCTGCTCGACGGCGAGAAGGCGGAGCGCATCGCCGCAGCCGCGGATCGCGTCGCCGCAGGCGAGCTCGACGACCAGTTCCCGATCGACGTCTTCCAGACGGGCTCGGGCACGTCGTCGAACATGAACGCGAACGAGGTGATCGCAACGCTCGCGGGCGACGACGTGCACGCGAACGACGACGTCAACATGGGGCAGAGCTCGAACGACGTGTTTCCGTCGGCGGTGCATCTCGCGGCGCTCGACCAGATCACGCACGACCTGCTGCCTGCGCTCGACGGGCTCGCCGGCGCGCTCGGTGCGAAGGCGGACGAGTTCGCGGACGTGGTCAAGTCGGGCCGCACGCATTGGATGGACGCGGTGCCGGTGACGCTCGGTCAGGAGTTCGCGGGCTACGCCGCGCAGGTGCGCGAGGGCAAGGCGCGCGTCGAGTCGACGCTCGAGCGCCTCGGCAAGATCCCGCTCGGCGGGACAGCGGTCGGCACCGGGCTCAACACGCACCCTGAGTTCGCAGACCGAGTTCGTGCCAATTTGGCACAAGCAACAGGGTTGACGATCTCGCCCCCCGCGGATCCGTTCGAGTCACAGGCCGCGCGCGACGGGCTTGTCGAGGCATCCGGGGCGCTGAAGACGCTCGCCGTGTCGTTGACGAAGATCGCCAACGACCTGCGCTTCCTCGGCTCGGGCCCGCGCGCGGGCTTGTCGGAGATCTTCCTGCCCGAGCTGCAGAAGGGCTCCTCGATCATGCCGGGGAAGGTCAACCCGGTCATCCCGGAGGTCGTGACGCAGGTCGCCGCGCAGGTGATCGGCAACGACCAGGCGATCGCGATCGGCGGCATGCAGGGGCACTTCGAGCTGAACGTCTTCGTCCCGCTGATCGCGCGGAACCTGCTCGGCTCGATCGGGCTGCTCTCGTCTGCGTGCCGGCTGCTCGACGAGAAGTGCGTGACAGGCATCGAGGCGAACCGCGAGCGCTGTGAGAGCTACGCAGAGCTGACGCTCTCGGCGGCGACCGCGCTCAACCCGTACATCGGCTACGACAAGGCGACGGAGATCGTCAAGGAAGCGTCCGCGTCGGGGCGCTCGCTGCGCGAGGTCGCGCGCGAAGCCGGCGTCGAGGACGCCGTGCTCGACGAAGCGCTCGACTACCGCAAGATGGCGAAGCCGCACGGGTCGTAACCCGGTTCCCGCCCACGGCGGGCAACCAGGTTAGAGCGCGACCGCGCCACGGCCCGTCTCGGCGGCGTGGCGCTGCTCGTCGGCGCGGTAGCTCGAGCGAAAGAGCGGGCCGGAGAAGACGGAGCCGAAGCCGAGCGCTTCGCCCTGCTCGCGGAACCAGCGGAACTCGTCGGGGTGCACCCAGCGGTCGATCGTCGCGTGCTTCGAGCTCGGCTGCAGGTACTGCCCGATCGTGACGACGTCCACGCCGTGCGCGCGCAGGTCGCGCATCGTCTCGACGACCTCGTCATTGGTCTCGCCGAGCCCGACGATGATCCCGCTCTTCGTGAGCACCGGATAGTCGGCGATCTCCTTCGCGCGCTGGAGCAGTGCGAGCGCGCCGTCGTAGCTCGCCTTTCCGCCGCGCATCCGTCGATGCAGGCGGCGCACGGTCTCGATGTTGTGATTGAAGACGTCCGGTCGTGCGCCGATCACGGTCTGGAGAGCTTCTTCCTCGACACCCAGGAAGTCCGGCGTGAGCACCTCGACTGACGAGCCCGGCAGCTTCGCCTTCAGCGCGCGGATGGTCGCGGCGTAGTGGCCGGCGCCCTTGTCGGGCACGTCGTCGCGGTCGACCGAGGTGACGACGACGTGCTTCAGCCCCATCTGCTTCGCCGTCTGCGCGAGCCGCAATGGCTCGAGTGGGTCGACGGGCTCGCTCGGCTTGCCGGAGTTGACGTAGCAGTAGCGGCAGGCGCGCGTGCACGTCTCGCCGAGAATCTGGAAGGTCGCGGTCCCGCGTCCCCAGCACTCGGCGATGTTCGGGCAGCGCGCCTCTTCGCAGATCGTGTGCAGCCGGGCGCCGTGGATCAGCTTCTTCACGTCGAAGTAGCTGCCGTTCTGCGACGGCGCGCGCACCTTCATCCACTCGGGACGGCGCGGCCGGTCGGCGACGGGCAGTGACTGCTGCATCCCCAGCATGTTAGAGAGGCGCGGGGGCCTGACCTACGAGCTCCGCATAGCGACCGCCGGTCGCGAGCAGCTCGTCGTGCCTCCCGCGCTGCACGATGCGGCCGCCGTCGAGCACCACGATCTGGTCAGCGTCCTCGACCGTCGAGAGCCGGTGCGCGATCGCGATCGTGGTCCGCCCGGCCGCGAGCCGGTCGAGCGCCTCCTGCACCTGGCGCTCCGTCTCGGTGTCGAGCGCGCTCGTCGCCTCGTCGAGCACGAGGATCGGCGGATTGCGCAGGATCGTGCGTGCGATCGCGATCCGCTGCTTCTCGCCGCCCGAGAAGCGATAGCCGCGCTCCCCGACGACCGTGTCGAGGCCGTCGGGGAGGTGTGCGATCAGGTCGCCGATCTGCGCCGCATCAATTGCCGCCTCGATCTCGTCGTCGCTTGCATCCGGCTTCGCGAAGCGCAGGTTCTCGCGCACGGACGAGTGGAAGAGATACGTCTCCTGCGAGACGACGCCGACGAGCTGCGCGAGGCTCGCGAAGGAGAGATCGCGTACGTCGACGCCGTCGATCGCGACTCGGCCGCGGTCCACGTCGTAGAGGCGTGCGGTGAGGTAGGCGAGCGTCGTCTTGCCTGCGCCCGTCTCGCCGACGAGCGCCGTTCTCGTGCCGGCCGGCACCGCGAACGAGACGTCTTCGAGCGTCCAGGTTGCGTCCGGCGCGTAACGAAACCACACCGAGTCGAACGTGACGTCTCCGGCGTCGGAGAGCTCGATCGGACGTGCGCGCTCGACGATGTCGACCGGCTGATCGAGGTACTCGAAGATGCGGTCGAAGAGCGCCAGCGATGTCTGCACGTCGAGGCCGACGCCGAGCAGCGAGCCGACGGGGAAGAAGAGGCGCGCCTGCAGCGTGGTGAAGGACACGAGCGTCGGCACCGTGATCGCGTGCGAACCGTGCGTGAGCGCGAGCCCGCCGAACCAGTAGACCGCCGCGGGCATCACGGCGAACGTGGTCTGGATCGACGCCATCACCCAGCGACCCGCCATGCGCTGCCGCACCTCGAGCTCGGCGAGCTGCCTCGACTCGACCGTGAAGCGGTCGGCCAGCTCTTCGGTGCGCCCCATCGTCTTCCCGAGCAGGATCCCCGACACCGAGAGCGACTCCTGCACGAGGCTCGAGATGTCGGCGAGCGTCTCCTGCGTCGTCGTCGCGATGCGGCGTCGCTCGTCGCCGACGCGCCGTGTGAGAAACACGAAGACCGGCACGAGTGCGAATGCGAAGAGAGACAGCTTCCACGAGAGCGCGACCATGCCGATCGCGGTTGCGAGCACGGTCGTCACGTTGGACACGATTGACGTCGCCGTGCTCGTGAGCACGGTCTGCACACCGCCGATGTCGTTCGAGATGCGCGACTGCACCTCGCCGGTGCGCGTGCGCGTGAAGAACGCGAGCGACAGCCGCTGCAGGTGGCGGAACACTTGACTGCGGAGGTCGTGCATCACGTCCTGGCCGACGCGGTTCGAGAGGAGCGTCTGGAAGACCCCGAGCACGCCGGTCACGATCGAGACGAGGATCATGGCGGCCGCGAGTACCGAGAGCCGCGTCGTCTCGCCGCGCTGAATCGCCTCGAGGACTCCTCTGAGCAGAAACGCGGGCGCGACGCCGAGCCCCGAAGAGAGCAGGATCAGGGCGAGGACGGCACCGAGTCGCGTGCGGTAGGACTTGAAGAGCCGGAAGACGCGGCGGAGGTTCGCGCGACGCACGCGGGGGTCGGCCGGGCGCTCCGGTTTCTCGCGCGACCTTCGACGTGCCGCCCCGCTCCGCTCTCCGGCGAACATGGCGTGAACGGTACGGATCGGCCGCTACGCTCGGCTGGTGCGCCGGGTCTGCGTCTTCTGCGGTGCGTCGAGCGGCCGGCTTGCGGTGTACGCGGAGGCCGCGCGGGCGTTCGGCGAAGCGGCGGCGGCCCGCGGCGTCGGGGTCGTCTACGGCGGCGGCCGTGTCGGGTTGATGGGCGCGCTGGCCGATGGGGCACTTGCGGCGGGCGGCGAGGTGATCGGCGTCATCCCGCAGGCGCTCGTCGACCGCGAGCTCGCCCACGGTGGGCTGAGCGAGCTGCACGTCGTCTCGTCGCTGCACGAGCGGAAGGCGAAGATGGCGGAGCTCGCGGACGGGTTCGCGGCGCTTCCGGGTGGGTTCGGCACGCTCGACGAGCTCCTCGAGCAGCTGACGTGGTCTCAGCTGGGCCTGCACGCCAAGCCGGTGGGCGTGCTCGACGTCGAGGGATACTGGCGGCCGTTGATCGCGGTCGCGCGCCACGCGACCGACGAGGGCTTCGTGCGTGCCGTGGATCTCGCGGCGATCGCGGTCGCCGACGATGCGAACGCGCTGCTCGACGCGCTCGAGCGTCTCGCGGGCGAGGCGCGTCCGCGGCCGAAGTGGTCGTCCGCGCCCGAGCCTTAGCCGGTCGGTGTCACGGGCCTAGCACGCTGCCGACGGCGAACGCGATCGCCACCGCCGCGACGCCGATCACGCCGGCCCATACGAGTAGGCGAATCGCGATGTCCATCCTCAGATGATCGGCGCGAGAACGGATGCCATGAGCACGAATCTTCGAGCCGCGCGATCCCTCTCCTCGCTGCGCACCGCGTCCCGGCGACGCGCTTGCCCCGGTGTGGACGATCGAGCACGCTTTTGTCACGGTGGCAGCCACCGGACCGGTCCCGCCGGAACGTGCCCAAGGCGGCCGCTACAGCGGGTGCGCGGCTCGGAAGCAAGCCGGGACTTGGCCCTCCCCGCCTCGCGTAGTGGACGATTTGCCACGCTTTCGTGACGGTGGCAGCCACCAGACCGGTCTCGCTGCGGCATGCCCGGTTCAGGCGAAGGCGGGAGGGAATTCGACCCGGCCCGAGATCGACGGGTCCCACGCGGACAGCTTCGCCAGCATCCATGCGTCGCCCCAGTCCTCCGAGCCATGAACGCCGAGCGGCGCTGCCGGCTCGAACCCGAAGCGCGGGTAATACGTCGGATGCCCGAGCACGAGCACGAACGGCTCGCCCGCCTCGTCGGCGCATCGCAGCGCCTCCCGCGTCAGCGCGCCCCCGATCCCTCGGTTCTGCCACGAGGGAGCAACGCTGAGCGGGCTCAGCTGCAGCGGCCGGAGCTCGCCCATCCGCATGCGGCTCAGCATCGTATGCCCGACGACCTCGCCTGCCTCGACGGCGACGAGCGAGATCTCGGGCGTCACCTCGCGCACGATGCGCGCCGCCTTTCCGCCGTCGTTGAATGCCGCATTCGTGACGGCGACGATCGCGTCGTGGTCGTCCGCCGTAGCTGCGCGAATCACGCCGACACGGGGACGAGCGTCTGCTCGACGAGCGTGACGCCGAAGACGTCCTCGAACGCCACCGCCGCGGCCGGCAGCACCTCCGCCACCGACACCGGGCGACCGAGCTCGCGCGCGAGGGACGTGAACGCGGCACCGTCGAGCCCGCACGCCGTGATCCAGTCCGTGAACGGCGCCGGGTCGAGGTCGACGTTCAGCGCGTACCCGTGCGTCGAGATCCACTTCGTGAGGTGGATCCCGATCGACGCGATCTTGCGGGGCGGCCGCTCGAGCCACACGCCAGTCAATCCCTCGATGCGCGTCGCGTCGACGCCGAACGCGCCGACCGTTCGGATCAGCGTCTCCTCCAGATCGCGGCAGTACTGCTTCACGTCCTGGCCGTGTCGCGCGAGGTCGAGGATGGGGTAGCACACGAGCTGTCCCGGGGCGTGATACGTCGACTTGCCGCCGCGGTCGACCTCGACGATCTCGACGTCGGCGTCGCTCGGCACGTGCAGCTCGCCCGGCTCCGAGCGCCGGCCGAGCGTGATCGTCGGCGGGTGCTCGAGAAAGAGAACCGTGTCCGGCCGCGAGCCGTCCGCCACCTCCGCTGCGAGTGAGCGCTGCAGCGCGAGCGCCTCGCGATAGTCGGTGACCCCCAGCTGGACGACGTGGGCGTCTGCCACGCAGACCAATCTAGCCACGCGGGCTAGCGTGCGCCCCGTGGCCGAGCAATGGCACGCCGAGACCGTCGTCGACGAAGAGCAGGCGCGGGCCCTGGTTCGCGGGCAGTTCCCGACGATCGCTGCGCGCTCGGTGCAGCTCGTCGGGAGCGGCTGGGACTACACCGTGTTCCGCGTCGACGACGATTGGGCGTTTCGCTTCCCGCGCCGGCGGGTCGTGCTCGAGCCGATGGCGCGCGAGCTCGCGGTCCTGCCCGGCCTTGCGCCGCTCCTGCCGCTGGCTGTTCCCGTTCCCGTGCACCTCGGCCGCCCGGGAGACGGATTCCCCTGGCCCTTCTACGGAGCCAGCTGGCTCAGCGGCGGCGACGCGGTGCTCTTCGAGAACCGCGACCTGCTCGCCCCGCAGCTCGGACGGTTTCTCCGCGCGCTCCACGCCGCGCACGTGCCGGGGCTGCCGTCCGACGCGAACCGGCGTGCCGACATGTCGCGCCGCGTCCCGCTGACGCGCGAGGCGCTCGCCGCGATCGCCGCGCAGTGGACGGCGCCGCCGCAGGTCGAGGACGTACTTCGCGACGCGGAGGCCCTGCCGCCGTCGAAGCTCGTCACGGTCTGCCACGGCGACCTGCACGTGCGGCAGCTGCTCGTCGAGGGGCCGCGGCTCGCTGGGATCATCGACTGGGTCGACGTGTGCTGCTCCGATCCCGGCATCGACCTGATGGTCGTCTTCGCGTTCCTGCCGCCCGCCGCCCGCCCGGCGTTCTTCGCCGAGTACGGAGAGGCAGATGCCGCGTCGTTGCTCCGGGCGCGTGTGCTGGCGCTGAACATCTCGGCGGTTCTCGCGAGGTACGCCCGTGCGGAGCGGAACGACCCGGTCGAGCGTGAGGCGCTCGCCTCGCTCGACCGCGCCGTCGCCGGCCTCTAGACCTGGTATTCCGACTCGCCCCAGCCCTGCAGCCGCTCGCGCAGGTCGCGCAGGAAGCGCCCCGCCAGCGCGCCGTCCACGAGGCGGTGGTCGTAGGTGAGCGTCAGGTTCATGATCGAGCGGATCGCGATCGCGTCTGCGCCGTTGTCGTCGGTGATCACCCACGGCCGCTTCACGATCGCGTAGGTGCCGAGGATGCCGGCCTGCGGCTGGCTGATCACCGGCGTGCCGTGGAACGTCCCGTACCCGCCCGGGTTCGTGATCGTGAACGAGCCGCCCGCAACGTCGTCGGGCGTGAGCTGCTTGTCGCGGGCGCGCTTCGCGATGTCGGCGATCGCCTTCGCCATGCCGAGCAGGTTGAGCGTCTCGGCGTTCTTGACGACGGGGACGATCAGACCCTTGCCGTCGGCCAGCTCGACCGCGAACCCGAGGTTGACGAAGTTCTTCGTCACGACCTGGTCGCCGCGGATCTCGCCGTTCACCCACGGGTAGTCCCGCAGCGTCTCGGTCGTCGCGCGCGCGATGAACGCGAGGTAGGTCGGGTTGACGCCGTACGCCGACTGGTACTCCTTCTTCAGCTTCTCGCGGATCTGCACGACCTTCGACATGTCGACCTCGATCGCGGAGGTGACGTGCGCCGAGGTGTCGAGCGACCGGCGCATGTGCTCCGCGATCCCGCGCCGCATCGCGCTCATCGGCTCGAGCGTCTCGCCGACCTGTCCCGTCACGACCGGAGCAGCAGGCGAAGGGGTACGAGCGGGCGTCGGCGCAGCAGCCGGTGCGGGCTGAGCGGGCGCTTCGGGCGCGGGCACCTGCGAAGGCGCAGGCGCGCCGGACTCGATGAACGCTTGGATGTCCTTCTTCGTGACGCGGCCGCCCGAACCGGTGCCGGGTACCTGGCTCGGGTCGATGCCGTGCTCGGAGGCGATGCGCGCGACCACGGGTGAGACGAAGGACCTTTCGCCGTTACCGCTCTGCGCGACCGGCTGCGCCGCCGGCTTGGCCGGCGCTTCGTTCTCCGGCGCTGCCTCGCCTTCCGTCGCAGCGGCGCTCGAAGCATCCGCGGCCGGCTGCGTCGGCGGTTCCGGCGGCGGCGCGGTTGCGGCGCCCTCGCCGCCGAGGCGTGCGAGCACGGTGCCGACGGCGACGGTCTCGCCCTCCTGGACGAGGATCTCCGTCACGACACCGGTCGCAGGCGACGGCACCTCGGTGTCGACCTTGTCGGTCGAGATCTCGAGCAGCGTCTCGTCGGCCTCGATCGTGTCGCCGACCTGCTTCAGCCACTTGGTGATCGTCCCCTCGGAGACGGAGACGCCCATCTGCGGCATGACGACGTCGACTGCGGTGCCAGTGGCCAAGTGGTTTCTCCTAGTGACGAGTTCGGATGGCTCGGTCGCGAGCACCGAGCGATGCAAGGACGCAGGGAGCGGCAATGGCTGACGCCATTGCCGCGACTGAGGACGCGGCAGCGCGACGTGTGATCGCGGGCGAGACGGCGAATATCGTCGCTAGGGGAGCCACTAGTACGAGATCAACTCCTTGAGTGCGCGGGCGACGTCGTCGACCTGCGGGATGAATGCCTTCTCGAGCACGGGCGAGAACGGCACGGGCGTGTCGGGGGCGGCGACGCGCCTCACCGGCGCGTCGAGATCCTCGAACGCCTCCTCGGCGATCGTCGCCGCGATCTCGCCGCCGAAGCCGCCGGTTCGGTTGTCCTCGTGCAGCACGAGCACCTTCGACGTCTTGCGCACCGAGTCGAGAACCGCCTGCTTGTCCCAGGGCATGATCGTGCGCAGGTCGATGATCTCGACCGAGGCGTCGACCTGCTCCGCCGCCTCTGCGGCCGTGTAGACCATCGCGCCCCACGTGATCACGGAGACGTCGTCGCCTTCCTGGTGGACGCGCGCCTTGCCGATCGGCGTCACGTAGCGCTCGTCCGGCACCTCGCCCTTGATCCGGCGATACAGGTGCTTGTGCTCGAAGAAGAGGACCGGGTTCGGGTCTTCGATCGCCGCGGTGATCAACCCCTTCGCGTCCTCGGGCGTCGCCGGGCAGACGCACTTGAGCCCGGGGATGTGCGCGAACGACGACTCGGGATTCTGCGAGTGGAACGGGCCACCGGAGAAGCCGCCGCCGGACGGGAGCCGCAGCACGATCGGGATCGGCGTCCCGACGCGCCAGCGCTGCTTCGCGGCGACGGTGACGAGGTGATCCCACGCGCACGACACGAAGTCGGCGAACTGCATCTCGGCGACCGGGCGCATCCCCATGATCGCGGCGCCGGTCGCGCCGGCGACGATCGCCGTCTCCGAGAGCGGCGTGTCGAGGACGCGCCACGCGCCGAACTCCTCCTGGAAGCCGAGCGTCACCTTGAAGGCGCCGCCGTAGACGCCGACGTCCTCGCCCATGACGAACACGCGCTTGTCGCGGCGCATCTCGGCGCGCAGCCCGTCGCTGATCGCCTGGAGGTAGGTCTTCTCGGCCATTAGCGGGATCCGCTCATTACTTGTGATGCGGGGTGTCGAGATCTTCGGGCGTCGCGTAGACGCCGTCGAGGAGGTCGGCCGGATCCGGCTGCGGCGATTCCTCGGCGCGCTGGAGCGCGTCGTTCAGCAGCTTCTTGACGAAGGAGCCGGCCTGCTCTTCCTCGTCGTCGGTCATGTCGACGTTGTCGCGCAGCCAGGTGCGGAAGCGCTCGACGGGATCGCGCTCGGCCCAGCGCTCGAAGAGCTCCTTCGGGACGTAGAACGCGTCGTCGTGCACGGCGTGACCTTCCATCCGCAGCGTCTGGCATTCGATCAGCGTCGGGCCGCCGCCCTCGCGCGCCTTCTCGATCGCGCGCCTCGCCTCGCGGTACACGGCGAGTACGTCGGTGCCGTCGACGACGACGCCGTCGAAGCCGTAGGCCTGCGCGCGATCGGCGAGATGCTCGACGGCGTACTCGAGGTGCGACGGCGTCGAGTACGCCCACTGGTTGTTGTCGCAGATGAACACGACCGGCAGCCGGCGCACGCCGGCGAAGTTCATTCCCTCGTGCGCGTCGCCGCGCGCCATTGCGCCTTCGCCCGACCACGCGACCGCGACGCGCTTCTCCTCGCGGATGCGGAACGCGAGCGCGGCACCGACCGCGACCGGGAGCATCGCCGGCAGGTGCGAGACCATGGCGATCATCCCGAGCCGCTCGTCGGCCATGTGCACGTTGCCGTCGCGGCCGTGCGTCGGTCCGTCCTGGCGGCCCATGTACTGCGCGAAGATCCGCCACGGTTCGACACCGCGGGTGATGTGCACGCCCATGTCGCGGTGCGGCGGCGTGCCGACGTCGTCGGGGCCCATCGCCATCGCGACACCGACGGACGCGGCCTCGTTGCCGCGACCCGTGTAGAACGAGCCCGGGATCTTCCCCTGGCGGTAGAGGATGTGTCCGCGCTCCTCCACGCCACGCGTGATGAGCATGTTGCGGTAGATCTGGAGGAGGTCCTCGCGGTCGAGTCCCTGCCCCTTCACGTCCTCGAGCGAGCCGCTCGGCTCCGCTACGCGCGCGATCGCCACGGGCCGAATCGTAACGACGCGGCTAGGGGATCTGCTTCGACCCTGTGATCAGCCAGATCCCGTGGGTCTTCTCGAGGCTGTACAGCTCGGTGAACTTCTGGCCGCTCGCGTCGTAGGACGCGTCGACGGTCGCCCTTGCGCCGTGGATCTTCTCGTTGTAGGTGCGGACGTGCGTCGCCTTCGGCTGCACCCGCATTCCCTGGAGGCACGGCCCGTACTGCTTGGCGATCGCCCGCTCGTAGGCCGGGGCGAGCTGCGCGCAGGCGTCCTTCGGCGAGTGGTTCTCGATGAAGCGCAGCACTGCGTCGTGCGGCGTTCTCGCGCCGGCGAGGAGAACGAGGGCGATCGCAAGGACGGCTGCCATGCTCCGGCCCTTCTATACCGTTCGTCTCCGATGGGCAAGGCAGCCGACTGGCTCCGCGAGGAGCGCCGCAACGTCCTCGGCCACTGGACGGCGTTCTGCCTCGACTGCGGCGCCGCCCGGCGCTGGTTCGAGGACTTCGAGGCCGAGGTGCCGGACACGTGCCCGTGCGGCGGCCGGATGCTGAAGCGCTGCCCCGCGTGCGACGCGCCGTTCTCGTCGACGTTCGCCGTCGACTGCGAGGAATGCGGCGCGCAGCTCCGCGAGCCGGAGCTCCTCGGCATGCGGATCCGCAAGCCCGGGAAGTAGCTAGCCGCGGCGTCGGACGTTCAGCCGGCGCATGCGCGTCTGGCAGCCGCCTCGAGAATCGCCGGGATCTTCGAGTACATCGGAGGGTCCTGGGGGAGATGCGCGATCGCGGCGCGCAGCAGGCCGCACGACCAGTGCTCGTCGAGATGTCCGTCGTAGACGTCCTCGAACACCGGTCGCCAATCGGTGCCGGTGATGACGGGAGCGGCCTGGACCGCGGTGACGTCGACGGTCGACGACGGCTTCTCCGCCGGGCACCAGTCGATGCTCCGCCGAGCCTGCACGGGAAGCGAGAGCGTGCGCAGGTGCGGCAGCGTCACGCGAACGACGGTGGCTCCGTCGGTCGAGTGGATGTCGCAGCGGTACTTGTTGATCTCGACGAGCGCCGGCCGGCCGGGCGCGATGTGCACGGGGTGCGGATCGGCGGGCCGGAGCTCCACGTCTCCCTTGTCGGTGTAGGCGAAGTGCAGCACCTTGCCGGCGGCGTCGACGAGCTCGACCTTCGGCACGCCCTCGATCGTGCACGCGGCGCCCCGGTCCACGATCTGCACCTGCAGCGTGTCCTGGCCTGTTGCCTCCGAGATGAGCGAGCCCTGCATCGCGGCGAGCCGCGCGCCCGGGCAGCCGTTCGCCGTGTGGCGCCCACCGCACCCGGCGAGCGCGACGATCGCGATCACGGCGACGAGGACCGCACGCATCACCCGGACGATCTCGCGCCCGCGTTCGAAATCGATGGGATCCGCGTAAAGGTCTAGAGGAAGCCGAGCGACGGCTTGATCGCCGAGAACCGGATCACCGTGATCGTGTCTTCCTCGGTGACGTCGCGGTTGTACAGCTGGCCCAGGAAGCGGCAGAGCTCGTCCGTGTGCCGGATCTCGGGGTTGTCGTGCTCGATCTCGTTCGGCGAGAGCTCGGCGATCGTCTTCACCTCGACCTTGTCGATCACCGCGTCGAAGATGTGCTGGCGCGGGCTGAAGCGGGCACCCGCAAGGACGGACACGATCATCCCCTTCTGGTACTTGCGCGACTTGTCGCCGAGGCGGATCGTGGCCGTCTTGCGGTGCGCCTTGAGCTGCGCCTCCACGATCGGCGAATAGAAGTTCAGCGCATACGAGGGCACGGCGCGACGATCATACGTCCTCTTCGGACAGTTTCTCCCAGGCTTTCCGGGCCATGTCCCGTTCGCCGCCGTAGCTGAGGAGCCGCGGTGCGTCCTCGAGCGGCAGCCAGCGCACCTCCGCCACCTCGTGACGGAACGCCTGCGGGACGTCGCCCAGGCGGCCGCCCTCGTAGCGGACGAGGAAGAAGGAGACGACCTTGAAGACCCGCTCGCCCTCCCACGTGTAGACGTAGCGGACGTCGCCGAGCTTGCCGAGCGAGCGCCCGTGGGCACCGGTCTCCTCCGCCACCTCGCGCAGCGCGGTCTCCTCGCCTCGCTCGCCCTCGTCGATGTGGCCCTTCGGCAGGGCCCAGACCGCGCCGCCGTCGTGGCGGCGGGGCCTGATCGCGGCCATCATCCAGCGGCCGCGCAGTCGCCGGACGAGCACGCCGCCCGCCGAGAACTCACGCTTCACACGGGTCCTTGCGCCGTTGGCACTCTCGTCGCTAGAGTGCCAGGTGTACGCACAAGCCTGTTACAAGCTCGGAGGTCAACCCGTATGAATCTACAGCCGCTTGGCGATCGCCTGATCGTCGAGGTCCTCGAGGAAGAGGAGACGACGGTCAGCGGCATCGTCCTGCCGGACACGGCGAAGGAGAAGCCGCAGCGCGGCAAGGTCCTCGCCGTCGGCCCGGGCGCCCGCGACGAGAACGGCGAGCACATCGCCATGGATCTCGAAGAGGGCGACGAGATCATCTTCAGCAAGTACGGCGGCACCGAGATCAAGGTCGGCGCCGACGATGTCCTGATCCTTCGTGAGTCCGACGTCCTGGCCAAGGTCGTCGGCGACCGCGCAGCGGTCTAGGAAGACAAGGAGAGTTAGAGAGAGATGGCTCACAAGGAGCTCAAGTTCAACGAGGATGCCCGCCGCTCGCTTCAGCGCGGCGTCGACATCCTGGCCGACGCGGTCAAGGTGACCCTCGGCCCCAAGGGGCGCTACGTCGTGCTCGACAAGAAGTTCGGCGCTCCCACGATCACGAACGACGGCGTCACGATCGCGCGCGAGATCGAGGTCGAGGACGTCTTCGAGAACCAGGGTGCGCAGCTCGTGCGCGAGGTCGCCACGTCGACGAACGACGTCGCCGGCGACGGCACGACGACCGCGACCGTGCTCGCCCAGGCGATCGTCCGCGAGGGCCTGAAGAACGTCTCGGCCGGCGCGAACCCGATGGCGCTCAAGCGCGGCATCGAGCAGGCGGTCGAGGCGATCGTCGAGAACCTGAAGTCGCAGTCGACCGAGATCTCCGGCAAGGAGGACATCGCGCGCGTCGCGACCGTCTCCTCGCGCTCGACCGAGGTCGGCGAGGTGCTGTCCGAGGCGATCGAGAAGGTCGGCAAGGACGGCGTCGTGAACGTCGAGGAGGGCCAGACCTTCGGCCTCGAGCTCGAGTTCACGGAAGGCATGCAGTTCGACAAGGGCTACCTGTCGCCCTACATGATCACCGACGCCGAGCGCATGGAGGCCGTGCTCGACGACCCCTACATCCTGGTCGCGAACCAGAAGATCGGGGCCGTCAAGGACCTCCTGCCGGTGCTCGAGCAGGTCATCCAGGCCGGCCGCCCGCTGCTGATCGTTGCCGAGGACGTCGAGGGCGAGTCGCTCGCGACGATCGTCGTCAACAAGCTGCGCGGCACCTTCCAGGCCGTCGCCGTCAAGGCGCCGGGCTTCGGCGACCGCCGCAAGCGCATGCTCGAGGACATCGCGATCCTCTCGGGCGGCGAGGTGATCACCGAGGAGATGGGCCTCAAGCTCGAGAACACGAAGCTCTCGCAGCTCGGCCGCGCCCGCAAGGTCGTCGTCGACAAGGACACGACCACGATCATCGACGGCGCCGGCGACGCGGAGGCGATCAAGGGCCGCATCAAGCAGCTGAAGGGCGAGATCGAGAACACCGACTCGGACTTCGACCGCGAGAAGCTCCAGGAGCGTCTTGCGAAGCTGTCCGGCGGGGTCGCCGTGGTCAAGGTCGGCGCTGCCACCGAGACCGAGATGAAGGAGACCAAGCACCGCGTCGAGGACGCGCTGCAGGCCGCGCGTGCCGCCCTCGAGGAGGGCGTCGTGCCGGGCGGCGGCGTCGCGCTCCTGAACGCGGCGGACGCGGTCAAGGAAGACCTCCTCGGCAAGCTCGATGCTGACGAGCGCACCGGTGCGCAGATCATCATCAAGTCGCTCGAGGAGCCGCTCCGCCAGCTCGCGACCAACGCCGGCCTCGAAGGCTCGGTCGTCGTGCAGCAGGTCCGCTCGGCGAAGCCGGGTCAGGGCCTGAACGTCGACACCGGCGAGGTGACCGACCTGGTGAAGGCCGGCATCACCGACCCGACGATGGTCACGCGCTCGGCGCTGCAGAACGCCGCGTCGATCGCGAAGAACATCCTCACCACCGAGGCGATCGTCGCCGAGGCGCCGGAGAAGAACGCTCCGGTCGGCGCCGGCATGCCGGACATGGGCGGGATGATGTAGGCAACTGGCAACTCGCCTTCGGCGAGTCGCTAGAGGAACGAGAACGGGCGGCCTTCGGGCCGCCCGTTCTCGTTCCCAGAAACAAGAAGGCCCGCGGGGAGCGGGCCTTCGAGGGGATGGGGGAGGGTTATGGCCCAGATATCGACGCCGGCGTGCGGAGCCCGATCCCTCGAACGAGGGATCCGCGGCTAGAAGCCGTAGCGCTCTTCGCGCCAGGGGTCGGCGTCGTTGTGGTAGCCGTAGCGCTCCCAGAAGCCGGGCTTGTCGATCGACGAGAGCTCGATTCCGCGCAGCCACTTGGCGCTCTTCCAGAAGTACTTGCCCGGGATGACGAGGCGCAGCGGATAGCCGTGCTCCGGTGTGAGCTCCGCCCCGTCGCCGTGCGTCGCGAGCATCGCGTTGTCGGCTTCGAGGAACGACAGAGGCACGTTCGAGGTGAAGCCGGCCTCCGAATGCGCGATGACGAAGTTCGCCGTCGGCTTCGGCCGGGCGAGCTTCGCGAGCTCGCGCCAGTGGACGCCCTCGAAGCTCGTGTCGAACTTCGACCAGCGCGTGACGCAGTGGATGTCCTGCACGTTCGAGCTGCGCGGCAGCTCGTTGAGCTGCTCCCACGTGAGCTCGAGCTCCTGCTCCACCTCGCCGAAGACGCGGAGCGTCCAAGTCGAGAGGTTGGGGTACTCGGCGACCGAGCCGGCGTGCAGCACCGGCCACTTCTCCGTCAGGTACTGCCCGGGCGGCAGCCGGGCCGGGTCGAACCCCGCGTCGCGCACCTTCTGCTCGGCTTTCGACCTGAACACGGGATCTACTCTAGAGGCATGGATTCCGCACGCCGCGATCGCGCCTACGTTCGGGTGCAAGGCCCCGACGCGGTCGACTACCTGAACCGGATGCTGTCGAACGACGTGCCCGCGTCGGGCTCGGCCGACGCGCTGCTGCTGACGCCGAAGGCGCGCGTGATCGCGCCGGTCCTCGTGTGGCGGCGCGGCGAGGACGACGTCTTGCTGCTCACCGAGCCGGAGCTCGGCGAGACGCTCCGCGCACAGCTCGTGCGCATGCGCTTCGCGGCGAAGTGCGAGATCGAGCTCGAGGAGCACACGTCGACGATCGTCCTCGACGGCGACGAAGGGATCCCGAACCGGGACTACGGCGTGCCGGCGATGGAGGTGCTCGACAGCGACCTCGACGGCGGCGCCGATCTCGAGCGCCTGCGCATCCAGGCGGCGACTCCGCGCTTCGGCTGCGAGATCGACGACCGCGTCCTTCCTGCGGAGGCGGGGCTCGACGAGCGTGCGGTCTCGTTCACGAAGGGCTGCTACCCGGGCCAGGAGCCGATCGCGCGTCAGCACTATCGCGGCAAGGTGAACCGCCGCCTGCGCGTGCTGGCCGTCGACGGCGCCGCGCCCACACCTGAGACGCCGGTGCTCTACGACGACAAGGACGTCGGCCGCGTCACGAGCGCGGTCGAAGGCCTCGCGCTTGCGTACGTTCGCGTCGAGGTTCCGGACGACGCGGAGCTGACGGTCGGCGGCGCGGGCGCACGGCTACACTGGCCGACTGAGCGCCCGTAGCTCAGGGGATAGAGCACCAGCTTGCGGAGCTGGGGGTCGCACGTTCGAATCGTGCCGGGCGCATGTCGTGGCGGAGCTGGACGAAGCCGAGCTCGACCGGCTTTACGGCAGCTGGGCGCCGCTGACACCGCCGGAGGTTGCGGAGCTCTTCGCGGGCGCTCCGTTTCGCTGGTGGCTGGCGGGCGGCTGGGCCGCCGAGCTCTCGGGCGCGGCACCTCGCCTCCACAGCGACACCGACGTGGTCGTTCTCTTCGACGACCTGCCCGCGATCCGCGCGCACTTCGCCGCGTTCCACCTCTGGGAGGCGCACGACGGATCGCTCCGGCCGCTGCTGCCCGACGAGGATCTGCGCGACGAGCGCGAGCAGCTCTGGGTGCGCCGCGACGCGGGCTCGCCGTGGCTCTGCGACCTGCTGCTGACCCCGAGCGCGAACGGCCGCTGGCTGTTCAAGCGCGACCACGCGATCACGCTTCCGCTCGACGAGCTCGGCGCGACGACGGACGGCGTGCCGCACCTGAAGCCGTCGGTGGTGCTGCTGCACAAGGCGCGCCGCGTGCGTCCCAAGGACGAGCAGGACTTCGCGTCCCTGTTGCCCGCGCTCGACCACGCCGAGCGGACGTGGCTCGACGGCGCGCTCGCCCGCACGCAGCCGGACCATCCCTGGCGCGCCCACCTGGGTTAGCGAGCGTTCTCTCCGGAGAGAACGCTCGCGTGGCTGACGTTCCCGACGGGCTGGTGCTCAAGCGCCATCGCGATCTCGAAGGCGTGCGCAAGGTGCCGTGGCCGCGGCGCATCATCATCGGCCTGCTGCTCGCGTTCCTCGTGCTCGGCCTGCTGAACGTCTTCGGCCAGCACCCCGTCACGTCGAACGCATCGGCGCCGGCGGCGACGCTGAAGCTCTACGCCCCGGCGCACCTGCGCGGCGGCCTGCTCTTTTCCGCGCGCTTCCATATCACCGCGAACCGCGACCTGAAGAACGCGATTCTCATTCTCGATCCCGGCTGGGCGGAAGGCATGGCGATCAACACGATCGAGCCGAGCCCGCTCGGCCAGGGCTCGAGCGACGGCAAGCTCACGCTCCAGCTCGGCCACATCGCGAAGGGCCGGACGTTTCTGCTCTTCATGCAGTTCCAGGTCAATCCGACGAACCTCGCCTGGCACCGGCCCGCGAACGTGACGCTCGCCGACGGCTCGACGCCGATCCTCCGCATCCACCGGACCTTCGACATCTACCCCTGATGGACATCGTTCTCCGCGGCATCGTCGTCTTCGCCTTCCTGCTCGTGCTGACGCGCATCATCGGCCGGCGCGAGCTGTCGTCACTGCAGCCGTTCGACCTGATCCTGCTGATCATCCTCGGCGACGCCGTGCAGCAGGGGCTGACGCAGGACGACTACTCGCTCACCGGCGCCGGGCTCGCGATCGGGACGATCGCCATCCTGCAGGTGTTCGTCTCGTGGGTGGGCTACCGCTTCCCGCGCACGCGGAAGATCCTCGAAGGCGTCCCGATCATCGTCGTCCAGGACGGCGAGGTGATCGAGGCGAACCTGAAGCGCGAGCGTCTCGACATCGACGAGATCTACGAGCAGGCGCGCATCCAGGGCATCGAGCACTTGTCGCAGGTCAAGTGGGCGGTGCTCGAGACGAACGGCCAGCTCAGCTTCATCAAGAAGCAGTCCTAGAAGCTCTTAAGCTCTCACCGTGCCGTTGCTCGTGACCGAGGCCCAGGTGGCCGAGCTGCTCACGCCCGCCGACGCGATCGCAGCGGTCGAGGCGTCGTTCGAGCGCCTCGCACGCGGCGCGATCGAGAACCCGCCGCGCGTGCGGGCGACGCTGCCGGGCGGTGACTTCGCCGTCATGCCGTGCGTCGACCACGAGCTGGGCTACGCCGGGCTGAAGTCGTTCGTCTGGCTTCCCGGCGGGACACCGTTCGTGATCGTCCTGTTCTCGATCGAGCACGCGCGCCTCGAAGCGATCGTGGAAGCAGAGATTCTCGGCCGGCTCCGAACGGCAGCGGCGTCGGCCGTGGCCGCGAAGCGGCTCGCGCGCGCGGGTGCGTCGACGCTCGGCGTGATCGGCTGCGGTCGCCAGGCGGCGGCGCACGTCGCGGCGCTGCGCGCGGCGCTGCCGTCGCTCGAGCGCGTGGTCGTCTCGTGTCGCAATCAGGAGCGGCTCGCGGCGTTCTGCGCCGAGCACGACTGTGAGCCGGGCGACGCTGCGACGTGTGACGTCGTCGTGACCGTCACGACTGCCGACACACCGGTGCTGCACGGCGCGCAGCTTCGACGGGGCGCAACCGTGATCGGCGTGGGCGCGAACGACCTGTCGAAGCGAGAGCTCGACGACGACGTCCTCGACCGCGCGGCGTTCATCTGCTGCGACTCGATCGAGCAGTCGCGGCTCGAAGCCGGCGACCTCACGCTCGCCCTGGCGACCCGTGAGGTGCGCGAGCTGCAGGACGTCGTCAGCGGCGAGCTGCGCGGCCGCGCGCGCGACGAGGACATCGTCGTGTTCAAGTCGAACGGTCTCGCCGCGTGGGACCTCGCGGCCGCGGCCCGCGTCGTCGAGCTGGCGCGCGCGTAGCGCTCAGAGCTCGCGCTGTGTCTGCGCGACGAGGTCTTCGCCGAGAGCGTGAACGACCTCGGGCCGGTCGAGCAGCCGCTTCACCTGCTCCGGCGTGCAGCGGTTCGTGACGTAGTGGTCGGCGACGATCTCACGCAGCGGCCGGCCGCGGTGATGCTCGCGGATGACGTACTGCGCCATTCGTTCCTCGGTCTGCGACCTGGTACCGAGGAAGGAGAACGCGCCCCTGATCGCGTCGACGAGTCCCACGGTCGGCGCGATTGTATAGTCGCGGCGTGAAGGCCCCGGCCAGGGACGGGCGCTTTGCCGAACGGGTCGTCGAGGGACTCGACGACGCGGGAAGCCGGGAGCGCGTCGTCATCTGGATCGAGCGGCGCGCCGGAGCGATGTGGGCGGTCGGCCGGCAGGTGAACCCGCAGCACCGCGAGAGCGAAGAGCCGCGCGGCGACGACTACGTCTGGGAAGGCCACGAGCTCGACGACTGCCTCGAGACCGCGAACGCGGTGCTCGAGGACGACGCCGTCGTCTCGGAGACCGACGGCAGCGGCGCGAAGGTGAAGCCGTTCAGGCGCGAGGAGCTGCTCGGCCCGCTCGAGCGCTTCTTCTTCGGTCGCTGAGCGCACCGGCCGGCAGCGGCTCCCGCCCGGCGGAGCCGGTGTGTTCAGCGAGGTGCGCCGCTAGGCCACTTCAGGTCGGCGTCCGGGATCGGGTCGCCGTGCGGGTCGTGCGTGGGGAAGCCGAGCGCGCGGTCGATGCGCGCCTCGAGCTCCTCCGAGATGACGTGCTCGAGCCGGTCGGCTTCGGCGTGCACGTCGTCGACATGGAGACCGAGCGTCTCGGCCAGGTACAGCTCGAGCAGCCGGTGGTGGCGGATCACCTCGAGCGCAACCTGCTCGCCGGCGGGCGTGAGCTGCGCGCCGCGATACGGCTCGTGCTCGAGCAGGTTGAGCGCAGCGAGCTTCTTCACCATCGCGGACGCGGACGCGGGCGAGACGCCCTGATCCTGGGCGAGCGCGCCGATCGTCACCCGCCCGCTCGCCGCCTGCAGCTTGTAGACGCTCTTCAGGTAGTCCTGGATGGCTTCGCTCAGCGCGGCCTTTGCCATTGCCGCAAGGGTAACGTGGCCGGCGTGACGATTCGCATCGGCCACTCGGCGGATCCCGACGACGCATTCATGGTCTGGGCGCTCGAAGCGGGCACCGTCGACACCCGCGGGCTCGAGCTCGAGCCGGTCGTCTCCGACATCCAGACGCTGAACGAGTGGGCGCTCGAAGGGAAGCTCGAGGTGACGGCGCTCTCGGCCGGCGCGTACCCCGCCGTCGCCGACCGGTATCTCCTGCTGCGGCACGGAGCGTCGTTCGGCGAGGGGTACGGGCCGATCGTCGTCGCGCGCGGAGAGGTCGACCTGCACGCGGTGGAGATCGCGACGCCGGGGCCGCTCACGACCGCGAAGCGCGTGCTGCACCTGGCGCTCGGCGACGACATCCGCACGCGCGACCTGCCCTTCGATGCCGTGCTCGACGAAGTCGTCTCCGGACGCGCGGAAGCGGGGTTGCTGATCCACGAGGGTCAGCTCACCTACGCCGAAGCCGGGCTCGTGAAGCTGCTCGACCTCGGCGTCTGGTGGCAGGAGCACACCGGGCTGCCGCTGCCGCTCGGGCTCGTCGGCATCCGACGCGACGTCGAGCGGCGCGACGAGGTGTCGCGCGTCCTCCGCGAGGCGATCGACGCCGGCCTCGCCAACCGCGACCAGGCGATGCAGTACGCGATGGGCTTCGGCCGCGGCATCGACGCCGCGACGGCGGACGAGTTCGTCTCGATGTACGTCAACGACCTGACGCTCGACATGGGCGACCGCGGCCGCGAGGCCGTCGCGCGCCTGCTCGGGAGGGACGCCGAATTCGCGCAGTGATTCTGAGCGCAGTGCGGACGCCCGTCGGACGCTACGGCGGCGCGCTCGCCGGCGAGCGGCCCGACGACCTCGGTGCGCTCGTCGTGCGCGAGGCCGTCGCGCGCGCCGGGGTTCCCGCCGAGCAGATCGAGGACGTGTGGCTCGGGTGCGCGAACCAGGCGGGCGAGGACAACCGCAACGTGGCCCGCATGGCCGTGCTGCTTGCGGGGCTGCCGGAGACGATCGGCGGCGTCACCGTCAACCGTCTCTGCGCGTCGGGGCTCTCGGCGATCGTCGGCGCCTGTCATGCCGTGATCGCGGGCGACGGCGACCTCTTCGTCGCCGGCGGGGTCGAGTCGATGTCGCGTGCCCCGTTCGTCACCGCGAAGCCCGACAAGGCGTTCCCGCGCGGCGACCGCGTCATGTACGACACGACGCTCGGCTGGCGCTTCCCGAACCCGCGTATGGAGGAGCTGTTTCCGCTCGAGACGATGGGCGAGACCGGCGAGAACGTCGCCGAGCGCTGGGCCGTGTCGCGCGAGGATCAGGACGCGTTCGCGCTCCGCTCGCAGCAGCGCTGGGCCGCCGCTGCCGACGCGGGCCGCTTCGACGACGAGCTCGTGGCTGTCGGCGACGTGACGCGCGACGAGCATCCGCGGCCCGACACGTCGCTCGAGAAGCTGGCGACGCTCAAGCCTGCGTTCCGCAAGGAAGGCTCCGTCACCGCCGGCAACTCGTCCGGGCTGAACGACGGCGCCGCCGCGGTCGTCGTCGCCTCGGAGGAGAAGGCGAAGGAGCTCGGGATCGAGCCGCTCGGAACGTTCGTCGGCTCGGCCGCTTCAGGCGTCGACCCGCGCGTCATGGGCATCGGCCCGATTCCCGCGGTGCGCAAGCTGCTCGAGCGCACGGGCGTCGGCGTCGAGGAGATCGACTTCGTCGAGCTGAACGAGGCCTTTGCCTCGCAGTCGCTCGCGGTCGTGCGCGAGCTCGGCCTCGACGAGGACAAGGTGAACGTGAACGGCGGCGCGATCGCGATCGGCCACCCGCTCGGCATGAGCGGCGCACGCTTGACCGTGACGCTGCTGCACGAGCTGCGCCGGCGCGGCGGGCGGTACGGCATCGCGACCATGTGTGTCGGCGTGGGACAGGGACAGGCGGCGTTGTTTGCCCGTAGCTGAGGACTACCTGCTGCTCGGGCTCCGGCTCGGCAAGCACGTCGACGGTCTCGTCGATGCGTACTACGGCCCGCAGGACCTGAAGGACGCCGTCGACGAAGAGCCGCTTGTGCACGCCTCCGAGCTCGCGGACGACGGTGCGCGCCTGCACGCGGAGCTCGCAGACGGCTGGCTGCGGGACCAGGTGCACGGCCTCTGGACGTACGCGCGCGTGCTCGCGGGCGAGAAGCTCTCGTACAGCGACGAGGTCGAGCGCTGCTACGGCGTGCGGCCGCAGCGAACGCCGGAGTCGGTGTACGAGGAGGTGCACGCGAAGCTCGACGAGCTGCTCCCCGGCGACGGCTCGCTGTACGAGCGGCGTGTCGCCTGGCGCGACCGCCACCGTGTCTCGGGCGACGCGGCGCTGGCCGGGATGCGCGCGTTGCTGCCGCTCTTCCGGCGCCGTACTGCGGAGCTCTTCGGCCTGCCCGACGGCGAGGACGTCACGCTCGAGCCGGTCACGGGGGAGCCGTGGTGGGCGTTCAACTACTACCTCGGCGGCCTGCAGAGCCGCGTGGTGCTCAACACCGACACACCGACGACCACGCTCGACCTGCTCGGCCTTGTCGCGCACGAGGTCTATCCCGGCCACCACACCGAAGCGGCGTTGAAGGAACAGCATCTGATCCGCGAGCGCGGGCTGGTCGAAGAGGCCGCGAAACTCGTTCCGACGCCGCAGTCGATCCTCGCCGAGGGCATCGCCGAGACGGGCCTCGACCTCGTGTTCGATCCGGGCGGGAGCGACGAGGCGCTCGCGGTGTTGCGCGATCAGGGCCTGCCGCTCGACGATCCGGTGCTCGCGTGGGAGATCCGCGAGACGATCGAAGGGCTCGGCACCCTCGGGCTCGACGCGGCGCTGATGATCCACGAGGAGGGCGTCGGCTTCGACGAGGCGGTGCAGTGGTACGTGCGCTGGGCGATGCGGCCGCTCGACGAGGCACGGCACGCGCTCGCGTTCGTCGTGGATCCGACGTGGCGCGCGTACGTCATCTCCTACACCGCGGGCCGCGAGCTCTGCCGCCGGTACGTCGGCGGCGACCCGGCCCGCTTCCGCACGCTGCTCACCGAGCAGGTGACCGTCACGGAGCTATTGTCCGCCTGATGGCGATGACCGCTGCCGAGCACGGGCTGTTCATCAACGGCGAGTCGGTCGAGGGCGCCGAGCTCCGCGACATCACCGAGCCCGCCACGGGCGAGACCCTTGCGCGCGCCGCCATGGCCGGCGAGGGAGAGATCGACCGCGCGGTCGACGCCGCACGCGCTGCGGTCGACGGTGCGTGGGGGAAGACGCCCGGGACGGAGCGCTCGCGCCTGCTGCACGCGCTCGCCGATGCGATCGTCGCGAACCGCAAGGAGCTCGCCGAGCTCGAGGCGCGCAACGTCGGCAAGGCGATCTCCTCGGTCAAGGCCGAGATCGCGGGCGCGACCGAGCACTTCCGCTTCTACGCCTCGGCGCTCGGCTCGATCGCGGGACGCTCGAATCCGATCGGCGGCTCGCTCCTCTTCTATTCGCAGAAGGAGCCGGTCGGAGTCGCCGCGCAGATCGTGCCGTGGAACTACCCGCTGCTCATGTCGACCTGGAAGCTCGCGCCCGCGCTCGCCGCCGGCTGCGCCGTCGTCCTGAAGCCCGACCCGCAGACGCCGCTGTCGGTGCTCCGCGTCGCTGAGCTCGCTGCCGAAGTCGGCTTTCCGGCCGGCGCGATCAACATCGTTCCCGGCGACGGCCCGACGACCGGCTCGTACCTCGTCAGGCATCCCGGCGTCGACAAGGTTGCGTTCACCGGCTCGACGAAGACGGGCGGCGAGATCATGCGGCTGTGCTCCGACCCGATCAAGCGGGTCACGCTGGAGCTCGGCGGCAAGAGCCCGAACCTGCTCTTCGCCGACGCCGACCTCGCCGACGCGATCCCGGCGAGCGTCTGGGCGATCTACGCGTCGGCCGGCCAGTCGTGCGAGGCGCGTTCGCGCTTGCTCGTCGAGCAGTCGCTGTACGACGACGTCGTCTCGCAGGTGACGGAGCTGTCCCAGCGCGTCAAGGTCGGCGACCCGCTCGATCCCGAGACGCAGATGGGCTCGCTCATCTCTCAGGCGCACCGCGAGAAGGTGCACGGCTTCGTCGACAGCGCGCGCGACGAAGGCGCGGAGATCACCACCGGCGGCGCGATCGGCGACGGGCCGGGCGCGTTCTACCCGCCGACCGTGATCGCGCAGGCGCGAAACGACATGCGCGCCGCGCAGGAGGAGATCTTCGGCCCCGTCGTCACCGTCATTCCGTTCGCCGACGAGAACGACGCGGTGCGGATCGCGAACGACGTGAAGTACGGGCTGATGGCGACGATCTGGACGGGCGACCCCGGCAAGGGCCATCGCATCGCCGCGAAGATCAAGTCGGGAACGGTCGGGATCAACATGCCCTACACGGCGTTCCCCGGCATTCCGTTCGGCGGCTACAAGCAGTCCGGCTTCGGCCGCGAGCTCGCGATCGAGACGCTCGAGCTCTATCTCGAGACGAAGTCCGTCATCACGTACACCGGCACGCGGCCGACCAACCCGTTCGGCCTCTGACGCCGGCGAGATACCGCTGGGCGGTTCTCGGTGCGGGGACGTTCGCGCAGACGACCTACTCCGCGATCCCGTACGGCATCGCCGTGATGGCGCCGGGGCTACGGCGCGCGTATCACCTCTCGCTCGCGCAGACCGGCCTCTTGATCTCGATGTCGCTGATCGGCTCGCTGGTGACGCTGATTCCCTGGGGGCAGGCGACCGACCGTGTCGGCGAGCGGCTGGTGCTGTTCACGGGGGTCGCGGCCTGCGGCGCTTCGCTCGTCGGTGCGGCGTTCGTCCACCGTTTCGCGGCGCTCTCGTTGCTGCTTGCGCTTGCGGGCGCGACGGGCGCGAGCGTCCAGTCCGCCAGCGGCCGGGCGGTGATGCACTGGTTCGCGCCGACGGAGCGCGGGCTCGCGCTTGCGCTGCGACAGACCGCGATCCCGCTGTCGGGCTTCCTCGTCTCGCTGGGGCTGCCGCCGGTCGAGCGCGCCGGCGGGCTCGCGTGGGGCTTCGGTGCGCTCGGCGCCGCCTGCCTCGTGGGCGCGCTCCTCGGTGCGCTCGTGCTGCGCGAGGGGCCGCAGCCGGATCCGCAGGCGCAACGCAGCGAGCGGCCGCTGCGCGACCGGCGGTTGTGGACGCTGTCGTTCGGCAGCTCGCTGGTGATCGCACCGCAGCTCTGCGTCGTCGGCTTCACCGTGCTGCTCCTTCATGAGCACCGCGGGCTCTCGACGAGCGCTGCGGCCGCGGTGCTGGCCGTGATGCAGGCGCTCGCGATCGGCGGGCGCATCGGCGCCGGCCGGTGGTCCGACGTGGTCCACAGCCGCCTCCAGCCGCTGCGCCGCATCTCGCTGGCCGCGGCGGTCGTCGTCGCGCTCACCGGCGCCCTGCTCGACACGCCGCTCGCGCTGCTGCTGCCGGTGCTCGTCGTCGGCGGCGTTCTCTCGATGAGCTGGAACAGCCTCTCGTTCGCAGCCGCGGTCGAGATCGCGGGCCACAACCGGAGCGGGATCGCGATCGGGCTGCAGCAGACGCTGCTGAACGCGCCGGGCGCTGTCTACCCCGCGGCGTTCGGCGCGCTCGTCGCCGCCACCTCGTGGCGCGTGGCCTTCTTCGCGGTCGCGCTGTTCCCCGTCGCCGGCTGGATGACGCTGCGAGGATTGCGCGAGTGAGGGTGAGCGAGCGGCTCGAGGCGATCTACGCGATCGCGCAGCACCGGGCGGGGTACTCGCCGGAGGAGGACGCGGCGCATGAGCTTGCGGCCGGTTGGATGCGCGAAGCCGGGCTCGACGTTTCCGTCGACGAGGCCGGCAACCTGTTCGGACGCCGCGGCGCCGGCCGCGTCTGGGCCGGTTCGCACCTCGACAGCGTCCCCACCGCCGGCAAGTTCGACGGTGCGCTCGGCGTCGTCGCGGCGATCGAAGCCGCGGAGCGGCTGCCGGGTCGCGAGCTCGCAGTCGTTGCCTTCCGCGCCGAGGAGACCGGGCCGATGGGCAGCAAGCGCATCACCGAGACACCGGACGCGTACCTCGAAGTGCACATCGAGCAGGGCCCGGTGCTGGCGGAGCTCGGCGAGCCGCTCGGCGTGGTCACCTCGATCGCGGGGCAGGCTCGCGCCACCGTCGTCTTCGAGGGGCACGCCGACCATGCGGGCACCACGCCGATGCACCTGCGCCGCGACGCGCTCGTCGCGGCGGCCGAGTTCATCCTCAAGGTGCGCGGGGCGCCGACCGGCGGCGCGGTGGCCACGATCGGCGCGATCGAGGTCGAGCCGAACGCCGTCAACGTCGTGCCGGCGAAGGTCACGCTCGCGATCGATGCGCGCGCACCGACGGAGGAGGAGCTCGACGCGCTCGTCGCGGCGATCGGCTTCGAGCCGACGGTGCGCACCCGGGCTGCCACGATGGGCGACGCGTTCGCCGCCGTGCTGCCGGACGCGCCGCGGCTCGTCTCGGGCGCCGGGCACGACGCGATGGTCGTCCCGAACGCGTCGATGCTCTTCGTGCGCTCGCTGAACGGCGGCGTCTCGCACCATCCCGACGAGCTGTCCTCCGAACCAGACATCGCGCTCGCGGTCGATGCGCTCACCTCGGCACTGGATAGGCTCACGAAATGACCGAGAGAGAGGTCATGAGCTGGGACGACCTGGGGCGCGGCGGGCGTGAGCTCGCCGAGGCGGTCGCCGCCGACGGCTGGGTCCCGGACATCATCCTCGGCATCGCGCGCGGGGGCTTGCTCGTGGCGGGCGCGATCGGCTACGCGCTCGGCGTCAAGAACACCTTCACGATGAACGTCGAGTTCTACACCGGCATCGACGAGCGGCTCGACGTGCCGATGATCCTGCCGCCCGTGCCCGATCTCGTCGACTTCGCCGAGACGAGAGTGCTCGTCGCCGACGACGTCGCCGACACCGGGGCGACGCTGAGGCTCGTCCAGGAGTTCTGCGCCGGCAAGGTTGCCGAGGTGCGCTGCGCCGTTCTGTACGAGAAGCCGCGCTCGATCGTCAACTGCGAGTACGTCTGGCGCCGCACCGACCGCTGGATCACCTTCCCCTGGAGCGCCGAAGACCCCGTCTTGCAGGGGGTTCCGTCGGAGGCCTAGAGGTCCTATAGAGGTCCTCCGAATCGTGGGTTACATTCGTCCTTCCCCCCCGGCAAACCCGGCTCGCAGAGGAGAGGACACAACGTGAGGAACAGGAAGCTCGCGCTCGGCGCGGTGGTGGCCGCACTCGCCGCGGCGGCTGCGGTCGCGCTTGCGCTCGGAACGGCAACCGGCTCGGCAAAGACGACCGGCGCGTACAAGGTCGCCTGGATCCTGGTCGGCCCGCACAACGACGGCGGCTGGAGCCAGGCGCACGTCGACGGCATGAACTACGTCAAGTCGCACCTCGGCAGCAAGGTGCAGGTGACGTACAAGGAGAACATCGCGGTTGGCGCCCAGTTCAGCCAGACCGTCGCCAGCCTGTCGGCGCAGGGCTACAAGCTGATCTTCGCGACGTCGTACGGCTACATCACGCCGCAGATCGCCGCGAAGTACCCGAACGTCCTGTTCGAGCAGGCGACGGGGACGTACACGGCCAAGAACGTCGCCGAGTACTTCGGCTCGGCAGAGGACACGATCTACCTCTCGGGCATGGCGGCCGGCGCGGCCGCGAAGTGCAACACGATCGGGTTCGTCGTTGCCTACCCGATCCCCGAAGTCATCCGGCACACGAACGCGTTCGCGCTCGGCGCCCAGGCGACCCATCCGGGCGTCAAGGTGAAGATCGTCTGGACGAACTCGTGGTTCGATCCGGCGAAGGAGCGCAAGGCGGCGCAGAGCCTCGTCTCTGCGGGCGCGTGCGTGCTCGGGCAGAACGTCGACTCGCCGGCGACCGGTGAGTACGCGCAGTCGAAGCACATTCCGTGGGTCGGCTACGACTCCGACTCGTCGTCGTTCGCGCCCAAGTCGTGGCTGACCGCGTCGGTCTACAACTGGGGCCCGTACTACCTGAAGCGGGTCGAGGCGGCGATGAACGGAACGTGGAAGCCCGGCTTCTACTACGGGAGCATCAACGACGGCTTCACGAAGCTCGCGCCGTACGGCCCGGGCGTCTCCGCCGCGACGAAGAAGCTGATCGCGACGAAGGAGAAGGCGATCGAGAACGGCTCCTTCTACGAGTTCAGCGGTCCGCTCTACGACCAGAGCGGCAAGCTGCGCGTGCCCAAGGGCCAGAAGATGCAGGTCCTGAAGGGCGGCACGAACAGCCTCTATGGCATGAACTGGCTCGTGAAGGGTGTGATCGGGAGCCCGAAGGGCTAGCCGCAGCTCGGTGGAGGGGCGCTTCGGCGCCCCTCCACCCTGCGGGTCTCGCGACGTGCGCTTCACGGTCGAACGGAGGCTCGATCTTCCCCGCTGGCGTCTCGTCGCGGTCCCGATCGTGTCGATCGCTCTCGGGCTCGTTCTTGCCGGGCTCGTGCTGCTCGTCACCGGGCACAACCCGCTCTCGAGCTACCGGCAGCTGTTCGACGCGGCGTTCGTCTCGACGGGCTCGCTCGACCAGACGCTGATCTCCGCCACGCCGCTCGCGTTCACCGGCCTCGCCGCTGCGGCGGCGTTCCGGATGCGTGTGTTCAACATCGGCGCCGAGGGCCAGCTGTACATCGGCTCGATCACCGGCGCGTTCTTCGGGCTCTACTTCGGCGGACGCGGTGCCGCGTCGCCGTGGGTGATCGCGCTGATGGTGCTCGGCGGCATGGCGGGAGGAGCTGCGTGGGCGTCGATCGCCGGCGCGCTGCGTGCGTTCTTCGGCACCAGCGAGATCCTCACCTCGCTGATGCTCAACTACATCGCCGGCTACCTGCTCACCTACCTCGTCTTCGACAGCGAGTCGTACTGGCGGCAGACGAAGGGCTTCAACGCGACCGTCTTCCCGACGGGCAAGCAGCTGCCGCACAACGCGGTGTGGCCGGCGTGGACGCTCCACACCCAGGGTGGGATCGGGGTCCCGCTCGGCGCGTTCCTCGCCGTCGCAGCGGCGATCTTCCTCTGGGTGCTGTACCGGCGGACGCGCTTCGGCTTCGAGGTGCAGGTGCTCGGCGACTCCGAAGGCGCCGCGCGCTACGCGGGTGTGCGCACACGGCGCAAGGTGCTGTCGGTGATGGCGATCTCCGGCGCGATCGCCGGGCTCGGCGGCGTCAGCCAGGTCGGCGACTTCGGCCATTCCGTCGACGGCGACCCGAACGGCCTGCAGCGGCTGGGGTACGGCTACTCGGGCATTGTCGTCGCCGCGCTCGGCCGGTACAACCCGTTCGCGGTCCTGCTGGTGGCGTTCCTGCTCGGCGGCCTCGAGAACGCCGGTAACTCCCTGCAGGGCGCCAACTTCCCCTCCGGGCTCGTCGGCGTGATCGAGGGGATCATCCTCTTCACGACGCTCGGCGGCGAGCTGCTGATCCGCCACCGCGTGCGGCTGCTGCGCACGCCGAAGACTGCTGCGGAGGCGATGCCGTGAACAACTCGCTGATCGTCGTCCTGATCGCGTCGGGCGTGACGTACGGGACGCCGATCCTCTTCGGTGCGCTCGGCGAGCTGCTCGCGGAGCGCTCGGGCGTGCTCAACCTCGGCGTCGAGGGGATGATGCTCGTCGGCGCCGCGATGGGGTTCTGGGCCGAGCAGCGCATCCACATCGGCAGCGGTGCGCTCTCGCTCATCCTCGGGCTCGCCGTGGCGGCGTTCAGCGGCACGGTGATGGCGGCGATCCACGCGTTTCTCGTCGTCTCGCTGCGTGCGAGCCAGATCGTCTCGGGCCTTGCGCTGACGATCTTCGCCGGCGGGCTCGGGCTGTCGTCGTACCTCGGTACGGACCTGAACATCGCCGGCGTCCCTGCGACGCACACGTTCCACGCGTTCTTCCCGAACACGATGCAGAACTGGCCGATCGTCGGCCCGATCGTGTTCGGGCAGAACCCGCTCGTCTACTTCTCGTGGCTCTGCGTGATCGCGGTCGCGTACTACCTCGCACGTACGCGTCCGGGGTTGAACGTCCGGGCGGTCGGCGAGGCGCCGGGCGCCGCGGACGCGATGGGCATCAGTGTCGCGAAGTACCGCTACATCCACACGCTGGTCGGGGGCGCGTTCGCGGGAATCGCCGGCGCGACGTTCGCGCTCGCGATCACGCCGACGTGGAACAGCGGCGACTCGCTCGTGCAGGGCGCCGGCTGGATCGCGATCGCGCTCGTCATCTTCTCCTTCTGGCGCGCCGAGCTCTGTCTGGTCGGTGCGTATCTCTTCGGCGCGGCGCAGGCGCTGCAGCCCGAGCTGCAGGCGCGCAATATCAGCCTCGGCCCGACAGACCTCTGGGCGAACTCGCTTCCCTATGCGGCGACGGTGATCGTGCTCGCGGCCGTGTCGTGGCGCGGTGCGAGCCGCCGGCTCGGCGCGCCGGCAGCGCTGGGCGTCGCCTACGTGCGCGAGGACGCGTGACGGCGACCGCACCGGCAATCGAGCTGCGCGGGATCCGGAAGGTGTTCCCGGGCGTCGTTGCGAACGACGACGTCGACTTCGAGGCGGCGCCCGGTGAGGTGCACGCGCTGCTCGGCGAGAACGGCGCCGGGAAGTCGACGCTCTCGCACATCATGAGCGGCCTCTATCGACCCGACGCGGGCGAGATCCTCCTGAACGGCGCGCCGGTCTTGTTCCACTCTCCCGCCGACGCGATCGACGCCGGCGTATGCATGGTGCACCAGCATTTTCGCCTCGTCGATCGCTTCACCGTTGCCGAGAACCTGATCCTCGGCGACCGTCGCGGCGCCGGCCGGTCGTTCCGCATCGATCCCGGCGCCGTCGTCGACCAGGTCCGCAGGCTCGGCGAGCGCTACCGGCTGCCGGTCGATCCGCGTGCTCGCATCTGGCAGCTCTCGGTGGGCGAGCGCCAGCGCGTCGAGATCCTGAAGGCGCTCTACGAGGAGGCGAAGGTGCTGATCCTCGACGAGCCCACGGCGGTGCTGACGCCCGACGAGGCCGACACGCTCTTCGAGACGCTGCGCGAGATGGTGCAGGAAGGGCGCACGGTGATCTTCATCTCGCACAAGCTGCACGAGGTGACGGCGGTTTCCGACCGCGTCACCGTGCTCCGCGGCGGCCGCGCGGTCGCGACGGTCGCGACCGCCGAGGCGAGCCCGCGGTCGATCGCTTCGCTGATGGTCGGTCGCGAGCTCGAAGGCGTCCAGCGCCGGCGGGGTGCGGCGACCGAAGGCGAGACCGTCCTGTCGGTCGAAGGGCTGGGCGCTGAGAGCCATCGCGCACGGACGACGCTCGCCGGCGTCGATCTCGCCGTGCGCGCGGGCGAGATCGTGGCGGTCGCCGGGGTTGCGGGCAACGGGCAGCGCGAGCTCGCCGAGGCAATCGCCGGGCTGCGCCCGCGACAGGGAACCGTCCGGATCGAGGGTCGCATCGTGCGCGGCGGCGACCCGCGCGCCGCATATCGCGCCGGGCTCGGCTACGTCCCCGAGGACCGGCTCGGCACCGGCGTCGCGCCGAACCTGCCGCTCACCATGAACATCGAGCTGAAGTCGTATCGCCATGGAACGGCCGGCCCGTTCCTGCGTTTGCGGCGCATGTGGGAGCGCGCGACGGAGGCGATTCGCGCGTACGAGATCAAGGCGGCCGGACCGCATGTCGAGGCCGACACGCTCTCGGGCGGGAACATCCAGAAGGTCGTGCTCGCACGCGAGTTCGGGGGAAACCTGAAGGCGCTGATCGCCGCGTCGCCGACGCGCGGACTCGACGTCAGCGCGGTGGAGACGGTGCACCGCCACCTGATCGACGCGGCCGACCGCGGTGTCGGCGTGCTCCTGATCAGCGAGGACCTCGACGAGATCCTCGCGCTCGCAGATCGCATCCTCGTCATGTACGAAGGCAGCCTGGCGCCCGTCCGGCGCCGCGACGACATCGACGAGATCGCGGTCCTGATGGCCGGCGGCTCGCCCGAGTAGACGGCTGGGGACAACTCGGCACGCTTTTGTAACCCTTCCCAGGGAAGGGTTACCGAAGTGAGACGCGCTACCTCGGGTCGCGTCGCTGCTAGCGGTCCGCCCGTCCGTGGTTGACGCAGAAGCCGTTGCCCTCGGGATCCCGCAGAACCGTCCAGGACTCGGTGAAGCCGGCGATCGTGTGCGACTTCGTTTCGACGATCGTCGCGCCGAGCTCGACGAGCCGCGGGATCTCCGCCTCGGCGTCGTCGGAGCCGAGGTCGAGGTGGATCGGGATCGACTCGGTCGGCGTCTTCTCGCGCCGCTGGAAGAGGAGCCGCGGACCGATGCCGTCGGGAGGCATCAGCATCGCCCAGCCGGTCGGGTCGAGCTCGCCGGCGTCGATCTGCTCCTGGATCTTCTCCTCGAGCTCTGCCGGGAACGTCGGCCGCACGTAGCCGAGCGCTGCCTGCCAGAACTCCGAGAGCTCGACCGGGTTCTCGCAGGCGAAGTTGATGTTGCCGAGGAAGGCCACTCAGAGCTCGCGGAACGAGATCGGCTGCGCGCCCTCCCACAGGGTGAGCTTGCCGAGCGCTGGCAGCTGCTCCGCGCCTTCGACGACCGTCGCGAAGTGGTTCGCCCACAGCTGGCCGGCCTTCGAGGCGAAGTTGCAGTAGCCGTACGGGAAGAGCAGCTCGGTCTCGCTCTGGCCGCCGGGGTACAGCGCGAGCTCGCCGGGATGCGGGTACGACGTCGCGTTCTCGGGGCCGACGCCGAAGTCGCGGTCGCCCCAGGGGATCCAGTTGGACTCGCCGCTCCAGCGGCAGTGGATGATCCGCTCCTCCATCGGCAGGCTCGCTCTGAAGGCCGCGACCGTCTGCGGCGCGAGCTCGTCTTCCCAGCGCGCGACGAAGCGCATCCCGGCGGCGACGATCTCCAGCATCGGCGAGACCCTACCTGCCGCGGTCGAGCGCGAGCACGCCGCCGAACCCGACGAGGACGACACCGGTCAGCGCGTCGAGGATGCGTCGCACGCGCGGGACTCGCAACGCCGAGCCTGCACGCACGACGAGCGCGAGCCACGCGAGCGTGAGCGTCGAGAAGAGCAGCGAGTGCGCGACGAGCTCGGGCAGCGACGAGCCGAACTGCGGCAGCAGGCTCGTGAAGAAGATCGCCATCTTCGGGTTGCCCGCGTTCGACAGAAACCCGCGCCGGAAGCTCGAGCCGTCGCTCGTAACACGCAGCTGGTGCTCTCTGCCGCGCCACGCCGAGCGCAGCGCGCCGATGCCGAGCCAGACGAGGTACGCGGCGCCGATGAGACGCAGCCCGACGAACGCCGGCCGGAATGCGACGAGCAGCGCCGCGAGCCCGGCCGCGGTCGCGACGCCCCAGAGGAGCTGTCCCGAGACGATCCCGAAGCCGGTGAGCATCCCGGCGCGGCGGCCGCGCGCAACGGTGTTGTGCACGGTCAGCGCGAAGTCGGGACCGGGCGAGACGATGACGACGGCGGCGACGGCGAGGAACGCGATCAACGGATCAACAATGCCAGCGCGACGATTCCCGCTGCGGCGATGCCGAGGATCGGCCAGACGTTCAGGCCGCGGTGCCGCAGGTTGAAGTAGTGGCGCACGAGCGCGCCGATCGCCATCAGCGAGATCAGGATCAGCCACCCGTTCGAGTGCCCGTACGTGAACGGGAAGTGGTTCGAGAGCATCGCGAAGAGCACCGGCAGCGTCAGGTAGTTGTTGTGCACGGAGCGCGTCTTGCTTTGCGCGTTCCACTTCGGGTTCGGTTCGCGGCCGGCTTCCTTCGCGCGCACGAGCTTCCAGTGGTTCGGGATGATCACGAAGAAGACGTTGCCGACCATCATCGTCCCGATCATCGCGCCGACCTGGAGATAGGCGGCGCGCGCGGCGAACAGGTTCCACGCGCCGTACGCCGCGGCGCAGACGAACGCGAACACGAGCACTGCGAGCACGCCTTCGTCGTTCGCGAACGCGCGGCACAGCCCGTCGTAGACGATCCACGCGATCGCGAGCCCCGCCACCGACAGCGCGATCGCCTCCCACGGCGTCAGGTTCGCGACCGTCGGATCGATCAGGTACGAGCTCGCGTGCGAGTAGTACACCGCGATGAAAAGGCCGAAGCCGGAGAGCCACGTCGTGTATGCCTCCCACTTGAACCAGTAGAGCGGCACGGGGATGCGCTCGGGTGCGAGGCGAAACTTCTCGACCCGGTAGAAGCCACCGCCGTGGATCTCCCACGCCTCGCCGCCGACGCCGCGCTTCGCATCGTGCGGATCCGCCGGCGGCTCGAGGTGGTTGTCGAGTGCGATGAAGTAGAACGACGCGCCGATCCACGCGATCGCGGCGGTCACGTGGAGCCAGCGGAAGAGCAGGTCCGCCCAGTTCCACCAGTAGTCGCTGAGGCCTAGGAGCTGCGCCATCGTGCGATCGCGATCTGAACGAGCTCGTCGACGCCGGTTGCGAGCTCCTCTTCGCGTGCGCGCTGCAATCGCTCTCGCAGGAGCGGGACGATCTCGCGCCGCGGGCGGCCGTTGACGAAGACGACGAAGCGGAAGCCGAACCTCTGCTCGTACTCCGCATTGAGCTGCGCGAGCTCGGCCAGCACCTCGGGGTCGTCGTCCGACCCCTGCTCGCGTCGGGAGCGCTCGCTCGTCGGCCGACCGCCGATCGCGGGGTGTGCGTCGAGGATCTCTTTCTTCTCGTCGTCGGACAGCTCGGCTGCGATCTCGCGCGCGTGCGCGAGTGGGTCCTCGGTCGCTGCGAGCTTCTCGACGAAGCGCGTGCGGCCCTCGAAGAGCTCCGTGAGCTCTTCCGCCGTCAACTGCCGCGGTAGGTCGCGCACGCGTAGGACGAGACGAGCAGCGGGACGTGGAAGTGGCCGTCGCCGAGCTCGATCTCCAGCTCGACACGCTTGAAGAACGGCGACTGCGGGTGGAAGACGATGCGGTAGGTGCCGGGCTCCGTGTCGGCGAGGTCGCGGATGCGGCCGTCGTCATCGGTGACGCCCTCGCCGGCGAGCGTCCCGTCCCCGCGCAACAGCTCCACATGGATGCCCGCAGCGGGAGCGCCGCGCTCGGTGTCGAGCACGTGAGTGGAGACGGTCGTCATGCCCAGAGCCTCGCCGACTGTTTTCGGTGCTCGCGCGCGATCTCTTCCTCGGAGGCGTTGACGAGCGCGCCGTCGCGCACCACGTCGCGCCCGCCGACGATCAGCCGGTCGACGCGATGCGGCCCGCTCAGGACGAGGTTCGCGACCAAGTCCTCTGCGCCCCCGAACTCGAGCCCGTCGGTCCGCCAGACCGCCAGATCCGCCCGCTTGCCCGGGGCGAGCAGGCCGATGTCGTCGCGCCGCAGCACCTCCGCGCCGCCACGCGTCGCGATGCGCAGTGCGTCGCGCGTCGTCAGCGCCGTCGCGCCGCCCCGGCCGCGGGCGACGAAGAGCGCCTGCTTCATGTCGAAGAAGAGGTCGCTGCGCTCGTTCGACGCAGTGCCGTCGACGCCGAGCCCCACGCGCACGTTCGCGTCGAGCAGCTCGCGGACCGGCGCGAGGCCGGCGCCGAGGCGCAGGTTCGACGCGGGGCAGTGCGCGACGCCGACGCCGTGCTCCGCGAACGTGCGCACGTCGTCGTTCGAGAGGTGCACGCAGTGTGCGCACCAGACGTCCTCGGCGATCCAGCCGAGACGCTGCACGTACTCGACCGGGGTGCAGCCGAACTGCTCGCGGCAGTACTCGTCCTCTTCCTTCGTCTCGGCGAGGTGCGTGTGGAGCTGCAGTCCGAGCTTGCGCGCCAGGTCCGCCGACTCCTCCATCAGCCGGGCCGTCACCGAGAAGGGGGAACACGGAGCGACGGCGATGCCGACGAAGTCGCCGTCGGCGAGTGCGGCGAGGCGCTCGGTGTCGGCGAGGATCGCGTCGATGTCCTCGACGAGCGAGTCGGGGGGCAGGCCGCCGTCGGACTCGCCGAGGTCCATCGACCCGCGCGACGCGACGATGCGCACGCCGAGCTCCTGCGCTGCGGCGATCTCCGCCTCGACGAGCCCGGAGACGCCGTGCGGGAAGACGTAGTGGTGGTCGAAGACCGTCGAGCAGCCCGCGAGCGCGAGCTCGGCCATTCCACACAAAGCCGCTGCGTGCTCCATCTCGTCGTCGAGCCGCGCCCAGACGGGGTACAGCGTCTTCAGCCACGTGAACAGGTCGGCCTCCGCAGCCCGGGCGCGCGTGAGCGTCTGGTACAGGTGGTGGTGCGTGTTGACGAGGCCGGGCGTGACGACCGCGCCGTGGAGATCCTCGTAGTCGCCGTCGGGATCGCCCGCACCGACGCCGGTGATCACGCCGTCCTCGAACGCAATCCAGCCGCGCTCGTGCTCGTCCCCGTCCCCGTCCATCGTGACCACCCAGCAGTTGCCGAGGATCACGCGGGCAGCTCCACGAGCTCGAAGCGGTCGACGTCGACGAGACCGCGATCGGTGATCTTCAGAGACGGGATCACGGACAGCGCGAGGAACGAGAGGTGCTGGAACGGCGCGTCGAGCGTGCAGCCGATCGTGCGCGCTGCGTCGGCGAGCGCGTGCGATTGCTCGACCACCTCCTCGAACGGCGCGTCCGAGAGCAGGCCGGCGACCGGAAGCCGGAGCTCGGCGACCACCTCGGCGCCGTCGACGACGACGATGCCGCCGCCGAGGTTCGCGAGCCGGCGTACGGCGGCCGCCATCGACGCGTCGTTCATGCCGACGACGACCACGTTGTGCGCGTCGTGCGCCACCGTCGACGCGATCGCGCCGCGCTGCAAGCCGAAGCCGCGCACGAAGCCGAGCCCGACGCGGCCGGTTCCGAGGTGCCGTTCGACGACCGCGATCTTCGCCAGGTCCTGTGCCGGGTCAGGCAGCGCTTCGCCCGCGCGCGCCGGCGGCGTGGCGGCGAGCGAGTCCGTGACGATCTGGCCGGGCACGACGCCGATCACGCGCGCCTCGCCGCCGGCCCACGGGATGCGGAACATCTCGGGCCCGAACGCACCGATGCGCATGGTGTGCCGCACCCAGTCGGGCACGTCTGCGCGCGGGAACGCCTCGACCGGCTTCCCCGCTTTCAGCACCACGTCGGGGACGAAGCGCTCGAGGTCCGGCAGCAGCAGAAGGTCGGCGCGGTAGCCCGGTGCGACCGCGCCGAGCTCGTCGAGCCCGTGCCACGACGCCGGGCTGAGCGTCGCGCTGACCAGCGCGTCCTCGGGCGGGATCCCGTACGCGACGGCGTCGCGCACCATCGAGTTGATGTGGCCGTCGTCGGAGATGTGCTCCGGCTCGCGGTCGTCGGTGCAGAACGCGATGCGTCCCGGCCCGAACTCGGCAAGGAGCGGCAGCAGTGCGTGCAGGTTGCGCGCTGCGGTCGCTTCGCGGATCAGCAGCCACATGCCGGCGCGCAGGCGTTCGCGTCCCTCCTCGGCGGTGTACGCCTCGTGGTCGGAGCGGATCCCGGACGCCGCGTAGGCGTTGAGCGAGCGTCCGAGCACGCCGGGCGCGTGGCCGTCGACATGGCGCGCGAGCGCGAGCTTCTCCAGCTCGCTGTCCGCGCCTGCGACGACGCCGGGGAAGTTCATCATCTCCGCGAGGCCGATCACACGGCGGCGGCGCAGCAGCGCGTCCAGATCGCCTGGTGTGAGCCGCCGTCGCGGCGACTCGAAGTCCGACGCCGGCACGCACGAGGACGCCATGAAGTAGACGTCGAGCGGCAGCCCGGCGGTCGCGTCGAGCAGCCAGTGCACGCCGTCGGTGCCGAGGACGTTCGCGATCTCGTGCGGATCGACGACGACGGCGGTCGTGCCGAACGGCAGCACGAGCCGGGCGAACTCGTCGACCAGCAGCTTCGACGACTCGAGGTGCATGTGCGCGTCGATGAAGCCCGGTACGAGGTACCGATCGGACGCGTCGAGCGTCTCGCGGCCCTCGTACTCGCCGAGCCCGGCCACGTACCCGTCGACGATCGCGACATCCGTCTCGAGCCATTCGCGGGTGAACACCGAGAGCACCGACCCGCCGCGGATGACCACGTCCGCCGGCTCGTCCCCGCGGGCGACCGCAAGCCGGCGCGAAAGGGGTGCGTCCATTGGTGCAGAACCGTACCCTTCGGCTCCGTGGATGTCCTAACGCCGACCACGCTCGACGAGGCGCTCCGGCTGAAGGCGGAGCAGCCCGACACCTGGCCGATCCAGGGGGGCACGGACGTGATGGTGGCGCTCAACTTCGATCGCGGCCGTCCGGCGGCGATCCTGAACCTGAACGAGGTGGCCGAGCTCCGCGGATACACCCGCGAGAACGGGACGCTGCGGCTCGGCTCGGGCCTGACCTACAGCGAGATCGAGCACGGGGAGCTGCGCGAGGTGCTGCCCGCTCTCGCGGAGGCGTCGCGCACGGTCGGCTCGCCGCAGATCCGCAACCGCGGCACGATCGGCGGCAACCTCGGCACGGCGTCGCCCGCCGGTGACGCGATCCCGCCGCTCGTCGTCGAAGGCGCGCAGGTCGAGTGCGCCTCGGTGCGCGGCACGCGGACGGTGCCGCTCACGGACTTCGTCACCGGCGTGAAGCGGAACGCGCTCGAGCCCGACGAGCTGATCACCGCTGTCGTGCTCGAGCCGTCGAACGCGCCGCAGACGTTCATGAAGGTGGGGCCGCGCAACGCGATGGTGATCGCCGTCGTCTCGCTCGCCGTCGCAGCGACGGACGGTGAGTTGCGCGCGTGCTTCGGCTCGGCGGCGACGCGTCCGGTGCTCGTCACGTCGTCACGCGAGGACGCCGAGAGCTTCCCCGAGCGCGTGGCAGCGGCGGCCTCGCCGATCGACGACGTGCGCGGCACCGAGCGCTACCGGCGGCACGCGCTGCGCGTCCTCACCGAGCGCGCGCTGAAGCGAGTCCTCGTATGAGGATCACCGTTCGTATCAACGGCGAAGAGCACCAGGCGGACTGCTGGGAAGGCGAGTCCCTGCTCTTCGCGCTGCGCGAGAAGCTCGGCTTCCCCGGCTCCAAGAACGCGTGCGAGCAAGGCGAGTGCGGCTCGTGCTCGGTGCTGCTCGACGGGACGCTCGTGTGCGCCTGCCTCGTGCTCGCGGCGCAGGCGGACGGGCACGACGTGACGACCGTGGAGGGCCTGGCGGACGACGACGGGCTGCATCCGGTGCAGCAGGCGTTCGTCGACGCCGGCGCCGTGCAGTGCGGCTTCTGCACACCGGGGCTCGTCGTCGCGACCGCGGATCTGCTGCGTCGCAACTCGATTCCTTCCGACGACGAGATCCGCGAAGCGCTCTCCGGCAACCTGTGCCGCTGCACGGGCTACGCGAAGATCTTCGACGCGGTGCGGGCCGCGGCGCGCCGGTGACACAGACGCAGACGCAGACGCAGACCACGCGCCGGCTCCAGGTCGGCAAGGTCGGCGAGCTCGTGCCGCGCGTCGACGCGCCGCCGAAGGTGAAGGGCGAGTTCGCCTACGCGAGCGACCTGATCGTGCCGGGGATGCTGTGGGGGTTCACGCTGCGCAGCCCGCTTTCGCACGCGCGCATCGCGGGGATCGATATCTCCGAGGCCGTGTCGATGCCGGGCGTGCACGCGGTCCTCACGCACGCCGACGTGCCCGGGCAGAAGACCTACGGTCTCGAGTTCTCGGACCAGCCCGTGCTCGCGATCGACCGCGTCCTCTACTACGGCGAGCCGGTCGCGCTCGTCGCTGCCGAGCATCCGGAGCAGGCGCGTCGCGCGGCGGAGAAGATCCGCGTCGCCTACGAGCCGCTCGAGCCGGTCGCCGACATGGAGCGCGCAACCGAGCAGCCCGACCTGCACCCGAAGAAGCCCACGCGCGGCCACGGCTACCTCGAGGACGACCGCCCGAACGTCGTCCGGCACATGGTGATTCGCCACGGCGACCCCGAGGCGGAGGGAGACGTGTCCGTCAGCGGCGTCTACGAGCTCGGCATCCAGGATCAGGCGTTCCTCGGTCCCGAGTCCGGGCTCGCGGTGCCGGACGGCGAAGGCGGCGTCGACATCTACGTCGCGACGCAGTGGCTGCACGTCGACCGTGCGCAGGTCGCGCCGTGCCTCAACCTGCCGCTCGAGCAGGTTCGTATCCACCTCGCCGGGGTGGGCGGCGCGTTCGGCGGGCGCGAGGACCTCTCGATGCAGGTTCACGGTGCGCTGCTCGCGCTGCACACGAACCGGCCGGTGAAGATCGTCTACAACCGCGAGGAGTCGTTCACCGGCCACGTGCACCGCCACCCGGCGCGCATCTGGTGCGAGCACCGCGCGACGCGCGAGGGGAAGCTCGTGAACGTCCGCATGCGCATCCTGCTCGACGGCGGCGCGTACGCGTCCTCGTCGACCGCCGTCACGTCGAACGCAGCCTCGTTCGCGGTCGGTCCGTACGAGACGCCGAACGCGCTGATCGAGTCGACGTCCGTGTACACGAACAACCCGCCGTGCGGCGCGATGCGCGGGTTCGGCGCCGTGCAGACCGCGTTCGCGGCCGAGGCGCAGATGGACAAGCTCGCCGCGGCGCTCGACATCGACCCCGTCGAGCTGCGGCTGCTGAACGCGCTGAAGCCCGGCGACGTGCTGCCGACCGGCCAGACGATCACCGGCTCGCTGCCCACGGCGGAGTGCATCCGGCGCGCCGCGGAGCTCGAGCCGCCGCCGCCCGAGCCGCTGCCGCGCGACGTGCTGCGTCTTCCGGGCGGCGCGGGCAACACGACGCACGGCGACGGCGTGCGCCGCGGTGTCGGCTTCGCAGTCGGCTTCAAGAACATCGCGTACTCGGAGGGCTTCGACGACTACTGCGCGGCGCGCGTCCGGCTGCTCGCGGACGGCTCGGCGGAGGTTCACTGCGCGGCGGCCGAGGTCGGGCAGGGCGTGACGGGCGTGATCCTGCAGGTGGCGCGCACGGAGCTCGGCATCGAAGACGTGCGTCTCGCGCCGGGTCAGACGGCGACCGTCGACTCGGCCGGCTCGGCGTCGGCATCCCGGATGACGTGGATGGCGGCGGGCGCGACACGCGACGCGTGTCGCGCCGCGCTCGAGGAGCAGGTGCGGCGACCGGGCGAGGAGATCGACGTCGAGCGCATCTACCGGCACCCGCGCACCACGCCGCTCGACCCGGAGACGGGGCAGATCACCGGCGAGCGCGCGCACGTCGCGTTCGCGGTGTGCGCGATGAAGGTCGTCGCGGAGGTCGACGTCGAGCTCGGCCTGACGCGGATCGTGTGGATCGGCGCGGCGCAGGACATCGGCAAGGCGGTGAACCCGCAGCAGGTGGAGGGGCAGATCGAAGGCGGCACGGCGCAGGGGCTCGGTCTCGCGCTGATGGAGGAGATCCAGACGCGGGACGGCCTGATCACGAACGCGAGCTTCACCGACTACCTGATCCCGACGGCGCTCGACATGCCGCCGGTCGAGTCGGTGCTGATCGAGGACCCGGAGCCGGACGCGCCCTACGGCGTCAAGGGCGTCGGCGAGCCGCCGACGGTCGTCTCGACCGCGGCGGTCGTCTCGGCGCTGCGCGCCGCGACCGGCCGCGAGCTGACGCGCGTCCCGGTGCGCCCGGACGACATCTGCCTCTAGCGGCTCACGCGACGAGCGTGCCCGGCTCGACGTCGCCGTCGGGCCGCACGACGCGCGGACCGGCTGCGTGCGAGCGCGCGGCGAGCACGATCGCCTCATCTTCCTCGATCGAAAGCACGACGAGCGTGCCCTCGAGCCCATCCTTCGTGTAGCCGCCCGGCTCCATCTGCGCCTCGCGCGTTCCCCGCGGGCCGAGGTCGACCTCGAGCAGGAACGACGGCCCGCGCGCGCCGGGATGGTCGCCCACCGAGAGCACGCGCCCGACGATCAGCTCCATGCCGGGACGCTAACCGACCTCGGCGATCGGGGCCTCGCTCTCCGCAGGCCCTGTCGTCGGCTCGCGCCGGACGACGAGCGCGACGGCTGCGACGACGATCACCGCGCCTGCGAGCAGCCGCCACGTCAAGTGCTCGCCGCGGAAGATCACGCCGAGCGTGATCGCGACGATCGGGTTCACGTACGCGTACGTCGAGACGAGACCGAGCGGCGCATTCGCGAGCAGCCACACGTACGCGGTGTACCCGACGATCGACCCGAACGTGACGAGGTAGACCCACCCCGCGATCGACGACGCGCTCGGCGAGAAGTGGTGCACGGTGAAGATCGAGCCGGGCAGCATCACGAACCCGCCGACGAGCATCTCGAGCGACGTCGCCGCGAACGGATCGCGCGGCATCGGCATGCGCGCGGACAGGAACGACCCGGTCGCCCACATCAGCGCCGAGCAGAAGCAGAGCGCGAGACCCCACCAGCGAGCGCCTCCCGACGGCTGCGCGAGGACGGCGACGCCAACGAAGCCGATGCCGACACCCGCGAGCACCTGCCACGGCAGGCGCTCACGCGTCAGCCGGAGCACGGCGACCCACAGCGGCACCGACGCGATGATCAGCGACGCGAGCCCGGTCGGGACGTTGCGTTCCGCGAAGAACAGCACCGAGTTCGCGCCGGGCAGCAGGCACCCGACGATCGCGCACGACAGCGCATGGCGCCGCGGCATGCGCAGCGTGCCTCCGCGCAGCGTCACGAGCCCCGCCATCAGCGTTCCCGCCGTGATGAAGCGCGTCGACGCCGCGAACAGCGGCGGGATCGTGTGACCGGCGTAGTAGATGCCGAGGTACGTCGAGCCCCAGATCACATAGACCGTGATCAGCGCGGTCCAGATACGTCCCTTCTGCGTCACCCGCTATCGAACGAGCGACAGCCCGGCGCCGATTCCCAGCAGCACGATTCCGACCGCGCGCTCCCAGGAGATCGGAATGCTCGTCACGCCGAACAGGCCGAAGCGGTCGATCACCGCGCCCATCGCGAGCTGGCCCGCGATCAGGATCCCGATCACCGCGGTCGCGCCGAGCCGCGGCTGCGCGAACGTGATCGCCGTAACGACGGTGAAGCCCATCAGCCCGCCGGCCCACATCCAGACGGGTGTCTTCGTGACGTGGCTCAGGCCGCCGATGCCGCCGCGCACGGCGAGCAGCACGGCTGCGGCGAGCACGAGCTGGATCGCGGTCGAGAACGCGAGCGCCTCGAACACGCCGACGCGTCCGCCGAAGCGCCCCATCACCGCCACCTGCACCGACCCCGCGAGCCCGCCGAGCACTGCGAGCGCGATCGCAAGGCCACTCACGTAAGGTCCCCGCCCATGATCAGAGCATTCGTACTCTACGAAGGAGACGTTGACCCCGAGCGCTACGCGCAGCACGTCGAGCTCTGCCGCGCCGTGCCCGGCGCGACGTTCCGCCACGGCAAGGTCTTCGGAGCGGCGATGGGCGAGCCGCCGCACCGCTACTACGCCGAGTTCGAGTGGCCGGACATGGATGCGTTCAAGGCGGCCGCGCGCAGCGAGGAGTTCGCGGCGACCGGCAAGGACGCCATGGAGATGGGCGTGAAGTTCAGCGTCGAGTTCGCAGAATTGTCCGACTAGAACGTCGGCTCGCGCTTCTCGCGCACGGCGGCGACGCCCTCGTGGACGTCGGGTCCCGTCATGTCGAGGAACTCGAGCGCGAGCGACGCGTCGAACGCGGGACCCGCAAGACGCAGCCAGTTGTTGAGCGCGAGCTTCGTGTGGCGGATCGCCGCCTGCGATCCGCGCGCGAGCCGGCTCGCGATTGCGAGCGCGCGCTCCTCGAGCTCGTCCTCGGGGACGCACAACGACACCAGCCCGATGCGCTCCGCCTCGGCGCCGTCGATCGGCTCGCACAGCAGGAGGTGGTACTTCGCCTTCGCGAGCCCGCAGAGGAGCGGCCAGACGATCACCGCGTGGTCGCCTGCCGCGACGCCGAGCTTCGTGTGCCCGTCGACGATGCGCGCGTTCGGCGTCGCGATCGACACGTCGGCGAGCAGCCCGACCGCGAGACCCGCGCCGACCGCAGGTCCGGTCATCGCCGAGACGATCGGCTTCGGGCAGTTGACGACGTTGTAGACGAGGTCGCGCGCCTCGTGGAAGACGCGCAGCCGGGTCGCCTGGTCGTTCGCGATCTCGAGCACGAGCTCCAGGTCGCCGCCCGAGCTGAAGGCGCCGTCGGCGCCCCGCACGACGACGGCGCGAGTCTCGTCGTCGCTGCCGATCGTCTTCCAGATCTCCGCGAGCTCACGGTGCATCGTCCCGCTCACCGCGTTCAACCTGCCCGGCGCGCGCAGCGTCAGGCGGAGGACGTGCTCCGCGGGGCGGTCGAGCTCGAGCGACGGGTATGCCTCATAGCCCTCGATGCGCGGATTATCGTTGGCGCGATGGCCGAGGTGGAGATCAGCCGCGACGGCGCGGTCCTGACGATCACGCTGAACCGCCCCGACGTGCTCAACGCGCTCAACCGCGCCGTGCACGAAGGGATCCACGGCGGGCTCGAGGAGGCGAAGGCGGATGACGTTCGCGCGGTCGTGATCACAGGCGCCGGCCGCGGCTTCTGCGTCGGCCAGGACCTGCAGGAGTTCTCCGAGGGCGCCGGTGACGTCGCCCAGAACCTGCGCGACAACTACCACCGCAACGTCCTCGCGATCCGCGCGCTCGAGAAGCCCGTGCTCGCGGCCGTCAACGGCCCCGCCGCCGGGGCCGGCATGTCGCTCGCGCTCGCCTGTGACGTGCGCATCGCGTCGCAGTCGGCGAGCTTCGTGCCGGCGTTCGTCAAGATCGGCCTCGTCCCCGACTCCGGCGGGACGTGGCTCGCGCGTCGTCTGCTCGGGGCGTCTCGCGCCTTCGAATGGCTGACCACCGGCCGCCGGCTCGGCGCCGACGAGGCGCTCGCGTGGGGACTCGTCAGCGAGGTCGTTCCGGACGACGGATTCGCAGATCGCGTTCGCGAGCTCGCACAGGTCTACGCGGCCATGCCGACCCGCGCGGTGTGGCACACGAAGCGCCTGCTCGACGAGGCCGAGACGTCGACCTTCGCCGAGCAGCTCGAGCTCGAGGCCACGACCCAGGCGGAGCTCACGCAGACGCACGACTTCCGTGAAGGCGTCACGTCGTTTCTCGAGAAACGTGACGCCCGCTTCCGCGGGGCGTAGAGTCGGCGTGTGACCGAGCCGCAGGCCGAGACGCATCCGATCTCTCTCGTCGTCGAGGACGACCTGAAGCGCACACGCGTCACGGTGTTCTTCCGGATCCTGCTCGCGATTCCGCAGGCGATCTGGATCTCGCTCTGGTCGATCGTGGTGTCGGTCGTGATTCTCATCTCGTGGTTCGCGGCGCTCTTCGTCGGACGCGTGCCCGACGGCCTCCACGAGTTCAACGCACGGTTCCTCCGCGCCTCGACGCACCTCTACGCGTACGTGCTGCTCCTCGCCGATCCCTGGCCGCCGTTCCTGGGCGAGCCCGCGTCCTATCCGGTCGACCTGACGGTTGCGCCCGCTGCGCCGCAGAGCCGGCTGACCGTGTTCTTCCGGCTCGTGCTCGCAATCCCGGCGCTGCTGTTCGCGTACGTCTTTCGCTCGGTGAACGGGCTCGTCGCGATCCTGGGCTGGTTCTACTCGCTCGCCACCGGCCGCATGCACCGCGGGATGCGCGACCTGAGCGCCTGGATGCTCGGGTTCGAGCTGCAGACCTACGGCTACCTGATGCTGCTTACCGGGTCGTACCCGTCGTTCAGCAACGGCCCGCGCGCCTAGCGCAGCGCCGCGAGCGACGCCGCGAGCGTGATCGGCACGAGCACGATCCCGAGCTGCGAGTAGCGCACCGCCGACGGGCGCGCATCGAGCGATCGCGCGACGCGTAGCCACAGGAACGCCGAGAGCGAACCGGTGACGGCGAGATTCGGTCCGAGGTTGAGTCCGAGCAGCAGCGCGCGGGCATGTGCGGGAGGCACGGGGGTGAGCAGAACGGCCGACGGCAGGTTGTTGACGAGCACCGACGAGATCGCGCCGACGACGGACGTCTCCCAGCGCGAGCCGAGCAGCGACGCAGGCCCGTGCCACCAGCGGCCGACCCCGCCGAGGAGGACTGCGAGCGCGAACAGCCCGGCCAGCACGCGCACGTCGACCGCCGCTGCGATGCGCGTGAACGTCGTGCGGTCGAGCAGCACGGCGGCGATGCCGACGGCGAGGACGGGTAGCGCGGGCGCCGACAGCACGAGCACGAGGACGGTCGCCGCGAGCACGCCGGCCGCGCCGATCCGGATCCGGATCGGCGGGCGTTCCCGCTCGGCGTCCGGTGCAGCGCCGAGCGCGCGACGGAAGAGCACGAGCAGGAGCAGTGCGGTGACCGCCGTCGCCGTGAGCGCCGCAGGCCAGGTGCGCGCGAAGAACGTCGCGCCGCTCACGTGCTCGCCGTGCAGCACGATCAGGTTCGTCAGGTTCGATCCCGGCAGGTAGAGCGACGCGGCGTTCGACATGAACACGGCGCCGTACAGAAACGGCTCCTCGTCGATCCCGCGGGCGCGCGCGAGGTGCAGCAGCACCGGCGTGAGGAAGAAGACCGACGTGTCGAGGTTCAGGATCGCCGTGACGACCGCGACGAGGCCGAGCGCGACGAGGTAGACCGCCCGCGAGCCGCCCGGCACGCGGGCGAGCCCGGCGCCGGCAGCAGCGAAGAGGCCGTCGTGCTCGGCGACGACGCCGACGAGCAGCAGCCCGGTGACGAGGGCGAAGGCCGGCCACACCTGACCGGCCGCATGCGCGAGGCCGGCCATCGGGTGTGAGTCTTACCGGTCGGCGTCTGCGGTGACGTCCTGCGTCACCCAGTTGCGGCGGAGCGCCTGCGGGAACGACGGCGAGTTCGCCACGACGAGCGGCAGGTCGAGCGCTGCGCGATGGCCGTGGAGCCCGCGCGCATAAACCACGAGCGTGTGCGGCCCCTCCGTGGCGCTCGCCGTGTTCCAGTGCACGGTGTAGGGCGCGGACGAGTCACGGCTCACCGCCCGCCCGTCCGCGTACAGAACGACGCGGGTCGCGGCCTGGTTCGTATGCACGTTCAGGGTCACGTCGCCGGCGACGGCCGCGCCCGAGACAGCGCCCGTCACCTCCACGCGCATCGGCGGGTTCTCGACCCGGATCGGGATCTGCTTGCGAACGCGATAGCCGCGCGTGCCGTACTCGATCACGGTCAGCATGTGACTGCCGTTCGGCACCGTCGACGAGTTCCAGCCGCGGGTCTGGTTGAAGTCGTACGGCCATGTGTGGTCGGTGTAGAGCACCTTCCCGTCGACGGAGAAGTCCACCTTGTAGATGTGCTTGCTCCAACGGTGCGCGTAGTCCACGCCGGACCACCACAGTGCGTCGCCGTGAACCGTCGCGCCCGGTGCGACGGTCGAGCGCGCCGGGGGTAGTCGCGACGTCGTCACCTGAGTCGAGGTGACCACGACCGTACGTGTGACCGGATGCGACGGGAGCGCGGCGGACGTGCGGCTGATCGCCATCCGCTTCACGAAGTTCGGCAGCACGGGGTGCGCCGCGTAGTATCGGATGAGCTTCATGTAGTACGTCCAGTCCCAGTACGGGCCGGGGTCGGTGTGATGGTCGACGCCGCCGTACTCGCCGGGATGGTTGGGATCGGGCACCTCGTCGTGGCCGATGATGTGCTTGCGGTCGATCGGGATCGACCAGCGGTGCGCGAGGTACGCGACGAGCTCGGCGGATGCGCGGTACTCGGCATCGGTGTAGATGTTGTGGCTGACGAAGCCGACGTGCTCGATGCCGATCGAGTGGAGGTTCCAGTACGCGTTGCCCGAGTGCCACGCGACGTCCGTCACCGGGACGAGCTGCACGATCTGGCCGGTACGCGAGACGACGAAGTGCGCGGAGCCGTCGACGCGTGCGTTCTCGAGGTGACGGACGGAGCCGAGGAACGCACCCTCCGTGTCGTGGATGACGATGTCGTTGATCGTGCGCGCGGTGCGGTTCGTGCGCGTCTCGTTCGGCGTGTGCTGGATCAGCACGCGCAGGGACGCGCCCCAGGCCGCCGATGCGCAGATCGCGGCCGCGATGACACCGGCGGTGAGCGCCAGCTGAACCCTCGTAGACCCCATCGTGCGCCAACACAAGTAGCGCACGGTTCGGACAGATTTCTCCCCTTTTCGGGGGAGGTTCTGCAGAGGTTCGGTCGAAAGGAGCCTCCGTTAGGCGAAGACCGTTCGGCCGAGGGCACGCGATCGGCAGGTCGCTTCTGGAAGTAGGCAAGGGTCGTTAGCCGAGGTTCGAGCAGGTCGAAAAGACGCGGAGGGCCTCTGGGCGGATGTCGCCCCGTCCGCAGCAAGGTGGCCCCGTGGACGCACACAACCGAGCCCAGATCCCGGCCGAGCGCTGCCACCGCGGGCGGAGCGTGGGCGAATGAGCACCGCCGCGTCGGACATCAAGGTTCTCGACCCGCCTCTCGCGTGGCGGCGGCTGCGAGGGCGCACAGGCGGGCTCCAGCTCAGGGTGCCGCGCACCGGACTTCACGCCGGGCCGCGGGCGAACGCCTTTGCGCTCGTGATCATTCTCGCGCTGGGGCTCTTTCTGGCTGCGAAGGCGGAGTTTCGGTCGGAGACGTCCAACGACGTCCTCTACCTCTACGGCATCGCCGTGACGTCCATCGTGCTTGTCCAGATGGCGGTTGCGTTCGGCCGCTACCGGGACTATGCGATCGCGTCACCGTCGGCGATCGCCTCGGTCGGAATGTCGAGCAGCTGGCCGCGCGTCAGCTGCATCGTCGCGGTCCACAACGACGAAGAGATCATCGAGCAGTGCGTCACGTCGATCGTCGCCCAGACGTACGGCAACAAAGAAGTGATCATCATCGACGACGGTTCGACCGACGGCACGCGGGCGCTCCTCCTGCGGTTGGCGGCACAGCATCCGATCACCGTCATCCCGCTCGAGGAAAACGTCGGCAAGAAGAAAGCCCTGAGTGTGGGTGTACTCGCCGCGACGGGAAGCATCTATGCGTTCAGTGACAGCGACTCCGTCTGGGCGCCAGACGCCGTTGCCCGCTGCGTGCTGATTCTCGACAAGCGAAGCGACGTCGGCGCGGTCAGCGGTCACTGTCGCGCGCTGAACGCGAGCCGCAACCTCCTCACCAAGATCCAGGATTCGTGGTACGAAGGTCAGTTCTCGATCCGAAAGGCGTTCGAGAGCGCGTTCGGCGTGGTCACCTGCGTCTCCGGCCCGCTCGCGGTTTTCCGCAAGGCAGCGATCTACAACTACATCCCCGCCTGGGAGGCCGACAACTTTCTCGGCCAGGAGTTTCGCTTCGCCACGGACCGGATGCTCACCGGCTTCGTGCTCGTCGGCGCTCACGTCGGCGAGAAGCTCAAGCAAGAGTACGCCCACACCCCGTTTCTCGACGAAGAGTTCCCCGCGCGGGACTGGAAGATCCTGTACTGCAGGAGCGCGCGTTCGTGGACGGTTGTGCCGGACACCTTCGGGAAGCTCGTCCGGCAGCAGATCCGGTGGAAGAAGAGCTTCGTCCGCAGCATCTTCTTCACCGGTCGCTACTACTGGCGGAAGCCGTTCGTGCCGGCGCTTGCCTACTACCTGCACGTGCTGTTCGTGCTTGCCGGCCCGTTCGTCGCGTTCCGGCATCTCGTCTACGTCCCGGTTCACGGCAACGCCGAGTCGGCGTTCCTCTACCTGGCGGGGATCGTGGTCGTCGGCTCGATGTTCGGGCTCGCGCACTGGCGGGTCGAGCCCGGAAGCAGCCATTGGATCTACCGGCCGTTGATGAGCCTGATCTCGACGACGCTTCTGTCCTGGCTGCTCATCTACTCGCTCTTCACGATCAAGCGCATGCGATGGGCTCGCTGATCGCCGAAGGAACGGCGCCGCCTGTCCCGGAGCGGTCCGGGCGGCGGCGCTGGCTCATCTACGGGGCGATCTGTCTCTTCACGTTCCTGTTCGCGGCGAAGGTACTGGCCTACGTGGTTCCCCACGCGGTTCGCCCGATCGCGGCCGAGCGGCTTGTCGCGCGGATCGAAGGAGATGTGCGGAGCCGGTTGGACAACGCCCCGTTCTTGCACAGCTGCCCGGAGCCGGATCGCCTGGCGTCGATCCCGGGCGGCTGGGTCTGCGTCTCCACGAACGCGCCGCAGGCGGCATACGGCGGCATCTTCGCCTCGTACCCGGCGACGATCGGCAGTCGTGAGTACGTCTACAAGTCGACGACGGCGGGCACGCTCGCCGCCGGCCGTGCGCTGATTCGCAACGTCTACGACGTGCCGCGCTACGCGCCGTACCGCGCCAACGGGCTCCCGACGTGGAACGAGGATCCGCACCGCTCCGTCTACTGGCGGTTCAACTTCTATGCGCTGCGTCCGACACAGAACCTCCTCGCCGCGTACCTGAGAACGCGCGACCCTCGTTACGCCCAGAAGCTGCTCGCAATCGACGAGAGCTTCTTCGCCGGCGAGCGGTCCTCGCGGTTTGCGTGGAGCGACGATCATGCGGTCGCGTTTCGCTCAATGGTGCTCGTGAACCAGTGGTGGCAGCTCCGGTACCACCATCAGCTGACCGAAGCGCAGAGCTCGCAGTTCCTACGGGAGCTCGAGCGCACCGGACAATTCCTCGCGGACGTGAACCACTACCAGCCCGAGCACAACCACGGCACGAACGAAGCCGCGGCGCTGCTCGAGCTCGGTGTGGACTTCCCGACTCTCCCGCACGCCCGCGCGTGGCTGACGGTCGCCCGCGAGCGGCTGGCGTACGGGATCGACTCACTCGTCGACGGAGACGGTGCGTTGATCGAGAACTCGCCGTACTACGACTTCTACACGCTCGACAAGTACTGGCAGATCCGGCGATTCGCCCAGCATGCCCACATCTCGATCGCGGCCGACTTCGAGTCGCGCATTCGAAAGATGATCGAGTATGCGACCTACATCCTCCAACCGGACTCGTCGGTGCCCCTGCTCGGAGCCTCGCTTCAGGACGTCGTCCACGATGCAGGCTCGTTCAAGCAGATGGCCAAGATCGATGCGTCGTTCCGATACGTGCTCACCCACGGCGACAAGGGACGCCGGCCGAAGCAGACCAGCATCTTCTTCCCCAGCACCGGCCAGACGATCTTCCGTTCGGGCTGGGGCAAGGGCAACTCGTTCGTGGAGCAGTCGTTCGCGACGTTCAACGTCGGTCCGTATCGAACGCCGCACAGCAACCTGGACGCGCTCGCCATCACCCTCTACGGCGGCGGGATTCCGCTACTGCCGGGGGCTGGTCTCTACACGTACTCGACCGGAGCGATGCGTGACTACTTCCACGGCACTGCATCACACGACACGGTCGTGGTCGACGACCGCGACCAGAGTCAGGGCGCCGCCGTTGCCGGGAAGTTCGGGCAGGAAGCCGGAGTCACGTACCAGACCGGCGAAAGCTCGCTCTATCACGGTGTCACGCATCGCCGTCTCGTGATGATGATCGACAAGACGCACTTCCTCGTCGTGGACCGCCTCACGTCCTCGAACAAGCACGTGTACGACCAGATGTTTCATCTGTTCCCCGGGGCTCATGTCACGAGGAACGGACTGACGGTTTCGGGGCGCGGGGCGACCGTCGCTCAGACGATCACGATTCACCAGCTCGATCCGCGCCCGACGCAGGTGTCGCTCGCAACCGGTGTGCGAAACCCCGCGGCGGGGCTCTGTTCCGAGTACTACCAGCACCTGATTCCCTGCACGTCGGTGAAGTACGAGCAGGCGTACACCAAGGACGCGACGTTCGTGACGCTCTTGACGATCGGGCCTGCCGATCCCTCATTCCACATCGCCTATCGAGGGGCCGGAATGCTGTCGATCCAAACCGGCACGCGTACCCTCCGCGTTGGTCTGAGCGCCAGCGCCACGGTCGACGAGGTCGCGACCGCGACCGATCCCACGCCGCCGAAAGCGAGCCTGACCGCACTGCCCGGCACCGAGCCGGCGAACTGGTACGCCACCCGAAGCGGTCAGCTGACCCGGGCGACCGGCGACGAGACGGTCAATCCGAACGTCGTACAGCTCACGACCTCCGGCGGCGGTCAGGCCACACTCTCCGACGATGCGGTCGCGGCCGACCTGCAGGGACGGAACCTCGTTGTGGAGCTGAAAGTCGACGCAGTTCAGAACCTCGGTGCGCTCGACGTCCAGCTCTCGAACGACGATTGGCAGATCACGAACAGCATCGACGTACGGGATGCCTACCCAGCGCGGTACGACGGCGAGTGGATGAGGCTTTCGCTTGGACGCGGAGGGGTGGCGACTCAGGATCCCGACGCGTGGGCGACGAGGGGCACGGGGCGGTTCGACTGGAGCAACATCGACGGAGTGCGCCTGGCCGTCGAGCCGCGCTCGGCAGCCGACCCGCCGGTGACGGTCAGTCTCCGTGCCGTCGAGTCGACGCCTACGCAGTCGCACGCGGCGGTCGTCTTCATCTTCGATGACGGCTACAACTCGATTCTCCCGGCTGCGGCCTACCTGCACGACAACGGCATGCCCGGCGATGTCGCTGCGATCGGGAAGTACGTCGAGCTGCCGGCTCAGGATCACCTGAACGTCGACGACCTTCGCCGTCTTCAGAACAACTGGGGCTGGAACATCGTCAACCACACGCAGTCGCACGTGGATGCGCTGCTCACCTATCGACATCCGCTTCGACTTGGCGCGTACGAGCAGGACATCCTTCAAGGGGCGCAGTTCCTCGAGCGGGCGGGCCTGAACTCCGCGCCGAATTGGTTCGTGTACCCGCACGGGACCACGGACGCGGCGCTGGACACCGTCGTCCGGCGGTTCTACAAGTTCGCTCGCACCACAGACGGCGGCCCCGAGGCGTTCCCGTTCGGCGAGCCCTTGCGAGTGAAGACCCTCGAGATTCAGGATCCAGCTGACAGCGAGGGCGGCGCTGCCGGCGTCTTCACGAGCCCCGGTCAGGTGCAACGCGCGGTCCTGAACGCAAAGCGCTACCACCTCACGCTGATCCTCACCTTTCATCGCATCCATTCCGAACCTGCGGATCCGCCCGGCTACCCCCTCGCGTCGTTCGAGAAGATCGTCGGCGGGATCCGGAGCGCCGGTGTGAAGGTGACGACTTTGAGCGGACTCGACGCCATGATGGGTGTGCCGGAGGACAACCGGATCGACATCAAGCCGGGCAAGCCGTCGCAGATCGTCGTCTCGATCAAGGCTCGCCTGCCGCACCGAGGCCTGCTCTCACGGCTGTGGCACGCCGTCTGATCCTCGCGCTCGTCGCGACGCTCGCCGGACTCGGCGCGGCTGGACATTTGCATCACCGTGCGGTCGCCGCCGCGGAAACCTACTCCGTGCTCGTGCAGGCCGACCATCCGGTCGGCTATTGGCCGCTCGACGATGCCCCGAAGAGCAGGGTCGCTCGGGCCGCCGCAGGCGGGATCAACGGACGCTACGTCGACACGAGAGCCGTGAACGGAGTCTCCGGGCTGGCGCGCACGTTCGACGGTCGCCGATCCTTCATCGTCATCCCGAACTCGCCGCTCTGGAGCAAACCGATGGGCGCAGGCTTGACCGTCGAGTTCTGGATGCGGCCCGCGGTGACGACCTTCCCCGCGGAGGAGGGCTCGGGGTACGTCTGGATCGTCGGGAAGGGCTCACCGGGGAATCAGGAGTGGGGCTTTCGGATGTATGGCTCCGACAACACGGAGAGTCCGCCCCGCGCGAATCGCATCGCGTTCTACGCCTACAAGCCTGCGGGAGGCGAAGGGGCCGGCGCGTATGTGCAGCGGCCCGTCGTTCCCGGCGAATGGATCTACGTCGTCGGCGAGCTGACCCCGACCGGCGTGCGCCTGTTCACCGACGGAGTCCTCCGCCAGGGGCCGCCCGCGCCGGCGACCCTCTACGCGAACCCCGCCTACAACGTGACGCTCGAACATGGCAGCGCTCCGGTCCGCGTGGGGACGCGGAACTTCCATTCGTTCTTCGAAGGAAGCGTGGACGAGGTCGCGATCTACTCCTATCTGCTGTCGCCCTCACAGATCCGCGCGCACTACCGAGCGGCGCTCCGAGGGAACCCGGCGATCGCCCACGGTTAGCCCTAGATCGTCTTGAACTGCTCGAACGGCTGCCTGCAGCTCGTGCAGTAGCGAATCGAGCGGCACGGGGTTGGGCCGAAGATGTTCTCGAGGCGCGTCTCCGTCGACCCGCAGTACGGGCAGCGGAACGCGTTCGACTGCAGCTGGACGAGGGTCGTCGCGCCCGCAGCGCGCGGCGCGGGCGGGGCGAAGCCGGCGGCGCGCAGCTTCTCGCGCCCCGCGCTGCTGATGCGGTCGGTCGACCACGAGTCGTCCTGGATCACGTGCACCGCGGGCTCGGCGCCGAGCTCGGACACCTTCTCCTCGAGTGCGCGCTTCATCACTTCGAGCGCAGGGCAGCCGAGGAACGTCGGCGTGAAGTCGATCTCGACCCGCTCGCCGTCGACGCGCACGTCGCGGATCACGCCGAGGTCGACGAGCGAGACGACGGGGATCTCCGGATCGGGGATCTCGCCGAGCGCCGCCCAGACTGCGTCGGTTGTCACCATTGCGCACCGGGTGCGGAGCGGCGCACCTCGGTCATCTCGTCGTGCAGCGCCGCGAACTCCTCCGAGTGCTCACCGCGCTCTCTTGCGTCGACGACGTCGAGCCCGACACGGCGCGCAAGCTCGTCGCGCTGCTCCGGCGCGAGCACGCCGAGCGCGTACGGCCAGAGCTCCTCGACGGCATCGCGGAAGCGCGGCTCGCCGCTCAGCCGGGCCGCCCACATCTCCGCGTGCAGGCGGTGGTACGTCTCCTCGCGGTCGATCTTCGCCGCGAGGCCGGCGAGCTCCGCGTCCTCGTCCTGCTTCAGCGCGGCGACGCGCACGCGGTCCGCCTCCTCGTACAGATAGCGCCGGGCGATCGTGTGCGCCCAGTCGAGCAGGTGCAGCTCGACGAGCGGCGCGCAGCGGTACTCGTCCGGTTCGCGATCGAACGCGAGCGCGTCCGCGTCGCTCCCGAGCTCCGCTGCCGCGAGCGCGTAGAGCGCCCGCGCATGCCCGATCTCGTTCTGCGCGATCGACGAGAACGCGACGTCCTCCTCGAGCGTCGGGGCGATCCCCGTCCACTCCGAGTCGCGCCAGCCGAGGATCAGCTCGTCGTCAGCTATTGCCAGCAGCGCGTTCGCGCGCAATGCGGAGCCTCTCCTTGATCGAGTAGCCGTCGACGCGGCGGTACTTGAGGTCGAACTCGTCCGCCCAGTCGGTGATCGCGTGGACCGCGTCGCGCGGCACGAGCCAGAGCGCCTCGCTCTCGCCCCGCCGGCCGTACTGCTCGCGCGCCCACGCGTCTGCGAAGGCCGCGTCCGGCGCCTCGACCGAGCCGGCGTGCGCGAACGGCTGGCCCTTCTTCTCCTGGCGGAAGACCTCGAAGATCATGCGGCGGCGGCAAGCACGTCCCGCACCCACGTCTCCTGCTCGAGGAAGCGGCGGCGGAAGTCGAGCCGGTCCTGCGAGCGCGGCCCGTGCCCGGTGACGACCGACTTCAGCTCGTCCCAGTCCGGCTCCGAGTACTCCCAGACGCCGTCGTCGTTCCGGCGCAGCTTCGGGTCGGGGACCGTCAGGCCGAGCTCCCAGATCTGCGGCACGTAGCCCTCGAGGAACTGCTGCCGCGCCTCCTCGTTCCCTTGCGACTTGATGCGCCAGAACCACATCGGATCCTCGTCGCGCGAGATCGGGTTGCCGTGGAACTGCATCAGCGGCCCCCACCAGCGGTCGAGCGCCTCCTGCACGAGCTCACGCTGCGCGTCGGTGCCGGTCATCATCGCGAGGATCACGTCGCGGCCGTGGAGGATGTGGAACGACTCCTCCCAGCAGATCTTCTTCATGATCCGCGCGTACGGCGCGTACGAGCACTTGAGAAGCGCCTTCTGCGAGATGATCGCCGCTGCGTCGACGAGCCAGGCGATCACGCCGACGTCGCCCCACGTCTTCGTCGGGTAGTGGAACACGTTGTGGAACTTCGCCTTGCCGGAGAGCAGGTCGGCGAACATCTGCTCGCGCGGCTTGCCGAGGTCCTCGGCGACGCGGTAGATGAGCTGCGCATGGCCGACCTCGTCCTGCACCTTCGCGGTCAGGGCGAGCTTCCGCTGCAGCGTCGGCGCCTTGAGGATCCACTCGCGCTCGGGGAGCACGCCCATCAGCTCCGAGTTCGCGTGCATCTCGATGAACTTGACGAGCTTCCGGCGGTAGTCCTCGGGGAGCCAGTCCGTCGCCTCGACCTGGCCGCCCTCCTGCACGTACGCGACGAATTCCTCTGTCCGAGCGTCCACGAGACCTCCCTACCTACCGATCGTTAGTCTATGAAGCATAGATGTCCGCGCGGCGCGAGGAGCTAACCCGGATCGCCGCCCGCCTCTTCGCCGAGCGCGGCTACCAGGGCACGTCGCTCGCCGATCTCGCCGACGAGCTGGGCGTCCAGAAGCCGTCGCTCTACCACCACATCGACTCGAAGGAAGACCTGCTCTGGGAGGTCGCGTGGGAGGGCGCCGAGAGCTTCCACGCAGCGCTCGACGCGGTGCCCGCCGACGCTCCCGTGACCGAGCGGATCCGGCTTGCGCTGAGGGCCCACCTCGCCGTCGTCTCGCGCCAGCTCGACGTCGCGACGGTCTTCGTACGGGAATGGCGCTACCTGTCGGGCGAGCGGCGCGAGCGGTTCGTCGCCGAGCGGCGCCGCTACGAGGAGCGCATCCGCGAGCTCTTCCGCGAAGGCGTCGAAGGCAGCGAGCTCCGCACCGATCTCGACGTCGCGACCGCGGCGCTCCTCTTCCTCTCGGCCGCGAACTGGGCGTACACGTGGCTTCGCGCCGGCTCCGGCACCGACGAGCTCGCCGACCGGTTGTTCGCTGCGCTCCTCGACGGGATGCGCGGCTACGCGACGCCCTGAAAGGCGAAGCTGCGAACCGTCGACCAGGTCCCGCCGTCGTGCTCCTCGAGGAGCAGCACTTCCTCGGCGCGGCAGGCGAGCGGCGTCGGCACGTCGTCGGCGGTGATCGTCAGGTGCGGGACGACCTCGTCGAACGCCCCCTCGTACGGCGGGTAGTCCGGCCAGCGCTGCTGCACTGCGGCCGTCAGGTCGACGAACGGCGTCGACGGCCGCGGGCGCAGCCAGCGCGTGCCGTCCTCGAAGCTCTCGATGCGGTCGGCGACGAAGTCGAACGCGCGAAAACGCGTGAAGAGATCGGCGAGCGCGCTCTCGTCGATGTCGCGTCTGTCGGCGAACGGAAAGAGGATCGTGACGTGCGCGGGCACACCCGGCGCGGCGCTGTAGTACGCCTGGGCGGCTGCAACCGGAACCACGAGGGCGGTGCGTGGCATGCTCGGGAGCGTGAAGCGAGCGCTCCTGATCGTCAACCCGTACTCGACGCAGGTGACGGGACAGCGGATCCAGGACGTCGAGACGGCGTTGCGCGAGCGCGTCGAGCTCACGACGGAGTTCACGCGCCATCCCGGGCATGCGAGCGAGCTCGCGGCGTCGGCGGCGGGCGAGTCGTTCGACGCGATCCTCGTCTTCTCCGGCGACGGCACCTACAACGAGGCGCTGAACGGCGCGGCCGGCGCCCTGCCGTTCGGCTTCCTGCCCGGCGGCGGCACGAGCGTCCTGCCGCGCGCGCTCGGAATCGCGCGCGACCCGGTCGAGGCGGCGCGGCAGCTCGGTGTCGCGCTCGCCGAAGGACATCAGCGGCGCATCACGCTCGGCTGCGTCAACGGGCGGCGCTTCAGCTTCTCGGCCGGCCTCGGCTTCGACGCCGAGGCGGTTCGGCGCCTGGATGCGCTCGGACGTGACGAGCACGGGGCGCGTCCCGGCGACTTCGCGTTCATGCGGACGGTGCTGAAGATGATGCTCGAGCACCGCGGACGCTGGGATCCGTCGATCGAGATCGACGGCGTCGGCCGCGCCGCGTTCGTGCTCGTCGGCAACGGCGATCCCTATTCGTACGCCGGTTCGTCCGCGCTGCACATCGCGCCGGGAGCGCGCTTCGAGGACGGGCTGGCGTTCGCGGCGCCGCAGCGCGTGCGCCGGCGCGACATCCCGCGGCTCGTATCGGCGCTCTTCCGCGGCACGGGCTACCCCGATGTGGTCTTCATGGGGCTCGACGTCGACCGGGTCGAAGTGCGCTGCGACCGGCCGCTGCCGCTGCAGGCCGACGGTGAGGACCTCGGCGACGTCGACTATGCCCTGTTCGAGGCGGAGCGCGATGCGGTTTCCGTCCTGGTGTAACCGCGCCCGGTAGTACCCTGCCCCGCGCATGGCCTCGACGGACGCGCTCAGCCGATTTGCCTCCGAGGGGATCGGCGACGCCGACCTCCTCGAGCTCTACCGGCGCATGGTGCTCCTGCGGACGTACGACGAGCGGTCGGTCGTCTACCACCGGCAGGGCCGGATCGGCACGTACGCGATCTTCTGGAACCACGAGGCGATCCAGGCCGGCGCGACCTTCGCGCTTCGCGACGAGGACTGGATCTTCCCCTCGTACCGCGAGTCGGCGATCGGGCTGATCCGCGGCATGCCCGTCGAGACGGTCATTGCCTGGTGGAGAGGCCACCCGTCAGGGTGGTGGAGCCCGGCCGACTGGAACGTCGCCTCGATCTGCGTGCCGATCGCGACGCACGTCCCGCATGCGGCCGGTCTCGCGTGGGGGAAGAAGCTGCGCGGCGAGGACGCCGTCGCGATGGCGTTCTTCGGCGACGGCGCGACGAGCGAGGGGGCGTTCCACGAGGGCGTCAACTTCGCTGCGGTGATGAATGCGCCGGCGGTGTTCGTCTGCAACAACAACCAGTGGGCGATCTCGACGCCGCTCGAGGCGCAGACGCGCGCGGAAACGCTCGCCGACAAGGCGGTCGGCTACGGGATTCCCGGTGTGCGCGTCGACGGCCTCGACGTGCTCGCGGTGTTCGCAGCGGCGCGCGAAGCGGTGGAGCGCGCGCGCAGCGGCGACGGCCCGACGCTCATCGAGTGTGTGCACTACCGCGCTGCGCCGCACGCGACCGCGGACGATCCGCGCGCGTACATCGACCAGGCTCGCGTCGAGGAGGAGCGCGCGAACGAGTGCGTCGGCCGCTTCGAGCGCACGCTGCTCGAAGCCGGCGTGCTGACGCCGGAGCACGCCGCTGCAGTGAAGAAGGAGTGCGAGGACCTGATGCGCGCCGGGATCGCCGCCGCGGAGGCCGAGCCGGCGCCCGACCCCGAGCTCGTCTTCACGCACGCGTACGTCGACCCGCCGGGGAACATGCGCCGTGGCTGAGCTGACGCTCGTCGAAGCGGTCAACGACGCGTTGCACACCGAGCTCGCGCGCGACGACAACGTGCTCGTCATGGGCGAGGACGTCGGTCGCGCCGGCGGCGTGTTCCGCGCGACCGCAGGCCTCCGCGACCGCTTCGGCGAGAACCGCTGCGTCGACACGCCCCTCGCCGAGGCCGGCATGCTGGGGAGTGCCGTCGGGCTCTGCATGGCCGGCTGGCGGCCCGTCGTCGAGATGCAGTACGACGCGTTCTCGTATCCGTGCCTCGACCAGTTGATCACGCACGTCGGGCGGTACCGCTGGCGCTCGGGCGGGCGGATGGAGTTCCCGCTCACGATCCGCATGCCGTACGGCGGCGGCGTTCGCGCCCCGGAGCTGCACGACGACTCGCCCGAGGCGTACTACGTGCACACGCCCGGCATCAAGGTCGCCATTCCGTCGACGCCTGCCGACGCGAAGGGGCTGCTCGCGGCGGCCATTCGCGATCCCGATCCGGTCGTCGTCTTCGAGCCGAAGCTCGTCTACCGCACTGCCCGCGGCGAGGTGCCCGAGGGCGACTACGTCGTGCCGCTCGGCGAGGCGCGCATCGCGCGCGAAGGCAGCGACGTGACGCTGATCGCGTACGGCGCGATGGTGCCGGTGTGCGAGCGCGCAGCGGACGAGCTCGACGTGTCGTGCGAGGTGCTCGACCTGCGCTCGCTGCGGCCGCTCGACGAGGACGCGATCCTCGCGTCGGTCGCGAAGACCGGACGTGTGGTGATCGTGCACGAAGCGCCGCGCACCGCCGGCTTCGGCGCCGAGCTCGCCGCGCTGATCGCCGAGCGCGCGATCTTCGACCTGCAGGGCCCGGTGCTGCGCGTGACGGGCTACGACGTGCCGTACCCGTACTGGACGATCGAGGACCAGTACGTCCCGTCGGTCTCGCGCGTCGTCGCCGCGGTTCGCTCGTTGTTCTGATGCTGCACGAGCTGCCGCTCGAGCGGCGCACGCTGCATGGGCACTTCTCGCGCGACCTCGAGCCGGTGCTCGAGCTCGACCCCGGCGACTCCGTGCGCTTCGCGACGCCGAATGCCGGCTGGTGGCTCGACGACGAGACGCAGCTCGAGCCGCGCAGCTCCCCCGAGGACGACGGCCACGCCCTCGCCGGGCCGTTTCTCGTGCGCGGAGCGCGCGCCGGCCAGACGCTCGCCGTCCGCATCGACGAGGTGACGCCGGGGCCGTGGGGCGAGACGCTCACCGAGTTCCCGCACCGGATCCACTGGGAGCTCGACGGCCACGTCGGCGTCGCCTCGACGGGTCAGCGCGTGCGGCTGGCGCCGTTTCTCGGCGTCATGGGCATGCCCCCGGTCGCCCGCGGCGTGCACTCGACGATTCCGCCGCGGCCGCAGGGAGGCAACATCGACTGCAAGGAGCTCGTCGCCGGAACGACGCTCTACCTGCCGATCCCGGTCGACGGCGCGCTGTTCTCTGCCGGTGACGGCCACGCGGCGCAGGGTGACGGCGAGGTGAGCGGGACCGCGATCGAGTGCCCGGTGCGCGCACAGCTGACGCTCGACGTGCGCGACGACCTCGAGCTCGAGTGGCCGGTCGCGCGCATCGACGGCGCGTGGCTCGCGTTCGGGTTCGACCGGGATCTTCACGCTGCCGCGCTCGTCGCGACGGCGGGCGTGGTCGCGCTGCTCGTGCGCGAGCACGGCGTCTCGGTCCACGACGCGCTGATGCTCGCGAGCGTGGTGGCCGATCTCCGCGTCACGCAGATCGCGAACGACGTGCTCGGTGTGCACGCGGTTCTCCGCGACGACGCGTTCGCATGACGGAGCGGCTGCGGCTCTGGCTCGAGCGCGACCGGCGCGGTGCGGGCTACCACCTGCGCGACGCTGCGACCGGCGAAATCGTGCGCTGGGACGACGAGCGCATCCGTGTCGTTCCGGTCGCGGGCGTCTCCTTCCGCCCCGAGGCCGTCGCCGATGCGTCCTTCGACCCGGGTGCGCGGCTCGCGCTCGTCGCGGAGCCGGACAACGAGTTCGACCCGAATGCAATCGCAATCTGGAATACCGATCGCACGCTGCAGGCGGGCTATGTTCCGCGTGAGGTGGCGGTCGAGCTGACCGGTGACGAGCTGGCGGTGTCGCTGTGGCGCGCGGGCGAAGGGCTTCGTGTGCTGCTCGTTCCGCCCGGCTCGTGGGTCGGCCGGCCGCGGCGGTGATCTACCTCGACGCAGCCAGGGCAGGCGTGCCGTGGCTGTTCGATCCCGCAAGCGAGGAGCTCGGCGCGCTCGCACGCGAGGCCGACGCGCGCACCGGCGAGACGCCGTGTGACGCGGCTGCGCTTGCCGCCGACGCGCCGCTTCTCCGGACGCTGATGCGCGAGCGGCACTTCGGGGTCGCGAACGGCGTCGTCCCGTTCCCATCCGAAGTACTGGACGCGTGGGAGGACCTGCTCGCGCGCGGCCCGGCGACCTGGGGCGAGGCGGTCACCGTGCTTCAGTCGGATCTCCAGGCCGCGCTCGTCGACTCGCACCTCCGCCTCCGTGGCGCGCCGTACGACGACGATCCGGGCGGCGCGGCAGTCGAGGAGCTGGAGCTCGACGGCGTTCTCGTCGTCAAGGTGCGCCGCCTGATCGGGGACGTTGCCGACGAGCGCGCGCTGGTGGCGTGGGCGGACTCGGCCGACCGGCACTTCGCGCACGAGCGCATCGTCGTCGACCTCCGCGGGAACCGCGGCGGCAACGACGGCCACACGTACCGCTGGGCCGAGCGACGCCTCCGCGCGACGTCCGGCTTCGGCGGCGACGTGACCTGGATGGTCGGCGGCCGTCCGCTTGGCAACTGGAACCAGTCCGCCTGGCGCGAAGCCCGCGACGGCGCCGACGCGGTACCGCAGTCGCTGCGCGCGGGCCGTCACGAGCCGCGGCCGGACGACGAGCTCGAGACGGTCGAGGAGCGCTACGAGCTCGAGGCGGGCGACCGTCCCTGGGCCGGGCGGATGCTCGTGCTGACCGACCGCGCGACGCGGTCGTCGGGTGAGTCGTCCACGTGGCTGCTCGCGCGCGGGCTCGGCGCGACGGTCGCCGGCGAGCCGACGATGGGGATGATCGAGTACGGGAACATCGTCCCGTACGCGCTGCCGCGCAGCGGCCTCGTCATCAACCTACCCACGAAGCGAAACGACTTCGGCTTCCCGGTCGAGCGCATCGGCCTGCCGGTGGACGTCCCGCTCGACCCGGGGACCCCCGTCGAGGAGATCGTCGCGCGGTTCGACGGGTTCGTGCGCAGGTAGCCTCCCGCGTCGTGGCGTACGAGTTCAAGCTGCCCGATCTCGGCGAAGGGCTGACGGAGGGCGAGATCGCGAAGTGGCTCGTCGCCGAAGGCGAGGAGATCGCCGAAGACGCCCCGCTCGTCGAGATCCAGACCGACAAGACCACGGTCGAGATCCCCTCGCCGGCGGCCGGCGTCGTCGCGAAGATCCTCGTCGCCGAAGGCGAGGTCGTCCCGGTCGGGACGGTGCTCGTCGTCATCGGCGGCGACGGGCCTGCCGAGCCCGCGCAAAGACCGCAACCTGGTTCGGCGGAGCCGAACCAGGTTGCCGACGTAAGCGGTCGCATCCAGGCGACGCCGCTCGTGCGCCGGATCGCTTCCGAGCTCGGCGTCGATCTCGCGAACGTCACCGCCACCGGTCCGGGCGGACGCATCAGCGAAGAGGACGTGCGCGCCGCCGCCGGCCCGCGCGAGGGCCGCCGCGAGCCGGTCCGCGGCGTGCGCCGCCAGATCGTCGAGCACTTGACGCGCGCGCATCGCGAGGTGCCGGCGGTGACGTACGTCGAGGAGTGCGACTTCTCGCACGTCGACCTGAAGCTCTTGCTCCCGACGGTGCTGCGCGCGACGGCCGAGTCGCTGAAGGAGTTCCCCGAGCTGAACGCGCGGCTCGAGGGCGACGAGATCGTCTACCTCGACCGCTACGACCTCGGCATCGCCGTGCAGACGGACGCCGGCCTCGTCGTGCCGGTCGTTCGCGACTGCGACTCCCGCTCGATCGACGAGCTGCGCGCCGACATCGACGCGCTCGCCGAGAAGGCGCGCGCGGGCAGGCTCGCACCCGAAGAGCTGCGCGGCTCGACGTTCACCGTGACGAGCGCCGGCAAGCTCGCGGGCGTGCTCGTGACGCCGCTCGTCAACCACCCGGAGGTCGGGATCCTCGGCGTGCACCGGATCGCGCCGCAGCCCGTCGTCCGCGACGGCGACATCGTCGTGCGGCCGATGGGAAACATCAGCGTGACGTTCGACCATCGCGTCGTCGACGGCGCGCGCGCCGCCGAGTTCACGCTGGCCGTGATCGCGCGGCTACAGGCCTAAGCCGCCCCGACGGGCTCGGCCAGGTACGGCGCGAGCATCGCCTCGATCTTCGGCGCGCTGACGCGGCCCTCGAGCCGGGCGACGGTCTTGCGGTCGACGACGAGCACGAGCGCCGGGGCGTCGCGGACACCGAGCTTCTCGACGAGGTCGACGCGCCGGTCGACGTCGACCTGGGTCACGCGCAGACGGCTCCGCTCCTTGCGGGCGATGTGCGCGATCAGGCTCTCCATGCGCCGGGCCGGGCCGGACCGCGTGGAGGTGAAGAACACGAGCAGGGGACGGGGGTCGGTCATCGCTTGTCTCCCAACGAGTCGAAGACGTCGCTGAAGTACTGCCCAACTTTCGGCCAGGTGTAACCTCGCGGCGTGGGGGCGTGGTACACGATCGGGATCTTCGCCGGGCTCGGCTCCGCGATCGGCGTTGCCTGTACGGGCGCGCTGCGGCGATTCGTCGCCGGTCTCGTCGTCGCGGTGATCGTGTCGGTCGCGCTCGCGTTCGCCTTCTCGGGCTGGCCGCAGGCGGTTGGCGGCGTGCTCGGCGCAGTGTGCGGCGCACTCGGCGCGGCGCCGCTCGTGAGCGGGACGCTGCGCCGCGGCGGCACACGCGGCGGGACGGCGACGTGGCTCGCGCTCGGGTCGCTCGTCGGCGCCGCGCTCGCGTTCGCGCCCGTCGTCGGCTACCTCGAAGCGGTGGGCGTGCTCGCGTTCGGCGTGCGCCTGCGCCGCCGCTCGCCGGACCGGCACGCTGGGCTCCGCACCCTTGCCCGCGACTAGCCCGAAAAAGAATGTCATCCTGATCGTCATCGACGGCCTGACGCCGTCGATGTTCGAAGCGACGGACACGCCGGCGCTGCGCTTCCTCGCCGAGCACGGCGAGTACCGCCGCGCCGTGTCGACGTTCCCCTCGCTCACGCCCGTCTGCCTCAGCTCGATCGCGACCGGCTCGCATCCGGACGGCCATCACATCCCGCATCTCGTCTGGTGGCACCGCGGCGAGCAGCGGATCGTCGAGTACGGCTCGTCGTTCGCCGCCGTCCGCGCGGCGGGCATTGCCCGCTCGCTCCGCGACACGATCGTCGACCTGAACGCGCGTCATCTCTCGAGCGACGTGCAGACGATGTTCGAGACGCTCGAAGACGCCGGGCTGACGACCGCTGCGATCAACATCACCTGCTACCGCGGCCGGCATCGGCACCTGCCGACGATTCCGGGCGCACCGGCCGTGCACGGCCCGAAGCGCTTCTTCTTCTACTCGCTGTACGAGAGCGAGCGCACGGGCGCGCCGCTCGCCTTCCGCAACCGCGCGCTCGGCTCGATCGACGCGTACGCGGCGGCGATCGGCCGCTGGCTCGTGACGCGCGACGGCTTCGACCTGCTCGTCTACTACCTGCCCGACTACGACTATGCGTCGCACGCCGCCGGCCCTGACAGCGCGCACGAGGCGCTGCGTCGCAGCGACGACTCGATCAGCGCGCTGATGGATGCAGCCGGCGGCCCGGACGAGTTCCTCGAGCGCTACGCGGTCGTCGTCTGCTCCGATCACGGCCAGTCGAAGGTCGAGCACGTCGCGCGGCTCGAAGCCGCCGAAGGCGATCTCGTCACCGCGTCGAACCGCGCTGCGATGGTCTACACGGCCGACCCGCGGCGCGCGGCCGAGCGCCTCGACGACGAGCCCGCTGCGGGCGTCGTGCTCTTCCGCGAAGACGGCCGGGTCGTCGCGCGGCGGAACGGCGACGAAGATGCCGCGCTGCTCGACGAGCTGCCCGACGGACGAGCGCGCGCCGAGGCGGCGCTCGCCAATCCCAACGCAGGCGAGGTGCTCGTCTCGGCCGCGCCCGGCTGGGAGCTGCTCGACCTCGCCGGACGGCACCATCTCGGCGGCGGCAGCCACGGCTCGCTCGAGGCGTCCGACTCGGAGGTGCCGATGCTGACCGTCGGGCTCGGGCCGCCGCCCGCGTCGATCACCGGGATCAAGAGCGCGATCGTCTCGCACTTCGCTGTTTCCGAGAGCTCCGCTCAGGAAAGGACGGCCGCGCGATGAGGGGTCGCCTCGCTTCCGAGCTGCTCGGCCTGCGCGTCCGCCTGCACGGGATCGAGATCGGCCGTCCGGTGCAGATCCTCGTCGACGCCGAGGCGGACCGGGTGCTCGGGTTCGTGGTCGTCTGCGGCGACGAGGCGGAGCGCTTCCTGCCCTTCGCGGTCGCGGAGCTGCGCGAGACGGAGATCGCGATCGAGTCGGCGCTGACGCTGATCGACGAGCGCGACCTCGACTTCTACCGGCGCCGCTCCCGGCGGCTGCAGGAGCTCGGGCTCACCTCTCCGTGCATCGACGACCGGGGCCATATTTACGAGGCTCTCAGGGCCGCGTAGTACCCTCGCCCGCGTGTCCGCTCTCACCGCCCGGACTGTGCGCGCCCTTCGCAGCACGCACAACTGGATCCAGCTCGCGAAGTTCGGCGTCGTCGGCGTCTCCGGCTACGTCCTCAACCTCGTCATCTACGCGCTGTTGCTGGGGCTCGGCGCGCACATCGCGGCGGTCATCTCGTTCATCGTGTCGGCGGCGAGCAACTACTGGTGGAACCGCCACTGGACGTTCGCGAACCAGAAGGGGCACTTCGGCGTCCAGGGCTTCCGCTACACGGTCGTCACGCTCGTCGCCCTCGGCGTGAACCAGCTGTGGCTGCTCGTGTTCCTCGACTGGTTCGGCTGGGGGAAGGTCATCTCGCAGGCGCTGGCGATCGCGCTGATCGTCCCCGTGAACTTCCTCGGGAACAAGCTCTGGTCGTTCCGCCGCTGAGGCTCGCCGCAGTTCTCGCGCTCGCGCTGGCGCTCGTGCCGGCTGCGCATGCCGCGACGAGCACGACCAGCTCGACCGTCGGCTTCACGACCTCGACGCCCGCGGGGCCGGTCCCGTTCGGCAAGACGACCGGGCACCTGAGCCGGGACGAGGTGATCTCGCGCTTCATGACCGACCCGAAGGTGAAGGCGTGGATGAAGCGGTACCCGCCGAAGCCGACGGTCGACGCGAGCTACGCCCAGGGTGAGTGGACCGTGAACGTGTACTCGGGCCGCGCGGGCGAGGTGGCGACGGGGAACGTCGACGACCTGTCCGGGTCGGTGACGCAGGCGTGGACCGGTCCGCAGGTCGCCTGGCGGATGGCGCGCGGCTACCCCGGCGCGTTCGGCGGCGCGAAGATCAACAGCCCGTACCTCTGGCTCGCGTTCTGCGCGATCTTCCTGCTCGGTCTCGCCGACTGGCGCCGGCCGCTGACCGTGCGCAACGCCGACCTGCTCGTGCTCGTCTCGTTCTCGGTCTCGCTGTGGTTCTTCAACCACGGAAACATCTTCGCGGCGATGCCGTTCGCGTATCCGCCGATGCTCTGGCTGATCGCGCGCTGCCTCTGGGTCTCCGCCAAGGACCGGCCGAGCCCCGGCGTGACCGTGTGGCCGGTCTGGGTGCTGGCGGCGGCGACCGTCTTCCTCGCCGGCTTCCGCGTCGGCTTGAACATCCGCGCGTCGAACGTGATCGACGTCGGCTACTCGGGCGTGATCGGCGCGAACCGGATCATGAGCGGCGACAGCCCGTACGGCCACTTCCCCGTCGAGGGGAAGCTGCCCGCGTGCGGGCCCGCCGATGCGACGGGCGAGGTACGCGACCGCGTTCAGACGAACGGCTACTGCGAGACCTCGAACCCGCTGGGCGACACCTACGGGCCGGTCGCATACCTCGCGTACATCCCCGGCTATCTCATCTTCGGCTGGAGCCACAAGTGGGACTCGCTGCCGGCGGTCCACTTCACGTCGATCCTGTTCGACCTGCTCGCGATGCTCGGCCTCGCGTTCGTCGGCCGTCGACTCGGCGGGCCTCGAATCGCGGCGGCGGCGGCATTCGCGTGGGCGGCGTGGCCGTTCACGCAGTACGCCTCGAACTCGAACACGAACGACGCGATCATGCCGGCGCTGCTCGTGTGGGGATTCGCCGCGCTCACGAGCGACGTTGCCCGCGGCGCGTTCGTCGCCGTCTCCGCCTGGACGAAGTTCGCATCGCTCGTCGTGCTGCCGCTCTGGACCGGCTACCCGGAGGCGCGGCGGCCGCGGTCGATGGTGCTCACCGTGCTCGCGTTCCTGGCTGCGACCGTCGCCGTGTTCTTCGTGCTCTTCCTCGAGCCGTCGCCGATCCGGGCGCTGCACGTCTTCTTCAATCGCACGATCAGGTTCCAGGTCGGCCGCGACTCGCCGTTCTCGATCTGGGACTGGGGCCAGTACCACGCGAAGGGCCTCCCGAACCTGCGGCTGCTGCAGCGCATCGCCGAGGGCCTGCTCGTGCTTGGCGCGATCGCGCTTGCTTTCGTTCCTCGCCGCCGGACGCCGTTGCGGATGGCCGCGCTCACCGCGGCGCTGCTCGTCGGCTTCGAGTTCGTCCTGACGCACTGGTACTACCCGTACCTACCGTGGTTCTACCCCTTCGTCGTGCTCGCGCTGATCGCCCCGCTGCCGGGTGACGCTCGGCGCTCTGAACCGGCGCTCGATCCCTGACGCACTCGTCGCGCTGTGGCTCTTCGCCGCGTGCTGGGCGATCGTGCACACGTGGTTCTGGGCGCACCACGATCTCGTCGACTGGCCGACCTATCAGACCTACGGTGCGGCGATGCGCCAGGGGTACGTGCCCTACCGCGACTTCGCGGTCGAGTACCCGCCCGGCGCGCTGCCCATGTTCTTCCTGCCGGTGCTGGTCGGCAGCTACGCGTCGACCTTCGCGTGGCTGATGGCGATCTGCGGCGGCGCGCTCGTTCTCGTCGTCGCGACGGTGTCGCGCCCGGCGGCCTACTTCGCGGCGCTCGCCCCGGTCCTCGTCGGCTCGCTGATCCTCTCGCGATACGACCTCTGGCCCGCGCTGCTTCTCGTGTGCGCGCTCTCGCTGTTGCTGTCGCAACGGCACACGCTGGGCTGGGCGTTTCTCGGCGCCGCCGTGGCCGCGAAGCTGTGGCCGATCGTCGTCGTGCCGCTCGCGCTCGTCTGGTCGTGGCGGCGGGGAAGCGCGTGGAGCGCCCTTGCCGGCGCCGTCGTGGTCGCGCTCGCGTTCGTGCCGTTCTTCGTGCTCTCGCCGGGCGGGATGTGGCACAGCCTCGAAGGGCAGGCGTCGCGGCCGTTGCAGATCGAGAGCCTCGGCGCGTCGCTCGTCGTTCTCCTCGGTCACCCGCAGGTCGTCAGCACGCACGGCTCGCAGAACGTCGCCGGGCACGGCACCGCCGGCGCGGTCCTCGCCTGCATCGAGGCGGCCGTGCTCCTCTCGTTGTGGGTCGCGTTCGCCCGTGGCGACGCCGGTCGCGACCGCCTGCTGCGCTATTCGGCCGCGTGCGTCGCCGCGTTCGTGGCGTTCGACAAGGTCCTGTCGCCGCAGTACCTGCTCTGGCTCGTTCCGCTGGTGCCGCTCGTGCGCGGGCGGCGCGGACTTGCCGCGACCGCGGTGCTCATCCTCGCCTGTGTGCTGACGCAGGTGTGGTTCCCGGAGCGCTACTTCTCCTACGCGCTGCAGTTCCACCTTGCGTGGGTCGTGTTCCTGCGCGACCTCGCGCTCGTCGCGCTCGTCGCCGTGCTCGCGTGGCCTACGGAATGGGGACGCGAATCGCTTCGCAGCTCGTAGCGCGGCCGTCGGAGCCGCACTCGACGAGCGCGCCTTCGATGCGGACGTCCCCGGTTGCCGGCTCGAGCCGCGTCGGCATGCCGGTGAGGAAGCGCTTGATCGCGTTGTGGTCGTCGCTTCCGATTACCGAGTCGTGCGGTCCGGTCATGCCCGCATCCGTGATTGCGGCCGTGCCGCCGGCGAGCACGCGCGCGTCGCTTGTCTGCACGTGCGTGTGCGTGCCCAGCACGGCGGTCACGCGCCCGTCGAGGTAGCGAGCGAGCGCGACCTTCTCGCTCGTGGCTTCGGCGTGGAAGTCGACGACGATCACCGGTGTCTGCCGCCGCGCCTCCTCGACGAGGCGATCCGCCGCGAGGAACGGGCTCTCGAACGGCGTGAGCGAGAAGACGCCGAGCAGGTTGATCACGGCGACGCCGTCGTGCACGGCGAGGCCGACTCCCGGTGTCTGCGGCGAGAGGTTCGCCGGGCGCAGCACGCGGTCCGTGCCGGAGAGGTAGGGCGCGAAGCCGGCCTGGCCCCACGTCCAGTTCCCGAGCGTCACGACGTCGGCGCCGCTCGCGAGCAGCTTGTCGGCCAGCTTCGCCGTGATGCCGCGCCCGGCGGCGGCGTTCTCGCCGTTGACGATGCAGAAGTCCGCTGCGAGCTCCTGTCGCAGCGCCGGGAGCCGCTCTTCGATCGCCCGGCGCCCGGGCGCGCCGAACACGTCGGCGACGAACAGGATGTTCAAGGCGAGCCTTTCTAGTCGAGGCCGAGCGTCGCGGACGCGTGCACTTCGATCGCGACGTGGTTCCCCGAATCGTTCGTGTAGCGCGCGAGCTCTTGATGCTCGGCGTGCGTGTAGTCGACCACGGAGCCGAGCTTGGTGCCGCCGGCGGTGAGCGAGGCGCCGACGTAGAGCGCCGGGTCGGGCTTGACGTGCGTGACCGAGACGACGAGCGACGGCGCGCCGAGCGGCTGGATGTCGATCTGCGAGCCGTACGGCCGGCCGTCGATCACGATCTTCGTGATCGCGAGCACCGTGCCGTCCACCGGTGAGTACACGTCGGTGCCTGCCGGTGCGCCGACGTCGAGCAGCGACGTGCTCGGGCCCTGGCCGCCGCCGAGCTGGTACCAGCGCGGGCTGCCGCTCGCGCCGCCGACGATGTCGTGCAGGAGCCGCTTGAGCGCGCCCTGGTTCGCCTGCGCGCCGAGCGGCGAGAGCGCAAGCGCGCCCTCCGAGCCGCCCTGGTAGCCGATCGCGGTGACGCGCGCCTGGCTGATCGGCAGCTGGAGCTGCAGCGAGCCGGTCCGGGCGACGATCTCCGGCGACGGCGGCCCGGCCGGAAGGAGCCGGGCGGCGGACGCCGGCGCGGGTGCCTGCACGGGCTTGCTCGAGCCTCCGAACGCGGACAGGAGCACGGTGACGAGCGCCACGATGGCGATCGCAAGGACGACAGCGAGACGGCGAAGACGCCGTTCACGCTCCAGGTGCCGGCGCTGCGCCGTGCGCAGCCGCCGGTGGGGCACCGGGGGCGGCATGCGGGGCACCGTAGCGGACGGCTCCGGGGCTTTCAACCGGGGAGCGAGCGCCAGATTCCCGTACGAAGGCCAATCCCAGTCGAGTTCGGCGGCCCGAATCGGTATGACGGCGGGGCTACCATCGCGCCTGTGAGCGCCGTCGGCCGCCCGCCGCGGGTCCGCATTCCTCGCTGGATTCAGCTGGTGGGACTGCCGCTGCTGCTGGTGCTGACGTGGCTGCTCGTGACCGCGGCGGCTCACGTCGTCTTCCTGTTTCTCGTCGCGGCGCTCGTCGCGCTCCTGCTCGACCCGATCGTCCTGGCGCTCCAGCGGGTCCGGCTCCCCCGCGGCCTCTCGGTCGCGTTCGTGTACCTGCTGTTTGCGAGCGCGGTCGTCCTCGTCATCGTCGCGATCGCCACCGCCGTCGTCTCGCAGACGAAGACTGCGGCGAACAGGTTCAACGACTACTTCACGCATCCTCGCGGCCGGTCCGGACAGACCTCCGCGTATCGCGACGTCGACCGCCTGCAGCTGTGGCTCGACTCGCATCACCTCAAGGCGATCAAGGTCGAGAAGAGCGGCCATCGCCTCGTGCGCGACGTTCAGCGCCGCGACGTCGGCAAGTACACGCACAAGATCGTGACGTTCGTCGAAGGCGCCGCGATCTCGATCGGCAAGACGCTCTTCAGCCTCGTGCTGCTGCTCGTCGTGTCGATCTACATGCTGATCGACATGCAGCGATTCGCACGCGCGATCGACCGCCGCTTCCCACCGCGACCGGGCGAACGGTCGCTCGTGCGTGCGATCGAGCACTCGCTGGCGTCGTACGTGCGCGGGCAGATCGCGCTCAGCCTGATCATCGGCCTGACTGCGGGAGTCGGGTTGTGGGTCCTCGCGGAGGTCGGCCTGCTTCCCCACGGGCAGGAGTACGCGCTGCTCTTCGGCGCGTGGGTCGCGGTGACGGAGATCATCCCCTACCTCGGGCCGTGGCTCGGCGCGATCCCGCCGTTCCTGTACGCGCTCGTCGTGCACCCGCTCTCCGCGGTGTGGGTCGCGCTGCTCTTCCTCGGCGTCCACCAGCTCGAGGGTCACCTGGTCGTGCCGAAGGTGATGGGGAACGCGCTGCGCCTGCACCCGCTGCTCGTCATCTTCGGGCTCGGCGCCGGCGCGGAGCTCTACGGGCTGCCGGGTGCGCTGACGGCGCTGCCGGTGCTCGCCGTCGGCCGGGCGGTGTGGGAGTTCTTCTCCGACCGGATCGCGCTCGAGCCGTGGTCCGGCGAGCCGCCGCCGGTCGAAGTCGAGCTGGTCGAGCCGGCGCGTACCATTTCGTCGTGAATGCCTTTCCGGTGACCCGGCTGCGGCGGCTGCGGCGAACGCAGGTGCTGCGCGGCCTCGTGCGCGAGACGGCGGTGTCGCTCGACGACCTCGTCATGCCGCTCTTCGTCGCGCCCGACGCGCTTCCGAACGAGCGGCTGCCTGCGCTCGCGCGCCACACGGTCGAGTCGCTCGTGCGCGAGACGGAAGAGCTCGTCCGCCTCGGCGTGAAGGCGGTGATCCTCTTCGGCATCCCGGAGGACAAGGACGACGAAGGATCGGGCGCGTGGATCGACGACGGGATCGTGCAGCAAGCGCTCCGTGCGCTGCGGCCGCGCTTCCCGGAGCTGCTGCTCCTCACCGACGTCTGTCTCTGCGAGTACACGGCGCATGGGCACTGCGGCGTGATCGGGCACGACGGCCAGGTCGACAACGACGCGTCGCTCGAGCTGCTCGCACGCACGGCGGTGTCGCACGTCGAGGCCGGAGCCGACGTCGTCTGCCCGAGCGACATGATGGACGGCCGCGTCGGCGCGATTCGCGAGCAGCTGCCGGAGACGCCGATCGTCGCGTACTCGGCGAAGTACGCGTCCGCGTTCTACGGTCCATTCCGTGAGGCAGCCGGATCGGCGCCGTCGTTCGGCGATCGCCGCGGCTACCAGATGGATCCCGGCAACGTGCGCGAGGCGCTGCGCGAGTGCGAGCAGGACGTCGCCGAGGGCGCGGACGTGCTGATGGTCAAGCCGGCGCTGCCGTACCTCGATGTGTTGCGAGCTGTCCGGGAGCAATTCCAGCTTCCGCTCGCGGCGTACAACGTGAGCGGCGAGTACGCGATGGTGAAGGCGGCCGCGGCGGCCGGCGATCTCGACGAGCGCGCGGCGGCGCTCGAGTCGCTGACCGCGATCAAGCGCGCGGGCGCCGACTTCATCCTCACGTACTGGGCCAAAGACTTCGCGACTTGGCTTTAGTCCGCAGCGAGCTCTGGAACAGGGCGCTTCGCCTGATCCCGGGCGGGGTCAACTCGCCCGTGCGCGCGATGCGCGGTGTCGGGCTCGACGAGCCGTTCTTCGTCGAGCGCGGCGACGGCGCGTACGTCGAGACGGCGGACGGCCGCCGCCTCGTCGACTGGGTCCAGTCGTGGGGGCCGCTCGTCTTCGGCCACGCCGATCCGGAGACGGTCGAGGCGGTGCGCGAGGCCGCGCTCGCCGGGACGAGCTTCGGCACCCCGACCGAGCGCGAGGTCGAGCTCGCGGCGGAGATCGTCGACGCGGTGCCGTCGGTCGAGCGCGTCCGGCTCGTCTCCTCGGGCACCGAGGCCGGCATGTCGGCGCTGCGGCTTGCGCGCGGCTTCACCCACCGTGACCGCGTGATCGTGTTCCACGGCGGCTACCACGGCCATGCCGACCCGTTCCTCGCGAACGCGGGCTCGGGGCTCGCGACGCTCGGGATCCCCGCGTCGCCCGGCGTGCCGAGCGGCGTCGTCGCCGACACGATCGTCTGCGAGTACAACGACATCGACGGTGTCGCGTCGGCGGTCGAGCGCTACGGGGAAGGGCTCGCGGCGATCGTCGTCGAGCCGGTCGCCGGGAACATGGGCTGCGTCCCGCCTGCGCCCGGCTTCCTCGAAGGGCTGCGGCTGCTCTGCGATGCGTCGGGTGCGCTGCTCGTCTTCGACGAGGTGATCACCGGCTTCCGGGTCGCCCGGGGCGGGGCGCAGGAGCGCTTCGGAGTGATGGCCGACCTCACCGTGCTCGGGAAGATCGTCGGCGGCGGCCTGCCCCTCGCGGCCTTCGGCGGTCGCGGCGAGGTGATGGAGCAGCTCGCGCCCTCCGGCAGCGTCTACCAGGCGGGGACCCTGTCGGGGAACCCGCTCGCGACTGCCGCGGGCGCGTCGGTTTTGCGCCGCCTGCGGGATCCCGAGGTCTACGCGCGGCTCGAAGGGATCGGTGCGCGGCTCGAGCGCGGTCTCGCCCCGTTCGGGCGTGTGCAGCGCGTCGGGGCGATGCTCACCCTGTTCGCCGGGCGCAGCGATCCGGTCGAGCGCTTCGCGGAGCTCGACCGCGAGGCGTACGCTGCGCTCTTCCGGAGCCTGCTCGAGCGCGGCGTGTACGTCGCCCCGAGCCAGTACGAGTGCCTGTTCCCTTCCCTTGCCCACACCGATGACGTCATCGACCACACCATCGACGCTGTTCGCCACCATTACCGCTGAGGCGGCTCGCGAGAGCGAGGTGTGGGCGGCCGCACTGGTCCCCGGCGACGGGCGCCAGCCCGTTGGCGTGTTCTCGGAGCTCGTACCGGATCACCTCAAACTGGGGCTCGAGACGGTGTACGAGGCGTACCTCGTTCACTACGGGCGCCCGCGGCTCTTCGTCTCGCCGGATCCGGACGACGCGATCCTGCTCGGCGACTACCTCTACGCCCACGGGCTCGTCCGGATCGCCGAAGCGGGCGGTGTGCCGGCGGTCGCGGCGATGGCCGAGCTGATCGCGCGCTGCGCTGCCCTTCGCGCCGACGGAGCGGCCGGCGACGGCGAGGCGTGGATCGACGCGGTGCGGGCGCTCGGCGGCACGCCCGACGACGAGGCGGTAGCACGCGCACTCGAACGCCACTCGGATAGAGTCCGGCCGTGATCTTCGACGCCGCCAGAGAGGGCACCGACGTCATCCGCGGGATGCTCATCGTCGGGCTGGTCTTCCTCGGCGTGATCGCGCTCGGCGAGCTCTCGCACTGGGCGAACCACCGGCGGCACGAGCGCCGGCGCGCCCGCCGCCAGACCTACTGAGTCTGGTGACCCGCGATCTCCGCGAGTGGATCGCTCTCCTCGAGCGCGAGGGCGAGCTCGTGCGCGTCGGCGCCGAGGTCGACCCGTATCTCGAGATCACGGAGATCGTCGACCGCGTCGTCCGAGACGGCGGCCCGGCGCTGCTGTTCGAGCGGCCGAAGGGCAGCGAGCTGCCGCTCCTGATCAACCAGTTCGGCACGGAGCGGCGGATGTGCCTCGCGTTCGGCGTGCGCTCGCTCGACGAGCTGGGCGCGCGCGTCGGGGAGATCCTCGAGCTGCAGCCGCCCGAGGGGCTGGCCGCGAAGGTTCGCGGGCTGAAGACGCTGAAGTCGATCGCCGACTCGCGCCCGCGCACCGTGCGCAGCGGTGCGTGCCAGCAGATCGTGCTGCGCGGCGACGAGGTCGATCTCGGCCGCCTGCCGGTCCAGACGTGCTGGCCCGGCGACGGCGGGCCGTTCATCACGCTGCCCGCGGTGATCACGCGCGACCCGCGCAACGGGCAGCGCAACGTCGGCATGTACCGGCTGCAGGTGCTCGACGCGCGCTCGACCGCGATGCACTGGCAGATCCACAAGGACGGCCGCGCCGACTACCTCTTCAGCGACGGCCGGCTCGAGGTCGCGGTCGCGCTCGGCCTCGACCCGATCAGCGCCTACTCGGCGAGTGCGCCGCTGCCGAAGCACATCGACGAGTTCATGGTCGCCGGCTTCCTGCGCGGCGAGCCCGTGGACATGGTCAAGGGCGTCACCGTCGACCTCGAGGTGCCCGCCCACGCGGAGATCGTCCTCGAGGGCTACGTCGAGCAGGGCGACCTGACCGACGAAGGGCCGTTCGGCGACCACACCGGCTTCTACACGCCGGTCGAGCAGTTCCCGGTCTTCCACGTCACGGCGCTGACGATGCGGCGCGACGCGGTCTATCCGTCGATCGTCGTCGGCAAGCCGCCGCAGGAGGACGCGTGGCTCGGCAAGGCGACGGAGCGGATCTTCCTGCCCGCCGTGCGCATGACCGTCCCCGAGATCGTCGACTACGACCTGCCGGTCGCCGGGGCGTTCCACAACCTCTGCATCGTCTCGATCCGGAAGGCCTTCCCCGGCCACGCCCGCAAGGTGATGAACGCGATCTGGGGCCTCGGGATGCTGAGCCTGACCAAGGGGGTCGTCGTCGTGGACGAGCACGTCGACGTCCACGACTACGCGCAGGTGATGTTCTACGTCGGCGCGAACGTCGATCCCAAGCGGGACGTCGTGATCACGGAGGGGCCGCTCGATCACCTCGACCACGCGCCGGCCCTGCAGTTCGTCGGCGGGAAGATCGGAATCGACGCGACGGCGAAGGGCCCGCTCGAGGGGACGCGCGAGTGGCCGCCCGAGATAGAGATGGATGTCGCAATCAAAGAGCTCGTCGACCGCCGTTGGAGCGAGTACGGCGTAGGTACGGTTCTTGCCGCAGCGAAGAAGTGAATCCGGTTGAATCCGACACGCCTTTGATGGAGCCGCACGACGATCACCCGCACGTTCCGGGCCCGAGCCTCTGGCCGGTCGGCTTCGCCGTCGGCATCGTCGTCCTGCTCATCGGGCTGATCGTCTCGTGGTGGGTCGCGGGGATCGGCGCGGCAGTCGCGCTCGGCTTCGCCTTCATGTGGGTGCGCGACCTGACCGCCGGCACGGCGCTCACGCACGTCCCGGCAGTTCCGCCTGAGAGCCCGACCGGCGCCGCCATCCCGGCGCCGCGCGGCGGGCCGGCGATGCCGCCGTCCGAGCCGGGAGACCGCTATCCGCGCTCGAAGTTCCTCGAGCTCTCGACGCTCGGTCTCGGCGGCGTGATCGGCGGCCTCGTCACGGCGCCCGCGCTCGGGTTCATGATCGCGCCCGCGTTCCTCAAGCAGGGCTTCAAGGATCACGACGTCGGGCCGCTCTCCGACTTCCCGGAAGGCAAGTACGTCGTCACGACGTTCACCTCCGACGCGAGCCAGGGCACCGTCTCGAGGCGCACGGCGTTCGTCCGCTACAACGGCGACCTGAACGGCCAGCCGAGCTTCACATGCATCTCGAACCACTGCGCGCACCTCGGCTGCCCGGTGCAGCCGAACGGCCCGCTCAACAACGCGGGCACGAAGCAGTTCCAGGACGTCACGCTGATCCCGACGATCTCGATCGCCGGCTTCGGCTGCCCGTGCCACGGCGGCCAGTACGACACCGAGGGCAACCGCATCGCCGGCCCGCCGGTCCGCGCGCTCGACCGCTACTCGTTCTCGATCCGCAACGGCAGGCTGTTCCTCGGCGCACCGTTCTCCGTCTCGCACGTCGACGGGACCGGCGCGCAGGCGAAGATCCACAAGTGGCCGTTCTCGTTCCCCGGTGAGCACGTGAACGGCATCGAGTCCTGGCTGTACCCGATCCAGCCTCCGCACTGATGGCGACGCGCAGACTCACACGCAGCGAGCAGCTGCAGCAGACGATCATGTACCCCGTCGACTGGCTCGAAGAGCGGTCGGGGCTGATCGGCGGCGTCCGCTACTTCCTCTTCCGCAAGGTCCCGGGCGACACGAACTGGTTCCAGACGCTCGGCGCGGCGACGCTGACGGCGTTCATCGTGCAGGCGCTGACGGGCTCGATCCTCGCGATGTACTACAAGCCGGACCCGAACTCCGCATACGAGTCGATCCAGAACATCACGAACAACGTGTGGGCCGGGTGGCTCGTGCGCGGCATGCACCGTTGGGGCGCGTCGGTGTTCATCATCCTCATGTTCATGCACATGGGGCGCGTGTTCCTCTTCGGCGCCTACAAGTACCCGCGTGAGCTGAACTGGATCATCGGTGTGCTGCTGCTCGCAATGGGCCTCGGCGAGGGCTTCACCGGCTACCTGCTCCCGTGGGACCAGACCGCCTACTGGGCGACGGTCGTCGGCATCAACATCAACGGCACCGCGCCGTTCCTCGGGCCGTTCCTCGCGCAGTTCCTCCAAGGCGGCACGTACATCAACGCAGGAACGCTGTCGCGCTTCTACGCGATTCACATGCTGATGATCCCGGGCGCGATCGCCGCGCTGATCGGCCTGCACCTGTATCTCGTCGTGCGCCTCGGCGTGACGTCGCCGCCGTGGTCGAAGGAAGCGGCCGGCACCGGTCCGCTGAACGGCGCCGTCACGACCGAGAAGCGCCAGGGGCTGACGCGGTTCTCGCAGCGCAGGAACGGTCGCTAATGGCGAGCGACCGCATCGTCGAGCGCCGCCGCGTCTTCCAGCAGTACAAGACGGACGTCAAGGAGCGCGGCAAGCCGTTCTACCCGTACGCGATGTTCCACGACACGATCATGTCGCTCGTCGTCGTGGCGACGATCGTCGGGCTCGCGATCATCTGGCGGTACACGACCCCGGGCAACCATCACACACCGGCGGCGGCGGGCTGGCTCGGCCCGTTGTACGACAAGCCGGCCGACCCGGGAACGATCAACTTCGTACCGCGCCCCGACTGGTACTTCTACTTCCTCTTCTATCTGCTGCGTGTGTTCAAGTGGCCGAACTCGGTCCTGCTGGGCACGATCGGCCTGCCGACGGTGTTCCTCGTGATGCTGATCGCCGTCCCGTTCGTCGACATCCGCGCGGAGCGGCGGTTGCTTCGCCGCCCGGTTGCGATCATCGCCGCGATCCTCGTCGTCATCTCGATGGGCGTCCTCACGTACAAGGGCGCGACGGCGAAGGAAGCGCTCGGCACCGAGCTGCTCGGGCACGTGCCGACGTGGGCGAAGAAGGAAGGGTTCTCGAACAACCCGAAGGCGGTCGCCGGCGCGAAGCTGTTCGCCGTCTCCGGCTGTCTGAACTGCCACACCTACAACGGCGACGGCGGCCACAACCTGGGCGCGCCGGTGCTGACGGCGGAAGGCGGGAAGAACAAGGGCGAGGCGTTCGAGGTCGCGCACCTCAAGTGCCCGGCCTGCGTGAATCCCGGCTCGCCCATGCCGTCGTTTGCAGGCCTCGGCCAGATGCGGCTCGAGCAGCTCGCTGCCTTCCTCGACGCCTCCAAGGGCGACGTCAAGACCCACTAGGCCTCGCGCCCCGTCAACCGCCGAGCCCCCTTCGCGCGTACGCTTGATGCATGCGTGTGTTCCTGGGCATCACCGGCGCCTCGGGCGCCCCGTATGCGCGGCGGCTGCTGCAGGCCCTGGCCGCGGCCGACTGCGAGGTCGGCGTCTCCGTCTCGGGCGCGGCGATCGAAGTCCTCGCGACCGAGCTCTACGGCGACGCGCGCCTTTCGCGCGACGAGACGCTCGCCCGCTTCACCGAGGGCACCGGCACGAATGTCACCGTGTACGAGCCGAACGACTGGAAGGCGCCGTACGCGTCCGGCTCGGCAAAGGTCGACGCGTACGTGATCTGCCCGTGCTCGATGGGGACGCTCGGGACGATCGCGTCGGGCGCGATGCAGAACGTGATCCACCGCGCCGCGTCGGTCGCGCTGAAGGAGGAGCGCAAGCTCGTGCTGTGCCCGCGCGAGACGCCGCTCTCGGCGATCCACCTGGAGAACATGCTCACGCTGCGCCGCGCGGGCGCCACGATCATGTTCCTCGCGCCCGGCTTCTACCACGGCGCCGAATCGGTCGACGACCTGCTCGCCTTCGTCGTCGCGCGCGTCCTCGACCACATCGGCCTCGACCACGCCCTGATTCCACGGTGGGGTCAATGACGAGGGCGCGTCACACTTCGGTAACGGTGCCTGGCACCGGACGTGGCTCGATCGCCGCCGCCGCGAAACCGCTCCGTTGTGCCGGTTCGGGGTCCCTGTGGAGCGTTGGCGACACTTCCGTAGCCGAGCCTGGCACCGGGGGATCGCGGTGACGCTCGCGCCCGACGCCGTGCGGACGATGTTCGACCGGATCGCGCCGGTGTACGACGCGATGAATCGCGTCATGACCGCGGGGCTCGACGTGCGCTGGCGTCGGCTCGCCGCTGCGGCGGCCGTTCGTCCCGGCGATCGCGTCCTCGACGCGGCGTGCGGGACCGGCGACCTGGCGATCGCGGACAAGAAGGCGGGCGCGGCGAGCGTCGTCGGCCTCGACTTCTCGGAGCGGATGCTCGCGCGGGCGCGCCGCAAGGCGCCGCTCGAGTGGGTGCAGGGCGACCTGCTCGCGCTGCCGTTCGAGGACGCGAGCTTCGACGCGGCAACCGTCGGCTTCGGCGTGCGCAACGTCGCCGACCTCGACGCGGCACTCGCGGAGCTTCGCCGCGTGCTCCGCCCCGGCGGCCGCCTCGCGATCCTCGAGATCACGACACCGCGCGGCGCGCTCAAGCCGTTCTTCTCGCTCTGGTTCGACCGCGTCGTGCCGCTGCTCGGCAAGGTGCTGCCGGGCGGGAACGCCTACACGTACCTGCCCGCGTCGGTGAAGCGGTTCCCGGACGCCGATACGCTCGTTGCGCGCCTGCGCGACCGCGGCTTCGGCGACGTCCGCTTCCGCCTGCTGGGCGGCTCGATCGTCGCGCTCCACACCGGAGTCGCCGAATGACGTTGGCACAGGTGAACGCCACGCCGGGTGTCGCGCCGTACATGGCGCAGGTCGAGACGGAGCTCGCGCGCGCCGTTGCGTCGTACCCGGGGCTCGCACGGGAGGTCGCCGGCGAGGCGCTCGCCGCCGGCGGCAAGCGGCTTCGGCCGCTCCTCTGCTTCATGACGGCGAAGGACGAGCCGTCGGTCGCCGCCGGTGTCGCGGTCGAGATGATCCACATGGCGACGCTCGTGCACGACGACCTCGTCGACGGCGCGCGGCTCCGGCGCGGACTTCCCGCTGCCTGGTCGGTGTACGGCGCGCCGGCGGCGAAGGCGGCCGGCGACTACCTCTTCGCGTGCGCGTTCGCGGTGCTCGCCGAGGCGGGCGACGAGCGCGCGGTCGAGGTGCTCGCCGACGCGTGTCTCTGTCTGGCGCGCGGCGAGGCGATGCAGAAGCTGCAGACGAACGACCCGGATACGTCGATCGACGCGTACCTCGAACGCTGCTCGCTGAAGACCGCGAAGCTGCTCGAGGCGGCGTGCCTGCTCGGCTCCGGCGGCGACGACTCGCTCGGCCGCTACGGCGCCATGCTCGGTCTCGCGTTCCAGATCGCGGACGACATTCTCGACTGCGCCGGCCAGACGCAGGAGACGGGGAAGATCCCCGGCACCGACCTGCGGGCCGGGACGCCGACGATGCCGTTGCTGCTCGCGGCGCGCGAGGATCACGTCGTGCGCGCAGCGCTTGCAGGCGGGCCGCTCGACGGCGCGCTCGTCCGCGTCGCCGCGACCGGTGCGATCGAACGTTCTCGCGAAGCCGCGCTCGACTACGCTGCGCGGGCGCGCGCGGCCCTCGGCGCGCATCCGCATCGAGAGGAGCTGGAAGCGCTGACGTACGCACTGGTGGATCGCGCCGGATGAACGAGCGGCTACGGCTCGGCCGCATCGGCTACGTGAACATGGCGCCGGTCTTCTTCCGGCTCGAGGCCGACGTCGAGGAGGTGGTCGGCGTGCCGACCGCGCTCAACAAGCAGCTCGTCGCCGGCGAGCTCGACGTCGCGCCGATCTCGTCGATCGAGTACGCACGTCATGCCGGCGCACTGCGGCTGCTGCCGCGCCTCTGCGTGTCGAGCGAAGGCGCGGTCGAGTCGATCCAGCTGATCTCGAAGACGCCGCTCGCGCGCATCCGCACCGTCGCGGTGACGCCCGAGTCGGCGACCTCGGTCGTGCTGACGAAGGTGCTCCTACCCGATGCGGAGCACGTTCCGCTCGGCGAGGACGCCGAGGCGAAGCTGCTGATCGGCGACGCGGCGCTCAAGTCGGCGTTCGAGGATCCGACCCCGCATCACGATCTCGGCCGGCTGTGGCTCGAGCGCACCGGGCTGCCGATGGTGTTCGCCGTGTGGGCAGCGCCGGAGCCCACGCACCCCGATCTGCCCGAGCTCGAGGAGGCGCTCGTCGCCTCCCTGCGCCTCGCGCGCGAGGAGCCCGAGCAGCTCGCGTTCGAGTCGGCGGAGCGCTACGGCTATCCCGCCGGCTTCCTGGCGCGGTACTTCGAGAAGCTGCGCTACCGGTTCGGCCCGCGCGAGCGCGCCGGCCTCTACACATTCCTCGAGCTTGCGCACGACGTCGGCGAGCTCGACGCGGTGCCCGAGCTGCGCTTCGTCTCGGCCGCCGGCGCGACCGTCTAGCGCGCGCGGCCGTTTCCGGGAGCGGCCGGGTCCGGTCGCCGGTTCTCCGCGACCTTGATCGCCGAGCGCGCGCCGTGATCCCACAGCGGCTCGTCGTCGAAGCGCGGCACGACGTGGAGATGCGCGTGCGGCTGCTCCTGCCCCGGCTCGGAGCACGCGTTCCAGGCGATCAGGTAGCCGTCGGGCGCGAGGCGCTCGTCCCACGCGGCCTTCGCCGCGCGCAGCAGCTCGTGCACGGCCGCCCACTCCTCGGCGCTGAACTCGAACGGCGAGATGCGGTGTGCCTTCGTCACGATCACGCCGCAGCCGGGAAGAACGTCGGGCGGGTCGCGCGGGTCGCGCGTCGCCGCGTAGACGCAGTGGTCGTTCTCGACGTACACCTCCGCGAGCGTGCGGAGCCGCTCGCGGTCGCAGAAGACGCAGCTCACTGCGGGCGACAGTAGTCGAGTTTGGCATCCGGCAGGTTGCGGGCAAGCACCTGCCTTGCGGGCGCCAGAAGGAGGTATCGAATGAGCACCACCTGGATCGTCGTCATCATCGTCGTTGCGGTCGTCGTCATCGCCGCACTGGCCTGGGCTGCGACGCGGGGACGCGCGCGGCGGGTCGAGCAGCGCCGGATCGAGGCCCAGCAGCACCGCGAGGTCGCGAACACGAAGGCGCGCGAGGCCGAGCAGGCGCGGCTCGAGGCGAAGGCACAGGCTCAGCGGGCGCAGGAGCGCCAGGCGGAGGCCGAAGAGCTGCGCGAGCGCGCGGCGAGCGTCGATCCCGACGCCGACTAGACCGAGCCGCTCTGCTTCTCGCGCAGCTTCCCGTCGCGGATCGTCTGCGCCATCTCCTTCGACTCTTCGCGGTACCAGGTTCCGTCCTCGAACTCGATCGCCGGGTAGAGCGGCTGGCCCGTGTGCTCGATCATGGTCGTCCGCTTCTTGCGGCTCGGCCACGGGCCGGGAACGACCTCGTACTCGATGCCCTGTTCGTCGAGCGCCTTCTGCACCTTCCAGCAGGGGTGAACGCTGACTTTCACCCAGAGGTTCCCGCAACGGTGGAGCTTCACAGCCATGCTTGCCTCCGTTCGTCGTCCCGGCACAATCATCTCGCATGTTCACCTCGCTGCATCGCGGCGGCTCGGGACCGCCGCTCGTGCTCGTTCACGGCTTCACGGATACGTGGCGCGGCTGGGAGCTGGTTCTGCCGGCGCTCGAGCGGCATCACGACGTGCTCGCGCCGACGCTGCCCGGTCACGCGGGCGGCCCGCCGCTCGGCGAGCCCGGCCCGGGCACGCTCGCCGACGGCGTCGAGCACGCGCTGGACGAGGCGGGCTTCGAGCGCGCGCACATCGTCGGCAACTCCCTCGGCGGCTACATCGCGCTGCAGCTCGCCGAGCGCGGCCGCGCGGAGTCGGTCGTGGCGCTCGCGCCCGCCGGGGGATGGGGCGATTTCGAGGTAGAGCACGCGCAGGTCGTCGACTTCTTCACCGAGTCGCGCGAGCTGATCGTCAACGCGGCTCCCTACGCCGACTCGATCATGTCGACGCCGGAGGGACGGCGGCGCGCGACAGAGTTCACGGCCGTTCGCTACGAGCACATCCCTGCCGACCTGCTCGCGCACCAGCTGCGCGGCGCGGCTCGGTGCGAGTCGCCGGCGCTGCTCGAGCTGTCGGAGCGCGAGCGCTTCCCGCTCGACGCGTCACGCATCGACTGCCCGCTGCGCATCGTCTGGGGACGCGAGGACCGGGTGCTCCCGTGGCCCGGGGCAGCTGCGCGATGGCGCGCAGAGCTCCCGCATGCGGACTGGATCGAGCTCGACGGTGTCGGTCACTGTCCGCAGCTCGACATCCCCGACGAGACGGCGGAGCTGATCCTCGGCTTCACCACCACCTAGAGCGAGTACTCCCAGCCGGGCTGCCAGAGGAACTCCTCCGCCGCGAGCTCCTCGAGCGACCGGCCTCGGCAGCGCTGCTCGAACGCCCAGCGCGTCGCGATGTGACCGATCACGACCGCGCCGTCCGTCGCGAGCTCGGCCAGGAAGCCGTCGACGCGGGCGACCGCCTGTCGCCAGCTCTCACCGCCGGGGAAGGGAACGTCGACCCGTGCAGCGCGCTCGACGTCCAGTCGTGCGCGCGGCATGCCGTTCCAGTCGCCGTAGTCGCACTCGCGCAGTCGCCAGTCGAGGTGCACCGTCCGGCCGGGAAACGCGAGCTGCGCGGTCTCGACCGCGCGGTTCAGGTCGGACGCGTAGACGGCCGAGACATCGCGCCGGCGCTCGCCGAGCTCGCGCGCCTGCGCACGCCCGGTGTCCGACAGCGCGCCGCCGAGCCAGCCCGTCGCGATGCCGCGCTCGTTGTCCTCGCTCGTCGAGTGCGTCTCGAAGACGACCCGCACTGCTTCGCTTAATCCTCTGTTAAGCCGCTGCGCCGAAGCGCTGGGCGGAGCGTGCTTTCCGCTTCGCCGCCTCGACCTCGCGGTCGCGGGGCGGGGCGGTCGTCACGAGCTCGCCGAGCAGGCGCGACGTCACCGCGGCGACGTCGGCCACCGCCCGCTCGAATGCAGCGGAATTGGCCTGCGACGGCTTGTTCATGCCGCTGACCTTGCGCACGAACTGCAGAGCTGCGGCCTGCACCTCGTCCTCGGAGGTCGGCGGCGAGAAGTTGTAGAGGATCTTGATGTTCCGGCACATGCCTTCGACTGTAGCTCCCATTCGAGGGATCGGGACCGGCCGGGCCTCCACCGAGGGAAATCCCATGCGTTCAGTCACAGGCATCTGCATGTTGATGGGATCGATCGGAGGCGGCTACCTGCCCGATCTGTGGGGCGGCTCCAGCTGGGGCCTCGCCTCGCTCGTGTTCGGGTCGGTCGGCGCGGTCGTCGGGCTCTTCGTCGGCGTCCGCATCCAGCAGTAACCGGGGCGACCGGCACCCCCGCCGGCCGCCCCGAACCGCCTTCCCCCTACCGTCGGCGGTGCTTGTGGCCGTGGCCGGCCGGCTGCCGGGTCGAATGCGACCCCGACGAGCCGGACGAGCCCGACGATCCGTGTCCGTGCGCCGAGATCTTCGTCAGCGTCGGCGTCGTGTCACCGCTCGCGAGCGTGCACTGGATGACGACGTCGTCGCCGGTCTTGTAGCTCGAGACGTCGACGTTCGACGGCACCGAGCAGGTCAGCCCGGCGACCGTGATCTGCGAGCTCGACACCGCGGAGATCGAGCCGAACGCCTCACTGCGGTCCGTGCCGGATGAGGACCCCTGACATCCGCCACGTGAGAGCTCGACAGCGGCGCCGCCCGACGTTCCGCCTCCGATCTTGCCGTTCGTGAAGCCGGTCGTCGGTGAGAACGTCGCCGACACGTTCCCGAGCAGCGCCGACGCGCCGGCGCGTCCGGTCGCGAGGCCCGCGAGCGAGCCGCTGCTGTAGACCGACGTGAACATCCCTTCGGTGTTGCCGTTCGCGGTCTTGATCTGGAGCCGGCCGGTGACGGTTCCGACGTCGTCGGTCGTGTTGATGTCGCTCTCCGTGCGCAGCGTGATTGCGCCGGAGAGATCCGCGTCGCCCGAGGCGGTTCCCGTGTACGTCCCCCGTGTCACGGTGATCGACTTGTTGTCGCTGGTCGTGCACGAGCTGGTCGTGACGTTGCCCGCGGCTGCCGAGAAGGTTCCCGACACCGCGGACGCGGACCCTGCGCCCTCGACCCCATGCGCGACGGCGACGCCCGCCGCGACGAGCGCGACGAGGCCGACGAGCGCGAGTAGCAACTTGCGCATGGAGTCCTCCATTCGAACGGTGAGTGGTCCAAACCCTGGGCGGAACCGGTGGGCAGGGGGCTAAGGCAACGTAAGAGGGACGTAAGGAGGGTCTGGCCCGTCCGCTACGCTCGGCCGCGGGTCATGCTGCGCCGCGTCGCGACAGTTGCGCTGGTTTCCGCGGTGCTCGCAGCGCCTGCGCACGCCCAGGGCACGGAGCTGATGCCGGGCGTGACCTTCGAGAAGACGGTCGAGTTCACGCCGAACGGCCCGGTCGTCGTCGACGTGCTGACAGCCCCGCGCCCGGGCGGCCTCTACCAGCTTGCGCCCGTGCTCGGCCTCGGCGCGATCACGGGCGGCCCCGAGAAGCTGACCCAGATCGAGGAGAGCGTCTCGTCGCTCGCCACTGTCGCCGGGATCAACGGCGACTTCTTCGATGCGAAGACCGGTGTGCCGGCGGGGACGGTGATCCAGAACGGCGCGCTCGAGCACACGCCGTACGGCACGCGCTCGTCGATCGGCGTCGACACGAGCGGCACGCTGCACGTCGACCGCCTGAAGCTCTTCGCGACGTGGCAGGGCACGGGACAGCGCCGGCCGCTGAACGAGATCAACGACGTACCTGCGACCGGCGACACGGCGCTCTTCACGCCGGCGTACGGCGCGGCGGCCCCGAAGGTGAGCGGCTCGGTCGACGTGGTGCTCGACCCGTTCCCGTCCGCCGTCCCGAACACCGATCTGAGCGCGACCGTGACGGCGACCGGCAGCGGCGGGGGCGAGGCGATCCCACCGGACGGCGCGGTGCTGATGGCGACGGGCGCGGCCGCGCCGCACCTGCAGGCCGAGGCGCCGGTCGGCACCAGGACGACCGAGCGCCTGATCACCCAGCCCTCGTGGCCTGGGGTCGTCGCCGGGATCGGCGGCGGGCCGCAGATCGTGAAGAACGGCAAGCCCGTCTTCCGAAGCGGCGAGGCGTTCCCGACCGCGCAGGTGACGGCGCGCTCGCCGCGGGCCGGGATCGGCCAGCTCGCCGACGGCCGCATCGTGCTCGTCGCCGTCGACGGCGACCAGCCGGGCTACAGCAGCGGCCTGTCGACCTTCGAGCTCGCCCAGACGATGACGCAGCTCGGCGCCGTCACCGCCTCGGCCGTCGGGTCGGGCACTGCGGTCACCGAGGCGTTCGACGGCCAGCTGCTCGACCGGCCGAGCGCCGGGCAGCAGCCGGTGAAGGAAGGACTGCTCGTCGAGTACTTCGGCGTCTACGCCTCCGCGCTGCCGGTGCCGGTCGTGAACGGCGACCCGGGTCAGACGACCGAGCCGCTGTCGTACAAGATCGTTCGCCCGTCGACCGTGACGGCGAAGCTCGTCGCGCCCGACGGGACGAGTGACGTGCTCGAGAACGCGGTGCAACATGTGCCGGGCTCGTACACGTTCACCGCGCCTGCGCTCACCGTCGAAGGCACGTGGCACTGGAACGTGACCGCCACCGACGACACCGGCCAGACGTCGACGATCGACCGCACGTTCCGGTACGACACGACGCTCTCCGGGCTGACCGCGCCGAAGGTCGCAACCGGCACCGCCGCGATTCGCTTCACGCTCTCGCGGCCGGCGACGGTGAAGCTGCAGGTCGAGACGCAGAGCGGCATCGTGATCGAGACGCTGCCGACCGCGTCGCTGCAGGCGGGTGCGCAGTCACTGACCTGGGACGGCACGCTCACGACGGGCACGCGGGCGTATGCGGGCACGTACGTCGCGCACGTCTTCGTGACGAGCAGCGTCGGTACTTCCGACCTGAGCGTCCCGTTCTCGTATAAACGCGGCTGAGATGACGTCCTTCGTCGGAAACCACGGCCTCGTCGCAGTCTTCGTGCTGATGTTCGTGTCGGCGGTGCTGCCGGCGGCGAGCGAGCTGACGATGGTCTACGGCGGCGCGCTCGCCTCGGGCGCCCTCGCCGGGCACATCGCCCACTTCCGCTCCGGCTTCCACGCCTACCTCGCGGTCGTCGTCGTGGCGGTGGTGGCGAACCTGCTCGGCGCGGTGTTCGGTTGGGCGCTCGGCTACTACGGCGGCCACCCGCTGCTCGAGCGGCACGGACGCTGGCTCCACGCGACCCCGGAGCGGATCGACCGCGCCGAGCGCTGGTTTCGACGGTTCGGGAACGTCGCCGTGCCGCTCGGCTTCGCCTGCCCGGTGATTCGCTCGTTCGTGGCGCTCCCCGCCGGGATCCTCGAGTGGCCGCTCCGGAAGCTCCTGCCGCTCGCGGCCGTCGGAACCGTCGTTTTCTGCGCCGCGGTCGGCGGCATCGGCTGGGCGGTCGGCTCGAGCTGGCACTCCGCGAGCCACGATCTGCGGTATGTCGACTACCTGGTCGTGGCGGCCGCGATCCTCCTGGCGGCGTACTGGGTGCTGCGGCGCGGTACCCTACGACGCGGCCATGGCGATCCCTCACGTTGACGTTCGGGCGCAGTACGCGCCGCTCATCCCCGAGCTGAAAGAGGCTTTCGCCTCGACGCTCGAGAGCGGGCGCTTCATCTTCGGGCCCGAGGTCGAGGCGTTCGAGCGCGAAGCCGCCGAGAAGCTCGGCGTGCTGGAGACGGTCAGCTGCGCGAACGGCACCGACGCACTCGTGCTCGTGCTCGACGCGATGGAGGTCGGACCCGGCGACGAGGTCATCTGCCCGGCGTTCACGTTCTACGCGACCGCCGAGGCGATCGCCCGCCGCGGCGCGACCCCGGTCTTCGCCGAGATCGATCCGACGACGTTCAACCTCGATCCGGCGGACGTCGAGCGGCGGATCACCGAGCGCACGAAGGCGATCATGCCGGTGCACCTCTTCGGCCGGCCCGCGCCCGACCTGAACGGCTTCGGCCTGCCGGTGATCGAAGACGCTGCGCAGGCGTTCGGCGCGCCCGGCATCGCCAAGAGCCTCGTCTCGACGTACAGCTTCTTCCCGACGAAGAACCTGTTCGCGCTCGGCGACGGCGGCCTGATCGCCGTCAACGACGCGGAGCTCGCGCAGCGGCTGCGCATGCTGCGCTTCCACGGGTCGGCGGCGAAGAAGGAGTTTCTGTACGTCGGCTACAACTCGCGCCTCGACGCGATGCAGGCGGCGTTCCTGCGGATCTTCCTGCGTCACATCGACGACTGGAACGCACAGCGCCGCGAGGCTGCGGCGCGGTACGTCGAGCTGCTCGACGGGATCGCGGAGACGCCCGAGGACGTCCCCGAGCACATCTACCACCAGTTCTGCGTCCGCTCGGGTGAGCGCGACCGCCTCGCCGCGGCGCTGAAGGAAGCCGAGATCGCGACGGCGATCTACTACCACCCGCCGCTGCACCTGCAGCCGGCGCTCCGCTACCTCGGCTACTCGGAAGGCGATTTCCCCGAGACCGAGAAGGCGGCGCGCGAGAACATCTGCCTGCCGATCTGGGCGGGGATCAGCGAAGAGCAGCAGACCGAGGTCGTCTCGGTCATCAAACGCACCACCGAGCTCGTCCGGTCCTAAGGTGGCCGGCCCGGCGACAGTCAGTGCGTTCCGGGCGGCTGCAAGGCTTCGCGCTGCCGCGTCCTCAGTCGCGTCGGTAGCAACAGCTACCGACGCTCCCTGCGTCCTTGCATCGCTCGCCTTTCGCTCGCCCGAAACGCGAGACCGTCACCGGGCCGGCCACTGATGCGCTTCCCGGTCAACCGACACCGGGTCTGGCAGCTCGTCTTCGATGCGGTCCTGATCGTCCTCGCGTGGCGGCTCACGTTCTGGCTGCGCTTCGACGTCCGCACGCCCGTCTTCTACAAGCACCTGCTCGACTGGCAGGTCGTCGCGCTGATCGTGGCGATCGAGCTCTCGACCTTCGTCATCTTCGGCTTCTACAACCGCTGGTGGCGCTACGTCTCGACGCGCGACATGTGGGGTGCGGCACGCGGCGTGACGGTCGCGTCCGCGATCACGTACCTCGTGCTCTACGCGTTCCCGCCGACGCACACGTCGCGGTTGCCGCACAGCATCGCCGGCGTCGACTTCCTGCTGCTGCTCGCGTTCATTGCCGGCTCCCGCCTGCTCGCGCGCTCGCTGATCGAACGCCCGCAGGGCGGCCTCGTCGCACACGGCAAGGAAGTGCTGATCGTCGGCGCCGGTGATGCCGGGCAGCTGATGGTGCGCGAGATGCAGCGCAACCGGCAGCTGCACTACACGCCGATCGGCTTCGTCGACGACGACCCGCGCAAGCGCGGCGATCGCATCCACGGTGTGCGCGTGCTCGGCACCACCGCCGACCTGGCGCACGTGCTGCGCGACAACCGGCCGGACGAGGTGCTGATCGCGATCCCGTCCGCGCCGGGTGATGTGCGCCAGCGGATCGTCGAGGCGTGCCGCGCCGAGAGCATCCCGGTGAAGACGTTGCCGGGGCTGCACGAGCTGATCGCCGGCGATCTGAACCTCGCGGGGCAGATCCGCCCGGTGCAGGTCGAGGACGTCCTCGGACGGCAGCAGGTCGAGGTCAACCTGCAGCTCGTCTCGTCGTACGTGCAGGGACGCGTCGTCATGGTCAGCGGCGCCGGCGGCTCGATCGGCTCCGAGCTCTGCCGGCAGCTCGTTCGCCTCGGTGTCGCGCAGCTGGTGCTCGTCGACAAGGGCGAGGAGGCGCTGTTCGAGATCGAGCGCGAGCTGGTCGACGAGCGCGACTTCACCGCCGGCATCGCCGTGCTCGCCGACGCGGGCGACCGCAGCAAGATGCGCGAGGTCTCCGAGCGGTACCGCCCTGAGGTTCTCTTCCATGCGGCCGCGTACAAGCACGTGAGCATGGTGGAGTCGAACCCGCTCGAAGGCGTGCGCAACAACGTGCTCGTCACGCGCGCGCTCGCCGAGGTCGCGATCGAGGCCGGCATCGACCGCTTCGTGTTGATCTCGACCGACAAGGCCGCGAACCCGAAGAACGTGATGGGGCAGACGAAGGCCGTGTGCGAGTGGATCATCGAGTCGTTCGCTCTGCGCGAGGACGTCGAGACGCGCTTCGTCGCGGTTCGCTTCGGCAACGTGCTCGGCTCGTCCGGCTCCGTGATCCCGATCTTCCGCAGGCAGATCGAGCGCGGCGGTCCCGTAACGGTGACGAGCCCAGAGATGACGCGCTTCTTCATGACGATCCCGGAGGCGGCGTCGCTCGTCGTCCAGGCGGGTGCGATGGGCGGCCGCGGACAGGTTTACGTGCTCGACATGGGCGAGCCCGTACGCATCCTCGATCTCGCCAAGCAGATGATCCGCCTGTCGGGCCGCGACGAGTCGGAGATCCCGATCGTGTTCACCGGCGCGAAGCCCGGCGAGAAGGTGCACGAGGTGCTGTGGAACGAGGGTGAGATGGTTGGCCCGACCTCGCACCCGAAGATCATGCGCGCCGCGCGCGCCGCGATCGACCACGACTGGCTCGACCAGTCGCTCGCCGACCTCGAGCGCCTCGTCGACGAAGGCGCGACGCTCGACGCCGTCGCGAAGCTCGGCGCCATGCTGAAGGAGCCGCGGCGCATGGGCACCGAGGCAGTGCTCGAAGACACGATGCATTGAGCGACCCGCGCGCCACGCTGGCGCAGTTCGGGCTCGGCGACGAGGACTGGGACGCCTGGGTTGCGTCCGGGCTCGGCGAGGACGCGTTCATCGACTGGCTGACCGACCGCGTCGCGCGGAAGCCTGCGGGCGCGCGTGCGCGTGCGACCTACGGTGCGGAGGATGTTCACGATTGGGCGCGCCGCGCGATCCTCGACGCGCTCGCGCTCGGTCCCGGCGACCGCCTGCTCGAGGTCGGCTGCGGCGGTGGCCTGCTGCTCCGCGACGCGCTCGCGGCGCGCGCACGCGTGACCGGCATCGACCACAGCGACGAGATGGTCGCGCTCGCGCGCGAGACCGCGCCTGGCGCGGAGGTGCTGGTCGCGTCGGCCGAGTCACTGCCGTTCGCAGACGGCACGTTCACCGCGATCGCGATGTCGGTCGTGTTCTTCTTCTTCGCCGACCCGGTGCGCGTGCTGCGCGAATGCCTGCGCGTGGCGCAGCCCGAGGCACGGCTGGCCGTCTACACGACGGCGCCGGAGCTGCGCGGCACGCCCGCTGCGCCCGAGCCGCTCGCCTCGCTGGGGCATTTCCACGAAGACGCCGAGCTCGTCGCGCTCGCGACGGAGGCAGGCTGGGGCGGCGCGGCCGTGCACGCCGAGGACGGCGGGCAGCTCCTGTCGGCGCAGAGTCTCTAGCGCTTTGGTCATCCCGATGTCTCGGGCAGGGTTGAGGCTTAGGGGTGTTTGCGAATACGGCAAACACAGCGAAATCACAAACATTCCGGCGCATAGGAATCGTTTGCTAACATAGCAAACATGGCTGTAACCCCAAACAATCTCGATGAGCGGGAGCTGTTTGAACAAGCGAAAGAGTGGCTGCGAACGAAACTCCCGAAGAACTGGTCAGTGGAGTCGAGGCCGGCGATTCAGGACGGGCGCGCTGTCGTTGACGAGATCGTGGAGATACGCAGCCCCGGGATCTTTGCGACCTTGGCTATTGAAGTCCGGTCGACGTTTGCTCCACGAGATGTCTCGCGTCTGCTTCGAGGGGTCGGCGGGACGCTCCGAAGCCTTACGCCTTATGTGGGCATTCTCGTAGTCGCTCCTTGGCTGAGTCCTCGGACGCGCGAACTTCTCCGTGAAGAGAACTTCAACTACCTGGACTTAACGGGCAACGCTCGGATCGTCCTCGATCAACCCGCGGTGTTCATCGAGTCGGTAGGAGCGAATCGTGATCCGTACCGGACTCCGCGAGCCCGGAGCCGGTTACGGGGTCCCAAGGCTTACCGTCTGATCCGCCTCCTGCTGGATGTCAAGCCGCCCTACGGGGTGCGGGATGTGGCCGCCGCCGCCGGTCTGAATCCCGGTTACGTCTCGCAGATCCTCGCCTCGCTTGATGAGGAAGCTCTGATCGATCGGAGCCCAAGGGGTGAGGTTCTGAACGTGAACGTCGAGGCGTTGATCGAACGATGGTCGCGTTCGTATGACGTGCTCGAGTCGAATCGCGCGATATCGCTCTTGATCCCTTCGGGCCCACAAGCGGCATTTCGCGCTGCAGTTGGCGCCGATCGCGTCGTTGTTACTGGTTCTTTCGCTGCGAGCCGTATTGCTGCAGTCGCCGAGCCTGCGATCTTCATGGCGTACGCAGACGACGAGAGCTTCGTGCGAGATCTCAATCCAATCAGAACGGATCGAGGCGCAAACGTTGTCGTCCTACGACCCTTCGATCCAGTTGTCTTTGACCGCACAACATCACCGGCTGTGTCCGAACCTACCTACGCAGCCGCCGCTCAAGTGGCCGTCGACTGTCTCACCGGGCCTGGCCGAATGCCCGCCGAGGCGCAGGCGTTGATGTCCTGGATGATGCAGAACCCGATGCTGTGGCGCCTACCCACCTTGCCCGAGTCGGTGAGCTGATGCAGCGGCCTGAGTTGTCGCCACTCTATGTCGCCGCGCGACGAGTCCTCCTCGATGCGCTTGAGGCGCTGACGAAGCATCAAGATGCACTCGTCATATGCGGCGCCCAGGCGGTCTACCTGCGCACGGGCTCGATCAACATTGGCGTCGCTCCTTACACAACTGACAGTGACCTCGCGGTCGACCCGGACAGGCTCGGGCAAGAGCCCGAGATTGGCGAACTGATGAAGGGCGCCGGCTTCTCCCTGTGGCTCAACCAGGGTTCTCCCGAGCCGGGATCCTGGGTTACCGAGGTCGAAGTGAACGGGAGCAAAACTGTTATCCCGGTTGACCTAATAGTCCCCGAGGAGATGGCAGGCGCTGGGTCACGTGGTGCCCGGCTCGAGGGGCACGGGAAGCGCGCAGCCCGACGCGCTCGTGGGCTGGAAGGTGCTCTTATCGACAACGACTCGATGGGTATCTCTGCCCTGGACGCGGATGATCCGCGCGAGTTTCACGTCAAGGTGGCAGGGATCGCCGCGCTCCTCGTTGCCAAGTCGCACAAGATCTACGAGCGGGTCAATCGAGGGCGAACGGAAAGAATTGACGATAAGGATGCAGCGGACGTCTACCGGCTTATGGCGGCGTCCTCTGTTGCTGATCTGAGCAAATCGTTAGAACGATTGCTCGCGGATCCTGTCGCCGGCGAGGTCACCCGCATCGGAGTGGCATACCTTTTGGAAGCCTTCGGGAGCTCGCGGGCAGATGGAGTCGCCATGGCCAAGCGCGCGCTGGCACTAGCGGTCGATCCCGACCAAGTCGAAGTCCTGATGTCGCACTACGCCAATGCATTGGCCGACGCAGTGGGCGATCTGGCACGCTGATGTCACGGGTGTTCGCCGAAGGCGCCGGTACCGTGGCACGATGGATCCCCTCGACGGCCTGAATCCGGAGCAGCGGCGCGCCGCCGAAGCGGCGCGCGGGCCTGTGTGCATCCTCGCCGGAGCCGGTTCCGGGAAGACGACGACGATCACGCGGCGGATCGCGCAGCAGGTGCAGAGCGGTGCGTTCGCGCCGCAGCAGATCATGGCGGTGACGTTCACCGACAAGGCGGCGGGCGAGCTGAAAGCGCGGCTCGCCGCGCTCGGCGTCTCCGGCGTGCGCGCGTCGACGTTCCACTCGGCCGCACTGCGCCAGCTGCGGCACTTCGCGCCGGAACGCGTCGGGACGATCCTGCCGTCGAAGGCGCTGTGGCTGAGGCAGATCGCGAACGGGCTGCCGGCGCCGTTCAAGTTCCGGCCTGCGGGCGACCTCGCGACCGAGATCGAGTGGGCGAAGAACCGCCGCATCCCGCCGGACCGGTACGACGACCGCGAGCCGCCGATCCCGCTCGATCTGATGCAGCGCGTCTACCGTCAGTACGAGGAGCGCAAGCGGCGCGAGGGCGTGATCGACTTCGAGGACCTGCTCGAGCTCACCGTGCAGGTCTTCGGCGAGAACGCCGATGCGCGCGAGACGTTCCGCGCGCAGTACCGCGCGTTCACGGTCGACGAGTACCAGGACGTGAACCTGCTGCAGCAGACGTTGCTCGACCTGTGGCTCGGCGAGCGCGACGACCTCTGCGTCGTCGGCGACGACTACCAGTCGATCTACTCCTTTACCGGCGCAGGGCCCGAGCACCTGCTCGGCGTTCCCGATCGCTTCCCGCACGCGCTCGTCGTGCGGCTCGAGGAGAACTACCGCTCGAGCCCGCAGGTGCTCGCGCTCGCGAACAGGCTCGTGCCGAACCTCGGCGGCGCCGAGAAGGCGCTGCGCGCGGTGCGCCCGGACGGGCCGGAGCCGGTCATCCGGCCTTACCCCTCGCCCGAGGACGAGGGTGCGGCGATCGTCGCCGCGATCCGTGCGCTGGACTGTCCGCTCGAGGAGGTGGCGATCCTCGCCCGCACCAACGCGCGGCTGACGGACTTCGAGCTGTTGCTGCACGACGCGCGGATCCCGTTCCAGGGCGCGTCGCTGCTCGAGCGCGACGCGGCTCGGCGGCTCTGCCGGCGGCTGGAACGTTCAGGTGCTCCCGCAGCGGAGACGGTGCGGAGCTGGGCGCTCGAGGCGGGCTGGCTCGAGCAGCCGCCGGCGAAGCTCGGCGAACGCGAGCTCGTGCGGCAGCAGGATCTCGGGCTGCTCGTCTCGCTCGCGTCGGAGTTCGACGGTGACGCGAGCGCGTACGTCGCCGACCTGCGAGAGCGCTTCTCGCCCGGCGGCGACGGTGCGCACGGCGTCAACCTGCTGACGCTTCACCGCGCGAAAGGGCTCGAGTTCGAAGCGGTGTTCCTGCCGCGCCTGCAGGAGAAGGAGCTGCCGTCGAAACAGGCGCGCACGGCGGACGAGCTCGCCGAGGAGCGGCGGCTCCTCTACGTCGGCTTGACGCGCGCGAAGCGCGTCCTCTGGCTCAGCTGGTCCGGCAAGCCGTCACGGTTTCTCGGAGAGCTCACGGAACTTGGTTCGGCTCGAAGAGCCGAACCAAGTTCCCGGGTTTGGACCGAGGAAGGCCTCCGCCTGAAGGAGTGGCGCCTCGAACGCGCCAAGGCCGACAACGTGCCGCCGTACGTCGTCTTCCACGACGCGGTGCTGCACGCGATCGCCGCGGCGCGCCCGTCGTCGCTCGGCGAGCTGTCGCAGATCAGCGGCGTCGGCCCGGCCAAGCTCGAGCGCTACGGCGACGAGGTCCTCGCGCTGCTGTAGGCAGGCCGCTCATCGACGCAGAGCCGCCGCTCGGCGACGTCACCCCTCGACGCGCCGGGCCTGCGGGTGTTGGCTCAGGCCGTGCTCCGATACACGTCCCGGCTGACCGTCGCTGCGACGGTCGCAGTCTGTGTCAGCGCCACCCTGTTCTGGATCGCCGCGCGGTGGTTCCCGAGCGGCTGCGCTTCCGGCCAGACGGCGAGCGGGTTCTCCCGCGATTGCCTCGAGGCGTGGCGTGTCGCGTGGGTCGTGCTCACGATCGTGGTGATTCGCGATCTGACCGGGCGGCGATGGTGGTCGCTACTGGCTCCCCCCGCTGCGCTCGCGGTGAGCGGCGTGGCGCTTCTCTTCGCCTTCGGTGCCGCTCTCCACGGTCGAGGCTGCGGCATCTTCTTCGGCTGAGAGACAGCGTGGGGCTCAGCCGTCGAGCGCGGAGAGCAGCAGGTCGAGCATCAGCTGCGGGTCGCGGCGCTCGCGCTCGCCGGGGCCGCGTTCGCGTTTGTGCAGGTCGAGCGCCCGCGGATCGGTGAGCGGGCGCAATCGTCCTTCTCGGATGAGCTGCTCGTCGACGCCGCCGAGCCGTCCTCCGTACGTCGTGTACACGGGAACACCGAGCGCCGCCGCTTCCCGGTTCATCGTTCCGCCCGCGGAGACGACGAGGTCGGCGAGCGCGATCAGGCTCTGCGCGTCGACTGCGCGCTCGGGAACGATCACCGACGGCAGGTCGAGCGACTTGACGTAATCCCGCTGGTCCTCCGTACGCGGGATCACGAATGCGTGCACGTCCGCCGAGCGCCCGAGGTGCTCGAGCGTCTGCGGGAACAGCGGGTTCGAGTGGCGGTGGTAGAGCGACACGTCGGGCGGCGGGCGCAGCACGACGAGGACGCGGGCCGGTTCGATCGAGAACTCGCGCAGGACCGCGTCGTCGGGCTCGAAGTCGGAGAGGTAGTACTCCTCCTTCAGCCCCGGGTACTGCTGGAGCTTCGGCGGCACAGCCCGGTACTTCGCGAGTCGCTCCGGCGGGATCGACTCCGGGACGACGACACGCGTCGCGGCGCGACAGCCCAGCTGATGCTGCAGCCATGCCCACTCGTAGTCGAACGTCGTCGCGCTCGGAATGCCGAGACGGCGCGCCGTCATCGTCAGCTCGTGCGAGCCGTGGGCGAGCGCGAGATCGAACTCGCGCGGCTTCGCCCACGTGCGCAGCGCCTTCAACCGTGCGCGCATCTGCCGCGCCTTGCCGAGCGCCGACCGGCCGCCGTGGTGGCCGATCACGGTTGCGGTCATCCCGTGCGACTCGATCAGCTGCAGCGTCTGCGCGTAGTCGCGCGCCGTGATCTCCACCTCGTGCCCCTGCGCCTGCAGCCGCTCGACCAGTGGCCGGAACACCAGCGGATGTGCGCTCGCGGTGAAGTCGCACCACACCCTCATACGGCGGCCGCCAGCGAAGCGTCCCTGCGGATCCCTTCGACGTGCACTTCGTGCCAGAGTGTGAACGCGAGCAGCCCCCACAGCTGCCGCGACAGGTCCTCCTGGCCGGCGACGTGCGCGTCGATCAGCCTCTCGACCGCGTCGTGGCGGAAGAAGCCCTGGCGTCGGAGCGTGTCGGCCGAGAGCGTGTCGCGTGCGAACGGCTCGAGCTCGCCGCGCAGCCACGCCGCTGCGGGAATCGAGAAGCCGCGCTTCCGACCGTGGACGACCTCGCGCGGCAGCAGCGGCTCGACCGCGCGCCGGAGCAGGCGCTTCTTCGAGAGCCCGCGCACCTTGTGGCGCACCGGCAGCGAGAACGCGAAGTTCGCGACGACCGTGTCCATGAACGGGACGCGCGCCTCGAGCGACCACGCCATCGACGCACGGTCGGTCTTCGTCAGCAGGTCGTCGACGAGGTAGAGGCCGAAGTCGACGTCCTGCAGGCGCGTCACCAGCTCGTGTCCTTCCGTCTCCGCGAAGCGGGTGCGATACGTCTGCAACGGATCGAAGCCGTTCGCGCGCCCGGTCAGCTCGGCGCGGGCGTCCGCGGAGAAGATCTCCTTCCAGCCGTGGTGGCGCTCGAGCGGGGGCAGATGCGCCGCGCGCGTGAAGCGCTTCGCCTTGTAGTCGAAGCTCACCTTGCGCGTCGACGTTGGCAACCGCTCGGCGAGCGGCCGCGCCGCCGCAGCCAGCCCGCCGAACCGCTCGGCGAGCAGGTCGGCGACGTACGTGTAGTAGCCGCCGAAGAGCTCGTCGCCGCCTTCGCCGGACAGGACGACCTTCACGTCCTCGGCCGCGAGCTGCGAGACGAGGTACGTCGGCAGCGCCGACGAGTCCGCGAACGGCTCGTCGAACGCCTCCGCGAGCGCCGGGAGCAGCAGGGCGCCGTCGGGGCGAAGGACGAGCTCCCGGTGGACCGTCCCGTAGCGCTCGGAAACCGCTCGCGCGCCGGAGAGCTCGTCGAACGACTGCTCCTCGAAGCCGATCGAGAACGTGCGCACCGCCTCGGACGACTCCTCGGCGGCAAGCGCCGCGAGCGCGCCCGAGTCGACGCCGCCCGAGAGCAGCACGCCGACAGGGACGTCGGCGATCAGGTGGGCGCGCACCGAGTCGCGCAGCCGGGCGCGGCATTCCTCGATGAGCTCGGCCTCGTCCTCGCCGTGGCGCGCCGGCAGCGGGCCGGTGCGCGCGAAGCGCTCGATCGTCACGCGTCCGTCGCGCCATTCGAGCATGTGGCCGGGGAGCAGCTTGCGGATGTCCGCGAAGATCGAGAGCGGGCCTGGCACCGAGTTGAACGCGAGGAACGCGTCGAGCGCGTCGAGGTCGACGTCGCCGTGCGGCAGCGCGTCGAGCTCCGAGGCGAAGGAGAGCTCGCCGCCGGCGTCGCGGTAGTAGAGCGGCTTGATCCCGAAGCGGTCGCGGGCGACGACGAGCCGCCGCTCGCGCGCGTCCCAGACCGCGACCGCGAACATCCCGCGCAGCCGCTCCCACAGCCGCGCGCCCCACTCCTCGTAGCCGTGGACGAGCACCTCGGTGTCGCACCGCGTGCGGAAGCGGTGGCCGGCGCGCTCGAGCTCGTGCATCAGCTCGCGGTAGTTGTAGATCTCGCCGTTCTGGACGACGACCACGGTGCCGTCCTCGTTGGCGATCGGCTGGTCGCCGCCCGTCAGGTCGATGATCGCGAGACGCCGAGCGGCGATCCCGACGCCGCCGTCGAGGTGCGTTCCTTCCGAGTCGGGGCCGCGGTGGCGGAGCGTCGCGGCCATGCGCGCCAGCCGCTCGGGGTCGACGTCGCGCTCGGAAGACGCGATCCCGCAGATCCCGCACACACGGCCATCCTAGTCTTTATGAGTTGAAAAACGTAAGAGAAACGAATATCGCAATTGGCCGTATCCCCGGTTGCAACTCGGGCGTTTATCGGCCGACACGTAATAGACCGCGACTTTCCGGGGGGACACGTTGGCGGTTGAGGGCACGTCGGGAGCACCACAGGGCGCAGCTTCGGATCGCATGATCCTGGCGCCCGCCCGCGACCTCGATGCCATCGCCGGTGGAGAGCCGGAACGCGGTCGGGAGACGCCAGGAGGCACCCAGAATGCTCGATCGGATCAATTTGCTGCTGCTGGATGCGTACACTCGCCTGCGGCGGGAGGAGGGTCAGGGCGTCGCGGAGTACGCGATCGTGCTCGGCTTCGTCGTCGCGGTTGCTGTCGTGCTCACCAGCACCACTGGCCTGCAGTCGACCCTCAAGGGTCTGTACGCGAACATCACCAGCGGTCTTTGAGCCGGCTCCGGGACGAGGGCGGACAGGCAATCGTCGAGTTCGCCCTCGTCCTCCCGATCCTGCTGATGGTCGTCACGGGCATCGTGCAGTTCGGGATCGCGTTCAACCACTACTTGACGCTCACCGACGCCGTGCGCGCGGGCGCGCGTGTCGCGGCGGTGAGCAGCGACGCGGCCAGCCCGACGCCCGCGTGCAACGCGGTCGAGGCTGCTGCTCCGACGCTCGGCCTTGTTTGCGGCTCGACCATCCAAGTGACACCGTCGCCGGACTGGAGCTCGGGCTCCACGGTGACCGTTTCTGCCAGCTCCAACTACACGATTTCGGTGTTCGGCCTCAACGTCGTCACCGTTCCGCTCTCGAGCTCCATGTCGGAGCGCATCGAATAGATCTCAGGGAGGGGTCTTAATGGCGGGGACACGATCCCATCCGCACAACGTCGCGCTCGCCGCCGTGTTGGCGGTGCTCGCCGGAGTCTTCACATTGCTGTACGTCGCCCACGGCAAGGGCGGCGCGCACGCGGCCGTCGGCCGCACCGCGCCGACGCTCGTGGCCACGCGCGACATCGCCGTCGGCACGCCTGCCTCGCAGGCCCTCGCCTCCGGCGCGATCGCGCTGCGTCGCGTGGCGCTCGCAGCCGTCGGCCCCGACTCGCTCGCAAACGCGCGTCCGCTCGCCGGCGAGGTCGCGATCCAGCCCGTCTACAAGGGCGAGCAGATCGTTGCCGCGCGGTTCGGCCCGAGCGGCGCAGTCGGCTACCGCTCCGAGCTGCGAGGCGCCGACCGCATCCTCCAGGTGCCGGGCGATCCCGATCAGCTGCTCGCCGGGACGCTCCAGGACGGCGACCACATCGATGTCGTCGCCTCCGTCCACGAGGGCGAAAGCCAGACGCCGACGGTGGTGACGGTTCTGCGCAACCTGCTCGTACTGCACGCGCCGGCGGCCGGCTCGTCAAGTCCGTCCACGAACGACCAGGTCTCGGCGACGATCGAGCTCACCGACGCGCAGGCGCAGAAGCTCTTCTACGTCATGCAGAACGGCAACTGGTCGTTCTCGATCCGGCCCGCGGCCAAGGGCACGAGCTCGAACGTGAGCCCGACGACAGCGGCGTCGATCGTCGCGGGGAGCTGAGCCCGATGCTGAAGCTCTCACTCAGCGGCTCCTGGGACGACCTACGCGCGCTGCGCGCAGCGATCGAGACAGGCGAGGGCATCGAGCTCGTCGAGTCGCTCGACGCGGCAGACGTGGTCGTACACGCGTCGTCCGGCTCGGCACACCGCGACGAGCTCGCGCAGGTTCGCGAGCACTCGCACGCACCGGTCGTCCTGCTCGCGCCGCCGGGCGCGGCCGGACTGCTCGAGGTGGCGCTCGACTCCGAGCTGGCGGATGTCCTGATCCTGCCGCAACCCTCGGAGGCGGTCATCTTCTCGGCACGCAAGCTCGCGACGACGGTTGCACGCCGCCGCGCCGAGCGCTCGCGGGCGCGGATCGCAACCGTATTCTCGCCCAAGGGCGGGACCGGCAAATCGGTCGTCGCCTGCAACCTCGCGGTCGCCCTGGCCCAGAACGGCCGGCGTACGCTCCTCGTCGATCTCGACCTGCAGTTCGGCGACGCAGCGATCATGCTCGGTCTTCAGCCGATGCGCACGGCGTTCGAGCTGCTTTCGTCGCCGGGCTCGCTCGACGCGGAGAAGATCGCCGGCTACGCAACATCCTTCGGGCCGAATCTCGACGTGCTTGCGGCGCCGCTCAAGCCGGAGGATGCGGAGTCGATCTCCGATGCTCGCGTCGGAGAGCTGCTCGACGCAGCCCGCAGCGGCTACGACTGCGTGGTCGTCGATACCTCGCCCTTCTTCCAGGGGCCGGTGCTCGCCGCGCTCGACCGCACCGACGACCTACTGCTCGTCTGCACTCCCGACGTGCCTGCGATGAAGAACGTGCGTCTCACGCTGCAGACGCTCGAGCTGCTGTCGTTCCCGGTGGATCGCCTCCGGCTCGTGCTCAATCGTGCGAACGCACGGGTCGGCTTCCGCGCGGCGCAGGTTTCGACGGTGCTCGAGCACGAGCTCGAGTTCGAGCTGCCCGAAGACGAGAACGTGCTCGTCTCGGTGAATCGCGGCGTGCCGGCGGTTCAGCAGCGTGCATCGAGTGCGTTCTCGCAGGGGATCGCGCGGATCGCGGCAGCGCTCGGCGGCGGCTCCGTGCCCGAGCGGCGGCGGGAGTCGCGCCGCTTCAGCCTCGGGAGGCAGCGGTGAGCCTGAAGGAGCGGCTCGGCGGGCCGCAACTCGAGGCCGTTCCGGACGAGGTCGCGCTGCCTGTCACCTCGACGCTGCTCCGGCCGCCCGCGCCGGAGCTCGCGGCGGTGCCCGCCGATCCGTACGCGGAGCTGCGGGAGCGCGTCCATCACGCGTGCGTCGCCAAGCTGGGCGCCGAGCTGTTCACCCGTGATCGCTCGCCGCACGAGCTGCAACGCGTCGTCTCCCAGCTCGTCGCCGAGGAGCTTTCGTCCGACTCGACACCTCTGTCGCGCGACGAGCGCCGCCAGATCGAACGCAGCATCGCCGACGACCTGCTCGGCTACGGGCCGCTGCAGCCCCTGCTCGAGGACGACTCGATCACGGAGATCATGGTCAACGGCCCCGCGCACATCTACGTGGAACGCGCCGGGAAGATCGAGCTCGAGAGCGTCGCGTTCGCAGATGAGGCGCACCTGCGCCGCGTGATCGACAAGATCGTGTCGCAGGTCGGTCGCCGTATCGACGAGGCCTCGCCGATGGTGGACGCCCGGCTTCCCGACGGAAGCCGCGTCAACGCGATCATCCCGCCGCTCGCGTTGTGCGGGCCGACGCTGACCATCCGAAAGTTCGCGCGGCGTGCGTACGGCCTGATCGACCTGGTCGGCTTCGGCACGCTCACCGATCAGGGAGCGGAGTTTCTCGCCCAATGCGTGACGGGGAAGCTGAACATCCTGGTGTCGGGCGGCACCGGCGTCGGGAAGACGACGCTGCTGAACGCGTTGTCGGCGTACGTTCCCGCTGCCGAGCGGATCATCACGATCGAGGATTCGGCGGAGCTTCAGCTCCAACAGCGGCATGTGATCCCGCTCGAGTCGCGACCGCCGAACGTCGAGGGCAAGGGCGAGATCCGCATCCGTGAGCTCGTGCGCAACGCGCTTCGTATGCGCCCCGACCGGCTGATCGTCGGCGAGGTTCGCGGCGCAGAGACGGTCGACATGCTGCAGGCGATGAACACGGGCCACGACGGCTCGCTGACGACGATCCATGCGAACTCACCGCGCGACGCGCTCTCACGGCTCGAGACGCTCGTACTGACCGCGGGTGTCGAGCTTCCGCATCGCGCGATCCGGGAGCAGATCGCAAGCGCGTTCGATCTCGTGGTTCAGGTGCAGCGGCTTGTCGACGGCTCGCGCCGCGTCACGCACATCACCGAGGTGGCGGGGATGGAAGGCGAGGTGATCACGTTGCAGGACGTCTTTCACGCCGCGCAGCCTCAGCGGGCCGCCGGTGCGTCCGAGCTGCTCGGCCGGCTTGTGGCGACAGGTGTGCAGCCGCGCTTCCTGCCGAAGCTCGCGTCGAACGGCGTCGTGCTCCCGGTCGAGCTCCTCGATCCGCCCAGGAGCGCGTCTTGATGGTCGCGCTGCCGTTCCTCGTTGCGATCGCCGTCTACCTGCTCGTGACGCGAGTCGCTGCGCGGCGTCAGGCCGGTTACGCCGGACAGCGCATTGCCGCCTATGTCGATGCGCCTCGCGTGACCGCGCCGGCGTTGGACGACGAGGTGCTGACCTCCGGCAGCCGTCGCTTCGCGGCATCGGAGCCGCACCTTGCGCGGCTGCCCGGCTTCGCCCGTCTGCGTCGCCTCGTCGAGCGCGCCGACGCACCGCTCTCGGCAGCGGAGCTCGTGTGGCTCGGCGCTGTGGCCTGCGTGGCCGTTGCGGTCGTCGGCTTCGTGTCCGGTGCCGCGCCGATCGTCGTCCTCCTGCTGGTGGCGATGGTGGCGGCGGGAGCGTGGCTGTGGCTCGCGGTGCTGATCGCCCGGCGCAGGAAGGCGTTCGACGAGCAGTTGCCCGAGTTCCTCGTCGACGTCGGCTCAGCGCTTCGCGCAGGCCATGCGTTCAACCAGGCGTTGCAGGCGGTGGCCGACGAGGCGCCGAGCCCGATCGGCAACGAGTTCGCGCGGGTCATCGTGGAGACGCGACTCGGCCGCGCGCTCGAAGACGCCTTGGCTGATCTCGGCAACCGCATCGATTCCCGCGATCTCCAGTTCGTGATCGATGCGATCGTCGTGCAACGCGAGGTGGGCGGCAGCCTCGCGGGCGTCTTCGCGATCGTCGCCGAGAGCGTTCGCCAGCGGCAGCAGCACGCGATGCGCGTCCGGTCCTTGACCGCCATGGGGCGCCTGTCGGCCACCGTGGTGCTCGCGCTGCCGCTCGTGCTCGCCGTCCTGCTCTCGCTCGTGAATCACGGCTACCTGGGCCCGCTGTGGCACGAGCGTCAGGGCCAGGTGATGCTGGGCGTCTCGTTCGCGCTGCTCGGGGTTGGCGCGCTCTGGCTTCGGTCGCTCGTCTCGTCGGGGGACGCTGCGTGATCGGGCTCCTGGTGGCGGCGTTCGCGTGCGCCGGTGGTGCGGCCGTGCTCGGCGTCACCGGCCTGCGCGGCCGCCGTACAGCCGCGGCGCTCTCGCGGGTGGCAGCGTACGGGCGGGGCCAGGCTCCGGTCGAGGCTGCGGCCTCGGAGCCCGACCGGCAGCGCCGCCTCGCAGGTCTGCGCCGGGCCGCGGCGTCCGTCACCGTTGCGATTCCGGGCCGCGATCGGGAGCGGACCGCGCTCCAGCTCGTCCGCGCCGGCTTCGCGCAGGTCGATCCAGACACGTTCCTCGCGACGAAGGCGCTGGCGACGGTCGGCGGCGGCGTGCTCGGCGCCCTGGCCGGCTCCGGCTCGTCTCCCGCAACGGCCATCCTCTTCGCGCTGCTTCTCGCCGCAGCCGGTTGGCTGGCGCCGGACCTTCTCTTGACGCGGCGCGCCGAGCGTCGCCGCGACGCGATCCTTCGGGAGCTGCCGAACGCGCTCGACCTGCTCGCCGTGATCGTCGAAGCGGGCCTCGGGTTCGACGCCGCGCTTCTTCGCTATGCCGAGAGAGCCGAGGGGCCGCTGGCCGAGGAGATCGCGCTGCTCGCCGCGGAGCTGCGCATCGGCGGTTCACGGGCGGACGCGTTCAAGCGCCTGACCGAGCGCATCTCGGCGCCGGAGGTGGTGTCGTTTACCCGGTCGCTCATCCATGCCGACCAGCTCGGCACCTCGTTGAGCGCGACGTTGCGGACGCAGGCGGCAGACGCGCGGGTCCGCCGCCGTGTGGCGACGGAAGAGCGGGCGAACAAGCTGCCCGTGAAGATGCTGTTCCCGACCGTCTTCTGCATCTTCCCGGCGTTGTTCGTCGTCGTTCTCGGCCCGCCGATGCTGGCGCTCGTCCAGGGACTGAAGTGATCGCCGAGGCCGAGTTCACCGAGCAGCGCTTCCTCGAGCAGCTACGCCGCCGGGTTGCCTGGCAGGCGGAGCAGGCGGAGCAGCAGCGGAGCCGCCAGCGGCAGGAGATCGACGTCCTCGACGCCGACACGCTGGACCGCCTGATCCGGGCTCGGCCTGACGCGGCGCGCAATGCCGAGTGGTGTGCGTTCCTCGGGGAGCTTCGTTACCTCGCCGATGACGCGGGGCGCTTGCCGCAGTCGCTCGAGCGGCTCGTGCGGGTCGTCCTCGCCGACCTGCTCGAGCGATGATCCGCCGCGAAGAGGGACAGATCATCCCGATGCTGGCCGTCGGCATGCTGCTCGTTCTGCTCGGTGTGGCCGGGCTCGTGATCGACGTCGGCAACGTCTATGTCGCGAAGCGGAAGGTGCAGGCGGTGGCCGATGCCGCCGCGCTCGCCGGCGCCGCTGTGCTGCCCGACACGGCGCAGGCGGTGTCGGTCGCCGAGCAGTACGGCGCGACGGGGAAGAACGCCGCCGCGGTCGCGGGACTCTCTGCCGTCGAGTCGACTCCGCAGCCGTGGTGTCTCAACGAGGTCTCGTACTGCTACGACAATGCCGTTGGGGGTCCGCCGACGAACGACCCGACGCAGGCGAACGGGCTCGTCGTGCACGAGACCGCCACGGTGAAGACGACCTTCATGCGGCTCTTCGGTTTTCCGACAGTGAGCGTGCACGCGACCGCCACCGCGTGCGGGTTGTGCGGCGCAGTGCCGCTCAACATCGTGCTCGTCGTCGACCGAACAGGGTCGATGGACCAGTCCGGCAGCATGCCCGCGTTGAAGAGCGGCATCGACACCTTGCTCTCGTCGCTCAACCCGTCGCTCGACGACGTCTCGCTGCTCGTGCTGCCGCCGGGACCGGCGACGAGCTGCAGGTCGATCGGCCAGGGTGCGTTTCCGTTCAACGACAGCTCATATCCGGAGTCGATGGACGACGACTACGCGGTCGTCCACTACTCGAACGACTATCTCGTCCGCGGGCAGCTGAACCAGAGCTCGCAGCTCGTGTACGACGTGAACAACATGTGCGCGAGCGGCGGCACCGCGTACAAGGACGCTCTCGCCGCCGCGAAACAGGAGCTCGACAACGTGCCGTCCAACCGGAAGGGCTACACCGGCGTGATCGTGTTCGAGACCGACGGCGCCGCGAACACCGCGCCCGACTCCTACTTCGACACCTCGACGAGCAAGAGCTTCGACTTCCCGAACTGGGGCACGCAGTCGGTGTATCCGCCGGCGTCGGGGCACGAGGACGACGTCCTTCGCCCGTGCGGCTCCGCACTCGACTACGTGAACAACACGATCAAGCCCGCTGGCATCGTCGTCATGACGGTCGGCTACTCCGTGACGCAGGGCGACGGCTGCTACCAGGCGCCGCATCTGGTCGTGACGACCACGACGACGCATCGAAACGGCCACACCCACACGACCACGACCTACTCCGGCGTCGGCTACCAGGATCAGGCCGAAGGAACGACGGCGCCGGCGACGCTGAAGAGCATGGCGAGCCCTGGCGACTACTTCCCGGCGTCGAGCGCGTCGTCGATGCAGAGCGCGTTCGCGCAGATCGCGGGCAAGCTCGCCGGCTCGAAGCTTGTTCCGGATAGCGACGCCGAGTAGCTACGCGCGCCGGCCGAACGTCTGCGCGAGCACGCGCACGCCGGTGACGATCACCGTGCGCAGGTACAGGCGCACCGACCGGTCGGCGATCCACTCGAGGTCGTGCGCGAGCTTCTCGGCCATCGACGTCTCGTAGCCGCGGCGCACCTGCGCGAAGCCGGTCAGGCCGGGGCGGACGACGAGCCGCTGCCAGTACGCGGGCAGCTCGTGCGCGAGCTCCGCGAAGAAGCGCGGGCGGATCGGCCGCGGCCCGACGAACGACATGTCGCCGCGCAGCACGTTCCAGAGCTGTGGGATCTCGTCGAGCTGCGACACCTTGAGCCAGCGCCCGAGCCCGGTCAGCTCCGCGTCGGTGCGCCTGACGAGCTCCTCGCCGAGGTACTGGCCGATGCGCTCCTCGGCGCCCGGCTTCATCGTCCGGAACTTGAGCATGTAGAAGAAGCGCCCGCGCCGCCCGACGCGCTCGCCGCGGTAGAGCACCGGCCGCCCGCTCGTCGCGAGCTGCACCAGTGCGATCACGAGTGCAGGCACGACCAGCAGCACGCCGAAGAACGTCGCCAGCACGATGTCGAGGATGCGCAGCTCGAGATCGATGCGGCGGTGCTCCGCCTCCGAGGCGAGGCGCACGTACCCGCGGACGAGGGTCTCTTCGAGCGGAGGCGGCGCCGCTGCCACGCGGCCGATGGTAAACCGTTGCCGGTGCGGGTTCTCGGAATCGACCACGTCCAGGTTGCGGCGCCGCCGGGGTGCGAAGCCGAGGCGCGCGCGTTCTACGGCGAGTTGCTCGGGCTCGAGGAGCTGCCGAAGCCGGAGTCGCTCGCCGCGCGCGGCGGCTGCTGGTTCCGCGCCGGCAAGCAGGAGCTCCACGTCGGCGTCGAGGATCCGTTCGCCCCGGCCCGCAAGGCGCACCCGGGGCTCGTCGTCGACGACCTCGACGCGCTCGCCGAGCGGCTCGGCGAGGTCACCTGGGACGACTCGATCCCCGGAACCAGGCGCTTTCACGTCGTGGACCCATTCGGCAACCGCCTCGAGGTGCGCCAAGGCGGATAAGATCTCCTTATGGACACGCGGCAGTTGCAGGCGTTTTGCGAGGTGGTCGAGCGCAAGTCGTTCTCGCAGGCGGCCGAGCGGCTCGGGGTCACGCAGCCTGCCGTCAGCCTGCAGGTGCGCTCCCTCGAGAAGCGTCTCGGGACGCAGCTTCTCGACCGCTCGGGTCGGCGGGTCGAGCCGACCGAGGCGGGGCTCCGCTTCTACCAGGGAGCGCAGCGTCTGCTCGCGCTGGAAGAAGAGGTGGTGAACGGCGTCGCTGCCGACGCGGAGGGCGAGCTCGCCGGCGCCTTCGCGATCGGCGCGTCGACCGGGCCGGGCGGCGGCATCCTGCCCCGCCTGCTTTGCGAGTTCGCGAACCTGCACCCCGACGTTCAGGTTCAGCTCTTCGTCTCCGACACGCAGGCGATCGTCGAGCGCGTCGCCGACCGCTCGCTCGAGCTCGGCATCGTCGGCGCCGCACCGCGCCACCGCGGCGTCGAGTACGAGCCGTTCTTCCGCGACTCGCTCGTGCTCGCGCTCCCCGTCGGGCACCGCTTCACCAACCGGCGGGTCAGCCTCGACGATCTACGCACCGAGACGCTGATCCTGATGCAGGAGGGCGCCGGAGTCCGCGAGGTGGTCGAGGAGGAGCTGCGCGGCCTCGGCGTGAGACTTTCCGACCTGAACGTCCGCTTCGAGCTCGGCCTGCAGGAGTCCGTCGTCGGCGCGGTGCGCCAGGGCTACGGCGTCGGCTTCATCTCGCGCACGTCGATCGAGCCCGAGCTCGCTGCGAACCAGCTCGCCGAGGCGCGCGTCGTCGGTCTCGATGCCGAACGTGAGATCTGGGTCGTGCGCGGCGCGCGCCGCACGGAGACTCGCGCCGCGCACATGTTCCTCGACTTCGCGAAGTCGCAGCTCGTTTGATCGTCCGCTGGAACCTCGAGGAGCTGCCCGCGACGCTGGCGGAGGTCGGCATCGAGCGGCCGTTCCTGATCGCGAGCTCGCGTTGGGCGTCGCTCGACCTGCCGCCGCACGCCGGCCACCTCAGCGAGGTGCCGAGCGCCGACCCGCGCGTCCCGGCCGACGCCGACGGGATCCTGTGCGTCGGCGGCGGCTCGGCGATCGACACGGGGAAGTACGCGTCGGCGCTCTCCGGGAAGCCGGTCGTGCACGTCCCGACGACGTACTCCGGCGCCGAGTGGACGACGATGTACGGCGTCCGCTCGCCCGACCGGATCATGCGCGGCGGGGGCGCGGGTGCGCATCCGGTCGCGATCGTCTACGACGTCGCCCTGACGCTCGACCTGCCCGCCGACGTCACGGCGGGCACGGCGCTCAACGGCCTCGCGCACTGCGCCGAGGCGCTGTATGCCGCGGGCCAGAGCGACGAAGGCGACCGGCAGGCGCTCGCGGGCGCGACGCTGATCGCAACGGCGCTGCCGCGTGTGCGCGAGTCGCCGCGCGACGAGGCCGCCCGGCGCGAGCTGCTCGAGGGCGCGGCGCATGCGGGCCACGCGCTCGCGCTCGCCGGGCTTGCGCTCGCCCACGCGATGGCGCAGGCGCTCGGCGGCACCTACGGCATCCCGCACGGCGCGATGAACGCGCTCTGCCTCCCGCCGGCACTCGAGTTCAACCGTGCGCTGGTGCCGGATGCGGTCGCGCGCTTCGACGACGCGGTCGGCGGCGGCGACGTCCCGCGCCGGCTCGCGCTCCTCGGCGGCTTCGAGAACCTGCGTCAGTTCGGCGTGCCCGAGGGCGACCTGCCGCGCGTCGCCGAAGCGGCCGCCGGGCGCGGCGGCAACCTCGCCAATCCGCGCCCGGCGAGTGCCGCAGAAATCCTCGAGCTCTTCCGCAGGATCTACTGACGACGCGATGACCGCAGGCGCCTAGCGTCGGTGGCGTGGCCGTTCGCACGAACCTCGCCGGCCGCGCAGGCCGCTGGAGCGCCGCCCACTGGAAGACGGCGGCGTTCGGGTGGTTCGTCACGACGATCGCCGTCTTCGCGATCGGCTCGGCGATCGGGCTCAACGCGCGCGGCGACTCGCAGTCGGGCTCGGGCGAGACGGCGCGCGCCGAGGCGATCCTCCGCCGCGCGAACTTCCTCTCGCCGGCGACCGAGCAGGTGCTGATCCAGCGCCGCGACGGCGGCCTGCTGCTCGCCGCGCCCGCCTACCACCTCACGGTCGCGACGCTCCTGAACAACCTCGCGCAGCTGAAGGACGTGACGAACATCCGCCCGGTCGTCCTGTCGAAGGACGGCCGTTCCGCGCTCATGCAGTTCGACATTCGCGGCAACGTCGACACGGCGGCCAGCCGCGTCCAGCCCGCGCTCGACACCGTCAAGGGCGTGCAGGCGAGCGAGCCGTCGCTGCGCGTCGGCGAGTTCGGGCTCGCGAGCGCGAACCACCTGATCGGCGACACCGTGACGAGCGACTTCCGCCACGCCGAGTACACGTCGATCCCGATCACGCTCGCGATCCTGCTGCTCGCGTTCGGCGCCCTCGTCGCGGCGATCCTGCCCGTCCTGCTGGGCTTCACCGCCGTGCTCGGCGCGATCGGCATCTCGGTGTTCGCGAGCCACGTCTACGCGCTGCCGAGCTTCGTCGACAGCGTGACGCTGATGATGGGGATGGCCGTCGGCGTCGACTACTCGCTCTTCTATCTCCAGCGCGAGCGGGAGGAGCGCCGGCGCGGCGCCGCGCCGGGCACGGCGCTGCAGACCGCGGCCCGCACGTCGGGCCGTTCGGTGCTCGTCTCCGGCGTGACGGTGCTAATCGCGATGGCCGGCCTCTTCTTCGCCGGCAACCCGATCTTCACCTCGATGGGGCTCGCGACCGAGATCGTCGTGCTGCTCGCGATGGTCGGCTCGGTGACCGTGCTGCCGGCGCTCCTGCACCGCCTCGGCGACCGCGTCGATCGCGGGCGCGTCCCGCTCCTGCACGGAAGCGGCCCGCCCGGCCGCCGCTGGCACGCGATCCTACGGCCGGCGCTCGTGCGGCCGAAGCTCGCCGTCACCGTCGCGGCCAGCCTCCTCGTGGCGGCGGCGCTGCCGGCGCTGTCGATCCACACGAAGCTGCCGAGCTTCACCGACCTGCCGCGCAACGTGCCGCTCGTTCGCACGTACGAGCGGCTGATCAAGGCGTTCCCCGGCGCGCCGACCCCCGCAATCGTCGTCATCAAGGCGCCGTCGGTGACCGCGCCCGCCGTGCGCGCCCAGATCGCGAATCTCGAACGGCGCGCGCTCGCGAGCGGCAAGGTGCGCAGGCCGATCTCTGCGCGGATCAGCCCCGACCGGACCGTCGAGGTCGTCAACCTCCCGCTCATCGGGAGCGGCGACAACACCACGTCGATCCGCGCGCTGGAGGTCGTCCGCAAGACGCTTCTGCCGCAGACCGTCGGCAGGCTAGGCACCGTCGCCTACGCGGTCACGGGCACCGCCGCCGGGACGAAGGACTTCAACGACCTGATGAAGCAGCGCCTGCCGATCGTCTTCGCGTTCGTGCTGGCGCTCGCGTTCGTGCTGCTGCTCGTCACCTTCCGGTCGATCGTCATCCCGCTCACCGCGATCGTGCTCAACCTGCTCTCGGTCAGCGCCGCCTACGGCCTGCTGACGCTCGTCTTCCAGCACCGCTGGGCGGAGGGGCTCCTCGGCTTCACGTCGAACGGCGGCATCACGTCGTGGCTGCCGATGTTCCTGTTCGTCGTCCTCTTCGGGCTCTCGATGGACTACCACGTGTTCATCGTCAACCGGATCAAGGAGCTCGTCGACAGCGGCATGCCGACCGAGGACGCCGTGCTCGAGGGCATCACGCGCACGGCGCCGTCGGTGACGAGCGCGGCGGCGGTCATGGTCGCCCTGTTCGCGATCTTCGCCACGCTGACGCTGCTCCAGTTCAAGCAGCTCGGCTTCGGGCTCGCCGTCGCGATCGCCGTCGACGCGACGATCGTGCGGGCGGTGCTGCTCCCGGCGACGATGAAGCTCCTCGGCCCCTGGAACTGGTACCTGCCGAACTGGCTCGGCTGGCTGCCCCGCCGCCGGCCGCACCGGACGCTGATTGCTCACTGAGCCGGTGGGAAAGGAATAAGCACCGCTTATTCCAGGTATGATCCAGCACGTGTACGACGTGCTCGTGATCGGGAGCGGGGCATCCGGCCTCGCCGCCGCCGTCTCCGCCGAGCGCGCGGGCGCCCGCGTCGCGCTCGCGACGAAGGGCTCGCTGCAGGCGAACAACTCGTCGAAGGCGCAGGGCGGCATCCAGGCGAGCTTCGGCGCCGACGACTCGCCCGAGCAGCACGCCGCCGACGTCTTCAAGAGCTCGCACGAGACCGCCGACCGCAGCCTCGTCGAGGCGCTGACCGGCGACGCGCAGTCCGCGATCCACTGGCTCGAGGAGCTGGGCGTCGAGTTCACGCGCGACGCGGACGGCGGCTACCGCCTCGCCCGCTGCGGCGGCGCGAGCGCCAAGCGGCTCCTGCAGGTCGGCGACAGGACCGGCCACGCGATCACGAAGCAGCTGCGCGAGGCGTGGGAAGCCGGCGAGGGAACGAGCTTCACGAACGCGCCGCTCCGCGAGCTCGCGCAGGTGAACGGCCACTGGCGCGCGGTCGTCGGCGAGCACACGGTCGAGACGAGCGCGGTCGTGCTCGCAGCGGGCGGCCGCTGCTACGCCGAGGCCGAGCGCCGCGGCGAGCTTTCGACGAACCATCCGAACGCGACCGGCGAGGTGACGCAGATCGCGCTCGACGCAGGCGCGGAGGCGCGCGACCTCGATGCGCTGCAGTACCACCCGAACGGCGGCGCGTGGCCGCCGAACATGCAGGGCTACTCGATCCCGGAGACGACGCGCGCCTACGGCGCCGTGCTCCTGAACGCCGAGGGCGAGGAGTTCACCGACTCGCTCGGGCCGCGCGACCAGGTGAGCCAGGCGATCTTCGACGAGGTTGCGAAGGGCAACGGCGTGACGACGCCCGACGGACGTCCCGCGGTGTACCTCGACACGACGCGCATCCCGGAGGCCGACGCCGACGTGAGCCTCCCGTACATGCTTCGCCGCTATCGCGGTGCGGGCATCGATCCGCTGCGCGAGAAGCTGCTCACCTACCCGGTACTGCACTACCAGAACGGCGGGCTCGTGATCGATACCGACGCGCAGACGACGCTCGAGGGCGTCTACGCGTGCGGCGAGATCGCGGGCGGCACGCACGGACGCAACCGCATGATGGGCAACTCGCTGCTCGAGTGCGTCGTCTTCGGAAGGAGGGCCGGCCGTGCCGCTGCTCGCAACTGACCTTCAGCATGCGGTCGAGGATGCCGCGGCCCACTTGTATGTCTGGTCGCTCAAGGACATCCCGCAGGACCTGCGCGACGCGCTCGCCGCGGCGCGCGATCGTGAGACGTCGGTGCCCGGCAGGCGCGTGCTCGAGACGATCCACCGCAACATCGAGGTCGCGGACTCGGAGAAGAACCTCGTCTGCCAGGACACCGGCATCGCCGTCTACCACGTGCGCGTCGGCGAGCACTTCCCGCTGCACCCCGCGCGCATCTACGACGCGCTGCGCGACGGCACCGCGCGCGCGACGATCGAGCATCCGCTGCGCTCGAACGCGGTGCACACGATCACGCGCGAGAACACCGGCCCGAACATCGGCTACCGGCTGCCGATCGTGCACTGGGAGTTCGAGAAAGACTGGGACGGGCTCGACGTGAAGTGCGTGCCGAAAGGGTCGGGCTCCGAGAACATGAGCTTCCTGAAGATGTGCGTCCCCGCCGACGGCGTGAAAGGGATCAAGCAGTTCGTGCTCGAGTCGATCGTCGGCGCGGGCGGCAAGCCGTGCCCGCCGGGCATCGTCGGCGTCGGCATCGGCGGCTCCGCCGACTACGCGCTGCACCTGGCGAAGGAAGCGATCATGCGTCCGATCGGGACGCGCAACCCCGACCCGGTCGTCGCGCAGCTCGAAGACGAGCTGTACGGGCTCCTGAACGAGACCGGCATCGGCCCGATGGGGCTCGGCGGCGACGTCACCGTCCTGCAGTGCCACATCGAGCACGCCGACACGCACATGACCCTCAACCCCGTCGCCGTGAACTACCAGTGCTGGGCGGCGCGCCGCGCGTCGGCGCACATCTCGGCCGAAGGCGACATCGACTACGACCGGGAGGCGTGATGGCGAATCACACCGTCACGTTCCCGATCACCGATCCGCAGGAGATCCTGAAGCTGCGCGCGGGCGACGAGGTGACCGTGCAGGGGCACATCATCGGCATCCGCGACCGTACGCAGATCCGCATCTTCGACCAGGGCGTCCCGCCGCCGATGGATCTCGCCGGCGCGTTCCTGCTGCACACGGCGCCGAACGTGCGCAAGGTCGCCGAGGGCAAGTACGAGAAGATCTGCATCGGCACGACGACGAGCGCGCGCATGGTGCGCTTCACCGAGCCACTCGGCCGCCAGTACGGCGTGCGCGCGATCTGCGGCAAGGGCGGCTTTCCCGACGAGGCGATCGCCCCGATGCACGAGCTCGGCATGGTCTACTTCGCGATCGTCGGCGGCGCCGCCGCGCTCGAGACGACGCAGATCGAGGAGATCGAAGAGGTCGCCTGGGAAGAGCTCATGCCCGAGTGCCTCTGGAAGTTCCGCGTCAAGGACTTCGGTCCGCTCACCGTCGGCATCGACGCGCACGGCAACTCGCTCTACCGCGACGTGCAGACCCGCGCCCAACAGAAGCTGGAGGAGCTCTATGCCCGACTTTGATCTGGGTCTTCCCGAGCATGTCGGCCTGACGCACGTGATCGACAAGGGGCTCGGTCCGCGCGGCTGGGCGGACGTGCTCGAGATGGCCGGCGAGCACATCTCGATCGTCAAGCTCGGCTGGGGCACCTCGTACGTCACGCAGAACCTCGAGCGCAAGCTGGAGGTGCTGAAGGAGAAGCGCGTCGTGATCGGCGGCACGTTCTTCGAGGTCGTCTACGCGAAGGACCGCCTCGACGACTACAAGCGCTGGCTCGACGAGCTCGGGCTGACACACGTCGAGATCTCCGACGGCACGATCGACATCCCGCGCGAGCGCAAGCTCGAGCTGATCGCCGACTTCGCGCGCGACTTCACCGTGCTCTCCGAGGTCGGCTCGAAGGACTCGTCGGTCGAATACACGGTCGACGAGTGGTCGACGTGGCTGAACGAAGAGCTCGAGGCCGGTGCGTGGAAGGTGATCACCGAGGCGCGCGAGGGCGGCACCGCCGGCATCTTCGACTCGTCGGGCGGTATGCGCACCGAGCTGATCAGCGACATCGCCAACCGCGTCGGTCCCGCGAACATCGTCTTCGAGGCGCCGACCAAGGCTGCGCAGGCCTGGTTCATCAAGCAGTTCGGGCCGTCGGTGAACCTGGGGAACATCCCGCCCGAAGAGGTCATCCCGCTCGAGACGCTGCGGCTCGGCCTGCGCGGCGACACGTTGAAGGAGGTGCTCCTTGGCGGCAACGCTCGAACTCCCGCCTGATGTCGAAGCGCTGAGCGCGGAGGAGGTCCTCCGCTTCTGCGTTGACTCGTTCCCGGGCAAGCTCGCGCTCGCCTGCTCCTTCCAGAAAGAGGAGTCGGTGCTGCTCGACCTGCTCTTCGGCATCGATCCGAAGGCGCGCGTCTTCGCGATCGACACGCACCACCTCTTTCCGGAGACGTACGAGCTCTGGCGCGAGGTCGAGCGCCGCTACGACACGAAGATCGAGGTGTTCGAGGGCGCACCGGTCGAGGACAAGCTCTGGGAGAGGAAGCCCGACCTCTATCTCGCGATCGCGAAGGTCGAGCCGCTCAACCGCGCGCTCCTCGATCTCGACTGCTGGATCACCGGCGTCCGCCGCGACCAGTCGCCGACACGCGCGAACGCGCCGAAGCTCGGCTGGGACGAGAAGCACGAGCTCTGGAAGGCGAACCCGCTCGCCGACTGGAGCGACGACGACTGCTGGCGCTTCATCAAGGAGCGCAACCTGCCGTACAACCCGCTGCACGACCAGGGGTACGCGTCGATCGGCGACACGCACTCGACCGTCCCCGGCCAGGGTCGCGAGGGCCGCTGGGCAGGCAGCGAGCGCACGGAGTGTGGTCTGCACACATGACCGTAGGCTTGACGGAGGTCATCAAAGAGCGGAGGCGGCGGCTTGGCCGCCGCCGGGAGCGGGAATCATGAGCGGATTCGTTCTCTGGTTCACGGGCCTGCCGGGTGCGGGGAAGACGACGATCGCGTCGAATGTCGCGCCCGAGCTCGAGCGGCGCGGCCATGTCGTCGATCGCCTCGACGGCGACGTCGTCCGCACGCACCTCTCGAAGGGCCTCAGCTTCACGCGGGCTGACCGCGAGACGCATATCGGACGGGTCGCCTGGGTCGCCTCGCGGATCTCGCGCGCCGGGGCGATCGTCGTCGTCTCGGCGATCTCGCCGTACGAGGAAGGGCGGCGTCATGCGCGCGCGATGATCGAGCCGCTCGTGCCGTTCGTCGAGGTACACGTCGCGACGCCGCTCGACGAGTGCGCGCGCCGCGACCCCAAAGGTCACTACGCGGCCGCGTTCGCCGGCGAGATGGAGAACTTCACGGGAGTGTCGGCGCCGTACGAGACGCCGAGCAATCCCGAGCTGCGGCTCGACACGACGGATGAGACGCCGGGTGAGTCGGCGGCGCGTGTGCTCGCGCTGCTCGAGGAACTTCGACTGATCAACGCGGAGGTGGCACGGTGAGCGTGACGCGGCGTACGCTCTCGCATCTCGACGCGCTCGAGGCCGAGGCGATCCACATCATGCGCGAGGTCGCGGCGGAGCGGGAGCGGCCGGTGCTGCTCTTCTCCGGCGGCAAGGACTCGATCGTGATGCTGCGCCTCGCCGAGAAGGCGTTCCGGCCGGCGAAGTTCCCGTTCCCGGTCATGCACGTCGACACGGGGCACAACTTCCCCGAGGTGATCGAGTTCAGAGACCGCCGCGTCGCCGAACTGAATGAACGCTTGGTAGTAGCGAGTGTCCAGGAGTCGATCGACAAGGGCCGCGTCGTCGAGCAGACGGGCCCGCGCGCGTCGCGCAACCAGCTGCAGACGACGACGCTGCTCGACGCGATCGAGGAGCACGGCTTCGACGCCGCGATGGGCGGCGCGCGCCGCGACGAGGAGCGGGCGCGTGCGAAGGAACGCATCTTCAGCTTCCGCGACGACTTCGGCCAGTGGAACCCGCGCGCGCAACGGCCCGAGCTCTGGAACCTCTACAACGCGCGCATCCGCAAGGGCGAGCACATCCGCGTGTTCCCGATCTCGAACTGGACGGAGCTCGACGTGTGGCAGTACATCGCGCACGAGAACCTCGAGCTGCCGAAGATCTACTTCGCGCACGAGCGCGAGGTGTTCCGCCGCGACGGGATGATCTACGCGGCGTCCGACTTCGTCGAGCGCTTTCCCGACGAGGAGCTGTTCCGCGCGACCGTGCGTTTCCGCACCGTCGGTGACATGTCGTGCACCGGCGGCGTGATGAGCGACGCTGCGACGCTCGAAGAGGTCGTGACCGAGATCGCCGCGACGCGCGTCACCGAGCGCGGCGAGACACGCGCCGACGACCGCGTCAGCGAGGCGGCCATGGAGGACCGCAAGCGTGTCGGGTACTTCTAATCCTGCAACCTGGTTCTGCGAACCAGGTTGCTGTCTGGAGCGCTCATGACTTCGCCCGACCTTCTCAACAGCGAGCTCCTGCGCCTGGTCACCGCCGGGTCGGTGGACGACGGCAAGTCGACGCTGATCGGCCGGCTGCTCTACGACACGAAGCAGATCCTCGTCGACCAGCTCGAGCACATCGAGGACGCGTCGCGCCGCCGCGGCCACGACTACGTCGACCTGGCGCTGCTCACCGACGGCCTGCGGGCCGAGCGCGAGCAGGGGATCACGATCGACGTTGCGTACCGCTCGTTCGTCACGCCGCGCCGTCGCTTCCAGCTCGCCGATGCGCCGGGTCACGTCCAGTACACGCGCAACATGGTCACGGGCGCCTCGACCGCGGACGTGGCGGTGATCCTCGTCGATGCGCGCCAGGGCGTGATCGAGCAGACGCGCCGGCACTCGTACATCGTCTCGATGCTCGAGCTGCCGCACGTCGTGTACACGGTGAACAAGATGGATCTCGTCGACTACGCCGAGGAGCGGTTCGACGAGATCGCGCGCGATCTGGCGGAGCTCGGCGCGCAGCTCGGCCTTCACGACGCGACGATGATCCCGATCTCGGCGCTCAAGGGCGACAACGTGGTCGACCGGACCGACGCGATGCCGTGGTACGCCGGGCCGACGCTGCTCGAGCATCTCGAGTCGGTCGAGCTCGCCGGCGACCGCAACGTGGACGACCGTCGATTCCCGGTGCAGTGGGTGATCCGGCCGATGGCCGACGAGCACCACGACTACCGCGGCTATGCCGGGCAGGTTGCGGGCGGCGAGTGGCGCGTCGGCGACGAGGTGGTCGTGCTGCCGTCGGGCGCGCGCAGTCGCGTCTCGGCGATCGACGGCGCGGAGGGCGGCGAGGCGATCCCGGAGCAGTCGGTGACGATCCTGCTCGAGGACGACGTCGACGTCTCGCGTGGCGACCTGCTCGCCGATCCCGAGAACGCACCGGTGGTCGCGCGCGAGCTGACGGCGCGCGTGTGCTGGATGTCGGAGCGGCCGGTCGAGGATCGCGCGCGCGTGCTGCTGAAACACACGACGCGCACGGTCACCGCCCGCCTCGACGAGATCGTCTCGGTCGTCGACATCTCGACGCTCGAGGACCGGCCTTCGCCGGGGCGGATGGAGCTGAACGACCTCGGTGTCGTGCGCTTCCGGCTCGCCGAGCCGCTCTGCGTCGATCCGTATGCGCGCAACCGTGCGACGGGCGCGTTCATCGTGATCGACGAGGCGACGAACGAGACGATCGGCGCCGGCATGGTGGTCGATGCTTCGTAGCGCGGATCCGTATCGCGACCTGACCGTCATCGACTCGCGCGCGCCGCGCACGAACCAGGCGCTGATCGGCGTCGTGTCGGTTGTCGCGGTCGCGACGGGCTGGTGGTGGCTGCTGGCGCTGCTCGCGCTGCAGCTCCTCGTTGGCCTGACGTTCGGCCGCCGCTTCTGCCTGCCGTGCCTCGCGTACTTCGAGCTGATCCAGCCGCGCTTCGGCGAGGGCCCGCTCGAGGACTCCCGCCCGCCGCGCTTCGCGAACATCGTCGGCGTCGTCTTCCTCGGCGCTGCCTCGATCGCGTACGCCGCCGGTGCGCCGGTGGTCGGCGTGATCCTCGCCCTGCTGGTCGCCGCGCTCGCGCTGCTCTCGGCGATCACCGGCTTCTGCACCGGCTGCGAGGCCTACAAGCTGAGCTGCCTCGTGCGCGGCAAGCCGTTCGTCAGCTGCCCGATCCCCGGAGCGCGCACGTGAGGAACCTGGTTCTGCGAACCAGGTTCCTGTCTGAAGCGCTCCAAAGCGAGCCGCGGCCGTGACCTGGCAGTACGTGATCGCGGGCGCCGCCGTCGGGATCCTCGTCGGCATGACCGGCATGGGGGGCGGCAGCCTGATGACGCCGATGCTGATCCTGATCTTCGGCTTCGATCCGAAGACGGCGGTCGGCACGGACATCCTCCACGGCGCGGTGTTCAAGTCGTTCGGCGCGTGGCGTCACCGCCAGCTCGGAAACGTGCACACGAAGCTCGCGCTGTGGATGCTTGTCGGCTCGGCGCCGTTGTCGCTCGTCGGCGTGCAGATCGCGAGCTCGTTCTCCGACAAGACCGAGTCGGACATGAGCAAGATCATCGGCGGCACGCTGATCGCCGGTGGCTTCGGCTTCCTGGCGAAGACGTTCGTGCGTCCGCGGGCCGAGAACGACGACCACTTCGAGATCACGACACGCGTGAAGCTCATCGCGACGACGATCGGCGCCAGCTTCGGCTTCGTCGTCGGCCTGACGTCGGTCGGCTCGGGCACGTTCTTCGGTCTCGCGCTGCTCTTGCTCTTCCCCCTGTCGGCGACGCGGATGGTCGGCACAGACATGCTCCACGCCGCGCTGCTCCTCTGGGTCGCGGGTGCCGGCCACCTGATTCACGGGAACGTCGATCTGCACGCGATGGCGTGGCTGCTCGTCGGCTCGATCCCCGGTGTTCTGATCGGGTCGAACCTGTCGATCAAGGTGCCCGAACGCGGTTTGCGAGTCGGATTCGCGCTCGTCCTGGTGCTCTCGGGCATCAAGCTCGTGGACGTGCCGGCGGCGAACACGATCGTCGAGGTCGGCGCCGCGCTGGGCGTGGCTGGGTTCCTCGTCTGGGGGATCCGCGCCGCGTCGCAGCGTCGCCCGGTCGCGACAGCCGCCGACTGACGTACATGTCGTAGGACCTTCGGTCCTGGAAATAAGACCGGTTGGTCTTGCGTCAACCTGGACTTAGGTCCAGTATGTGACCTCGCACGTCTACGACGTGCCTAGGGCAACGAACCGGGAGAGGGTGAACTGAGCTGTGCGGCAAGCTTCGACTTCGTCGACGCATGTAGCGACCCTGCGGGACTACCTGCAGGTCGTTCGTCGTCGTAAATGGGTGATTGCTCAGGCGGTCGTGATCGTGCCGCTTGCAGCGCTTGCGTTCTCCCTGACGCAGAAGGCGCAGTACGAGGGCTCAGCGCAGGTGTTGCTGTCGCAGCAGGACGTCGGAAGTGAGCTGACCGGTACGCAGACCCAGTTGTCTTCGGCCGACCCGGCTGATCGCTTGACCCAGACTCAGGCTGATCTGGCCCGGACACCGAACGTTGCTGCCCGAGTCGTTAGGCGGCTGAGGCTTCCAATGACTCCGAAGCACTTTCTTGAGAAGTCCTCCGTATCTCCGGGCTCGAACGCCGACACGCTCACGTTCCACGCCACCAGTAGCTCTCGCACGCTCGCGACAGACATGGCCGCCGCCTACGCTCGCGCCTATGTCGCGTACCGCCTTCAAGTCGAGACTGCGCCGCTGGAGACCGCGAGGACAGGCCTCGAACAAAGCCTGGCTCAAGCGGCAAAAGGGAGTCCGCTGTACAACGGCCTGGTTGAAAAGGAGCAGACTCTCCAAGAGCTTGAAGCGCTGAAGACTTCAGACGCGACCGTCATCCAGACCGGGGCGGCTGCAGTTCAGACCGCGCCGAAGACGGCGCGCAACATCGCCCTCGGGTTTGTGCTCGGCCTCTTTTTCGGCATTGGGTTCGCCTTCCTACGGGAGTCGCTCGACACGCGCGTTCGCTCGGCCGAGGCGATCGCCGAGCAGCTGCACCTTCCGCTGCTTGCGCGCCTGCCCGAGCCACCCAAGAAGCTCCGGGAGATCAACCATCTCGCGATGGTCGACGATCCGACCGGGCTGCAAGCCGAGGCGTTTCGCATGTTCCGCACGAACGTCGAGTTCGCGGCGCTCGGCAAGGACGTGCAGACGATCATGGTCACGAGCGCACTCGAGAAGGAAGGGAAGTCGACGACGATGGCCAACCTCGCCGTCGCGCTCGCGCGCTCCGGCAAGCGCGTTGTGCTGGTCGATCTTGACCTACGACGTCCGTTCATCGACCGCTTCTTCGATCTCGGCGGCCATGCCGGCGTGACGAACATCGCGGTCGGCCACGTGTCTGTCGCCGAGGCGCTCGTGCCGATGACGATGCAGCCGGTGCTCAGCCGCAACGGCGTCGAGTCCGGCGTCACAAGCAGCGGCCAGGTGAAGATGCTCGTGAACGGCAACGGCAACGGGAATAGCAACGGGAACGGGAGCGGCAAGCAGGGCGTCGGTTCGCTGAAGGTCCTCGCGACCGGCCCGATCCCGCCGGATCCCGGCGAGTTCGTCGGCACGCCTCAGCTACAGGCGATCATCGACGAGCTGCGCACACAGGCGGACGTGATCCTGATCGACGCGCCGCCGCTGTTCCACGTCGGTGACGGCCTCGTACTGAGCTCGAAGGTGGATGCGGTGATTGCAGTGACGCGGATGGATGTCATGCGCCGGCCGATGCTCAGCGAGCTCAAGCGCCTGCTCGACACGATGCCGGCGAAGAAGCTCGGCTTCGTCGTCACCGGCGCCGAATCTGAAGAGAGCTACGGCTACGGATACGGGGGCTACTACTACCAGCGCGCGTACGAGACCGCTGGTCGAGAGGAAGCCCGCGCATGACGCCTCTCGTTTCTGGCTGGCGAGGAGATCCCTAGGTCGGCCTCGGGTCTGACCAGGGAGGGTGGGGGCGACGATGTCTCTGGCGGCAGAGGCTGTATTTGAGGGTCTGGATGAGCGCACGCGTGATCTGCTCGAGCTGCGTGAGCGAACGGGCGCGATCCGACGGCGTGGCTGGCTTGTGCGGCGCGCGCTGCTGCTCGCCGACCTTTTCGGGCTGACGCTTGCGTTCGGGATTGCCCACGCGATTTACACCCGCGCCGACAACGGTGGCACCTTGAGTGGTGTGGGTGAGCTCGTGTTCTTCATTGCTTCACTCCCACTGTGGGTAATCGCTGCGAAGGTCTACGGGCTGTACGACAAGGACGAGGAGCGGGCGGACCACTCGACCACCGACGACCTGGTCGGGGTCTTCCACTTGATCACTGTGTGCACGTTCTTGCTCTATGCCGTATCTCGCCAGTCGCGCTGGTTCAGACCAGAGTTTGGAAAGCTGTTTCTCTTCTGGCTCATTGCTTGCGCGAGTGTGGTCCTTGGGCGCACGGTCGCTCGGGGCTACTGCCGCCGGAAAGTCAACTACGTCCAGAACACCATCATCCTCGGCGCGGGCAGCGTCGGGCAACTCGTCGCACGCATGCTGCTGCGCCATCCCGAGTACGGACTCAACATCGTGGGCTTCGTGGATGATCATCCGAAGGAACGCGATGACGACCTCGCACACGTCTCTGTCATCGGCGGCGTTGACGACATCGAGGAGCTAGTGACCTTGCTCGACGTCGAGCGTGTGATTGTCGCATTCTCGAACGAGTCTTCGGAGGAGACGCTTCGACTGATTCGGTCTCTTCAGGAGCGCGAAATCCAAGTCGACGTCGTTCCGCGGCTCTTTGAAACCGTTGGGCCGAATCATGGCCTCCACATGATCGAAGGCTTGGCGCTTGTCAGCCTTCCCCCGATGCGCCTTGCGGCTTCGTCGGCGTTTCTAAAGCGCGCGATGGACATCTGCGCGTCGGTGCTAGGTCTTCTCGCGATGGCTCCGTTCCTCGCCGTTCTGGCAGTCGCCATCCGCCTGGACAGTCCAGGCCCCGTGTTCTATCGACATGGCCGAGTGGGTCGCGACGGCCGGTCAATCCGGGTCATCAAATTCCGAACCATGCGTCGCGAGGCCTGTCGTGGCTCAGAGTACGGGGGAGAGGCTGCGGAGGAGATGTTCCGCGCGCTGATCTCTGATCCAACGAGGGGGCGCGAGTTCGAGACTTCGTACAAGTTTGCGGCCGATCCGAGGGTGACAAGGCTCGGGCGCTTTCTCCGGGCATCAAGCATTGATGAGCTCCCGCAACTCATCAATGTGCTCAAAGGCGAGCTGAGTCTTGTCGGTCCCAGGGCGGTAACCGCCGATGAACTCGAGCGCTATGGAGATCATGCCGCGGAACTGCTCGCCTTCCGGCCAGGCATCACCGGCTACTGGCAGGTCAACGGTCGCTCTCGTCTCACGTACGAAGATCGCGTGAGACTCGACCTCGGCTATGTGACCTCCTGGTCGCTGAAGCTCGACGCCCAGATTCTTGCGAAGACGATTCGAGTTCTTGTTTCGCGAACTGGGGCCGTGTAGTCGTGCGCGTTTCGATCTTCTCGACCTACTACTGGCCCGAGGAGTCGGGTAACGCGCCGTATGTAACCGGATTGGCGGAACACCTTGCTTCCCTGGGCCACGTTGTCTGCGTGGCGACGGGTTACCCACACTACCCGGCGTGGCGCGCCCAGGGCATGTCGTTTTGGACGAACGAAGAGCACAACGGCGTGAAGGTTCACCGACGCATGCACTACGTGCCACGACGGCAATCGGCGGTTAGCCGTGCGGCATACGAGGGGTCGCTGGCCCTGTCAGGCCTCACGACGATCTTGTCGAATTGGCGCCCCGACTTGGTCGTCGCAGTGATGCCGACGCTCGCGTCGGGATTCCTTGCCGCGGCGGCGGCCACGGTTGCCCGCTGTCGGCTTGGGGTGATCTTCCAAGACCTCCAGGGACTCGGCGCCAAACAGAGCGGCATTCGAGGCGGCGAGCGTGTTGCTCGACTGGTTTCGTCAAGCGAGTCTTGGGTGGCGAGGCGTGCTGATGTCGTCGGGATCGTCGCTGAGGGATTCCGCGCGCATCTGCTTGCAGGTGGCGTTAATCCAAGCGGCATTCATAGAATCCGCAACTGGTCCAACTTCACGACACCAACAGACTCCATCGCAGAGACGCGAGCCCGCTTTGGGTGGCGCGAAGATGAGTTCATTTGTCTGCACGCTGGGAATCTGGGACAGAAGCAAGGACTCGCGAATGTGGTGGACGCTGCGGCTCGCGTACCGGATGCGCGTGTACGCGTCGTCTTGGCGGGTGACGGAAATGAGCGGCCGCACCTTGAGAGACGCGTGCGGGATCGCGGTGTGACGAACGTCCATTTCATCGGGATGCAGCCCATGGGGGGCCCGTGCGAAGCAATGTGCCGCGCCGCGGATCTGCTCCTTATCAACCAGCGCCCCGCGGTGATGGATATGTCATTGCCCAGCAAGCTGACGACCTATCTTCCGGCGGGGCGTCCGGTGCTCGCCGCGGTCAACGATGCGAGCGAGACGGCGCGCGAGATCCGGGCGTCCGGCGCCGGCTGGGTTGTTCCCCCCGGTGATCCGCATGCTTTGGCCGACGTGATCATGTCGCTCGCGGATCGAGTTCACGAACTTGACGAGGCCGGGAGGGCTGGAGCACGCTACGCGAAGGATCACCTGTCGCGTGACGTCAGCCTTCGCGAGATCGAAGCGATCCTGGCAGCGTGAGCTCTCCAGCTAGATTCGCTGAAGTCGCGCCTCGTGTGCGCGGTCCGCTTCGCCAGAGTCGTGCGGTGGTCGCGCGCGTCGCCTCCCTGACGAAGGCGGCGCCAATCCGGTCTGCGGGTTGGGCGGCATCCGGTGAATTGGCCGGGAAGTGCGCGCTGCTTCTGACGACCGTCATCATCGCGCGCGCAGCCTCCCCGGAGACGTTTGGCAGGTACGTCGCGCTTTCTGCGATCGCAATGGTTGCGGCCGGTCTGTGGGATTTCGGATCGAGCACGCTCGCGTCCAAAGCCGTCGCAGCAGGCGAGATCCGCGCTAGAGATGCGATACGGGACGTGGTGCGACTTCGGGCGATCGTTGTGCCTGCTTGGGTCATCCTGTTCGCAGTCACTACTGCAATTGTCGGTGTATCGAACCCGCGCGACTTCATTCCGTTCGCGGCTGTGTCCCTGCTGTTCGCGTCGCATGCTCCGCTTCTAGGCATCCTCAGGGGTGAACTTCGATTTCGCACAGTCGCCACGCTCTGGACCGTCGGGCGCTTCGTTACCTGCGTGGTCACCCTGGCGTTTGCGCTTGCACCTCGCGGTCTTGGATTACAAGAGGCTGGGTGGGCGGGAGTCTGTGGTGAAGCATCCACGCTCCTACTAGCCGTCGCTGCTGTTCTCCTAAGATCCGAGCCTGCTGGCTATCGGAACCGCCGCTCGATTACGTTTCGAGCGAGCCTGCCGCTGGCGGCGAACGGCGTGCTGAGCCTGGCCTACAACCGCCTAGACGTGGTGCTGCTGACCGCACTTGCGGGCGCGGATCAGCTTGACAAGTACGGGCCTGCGTCGCGCCTACAGGATGCGCTTTACGTCTTTCCTTATGTCGTGACCACCGTCGCTCTCCCTGTACTGTCCCGCCGCGCTCGGGCTGAAGGCTCGGCGGAGGTGGTTGGTCGAGCCGCGGTTCGGACATCAGTTTGCGGCTTTCTTTTCGGGCTGCTCGCCGCTGGCGCGCTCGTCTTCGCGGCGCCCAGGGCCCTCGAGCTTGTCTTGGGGGCGGGCTATCGCGGATCTGCGGAAGCGACGAGAGTCATCGTGCTCTTCCTTCCATTTTCAATGGCTGTAGCCCCGCTTCTCAGCGCCCTGATCAGCGCTGGCCGCAGTATCGATACGTCGAAAGTTTTTGGGCTGAGTTTTGCGGTCTCGTTCTCACTTCACGTGATCCTCGATCCGCGATTCGGGGCTACGGGCGGATCCGTGGCCACGGTCGCGAGGGACGTGGTCGCGGTGCCTTTTGCGTATCTCCTAGCGAGGCGCGCGGGTCTGGTTGGGCCGGCTCTTCGACGGAGGCGGCTAACCGCCGCTTTCGCGCGAGGTAGTCAGGTTGGGTAGAGAATCGAGCACGGCTCGGCGGCCAGTGGTCATCTACGAGCCGCAAGCCTGGGGACACGCTGAGACCTACCTCATGCGGCTCGTCGAAGCAATAGGAAGTCGGGCCGATGTGGTCGTTGCGGCCCCGCGTCGGCTACTGGTGCGCCTGGATCCCTCGCTGCCAACCTACGAGGTTCCTGACCACTCAGGACGTTTTGCGACGCTTCGACGAGTCGACTCATTTCGGCGTGTTGTGCGTTCGCTCAACGCTGGGCTTGGTTTCTATCTTTCGGGCGACAAGGCTCTCCCGCTCCTTGCTTTCATGCCACGGCTGCATTCAAAGCAGGCGGTTCTCATGCTGAGGCCTCGCGAACCCGGTGTCCCGGAGGCCGGACGTCCTGAGTGGCTTTCGCGTCTTTACTTCTGTGCTCAAGAGATCGCCGTCGCCGTCTGGCGAGCTCGACGCGACGCAAGCGTGATCTTCACGTTGGATGAGCGCGTCGCGAACCGTTGGTCGAAGCGGTCGGGCTCGGGCCGCATTGCGTGGCTTCCGGAACCCCCCGTGCAAATTGCCGGTGACGCGCTGTCTCCGACAGAGCCTGAGCGGAGCGGGGTTCTCCTCTACGGGTCTCTGACGCCTCGCAAGGGGGTTGAGCGTCTGGCTGCGGCGATGAAGGTCCTTTCGGAATCGAGCCGCGGTATGACCGTAACCCTCGCGGGGGCGGTTGATCAGGCGTACGCGCCGGAGTTGATGCGGGTCGTGCGCGAGATGCGCAGCAACGGGATCACCGTGGAGCTGCAGCTTGAGCGCTTGAGCGAGGAGGGGTGCCTGCGTTTGCTGCGTTCGGCGGAGGTCTGTGCGGTGCCATACGTCAACCACCGCGGTATGTCCCGCGTCCTGCTGGAGGCGGCTGTTTGCGGCACGCCGGTGGTAGCAGAGGACTACGGGCTGATCGGCCACCTCGTCAACTCCCACGGCCTCGGCGTTGCGGTGGATTGCTCTGACCCGAACGCGCTTGCCGCTGCGACTGTTTCAGCGAGGAGGGAGACGCGTCGTGGCGACCTTGAGAAGTTCGCCTCGCGCTATTCGACGGATCAGTTCGCCGCGGCGCTCAATTGCATGGGGATCCGCTGATGAGTCGTCTCGGTGCTCGCGCGTTCCTCGGATACGCATGGTCGTCGGCCATCCGCCGACCCGGACCCGACCGGATGCCGTCGGACCTGCTCCTCATCCAGACGGTGCTCCCCGACTATCGCCAGTCGGTCTTCGAACTTCTTGCCCGGCAGCTAGGGAACAGCCTGCGACTCGCGAGCGGAGACATCTACTTCTATCCAACCGTGACGACCGGTGTGACGGCCGTTCCCTATGTGCGACTTCGCAACCGCTACCTAGCCGGCCGAAGACTCCTCTGGCAGTCCGGAGTTCTGTCGCGTGGCGCAAGGGCGAAGGTCGTCATCCTCGAGTTGAATCCTCGGGTCGTCTCAACGTGGGCCTTGCTGATGCTGCGGCGCGCCCTTCGTAAGCCAACGCTCTTGTGGGGACACGCCTGGCCGCGGGCTGGATCCTCGTCTAGGACGGATCGTCTCCGGCACTGTCAGAGGATGCTTGCGAGCGGGGTGATCCTCTATACGCCGGGCGATGCGAGCGCGCTCAAGGCCCGTATGCCGAATAAGCCGCTATTCGTCGCGCCGAACGCGATCTTCCGGCGCGAAGATGTCGAGACCGTGTCGGCCGATCGCCCCGGCAGGACGTTCCTCTTCACCGGCCGCCTAATTCCTGCCAAGAAGCCCCTTCTGCTCCTGGAGGCGTTTCAATTCGCCATCTCGGAGCTGCCCGACGATGTCAACCTGACTTTCATTGGTGAGGGTCCGTTGCGTGAGACGCTCCAGCGACAGGTCGACGAAGCGGGATTGGCGCCTCGCGTCCGCCTCACGGGGCACCTTCCACCCACAGCGACCACCCCGTACTACGAGGAGGCGATCGCTAGCGTCTCGTCCGGGTATGTTGGTCTGTCGCTGACCCAGAGTCTCGCCCACGGAGTCCCAATGATCATCGCGAGGGACGACCCGCACTCTCCCGAGATCGACGCGGTAATTGAAGGTGTAAACGCAATGTTTTTCGACAGCGACTCCGTCGCTGGTCTTGCCCAGGCACTCGTTGCGTTCGCTAATGACCGAGTTTCCTGGCGTGAGCGCGCGCACGCAATAGCCGAGTCGTGCGGGCGCACGTACTCCGCCGAAGCCATGGCCGACGGGGTGATCGAAGCGGCAGCCTACTTCGACTCCCTCGGAGTGCCCCGTCCATGACCGTCGTTCTTGCCAGAGCATTGACGGCGAACGGGGCCCTGCGTCGGATCCGCGAGACCCATCGAGCCGAGAGCATCGGTTGGGCCACGAGCGGGATGATCGTCGCTGTCGTTCTTGGCTTTGTCGCCCCCTACCTCCCCGAGTCTCTAGGCGCAGTTGCGCTTCTCTTGACACTCAGCGCAGTCCCGGGCTTGATCGTCTTGGCACAGGCCCGGCCGGTCCTGACCTTCGGGTTGTTTTTCGCCGCCCAGCCGCTCGAAGCATTCGAGATCCAATCTCCCGTAGGCAGCTACAGCGTCGGAATCATCATCCTTGCCGCGCTTCTTGTGACCCGGTTCGGGCCGTTCATAGGTAAAGCGCGGGGCGATGCACTACTCCGTCGGTCCATGATCGTTCTCGCTGCCTGGCTTGTGTACCTCGTGCCATCTCGTTACGGCTACATGGGCTCCTCAGCGTTCCGCGAGGCTCTGACGATGTCTAGTTTTGTTGCGGTCACACTCGTCGCCGCCTCGCTGCCAGGCGATCTAAAGACATTCAAGTCTGCCGCCGTTGGCGCAACCTCCGCGCTTGCTGTGCTCGCAGTTTGCGGAGTTGCGGTGGGAGAACATTGGATCAGACAGCCGATCCGGACCACCGCGCCGCGAGACATTCTCGGCTTCACCAGTCCGTTCCCCCGCAACTACGGGCTGAACATTCCCTTCGATGCGGTGACGCTGTTGTCACCACTGGTGATCTCTTGGTTCGCGGTGCGCTTAGTCCGACGAGAAGGTCGCGGCAACATGGCGGCCCTCGCTCTCTTGGTCGCGTCGATACTCTTTGTCTTCCAGGGGCGCGACCTGCTTATGCAGGTCGCCATCGGGCTCGCCGTCGCGTTTCTGGTCGTCTATCGAAAGGCGGCACCTTTCGTCGTAATCGCCTCTGCCGTTCCTGTGCTCTACCTGTACGAGCGATTGGCAGCGGTCGATCAGATCTCGACGACATCAAGATCCGCGAGCGATCTTCAGGTTCTCCATACGACCGTGGCGCATCCGCTTCACTACCTCATTGGGACAAACGAGGAACAAGTCTTTAGTTCTGCTGTCAATCAAGCAGGTCTCGGAGACGCGTTTGTGTCTCACCAGAACACGATCCACAATCTCTTCCTGTCGAATCTGGTCGGTGGCGGATACGTCGCACTTGCGCTGATCGGAATTGCCTATATCTACGGGTTTCGCCGCGCGTATCGGGCGTGGAAGCTTGCGCCGACGGACATCGTTAGCCAGCTGATTCTTTGCGCCTACGTTCTGGTCATCGTGTCGGTATCAATGGAGCCTGTCCGAGCGGACATTGTTGGGAGTTGGGCGGTCCTTGGCCTTGCCCTCGGGAGATCGAGGATCGCCCAGCCGGCGCGAGAGTAGGCGACTGCGACCCGGCGAGATAGATCGCGGCGTTTGCCGGAATGGCGGCGTGGCTCACGGTTCCTTACCTGCCCAGGAGGGCGCGCCAGCACGCTCGCCTGATCTCGATTCCACTAGCCTTGGCGCGATGATCGACGCAGTCAAACGCGCCCTCGTGCTCGCCCCCCACACCGACGACGGGGAGTTCGGCTGCGGCGGGACGATGGCTCGGCTCGTCGAGAACGGGGCTGAGGTGCGCTACGTCGCGTTCTCGATCGCTACGCGATCGCTCCCTGAAGGCTTCGCGCCCGACACGCTGGCGCGCGAGGTGCGTGAGGCGACGGCCGAGCTCGGGATCACGCCGGAGCACCTGACCGTGCACGACTTCGACGTGCGCACGTTCCCCGATCACCGGCAGGAGATCCTCGAGCTGCTGATCGAGATCTGGAACGACTGGCAACCCGACTGCGTCTTCCAGCCCTCGCTTCACGACGTCCACCAGGATCACCAGACGATCGCGAGCGAAGGGCTGCGCGCGTTCAAGCGCACGACGATCCTCGGGTACGAGATCCCTTGGAACAACTTCGACTTCAGCTACCAGGCGTACTTCGCGCTCGAGCAGCGGCACATCGAACGGAAGGTCGCTGCGCTCGAGCGCTATGCCTCGCAGCAGCACCGGCGCTACGCGAACGCCGAGTACGTCTGGAACGTCGCCCGCACGCACGGCATCAACGTGAACCGTGAGTACGCCGAGGTGTTCCAGGTCTACCGCGTTGTCGCCTGACCCGGTTCTCGAACGCGTCCTCGCCTGGGCGCAGGCCGACGACGCGGTTCGGCTCGTCGTGCTGACGAGCACACGCGCGCGAGCGGAAGGACCCCCGGACGACCTCTCCGACTACGACCTCGTCGTCGCGCTCACCGATGTCGGCCGCTTCGACCCGGCTGCCGCCTACGCGATCCCGGCAGCGCGCTGGGGCGACGAGCACGACGTGCACGGCGCGACTGCGCTCTTTCGCGGCGTCGTCTACGAGGACGGCGTCAAGATCGACTGGATCCTCTGGCCGGCGAACGTTCCGGCGCTCGTCGCAGAGCACGGCCTCACGCGGACGCTCGACGACGGCTACCTCGTCCTGCTCGACAAGGACGGCCACACGGGAGCGTGGGCCGCGCCGACCTACCGGTCGTGGATTCTCGAGAAGCCGAGCGAGGACGAGTACGCCGCGCTCGTCGAGGAGTTCTGGTGGAGCGCGACCTACGTCGCGAAGGCGCGGGCTCGCGGCGAGCTCTTCTTCGCGCAGTTCGTCGTCGACCATGACCTGAGGTACGGCTGTACGCGCCGGATGCTCGAATGGCTGGTCGCGAGTTCGCATGGTTGGGAGTGGAAGCCGGGCCGCTACGGCCGGAGCTTCGAGCGCGAGCTGCCCGCTGGCTCCCTCGCCGAGCTGATGGCGGCACGGGAGTTCGAGCCGCTCGCCGATCTCTTCCGCCGGGCGGCGAAGGACGTTGCAGACGCGCTCGGCTACCGCTACCCGCAACAGGTCGACGATGCGATCCAGGCGCGGATCCCGCCGACGGCGGGGAACGCAGACTGAGCCATCTCCCCCGTTTCGGGGACTGCGGACTGCGATTGATAGCCGTTACTCTATGAACGAGAACTGAGCCCGGGAGATTGAAACGCGAAGGGGCGGCCGAATGGCCGCCCCTTCTGCTTCACGCTTCAGCCCGGGAGAGGGTCTAGGCGGTGAAGGTCGTGTACTGGGTCACCTTGTGTCCGTCGAAGTCGACGGCGGTGATCCGGATCCGGTAGGTGTGACCGGCCTTGAACGTGCCTGCCGGTGCGTTGAGCATCGTGTTGATCTGGCCCGGCCGCAGGATCACCAGGTGCAGGGTGTGCACCGGGGTGCCCGAGTACTCGTGGCCGCGGATCGTCGTGCCCTTGCGTGCGATCCACACCGGGTTGCCGTTCGAGTCGTAGATCGAGATGTAGATCGAGGCCTGCTCGTCGACGTGGAAGCTGAACGGCACCTTCGTGCCCTTCATCGCGACTGTGCCGACCTGCGCCAGGTTCGGGGCGCCGACGTGGTTGCGCGTCGGGTCGCCGAACTTCCCGCTGCCGGCCTGCGGCGTGGTGCGCCCGGTCTCCGACTTGTTGACGTTCGCCGAGTAGACGACGCCGAGGAGCGCCGGCTTCGAGGTCAGCACCACGTTGTTGCCGTTGGCGTCGACGTAGTAGCCGATCGTCCAGCCGTCCGGCAGGGTCGGCGTGCCGCCGTCGCGGACGGTTTCGGTCGCCTCGCCGATCAGCGGGATCGCGCTGAACGTCACGCCGCCGTCAATCGAGAACACCGGCACGTACTGCTGCCCCTTGCCGCTGCTCGTGATGGTGACTGCCACCGTCGACGGGAGCGTCGTCAGCGGATGCCCGCTCGAATCGGTGAAGATGATGTTGACGACCTTGTTGCTCTCACCCACGAGAGCCGTCGACGTGATCGCCGGCGGTGTCGGGTCGAGGACGACGAGCACGTTCGTCGGGAACGTGCCGGCCGGCCAGCTGATCGTGACCGTCCCGCCGCCCGGCGTCGTCGCCGTGACGCTGCCGCCCGAGTTCGGGCTCGCGGTCGTCGTCTTGGCATCCGACGAGGTCTGCTGGCCGCCGTACTGGCCGTTCGCCGCGTTCGTGCGGTTGACCGCCATCGTGAGCTTCTTGCCGAAGAAGTTCGTGTGGCCGGTCGCCACGCTCGCGATGTGCGCGACCTCGGTCGCTGCGCGGCTGACGCCCCCGACGGCCGCAAGGCCGACCAGCATCGTCAGCGTCGCGACGCCTGCGAGAGCGAGGCGCGGAGTACGAGCCGTGCGCCTAGGCGCCGCCTTGGCAGCGAGCGAGCGGACGAAATCTTCCGACGGCTGGGGGCGCGCTGCCCTCAGCATCCTTTCTGCCCTCGAACCCCTGCCAAACGACCGCCACTCCATGCTGGCCCTCCCTTGAAAACGACCTGGACGAGCTAGATACCGGTGGCGGGCCCCAAACCCTTACGCGGGTTCGGGCCGAAATCGTCGGCGAGCTCGTCCCGGAGCTTCCGGTGCAGCCGGTGGAGGGCCACCTCGACGGCGTTCGTCTGCAGATCCAGCAACTCTGCGATCTGGCGGGCGGTCAGGTCGGCGCCGTAGCGGAGCGCCACCAGCTCACGATCCCGCTCGGGCAGGCGCGCCACAGCGGCCCGGACGGCGAGGGTCTCGATCCGCCCCTCGTGGACGTCCTCGCCCCGGTCGTGCTCGAGCGGGTCGGCGCCCGCGGTCGGGCGGGCGCGATCGGCAATGCACCGGCGGGCGATCCCGACGAGCCATGTTGCCGGCGAGCCCTTCGCCGGGTCGTAGGTCTTGCGGTAGCGGATCGCGCGCTCGAACGCCTCGCTCGTCACGTCCTCGGCGTCCGGCCCGTCGCCGATCGCGTACGCGACGTAGCTGTAGAGGCGCCGGATCAGCTCCTCCGGGTTCGCGAGCGGGTCGCGGCGCATCATTTCTTCTGTCCGATCGACCGCAGCGAGGAGAGCGTGCCGCGGAGCTGCGCGACCTCGGGGCTCCTCGGGTTCAGGCGCGAAGCCTGCGCGAGGGCGCGCGTCTGCGCCGAGCCGGTGGACGCGCGCGCCAGGTCGAACCAGAGCTCCCAGTTGCGGCTGTCCTTGCCGGTCGCCTTCTCGAGCGCACGCCGCGCCTCCGCGAAGCGGCTGCGGGCGATGTCGAGCTCGCCGAGCCGCTGCCACGGCTCGGTCGACCACGGCTGGATGTCCGCCGCGTGTTGCGCCGACGACCAGCTGTCGATCTTCGACAGCGCCGTCTGCGAACCGATCCCCCAGATGGCGAGCGCCGCAAGCAGTGCTCCGACGCCGTAGAGCGCCGGCCGCACGTTCGGACCTTCGACGGCGGGGCCGGCGAGCAGCACCGCGGCAATCGCGGCGAGCACCGGCAGCGTCACGCCCGTCAGCTGCCAGTCCCAGTCGACGATCGCGTGCGCGAGGTACGCCGTGAACGCGGCGAGCACGAACGGCGCGATCGGAGCGTGACGCCGTCGCAGGCCGTTCGCGACCGGCACGAGGAGCGCGGCGGCGAGCAGCACCAGCCCGACCACGCCGAGCGTCGCGAGCGCCTCGAGGTAAAGGTTGTGGACGTTCGTCACCGTCGCGGTGCGCGGCCGTTCGAGGTTCCAGTAGTGCTCCCACGTTCCCGCTCCGCTCCCGGCGATCAGATGGTCCTTCGCGTCGTTCCACGCGACGTGCCACTGCGCGACGCGGCCGCTACCTGAGAGATGGAAGAGCCGTCCCGAGAGATTCGAGCCCTCGGCCGGCGGCGCCGACGCGAAGCTGTGCCACGCGCGGTGCGCGACCGACCACGGCGCGCCCTCGACGGCGAAGAACGCGATCGCAGCCAGCACGACGACGACACCGACCGCAAGCGTCGCGCGGTGAGCGACGCGCGGCTCGTCGAGCGGCAGATTGCGCTCGACCCGAGCCCAGACGAACGCGCCGGCCCCCGTGAGCACGCTCACGACCGCAAGAACGAGCAGCGTGCGGTGCCCTGCATGCGTCTGCGCCGAGAGCGGAGCGCCGTTCGTCGAGAGCGCCGAGTACCAGCGCGCAACGACGACCGCGACGAACGCCGCGACGCCGAGCAGCGCGAGCCACCACAGCGCCTGCACCCGCCGCGGATCGACGACGACGAGCACGACGACACCGATCGCGAGCGATGCCCAGCCGCCGCGACTGAACGTGTAGTACATCGCCGCCGCGAGGGGCGGCACCGACATCGCACCGACGATTCGCACGGGCAGCGCGTACGCTCGCGCTGCGAACGCCGCGCCGAGCAGCACGCCGACCGCTGCGAGCAGTGAGAGCGCGTTCCAGTAGCCGATCGGCTCCGAGAGGCGGTAGCTCGCGATCTGGTCGACGACGCCGAAGCGATCCGGCACGAGGCGCGTGAGCAGTGCGTAGCCCGCCAGCGCGACGATCGCCGCCCACGCGCCGGCGACGACGGCGACGCGCGCTCGACGCGCGACGATGAGCAGCGCGCCGGCGCCCGCGACGTAGACCAGGTTGCGCTGCCCTTCGAGCACCGATGCGGTCGGGTCGACACTCCACAGCGCCGAGAGCAGCGACCAGACGGTGTACGCCCCGAGCAGCCCGACGAAGAGCAGCCCGCTGCGCGAGATCCCCGCGGCCGGTTCGAGCAGGAGCGCGATCAGCATCGCCCACGCGGCGACAAGCGTTAGCCAACCCCACGACCCTTCGAAGTAGCCCCCGTGCGCGGCACCGGCCGACGTGAGGAACACGAACGTCAGGCAGCCGACGTAGAGCGCCCGCCGGGAATGGGCGGCCGCGACCGGCGCCGCTTCAGCAAACGTCTCTCCCATAGGCTCCGCCGACCCGGCGGACCCTCATCGTGCCCGAGGTCGATCAGGCTTTCAACAATTGGAGCCGGCGAGGCTCTGCTGGAGCCGCAGCCGCACCGCCGAGGGCGCGAGCTTCGGCGCGCAGGCGAGCAGGCGCGCGGCGGCGCCGGAGACGTAACCGGCCGACGCGGAGGTTCCGACCGCAGTGACGGTCTTCCCGAGGGCGTTCGTCGCCGGCAGCACGCCCGGCGCGGTCAGCGTCACCCAGGGACCGTAGTTCGACCAGCTGTAGAGCTTCCCGGTTGGGTCGACGGACGCGACCGAGATCGCATCCGGAGCGGTTGCGGCCGGATAGCCGACCGGCTGGCCGCTGTTCCCGGCGGCGACGACGACCGTGATCCCGTCGGCGACGGCCCCTTCGATCGCCTGCGAGAGCGCAGGGTTGTCGGCCGGCGTCGTCATCGAGAGGTTGATCACCGAGGCGCCGTGCTTCACCGCCCAGGCGATTCCCTGGATCGCGAGATCGGCGCCGCCCACACCGCCCGAGACGCGCACGGGCTCGATGAAGCAGCTGCCACAGCTGGACGCGACGATGCTCGCGATCTCCGTGCCGTGCCCGTTCAGGTCGGCCGTGTTCGCGTTGCCGTCGAGGAAGTTCCAGCCGGGAACGAGCCGCGGTGCGAGCTGCTTCGTCGGCGTCACGCCGGTGTCGACGACCGCGACGACGACGCGACTGGGCGGCGCGGTGCGCGAGAACGCGGCCGGAACGGCGACCATGACCGCGCACAAAACGACGAGAAGCGGCAGCGACTTCACAGACATGTGTGTCGGCCATGCGCGCGCGCGCATGATCACTCCCGCGGGTTTGCGAAGGACTAAAGCCGGCGTGAAAGGCATCCCTGAAACGGGGGAAGCCGCCTGCCCGCATGAGAGAAGCAGCGATTCGCAGCCGCGGCCAGAGCGCCGGGTGCAACGGCACACAATCGGCGCAGTCCTGCGCGCGTTTCTCGTCCGGCGAGGCATTCCGCCAGCGTCTCGGCGGGGTTGGCAGTCCGCCCTCCGTCTTGGTGAAGCGGCCGCCTCGACCAAAGTGCAGAGCGGTCATCGCGTGCTTACTGTCCTTCGCACATGGGGCCGTTCAGCGATCGGCACGACGCAGGACGCGCGCTCGCCCGCAGCCTCCGCGGCCGCGTGGCAGGCGACGTCGTCGTGCTCGGCTTGCCGCGCGGCGGCGTGCCCGTCGCCGCCGAGGTCGCGGCCGAGCTCGCGGCGCCGCTCGACGTCTACCTCGTGCGCAAGCTCGGCGTGCCGCGGCAGCCGGAGCTCGCGCTCGGCGCGATCGCAAGCGGCGGCGTGCGTGTGCTGAACGACGACGTGGTTCGTGCCGCCGGCATCACTGCGGAGGAGCTCGACGAGCTGACGCGGCGTGAGCAGGGCGAGCTCGATGCGCGCGAGCTGCTCTACCGCGGTGAGCGTCCGGCTCTCGAGCTCGCCGGGCGGACGGTCGTGCTCGTCGACGACGGGCTCGCGACCGGTGCGACCATGCGCGCTGCGGTCGAGGCAGTCCGGGCTGCGGGCGCGTCACACGTTGTCGCGGCGGCGCCCGTCGCGCCGCGCGAGACGAGCGCCGAGCTCACGCGGGCGGGAATCGAGCTCGTCTGCGTCACCACGCCGCGGCCGTTCGGCGCGGTCGGCTACTGGTACCGCGACTTCACGCCCGTCTCGGACGCCGAGGTGCGCGAGGCGCTCGAGGCGTAACCCGCTTCGGAGAACCGGGTTGCCGTCTTCGACGCTGCGAAGCGAGCTGCGGCTTGCTTCAGACGGTGACCTGGTTCCGGAAGAACCAGGTCACTGGCGCTGCGCGATAGCGCGGGCGAGCTCGCGCTTCGTCATCCGCGAGCGTCCTTCGATGCCGAGGCGCTTGGCGCGGGCGTACAGCTCGTCCTTCGTGTGCCCCTCGTAGTCGACGCCGCCGAACGTCTCGCCGACGCCGCGCCACTTCTGGCGCGTCGTCTTCTTCGAGCGCGGATCGGACGGCCCGGGTTCGCGCTTGCGCTCCCAGTGGTCGCCGACCTTCTCGTAGTTGTGCTTGAGCGACGCGTACGCGGTGCGGTGGGCGCGCTCGCCCTCGCCGTATTCCTCGACGGCCGCGTCGTGCGTCTTCGCGAACTGGCGCTGCGCCTTGGCGGGCGAGCGCTTGATCGTGTCGGGCAGTTCTTCGTTGCGGACCTTGCCGCTCTTCGTCGTCATCGGCATGCCCTCTACGTCCCCGCTCGGCATCGGGAGAAACTCCTCGTTACGAAACGCACGAGAAGTGGCAGACTTCCTTTATGACCACGTTCGCCGAGAGGCTCGTGGCGGAGGAGCACCACCTCGAGGACATCGCCCGCGTGGGCTACGAGCCGGCCACGCTCCCGATCGTCCTCGGTGCGATCGTCATCGCGTTGACCGTCATCGTCGGCATCGCGCTCGGCGTCACGCTCGCCGTCTACTACCTCACGTAACGCAACTCGGCCGGAAGCGGCCGCGCATGCACGACCACGAGCGTCTTCGTCGGGCGCGTCAGCGCGACGTACAGCTCGCGCAGCTCGATCAGCGCCGGCTCGACGACGATCACGTGGTCGAACTCGAGGCCCTTCGACTCGCGCGGCGTCAGAACCGGCACGAGCTCGTCGCTCGGTACCTCGCCTGAGAGCGGGTCCGGCACGATCACCGCGAGCAGCCCGTCCGGCGCGGCGGCCGCGGCGCGGAACGCCTCCGCGATGAGCTGCTGCTCGTCGACCCGCCGCACCTCGGGCGCGTCGGCGCCGGTGCGGTAGGAGATCGGTGGTGCGACGTCCGGCGCGATCGTGTCGAGCAGCGGCAGCGCGAGCTCCATGATCTCGCGCGGCACGCGGTAGGCGTGACGCAGCTCCTCGACCTGCGCAGCCTCGCCGCGCGGCAGCTGCGGCAGCACCTCGTCCCACGACGAGTAGCGCACCGGGCCCGTCGCCTGCGCCACGTCGCCGAGGATCGTCAGCGCACCCTCGCGCGCGCGGCGCGCGATCATGCGTAGCTGCATCGGCGTCAGGTCCTGCGCCTCGTCGACGATCACGTGCCCGTAGGCGCGCGGCGGCAGCGCGAGCAGCGTGCGCGCTTCGTCGAGCAGCGGCACGTCGCCGTCCGACCAGCCGGTGCCGCGGCGGCGCAGCAGCTTCTGTTCGTCGTCGTCGAGGATCCCGTCCGCCGCCTCGGCAAGCGACGCCGGCGAGGTGAGCAGCGAGCGGACGAGCTTCTCCGGCGAGACGAGCGGCCACGCCGCCTTGACCACGCCGTCCAGGTAGCCCTTCGCGCGCAGCGCGCGCTCGACCTCTTCGAAGTTGCGGATCGCGCCGGCGCCGAGCACGCGGCTGTACTCCTCGTAGAAGCGGCGCAGGAGGCTCATGCGAAAGCGCTCGCGTGCAGCCGCGCCCGTTCCGAGCTCCTCGCGCGCCTGCTCGACGAGCTCGCGTACCTCGTCGTCACGCACCCACACGAACGACCCTTCGAGCCGCGTCACGAGCTCTTGCGGCTCCGACTCCAGCCGCAGGTCGGCCGCGCGGCGCACGACCTCGGCCAGCCGCGGGTCGGCCTTGAGCGCGGCGACGTCGGGCGGGTCGCGCAGCTCGGCGTGGATCCCGTCGGCCAGCTCGGCCACCGCGCGCTGCTCGACCTGGTCCTCGCCGAGCGCGGGCAGCACGTGCGAGACGTACTCCATGAACGTCGGGTTCGGGCCGACGACGAGCACGCCGCGCCGCTGCAGCCGCTCGCGCAGCGTGAAGATGAGCCACGACGCGCGGTGCAGGCCGACAGCCGTCTTGCCGGTGCCCGGCCCGCCCTGGATCACGAGCACCGAGTCGGGCTCGTGCGTGATCAGCCGGTACTGGTCGGCCTGGATCGTCGCGACGATGTCGCGCATGTGCAGGTCGCGGTTGCGCTCGAGCTCTTCGAGCAGGAAGTCGCCGACCGCGGCGCCGTCGATCACCGAGCCGTCGAGGGCCTCGTCGGCGATGTCGACGAGCTGCCGTCCCTCGGTGCGGAAGCGGCGGCGGAGCGTGACGCCGTGCGGGTCCTGCGGCGTCGCCGTGTAGAACGCGCGCGCGGCCGGCGCCTGCCAGTTGACGACGAGCTGCTGCTGCGTCTCGTCGTGCACCCAGCGGCGGCCGACGTAGAGCGGCCGCTGCACCGACTCGATGTCGAGCCGGCCGAAGCAGAGGCCGCGCTCGGCATCCTCGAAGGTGCGCAGCCTCCGTGCCGCCCACGCGTCCATCGCCAACTGCGCGACCTCGCCGTCGACGCGGTCGGACGCACCTGCGACCGCGGCACGCATCCGCTCGAGGTGCTCGTACGCGCGGTCGACGTACTCCTGCTCCGCCGCGAGCTCCGGATGGCTCATAGCCCGCTCCGGGGCCGGCAAAGCCGGCACCTCCGCTCCTTGGAGCCTCCGTCAAGCCTACGGCTCATGTCTCCCACGGTAACTGGACCTGCGCGCGGCTTCCGGGCGTAGTTCTGTGCGTGAACCGCCGTCAGTTCGTCGCCGCAGCGGCCGCCGCGCCGTTCGCGTTGCGCGCCGGGACGCTCTTCGCGGCGGCGCAACCGCCGGTTGCGCTCGTGACATGCGACCTCGAGTCGCGACTCGCGGTCGTCGACCTGCGCACGTTCCGGATCACCGGTCACATCCCGACCCATCCCGACCCGCGTTCGATCGAGAAGGTCGGCGGCGTCGCGCTCGTCTGTCACACCGCGGTGGGCGTCCTCTCGATCGTCGACCGGGCGGGCGTGCGGCACGTCGTCGAGGGGTTCGAGCAGCCGCGCTACACGGCTGCGCATCCCGACGGCGTGCACGCGTTCGTCAGCGACTCAGGCGACCGTCCGTGCGTGGCGCTCGTCGACGTCGTCCGCGGCAAGGTGCTCGGCCGTGTGTCCCTTCCCGGCTGGCCGCGCCACATCACGATCGCGCCGGACGGCCGCACCGTCTGGTGCTCGCTCGGCTCCGCCGCAGCCCACGTCGCCGTCCTCTCGACGGCGCCGTTCCGGCACACGGGGATGCTCACGCCCGGCTTCCCGGCGCACGACGTCGGTCATGCGCCGGACGGGCGGCTCTGGATCACGTCAGGCGCCGATCGGGTTCTCGCCGTCGCCGGAGCGCGCCACCCGGCCGATCTCGCGCCGCAGCACGTCACGTTCGGCGAAGGCCGCGCGTACGTCACGAGCGGCGACTCGGGGACGCTCCACGTCCAGGCGCCGGACGGGCGGATCCTCTCGACCACGAGCGTCCCGAACGGCTCCTACAACGTCCAGTACCAAAACGGCTGGGTCGTGACCGCATCGCTCAACCGTGGCACGCTCGCCGTTTTGAACGGGAAAGCTGCGCAGCTCGCGACGATCCAGGTGGCGACGTCCTGCCACGACGCCTGCGTTCTGCCGGTTTGACCGGTTTTACACAAGACTTACCGCTTCCGAGGTGGATCTTCTCGGCGGATGGGGAACATGGCGGCGATGAAGCGTCTCGCCCTGCTGTTCGTGCTGCTCGCGGCGGTCGTCGCAGGCAGTGTCGCCGGGAGCGCCCACGGCGCCGTTCCGTGTCGCGACCGGGTCTACAACGACTGGTACGCGACCGGGAAGATCCCGTCCGACCTGCCGATCAGCTGCTACCGCGACGCGCTCAAGAACATCCCGGCCGACGCGCGCATCTACTCGAGCCTCGGCGACGACATCAAGGCGGCCATGCAGGGCGCGATCGAGCGCTCGCACGGCGTCAAGAGCGTCCCGGCCGAGATCGGCGCGGGCAAGGTCTCGCTCGGGAAGAGCGGTGTGGCCGGTGCCTCGTCGACGAAGCTCAAGGGCTCGCAGTCGCAGCCTCAGCCGGGGAACGACGGCTCCGGGGCGAGCACGAGCACCCTCGCGTCGGGGCAGACGTCGTCGGGCGGAGGCATTCCGCTGCCGATCATCATCCTCGGCGGCGTTGCGCTTCTGCTTGCAGCGGCCGGCGCCGTCGGCGCGGGCGCGCGTCACTTCCGCCGCCGCTAGAAGCTCGGCACCAGACGGCGCAGCCGCTTGCGCTCAACGGGCAGGTAGAAGCCGCACAGCGCGAGCACGAGTGGGTACGCCGCGACCAGCGCGAACGACGGCGCGAGCGAGAGGTGCGCTGCGCGCGCAGCGACGGTGAGCCCCACGGCGACGCCGATGGCGGTGATCACGCGACGCCACTGGTACGAGACCGGATAGACGCGCTGCGCGTAGAGCGTCATGCCGATGAAGAGGACGACGTACGCCGCGAGCGTCGAGATCGACGCGCCGACCATTCCCCACCGCGGGATCAGCCAGAAGTTGAGGCCGACGTTCGCCGCCGCGCCGACACCGGTGACGACCCAGTTGAGCTGCGTCTTGCGCGCGCGGCCGCTGCCGATCGCGAGCACCGTGTACCCGGCGTAGATCGCGCCCGCGAACGCGAGCAGGGCGACGCCTTTCTCCGCGCGCTGGTACTGCGGTGAGGTGAGAAGGCGCACCCACCAGGGCGCGAGCGCGCCGAGGGCGAGTGACGCCCACGCAGCGAACGCAAGCAGGTAGGTCAGCACGAACGCGTACGTCCGCTTCGCCTCGCGGTCGTCGTCGATCGAGTAGGCGAACGCCGGCCACGCGGTGCGGAACGCGATCATCACGAAGGTGATCACGCCGCTGATCTTGATCGCGGCCGAGTAGACGCCGGCCTCGCCGAGCCCCTTGTAGTCGATGACGAACTGGCGGTCGACGAAGTTGATCACCCACAGCGCGAGCGCCGACGGGACGAGCGGCATGCCGAAGTGCTGCATCCGCCGGAAGAGCGTGCGGTCGAACTCGAGCCCGAGCTGCTCCGTCCGGTAGCCGACGAGCGCGATGTACACCACGAGCGTGCCCGTGAAGTTGCCGACGACGAGGCCGATCGCGCCCCAGTGAAAGACGGCGACGAAAACGACCATCGCCGCCACGGTGACGAGCACGTTCGCGACGCTCGCGATCGCGTACGCGGTCGAGCGCTCCTCGGCGCGGAAGAGGTTCGTCAGCTGCTGGTAGTTCGTCTGCGCCCAGAGCCCGACCGATCCGGCGCGGATCAGGTTCGTCGCATGGCCGAGGCTCGCCGCGGCGGCGATCTCGTGCGCGAAGACGACGCCGAGCACGAGCCCGAGCGTCGACATGAACATCGTGAACCAGAACGACGTCCGGACGACCGTCAGCTTTCCCGCCGCGCTCTTCTCGTCGAAGTAGAAGCGGAAGAACGCCGAGGAGATGCCGAGCTGCAGCACGATCGCGAGCACCGCGGTCGCGGCCGTCACCCACTCGACCTGGCCGTACGCGCCCGTCGGCAGGTAGTGCGTGTAGAGCGGGAGCAGGAACGTCGCGAGGATGCGCGAGACGAGCCCGCCGAGGCCGTACACCGCCGAGTGGCGCGTCAGGCGCCGCATCTGGAACGCGAGGCTCATTCGCTCAGAGGGAACGGTAGATGGCGACCAGGCGGTCGGCGACGCGGTCGATGTCGTGCACCTGCTCCACGTAGGCGCGGCTCTGGGAGCCGATCTGGCGCCGGAGGGCCGGCTGCTCGACGAGCGGGCGAAGCGCGTCGGCGAGGGTCTCCTTCGTCGCGGGAACGATCGGGATGCGCACCCCGAAGCCCTCGGCGCTCTTCTCGACGACGTCCTCCTTGAGGTAGGTGACGACGGGCTTGCCGAGCGCCATCGATTCGAGTGCGAAGACGCCGTGCCAGCCGGCGTTCAGCTGGTCGACGACGATGTCGGCGCGGGCGTAGCGGGCGCGCGCCTCCTCGTGCGGCACGCCCTCGACGATGTCGAGCTCGACGGGCAGCTGCTCGCACGCCTCGATCACGTAGCGCGTGCCTTTCTTCTCGCGGTTCGACGGCGCGTGCACGACGAGCGGGCGCGGATTGTCGCTCGGCGGTGCGGGCGTGAACTCGCGCAGGTCGAGCCCGGGCGGCACGACGTGCGCGTGCGGCACCCAGCGCGTCGCGTCGTAGCTGCCGACGATCTCCGCGTCGGCGCGCGTCCCGAACGCGAGCTCCTCGCGCGTCTTGCCGCGGATGTCGGAGCCGAGGTAGTGGAAGACGCTCTTCTTCCGCAGCGCGCGCAGCAGCGGGAACTGGATCGACTTCGGGACGAGCGTCAGTCCGAAGTAGAAGTGGAAGACGTCGGTCTGCGGCGCAAGCTTCGCGAACGCGGCGAACTGCTGCGCGAGCCTCTGCGGCAGCGGCCCGTGCCGGTCGAGGCTCCAGTCCGCCTCGTGGTGGAGCTTCCCGCGCTCGAAGACGACGAGCCGAGCATCGACCCCCTTCCGCCTGAGCGCCTGCACGTTCTCCCACGGAATCCCCGCGATGTTGACCGGACAGTGGGTGACCCGAAGAGACCGCTGGGGAGAGCTCGTCACGCTTCAGTCACGTCGTTTGGCGTCTTGCACTGGCTCTTAGGGACGCGGAGCCGCGTCGAACTCGAGCTGGTCGAAGTAGCGGAGCGCGGTGCGGCCGGGGCGGACGCGCGACTGGAACGCGCGCGCTTCGTCGTCGGAGAGCTCGCCGAGCGCGCGCTTCACACCGAGGTACGGGATGTTGAGGTCTTCCTGGTAGACGATCGTCGAGATGCGCGGGTTGATCTCGATCACGTGCTCGCCGACGAGCTGGATGTTGAAGAAGTGCTCGATGCCGAGCTCGGCGACGATCAGGTTCGCGGTGCGCATCAGCTCCGGGTCGTCGAGCGTGACGAAGTACATCGCGAGGCCGGCGCGCATCGCCTCGCGCGTCTTCGCGTGACCGAGGACGATCTCGCGTCCGTTGCCGAAGCCGTCGATCGTGCGCTCGCCGCCGGTCGCGAGCTCCATCACGAGTAGATCGGGGCCGCCTTCGTCCGGCAGCAGCTCGACGGCTTCTTCGAGGCGCATCGCAACCGAGCCGGGCCGCTCGTTCAGCAGCTGGTGCGCGCGGTCGACGGTTGGGTCGAGGATGCGGAAGCCGCGCGAGCCGGACGAGAACACGGGCTTGAAGCAGACGGGCTGGTCCGGGTAGCCGAGCTCGAGTGCGGCCGCCTCGACCTCGCGCGCGCCGTTCACGCGGCGGAACTCCGGCGCGGTCACGCCGATGCGGTGCAGGAACTCGTAGGTCTCCGCCTTGTCGTTCGAACGTCGGATCGCGTCCGGCGACGACACGAGCACGGGCATCGGGAAGCGGCCGACGTGCTCCGCGAGCCCTTCGAGGTCGAACGACGACTGCGGCAGGATCGCGTCTACGTTCTCCTTCGTCGCGACGTCGAGCATCGCGTCCGCGAACGCGGGATCGGACCCCGCCGGGACGATGTGGAACGCGTCGCACAGGTGCCGGCCGACGGAGCGCTCGCTCATGTCGGTGCCGACGAGCCGCACCTCGCGCTCGCCGTTCTCCCGCAGCGCCCGCAGGAGCGCCGCCGTCCCCGGCGCGCCCGACGCGGTGACCATCACGCTGATCGGCTTCACGCGGGGGAACGTACCGGCCGGCGCGTCAGACCGGCGTCCGACGCCGGCGGGTCACGAGAGATCGATGCGGTCGTTCCGGAGGTGCTCGAAGCGGGCGGCGCGGTCGGCGTCGAGCATCGACTCCATCGACTCGCGCATCGTGGCTCCCTCGAACGCCCAGATTTCCGGATGCGTCAGCAGCTGCAGCCACTCGAACTCCCCGCGCGCCAGCTGCTCGTGGGGGCAGCCGTTCCGCCAGTGCTGGTTCGAGTCCGAGCGGTAGTGCTCCGGATCGAAGAACGTCGCCTCCATCACGTTCACCGCGTCCTCGAGCGGCGCGCCCATGTACTCCGGGTCCGGGTTGTGCCACGCGACCACCGGATCGAACCGTGCGTCGAGATCGACGTTCGGCCACACGGCGTGATGCGCGACGCGATGCCCGAGCTCGCGCAGCCGCGCGATCGCCGCCTCACCTTCGGACGACGCGAGATTGTAGAACACCGACCGCGTCATCAGGAACCACGTCGACCACGCGCCCTCGTCCGCCTCGACCTCCGCGACGGCGAGCGCCGCCGCCAGCGACAGGTCGACGTCGTGCCGCAACAGAACGACGCCCGGCTCCGGCGGTGCGTCGAACCCAGCCCAGCGGTAGCCGCCCTCCTTCGCCGCGCGCAACAGGTCGCGGTAATGCGCCAGCGAGAAGTCGCACGTCACGACTCGACCTCCACGTGGAGCAGTGTCGCCGCCGCCTCCGCGCGCTCGAGCGCGTCGAGATTCGTGTCGCCGGTCGCGATCACGTAGCCGCGCCGGTCGCCGTCGAGCCGCACCGGCCGGATCGTCTCGCCGACCTGCAGGTACACGTCTGCCTGCACGACACCGGGGAACGCGAGCACCTTCTCGAGCGATCCGATCCGCCGCACGACGCCCGTGGGTAGTGGGCCTGGCGACGCGGTGAAGAAGCGAATCGCGAGCGGCTGCGCAAACTTCGGACGCACGAGCTCGTCCGGCAGCTCGTCACCGAGCGCGATGCGAATCTGCACCTCGACCAGGTCGACGCCGACCGCCCAGCGAACGAGATCCGCCATCTGCCCGCCGGGGATGCGCGCCGCGCACTCGACGACGACCACGCGGCCGTCCGGCGCGGCGAGCAGCTGCGGGAACGCGATCCCGGTCCGCAACCCGAGCGCGTGCACGGTCCGCTCGGCCACCTGCTCGGAGAGCGACAACTGCTCCGGCGGGATCGTCGGCGGGTAGACGTGAATCCAGCCGACGCCGAAGCCGATGCCGGGCGGCCGCATCCGGTCGGAGAGCGTGAGCAGGATCTGCTCGCCGGCACGCGCGATCACGATGCCGTTCATCTCGGTCCCGTCGACGAACTCCTCGAGGATCGCCTCGCCGCTCGTCGACGCCGCGAGCGCCTCGTGCAGATGCCGGTCGACGTCGTCGAGCGACTCGACGCGGAACACGCCGCGCTGTCCGCCGGAGTCCGCGGGCTTCAGCACCGCGGGAAACCCGACCTCTGCCGCTGCGCGCCGTGTCTCGGACAGCGTGCGCACGGCGGCGAACCGCGGCTGAGGCACGCCCGCGTCGGCGAGCCGCCGGCGCATCGCGACCTTGTGGGTCATCAGGTGCGCGGTGTCGATGCCGATCCCCGGCAGTCCGCGCGCCTCGGCAACGGCCGCGACGACCGGCACCGCGCGGTCCGCGCTCACCGTCAGGACGCCGTCGATCGACAGGCGCGACGTCGCCTTCAGCACGGCGGCGACGTCCGAGAAGTCGACCACCTTCGCGATGTCCGCTTCCTTCAGCCCCGGCGCGTCGGCGTTGCGATCGACGGCGGCGACGCGAAGCCCCATCGCTTTCGCCTGGAGGATCGCGCGGCGCTGGTGGCGGCCTGCGCCGACGAAGAGGACGGTTCTCACGGGCGACTGATGCTACTTCGGCGCGACGGCCGAACGTATGAGCTCGAGCGTCCCGTCGACGTCGATGCCGAAGCGCGCGCCCTGCTGCACCGCCAGCCCGTCGAAGACGACGCTGAAGAATCGCACCAGGGTCTCCGCCGGCAGGTCGGCGCGGAGCTTGCCGGCGCCCTGCAGGTCGCGGAAGCCGTCGACGATCTTGGTCTCGAGCTCCGGGTTGAGCGCGAACCAGCGTGACCGCAGCCCCTCGTCGGTTCGGAGCATCCGCGGCACGTCGAGGTACGGCCCGACCCAGCCCGGGTCGTTGCCGAGCTCCTGCACGACCCCTTCGAAGCCTTCGCGCAGCCACAGCTCGGCGAGCTGCAGCTGGTCGTGCTCCGCGAGCGCGACGAAGAGCTCGAGCTTCGAGGGGAAGTAGTTGAAGATCGCCCCGCGGGACAGTCCGATCTCCGCCTCGAGGACGTCGACGGTCGCGCCCTCGTAGCCGTGCTCCGCAAAGGCGCGGCGCGCGCCGTCCAGGATCTGGCGGCGGCGCTCCTCGCGATGGGCTTCGCTGACCTTCGGCACAGCTCAAACTTTACAAAAACGTACAGACGTACTATTTTACGGGCGATGCGGAATCGGACGCTGAGTGCCCTGCTTGCGGCCGAGGTCGTCTCGACGACCGGCTCGGCGATGACCTTCATCGCGCTGCCCTGGTTCGTCCTCGTCACGAGCGGCTCGGCGCTCCGGATGAGCCTCGTGCTTGCGGTCGAGGTCGTGCCGATGGCGCTCTTCGGCATCCCGAGCGGGTCCGTCGTCGGCCGCCTCGGCGCGCGCCTCACGATGCTCTGCTCCGACGCCGTCCGCGCGCCGTTGATCGCGCTCGTCCCGGCGCTCTACTGGAGCGGTCACCTCGTCTTCGGCGAGCTGCTCGTCATCGTCTTCGCGCTCGGCGTGTTCAACGCGCCGTATCTCACCGCGCAGCGCTCGATCGTGCCCGAGCTCTTCGGCGAAGACGAGGTCGCCGTGATGAAGGCGTCGGCGCTCTTCGGCGGCGCGAACCAGCTGCCGATCGTCATCGGTCCGGCGATCGCCGGCGTGCTGATCGGCTGGCTGCACACGCCGGCCGTGTTGGTCATCGACGCCGGGACGTACGTCTTCGCGTTCGCGGCCGTCCTCTTCTTCGTGCGCGGCGGGCGTCGGGTGGTTCACGACGAGGACTCGAAGGGACTGCTCGCCGGCGTGCGCTATCTCGCGCACGACCGGATTCTCGGCCCGATGACGCTCACGGTCATCGTCCTCGACGGCGCCGCGGCCGGCATCGTCACGGGAGTGCCGCTGCTCGCGTTCACCCGGTACCACCAGAACCCTCACCTGGCCGGCTGGATCTTCTCGGGGTTCGGCGTCGGCGCGGTGCTCGGGTCGCTCGCGGCGATGAAGCTGCTCGACCGCTTCCAGCCGCTCAAGCTCGCAGCGGCATCGCTCTGCCTGGCGACGCTGCCGCTCTGGGCGATCGCCGCGCCGATCCCGTGGTACGCGACGTTCTTCGCCGTGGTCGCATGCGCGTTCTTCCTGCCGCTCGTGCAGGCGCCGGCGATGGGGCTCCTCACGACGCGGCCGCCCGCGGCACTGCGCGCGAAGGTGCTGACCGCCGTGCTGACGGCGAGCGGGCTCGGCAGTCCCGTCGGCCGCATCCTGATCGGGCCGATCTACCACGCGTGGGGCAATGCCGGCGTGTGGGTCGCGATCGCGCTCGGGATGACGATCGGCGCCGTCCTCTGGTCGGCGGCGACGCTGTCAGCCCGTGACGCGCCGGACGTCGCCGCGGTACCGCCGGTCGCGTAGCGCGAGCTTCACGCGCTCGCCCAGCGAGCGCGCGTGGAGCTCCGCGCACAGAACGGCGGATGCGCCGGGCCCGCGCGCGCCGTAGCGCAGGCCGGGGGTCAGCTCCTCGACCGAGCGCCAGCCGTCGGAGGTGAGCTCGTACAGCTCGTCCTCGTACACGAGGAAGCCCGCGCGGCCGAAGCGGTCGACCCACTCCGACGGCTCGTACACCGACTGCTCCGGCAGCAGCTCGCGCTCGCCGGTCGGCACGGTGACGAGCACGCGGGCCGCGACGCGTCTCAGCTCGCGCAACGCTGCGTCGAGTGTGTCGTCTCCTTCGGCGGCGAGACCGTACTGCGTGTTGTCGCGGCCGACGTGCTCGAGCGTCGAGATCGCGATCGCGACGTCGAACGACTCGTCCTCGAACGGCAGGTCGCGCAGGTCGGCCTGCACGCTGGCGACTCCCGGAACCTCGCGCACGACGAGATCGACGCCGGTGACGCTGCCGAGCTCGCCGAGGCCGTCGAGGTACGTCTGCTCGGCAAACGCGTAGCCGACGTCGAGCACGCGCTCGCCGGGCACGATGCGCGCCAGGCACCACGGCATCTCGATCGGGCGCTCGTCGACGCCCGGAGGCGCCTCGAGGTTGCGCGGGCGCTGTCCTTCGCGCCGCTGTGCGGCCGCCCACGCGACGCTGTCTTCGAGCCGGCGGATGTGCTCGTACTCCGCCGACGTCGCGAGCTCTTGCAGGAGCGAGGCGTACGACATCCCGGCTGCGAGCCGTTCTTCGCTTGCGCGCAGCTCCTCCGGCTCGATCGGCCGGCGCAGGACGAACCGCCAGAGCTCGTCGAGATCTCGCTGCACGAGACCAGGCTAACCTTCGCCGGATGCTGGAGGGGAAGCGGATCTTCATCACGGGCGGTGCCGGGTTCATCGGCACGACGCTCGCGCGGGAGCTCGTCGAGCGCAACGAGATCGTCGCCTTCGACAACCTCCATCGCGACGTGCTCTCCGGCACGGAGCTCGCGGACCATCCGAACTACACGCTCGTCCAGGGCGACATCCTCGACGCGGATGCGCTGCGCGACGCGGCGAGCGGCGCGACGCACTTCGTGCACTGCGCAGCGATCGCCGGCGTCGACACGGTGCTGAAGAGCCCGGTGCGCGTGATGCGCGTGAACGTCGTCGGGACGTACAACTCGCTCGAGGCGGCGCTCGCGACCCTGCCGACGCTCGAGCGCTACGTCGACTTCTCGACGAGCGAGGTGTTCGGCACGCACGCCGCGAACGTGCACGAGGGGCAGGTCTCGACGATCGGCTCGGTCGGCGAGGCGCGCTGGACGTACGCCGTGTCGAAGCTCGCGGGCGAGCACATGGCGCACGCCTACCACGACGAGCTCGGACTGCCCGCCGTGACGGTGCACCCGTTCAACATCTTTGGTCCCGGTCAGGTCGGCGGCGGCGCGATCCGCGCGTTCATCGAGCGCGCGATCGCCGATCGCGACCTCGAGATCCACGGCGACGGCTCGCAGATCCGCGCCTGGACGTACGTGACCGACATGGTCGCCGGCGTGCTGGCGTGTCTCGAGCATCCCGACGCACCCGGCCAGGCGTTCAACATCGGCAACCCGCGCGGGACGGTGACGATCTTCGATCTCGCGCAGCGCATCAAGCGCATCTCCGGCACAGCGGGCGAGATCGTGTTCGTGCCGCGCGACTACGCCGACGTCGAGCTGCGCATCCCGAACGTCGAAAAGGCGCGCACCGTGCTCGGCTGGGAGCCGAAGGTCGAGCTCGACGAAGGCCTCGAGAAGACGATCGCGTGGTACAGGGCGAAGGCGCTCGTATCCGGCTAGGTTGGCCGGAGCTCGGCGACGCCGAGCTGGCGGAGGTCGCCGAGGCCCTCGAGAGCGGGATGCTCACGATGGGCCCGAAGGTCGAGGCCTTCGAAGCGGAGATCGCGCGCGCGTGCGAGGTCGAGCACGCGCTCGTTGTCACGTCGGGCACCGCCGCGCTGCATCTCGCCGTGCAGGCGTTCGGGCTCGCACCCGGCGACGAGGTGCTCGTGCCCGCGTACACCTTCCCGGCGACCGCGAACGTCGTCGCGCTCTCGGGCCTGACGCCGGTGCTCGTCGATGTCGACCCCGAGACGATGAACATCGACCCGGCGCAGATCGAGGTCGGCGCTCGCACGAGGCTCGTGCTCGGCGTGCACCTCTTCGGCCGGCCGATGCGCCTGCACGAGCTGCCGGACGTGCCGCTCCTCGAGGACGCGGCCGGCGCGCTCGGTGCGCGCTACCGCGGCCGCGCGTGCGGCGGGCTCGGCGTCGCCGGCTGTCTCAGCTTCCACCCGCGGAAGATCGTCACGACCGGCGAGGGCGGCGCGATCACGACGAGCGACGACGCGTTCGCGGCCGAGGTGCGCACGACGCGCAACCACGGCTGGCGCTCGCTCGTCCCGCCCGACATGCCGGCCGCCGGGCTCAACTACCGCCTCTCGGACATTCTCTGCGCGGTCGGCATCCCGCAGATGCGGCGGCTCGACGAGCTGCTCGCCGCGCGGACGCGCATCGCCGACGGCTACACGGAGCGGCTTGCGCACCTCGACGTGCTGCTGCCGCACGCCGACGACGGCGACGTCCACGGGTGGCAGGCGTACGTCCTCCAGGTCGACGACCGCGACCGCGTCCTCGCCGAGCTCCGCGCGCAGGGGATCGAGGCCCAGATCGGCACCTACGCGCTCCACCTGCTCGGCGCCTACCGCGACCAGGGCTCCTTCCCGGGCGCGACGCGCGTCTTCGAGCGGGCGCTCGCGCTGCCCTTCCACACCCGGCTCACCGACTCCGAGCTCGACCGGGTGGCGGAGGCGCTTGACAAGCTAGTGAGTCATCACTAACATACGGCGCATGGTCGCAGCGACCGAACGGAAGTCGAAGGAGGAGCGCCGCGAGGACATCCTCGAGGCGGCCATGTCCGTCTTTGCGGAGCACGGGCTCGCGGGAGCGTCCACCGAGGACATCGCCCGCAGGGCCGGCATCTCGCAGCCCTACGTCTTCCGCCTGTTCGGCACGAAGAAGGAGCTCTTCGTCGCCGTCGTCGCGCAGTGCTTCCGCCAGACGCTCGAGGAGTTCCAGCGCGTCAGCGAGGGGCTGCGCGGCGAGGAGGCCCTGCACGCGATCGGCGAGCGCTACGGCGACGCGCTGCTCTCGAACCGGAGGTACCTGCTGCTCCAGATGCAGTCGTACGTCGCGTGCGAGGACCCCGCGGTCTGCAAGGTCGTCCAGGACGGCTACGGCGCGCTCGTCGCGTACGTCGAGCGCGTCTCGGGTGCCGACAAGGAGACCGTCTCCGCCTTCTTCGCCAAGGGGATGCTGATGAACGTGATGGCGTCCATGCAGCTCCAGAACCCGACCGAGCCCTGGGCAGTTCGCCTGCTCGAGGGCTGCAAGCCCCAGGACTAGCCCGCTCTTTTTTTCGCCCGGAGGTAAGTGATGACTCACAAAATTAGCCCGGCGCACACGTGGTGGACGTTCGCGATCACCTCGACCGCGCTCTTCATGACCACGCTCGACAACCTCGTCGTCACGACGGCGATCCCGGTGATCCACCGCGACCTCCATGCGGGCCTCTCCGGCCTCGAGTGGACGGTCAACGCCTACACGCTCACCTTCGCGGTGCTGCTGCTCACCGGCGCCGCGCTCGGCGACCGGTTCGGCCGGCGCCGGCTGTTCGTGCTCGGCATCGCGCTCTTCACGGCCGCGTCGGCTGCGGCCGCGCTCGCGCCGACGATCGCCGCGCTCGACATCGCGCGTGCCGTGCAGGGCGTCGGCGGCGCGATCGTGACGCCGCTCACGCTGACGATCCTCTCAGCTGCGGTCCCCGCGGAGCGCCGCGGCGTGTTCCTCGGCGCGTGGGGCGGCATCAGCGGTCTCGCCGTCGCGTTCGGTCCGCTCGTCGGCGGCGCCGTCGTCGACGGTCTCTCGTGGCACTGGGTCTTCTGGCTGAACGTCCCGGTCGGGCTCGTGCTCGTGCCGCTCGCGCTGACGCGCCTGCAGGAGAGCGAAGGCCCGAACGACAGCATCGACATCCCCGGCCTCGTGCTCGCAAGCGGCGGTCTCTTCGGAATCGTGTGGGCGCTCGTCCGCGGGAACTCGCTCGGCTGGGGCTCGACGGAGATCGTCGGCGCGCTCGTCGCCGGCGCGGTCGTTCTCGCTGCGTTCGTCGCGTGGGAGTTCCGCGCGAAGCACCCGATGCTGCCGATGCACTTCTTCCGCGGCCGCACGTTCGCGCTCGCGAACGCCGCGTCGCTCCTGATGAGCTTCGGGATGTTCGGCTCGATCTTCCTGCTCGCGCAGTACTTCCAGACGATCCAACACGCGACGCCGCTCAACTCCGGCCTGCGCATCCTGCCGTGGACGGCGATGCCGATGATCATCGCGCCGATCGCCGGCGCACTGTCGGACCGCATCCCGCCGTCGCGCATCATCGGCACCGGCCTCGCGTTGCAGGCGATCGGGCTCGGCTGGATGGCGGCCGTCGGGACGCCGACGCTCGGCTACTGGTCGTTCGTCGCGCCGTTCATGATCTCGGGCGCGGGGATGGGGATGTTCTTCGCGCCGATCGCGAACGTCATCCTTGGCTCGGTCCGCCCGGAGCAGGAGGGCCAGGCGTCGGGCGCCAACAACGCGATCCGCGAGCTGGGCGGTGTGCTCGGCGTCGCGGTGCTCGCGTCGGTGTTCGCGCACTACGGCGGCTACCGCACGCCCGAGACGTACGTCAACGGCATGAATGCCGCAGTGTGGATCGGTGCAGCGGTCGTCGCGCTCGGCTCGGTCGCCGCGTTCGCGATCACGCGCCGGCCGAAGGCCGACGTCGTCGGGCTCGAGCCCTCGCTCGAGCGCGCGGCCTAAAGTTCCGCCGCCGCTGGGCTCCTCCCCGAACCGGGGAGGAGCCGTTCGGCGGGCGACGAAGCAGCCGGTGCGGGCTCAGCTGCGGCGTAACGCCGCCGAACGCCGAAGGAGCTGCACCATGCGCCGTTTCTCCTCTCTTCTCGTCCTCGCCATGGCTGCGATCGGGATCGCCTCCGCCGTTTCCGGCGGTGCGGCAGCGATGAAGGCGACGCACCACTGCCTGCCCAAGCGACACACGTGCGCCGCGAAGAAGACGCCCTCGACGAAGAAGCCCGCGCCGAGCGCGCCCGTGCAGCCGGTCGCCGCGCCCGCCGGAAGCTCGCCGCTCCACACGAACATCGTCGCCACGACGTTCTGGGTCGGCGAGATCTTCGACGCGGACCTCTCGGACGGCTCGCAGGCCTGCTCGACGTACGACTCGGAGTGGGCCTACCACTGGTCGGGCGGCGCCGACGTCGGCACCGACCCGTCGACCGACTGCGCCGGCGCACCCATCGGCGGCTGCGACGGCGTCCCCTCGGGGACGGGCTCGAGCTTCACCTGCGCGACGCAGAAGCGGACGGCGGCGAACGGCTACTTCCCGACCGATCCGAGCGTGCATCCGGCGCAGAACCCGTTCTACGTCGATCTGCCGTTCGACGACGTGAACGACCCCGTCGCCTTCCGCGAGCGCTGCCAGGTGATTCCGTGGGCGGATCAGTTCCCGGCGGCGGACTGCGCGCGCGCGACGTTCTCGTACATGAAGAACCACTGGGTGCAGATCACGGGCCCGAACGGGAATACCTGTTACGGGCAGGTCGAGGATGCCGGCCCATCGTCCGGCTCCGCCTACCACGACGCGACCTATGTCTTCTCGACCACGGACGCGCGACCGGCGAACAAGAAGTACAGCGGGGACGCGACGCAAGGGGACGGAATGGACGTCTCGCCCGCGCTCAACGGCTGTCTGGGCTTCAAGGAGCTCGACGGCGACGACGACCACGTCGCCTGGCGTTTCGTCGACGCGCCGCCCGCCGGACCGTGGACCCGCGTCGTTACTTCGAGCCAAGTGTCGCAATGATGCGGTAAAACCTCCCCCGGAAGGGTGGTCATGCCGCGCGGGTGGCGGCCGACAAACTGCGGGCGGGGTTCCAACGTAAGGCGGTTCACATGCGGCACGGTAAGAGGCGTCTCTTCGTCGCGGTCGCGCAACCGCTGCTGGCGTTCGGGATCAGGGAGGCGATCAGAAACTCGGCGCTCTTCGAGTTCGTCGGTCACACATGCGACCCCGACGAGCTCGGGCCGCTGATCGAGAAGCTCGAGCCCGAGCTTCTCCTGATCGGCGATCGTGTGGTGACGCAGCCTCCGGCTTCGGTCGAGCTGATCAAGAGACGCGCGCCGCGCCTCGGCGTCGTCGTGCTCGGCCCATCCTCCGAAGGCGCGATGGTTCGCGCCGCACTCGACGACGGCGCGGCGGGATACATCGTGAACACGGTCGAGTCGCACGAGCTCGAGGCGGCGCTCCGCGCCGTCGTCGTCGCCCGGGAGTTCGTCGTCGTCGGCGTGGAGCCCGGCTGGCGTCACGGCCAGACGCTCACGCGCCGCGAGCTTCAGATCATCGAGTACGTGGCGAAGGGGTTCAGCAACAAGAACATTGCCGAGGCGCTCTGGGTCTCGCAGCAGACGGTCAAGTTCCACCTGAGCAACGCGTTCCCGAAGCTCGGGGTATCGAACAGGACCGAGGCGGTGCTCGCCGCCTACCGGCTCAACCTGCTGAGTCGGGACGAGACCGGCTGAGCGCGCGCTTTCGACGAGTCGAAGCCTGACCGAAGGTCTAGTGGACCTGGCCCCTGTTGCGGCCACAGTGCGGACATGTCCGAACACGCAGCAGTACCTCTGTCCGCCCCGAATCGCCACGCGCGACTCTCCATGGTCGTGGCGCTCGTCGCGGCCGCCGTCGTCGGTGTCGGGGTCTGGGCCTTCGTCATTCGTCCAGGCGGGTCGAGCCCGTCGGCGAGTGCATCGACGTCCCGCGATACCAACGCGCACGCGGCAACCGCGGCCGGCCTCCGTGCGACTGCGGCGGCGCTCGGCCAGCCGATCTACTGGCTCGGCCCGCAAGCCCGCATGACGTACGAGCTCACCGTGACGACCGGGCGCCTCGTCTACGTGCGGTACCTGCCACACGGGGTGAAGCCCGGCGACCCGAAGCCCGACTACGTCACCGTCGGCACCTATCCGAAGCAGGGGGCGTACGCGATCGTCGCAGCGGCCCGGAAGCTCAAGGGCTCACGCGTCCAGGAGTTCGGCGCGAACGAGATCGCCGTCACCTACTCGACGCGGCCGAAGAGCGTCTACGTCGCCTACCGCGGCCTGCCGTACATGATCGAGGTCTTCGATCCTGCGGCACTCGGGTCGGAGACGATCGTCCGTGACGGGTTGCTCGTCCCGCTTCGCTGAGTAAGCAGCGCGAATGGCAGCACTCGCTCTCGCGTGGGTTGCCTTTCCGCTGCTGCTCGCGGTGCTCTCGTTCGGCTGCGGGTCGCTCGTCGAGGTGCTCGGCCGCTCCCCGCTGACACCGGTGCTCGTGCTTCCGACGGGCTTCGCCGTCGTGGTCGTGGTCGAGGAGCTCATGACCTCGGCGGCGTCGACGGCGCGCTTCGCGCCTGCGGCGGTTGCTGCGCTCGCCGCGGCTGGTGCGGCCGGACGGGCGCGACGGCCGGGGAGGGCCAGCCTCGCGCCATTTACCTGTGCGGGCGGCACGTTCGCCGTCTTCGGGGCGCCTGTCGTCCTGTCCGGCGCAGCCACGTTCACCGGCTACATCAAGCTCGACGACACCGCGACCTTCCTGGGGATGGCCGACCGTCTCGCGACCCATGGCAGAAGCCTCGCCGGCCTCGCTCCCTCGACGTACGAGGCCGCGCTGCGCATCAATCTCGCCGCCGGCTACCCGACGGGCAGCTTCGCGCCCATCGCGCTCGGCCACACGTTCATCCGCCAGGACGTCGCGTGGCTCTACCAGCCGTACATGGCGTTTGCGGCAAGTGTCCTGGCGCTGGCGCTCTACGCGCTCCTCGACGGCATCGTGCTCGGGAGACGCCTGCGCGCCCTCGTTGCGTTTCTCGCCGCCCAGCCCGCGCTGCTCTTCGGCTACGTGCTCTGGGGCGGGGTGAAGGAGATCGTGGCCGCGTCCCTCGTTGCGCTCGTCGCCGCGCACAGCCGAGGCGTGCTCGAGCGGGAGACCGCCCCGGTCGACGCCATCGCGTGCGCGTCTGCGTGCGCCGCGCTCGTGGGCGCGCTCAGCCTCGGCGGCGCGATCTGGCTCGCACCGCTCTCCCTTGCGCTCGTGTTGCATGTCGCGGCGAAAGGACTGCGACGTGTCTACTTGCTCGGCGCTGCGGCCGCTCTGGCGCTCGCCGCACCGTCGCTCGCGGCGGCGACGCAGTTTCTGCGGGCCGCGAATGTCACGTCGTTCAGCAGTGCCGACGTGATGGGCAACCTGCCGCGTCGCCTCGACCTCGTCCAGGTGCTCGGCGTCTGGCCGACGGGCGACTTCCGGCTCGGGCCGTCCAGCCCCGGTCTCAGCTCGGCGATCCTCGGAGTGATCGTCGTGTGCGCCGGCGGCATGCTCGTGTCGGCATGCCGCCGGCATTCGTGGGCGGTTGCGGTCTACGGTCTGGGGGCGGTCGGGGCCGTCGCCGTCCTCGCCGCCCGCGCCTCCCCGTGGATCGAGGCCAAGGCCATGGCGACTGCCTCGCCGGCGTTCGTGCTCCTGGCCGGGGCCGGTGCCGCCGTCTTGCTCGAGCGCCGCAGCCGGAGCCTCGGCATCGCCGCGCTCGTGGTGCTCGCAGCCGGGATCGGCTGGTCGAACGCACTTGCCTATCGCGGCGCGTCGATTGCGCCACGCGGCCGGCTCGCCGAGCTCGAGACGATCGGCGCCAGGTTCGCCGGCGACGGGCCGGCGTTGATGACCGAATACGAGCCGTACGGCGTGCGCCACTTCTTGCGCGACCTCGATCCGGAAGGCGCCTCCGAGCTGCGCACGCGCGCCGATCCGCTCGACGACGGCCGGTTGCTGCCGAAAGGCGGGGCCGCGGACATCGATGCATTCCAGCTGTCGTCCGTCCTCGCCTATCGCACGCTCGTCCTGCGCCGTTCCCCGGCGGCGAGCCGTCCGCCGTCCGCATACGCGCTCGTGTGGCGCGGCCGGTACTACGACGTCTGGGAGCGGCAGGTCGCGGCCCCGCCGATCAGCGCCCACGTCGCGCTCGGCTCCGGTCTTCAACCGGCGGCGGTACCGGCGTGCCGCACCGTGCGCTCGGTGGCGAGGCTCGCCGGCCGCGGCGGATTCGTTCTCGCCGTTCCGCGTGCCCGGAGCACGATCCTGTCGCTCGCCGCGGCGGCGCATCCTGCAGGGTGGGTGACCGGTGCGAAGCCCGGCACCGTCTGGCCCACATCCGGCGGGACGCTGACCCGCACCTTCAGCGTCTCGCGCAGCGGTGTGTACCGCGTGAGCGTCGGCGGCTCGTTCGTCGACCACCTCGAGCTTCGCGTCGACGGACGGCTCGTCACCTCGACGAACGGCCAGCTCGCGTGGCCGGACGAGCAGACCCCGCTCGGGGAGATTCGCCTGGACCGCGGCGCCCATCGCCTCGAGCTCACGCTCGAGCGGTCGTGGTGGCGGCCCGGAGCCGCTGCGTCACCTCCTTCGGCGCTCGGCCCCCTCGTGCTCGGCCACGATCCGCCCGCGAACGGCGTGATCTCCGTCCCCGCGCCCCGCGCCGCGGCGGCTCTCTGCGGCCGGTCGTTCGACTGGCTCGAGGCCGTCGGCGCCTGACGAGGTCGGGAGACGAAGGTCCAGGCTGGAACTGGACCATGCCCGTTACTCCTCGCACAAGGCCGTTACTACGGTCAGGAGGCTCGGACAGGTGTCCGGGGCGAGGGAGGCGTCCAGTTACCTGGCGGCGTCCTTCGGCCAGCCACAGCGCGAGGAGCGAAGTGGAAACGAGATCAGGCAGGTTCATGCTCGCCTTGGTCGCGGTGGCCGCCGTCGCGGCGACCGCCGCCGGCTCGGGGCTTGCTGCCTCCGGCCGGAGCCAGGCGACGATCAACGCGTGCGTTGACCGTCAAGGAAACATCAGGATCATCGGGGCGCAGCAGCACTGCTCCCGGAACGAGAGCCTGCTGACGTGGTCCACCGGCCAGGGTGCGATCGGTCCAGTCGGGCCGGCAGGCCCGCGCGGCGCCACAGGGCCAGCGGGGCCCGCGGGTCCCGTCGGGCCCGCCGGGCCTGTCGGGCCGAGTGGCGCGAAGGGTGCGACCGGCGCGACCGGCGCAACGGGTCCGGCCGGCGCAACCGGCGCGAAGGGTGACACCGGCGCGACTGGTGCAACCGGCGACACCGGAGCGACCGGGGCAACCGGAGAGACCGGGGCAACCGGCCCGGCCGGAGCAACCGGAGCGACGGGCGACACCGGGGCGACTGGTGCGACCGGGGCGACTGGTGCGACCGGTGCAACTGGTGCTACTGGCGACACCGGGGCGACTGGTGCGACTGGTGCTACTGGCGACACCGGGGCGACCGGTGCGACCGGTGCGACCGGAGCCACCGGCGACACGGGAGCGACCGGGGCAACCGGCGACACCGGGCCACCCGGTCCGGCAGGCCCGATCGGTCCGCAGGGCCCGGCCGGCCCCCAGGGCGACACCGGCGCAACGGGTGACACCGGCGCGACGGGTGCTCAGGGTCCGCAGGGTGAGACCGGCGCAACGGGTGACACCGGCGCGACGGGTGCTCAGGGTCCGCAGGGCGACACGGGTGCAACGGGTGCGCAGGGTGACACCGGCGCAACCGGCGCGACCGGCGCTCAGGGCCCGCAGGGCGACACCGGTGCAACGGGTGCGCAGGGTGACACCGGCGCGACCGGTGCGCAGGGTCCGCAGGGCGACACCGGCCCCGCCGGGCCTGCCGGCCCGATCGGGCTCCAGGGCCCGCAGGGTCCGCAGGGTGACACCGGCGCGACCGGTGACACCGGTGCGGCAGGTGCACCGGGCGCCGACGGAGCCGTCGGTCCTCAGGGAGCGACCGGTCCGCAGGGTGATCCGGGGGCCAACGGCCCGAAGGGCGCAACCGGCCCGACCGGCTTGACGGGTGCGACCGGCCCGACCGGCTTGACCGGCGCGACCGGTGCAACCGGCGCAGTCGGCGCCACCGGTTCGACCGGCCCGGCAGGTCCCGCCGGCCCGACCGGCCCGCAGGGCCCGGTCGGTGCGACCGGCGCAGCCGGCCCGGCAGGCCCGCAGGGTGCAACCGGCCCGACCGGTCTGACGGGGGCAACCGGCCCCGCCGGTCCGGTGAATCTCCGGGCAGGAGGCGTCACGCTGCACTCGAGCGGGACACCGACCGGGCTGACGACCGTGACGTTCTCGTCCGCGATGACGTGCAGCGCGAGCTACACGGTGTCGCTGACGATCACGAGCGACACGGACTTCACGACGAGCAGTGGGTGGGGGTTCCTTGCGGCGATCACGAAGACCGCTGCCGGGTTCACCATCCTCGACGACTCGAGCGCCGGCGCAGCACAGAACGCGCCCGCCGGCACGACCGTCGACTGGATCGCTACCTGCAACCAGTAGCGACCCGCTGACACGAGCGCAGTGACGGAGGGGGCCGCAAGGCCCTCTCCGTTCGTCCGCAGCGCAGTCTCAGGGCCAGAAGACCTGGCGGGCGGTGACGACGAGCCGCCACGGACCCTTCGGCACCGCGGTCGCGTCGACGAAGCGCCACGAGAGCTTGTTGTCCGCGTTGTTCACGCCCGAGAACCCGAGGCAGTCGCGCAACGCCGGGCTGACGTCCATGCCCGCATTGTTAGCGAGCTTGCTGGCCGGCCGCGCGTTCGTCTTCGAGAACACGTAGTTCGTGTCGTCGTAGACGTAGGGGCCTGCGTCCTCGACCTGCCCGTAACACGTGCGCACGCGACCGTCGACCGTCCGCCAGAGCTTCACCCAGCGGTTCTTCATCAGGGAGTACGGCTGGCCGGCGCGTCTCGCGGCGGCGAGCTGCGGCGCGAGCTCCGCGGCCCACGGCACCTTCGAACGGTCCGGCCTCGGGTCGCCGCTGTCGAAGAAGTCGTCGTACGGGACGTCGAGGTAGAACGGGTTCTCGTGCGGCGTGAACGGCGGGAAGTACGGGTACGTGCGCACCTTGCGGTAGTCGTCGAAGCCGCCGTAGTGGCGCTCCCAGAGGTCGTCGTACGCAGAGATCGCGTTGTTCTCCGTCGAGCCGTTGCCGACCGGCTCGCCGATCCAGAAGACGGTCGCCGTGATGTCGGTGTGAACCGGGTAGACGTGCTGCACCGGGAGGGCGGAACCCGCACGAATCGCCGTCCCCGCTGCAAGAACGGCGAGACCGGCGAGAGCGGACGTGCGGCGAAACGCGCTCAAGGGCGTCATTGTGCTCCGCACGAACCTGGCCAAAGGTCTAGGTCCTGAGGGGTCGTTGCGGATTCAGGCTAGTGAGGTATGGTGCGAGCGAGAGCGAACACACGCCTCCAACCACGTTTCGGGGGTCAAACCGTGACCGAAGATCCGAGGGTACTGCGCGAGTCCGGCACGTCCGCGCCGGCTTGGGAACAGGCGGACGAAACCACGCGGGCGTACATCCCGTGCCCGGTCTGCCGTAGTCCGATCCGGCTCGAGACCGGTGCCGGCGAGCTGAGCCGGCGCTTGACGTGCCCGAGTTGCGGCGCCGTCCTGGAACGCTGAGCAGCCGCTGACGCGCGCAGGGCCGTCCGCGCGTTCGGAGATACTCGCGCGGTGAAGATCGCCGGCGCGCTGTTCGCCGCGGCGGCGCTTGTGTGCCCGTGCGTTGTCGCGGCTGCGGACAAGCCTGCCCCGCCGGCGGTCGAGAGGATCGTCCTCGTTGGGCACGGCCTCGGGCACGGGATCGGCCTGTCGCAGTGGGGCGCCGAAGAGCGCGCGACGGCCGGGCAGTCGCTCCGGGCGATCCTCGGCTTCTACTACCCCGGGACGTCGCTGACCGCACGGCCGACGCACCTCGTCCGCGTGCTCGTGGCGGAGCGGACGACGTTGACGGTCGGCTCGCGCGGCTCGTTCTCGGCGCGCGACCGGGCCGGGCACGTGTGGACGCTGCGCGGGCTTCAGCAGGCGGGCGCGACGTTCGCGGGCCATCGCGTCGTCTACCCGCTCGAGCTCACGCCGGGGTCGACGCCGTTGCGCGTCGGCGGCGTGCCGTACGGCGGATCCGTTCGCATCACGCGCAGCGGCGGCCTGCTCCTCGCCGTCGACCAGGTCGGGCTCGAGCAGTACGTCACCGGTGTCGTCTCGGCCGAGTGTCCCGCCTACTGGAAGCCGGCTGCGCTCGAAGCGCAGGCGGTTGCCGCTCGGTCGTACGCGCTGTCGCATCTCCGGAAGCACTCACCGTTCGACGTGTATCCGGACGACCGCTCGCAGAACTACCGCGGTCTCGCGCGGAACTTCGCTGCCGCGGGACGCGCGACCGCCGCCACGACCGGCGACGTCCTCACCTATCACGGCCGGATCGCCGACACGATGTTCTCCGCCTCGAACGGAGGCCTCACCAATGCCGGCGGCAAGCCGTACCTGATCAGCCGGCCCGATCCCTTCGATGCGCGGAGCCCTGCCGCGAACTGGGGGCCGGTCGCGGTCTCGGCGGCGCGGATCGAGGCGGCGTTCCCCGCACTTGCCGGAGCGGCGCTCGCCGGCGTGAGCGTGCGCTACGACAACGCCCACCGCGCCGCACGGGTGATCCTCGCCGCGACGACGGGTAAGCGCCTCGCCGTCTCCGGCTTCAGCTTCCAGGAGCGGCTCGACCTCCGTTCCACGTACCTGACGATCGCCGCGACCGGGTCGTAGAGCTCCTTAACCCAAAGCGCCGTCCGCCCTCGACCTCGGCACAGGCCGGCAACGAGGGCCCCGGCCTAGATTCGGGACATGATTGTCACCGAATGCACAGTCGAGGGCTGTAGCACGCTCACGATCGGGCCCCGCTGCGTCGACCACGATGACGCCGCTAAGGCCGCATTCGACCGCTTCTCGCGTCGGACCCGTCCCCGGCGTGTAGAGCCGGGGGAGGTACAAGGCGGCGTGGTTGCGAGTGCCCTCGGGGCCGCGTCGCCACCCCGTGCCGTGTGCTGAGCGCTCGAGACCGGACACGCCGCTGGTCGAGGCTCGACCAGCCGATGGTCAAGGGCCGGTTGCGAGGCCCGCCCGAAGAATCAGATGTACGGCCGCCGCGCCGGCAAGGCGCGAGCGAACAAACGAGGAGCGAAGGAGCGTCATGAGCAACATTCACACGTCGGCGGGGACACGCACCCTCCCGTTCACCGGGCTTGCAACCCTTCCGATTCTGCTGATCGGTGCCGCGATCAGCGCGGCCGGATTCGTCATGACCATGTGGCGGCCGAAGGCGCAGAGAAGCAGCTAGCAGTGCGCCGGAGACTTGGCGTCGCTCTACTGGTCTTCGGACTGGCAACCGTGGTCTGGGTCGGGGTGACGGTCACCTGGGGCGATCCGTTCACCTCGATGTACACGGCGTACGAGCAACGCCAGCTTGCCCATCAGCTCGCGAAGGACAAGTTGGAGTTCGCGGCGCCGGTCAAGAGCGGTCGCGTTGCCGTCTCCACCCGGCGGCAGCCCGACCCGGCCCTCGAGACGGCGCGCATCGTGCGCTCACGTATCTCGGCGTTCCGCCGGCGGGTGCACGACGGCTCGGCGATCGGACGGATCGTGATTCCGAAGATCGGGCTGAAGATGATCGTGGTGCAGGGAACGGACGAGAGCGATCTCGCCAAAGGACCAGGGCACTACGACCAGGCTTCCGGCGTCAACACGGCGTTTCCCGGAGCCGGCGGAGTCGTCGGCATCGCCGGGCACCGAACGACCTTCCTGCATCCGTTTCGCTACATCAACGACGTCAAGCCCGGCGACAACATCTACCTCGAGATGCCGTACGGGACGTTCCGCTACGTCGTGTACGACCAGGAGATCGTCTCGCCGACCGACTGGTCGATCCTGCGCAAGCGGCCGTTCGAGAAGCTCGTCCTGAGCGCCTGTCACCCGCTGTACTCGGCCAGCCATCGCATCGTGACGTTCGCCCGGCTCGCAGGCGAGTCCACCAAGATCGCCCTCTAGTCCGCGCCTACTCCACCGCGTCACCGGTGCGCAACCCCTTTGTGATCTGCCGGAGTGTCGTTATGCGGAAAGAGCGGATAGAATCGGCGGCCATGGTCAACCGCCTCGGCCTCGCGCAAGCGCCGAGAGATCTTCCGAGCCGGGTGATCTTGGGAGAAGGCGGGCCGGTACGCCGCTATGCGATCGCCGCGGCGATCGAGCGCGACCCGCGGTTCACGCTCGCCGCGACGCTCGTGTCGTACTGGCAGGTCGAGCGAAGGCTCACGGTCGAGGCGCCGGCGGACGTGTTCTTCCTGAGCAACAGCTTCGGCGCTCCCGACGAGATCGATCACTGCATCGAGCTCGCGAACAGGCGAGGGACGCGGACGTTCGTCTACGGCGGGATGTTGTCCGGGCCCGCGATCCACCGGCTCCTGCAGGCAGGCGCCGCCGGATACGTCGACTCGGTCGAGACGGCCGCCGGGTGCGTGCACGCGCTCGCCGAGTGCTGCACGGCGAATTTCGTCCCGGCAGTGTCGCTCCGGCTCGTGCCCGGAGCGACCCGCGCCGCGGAGATGGGCTAGCCGACGCCCTTCAGCTCGCGGGTCTCGTTGAGCCCGCGGCTGAACGCCCAGTGCGCGGCCTCGGTGCGGTTCGCCACCGAGAGCTTCCGGTAGACGTTCGAGAGGTGGAACTTCACGGTCTGCTCCGTGACCCACAGGTCGCGTGCGATTCGCTTGTTGGCCATGCCGGCCGCGACGAGCTTCAGGATCTCGAACTCGCGGTCGGTCAGGCCGGCCGCGCGCGCGACATCCGACGCGGCCGTTGAGCCGCTGTTGACCGGCTGGTAGGTCGTGCCGTCGATCGCCTGACGGATCGCCGCGCCGAGATCGCGAGGCTCGACCGTCTTCACGATGTACCCGCACGCGCCGCCCCGGAAGGCGGCCTCGATCGTCTCCCGGTCGACCGCGACCGAGCAGATGATCACCTTGACCTCGGGATGGGTCGCCCGAATGCGGGCGAGACATCCGAGACCGTCCATCCCGGGCATGTGCATGTCGAGCAGGACGACGTCCGGCTCGGTGCGATGGATGAGCGGCAGGACCTGCGCGCCGCTGTACGCCTCCCCGACCACGTCGAAGCCGCCGTCGTTCTCGAGGCTGCGGCGAAGCCCGGCAAGCACGACCGGGTGGTCGTCCGCCATCAGGAGCCTCACCATGACCGCCCGCCGCTTCCGGGTGCCGCAACGCCGTCCCCGGGGTGCGCGGATACCCGCCGCTTCGCGCGGTGTTCCGTGCTGTTCATCATTGCCCTCGTTTCGTTCTCGATTGCCGCAAGAAAGGCAGAGGTACAGCCCGGACTGAGCCTACGTCGAGGGGGGTGCGGCCAGACCTGGCCGGAAGTACAGCGTTTGCTGCTACGTCCGCGCGCGGTCCAGATCGCTGCCGGCGGCGCCTTCCGGCTTCAGCGCCTGTTCGTCTGCGAGACCGCGGGCGAAGGCCCAGCGTGCGGCCTCGGTGCGGTTCGTGACGCCGAGCTTGCGATACACGTTCGTGAGGTGGAACTTCACCGTCTGCTCGGTGACCCAGAGCTCTTTGCCGATCGCCTGGTTCGAGAGACCGAGCGCGACCGCCTTCATGATCGTCAGCTCGCGCTCGGTCAGGCCGGCGGCCCGGGCGACGGAGTTGTCGTTCAGGCCCGGCAGTCCGAGCGCGTGGTACGCGGTCCCGTCGATCGCCTGGCGGATCGCGGATGCGAGATCGGCCGGGTCGATGCTCTTGATGACGAACCCGCATGCTCCGCGCTTGAACGCCGTCTGGATCTGCTCGGGGTCGGTGAGCATGGAGAGGACGACGACCTTGACCTTCGGATGCCGCGCCGCAATCCGGTCCAGGCAGCCCAGACCATCGATGCCCGGCATCCGAAGGTCGAGCAGCACGATGTCCGGGTTCAACCGGCCGATGAGCGGCAGAACCTCGGAGCCGGACGACGCCGAGCCGACGATCTCGAATGCGGGCTCGCGCTCGAGAACCTGGCGAACTCCCGCGACGACCAGTGGATGGTCATCCGCAATCAAAAGCTTCATGGAACCATCCCTTCGCACACAGTTGTTGGGCGGGGTGCCACCCTCAGGACGAGCCTAGGCAGCCGAGTGGGCGGCTTCCCTAGCCGGAGGTCGGGCTGTCACCTAGCCCCGAATGGAGCCGTGTGCCGGTGGGTCGGCCCGGCGGCGTCCGGAGCCGGACCTAAGCTCGCTCCGTGCATCCCGACACAGTCCGCAGACTGGTCCGGACCGAGCCGAGGATTGCCCCCGGGGTGGCGTTCGTCCCGTGTGCTTCGTGCGGAGCTGCGGTCGATCTCGCCACCTCGCCGCTCGACACGAGCCTCTGTGCGGCCTGTATCCATGCGCTGAGCGTGCGCGCCGGGCGCTAGCGCCCGGCGCCGACGGCCGGCCGGATCGGCTGTCGATCCGGGGAGTTGTGCGACACTCGGGCTGTGACCGGGCATGCACCCCGCCGGGTGGCCGTGAGCCCAGAACACGAGAGCAGATCAGCCGAAGAACGCAGGCGGGACGAGCTCGCGATCCGGGTGCGCGACGCCGCGGCGTCTCTGCGGGACCGTGACGACGCTGACCTTGCGGCACTCGTCGAAGAGCTGTTCGACCTCGGCGAGGCCACGCGTCGCCGGCTGATTCGCCTCGGCTTCGACCTGCACGACGGCTCGCTGCAGTCGCTCGCCGCGATGGCCGCCGACCTTCGACACTTCCAGTCGCAGCTCGAGTCGATGCTCGAGGACGTGACCAACGGCGAGAAGCTCGTCTCCCGCATCGACGACCTCGTCGCTCGGACGCTCGCGATCGGCGAGACGCTTCGCAGCCTGGTTCTCGGCGCCGAGTCGACTGCCCTGTCGCAGTCGCCGATCGCCGTTCTCGTCGAGTCGCTGGCGGACGGCTACACCGGGTTTGCGATTCGCGTGTCCGTCGACCCAGCTGTCGACGAGCTGTCGCTCACCGACTCGCAGCGCTTCACCGTGGTCCGTGTGATCAAGGGCGCGCTCGACAACGTCGCGCAACACAGCGGAGCCAAGCTCGCGACCGTCACGGTGCGCGAGCTCGACGGCGGCCTCGAGGCGGAGGTCGTGGACGACGGGTCCGGGTTCGACGTCGATCGCGCGGACCGTATGGGCCGTGCGCTCGGCCTGGTCGCCATGAAAGAGCGCATCGCGCTGCTCGACGGCACGCTCGCGATCGAGAGCCGTCCGGGCGGGCCGACGCGCGTGCACGCCAAGCTTCCGGCTTGGCGTCCGCGCGACAACGACGCGTAGGGACGCCGCCGCGACCACGCGGCGAACCCGCCGCTTCCGCGCCTAGCCGTTTGCACGGGGCGGACCTAGCCGAGCGCACGCATCGGGTCGACCAGGGCGGAACTAGTTTCGGTCGAGTATCGGTCGACGCGTCACTCGACGCGCCGGCAACGCGAAGCGCGAAGGGGAATCCCGATCCGTATGACCACGCACCATCGCACGGCCGTCCTCATTGCGTGCAAGGACGGCGAGCCGACCATCGGCGCGACAGCGAGGTCGGCGGCCGAGCAGGCGGACGTCTACGTCGTCTCGGACGGATCGACCGACGGAACTGCGCGCGAGGCGCGCCTCGCCGGAGCGACGGTGATCGAGCGCAGCGAGAGCGGCGGCAAGCCGGAAGCGCTTCGTTCGCTCATGACGGCCTACGAGCTGGACAAGCGGTACGACTACATCGTCGTCCTGGACGACGACACGACGATCTCGCCCGACTACATCGGGCTCCTCGTCGCCGTGCTCGACGCCGACGAACGCATCGCCGTCGCGTCGGGACGCATCGACTCCCTGACGACGCATGCGCGTCGCTGGAACCCCTACATCGCCATGCGCGCGTTCATGTACTGGTCGTACCAGGTGACGATCAAGCGCGGTCAGAACGCGCTGCACGTCGTGAACGTGATCTGCGGCGCGAACTCCGCGTTCCGTGCGCCGCTCTTCGGTGAGCTCGTTCGGCTGGACGCGCCCTATGCGATCGACGACATGTTCTGGCTCGCGGAGATCGCGCGCCGCCGTCTCGGGCGCGTCGCCTACGTGCACGACGCGAAGTCCTGGACGATCGATCCGCACACCTTCCGCGACTGGTACCGCCAGACCGTGCGCTGGTCGTGGGGGCAGTTCCAGTCGGTTCGCGGCCATCGCCTCGGAATGCCGATCAGACGCGACAGGCGCAGCGCGATCGGCATTCGCTTCTCGTGGTTCGACCTGGCGTATCTCGCGCTGCTCGTCGACTGGATCCCCTACATGCTGGAGCCGTTCGCGTTCTTCCCGGTCGCGTACTTCCTGCGCAGCTGGATCAACCCCCTGTGGCTCCTGCTCGCCTACGTCGGCACGACGATGGTGTGGATCTCCGTCGGCGCGATCGCGCTTCGCCGGCCGCGTCTCGTCCTGCTCGCGCCGGCGATCTTCGCGCTCGACCTCGTCTATCGCATGACGATGCTCCACGCGTTTCTCAAGGCGGTCTTCAGACCGCGTGTCGACCACTGCCGCTGGGACTCGCCGGAGCGTTTCGAGCTGACCCAGCCACCTGCGACCGCGCCCGCCCGTGCGCCAGCACCTGCACCCGCGCCTGCGCACACGACCTCTTCCACGTTCTGACGACCAAGGAGCAGCAGACATGAGGGCACTCATTACGGGCGGTGCGGGCTTCATCGGCTCCCATCTCGCCGAGCATCTGATCGGACTGGGCGACGAGGTGTTCGCTCTCGACGATCTGTCGACCGGCCGCGTCGAAAACGTCGCGAACCTGGTCGACCAGCCGGACTTCCATCTCGTGGTCGACAGCGTGCTTCATCCCGCGATCGTCAGCGAGCTCGTCAACAAGGTGGATGTCGTCTACCACCTGGCCGCGGCGGTCGGCGTCAAGACGATCGTCGAGCAGCCCGTGCGCACGCTACGCGTGAACCTCGGCGGCACTGAGACCGTGCTCGACGCCTGCTGCAAGTTCGGGCGGCCGGTGCTCGTCGCCTCCACGTCGGAGGTGTACGGCGATCACCGCTCGGAGCTGCCGCTCAGCGAGACCTCGCGGCGGATCTACGGCGCGACGACCCAGAAGCGCTGGGCGTATGCCGACTCGAAGGCGATGGACGAGTTCCTCGCCCTCGCCTACCACGAGGAGTTCGGTCTCGAGACGGTGATCGTCCGCCTGTTCAACACCGTCGGCCCACGCCAGACCGGGATGTACGGCATGGTCATCCCGCGATTCGTCGAACGGGCGCTGGCCGACGAGCCGATCGAGATCTACGGCGACGGCGAGCAGACGCGGTGCTTCTGCCACGTGTACGACACCGTGCGCGCGCTGAGCGATCTGGTTCGCAACCTCGATCGCACCTCGGGCGAGATCTACAACGTCGGCGCGAACAACCAGACGTCGATCGTCGCCCTCGCCGAGCGGATCCGAACGCTCACGCGCTCCAGCTCGACGACCCTGAACGTGCCGTTCCACGAGGTCTACGGCTCGGGCATCGAGGACATGCTGCACCGCGTCCCGAACACCGAGAAGGTTCGCGAAGCGATCGGCTGGGAGCCGACGCACACCCTGGCGGACATCCTCTTCGACGTCATCAACAGCCTCGATCCCCAGGCGAGCGTGGCTGCATGAAGTGGCTGGTCGTCGTCGCTGCGGTCCTCGCAGTCTTCGTCGTCGTGCCGACGGCGAGCGCGATCGACGTCGAAGTGTCGATCGCCTCGCCGGTCGACGGCGCGCACTCCCTCTCGGGAGTCGTGCCCGTGACGGTCGACGCGTCGAGCGACGTCGGCATCTACAGCGTCCAGCTCCAGGTCGACGGCAAGTACTACGGCGTGCCCGACCTGGTCCCGTCGCCGCCGTTCGTCTACACGATCAGCGTCGACACGAGCACGCTTGCGCAGGGCACGCACACCATTACGGCAGTCGCGACGGACTGGTCGCAGATCGGCGGCGGCCAGCGCTGGGCATCCGACCCGATCACGGTCGACGTCGGTCCGGCCTACCCGACGATCTCGCTCACGGCGCCGCAGCCGAACGCGGTCGTCCGCGGAGCGGTAAGCGTGCAGACCACGAGCACGAGCGCCGTCTCGCCGGCGACGACCTCGCTCGCCGTCGACGGTGTCGCTCTGGCGTCGAGCACGTGGGACACGACGAAGGCGACCGACGGCACGCACACGGTGTCGGCGACGATCACCGACGGCCGCGGGAAGCAGGCAACCGCCTCCGAGACGGTCACCGTCGACAACACCCCGCCCGCCACGTCGATCCTCGCGCCGGCCGCAGGCACGTACGCGCAGGGAACGCTGGCTGCGTCGGCGTCCGCATCCGACGCAACGTCGGGCATCCAAAGCGTCCAGTTCCTCGTCGACGGCGCGCCGAGCGGCATGCCGCTGACGGCGCCCGACGGAGGCTCGGGCTCGAGCTACTCCGAGTCGCTGAACGTCTCCGGGCTCGCGAACGGCGCCCACACACTCAGCGACGTCGCGACGGACGCGGCGGGCAACACGACGACGTCTGCACCGGTCTCGTTCACGATCGGGCCGCTGGCGCCGGCAGTCAGTTTGACGCTGCCGGCGGACTGGACGTTCGCGCACGGCACCGTGCCGGTGGCCGCGAGCGTGTCCGGGGGTACCGCGCCGGAGTCCGTCACGTTCCTCGTCGACGGCTCGCCGGCGAGCACGGACACCACTGCGCCGTACACCTTCAGCTGGAACACCTCCACGCTTTCCGACGGTGCGCACACGCTTCAGGCGACGGTCACCGACGCGATCGGGCGCACGGCGAGCTCGTCGATCGTCCACCAGACCGTCGACAACACGCCGCCCGTGACCTACGTCACGGCGCCGTCGCCCAACACGTACTTCCAGACGACGATGGCCGTGCAGGCGAATGCGTCGGACGCCTACGGCGTGCAGAGCGTGCAGTTCGCGATCGACGGAGTCGCCACCGGCCCGCTCATCACGGCGCCGGACACTGCCGGCGGGTACCTCTACTCGTCGACGCTGAACGTCGCCGCGCTCGCGCCGGGCGTCCACTCGCTCACCGATATCGCGACGAACAACGCGGGCGTGACGACGACCTCGTCACCGGTCGCGTTCGACGTCGGCGTCGCACCCGGCGTCGCGTCGATCTCGAGCCCGCTCGCGTTCGGCTTTGCCCACGGCACGCAGCCGGTCACCGCGTCGATTCTCGGCGGGACCGGTCCGTTCACGGCGCAGCTGATCGTCGACGGTGTTGCCACGTCGACCCCGGCGGTCGTCACCGGCTCGAGCTTCTCGTTCCAGTGGAACACGACCGGCCTCGCCGACGGATCGCATTCGATCGTGGTCGCTGTCTCCGGTGCGGACGGAGCGACGAGCTACTCGACGGCTGTCACGGTCACCGTCGACAACACGGGCCCCGAGGCGATCATGTACCTGCCGGCGTCGACGCCGGGGTACGCGTACCTGCGGTCGAACGGCCCGACGCAGCTTCAGGTCCACGCGTCCGACGCGTTCGGAGTCAAGTCCGTCCAGTTCACCGTCGACGGCAAGGCGTTCGGCGCGCCGATCCTCGCGCCCGATACCGCGGGCAGCTACCTCTACTCGACGACGCTGGACGCTTCCACGCTCGCGGCGGGGCTCCACTCCGTCACCGCGATCGTCACCGACAACGCCGGCAACGTCACGACCGCAGCGCCCTTGTCGATCAAGAGCGGGCCGATCGTCTACTGGCCGGTCCTCAACTACCACGGGATCACCGGGCCGCTCGACGAGGCGCCGGACATCTACGACGAGTCGCCGGCCCAGGCCGACGCGGAGCTCGCGTACCTGAAGGCGAACGGCTACCAGTCGACGACGGTCGAGCAGTACCAGACCTGGCTCACGACCGGTGCGCTGCCGGCCGGGATCACGAAGCCGGTCCTGATCACCGTCGACGACGGGCTGACCGACGAGGAAGCGTGGGACGCGCTGCTCCAGAAGTACGGCATGAAGGCGGTTCTGTTCGTCGTCACCGGCTTCGCGGACAACACGACTCCGGGCGCGAACGACCCGACCGGCAACCTGTCGTGGACGCAGATCGAGGCGTATGCCAAGAACGGCCGCTGGGAGATCGCGTTCCACGCAGGCGAGTACGGTCACGGCGACTTCAGTGAGGCCACCAACACGATCAGCCTCGGCTCCGGCCAGGTCGAGAGCTTCAGCCCGACCTGCTTCGCCTACTACAACTGCCTCGGCACGATCACGACGACGACGACCACGGGGACGGGTCTGAAGAAGAAGACGACCGTCACGACGGCGCCCGAGACGCCGGCCCAGTTCGAGTCTCAGGTGACGGCCGAGGTGACCGCCGGGTTGACCGAGCTGAAGTCGAAGGTGCCGACGGCCAGCCTGGTCTCGTGGGCGTGCCCGTGGAACGCGTGTGGGCAGTGGACGAACTTCTACGACGACGCGAGCGGAACGGTCCAGTCGTGGATGCCCCAGTACTTCGCCTCGAAGTTCCCGATCGTGTTCACGCAGACCGATCCGATCACCTACGGGCTCGCGAGCGGAACCGTCGGCGCGCTGAACGGATTCAATCGCCACTACCGCTTCGAGGTGCATACCGATACGACGATCGCCCAGTTCGCGGCATCCCTCACCGACCCCGGATTCGCCAACAACTGATGCCGGCGCGGCTCTTGATCTGCGCGTTCGTCGCCGGCGTCGCGCTCGCGGTCGGAGGCTCGGCTTCGTCGGCGTCGTCCGTGCCGGGCGGCGGGCCGATCGTCTGGATGAACGCAACCTGCGGCTCGATCAAGCTCCTCGAGTTCGACGCGCTCGCCGGCCAGGCGAAGCTCGATGTGTCGCCTTCGCACGGCGGTCTCGCGAACCTGCTCGCCCGCGCCGATGCAGATGCCGCCCGCGTCGGCACGGCGACCGCGAAGCCGCTCCCGGAGATCCCTCAGGGCGCCCAGATCGCGTCGTCGCTGCATGCGAGTGCGGCCGCGTTCCGCAGCTACGTCGATGGCCGACGCGCCGTTCTCTTGCACAAGAGCCTGGCGGTCGGTGCGACGAGCTCGGCGGTAGCCGCGCGGAGCCGTGCGCTCGGCGCGGCGTTCATTCGCATCGACGCGACGTATCCGTCTCCGCAGTTCACCGCGACCATCGACCAGGCGCCGCTTTGCGCTCTCGTTCATGGCTAGCTGGTGCGCGCCCGCGCGCGAACGGGCAGCCGGGCGCTCTCGCCGGCGGTTCACGCGCGCGAAGCAGGCCATCCGCGTCCGCGGCGGGTGGCCTGTTCCACTTCTCTCTCGGACCGCGACCATCGGCCAGGAGAGGCTCCACTAACACCGGGCCCTGCGAGCGCGTCGTGACGTGACCATGGTGGAGTGGTCGACCAGTGGAGCGCGCGCAACCCGAAGACGGTCACAACGGGTGGCGGCGAGCCAACGTCACCTGGCCGGAAGCGCCGTACGCTTCGACTGCTCCTTCGTCCGGCCGTCGTGCTCGTGCTCGTCATGGCGGTGCTCGCCGCCGGAGTCGCTTCGTCTCTCGCACTCCCCGGTACGAGCGGCGGAGGCTCGAAGGGTGCGACGATCCGCCTCTGCCGCAAGACGAGCGGCCACTGGCACCTGATCCGGGTCGGCACGAAGCTCGTCGTTCGGGCCGACGCTCCGATGATCGGCAACGCGTGCCCCGGCGCGAACCGCGTGATCCTCTGCCGTCAGGACGCGGGCGTCTGGCATCCCATCGCGTTGCCCCCGGCGATGGCTGCGGCGAGCCTCCGCGCCGGCAGCGTTCGGCCGTCCTTCGCTCGCTGTCCGGTCGCGCGCGTCTCGATCGCGCCGGCGACAACGACAACGACGTCGACGCCGGCTGCGCCGACGACGACCGCGGTCGCCGCGTCCGCGCCACCTCCGGTGACGACTGCGCCGGCCGGGCCGCCGCCCACGCCGGCCGGGAACCCGCCCTCACCACCGCCGACGACCACGACCGACACGACGTCGACCACGACCGACACGACGACCACGACCGACACGACGACCACCACGACGACGACGACCACGACCACCGCCAACGCGCCCGCGGTGGCGATCTCGCAGCCGCCGAACGACACCTTCGCGGCCGGGACGGCGGCGATCGTCGCCACCGCCTCGGGTGGCACGGCGCCCTACACGGTCACCTTGCTCGTCGACGGCGTCGCAACCAGCCTCGTCCCCGCGGTTTCAGGCTCGAACTACACGTTCTCGTGGGATACGACGCAGGTTGCCGAGGGCTCGCACATCCTCACGGCCGACGTCACGGACGCCGCGGCGGAGCAGGCCGTGTCGGCCCCGGTGCAAGTGGTGATCGACCGGACGCCGCCGTCGGCTGCGATCGTGACGCCGGTCGCGGGCAGCTTCGCGAGCGGCGCGCTGCAGGCGAGCACGCAGGCCTCGGACACGTTCGGTGTCGCAAGCGTCCAGTACGACATCGACGGCACGCCTGTCGGCACCGCCCTCACGGCGCCCGATGCGCCGCAGACATTCGTCTACTCGGAGTCGCTGCCGCTCGGCTCGTTCGCCGACGGCGCGCACGTCCTGACCGCCGTCGTGACGGACAACGCAGGCAACGTCGCGACCTCGGCTCCCGTGTCCTTCAACGTCGGGATCGAGCCCCTGGCTGCAGCGATCACCGCCCCACCCGACCTGCACTTCGCGACGGGAACGACCACGGTGAGCGCGGCCGTGACCGGCGGCGTCGGGCCCTACTCGATCCAGCTCCTCGTCGACGGCAGCGCCTCCGGGTCGGCCACGACCGGCACGTCGATCGCCTGGCTCACGACCGGGGTCCCGGACGGGCTGCACGCCCTGGCCGTGCAGGTCACCGACTCGGCCGGCACCACCGTCGTCTCGCCGACCATCCACGAGACGGTCGACAACACCGCGCCCGAGGCGACGATGTATCTGCCGGCGCCGACTCCGAGCTTCACGTATGCGCGCGTCGACGGCCCGACGCAGCTCCAGGTGCACGCCTCCGACGCGAACGGCGTCCAGTCCGTCCAGTTCACGGTCGACGGCGTGCCGACCGGCCCCGCCGTCACCGCGCCCGACTCCGGGCAGCAGTTCCTCTACTCGATGACGCTCGACACCTCGACCCTGCCGGCCGGCCTTCACTCGGTCTCCGCGGTCGTGACCGACAACGCCGGCAACGTCAGCACCGCCACGCCGCTCTCGATCAAGACCGGCGCGATCACCTATCTGCCGGTGCTGAACTACCACGGCATCACCGGGCCGCTGGACGAGAACCCGGACGAATACGACCAGACCCCCGCAGAGGCCGACGCGCAGCTCGCCTATCTCCAGGCGAACGGCTATCAGTCCGTCACGCTCGACCAGTACGAGACGTGGCTCTCGACGGGCAACCTGCCCGCCGGGATCACGAAGCCCGTGCTGATCACGATCGACGACGGCCTGACCGACGAGCTCGCGTGGGATCCCCTGCTCCAGAAGTACGGCTTCACCGCCGTCCTGTTCGTGGTGACCGGCTTCGCCGACAACACGACGCCGGGGCAGGACGACCCCGTCGGGGACATGTCGTGGGCGCAGATCAATGCGCTCGCAGCCACCGGGCGCTGGGAGATCGCCTTCCACGGGGGCCTGTACGGCCACGGCGACTTCAGCGACCCCGGAACGACGATCGACCTCGGCGGCGGCCAGGTGGAGAGCTACACCCCTGACTGCTTCGCCTTCTACAACTGCCTCGCCACGATCACGACCACGACCGGCGGCACGACGACGACCGCACTCGAGACGCCCGCGCAGTTCGAGGCGCAGGTGAGCTCGGAGGTGACAGCCGGCATGGCCGAGCTGAAGCAGGAAGTGCCGAGCGCCAACCTGACGGCCTGGGCCTGCCCGTGGAACGCCTGTGGACAGTGGACGAACTTCTACAACGACCCGAGCGACACCCTCGAATCGTGGATGCCGTCGTACTTCGCCGGCCTCTTCCCCGTCGTCTTCACGCAGACCGATCCGATCACCTACGGGCTCGCGAGCGGGACCGTCGGCTCGCTGTCGGGCTTCGACCGCCACTACCGGTTCGAGGTGCACGTCGACACGACGCTGACGGACTTCGCGACCCAGTTGACCGACCCGGCCTTCGCGAACAACTAGCGGCTGTCTACAACCCGAACCGAAGCATCAGCAACAGCAGCGCGAACCCGAGCGCGGCGATGCCGCCTGCGGTGAAGACGAGGAAGACCGCCGCGTCGACGACGCTCTGGCGCGCCGCCGTGCGGTGACTCGTTGCCGCTGCGACGAGAAGGGCGCCACAGAAGACAAGCGGTCCCGAGAGGGCCGTCCAGCTCATCCACGAAGTGTCGCGGTCCCGTAGCGAGGTCGCCCCTGGACGTTCGGCGAGGCCTTGCACCGCCGATCGGCGCCGGCACTCTACTATCGTGGCGGCATGGGTCTCGACGACTTCAACCGTGTCGAGCTGCTCTTCGGGCCCTCGCCGGTTCACCGCCTTCGCCGCCTGGAGGAGCACCTCGGGGGCGATGTCGAGCTGTGGGCGAAGCGCGAGGACTGCAACTCCGGGCTCGCCTACGGCGGCAACAAGGTGCGCAAGCTCGAGTACCTCGCCGCCGACGCGCTTGCGCAGGGGTGCGACACGCTCGTGTCGATCGGGGGTGTGCAGTCGAACCACACACGCCAGGTCGCCGCGGTCGCCGCGCATCTCGGCCTCCACTGCGTGCTCGTCCAGGAGCACTGGGTCGAGTGGCCGGACGTCGTCTACGACAAGGTGGGGAACATCCTGCTGTCGCGGATCATGGGCGCCGAGGTGCGGCTCGACGCGGCCGGCTTCGACATCGGCTTCCGGCCGAGCTGGGAGCAGGCGCTCGCCGACGTCGAGGCGCGCGGCGGCAAGCCGTATCCGATCCCGGCCGGAGCGTCGGATCATCCGCTCGGCGGTCACGGCTTCGCGCGCTGGGCGTACGAGGTCGAGCAGCAGGAGCGCGAGCTCGGCGTCTTCTTCGACACGATCGTCGTGTGCTCGGTCACCGGCTCGACGCAGGCGGGGATGATCGCCGGCTTCGCGGGCCAGGAGCGCGAGCGGCGCGTGCTCGGCATCGACGGCTCCGCGACGGTCCAGCAGACGTGGGAGCAGATCGCGCGTATCGCACGGCGAACCGCCGAGGCGATCGGGCTCGGCCGCGACCTGCGCGACGACGAGATCGTGCTCCTCGACGAGTGGCACGCCGGCACGTACGGCATTCCGGACGAGAAGACGCTCGACGCGATCAGGCTGTGCGCGCGGCTCGAGGGGATGCTCACCGACCCGGTGTACGAGGGGAAGTCGATGGCCGCGCTGATCGACCTCGTCTCGAGCGGCCGGATCGAGCCCGGCTCGCGTGTGCTCTACGCGCACCTCGGCGGTCAGCCGGCGCTGAACGGCTACGCCGGCGCGTTCTAGTCGATCTCCGCGCCACGCACAGGGACGACGTCTGCGCGACGCCGCCGACAAGCGCCAGGCCTTACGGGGCGTGCAGCTCGTACACCGTCATCGGGTCGCCGGCGCGCGTGCGCCCCTGGGCCCGCACGGTGAAGCCGAGCTTCTGTGCGACGCGGTGTGACGGCGCATTGCCGGGGCTGATGTAGGCGACGAGGTGATCGGCGCCGGTGCGCGTCCACGCGTCTGCGATCGCAGCGCGCATCGCCTCGGTGGCGAGGCCTCGGTTACGCACGACCTCGCCGATCGTCCAGCCGACCTCGACCTCGCCGACCGCGATGCCGGTCACGCCGGGATAGGCGAAGTGCACCTCGGCAGCGCCGACGAACGTGCCCGTCTCGTCGAGCACCGCCCAGTTGCCGAAGCCGTGCTCACGCCAGTGGCGTTCGGCAGCGCTGCACTCGGCGGCGTCGTGGACGCCGGCGAACGTGTTGTCGAGCGGGACCAGCGTCAGGCGCTCGGTGCGAAGCGTTTCGGACACCGCGCTGCATCACACCACATGCCAGTCACGTGGCAGGCCGAGCGGTCCCCACGACTCGGGCGGACGCCAGTCCTCCCAGCCGGTCGGCCACGGCTGCGCCGCGACGACGCGCTCTCCTTCGGCACGGATCGCAGCGGCCTGCTTCGCGTCGAAGACACCGAGCTCCTGTGCGTATGCGAAGTCGTCCTCGTCCTTCCACTTCCACGTCCCGTCCGGGTCGACCGTGATGTCGAGCGCCCAGTCGGTCGTGTCGAAGCGGTCGCCGTTGACGACGAGCGGCGCCTGCAGGTTCACGTACCAGCCACTGAAGTCCCAGTCCTTGTCCCAGAAGAGCTCGATCGTGTGCTCGTCGCCTTCGCGCATGAAGCGCAGCACGTGCGTGTGCTGCCAGGAACGGCTGAACGCAGGCAGATCGGTGACCCAGCGGTCGAGGTAGCTCGAGCCGAGCTCGTGCTTCATCCGCTTGCCCTGCGACCCCGGCTGGCAGTAGATGCCGTGGCGGCCGTCCCAGTCGCCGACGTAGTGGTGCGGCCAGCACCAGCGCACGACGTCCTGGTAGCTCGACCGCAGCAGCACGAAGTCGCCCGCCTGCACGCGCCCGACCCTAGGAAACGGGAGTTAGGGTCTTGTGAGATGGACGTATCGATTGTGGTCACCGTGCTGAACGAGGAGCAGTCGGTCGACGAGCTGCATCGCCGCCTCGCGGCGACGCTCGACGGCGGCGACTGGGAGGCGATCTACGTCGACGACGGCTCGACCGACGGGACGTTCGCGCGTCTGCGCATGCTGCACGAGCAGGACCCGCACGTGCGCGTCGTCCGCTTCAAGCGGAACTTCGGCCAGCACCCGGCGATGCACGCCGGGCTCGCGCGCGCCCGCGGCGCGCGCATCGTGACGATGGACGGCGACCTGCAGAACGAGCCGGAGGACATTCCGAAGCTGCTCGCGGCGCTCGAACGCGCGGACGTCGCCTCGGGCCGGCGCATCGCCCGCCGCGACTCGCCGGGCCGCACGCTGCCGAGCCGCGTGATCAACGGGCTCCTGCGCCGCTTCACGGGCGTGCGGATCTCCGACTTCGGCTGCGCGTTCAACGGCTACCGGCGCGGCGCGATCGAGCCGATGCTCGGCGCGATCGGCCGTCAGAAGTTCACGAAGGCGCTCGTCCTCTCGACCGGCGTGTCGGTCGAGGAGGTCGATGTCTCGCACGCGCCCGCCGCGTCGGGCTCGCGCTACTCGCCGATCCGGCTCGTGCGTCTCGCCCTGCACGTCGTGGCCGGGTTCTGGCCCCAGCCGGTTCAGTGGATCGGCGTGACGCTCGGCCTGCTCTGCACGTTGGCCGCGGGGGCGCTCGGGATCTACGGGATCGTCTACTGGATCGCCAATGCGAACTTCCCCGGCCCGCTCTTCGCCGGAGCAGGCATAGTCCTCGTGCTCGGCGTGCAGGGATTCGTCCTCGCGCTGATCGGAGAGTCGCTGGGCAGGATCCAGCGCGACGTCGAGCGCAGGCCGCTGTACACGATCGAAGAGGAGCTATGAGCAAGCGCGTACTCGTTACCGGTGGAGCAGGGTTCATCTCGTCGAACTTCATTCGCCACCTGCTCGACGCAACCGAACACGAGGTCGTGACGCTCGACGCGCTGACGTACGCCGGCAACCTCGAGAACCTCGCCGACGTGATGAGCCACGAGCGGCTGTCGTTCGTCCACGGCGACATTCGCGACGCGGGCCTCGTACGCGAGCTCGTCGGCGGCGTCGACGTGATCGTGAACGCGGCTGCCGAGTCGCACGTCGAGAAGTCGATCAAGGACGGCGCGTCCGAGTTCGTCACGACGAACGTCGAGGGGACGCAGATCCTGCTCGACGCGATCCGCGAGACGCCGGTCGAGCGCTTCATCCTCATCTCGTCGTCGGAGGTGTACGGCACCGCCGAGCGCGCGCCGATGGACGAGGAGCATCCGCTGAACCCGCGCTCCCCGTACGCGGCCACGAAGGCCGGTGCGGACCGGCTCGCGTACTCGTACTGGACCACCTACGAGCTGCCGATCGTGATCGTGCGGCCCTTCAACAACTACGGCCCGCGCCAGCATCCCGAGAAGGTCGTGCCGCGCTTCATCACGCAGGCGCTCGACGACGAGCCGCTGACGATCCACGGCGACGGTCACGCGTCGCGCGACTGGCTCTACGTCGAGGACGACGCGGAGGCGATCGAGGCGATCATCGCCGCGCCGATCGAGAACATCGCCGGCGAGGTTCTCAACGTCGCGACCGGTGTCGACATCTCCGTTGGCGACATCGCGCGCATGGTGCTCGAGGCGCTGGGCAAGCCGGCGGACCTGACGCTCAACGTCGCCGAGCGGCTCGGCCAGGTCGACCGGCACATCGGCTCGACCGAGAAGACGGAGCGCCTCGTCGGCTGGACCGCGCGCACGAGCTTCGAGCAGGGCCTCGACCGCACCGTCGCGTGGTACCGCGACAATGAGGCGTGGTGGAGAGCGATCCTCGCTCGGGAAGCCCGCGCCGTCACTCCCTGAAGCGGAGGGCGCAGTGAGGGTTTCGTTCCTCGTCCCCGTCTACAACGAGGAGCGTACGGTCGCGACCGTGATCGAGCGCGTCCGCGCGCTGCCGCTCGAGAAGCAGATCGTGGTCGTCGACGACGGCTCGACCGACCAGACGCCGGAGATCCTCGCCGGGCTCGCGGGCGACGACCTCGTCGTCGTTCGCCAGGAGAATCGCGGCAAGGGCGCTGCCTTGCGAACGGCGATCCCGCACGCAGACGGCGACATCGTGGTCGTTCAGGATGCGGATCTCGAGTACGACCCGGCGGATGTGCCGTCGCTGATCGAGCCGATCGTGCACGGCGTCGCCGACGTGGTCTACGGCTCGCGGCTGATCGGCGGCCGTCCGCAGCGGGCGTACCTCTTCTGGCACCGGCTCGGCAACCGCTTCCTGAGCCTCCTCGCGGGCGTCCTGTACAACACGACGCTCACCGACATGGAGACCGGGTACAAGGCTTTTCGCGCGGACGTGATCAGGTCGCTCGATCTGCGCGAAGACAGCTTCGCGATCGAGCCGGAGATTACGGGACACATCTGCCGTCGCAAGCTTCGGATCTACGAGCTTCCGATCGCGTACTACGGACGCACCTACGACGAAGGAAAGAAGATCACCTGGCGTGACGGGCTACGGGCGGTGTGGGTTCTGATCCGCGTCCGCTTCGGATGAGTCGTCTTCTCGTGCTCGGCGCGGGTCCCGCTCAACTCGGTCTGCTCGAGACGGCGCAGCGGCTCGGCGTCTGGACCGCCGTCGTCGACCGCGACCCCGCCGCGCCCGGCTTTCTCTTCGCCGACCGCCGCTGCATCCTCTCGACCGAGGACGAGCCGGCGATCGAGCGGCTCATCGGCGCCCTCGGCATCGAGGGGATCATCTCGCCCGGCACCGACTGGCCCGTCGGCGTCGCGGCGCGCATCGCCGAGCGCACGGGGCTGCCGCATCCGATCTCCCCCACGACCGCCGTCCTTGCGACCAACAAGCTGCGCCAGCGCGAGCGGCTCGCCGAGGCGGGTGTGCCGCAGCCGCGCTCGTGGGTGGTCGGCGGTGAGGACGACGCGCCCGAGGTCGAGGGGCCGGTCGTCGTGAAGGCGCCCGACCGGCAGGGGCAGAAGGGCCTGACGCTCGTCACCGACCCTGCCGAGCTGCCGTACGCGATCGAGGTCGCCCGCGGCGCCGCTCGCAACGGGCTCGCGCTCGTCGAGGAGCTGGTCGACGGCCCGGAGGTGACGGCCGTCGGCTTCTCGGTCGACGGCGACTACGAGTGCCTCGTGGTCACCGACCGGCTGACCGCCGATCCGCCCGCGTTCGGCGTCGCGCTCGCGCACGTCTGGCCCTCCGAAGTGCCTGGCACTGCGGTGCCAGGCACTGTCGAAGCTGCGCTCACGGCGCTCGGGATCGAAAACGGCCCGAGCTACGTCCAGCTGCGGATCGGCCCGGATGGGCCGAAGGTGATCGAGGTGGCGGCCCGCCTCGGCGGCGGTCACGACGCCGAGCTCGTTCAGGCCGTCACCGGGGTCGACCTGAACGCGCTCGCGATCGACGCCGCGCTCGGTCGAGAGCTTGTGTCGACTCAACACAAAGTCCTGGCGGGCGGCGCCGCGACGCGCTTCCTCGTCGCGCCACCGGGCGTCCTCGAGCACGTTCAGATCCCGGACGGGCTCGAAGGGATCGAGCGCGTTCGTATCTACCGGGAGCCCGGGTACGTCTTCGCGCCGCTCCGCCGCGGCGCCGACCGGGCAGGCGCGGTGCTGGCGACCGGCGCGACCCGCGAGCAGGCCGTGGCGCGGGCGGACGCGGCGGCGGACCGCATACGCTTCGTGACCGCCGATGCCGGACGTCTCAGCGAAGCGATCTGAGTTCCTCTCGTTCCAGCCGCCTGCCCTCACCGAGGCAGAGGTCGAGGCGGTCTCCGAGACCCTCCGCTCCGGCTGGCTGACGACCGGGCCGCGCACGGCCGAGCTCGAGGCGCGGATGCGCGACTACCTCGAGGCGAAGCACGTCCTCGCCGTGTCGTCGTGCACGGCGGCGCTTCACCTCTCGCTCGTCGCGCTCGGTGTCGGACCCGGCGACGAGGTGATCACGACGTCGATCACGTGGCCTGCGACTGCGAACGTCATCGTCCACGCCGGCGCGACGCCGGTCTTCGCCGACGTCCGCGCGGACACGCTCAACATCGATCCCGAGCGCGTCGCGGAGCTCGTGACCGAGAAGACGAAGGCGATCGTCCCGGTCGACCTCTACGGGCAGCCCGCCGACCTCGACGAGCTGGCCGCGCTCGGCCTGCCGATCGTCGAGGACGCCGCGCACGCCGCCGAGTCGCGCTACCGCGGGCGCAAGGTCGGCTCGATCGCCGACCTGACGTGCTTCTCGCTCTACGCGACGAAGAACATCGCCGCGGGGGAGGGCGGGCTGATCGCGACGAACCGCGACGACCTCGCCGAGGCGCTCGACGACCTTCGCGTCATGCGACGCGGGCACGGCTCGCTCTACGACATCGCCGTTCCGGGCTACAAGGCGAATCTCAGCGACGTGCTCTCGTCGATCGCGCTTGTGCAGCTCGACAAGGTCGAGGAGCACGCCGAGATCCGCCGTCGCCACCTCGCGATCTACGAGGAGGGTGTCGCCGACCTCGAAGGCGTCGAGCCGGTCGCGCGCGACCCGCGCGACGTGCACGCGAACCACCTCTTCGTCGTCCGCATCACCTTCGCCGATCGCGACGAGGTGCAGCGCGCGCTGACCGAGGAGAACGTCGGCACGTCGATCCATTTCCTGCCCGTGCATCGCCTGAGCGCGTACCGCGACCGGCTCGCGCCGCATCAGCCGCCGCTGCCGGTCTCGGAGGGTGCGGGCGCCGAGGTGCTGTCGCTGCCGTTCTCGCCCGCGCACTCCGACGACGACGTGCGCGATGCGGTCGCGGCTCTGCGCCGCGTGCACGCGCGAATGACCGCATGAAGCGGTGGCTCCGCGTCCTTGCGACGCTGATCGTCACTGCGGCCGCGGTCGCCTACATCCTCTCGAAGGTCGACCTCGGCAAGACCGGGCACATCATCGCCGACGCGAGCGTGCCGTGGCTCGTCGTCTCCGGGCTGCTGACCGTCGCAACCGTGCCGCCGACCGCGTGGCGCTGGCAGATGCTGCTGCGCGCCCGTGAGATCGACGAGAGCGTGCCGTGGCTCACGCGGGCGTACTTCGTCTCGTACGCGGTCGGGCAGGTGCTGCCGACGTCGGTGGGCGGCGACGCGTCGCGGATCTTCGAGACGTCTCGCAGGCACCCCGGACAGATCACCCCGATCACCGGCTCGGTCCTGCTCGAGCGCGCGCTCGGCGGCGCGGTCACGTTGGTGCTCGCGGGCGTCGGCCTGCTGATCGCGCTCGGCCGCTACCCGATCGGCGGCTATCTCTGGCTCGAGGCGGTGTTCGTCGTCGGGACGATCGTGGTCGCGTTCGTGTTCTTCTCCCGCTCGGTCCGCGCCCGTTTGCGCTTCGCGTTGCCGTGGGCGCGCAAGCTCCGCGTCGAGCCTGCTGCGCGCGCCGTCTACGACGGGCTGCACGGCTATCGCGACCACCCCGGGACCCTCCTGAACGTCGCGCTCATCACCGCCGGCGCGCAGTTCGTTCGCATCCTCGCGATCTATGCGTCGGGTCGCGCCGTCGGCATCCACCTGTCGCTGCTGCCGTATGTGGTGCTCGGGCCGCTGCTCTTCCTCGTCATGCTCGTCCCGTTCACCGTGAACGGCCTCGGCGTGCGCGAGGCGTTCTTCGTCAGCTTCCTCGGCAAGCTGCACGTGGGGCACGACCCGGCGTTCGCGTGCGGTTTGCTCTTCTTCGTCGCGACGCTCCTGCTGGCGCTGCCCGGCGTTGCCGTGCTGCTGTGGGAGAACGTGTTCGCGCGCTCGCGCACGGCGGTGCCCGATGGCTCGGCCTGACGTCTCCGTCGTCGTCGTGACCTGGAACGCCCTCCCGTGGCTCGAGCAGTGCCTCGACTCTGTTCGCGGCCGCGACCTCGTCGTCGTCGATCACGGCTCGACCGACGGCACGCTGGACGTCGTGCGCGAGCGCTATCCGGACGCGCGCATCGTCGAGCAGGAGAACAAGGGCATGGGGGGCGGCAACAACGCGGGAATGCGCGTCGCCGAGGGCCGCTACTTCTTCTTGCTCAACTCGGACGCATGGGTCGTCGGGGACGGGCTCGACCAGCTCGTCGCCTACGCGGACGCGCATCCGAAAGCAGCCGTCGTCGGGCCGCGCCTCCTGAACACCGACGGCTCGCTGCAGCGTTCGGTGCGTGGAGAGCCGACGCTGTGGCGGCTCGCGACCGAGTACCTCTTCATCCGCAAGCTCGCGCCGCGGTCACCGCGCCTAAACCCGCTCTATGCAGGCGGTTTCGATCACGACAGCGAGCGCGAGGCCGACTGGCTCTACGGTCCCGCGCTGCTCGTGCGCCGCGACGCCGTGGACGAGGTCGGCATGTTCGACGAGGACTTCTTCCTGTTCAGCGAGGAGACGGACTGGATGACGCGCTTCCGGACGGCGGGCTGGAAGGTGCTCTTCTACCCGGGCGCCGAGGTCGTGCACGTGGGCGGAGCGTCGCACGGCGGGCGCATGTACGTCGAGAACCTGCGCGGGCACCTGCGCTACATGGCGAAGCACCGCGGTCCGAAGGCCGCCGAGCGCACGCGCAAGCTGCTGCTCTTCTCGCTTCGGCTGCGCGCGCTCGTGCTCCGGCGAGAGGCGTACCGCGAGGGGATCCGCTTCCTCTCGTCCGGTGACGCCGACACGCTGCTCTCGTGATCGACTACATCCGCCTCGCGTTCGGGACGGTGCTCGTGCTGCTTCCCGGTGTCGCCGTCGCGCGCGCGCTCGGCCAGCGCACCGTGTCCGCGGCGCTCACGTGGACGCTGGCCGTGTTGTTCGTCGCGTGGGCGATCGTCTTCGCAGTGCACTCGGACGTTCGCCTGGTCGTCCTGATCCTGGCGGTGATCTTCGTCGCGGCGGCGTGGCGTGCACGAAAGGTGCCGGGAACCTTCCACGTGCCCGGCACCGGCCTGGCGCTCGGGCTCGGGGTTGCGCTCGGCTGGCTGCTCTGGCACGTCTCCGGCGCGGTCGTCGGCGACGGCCTCTTCCACGAGGGACGCGTGCGGAAGCTCCTCGACTTCGGCGACCTGCACCTGCGGACGGTCGACGAGTTCAAGGACGGAGGTCTCCATCCGGGCTACGCCTTTCCGCTCTGGCACTCCTTCGATGCGCTCGTCGCGTGGTTCTCGGGGCTCGACCCGGACGTCGTCATGCGCCACGAGTCGTCGCTGCTCGCGCCGCTCGCGCTCGCCGTCGCCTACGAGGCCGGAGTCGCGGTGTTCCGCTCGCAGGCCGCCGGCGCCGCGGTGGTCGTCGCCGAGCTCGCGATCTTCTGCTTCGGCCCGGGCCACGGCGGCTCGTACGCCACGCTCGCCGAGCCGGGCAGCGCGGCGCGCCAGCTGCTCGTCCCGGCGGCGATCGTCCTCTTCTTCTCGCGTTACGCGCCCGCGACCGTCGTGATCTTCGGTGCGCTTGCGCTTGTGCACCCGACGTACGCGATCTTCCTGCTCATCCCGCTGCTTGCTGTCGCGCTCTGGGACTGGCGCGAGTACCTCGCGGCGGCGATCCCGGTAGGCGCGGTCCTGCTCTGGCTGAAGCCGATCGTCGACGAGACGAACTCGCACGACCCGAACGCGTCGAACCAGGCGAACGGCATCGTCCAGTACCACAGCCAGCTCGTGGTCACGAACGACCACCACTTCCGGCTGGCGCCGGAGGTCTTCGGCCGCAGCGGCTCCGTCGCCGTGGCGGCACTGCTCCTCGTCCCGGTCTGCACGCTTGCCGGGCGCCGCAAGTGGGTCGCGTTCGTCGTCGGCGGCTTCTTCCTGGTGCTCTGCCTGATGGAGGTGCCCTGGCTCTTCGTGCACTTCTCGAACGCCGTCTCGCTGTCGCAGTCGAGGCGTGCGGCAGGGTTCGCCCCGATCCCGTTTGCGTTCGTGGGGGGGCTCGCGGTCGCCACGCGGCGCCTGTGGCTGCTTCCGCTCGCGCTGCTGGCCGGCGTCGTCGTGCAGATTCTCTGGCCGGGCGACTTCGACTACGGCCTCCACCACGGCGGCCCGGCGGCTGCGACGTGGCTCGCGCTCGTCGGCGGCGGACTGGCGCTCGTGTACGTCGCGGTGCGCCGCCCGAAGATGCCGGAGCCCAACTGGGGCCTCGGCGCGTACGCAGCGGCGCTGTTCACGCTGCCGGTCTTCGTCCACGGGATCTGGCACTGGAGCCCGGCGAACCCGACGGACCCGAACGCCTTGTCCGCAGCCATGCTCCACGACCTGCGGACGGAGGTGCCGAAGGGCTCGGTGGTGATCGCGCCGATCCGGATGAGCTACGAGATCGAGGCGAAGACCGCGCTCTACGTCGTCGCGGCGCCGATCACGCACGTCGCGAACACGAAGCAGAACATGCCCGTGACGCGCTATCGCGCGGTTCAGCGGTGGCTGAAGACCGGCGACGAGAAGATCGCGCGGCGCTACGGCGCCACCTGGCAGATCCGCAAGGACCGCTTGACTAGGGTTCCCGCCGGATGAGCGTCGCCATCGTCACCGGTTCGTGCGGGCTGATCGGCTCCGAGTCGGCCGCGCATTTCGGCGAGGCCGGCCTGACGATCGCCGGCGTCGACAACGACATGCGCGCTGCGTTCTTCGGCCCCGAGGCATCGACGCGGGCGAGCCGGGAGCGGCTCGAGGCGCGGCTCGGCGCCGGCTACGAGCACCACGAGCTCGACATCCGCGACCGCGAAGGAGTCGCGAAGCTCTTCGAGCGCTACGGCAGGGAGATCGAGCTCGTCGTCCACACCGCGGCGCAGCCCTCGCACGACTGGGCGGCCCGCGAGCCCTTCACCGACTTCGACATCAACGCGGTGGGGACGCTCAACATGCTCGAGGCGACGCGCCTGCACGCGCCGGAGGCGGTCTTCATCTTCACCTCGACGAACAAGGTCTACGGCGACACGCCGAACGCGCTGCCGTACGTCGAGCTCGAGCAGCGGTGGGAGCTCGAGGAAGGGCATCGCTGGTACGGCGGCATCGACGAGACGATGTCGATCGACACGTCGCTGCACAGTCTCTTCGGCGCGTCGAAGGTCGCCGCCGACGTGCTCGTCCAGGAGTACGGGCGCTACTTCGGCCTGCGAACCGCGTGCTTCCGCGGCGGCACGCTGACCGGCCCGAACCACGCCGCCGCCGAGCTGCACGGCTTCCTCGCGTACGTCGTGCGCTGCGCGATGACGCACACGCCGTACACGATCTTCGGCTACCAGGGAAAGCAGGTCCGCGACGCGATCCACTCGAGCGACCTGATCGGCGCATTCGACGCGTTCTTCCGCGCGCCGCGCGTCGCGGAGGTCTACAACATCGGCGGCGGGCGCCACAGCAACGTGTCGGTCCTGGAAGCGATCGACCTCGTGCAGGAGGTGACGGGCGAGGAGATGAGCTGGACGTACCGCGACGAAGCGCGCACAGGCGATCACATCTGGTGGATCAGCGACAACGGGCGCTTCGCCTCGCACTATCCGAGCTGGGAGCAGGCCTACGACGTGCGCGCGATCGCGGCGGAGCTGTACGAGCGCAACCGCGATCACTGGCGCCCGTGAAGGCGCTGATCGTCAGCCTCTACTTCCCGCCCGCGGGCGGGGGCGGCGTTCAGCGTCCGCTGAAGCTCGCGACGCATCTACCCGAGCTCGGTGTGGAGACGCACGTGCTCGCGCCCGACGATCCGAAGTGGGTGCATCGTGACGACGAGCTGCAGCCGCCGACCCTCGCCTGGGTGCATCGCGCGCGCTACCTCGGGCCGAAGGGCCGCAAGCCGGCCGAGGAGCTGCACGGCACGCAAGGGCTCTTGCGCCTCGGTAAGCAGGCGCAGCTCTTCGGCCGCCGATTCCTCGTTCCCGACGAGAACGTCAGCTGGAATCTCACGGCGATTCCCGCCGCTATCCGCATCGTGCGCAGCGAGGGCATCGACGTCGTCATCACCACGTCGCCGCCGTCTTCGGTGCACCTGATCGGCGCCGCGGTGAGGCGGGCGACGAGCGCGAAGTGGGTCGCCGATCTCCGCGACTCCGTCGTGGCGCATCCGCATCGTCATGCCGAGCGGCTCGTCGTGCGCGCGAAGGAGCAGGGCGAGCACGCCGTCGCCAAGCTCGTTGCGAGCCAGGCGGACGCGATCACGTGCGTCTCGGACGCGATCGCGGACGAGATGCGCGAGCGCTCGCCGCGCGGGCCCGTCTTCACGATCGCGAACGGCTCCGACTTCGACGATTTCGCCGGGCTCGAGCGGCACCCGTCGGAACGCTTCCGGCTTACGCACACCGGCTCGTTCTTCGGCAAGCGCGACCCGCGGCCGTTCCTGACGGCGCTGAAGCAATCCGGGCTCGAGGATGTCGTCGTGCGCTTCCTCGGCGACTTCCGCTCCGCCGACCGCGAGTGGGCGGAGTCGCTCGGCCTCGGCGACCGGCTGGAGCTGATCGACTACGCGCCGCGCCGCGCCTCGCTCGAGCTACAGCGCGACTCGGAGGCGCTGCTGCTGCTCATCCCGGACGCAGGCGGCCGCGGCAAGGGCGTGCTCTCCGGAAAGGTGTTCGAGTACCTCGCGGCCGAGCGGCCGATCCTCGCCGTCGTGCCGCCGGACGGGGCGGCCGCCGAGTTGATCCGAGACGCCGGCGCGGGGATCGTCGTCGCGCCCGACGACGTCGACGGCATGGCCGTGGCGCTCGGCGACCTCCACGAACGCTGGCGCGCCGGCACGCTCGACGGCCCGCCGCTGTCGGAGGAGTGGCGGCGGAAGGTATCGCGCCGCACACGCTCCGAGGAGCTGCTGGGCGTGCTCGAACAGGTGACGCGATGAGACGGGCGACGAGCTTCTTCTTCCTGGCAAGCCTCTTCTGCGTCACGTTCGAGAAGATCTACTGGAACGTCGGCGTCAACCTGTCGCTCGCCGACGTGCTCCTCGTCTGCTTCCTCGTCCTGTTCGTGGTTGGGACCGTGCGCTGGCGCGTGCCGCACACCACGGCCGTGCTGCTCGGCTTCTTCGGGCTGTTCGCGCTCGTCTACCTGACCGGCTACTTCGATCTCACGGATTCGAACTCGCTGACGCAGTGGGCGAAGGGCACCACGCTCTGGGTCGTCCACTTCGCGTTCCTTGCGTCGGCCGTCATCTGGCTGGCGCGTCGTGGGCAACGCTACTTCTGGAAGTCGCTCGGCTTCTTCAGCGGCGGAATCGTCTTCAACGGCATCTACGGCGTGCTGCAGCTGCTCGACGCCCGCCGCGGCGGCAACCTCGACTCGCTGTTCCTCTCGCCGCTCACCGGCGGCGCGAGTCAGATCAACATCTACGGCGCGATCAACGGCGCAAGTGTGTATCGCGCGAATGCGATCACCGGCGATCCGAACCACCTCGGGATCTTCGTGATCATCCCACTGCTCGTCCTCACGCCCCTCTACCTCCGTCTCGAGCGCGCGCACCCGATGCGCAAGTGGCTGATGCTCACGATCGGCTTCCTGCTCATCGTCGAGGCGACGACGCTGTCACGCAGCGGCGTGCTCGGCCTCGGCGTCGGTGCGCTGATCCTCGCGGTCCCATATCGGCGGTACCTGCGTGCACCGGCGCTGCTCGTGCCGCTCGGCACCGCGGTCGTGATCCTCGTCGCCGTCGTCGCCTACCGCTGGGCGTTCTTCAAGACGGTGCTCAAGTCGCGCGTCGAGACGAGCGGCAGCTCCGAGAGCGCGCACTTCCAGGTCTACAGCTTCATCCCGCACGTCCTGCACACGGAGCCGCTCTTCGGGCTCGGCCTGAACACGTTCTCGGTCTACTACGAGTTCGTCACCGGCAAGACGAACTGGGGCCCGCACAGCTACTACGTCGCGCTGATCGTCGAGACCGGTCTCGTCGGGACGCTGCTCTTCGCGTGCTTCCTCGTGTGGGTCTTCTGGCGGCTGCAGGTCGCGCGTGCGCTCGGCCGGAGGCTCGCTGCCGCGCGCGACCCGCTCGCCGCGCGGGTGCGGCCGCTCGCGTGGGGGTGCACCGCGGCGCTCGCGGGGACGCTCGCGTCGAACGCGTTCTACCTGACCATGCAGTTCGAGTACTTCTACGCGTTCCTCGCGGTCGCGCTCTCGATCCCGGTCGTCTTCGCGAGCAGCGAATGAAGGTCGTCGTACTGACGACGTCGTACCCGAGTGACGCGCACCCCGTCGCCGGGAGCTTCGTCGCGGCGTCGGTGGAGGCGGCGCGCGCCGCGGGCGTCGAGGTGACGGTCGTCTCGCCGGATTCGTTTCCGCACTTCGGGGTGGCGTACGGCGGCGGCATCGCGCAGAACCTGCGCGCGGCGCCGTGGAAGCTCGCATTCGTGCCGGGGTTCCTGGCCGCGTTCACGCTCGCCGCACGCCGGGCAGCCCGCGACGCCGATCTCGTGCATGCCCACTGGATCCCCTCGGCGTTGGCAGCGCGCGCGACCGGCAAGCCGTATGTGCTGCAGGTGTGGGGGACGGACGTCGAGCTCGCGCGGCGCGCCCCGTGGCTCGCGCGCCCACTGCTGCGCGGCGCGCGGGTCGTGATCGCGGCGTCGTCCTACCTGGCCGGCGAGGCTCGCGCCCTCGGCGCGCGCCGGGTCGAGATCGTGCCGACGCCGGTGGCGATCCCGGAGCACGTGGGCGAGCCTGCCGAGCCGCCGCACGTCCTCTTCGCCGGCCGCCTCTCCGAGGAGAAGGGGATCCTGGAGTTCCTGGAGGCGACCGAGGGCCTGCCGCGCGTGATCGTCGGCGACGGCCCGCTCCGCCCGCGCGTCCCCGAAGCGATCGGCTTCGTCCCGCCCTCCGAGATGGGCCGCTACTACGAAGCCGCGTCGGTCGTGTGCGTCCCCTCGAGACGCGAGGGCTACGGCATGACCGCACGCGAGGCGATGGCGTACGGGCGTCCAGTGGTCGCGACGCGGGTGGGCGGCCTGGCCGACCTCGAAGGGCCCGGAGTCACGCTCGTGCGGCCGGGCGAGCTGGGTGGAGCGGTCGCCAAACTGCTCGAGGACGGCGAGGGTCGACGCAGCGCGGGCAAGGCCGCAAGATCATCGGCGCAGCGCGAGCTGTCGAGCGGGCGTGTGACGGAAACGCTTCTGGGTGTCTATCGGGCTACGTCTGCATAGGTCGAGCTCGAGCTAGTCAGGCCGCCCATTGGCGATACGGCGATCTCGTGCCGGCAGGGTGCGTCGCGGCTACGACGCTCACAGTGCGCACGAAGCCGGCAAAAGGGCTCGCTCCTGTGACGGCACTCGCGTGATGTCGATTACCGTTCACGGCCGGATCCCCCGCCTGCGGAGCTAGCCGCGGCACCTCGACGCGATAGGCGGGTATCCTGCGACCCTCGTGGCTTTCGAACCGCAGCGCCCTTGAAGCAACTCGACTCCCTCGCGGCGAGCCCACCACACCATTCCCCCGCGGCCTCCGTTCCCTCCACAGTGGTCATCGAGCCACGGCATCGATGGTCCCTTGGTCTCGGGTCGCTCAGTAGCCACCGTGAGCTGACCTACTTTCTGATCTGGCGAGACGTCAAGCTTCGCTACAAGCAGACCTTCTTCGGGGCTGCGTGGGCGCTTATCCAACCAATCATGCTAATGGGCGTCTTTGGTTTGTTCTTCGGGCGTCTCGCGGGGCTGCCATCTGACGGACTGCCGTACTCCATCTTCGTGCTTTCTGCGCTCGTGCCATGGACATTCTTCTCAAGCGCAATCGGAGCCGCGTCGCGGAGCGTCGTCGTCTCCGGCCAGGTTGTATCGAAGGTCTATTTCCCCCGACTCATCATTCCCGTAGCGGCAGCGACGGCCTTCTTCATCGACCTTGGGTTGGCGCTGGCGTTTCTCGTTGCGGTGGAGCCGTTCTGGGGCATCTACCCGACCTGGCGGTTCGTGTTCCTGCCCTTGTTGGCGATCTTCGCCCTCCTCGTGACGCTCGGGTTCAGCATCTGGCTTGCGGCGCTGAACGTGAAGTACCGCGACGTCGTATACATGGTGCCGTTCATGGTGCAAGCGCTGATGTTCGCGTCGCCCATCGGTTACCCGAGCACCATCATCCCGGCGCACCTCAGATTTCTCTACGGGCTCAACCCACTTGGCGGCTTGATCGAAGGATTCCGATGGGCTGCCGCCGACTCGACGAGCCATCCCTGGTCCCAGATCGCGGTCTCGATCGCTGTGACGGCCGTATTCCTCGTTTCCGGTTTGGTCTATTTCGACCGAACCGAGAGCTCGTTCGCCGACATCATTTGAACGAACCCATCGTCAGAGCAGAAGGCCTCGGCAAGAGGTATCTCCTGGGCGAGAACACGCCCGGGTATGGACGACTGACCGAGTCGCTGGGAAACGCGCTCCGTCGTCGGCGTGGACATGCCGGCCGTCGGCACGGCGAGGTTTGGGCGTTGCGAGGTGCGACCTTCGAGGTGGGGCGTGGGGAGATCGTTGGCTTGGTCGGTCAAAACGGCGCCGGGAAGTCGACGCTTCTCAAGCTTCTCGCACGGGTGACCATGCCGACAGAGGGTCGGGCCGAGATTCGAGGCCGCGTGGGGTCGTTGCTTGAGGTCGGCACGGGTTTCCACCCTGAGCTAACCGGACGCGAGAACGTCTACCTGAGCGGAACGATCCTCGGGATGCGGAAAGGGGAGATCGATCGCAACTTCGACCAGATCATCGAGTTTGCAGAACTGGATCGGTTCATGGACACACCGGTCAAGCGCTATTCAAGTGGCATGGCACTGCGGTTGGGTTTCGCGGTCGCGGCCTTTCTAGAGCCCGAGGTTCTGTTGGTGGACGAGGTCCTGGCCGTTGGAGATGTGAAGTTCCGCGAAAAGTGTCTGGGTCGTATCGGAGATGTCACACGGGACGACGGCAGAACAGTGTTTTTCGTGAGCCATGACCTCAACGCTGTTCTGTCGATCTGTTCGCGAGCGCTATTGATCGAGAAGGGCGAGGTCGTCATGGACGGATCAGCCGAAGCCGTCGTGTCGGCGTATCAGGATCGTCAGTCTGCTCTGGCAGCTGCCGGCGGGCGATTTGTACGCACAGCCCCTCACCCACGGTTCCCGGTTCCGGTCTTCTCCGGCCTGGAAATCGGTTCGCCCGCGTCGTTCGAGTCCGGTCGACTGGCCCACGGGGAGTCCGTCAGGTTTGTTGTCGAGACGAATCCTCAGGCAAAAGTCGGGAGGTTCGGAATTGACGTCGTAGTAACGGACTCCCGCCATCGACCCGTCACCTACATCTCCTCAGTCGAAATGCAGGGCAAGTACTTCGAGCCGGGCGAGACTGCCATCTGTGAGATCCCGTATCTCCCCCTTGCGCCAGGCGTATATCTCGTGGCGCTTCTCGCGCACCTACCCGGCATCCAGCCGTTCGACTATTGGGGTGGTGAAGTTGCATTCGAGGTAGTGCAGTTCGACCCGTTTGGGATCGGATCGACATTTGTGCCCACATCTGAGGTTGGCGCAGTTGTTCCGCAGCACGAGTGGAGTAGCGAGCGCCGGCAGATCAACCGATGAGTCCGCGGCGCGCCATTCGAGAGTTCGCGCGGAGCATCCGCCCAGCCCGGCAAGCCGTCCGGCTGGCTCGGTCGCTCTACCGGCCGATGGTGGGTGTGGAGTCAGTCCCATCGGCGCTGCGACGCTACCCGCGCTTTTTCCGAGAGCTAAACGAGTATCGGCGTCTTGCAGGCACCGAGGCCATTCCAGTCGGCGAGCTTTACCCGTGTCTTGATGACCGCACGTCCACGACCGCCTTTGATGCGCACTACTTACACCAGTCCGTTTGGGCACTCCGTCATCTTGTAAACCGGTCGCCTCGTACACATCTCGACATCGGCTCGGACGCTCGATTTGTCACCGCGGTCACAGCGATCTGCGACGTCACCTTCGTAGACATCCGTCCTCTTGAGATCTCGCTCGATCGATATCGCTCCGTGCAGGGGACGATTACGGCACTCCCGGTGAAGGCACAGTCTCAGCGCTCCGTCTCGTGCCTTCACGTCGCAGAGCACATTGGGCTCGGACGCTACGGCGATGAGCTCGATCCGAACGGAACATCAAAGGGATGTCTGGAGCTTCAGCGCGTGATCGAGGTCGGCGGGCAGCTCTATTTCTCAGTTCCTGTCGGACGACCCAGGACATGCTTCAACGCGCATCGCGTTTTTGAGCCGACGGCCGTCGCGGAGTTCTTTCCAGAGCTCGACCTTCTCGAATTCTCATTCGTCGACGATGCGGGCGTGCTGCACGCAAGGACAGACGCGGCCGTCGCTGCCGGCCTCGATTACGGGTGTGGTTTGTATCTATTCGAGCGAAGGGCCCCGTGACGCTCCGGGCAAATCAGGCCGGAAGAGATAGATGGGTCGAGTCGATCGCGGCGCGAACCCGGCCCGGAGCGACCGTTCTTGATGTCGGAGCCGGTGAATGCCGCTATAGACCGCTCTTCGATCACTGTGATTATCGAGCGCATGACTTCGCTAGCTACGAAGGCACGACTGACGGGCTTTTCGCCGAGCCTTGGGAATATGGGCGGCTCGACTACGTAAGCGACATCACGGACATCCCCGTCGACGGCGACACGTTCGATGTCGTTCTTTGCACCGAAGTCCTCGAACACGTCCCACGCCCGTTAGACGCCATCCGCGAGCTCGCGCGTATCACGCGTCTCGGAGGGAAGGTCTATTTGTCGGCTCCTCTTGGATCGGGGCTTCATCAAGAGCCCTTCCACTTCTACGGGGGGTTCACGCCTCACTTCTACGAGTATGCGTTTTCTGACTGTGGCCTCGTTACAGATTCGATCGCGGCGAACGGCGGGTTCTTCCAGCAGCTCGCGCAGGAGTTGGAACGTGCTCAGTCGATCCGGGCTGTCTGCGCTCCCGAGCTGAGACGGAAGCCGCTCGGGCTACTCCTGAGATTGATGGCTAGTCACGCGGTAACATCGCGGCTGCTTGCCCTAGACGACAGGCTGCGCATTCGCGAGTTCACCGTCGGGTACCACGTCGAGGCGACGAAAGTGCCGGTTCCATCATGAATCCGGAGTTTCTTTCGGTGCTGAGGTCGCCTCGGACCGGCGAAGCCTTCGACCTCGACGTGCAAGCTGCGACGTCGAACGGCAGCGTCATCGACGGCGCGCTTGTGACGCCATCCGGAGAACGTTGGCCAATCGTGGCCGGTGTACCGCGCTTCGCCGGCGACCAGTCGTCGAGCGTTAGAAGTTTCGGTCACGAGTGGCATCGCTGGGCACGCACGCAATTCGAGAGCGAGAACGTCGGTCGCCCGATGGCCGGACATACGAAGCGGATGTGGGAGGAGATCTGCGAGCCGAGACGTGACCTCGACGGAGCGCTCATCGTCGACTTCGGCTGCGGCGCCGGCCGGTTTATCGATGTGTTGCGAACGCGGGGCGCGCGCGCAATAGGTCTTGAGTTGAGCTCTGCGGCCGATGTTGCGCGACGTAACTTCGCCGACGACCCGAACGTCCTGATCGTACAGGGGGATCTTCTTAACCCCCCGTTCGCTCATCGCGTCTTTGACGGCGGATTCTCGATCGGTGTTCTGCATCACACACCGGACCCAGCGACTGGCGTCGTTGCTCTTGCGCGTGTGATCAAAGAGGGAGGCTGGCTCGCCTGCTGCGTCTATCCCCGTGGCGAGTTCTACGACTACCCATCGGTCGAGCGCGTTAGGCGACTTCAATTGCGGCTCGCTCCGGTACTCGGCTATCGCTTCGCATCGTTGTACTCGCGGTTTGCTGCGCGGGCGCTCGCACCGGTCCTCGGGCGAATGATCGCGGTTCCAGTCTTTGGAAGCGCCGTCGCCGGCCTCCAGAGGAACTGGCTGCCATTCCTGTCGCTTCCAGATCCCCGTTGGGCTGAGCTCGACATCTTTGATGCGATCACGCCTGAGATCGCGACCACGCACTCCCCCGAGGAGGTCGAAGCTTGGCTCGTCGACGCGGGGTGTGAGCACATCCACTGGACGCCCTGGTGTCCCACGTCCGCCGTGGCGACCGTTGGAGGGCCGGTCCTGCACCGTTGAGAGTCGTGCTCTACAGCGAGCTGGCCCTCTACCCGATCCACTGGCAAGCATTCTCTGCGCTTTGCACACGCCTCGGGGCCGAAGGCATTGCCTACGGAAGAGATTCCGCCGCGTTGCCTTCGGTTCACCAACAGCTCGGTTGGGGCGAGGTGGGCGGGGACGTCGAGTTCCGTCCGATTCCGTTTGCCGACTCGATCAGCCGGATGTACTGGCTGCGCCGCGAACTTCGTGCAGTGCGTCCGGACGCGATTTGGGCTCAACACGAGCCGACCGATCAACTGCTTATGGAACTGCTCGCCGTTGAGCGGCTGCGGCCGGGGGTTCGGATTGTCGGCGCGGTATGCGAAAACCTTTTTGCGTCGACTCCGCTGCGCGTGCAGGCGGCTGGTCGCATGCTCTGGGGTCGCCTCGATGCTCTCGCGGCTGTCGCGACGGCGTCTATCGACGGCGCGAGAAGTATCGGCGTCCCTGCGAGCGTTCCCGCTCGGCCACTTGTCGCCGGCGCGCTGGAACCGCCAGGGGAGACGCAGCCAATGGACTTCAACATTGGTGACGATGTCTTTGTCATCGGCTTTGCCGGCCGCCTCGTATCTGAGAAAGGATGGGGAGTTCTGCTCGAGGCCGTCGAGCAGCTGCCCGACACGTTCGCAGTGGCTTTTGCAGGGGATGGGCCTGACGCCGATACGCTGCAAGCTGCGCTTCGCTCTCCTCGACTCGCCGGGAGAGCGGTCTACGTGGGTCTCTTGCCGCGGCGCGACCTCTGGAAGTTCTATGCGCGCCTCGACGTTCTCGCGGTGCCGTCGTTGACAACAGCGACTTGGAAGGAGCAGTTCGGTGGCGTACTTGCGGACGCCATGGCAATTGGTCTGCCGATCGTCGGCTCGTCGAGCGGGGCGATACCCGAGGTGGTCGGCCCTGCAGGCCTTATCGTCCCGGAAGGTGATCCGGGCGCTCTCGCCGCAGCACTCGAACGGCTTCGATCGAATCAGATGCTCCGGTCAGAGCTTGGTTCTGTCGGTCGTCGTCGCTTCGAGGAGGAGTTCTCCATAGATGCGTATTCGCGGAAGCTGGCCGAACTCGTCGAGGGCTGAGCTCCGCTGGAGCGACGTCTCTACACACCGTCGCATTACGCTGGACTGGTGAGGATCTTCTTTGCGGCGCCGGCGACCGCACATCAAGCTGCGCTACCGAAATCGACGCTCTGGCATGCGAATCTCTGCGCGCCGCTCGTCGACCTTGGGCACGACGTCACGATCTTCGACTTCGACTACAAAGACTTCAACTGGAATCTCGACCCCACCGATGATCAACAGCGCCGGTTCATTGAGACGCATCGTCCCCGGTTCAGCGAGGAGCTGGTCGCGCAGTTCTTGGCCGCGCACCGGAAAGAGCCGATAGACCTGTTCTTCAGCTATTTCTATTCGTCTTACGTCGAGCCGGAGGCGATTCGTACGATCGGCCGCGCCGGCGCGGTCACGATGAACTGGTATTGCAATGCGTCGTATCAGTTCCACCTTGTCGAAGAGATCGCTCCGGCCTACGACTACTGCCTTGTGCCCGAGCGCTTTCGCCTCGAGAACTACCGCGCGGTAGGAGCGACTCCGATCTACTGTCAGGAAGCGGCTAACGCAGCCGTCTATAAGCCTTACGATCTTCCGGTTGAGTTTGACGCGACCTTTGTCGGCCAGCGCTACGCCGACCGTGGCGAGTATCTTCGGAGGCTCTTGGACGCAGGCATCGACACGCGCGCGTGGGGGCCGAACTGGACTGAACCCGACTCTCCGACGTCGCTCGTGCGCACACTGAAAGACGTCGCGCGCGGACGACCGCGGCGAGCGCCGCGGTCACTTCCACCCGATCGCTGTGGGCCTGCACTTTCGGACGACGAATACATACGTATGTATAGCCGGAGCGCAATGAGTCTCGGCTTCACGAAGGTGGCAGTGTTCAACCGCGACGGAAGTGCCATCAGACAAGTACGCCTGAGGGACTTCGAAGCGACGATGAGCGGCGCGTTCTACCTCGTCGAACGATGCGATGAACTTTTCGACTTCTTTGAGCCCGACCGAGAGGTTGTTGTCTTCGACGAGCCCGAAGAGCTCGTCGAGAAGGCAACCTACTACCTTGCGAACGAGACAGAGCGCACGCGGATCAGGAAGGCGGGACTGCTGCGCGCGCGCCGCGACCACACATGGCATGCCCGCTTCCGCATGGTCTTTGCGAAGATTGGTCTCGTCTAGCCGTGTGCGGGATCGCCGCCATCATCGGCATGCCGTCCGGTTCGGCAGCAGAGATGGAACGCATGAATGCGTCTCTCGCACACCGGGGCCCGGATGCTCAGGGGACCTGGCTCGATTCGCGCTGTTCCCTCGGAAGCACGAGGCTCGCCGTCATCGACATCGATGGCGGCATCCAACCCATGTTCTCGGCTGACGGACGCCTGGCGATCGTTTTCAACGGTGAGATCTACAACTTCCTTTCGCTTCGCGGTCAGCTCCTTCGCGACGGTGCGACGCTTCGGACCAGGTCGGACACCGAGGTGATCCTCGAAGGCTTTCGGCTGTACGGCGAACAGCTCGTCCCTCAGCTGAATGGACAGTTCGCATTCCTCATTTGGGATATCGAGTCAGGCAGCGGCTTTGCTGCCCGAGATCGTCTCGGCGAGAAGCCCCTGTACTGGGCGAACCCTTCGCAGGGCGAGTTGGTGGTGGCCTCTGAGATTCGCGGAATCTTGGCCTCCGGTCGTGTCATCCCACGTCTCGACGCGGCTGCGGTGGATGCGTATCTCGCCCTCAACTACGTGCCTCCCTCGCTCTGCATCTACGAGAACGTTTTCACGCTGCCACCCGGGCACACGTTGACTTGGGAATCGGGAAAGGTCCACATCGAGCGTTACTGGCGTCCGCGTCTGTCGACCGACGACGTTTCCTTCGATGAAGCCGTCCGACATGTGCGAGTGCTCTTCGAAGCAGCGGTCGATCGTCAAATGACCGCTGCGGACGTCGAGGTCGGCTGCTTCTTGAGCGGCGGCCGTGATTCGACGAGCGTCGTCGCGCTGATGGCTCAGTCATCTGCCCAGATCAAGACCTTCTCTGTTGGATTCGGCGACCTCATCAACGAGCTTCCGTACGCACGTGAAGTTGCCCGAGCTTTCAACACCGATCACCGCGAGCTAGAAGTTGATGTCAACCTCGGCTCGGTGCTGGAGGAAGTTGTCGCGGCGTTTGACGAACCATTCGGTGACTCGTCGAATGTTCCGATGTATCTGCTGTCCCAGTTCGCACGGCAGGATGTCAAGGTCGTTCTGAGTGGCGATGGTGGGGACGAGCTCTTCGGGGGGTACGAGTGGTACCGACCGGCTGTCGTCGCTCAAGAGCTGCGCGAGCGGGGGGCGGCAGCCGCCGGTTTGCGCGCCAAGGCGCTCTCTCTCCGCGCCTTCGCCAAAGCGAACCTTGTGTCCGAGGACAGGTTGGCTAGAGCGCTCCACCAACGGGCCGGGGTCGACCTCGCACGAACGCACGCCGATGCTTTCAACGGCCACCTTGCGTTCATAGCGAACCGGCCGTACCCGGCGGGTAGTGATCGGTCGATAGGGATGATCCAGTCGCTGTACCGCCCAGGCGATGACGTTCGGGGCGTCGATCGTGCGGTTTCCTTCGATCTCGAGTCCTACCTTCCCGGTGACATCCTCGTTAAGGTCGATCGGGCGGCGATGGCGAATAGCCTTGAGGTTCGCTCGCCGTTTCTCGATGCTGAGCTGGTCGACTTTGTCCTGTCGACTCCTGCGGCCCTCCGCTTCGACGCCGCATCCAGCAAGCCACTTCTGCGCGCGGCTCTTTCTGACCTGTGGCCGAAAGCAATCGCTTCGCGTCCGAAGCAAGGCTTCGGGGCACCCGTGGGAGAGTGGTTGAGCAGACCGGATGTGAGCAGTCTCGAGAAGCGAGTGTGGGCGCCGGACTCGCCCCTGAGACACGTCGTCGGTGGTCATGGTCCTCGGCCGGACGGGCCGCAGGATCGCTGGACGCTGCTAAACCTCGGGCTCTGGCTGGAAAGGAACGTTGCTTGTCTCAGCCTCGCGTGACCGTGCTCATCGCCGCGCGAGACGCCAAGGAGTTCGTCACGGTGAGCGTGAGGAGCGCGCTGGCCCAGACGTACGACGGGGTACAAGTCCTTGTAGTCGACGACGGTTCCACCGACGGCACCTCTGAGATCCTCGCATCGCTTGCGCGTTCGGATTCTCGTGTCGCGGTAGTTCGGAGGGAAGGAAGCGGTGGACTCGCCGCGGCGCTTGCTGAGGGCGTCCAACGCGTGGAGACGGAGTACATCGCGCGCCTAGATGCGGATGACGTTGCGCTCCCAAACCGGATTGCGCTTCAGGTTTCGTACCTCGAGGAGCGACGCAACGTCGCAGTGCTCGGAACCGCCTGTGAGGCGTTCGACGCGACCGGTGGCAGCCAGATCTGGAGGATGCCCGGAGATCCCCTTGCTGTCCGATGGCGATCGCTGCTCGCAAACCCGTTTTTGCACCCGACCGTCATGCTCCGTCGTTCCACGCTCGGCGACGACCTGAACTACGACTCGACGCTCGATGTCGCGCAGGACTACGACCTCTGGTGTCGTGTCCTTCGGAGGGGTGCAGGCGCGAACCTTGCTGAGCCACTCGTTCGATACAGACTCCACGAGAGAACGCTCACGCAGACGAGACGCGAGCAGCAACTCGCGACGCACGATCGGATCGCCCTGCGCACCATGCGCGAAGTCATGCCCGAGATCGAGATGGACGCGCGCACCATCAGCGACCTGCGAACGCTCCTTTTTACCGACAATGCTCCGAAACTGGACCTGCGATCGCTCTCGGCGACGTTTCTCGATCTTCTTGAGACATTCGTGCAAAAGTACGGCGACACGCCGGGCAGTTCGCATCTGCTCCGCGCCGAGTCTCGTCGACTCATCCAGGTCCTGGTGAGGCGACGCGCGGTGCGCACTCTCAGTGCAGTCGGTGCGCGACTCCTGCGCCTTGACCCTGGTGCACCGTTGGAGCTTGTCGCGGTCGCGGCTGGGTTAGCTCGCCGCCCCGGACTTCGGCGACCATGAGGATCCTCCAGGTGAGTCGCTCGAACCTCGGCGGCGGCGCGGAACAGGTGGCCACGAATCTACACGCCGCGTACCGGCGCCTCGGACATGAGGCCGAACTCGACGTCGATCTGCCTGCCGGACGTCGTCGCGATGGGATCGCCCAGATCAAGGCATCGAGCTGGCTCGATGAGACACGGCGGTTCGCTCTGCGTCGAGGCTGGCCGCGCACTGCGCGGGTTCTCAGGATGGCCGGCAATCCGAACGTTGCGCTAGACGCGTTGCGCGGTCGCGAGGATTTTCGGTTTCCGGCGACGCGCAACCTCGTCCAGCGCGCGGTGTCATTCGACATTGCTCAGCTGCATAACCTTCATGGCGGTTACTTCGATCTGCGGCTGCTCCCTGCGCTCGCGCGGTCCACTACGGTCGTGCTGAGTCCGCATGACATGTGGCTTGCGACGGGACACTGCGCGCACAGCATCGACGGCGATCGGTGGTGTCATGGATGCGGCTCATGCCCCCACCTACGTACCTATCCGGCCTTGCTGAGAGACGGCACCGCGGAGAATCTTCGTATCAAGGCCGAGATCTATCGAGACGTACGCGTTCATGTTGCCGTTCCGTCCCACTGGCTCGCCTCAGTGATCGAACGTTCCGTGTTAGCTCCTTCGATTCGTGAGTTGAAGGTGATTCCGAATGGAATCGACCTCGACCTGTTTGCCCCTGGACATCGGGACGAGTCGCGACGTCTACTCGCCATCGACCCCGAAGAGTTTCTGATCGTGCATACGTCGCAGGGTGGCCGCTCGAACGAGTTCAAGGACATCGAAACCTTCGAACAGGCGTTGGACATACTCGCGGACGGCGATCGGAAACTCACGGTTCTCCTCCTCGGAGACCCCAATGCCTCGGTCCGCGTAACTCGCCGTGTCACCGTTCGGTCGGTCGGACGATGTGCGCCCGGCGACGTTCCCGGGTACCTGCAGGCGGCGGACCTTTACGTGCACGTCTCCAAGGCCGAGACTTTCCCCCTTGCGATCCTCGAAGCGCTCGCGTGTGGTGTCCCTGTCGTGGCGACAGCAGTTGGCGGGATCCCCGAGCAGATCACGCCTCGTACCGGGCTCCTTGTGGAACCTCGCGAACCGCGCCAGTTGGCCCGTGCGATCTGCGAGTTGGTTGATGATCGGTCACGACGCCGGTTGATGGCAATCGCGGCAGCCGAAGACGCGCGCGAGCGGTTCGGGCTGGATCGACAAGCAACCACTTATCTTGGCTGGTTCACCGAGATCCTCGCGTAGACGTCCCCGAACAACGCGCTGTGGGTCATTCCAAGGCTCCCGAGTCGGCGAAGGAGCGTCGCCGCGTCCGTCCACGCGTCGTGATGGAGCTCGAGGGTCTCGAATAACGAGAAGTTGAATTCTGTCATGCCCAACTCCACGCACCGTGCGATGCAGGCCTCGGTTGCGTCGACAAATTCATTGGCGTGCTCGAATGAGACGGCACGGAGAGGTTGGGAAAGCCCCGCCAGCACAAGCTGCTCGGCCCCTTCTACGTCGATCTTGCAAAACCTGGGCTCCCCGTGCTCGGCGATGAGTTCGTCAAGTGTGGTGACAGGCACGACCAGACGGTCGGTCCACGTGTGCGTGAAGCGCCCACTGCCTTGGATCGCGTCGATCCATTCAGGAGACATTGATGCCAAGGTCGTCTCATCCGTGAGATGGAGCACCGTCGTTCCCTGTTCGGCCCCGACGGCGGCTTGGACGACGGTTGCTGCGGTCGGTAGTCGCTGGGCACACTCAGGTTGCGGTTCAACCGCGACGACGTTCGCCCCGACTGCGAGTAGAGCACGCGTCCTCTGGCCGACATTGGCTCCGATATCGAACGCTAGATCACCCGGTTCGACAAAGTTCCTGTAAAGCGCTCGGCATCTTCGATCGAGAGTACGTTGCTGCAAGATCCAGCGAACCCGAGCACCTGCCTGGGAGGGGTGTCTCACACCACGCAGCACACGCGACGAGATGTGCGCCGGCCGCGTCGTCATCCCCGTTGTCGCGCGTTCGTGTCGGCGGAAAGGGTCGATACAGTGGCTGCTAGCGTCAGGCCGTGATCCCGACGCTGCGACGATGCGTGCCGCCGCCCCTGTGGAGATCTGCCAGTCGCGTGCGCCTGTGGCGGGATACCCATAGAACCTGGCGCCTGCACGGAACGCACGAGGGGCTGAAGTTCACGATTCGGGACAGCCACGAGCGACAGTATGTCTACGCGCCGTATGAGCCCGACGTAGCTGCCGCAATTTCAGGTGTTTTGAGGCCGGGGATGGTTTGCGCGGACGTCGGTGCTCACATCGGCTACATGACGGTCCTGATGGCGAAGAAGGTCGGACACGCTGGAAGCGTCTACTCGGTTGAGCCCTCAACAAGGAATCTGGCGCAACTCCGGAAGAATCTTCGACTCAATGGCGCAGAGAACGTTCAGGTGGTCGAAGCCGCCGCAACCAACGCGGACGGCACGGCATATCTCGTCGACGGTGAGGCTTCCGCGATGAACCGACTCGGGCCAGAAGGCACGAGTGTTCGAACGATCAGACTCGAGTCGCTGCTGGCGCAGACCGAGATTGGCTTCATCAAGCTCGACGTTGAGGGAGCGGACCGGGAGGCGGTGGAGGGAATGGGGACTCTGCTGACCGTCCAGCGCCCCGTCATCCTGATCGAGGGCCATGACGAGCCGACAGTGCTCGCTCTTGATCACTTGCGGAGTCTGAACTACCGCGTGCGACCCATCGGCGGTGGTAGGCACTTCTTGTGTGCGTCGACGGGTCGAATGACCACATGAGCCTGCGACCGCAGGACATGGCAGCGTCTGATCGCCCGCGCATCCTGGTCCTGAATCAGTACTACCGGCCCGGTGTCGAGGCGACGGCCAACCTACTGGCGGATCTCTGCGAGTCGCTGGCCGAGAGGTACGACGTCACAGTGGTGACGGGTCGGCTGTTCGGCCGAGACGACCTCCCGAGCGACGAGTTGCTGAACGGCGTCAGAGTGCTCCGCACTCGGTCGACGGCGTTCGACCGGACGAAGCTGCATCTGCGCGCGGTCAACTATCTCAGCTACCTCGGTGACACACTGGTTCGCGCCTCCACCGTGACGAAGGCGGATCTTGTGCTCTGCATGACGGATCCACCGATCGTCGGGGATATCGGGCTCGTGCTCGCCAGGCGGTACCGCGCTCGGCTGCTCGTGATCAGCGAGGACGTCTTTCCGGAGATCGCGACCGAGCTCGGCAGGCTGACGAACCCTTTCGTAATCGGACTGTTGCGCCGTCTTGTCGGCTACTACCTCAGGCGCGCGGACCATGTGGTCGCGATCGGCGAGCGGATGCGTGAGCGCTTGATCCGGAAGGGTGCCGTGCCTGCGCGCATGACGGTCATTCCGAACTGGGTCGACACGACGCGAATCGTCCCGGGATCGCACGACACCGAGTGGAGCCGTGAGCAGGGGCTCGACCACAGCTTCAACGTCATGCACTCCGGCAACGTGGGTCACGCGCAGAATCTCGACAACCTGATCCGCGCAACGACGTACCTTCGCGACCTCGACGACCTGTGCGTTCCGATCGTCGGGTTCGGGGCGCGACACGCCGAGCTCATCGAGTTCGCCGGGCGGCTCGAAGCGGACAAGGTGCGCTTCCTTCCCTACCAGCCTCGGGAACGCCTGAACGAGTCGCTCGGGGCGGGGCATCTTCACTACGTCGGGCTCGCGCGAGGCCTGTCCGGGTTCGTTGTGCCGAGCCGGCTGTACGGCATCCTCGCCGCGGGCCGGCCTGTCATCGCGGCGGCCGACGAGGACAGTGAGACGGCGCGCATCGTCGAAGAGGTCGGCTGCGGCGTGGCGATTCCACCGGATCGGCCGGACCTCGTGGCCAAGGTCATCCGGGATGCTCACAGCGGAGCGATCGACCTCGAGCGGATGGGCGCGTTGGGTCGCGAGTACGTCGTCCGCGAAGCGGACCGAAGCGTTGCGCTCCGACGCTACCGCGAGCTCGTCGACCGCCTGACGGCCTGATGGTGACCCTCTTCTCGCTTCCAAAGCCCTTCGGCGGCGACGCAGCAGCCGCGCAGGAAACCGCGCTCGCGAGCTGGCGCGCGCTCGGCGACGAGGTTCAGGTCGTTCTCGTCGGGGACGAGCTCGGCATCGCGGAAGCGGCCAAGGCGGCCGGTGTCGAGCACATCGCGGACGTGGCGCGCAGCCCGACCGGTACGCCGCGCCTCGACGACGCTTTTGCGCGGGTCGACGCGATCGCGCGGCACCCGCTGCGCCTGTTCGTGAACGCCGACATCGTGCTTCTCCCCGACCTGCTCGATGCGGTACGCGTCGTGCGGGCCGACCGCCCCTTCTTGCTGGTCGGCCAGACCCGTGACCTGCGTGTGGTGCGGGAAGAGCTCGAAGACCGTACGAAGCTTCGCGCCCGCGCGCTCGCCGAAGGCAGGCTTCGCGGCGCCGTCGCGATCGACTGGTTCGTCTTCCCCGCGGGGCTGTTCGATCCGATGCCACCCTTCCTCGTCGGTCGTGCGAGCTTCGACAACTGGATGATCTGGCGTGGACGGCAGGAAGGTCCGGTAGTCGACGCGACCGCCGACGTCGTCGCGATCCACCAGCCGCACGACTACGGCCATCTCGCCGGTGGGTTGAACGAGGCGTACTTCGGCGCCGAGGCGCAGGAGAACATGCGGCTCGCGGGCGGAAAGACGCGGATGTACACGTTGCACGACGCGAGCCATCGCCTGGTCGCGGGGCGCCTTCGCCGGAACCATGGCGCGATCATGCGCTGGCGCGACGTCCTGCGTCGGATCGCCTACAAGCTGCGTCGGCTTCGATGAGCGCGTCGCCGCCCGTGCGCGTCGTTGCGGTGATGCCCGAGCCGACGCCGTACCGCTCGCCGCTCTTCGACCGAATTGCCGGGCGTCCGGAAGTGGACCTGACCGTCGTCTACAACGCCCCGGCGATCGCCGGAAACGACTGGCGGCTCGCACCCGAGCACCCGAACGTGATGCTGCGAGGTCAGCGGGTGCCCGGCGCCGACCGGATCCTTCGTCACCACTACCCGATCACCCCCGGCGTGTTTCGCGTTCTCGAGCGGGTGCGGCCGGACTGCGTCGTGCTGACTGGCTGGAGCACGTTCGCGTCTCAATGCGCTATCGCCTGGTGCCGCGTACGGCGGGTGCCGTACGTCCTTGTCGTCGAGAGTCACGACCGCGGTTCGCGGCGCGCGTGGCGACGCGCAGTGAAGGGAGCCGTCGTCCCGTGGGTGGTTCGCGGCGCAACGAGCGTGCTCGCCGCCGGATCGCTGGCGCGCGAGTCGATGATCGCGCGCGGTGCAGACGCGGATCGTGTTCGAACCTTCGCGAACACTGTTGACGTCGCGGAGCTTGCTGCGCGGGTCGATGACCTCCGCGAGAGCCGTGACCGGCTTCGCGGCGAGCTCGGGCTCGCGGCCGACGACGTTGCGGTTCTGTGTGTGGCGAGGCTCGCCCTTGAGAAGGGGATCGACGTCCTCCTGCAAGCGGCAGCGCGTGTCGGGGCGCCGGTCTCGGTCCTGCTCGCCGGGGACGGGCCGGAGCGCTCCCGGCTTGAACAGCTTGGTGGCCGCGTCACCTTTCTCGGGGTGCGTCCATGGGAGAGCCTCGCCGAGGTGTATGCCGCAGCGGACGTCTTCGCGCTCCTGTCCCGCTTCGAGACGTGGGGTGTCGTCGTCAACGAAGCCGCCGCCGCCGCCTTGCCGCTCGTCGTGAGCGAAGGTGCCGGCGCCGCCCACGACCTCGTCCGCGAGGGCGAGAACGGTTTCGTCGTCGGGATCGACGACGTCGACGCGGTTGCCCAGGCCCTCGGTGCATTGGCCGCCGACCCGGAGCTGCGCAGGCGGTACGGCGATGCCTCCCGGCGGATCGTCGGCGACTGGGGCTATGAGAGAAGCGAGGAGGACTTCATCGCGGCGGTGCTCGAGGCCGCCGGCTCTACACTCGCCGCGTGACCGCAGTCGTCGTTCTCTTCTGGCTTTCGCTCGCACTGCTCGCGTGGACGCACGCCCTCTACCCGGCGTTCGCGCGGGTCCTGGCGCGGGTTGCCGAGCGCCCCGTTCGCAAGGCGGATCTCGAGCCCACGGTGGCGGTCATCGTCGCCGCGTACAACGAGGCGGCGTCGATCGGGCGGCGGATCGAGAACCTGCTCGCGCTCGACTACCCACAGGACAAGCTCGAGATCGTCGTCAGCTCGGACGCGTCCGACGACGGGACGGACGAGATCGCGGTTCAGTACCCGCGGGTGAAGGTCGTGCCGAACCCGAAGGGCGGCAAGGTCGCTGCGCAGGACCGCGCCGTGCGGCAGACCTCCAGCGACGTCGTCGCGTTCTCCGACGCGAACTGCACGTGGGCGCCCGATGCCCTGCGAAAGCTGGTGCGCTCCTTCGCTGATCCGGACGTCGCCTACGTCTGCGGCCAGCTGAAGATCCTGCGCGCCGACGGCTCGAACAAGGAAGGCGTCTACTGGCGCTACGAGCTGGGCGTACGTGAGGCCGAGTCCCGGCTCGGCTCGATCACCGGGGGCAACGGCTCGATCTACGCGCTGCGCCGCGCCGACTACGTCGAGGTCGATCCGCGCTTCGGCCACGACCTCTCGCTGCCCTACCTGATGGTGCAGCGTGGGCGCCGCGCCGTCTACGAGCCCGAGGCGCACGCGTTCGAGAAGCCGACGCCGACGAACGTGACCGAGTACCACCGCAAGGTGCGCATGTTCGAGCACTGCTGGCTGATCGTCTTGCGCGGGAAGATGCTGCGGCGGCTGGGTGTGACGTACGGCCTCGAGATCGTCTCGCACCGGCTGCTGCGCTACGGCTCCGGGATCCTGCACGTCGTGCTCCTCGCCACCTCGATCGCGCTCCTCGGTTCCGGCTGGATCTACGACGTGGCGCTCGGGCTGCAGCTCGGACTGGTCGGGGCAGCGCTCGCCGGCGTCGGGATCGCGCGCTACTACGTCCTCGTCACCTGGGCCACTCTCGTCGCGCTCGTGAACTACGTGCGCCGCGGCGTCCCCGCGAACTGGGAGCCGGTCCGTGAATAGGGTGCTCGACGTCGCGATCGCGGGTACCGGGCTCGTTCTCACCAGCCCCGTGCTCGCCGCCGGCGCACTGGCCGTGAAGCTCCAGGACGGCGGCCCGGTGCTCTACAAGCAGACGCGCGTCGGCAAGGACGGCGTCGACTTCGAGCTCCTGAAGCTGCGCACCATGATCGTCGGCGCCGAGAAGGTCGGGGCCGGGTTCGCCGTCGACAGAGGCGACACCCGCATCACACGCATCGGCCGGCTGCTGCGCCGTCTGTCCGTCGACGAGCTCCCGCAGCTCTGGAACGTCGTGCGCGGCGACATGTCGGTGATCGGCCCACGCCCGACGCTCCGCTATCAGGTCGACCAGTACGACGAACGGCAGCGCCACCGGCTCGACGTGAAGCCGGGGATCACCGGCTGGGCGCAGATCCACGGCCGCGCGTCGCTGCCCTGGGCGGAGCGGATCGAGCTCGACCTCTGGTACGTCCGGCACCGCGACTGGAAGACCGATCTGCTCATCCTGCTGCGCACGCCCCTCGCGCTCTTCGGCGGCACCTACAAGGGCGCCACCGGCGGCTGGCAGCAATGAGCGCCCGGTACCCTCCCGGGTCGTGACCGCCGTCCTCTTCACGTGCGCGGGGCAGCGGGTCGACATCGTCACCGCGTTCCGCCGCGCCGGCGCGACGACGATCGCGACCGACGTGAACCAGCTCGCGCCCGCGCTCTACCACGCGGACCGCCGTGAGCTCGTTCCGCGCGTCGACGACTTCGGGTACGTCGCGGCGCTCCGGGAGCTCGTCGAGCGGCACGACGTCAAGCTCGTCGTCCCGCTCACCGACCTCGACCATGTCGTGCTCGCGCAGTCCCGCGGCGAGCTCGCGCCGGCGGTCGTGCTCGTGCCGGACGAGGAGACTTCCGAGCGCTGCGCCGACAAGTACCTCGCGCACCGCTTCTTCGAGGAGCAGGGAATCGGCTCGCCGCCGACGTGGCTCCCCACCGAGCTGCCGGCCGACATCCGTTTCCCTGTGCTGGTCAAGGCGCGCAAGGGCTTCGGCTCGCGGCACATCTACCGCGCTGCGAACCAGACCGAGCTCGACTTCTTCCTGCGCTATACGTCGGCCGACTCGATGGTGCAGGCCGTGTGTCACGGCGTCGAGTTCTCGATCGACGTCTTCTGCGACCTCGACGGCCGCTGCGTCGCGGCGGTGCCGCGGACGATGATCGAGTCGAAGGGCGGCGAGTCGATCAAAGGGATGTCGATCAAGGACGACGGCCTGATCGAGTTCGCGCGGCGCGTCGCCGAGGCGCTCCGGTGCGTCGGGCCTGCCAACATCCAGTGCTTCCGCGAGCCGGACGGCGAGCTGCAGGTCACCGACGTGAACCCGCGCTTCGGCGGCGGGTTTCCGTTGCCGACCGCCGCGGGCTCGCGCTACCCGGAGCTCGCGCTTGCGCTTGCGAAGGGTGAGACAGTCGAGCCGCGCTTCGGCGAGTTTCGCGAAGGCATCGTGATGACGCGGTTCTTCTCCGAGGTGATCCTCGAGGAGCGCGACGGCGCGCTCGAGCCGGTGCAATGAGCCGCTACGTCGTCACCGGCGCCGCCGGCTTCATCGGCTCGCATCTCGCCGAGACGCTGCTCGAGCGCGGGCACGACGTCGCTGCGCTCGATTGCTTCACCGACTACTACGACGTCGCGCGCAAGGAGGAGAACGCGCGCGAGCTCGATGTGGAACGTGTCGACCTCGCGGAGGACGACCTCGACTTCTCCGGCTTCGACGGCATCTTCCATCTGGCCGGCCAGCCCGGCGCGCGCAGCTTCGGCGATGTCTTCCCGCTCTACCTGCGGCGCAACGTACTGGCGACACAGCGGGTATTCGAAGCCGCCGTCGCCGCCGGCGTAAAGGTCGTGTGGGCGAGCTCGTCGTCGGTGTACGGCGACGCCGAGCGCTACCCGACGCCCGAGGACGCAACGCCGAGGCCGAACAACCCCTACGGCGTGACGAAGCTCACGTGCGAGTCGCTCCACGATGCGTATACGCGCGTGTTCGGTCTCGAGGCGGTCGCGCTCCGCTACTTCACCGTCTACGGGCCGCGGCAACGGCCGGACATGGCGTTCGCGCGCATCGTCGAAGCGCTCGCGTCCGGCGGCGCCTTCGAGCTCTTCGCGAACACCTCGCGGTCGTTCACCTACGTCGCGGACGTCGTCGACGCGACGATCGGCGCGCTCGACGCCGCGCCCGGCGTCTACAACGTCGGCGGCGGCGACGAGGCGACGATGCGGGAGGCGATCGCCCTCCTCGAGGAGATCGCGGGGCGCGCGCTGCCACTAACGGAGGGGACGCCGCAGGCCGGCGACATGAAACGCACCAGGGCCGACACGAGCCGGCTCGGGGCAGCCACCGGCTGGCGTGCCTCGACGCCGCTCCGGGACGGTCTCGCCGCGCACTGGGCCTGGGCTTCGGCTAGGGTCGGCACCGCATGACGGCCCCCCATCTCGACGCGGAGCGCGAGGTCGACCTCGCCCGCTGGCGCCGCGCGGTCGTGGCGCTGTGGTGGCTGCCGGTCGCAGGCCTCGTTCTCGGGGCGATCGTGGGCGTCCTCTACTCGTTCCGGGGCGGCACGAACTACAAGGCGACGGCGCTCATCTCGCTCGGGCAGCCGACGTCGCCGGGCGGGGCGCTCGTGCCGAGCTACGGCACGAACCCGCGGGCCGTGTCGCAGATCGTGAGCGGCGCGAAGTATCAGGAGCAGGCCGCCGACGCCGCCGACATGCGCGCCTCGGCCCTGCGCGGGCATGTCTCCGTCGGGACAGTCGGATCGGCAGGCGCGGGCGCCACCCGGACGCAGCCGCTGATCTCGCTGACGGTCACCGGCGCGCACGGCAAGAACGTTGCCGTCGCGGCCAACCACTTGGCCGAGATCGTTGTGCAGCACACGACCGCCTCGTACGTCAACACCAAGATCGAGACGTTCCAGACGACGCTAAACAACGTCAAGACGCAGCTTGCCGAGATCACCTCACAGCTGGGGATCTACAACAAGGCGCTCGCCGAGGCGCAGCGGAAGAACGTCGACCCGTTCAACCAGCTCGTGATCGTCGGGCAGCAGAACAACGCCGAGACGCGGCAGGGCAACCTCATCGCCCAGGAAGAGACCCTGCAGCAGCAGCTCGTCTTCGCGCAGCAGGTCGAGGCGGCGCAGATCGTCGAGAAGGCCGCGCCCGTGAAGGCATCGGCCCACTCGAAGTCGACCTCGCTCGTGATCGGCGCCCTGATCGGCCTCATCCTCGGCGCGATCGTCGCGATCGCCGGCGAGTCGCGCTTCCGCAGGGCTTAGCCAGGCCGCGCCGAACCCTTCGGCATGCTCGAAGGCAAGCGCGTGGCCGTGGTGGTCCCGGCGCACAACGAGGAGCAGCTCATCGTCGCGACGCTGCAGGGAATCCCCGGCTTCGTCGACCGCATCTACGTCGTCGACGACCGCTCGACCGACGCGACCGCCGAGCGTGCGCGGCAGGTCGACGATCCGCGCGTCGAGGTGATCGTCCACGACCGGAACCGCGGCGTCGGCGCCGCGATCGTCACCGGGTACAAGCGCGCGCTCGCCGAGCGGATGGATGCGACCGCGGTGATGGCCGGCGACAACCAGATGGACCCCGACGAGCTCGAGCCGCTCTCGCTGCCGGTCGTGCGCGACGAGCTCGACTACGCGAAGGCGAACCGGCTCTTCACGGGAAGTGCGTGGAAGCTGATCCCGCGCAACCGCTACCTCGGCAACGCCGTCCTCAGCCTGCTGACGAAGGTGGCGTCCGGCTACTGGCACGTCGCCGACTCCCAGGCCGGCTACACGGTGCTGTCATTGCGCGTGCTGCAGCTCCTCGACCTCGACCGCATCTACGTGTCGTACGGCTTCCCGAACGACATGCTCGTGCACCTGAACGTCTGGAACGCGCGCGTGCGCGACTTCCCGTCCCGGCCGATCTACGGCGTCGGTGAGCGGTCCGGCATCCGCATCCGCCGCGTCGTCCCGCGCATCTCGTGGCTGCTGTGGAAGGGCTTCTTCTGGCGTATGCGCGAGAAGTACGTGATCCGCGACTTCCACCCGCTCGTCTTCTTCTACTTCCTCGGCTTCCTGATGACGCTCGTCGGCCTCGCCCTCGGCGTGCTCGAGTTCGTCCTGCGCGTGATGGGCAACAACATCACCCCGGCGACGATCGTTCTCGTCGCGCTGCTGCTCATCTCGGGCAGCCAGTTCACGCTGTTCGCGATGTGGTTCGACATGGAGTCGAACAAGGACCTGCGCTAGCCCGTCCAGGTCGTCTGCTCGATCGTCCCGTGGATTCCGACGTGCGCGGCCTCCTGCCGCTCTTGCTCGGCGACGTGCGTCGAGACGTGCGGGATCATGACGCGAAAGCGCCCGCAGGGATCGGCGGCGATCACGGTGCCCATGAAGCCGACCTTCTGTACCTGCTGCTGAAGCGCATGCGCTGCGCTGTTCGTCGGCACGTGCCCGAAGACGAACGCCGCATCCGCGGGGTTCGTCACCGGAACCTCGCAAGAGGGTGCCGCAACCGAGAACTCTCCGCGGGCGGAGGCGACGAAGACGAGCAGCAGCGCGGGGGCGCAAACCGCCGCTGTGGCGAAGGGGACGTTGCGATCCAGTAGGACGGCGAGGCGGCGCGGAACGAGCTGCGTGATGTCACCCAGCCTGGCGACCGCGAACGGCGTCACGAAGAGCCAGAGGAGGACGATCGACGCCATGTTGCGCCTTGCCGGAGTCAGGCTCGGGTGCGGATACCAGGCAAGCGGAAAGTTCAGGAGGCGGATGACGAAGACACCGAACAGGCCTGCCGAAACGAACAAGACGAACGGGACGACGCGTCCATGCCGGTCGAAGTAGACCGTCGCCGCGAGCAGCGGCAGGCAGACGAACGAGGCGAGGACCCAGTTCGAGGGGTCGAACAGATCCCAGGCTGCGACGTGCAGGGCGGCCGGCAGCTGGTCGATGTGCGTCTCCCCACCGGACCGGAGCAGCCGCACCGCCGGGACGCCGATGACGACCACGGCGACCGCGCCCACGAGGAGAGCCCACCGGCCGAGCCTCGCGACGTTCCAGCCGATCCCTCCGACGACAAGCGCGCCGATCGCGAGTGCCGCGTTGGCAGATCCCGCGGTGTGGAGATGCATCTGCGTCCAGACCCACCAGGGCGCCGCCACGAGGGCGACGAAGATCCCGCACGCCGCCGGCCCTCGCCACCGGTGACGAAGCTCGGGCGTTACGAGGATCCCGGAAGCGACCGAGAGCACGACGAAGGCCAACAACCCCTCGCGCTTGGTGGTCGCGGCTGCAGCGAGAAAGAGCGCTCCTACCGGGAGCAGATCGGTGCGCCGATGAACGGCCCAAAGGAGGACGACGACCGTTCCGAGTCCGAAGAAGTACTGCCAGGGAAGGTCCCCCTCGGGGGCCATGACGCGACGTACGACCTCGGGCATCACAACGAGCAACAACAGCGCCGGCCACACCAGCGCGGCGGGCGCGATCTGACGCAGAAGTGCGGCGGCCGCGAGCACGACGGCGATGAGCAGCACCACGTACAGCACGCTCGGCAGCATCGTGTCACCGCTGCCGGCGATGCCGAAGACACTTGCTTGCAGCGCAGGCGCGAAGATCGGATCGCTCGGCGCCAAGACGTTGCCGATCGAGCCCGCATCGAGGCCGAAGTAGTGCAGGATCAGCGCCTTCGGCACCCAGAATGTCCACGAGTCGTAATTCGCGACGCCACGATCCCAACTCGCGTCGAGCATCGCTGCGAGGACCACGCCCGTGACCGCCGCGCAGACGAGCCCGACGGGCGCGAACGGGCCGAGCGGGGGGCGGCGATCGAAGCGCGCCGTGCGAATCGTGAGACCGCGCCGCAAGGCGACGAGCGAGCCTGCTGCAGCGATGACAACGGCTACGGCGACCACCACGACGCGTGTCGGACGCACTCCGGCGATCGCGAGGTCCATCACGACGAGCGTCGTTCCGGCCAGGCCGGCGAGCCACGACACCGCCGGCCGGCTTCCGAGGGAAGCCCTGCCCGCAAGCGCCGCCGAGGCGGCGGTGATCCCGGTGCCCGCGAGGAAGTACAACGCCTGCGCAGCCGCGAGCGCAACGAGGTCGCCGGCTGTCACGGCTCGATCCGGCCGATCGCGAGCGGCCCCTCTTCCCAGCTGAACGACGCCTTCCCGTTCCAGCGATCGAGGTCGCAGCCGTAACAGATGAGCCAGGCTCCCGGCTGCGGCTCGGTGAGCGGACGGCGCGGATAGAGCTCGAACGCCGTCACCGGCTTGACCGACGGAGCCATCAGAGGATTCCCCGAGACGTACTTCGGTCCCTGGTCGACGTAGTAGGAGGCATGCTTCGGAATCGTCGCTTGTGCGGCGGCGAGGTAATCGCGGGGAATGTCGGTCTGAAATGCCGGCGCGTCCGTTCGAAGGGCCGGGATCACGGCGCGCGCGCGCGTCCCGTCGGCCGTGAGCTTCGACAACGCCCACGGTGTCTCGATGACCCCCGTGCCGAGAAGGACGGCTGTGAGGACGGAAACGACGATGCGGGCGTTCAATTCTCCGGCAGACGATGCAGTCGGGCGCACCGCGACAGGCTAATTCAGGCTAGAACGGCGGATAGCCGTCGTGCAGGCCGTACAGCATGAACCGGAGCTCGAGCACCGCGAATGCTGCGAGGGTCACGCCGAGCCCGAGACGCAGGCGGGGGAAGCGAGCGAGCGCGCCCCACGCGAGCCCGAACGACAGCGCCCAGATCGGCGCGGTGGTCAACAGGTAGGACGCCTTGAACAGGTCGCCGTCGGATGAGAGCTGTTCGTAGGACCTACCGAGATACCCGGCGAGCGCGATCGGCGCGACCAGGGTGGCGGCGAGCAGCTCACGGCGACGGCGCACGGCGAGCCAGGCGAGCAGGAACCAGCCGCCGATCGCGAGTGCGGTCGGGATGACGCCGATCCAGTTCTGGTTCCGGAGCGTCGACAGCACGCGCCCGGTCGGCGCTCCCTGGAAGGTCGACCATGCCCACGAGCCGATCCAGTCGCCCCAGATCTCGTCGTAGGTCTCGGGCAGCGCGGCGTTGACGAAGTTCGCACGGTAAGGCGTCTGGAAGAGCGACTTGAGCGGCAGCGTGAAGAACGCGCGATGCGACTGTGTTGTCTGCGTCGCGGTGTCGGCGAGGCTCGCGAGCGAGGCGTTATGGCTGCCGTTCGAGATCCAGAAGACGGTTGCGCCGATCAGCATCAGAACCGCCACCACCGGAGCGATGTTGCGGCGAAGCGACCGCACGCTCAGGCTCGGGAGGTAGCGGACCGTGAGCGCGATCGCGATCGCCGCACCGGTGAACACGATCGAAGCCCGCGTGCCGAGCCCGACCGCGAGCACGATCAGCACGAGCAGGAGCAGCGCCGCGCTGAAGTGTCGTCTGGCAGCGAGCTTCGTCGTCAGCCAGACCGCCGTCGTCGAGAGCAGCATGTTGAGCGGCTCGGGATGGATCATCCCGTCCGTCTTCGCGACAACCGGCAGGAACGCGAAGAACGCGACAGCCGCCGCCCAGACGGGCGGCGAGCGCGGTGCGGCCGTGCGCGCCAGCGAAAGCAGGAGCAGCGCCGTCAGGAGCGCGAAAACGACGTTGAGGATCTGCGCGCCGCGGTAGGAGTGCTCCGGCAGATCCTTCGTCGGCTCCTCGTGCCAGCCGAAGATCCAGTGGCCGGCGCGTGCCGCGAGCCCGCCGACGAGGTAGTACACCGGCGGCTGACGCGACTCGAGCGACTCCGTCGGCGTCGGAATCCGGTGGTCGTCGAGGAGCACGTGCATGTAGTCGGCGTTCGAGTTGTAGTCGTACCCGAGCGTGATCGGATACTTCGCAGAGTTCCAGCCGCCGACGAAGACGATCGTGACCAGTGAGAGCGCGATGACCGTCCACGCGAAGAACGCGCCCGGCGGGCCGAGCTGCTCGACGCCGGTGTGACGGCGCAGCAGCGCCGGCCAGTGAGACGCCGCGTCGGTCACGGCGCGAGCGTATCGGGGTCGTCGGCTACGAGACGCCGAAGGCGACGTCCGCCGCCGACGACGCGCGCACCGTCACGACGAGCTCGATGATGCCCATCCCCGAGTCCTTGACCGCCTTGAGAACCGTCGCGCCCGACGGGGTCCCGGCAGCGGTCGGAAGCGTGCAGGTCGAGTTCGAGGCGCAGCGAGCAGTGATGCCGGTGACGGTCAGACCGGTCGCATCCTTGAAGCGCAGCGTCCAGCCGGCTCCGGAGCCACGACCGTCGGCCACCTTCACCGGGATCGAGGTGGTCGCTCCCGCGGCGAGGCTCGTCGGCGCCGAGGCGACTGCGAGCTTGCCACCGACGAGACCGAGCTTGACGGTGATCGTGCCGCCCGCGGCCGGGCCGGCAATCGCCAGGCCGAGCAGAACCGGGAGGAGGCCGCGCCGCAGCATCGGACTCACTCTCGTCCCGGATTCACACCTGCGCCATACCCGACTCACTCCGCCCGCGGTACCTCCCACGGGGGATTCTGCATCACCCTTCCGGGCGGGTCTAGCCTTTAGAGGTTCGCTGCCTGGGCGCTCGCATCGCCGATGTCGCGCGCCATCAGCTCGAGGCCGCAGCTGCGGCACCGGTGCGGGAAGCGCCACACGCCGTCGGCGCCGAGCTCGCCTCGGTCGTAGGCGACCTCCCAGTAGTGGTCGCACGCCGGCGCCGCGGGCGCAGGCGCGGGCGGCGGAGGTGGAGGCGCCGCTGCCGCGGGCGTGGGCCCGGGTGGCGGCGGCGGTGGAACCGAGGGGGTATCTGGCTGAGGCGCCGGCTCGGGCTCGGGCTGGGCGGCCGGTGCGGCTTCGTCGTCGAGCCGTGGCGGCAGCGGCGGCAGCCGCATCAGCGTCTCGGGCTGCATCGGGGGTGCGGCCGTTCCGCGGCGCCGGCGCAACAGCCAGAGGAGGAGCAGCAGCAGGACGATGACGGCGGCTCCGGCGGCGGCGTAGACCCAGACCGGCAGCCCGCTCGAGCTCGACGAGCTCGTCGACGCGGTCGGGGGCGCCTGCGTGGGCTGCGCGGTGCTGAACACCTGCTTCACGTCCGCGTTCGAGACCGAGAAGGTCGGTTTCGAGGTGAGCACCTTCGTCGGCGCTCCGGAGACACCCGGCACGGTTAGATGCACCGTGGCCTGGTAGTCACCGGCGGTGAGCGCCTTCTTCAGCAGGAGCGGGTAGTCGATCGACGTCTGCGGCAGGAAGGTGTCGAGCGTGAACGGCAGCGTCTCGACGACCTGGCCGGTCTTCGTGTTCGTGATGACGACCGAGCCCTGCGGCTTCGCGAGGACGTTGCCGTTGTTCGTCAGCTGGATGAAGAGCTTCTGGAACCCGCGGCTGCCGCCCGTCGTGACCTTGCCGATCGAGAACGCGATGACCGGCGGCCCGGGGACGTTGACCTGCACCGCGACGATCGTCAGGTCGCGGATCGTGATCTGAACGCGCGTCTTCTTGCCGACCTGTTTTGCGGTGCTGCGGTGCAGCGCTTCGGCGACGATGCCGGCGACCCACTGCCCGGGCTTGGAGCCGCTGGGGACGTTCACGGCGAACGACACGGTCCGGTGCTTGCCGGGAGCGAGCGCGAACGACGTCTGAGAGAGATGGACCCAGGTGCCGGCGCCGGTCGGCGCGCTGCTCGTCTTGTAGACCGTGCCGCTCGTCGGGCCTGTCGTCCCGTCGGCGGTGAAGAGCTTCACGGTTCCGGAGGCGGTGCCGACGTTCGAGACGATGATCGCCCCGGAGCGCGCCGCGCCCGGCGTGAGGGTGTAGACGAAGTAGCCGAGCTTCGGGTTGCCGACCGCGCGCAGCCCGAACACCGGGCCTTTCGTGGTGGCGGCGCCTGCGGGCACGCCTCCGGCGAGTGCGAGCGCGGTCAGTCCGAAGAGGGCGATGCGGCGCACGAGCTGGATGCTAGGTGGGGCCGGTGGCGGCGGTGAGGGTCACGGTGGAACTGTAGGTCCCGGGGAAGATGTTGGCCGGGTAGGTGACCTGGAACGTGCTCGTCACGTTGAAGGTTCCTTTGCCCGTGCTCGTGTTCGCGTTGTAGATCGGCACGGCGGTCGACGAAAGTGTGATCGGGTAGCTGATGCCGGTTGGGCTCGGGTTGCTCGAGCAGGAGGAGACGCAGCTGTACGTGCCGTTCGTGACCGCGAGCGCGGGCAGCGTCTTCGTGCCGGAGGTCGGGGTCGTTGCGGCCGCTTCGACCTTCCAGCCTGCGGTGGCGTTGCCGCCGGTGTACGCCACCTGAGTGACGATCGTGAACGTCTTCGTCTGGTCGTCGCCGCTCAGCGTCACGGTGGACACCGTGATCGGGCTCGACGTCTGCACCGAGTACGAGAACGACGCGGCGAGGCCGGCGGGAGCCAGGGTCAGCGCGAGCAGGGGAACCAGCAGCCTGCGCATCGCCTCAGCTTACGGCCCGGCCGCGATGGCGACGGTCAGCGTGCTCGCATACGTCGCTGCGATCGTGTTCGCCGGAACGGCGACGCTGACGTTCACGTTCGTGTCGACCCGGCCCAGTCCGCTCGCGGTGGCCGCGTTGAGGAACTTCGTGGTCGTCGGCGAGATCGGGACGGCGAGGTTCGAGTTCGAGACGCTGTTGCTCGGGAGGGCGCAGGTCGAGCCGCTGTGGCACGCGGTGCTGACGCTCGAGATCGTCGAGGCGCTCGTCGGCAGCGTGTGACCCGCGCCGTCGCTGAACTGCGTGGAGGTGATGGTGAGGTTCCAGCCGCCGCCGGTGGCGAGCCCGCGCGCGTCGACGACCTGCAGCTGCGCTTGGTAGGTCGCCGTCTGGTCGTCGCCGTTCAGCGTCAGGTTGAAGCTCGGCGTGTTCAGCGACGAGACGGAGAGGGTCGACCCCGCGGCGACGGTCGCGTTGACCGTGAGGCTCGTGGCGCCGGCAGCCGCGGCGAGGACGAGGGCTGCGACTGCGACCGGGACGATGAGGCTGCGGCGAATCACTGTGTCTTCATTGTCGATCCGAACCGGAAGGCCTGCAGCGGGAAACGGTACGAAAACGGGATGGGTCCCGAAAAACGCCGAGGCCCCGCGGGGAGCGGGGCCTCGGGCGCGGATTCCGAGCGGCAGCGGTTGCCCGGAAGCTTGGCGTACTGCGCGTGAAGGGGACTAGGGGCCGGTTGCGGTGGCGAGGGTGACGGTGCTGGTGTAGGTGCCGGCGTAGCTGTTGCCGGGGATGGGGATCTGGATGGTCGGGGTGACGTCGACCTTGCCCATGCCGGTGTTCAGCGCGGAGCTGAAGAACTTGGCG
>DASREW010000002.1:0-218879 GCA_035651895.1 Gaiellaceae bacterium
GAGGCGCTCGCCGACGCGCAGGAGAAGGGATTCGCCGAGGCCGACCCGACCGACGACGTCTCCGGCGCCGACGCCGCCGCGAAGATGGCGATCCTCGCGACCGTCGCGTTCAACTCGCGCTACGAGCTCGGCGACGTCGACACGGTGGGCATCGACAACATCGATCCGCTGGCGATCGTGGCCGCGCGTGAGCTCGACATGGTGATCCGCCTGATCGGGGCCGCGCGCCTGGTCGACGGCCACGTCGACGTGCGCGTCGGGCCGGCGTTCGTCGACCGCCACCATCCGCTCGCAGCGGTCGAGGGGGCGTTCAACGCCGTCATGCTGCAGGGCGACGCGATTCGCGAGATCACGCTCGAAGGGCCGGGCGCGGGTGGGACCGAGACCGCGTCGGCGGTGATCGCCGACATCACGAGCGTCATCGGGACGATGGGCACCGGCTTCCTGCAGAACGACGCCGCCTGGCGCGAGCTGCCGGCGCTGCCGCCCGGAGACTCACGCTCGCCGTTCTACTTCCGGCTCTCGGTCGAGGACCGGCCGGGCGCGCTGGCACGCGTTGCGATCGGGCTTGCGCAGCACGAGATCTCGATCGCACGGTTGCTGCAGCATCAGAACGGCGACGGGGCGGCGATCCACGTCGTCACGCACGAGGCGCGCGCCGGCGATCTCGACAACGCGCTCGACGATCTCGAGCAGCTGCCCGAGGTGCACAAGCGCTCACGGCCGCTGCCCGTCGTGTCGGAGCGCGGCGTGACGGAGCTCGGATGGGCGTGACTGCCGCGACCGCGACGTGGCTCTCGCTCGGCGAGGGCTCGACGCCGCTGATCCCGGCGCCGCGCCTCTCCGAGACGCTCGGGCTCGAGCTGCACCTCAAGTGCGAGTACCTGAACCCGACCGGCAGCTTCAAGGACCGCGGCATGGCGGTCGCCGTCGAGCGCGCTGCCTCGCGCGGCGCGCGTGTCGTCGTGTGCGCGTCGACCGGTAACACCGCCGCGTCGGCGGCCACGTACGCTGCGCGCGCCGGCTTGCGTGCGGTCGTGCTCACTCCGGCGGGCGCGACCGCGGACGCGAAGCGCGCCCAGGCACACGCGGCAGGCGCGCAGGTGATCGAGATTCGCGGCACGTTCGACGACGCGCTGCGGCTCTGCCAGCAGCTTGCAGACCAGGACGGAGTTGCGCTCGTCAACTCGCTCAATTCCGATCGCATCGACGGTCAGAAGACCGTCGTCGGCGAGATCGTCGAGCAGCTCGGCGCAGTGCCGGACGTGATCGCGCTCCCGTTCGGCGGCGGCGGCAACGTCACGGCGGTCGGCGCCGGCTGCGCGGAAGCCGGGATCGAGCCGGCGCTCGTCGTCGGGCAGGCGGCCGAGCGGCCGACGACGTTCGCGTCGGCGATTCGCATCGGAGAGCCTGCGCACCGCGAGGAGGTCGACGCACTCGTCGCGTCCGGCCGCCTCACGGTCGTCACGCTGAGTGAGGACGAGCTGCGGGACATGTGGCAGCGGCTCGCGCGCGAGGAGGGCGTGTTCTGCGAGCCCGCCTCGGCTGCCGGTGTCGCCGCGCTCGCGAAGCTCGGCGTGCAGGGAGTTGCTGCGGCGATCGTCACCGGCCACGGGCTGAAGGACACCGGCGCGGTCGACGCGTCGGCGGCGCAGCTCGTCGAGCCCACGCTCGAGGCCGTGCTGGAGGCGATCGGTTGATCCGGGTGGTCGCACCCGCCTCGACGGCAAACCTCGGTCCGGGGTTCGACGCTGCCGCAGCGGCGCTCGATCTCTGGAACGAGGTGGCCGTCGAGGAAGGCTCGTTCGCGGTCGAGATCGAAGGCGAGGGCGCCGACGAGATTCCGTGCGACGCGTCGCACCTGGCGCTGCGCGCGTTCTCGCTGCTCGCGCCGTTCGAGCTCTACCGCTTCAGGTTCGTGAACCGGATCCCGCTCGAGCGCGGGCTCGGCTCGAGCGCGGCGTCGATCGCGCTCGGTCTCGTTGCGGGGGCAGCTGTTGCCGGCCGCCGCGTCACTCCCGGCGAGCTGCTCGCGCTCGGCGAGCGCCTCGAAGGCCACTCCGACAACCTCGCCGCCGCGCTCTACGGCGGCGTCTGTCTCGCCTGGCGGCGGAACGGCACGCCGCGCGCACAGCGGATCGCGGGCGACATGCCCGCCGCGCCGGTGCTCGCCGTCCCGGGCACGCGTACCGGCACGGCGCAGTCGCGGAACGGGCTGCCGTTCACGATCAAGCACGACGACGCGGCAACGAACGCCGGCGCTGCGGCGCTGCTCGGCGCCGCGATCGTCGCCGGGGACGTCGAGTTGCTGCGCGATGCGCTGCACGATCGCCTGCACGAGCCGTACCGCCTGAACACCGCGCCGCTCCTGCGCGAGCTGCAGGCGAACGCGCCCGAAGGGACGGTCGGCGTGACGCTCTCGGGCTCCGGTCCGGCGGTGGTCGTCTGGGCCGACAAGCGCCGCACCGGCGACGTCGCCGACGCGCTACGGCATTCGCTGTCCGACGAGACCCAGGTGCTGCCCCTCGCAGTCGCCGAGGAAGGAGCCCACGTTGTCGTCGGTGTATGACAAGTCGCATCCCGCCAAGCGCCACAGCGCCGCGCTGACCGACGGCGTCGACCGCGCGCCCGCGCGCGCGATGCTGAAGGGCGTCGGCTTCACCGACGACGATCTCGCGAAGCCGCTGATCGGCGTCGCGTCGATGTGGATCGAGACGATGCCGTGCAACCTGAACCACCGGCTGCTCGCGCACCACGTGAAGGAAGGGATCAAGCGCGCAGGAGGCACGCCGCTCGAGTTCAACACGATCTCCGTCTCCGACGGTGTGTCCATGGGCACGACGGGAATGCGCGCGTCGCTCGTCTCGCGCGAGGTGATCGCCGACTCGATCGAGCTCGTCGCACGCGGCCACCTGTTCGACGGACTGGTGGTGATCGTCGGCTGCGACAAGACGATTCCCGCCGGCGTGATGGCGCTGGCACGCCTCGACCTGCCCGGGCTCGTGCTCTACAGCGGCTCGATCGCGCCCGGCCGCTACCGCGGCAAGGACGTGACGATCCAGGACGTCTTCGAGGTCGTCGGCGCGCACGCCGCCGGCAAGGCGTCCGACGAGGACGTGCACGAGCTCGAGAGCGTCGCGTGCCCGGGCGCCGGCGCGTGCGGCGGCCAGTTCACCGCGAACACGATGGCGATGGTGCTCGACTTCCTCGGCGTCAGCGCGGCCGGCCTCAACGAGATTCCGGCGAACCATCCGGCGAAGAAGGAGGCGGCGGAGCGCGCGGGCGAGCTCGCCATGCAGCTCGTCGTCGACGACGTGCGCCCGCGCAGCATCATCACGCGGGACGCGATCGAGAACGCGATCGCTGCCGTCGCCGCGTCGGGTGGATCCACGAACGGCGTGCTCCATCTGCTCGCGATCGCCGCCGAGGCAGGCGTGGAGCTGACGATCGACGACTTCGACACGATCTCCGCGCGCACGCCGATCGTCGCCGACATCAAGCCCGGTGGGCGCTTCGTCGCGACCGACCTCTTCGAAGCGGGCGGTGTCGGGCTCGTCGTGCGCGAGCTCGTCGACGGCGACCTGGTGCACGCGGATGCGCTCACCGTCGACGGCCGGTCGCTGCGCGAGGTCGGCGCCGCCGTGAAGGAGACGCCCGGCCAGCAAGTGGTCGTGTCGTGGGACGACCCGCTCAAGCCGTCGGGTGGGCTCGCGATCCTGCACGGCAACCTGTCGCCCGAGGGCTGCGTCGTGAAGCTCGCCGGCCACGAGCGGCTGCATCACCGCGGGCCTGCGCGCGTGTTCGACTCGGAAGAGGACTGCTTCGCCGCCGTCAAGGCGCGTCGCATCCAGCCCGGCGACGTCGTCGTCATCCGCTACGAAGGCCCTGCCGGCGGCCCGGGCATGCGCGAGATGCTCCACGTCACCGCCGCGCTGGTCGGCGAGGGCCTCGGCGACGAGGTGGCGCTGATCACCGACGGCCGTTTCTCCGGCGCCACCCACGGCCTGATGGTCGGTCACGTCGCGCCGGAGGCGGCGCGCGGCGGCCCGATCGCGCTCCTGCGCGACGGCGACCAGGTGACGATCGACGTCGACGCACGTCGCCTCGACATGGACGTCGATCCCGCCGAGCTCGACCGCCGCCGCGCCGAATGGCGCGCGCCCGAGCCGCGCTACACGACGGGCGTGTTCCAGAAGTACGCGGAGCGGGTCGGCTCGGCCGCCGAGGGAGCCCGCACCTAATGAGCGCCCAGCATCCGCTTGATCGCGCGCGTCGCCTGGCGGATGCGCTGCTCGTTCTCGACGAGCGCGAAGCGCACGTGCCCGTCGCCTCCGTCACCGAATCCGATCCCGGGGCTGACCGCGACGCCTGCGTCTCGCGCCAGCCGCAGCGCGAGCTCCAGCGACCCCTGGTCGCGGTACGGCTCCGGGATCGGCGCCCAGACGAACATCGTCCCGCGCGGCGGCTCGACCGCCCAGCCGGCCTGAGCGAGCCCGTCGATCAGGACGTCGCGCCGGCTCCGGTAGAGCTCGCAGACCTCGACGGGATACTCGGCGGCCTCGCGCAGCGTCACGGTGGCCGCAATCTGAATCGGCTGGAAGGTGCCGTAGTCGAGGTAGGACTTGAGCTTCGCGAGCGCGGCCACGACCTCCGCGTTGCCGACGACGAAGCCCACGCGCCAGCCGGCCATCGAGAAGGACTTCGTGAGGCTGTAGAGCTCGACCGCGCATTCGTCCGCGCCGTCCGCCGCGAGCACGGACGGCGGCTTGTGGCCGTCGAAGGCGACGTCGGCATAGGCGAAGTCGTGGACCAGCACGAACTCGAGCTCACGCGCGAGGTCGACCAGCCGCTGCAGATCGTCGGGCGTCGCGACGGCGGTGGTCGGGTTGTGCGGGTACGAGACCACGAGCGCGCGCGGGCGCGTCGCGCGGACCGCGTCCTCGATCGCGTCGATGCCGCCCTCGGCGGGGGCGGTGACGACGTCCGCTCCGGCGAGCCGCGGCGCAACGCGATGGATCGGATAGGCGGGAGTCGGAACGACGACGCGGTCGCCGCGGTCCACCAGCACCCACATCAGATGCGCGAGTCCTTCCTTGGCGCCGATCGTGCTGACGATCTGCGTCTCCGGGTCGAGCTCCACCCCGAAGACGGATGCGTAGCGCTCGCCGACGGCGCGCCGCAGCTGCTCGATGCCGCGGCTGGCGGAGTAGCGATGGTTGCGCGTGTTGAGGGCCGCCTCGCGGAGCTTCTCGACTGCCGTTTCTGGCGAGGGGATGTCGGGATTGCCGAAGCCGAGGTCGATGACGTCCCGCCCTTCCCGCCTCAGCTCCCGCTTCAGCTGGTCGACGGTGGCGAAGACGTAGGGCGGCAGGTCGTCGATGCGGTAAAACTTCATTTCCTGAAGTATCGTGGAGAGGGCCGATGGCTGTCGAATCGTTGAGATGTCGCGTGTGCGAGGCGTCCTATCCCGCGGAGGCGATCGGGATCTGCGTCCGCTGCTTCGGGCCGCTCGAGCCCGTCTACGACTGGGATGCGATCGCGGCCCGGGTCTCGCGGGAGAGCATCGCGGCCGGCCCGCGCTCGCTGTGGCGCTACGCCGACCTGCTGCCGGCCGAAGCGCCGGCCGACGGCGTCTCCTCGCCCGGCTGGACGCCGCTCCTGCCGGCCCCGCGGCTCGCAGACGCGCTCGGTGTCGGCGAGGTCCATCTCAAGCTTGATCTGGCGAACCCCACGCACTCCTTCAAGGATCGCGTGGTTGCGGTCGCGGCGCAAAAGACCCTGGAATTCGGCCTGAGCACGCTCTCGGCGACGTCCACGGGGAACCTCGCCAACGCGGTCGCCGCGCGCGCGGCGGCGCTCGGCCTGCCGGCGGTCATCTTCTGCCCGGCGGGGCTCGAGCCGGAGAAGCTCGCCGCGACGACGATCTACGGCGCGCGCATCTACGGCGTTCGCGGGAGCTACGACGACTGCTCGCGGCTCGTGAGCGAGCTCGCGTCGGAAGTCGACTGGGGGATCGTCAACGTGAACCTCCGCTCCTACTACGCGGAAGGCTCGAAGACGCTCGCGTTCGAGATCGCCGAGCAGCTCGGCTGGGAGGCGCCGGACGCGGTCGTCGCGCCGATCGGGTCGGGCGCGATGTTCACGAAGGTGTGGCAGGGCTTCCAGCAGTTCGAGCGCCTCGGACTGATCGAGAGCGGCCGGCCGAAGCTGTTCGGCGGGCAGGCGGCCGGCTGTGCCCCGGTTGCGAATGCGTTCGCCGACGAGCGCGCGGTGACGCCGGTGCGCCCGCAGACCGTTGCCTCCTCGATCGCGATCGGGAATCCCGCCGACGGCGACCTCACGATCGCGACCGCACGCGAGTCCGGCGGCGCCGTCTATGCCGTGCCGGAGGACGAGATCGGCGTCAACATCTCGCTGCTCGCCGAGCAGGCGGGCATCTTCGGCGAGGGCGCCACGGGCGCGGCGCTCGGTGCGCTGCGCGAGGCGGTGCGGCGCGGACAACTCGGAGAGCGCGACCGCGTCGTCCTGCTCGTCACCGGCACCGGCCTGAAGACCCCGCAGCTCGCGGAGGCGAGCGGCGACGTCATCGAGATCGACGCCGACGCCGACGCGCTGCTCGACGACCTCGGAGTGGCTGCATGAGCACGACTCAGGACTCGTTCGTCACCGCGGCGCGCGACGAGATCGCGGCGCTCGACGTGCGGTTGATCGCGACGATCAACGCGCGCATCCGCAAGGTGGCCGAGCTGGCGGAGTACAAGCAGGACCACGGCATCGCCTTCGTCGACCCGGATCGCGAGGCGTGGCTCGTCGGCTATCTGAAGCGCGTGAACGGCGGGCCGCTCTCCGACGAGGGCGTCGAGGAGCTGATCACGTACGTGCTCGACCTCGTCAAGCGTGAGGTCAACCGGTGAGCCGCATCGCGCTGCTGCCCGGCGACGGGATCGGCCCCGAGGTGCTCGGGCAGGCCGTCCGCGTGCTCGAGGCGCTGCCCGTCGACGTCGAGCTCGTCGAGCTGCCGTTCGGCGGCGCGGCGATCGATGAAGTCGGCACGCCGCTCCCCGACGAGACGCTCGCCGCGTGCCGCGACGCCGACGCCGTGCTGCTCGGCGCGGTCGGCGGCCCGAAGTGGGACGGAGGCGCCGTGCGTCCCGAGCAAGGCCTGCTCGGGATCCGCAAGGAGCTCGACGTGTACGCGAACCTTCGGCCCGCGGCCCAGGGCGCGATCGATCTGCTCGTCGTGCGCGAGCTCGTCGGCGGCCTGTACTTCGGCGCGCGCGGCGTGCGCGCCGATGGCACCGTCTTCGACACGTGCGAGTACCACCCGGCGCAGGTCGAGCGCATCGCGCGCCGCGCGTTCGAGCTCGCGCGGGCACGGCGAGGATCGCTCGTGTCCGTCGACAAGGCGAACGTGCTCGACACGTCGAAGCTCTGGCGCCGCGTTGTGAGCGAGGTCGCTGCGGACTATCCCGACGTCGAGCTGCGCCACGCGCTCGTCGACAGCTTTGCGATGGAGATCGCCTCGTCGCCGGAGCGAATCGACACGGTCGTCACCGAGAACATGTTCGGCGACATCCTCAGCGACCTCGCCGCGGCGATGACCGGCGGGCTCGGGCTCGCCGCTTCGGCGAGCCTCGGTGACGCCGGCCCCGGGGTCTTCGAGCCGGTGCACGGCTCGGCGCCGGACATCGCCGGCACCGGAAACGCCAACCCGGCGGCGATGTTGCGCTCGCTGGCGCTGCTCCTCGAGCACGCGCTCGGCCGCGCCGACCTCGCCCGGAACCTCGCTGCGGCGATCGACAGGACCCTCGAATCGCATCCGACCCGCGACGCGGGCGGATCCGCAACAACCGTCGAGTTCGGTGACGCCGTGCTCGCAACCCTGGAGGAGGAGTCATGGGCAACAACGCCGTCGTGACCGAGACGTGCCAGTGCGCCGTCCCGGTGCCGGTCGTGAAGGCGGAGCGGAAGGGCGCGGCGCGCACCGTCTGCGCCCGTTGCGAGAAGCCGATCCGCATCGAGTTCGGGAGCAGATGAGCGGAGCCTCCACAGTCGGGTACCCCGGGCCGAAGGGCTCGAACAGCGACGCGGCCGCGGCCGTGCTCGCGCCCGACTCGACGCCGGTCGACCTGCCGAGCTTCAGCGCGGTGGTGCAGGCGGCGACCGCCGCGGAGGTCGCGCTCGGCGTGCTGCCGATCGAGAGCTCGCTGATCGGGCCGATCGCCGAGACGCACGACCTGCTCTACGGCTCGTCGCTCTCGATCGTGCGCGAGGCGACGCTCGCGATCACGCACTGCCTCGTCGGCCTGCCCGGCGCGTCGTTCGAGCGCGCGACGGTCGTCCGCTCGCATCCGGCGGCGTTCGACCAGTGCCGCGCGTTGCTGAGCTCCCATCACGTGAAGTGCATCGCCGCCGCGACGACGGCCGACGCTGCGCGCGACGTGCAGGAGACCGGCGACCCGTCGCAGGTCGCGATCGCGAGCCCCGAGGCGGCCGAGCACTACGGCCTCGAGGTGCTCGCGCACGACGTCGGCGACAAGCCCGGCGCGTTCACGCGCTTCGTCGCGCTCGCGCCGTACACGCTGGTCGAGCACGGCGACGGCTGGCGAACGGCGCTCTCGTTCGTCACCGACCATCAGCCCGGCGCGCTCTACCGCGCGCTCGGTGCGCTCGCGCGCGGCGGTGTGAACCTCGTGCAGCTCGTCTCGCGGCCGCTGCCGAACTCACCGTGGCGCTACCGTTTCGACGTGGTGCTCGACGGCCACGTCTTCGACGACACGGTGCGCCCGGCGCTCGCCGAGCTGCGGTCGCTGACGCGCGAGGTGCGCGTGTTCGGCTCGTACGCCGCGGAGCGGAGTCAGTGAGCCGGACGCTCTTCCGCAAGATCTGGGACCAGCACCTGGTCGCGGACGGCGGCGACTCGGCGCCGTCGCTGCTCTGGATCGACCTCCACCTCGTGCACGAGGTGACGAGCCCACAGGCCTTCGAGGCGCTGCGCACTGCCGGCCGCCGCGTGCGCCGCACCGATCTCACGGTCGCGACGATGGACCACAACGTGCCCACGACCGACGGGCCGATCACCGATCCGCTCGCAAAGCAGCAGCTCGACGCGCTGCGCCGCAACTGCGAGGAGTTCGGCGTCCTGTTGTTCGAGACCGGCAGCGGTCGCGAAGGGATCGTCCACGTGATCGGCGCGGAGCTCGGCGTGACGCAGCCGGGCATGACGATCGTGTGCGGTGACAGCCACACCTCGACGCACGGCGCGTTCGGCGCGCTCGCCTTCGGCATCGGCACGTCGGAGGTCGAGCACGTGCTCGCGACGCAGACGCTGCCGCAGAAGCGCCCGAAGACGATGCAGCTCGACTTCGCCGGCGACCTGCCGTTCGGTCTCACCGCGAAGGACATGGTGCTCGCCGCGATCGGCCAGATCGGCGTTGCGGGCGGTGTCGGCCACGTGATCGAGTACACCGGCTCTGCGGTCCGCAATCTCTCGATGGAGGGGCGGATGACCATCTGCAACATGTCGATCGAGGGTGGTGCGCGCGCCGGCCTGATCGCGCCCGACGAGAAGACGCACGCGTATCTCGCGGGCCGGCCGGCGTTCGTCGAGTCGAACTGGAGCGACTTCTTCACCGACGAGGGCGCGACGTACGACGTGGTGCACACGGTCGACATCTCGGCGCTGAAGCCGCAGGTCACGTGGGGCACGAACCCCGGGATGGTGGCGCCGGTCGACGGGGTTGTGCCGGATCCGGCCGACTTCGCCGACGCGGACGAGCGCGCCGCGGTCGAGCGCGCGCTGCATTACATGGATCTCGCGCCCGGCACGCCGCTGCAGGACGTACGAATCGACCGCGTGTTCATCGGCTCGTGCACGAACGCGCGCATCGAGGACCTGCGCGCTGCGGCCGAGGTCGTGAACGGCCACAGGGTCGCCGAGGGCGTGCACGCGATCGTCGTCCCGGGCTCAGCGCAGGTGAAGCGCCAGGCCGAGGACGAAGGGCTGCGGGAGGTGTTCGAGCGCGCCGGCTTCGAGTGGCGCCGCGCGGGCTGCTCGATGTGTCTCGGCATGAACCCGGACATCCTCGCGCCGGGCGAGCGCTGCGCATCGACCTCGAACCGGAACTTCGAAGGCCGCCAGGGTGCCGGTGGGCGCACGCACCTGCTCTCGCCGACGATGGCCGCCGCCGCGGCGATCAAGGGCCACTTCGCGGACGTGCGGGAGCTCGCATGAGGCCCCTTCCCTCGGTGACAGGCACCGTTGCGGTGCTCGACCGGCCCGACGTCGACACCGATCAGATCATCCCGAAGCAGTTCCTGAAGCGCATCGAGCGCGCCGGCTACGGCGAGTTCCTGTTCTTCGACTGGATGAAGGACCCCGGCTTCGAGCTGCACGCGACGCCCGGCGCGTCGATCCTGATCGCGGGCCGCAACTTCGGCTGCGGCTCGTCGCGCGAGCATGCGGCGTGGGCGCTCGAGGACTACGGCTTCCGCGCGGTGCTCGCGCCGTCGTTCGGCGACATCTTCCGCCAGAACGCGATCCTGAGCGGGCTCGCGCCGATCGCTCTGCCGGTGCAAGAGCTCTCGCGCGTCAAAGAGGCGGTCGCGACGCGCAACGAGCTGACCGTCGACCTCGAGCGCCTTCGTATCTCGCATCCGGGCGGGCTCGAGCTGGAGTTCGCGTTCGATCCGCACGCGCAGGAGACGCTCGTGCACGGGCTCGACGACGTCGCGCGCACGCTGCGCCGCGACGGCGAGCTCGCGGCGTTCGAGGCCGGCTACACGCCGCGCTTCGACCTTGCGAAGATCCCGGCGTGACGCCGGACGATGCGCGTGCGCTTGCGCTCGCACTGCAGGGCGCCGTCGAGCAGGACCACCATGGCCGGCCCTCGTTCCGTGTCGGCGGGAAGATCTTCGCGACGCTCTGGAGCGAGGAGCGGATGAACGTGATGCTCGAAGAGGGCGGCATCCTCACCGCGCTCGATGCGCATCCGGACGTCTGTGTGCCGGTGCACTGGGGCAAGCGCCTCGCCGCGGTGGGCGTTCTCCTCGCGCACGCCGACCGTGAGCTTCTGGCCGAGCTGCTCGAGGACGCGTGGGAGACTAAGGCACGAACGTGAAGAACATCGGCGCCGGGCCGTGGCCGTTCGAGCCCATGACGCCGAAGCGGATCGCGTGGATGCCGCCGCGCGGCACGCGGATGCGCGCCGAGTAAGGCGGTCCGTAGTGCAGCGCCTGGTTCGCGTAGGCGCGGGTCTTCGCGCCGTGCGAGCCGACGAGCTGCACGAACATGTTCTCGGCGCCGAACGCGACGCGCGTGCCGTTCGAGCCGGGCACGTCGACGCGCCAGCGAACGACGACCCACGACCCCGCCTTCGCATGCGCCGGCAGCTTCGAGAGCAGGTGCGCCTGTGCGCCCTCTTTCGCCGCGGCGGGCACCGCGAGCGCGCCGGCCAGCAGAACGACCGCGAGCAACCGCCTCATCACGGAGACACTACGACTCGGAGGTTGCGGGAGGTCCCGGCTGCTCCGGTCAGCCGGTGTTTCGCAGCGCGGCGGCGATCCCTGCGATCGAGCGGAGCAGCGGCAGCTGGGCGGTCTCGTCGCCGCCGCGGTGACGGCGAAGCAGCTCGACCTGCAGCGCGTTCATCGGGTCGACGTACGGGTTGCGCAGCACGATCGAGCGGCGCAGCACCGGCTGGCGCTCGAGCAGGTGCGACACCCCGGTCGCAGCCAGCACTCCGGCGACCGTGCGCGCGTGCTCGGCCTCGATCTCCTCCCACAGCGTCGCATCATCGACGAGACCGAGGTAGCCGCGCGCGATCGAGAGGCTCGACTTCGCGAGTGTCATCTCGAGGTTGTCGACGATCGTTCGCACGAACGGCAGCCGGGTGTAGAGATCGCGCAGCACTGCTGCATCGACCGATGCGAACGCCGAGCCGACGCCGAACCATGCCGGCAGCAGCACGCGGTTCTGCGTCCACGAGAAGACCCAGGGGATCGCGCGCAGCGAGGCGAGGTAGTCCTCGCCGCCCGGCCGCCGCGCCGGGCGCGACGCGAGCTCAAGCAGCGCGAGCTCGTCGACCGGCGTGAACGCGCGAAAGAACTCGGCGAACCGCGGCTCGTGCCAGACGAACGCGCGATACGCGGCGCGCGACACGGCAGCGAGCTCGTCGAGAACTGCGCGGTCGTCGTCGGACGGCGGCGGCTCGAGCCGCTCCGGGTACGTCGCGAGCAGCGTGCCGGCGAGCGCCGCTTCGAGGTTGCGGCGCGCCAGGCCCTCGAGGCTGTACTTGAACGAGATCGTCTCGCCCTGCTCGGTCACCTTGAGATGGCCCGGGGGATGGCCGGCGGGCTGCGCGAGGATCGCGGCGTGCGTCGGCCCGCCGCCCCGGCCCGCGCTGCCGCCGCGACCGTGGAAGATCGTCAGGTCGACGCCGTGCCGAGCCGCGACGGCGGCGAGCTCCTCCTGCGCGCGGTAGATCGCCCATTGCGCGGCGAGGTAGCCGCTGTCCTTTCCGGAGTCGGAGTAGCCGACCATCACCTCGGCGGCGCCGGGCCGCTCGGCGAGCATCGTGTCGACGATGCCGGGCGCGGCCGTGAGGTCGTCGACCGTCTCGAACAGCGGCACGACCTGCAGCTCCGTCAATGCGCGCGCCTGGCGGATGTGGTCGATCGACTCGGTGCCCGAGATAATGAGCGTGTCGAGCGCCTCCGGGCCGTGACGCTCGCGTGCCGCCTCCGCCGCTGCGAGCGCCTCGCGTGCGCGGTCGCCGCCGAGGTCGCGTGCATGCAGCCGTACGTCGAGCTTCGCTACATGCAGCCCGAAGATCTCGACCATGCGCTCGAGCGCGGCGACGCGGCCGTCGGCGATCCGGCGGCCACCGTGGGCGGCGAGGCTCGCACGCACGACACGCAGGTCCTCGAGCAGCTCCGTCGCGGACGCGTAGCCGTCGTTGCCGAGCCGCCACCACATGAACGACAGCTTCCGCCGGTACGGCTCGAGCTCGTTGCGCGCGCCGATCTCGGCGGCGTAGTTCGGCAGCTCCCGCTCGTCGCGCGCGATCGACTCCTCGAGCTCCGGCGTGATCGACACGAGCGAGCGTGCTGACGAGATCTGCACCGCGAGCCCGCGCACCTCGTGGCGGTAGCGCGCGAGCGCGAGCCGGCGCGCCCGGTCGAGCGCCTCCGCGATCGACGCCGGCCCCGCCGCGGGATTCCCGTCCATGTCGCCGCCGATCCAGGAGCCGAAGCGCACGGGCGGCGGCGCGCCGGGCAGGCGCAGCCGCCACTCCTCGAGCAGCTCGGTCGCCGCGTCCATCAGGCTGTGCTCGAAGAACCAGAGGCCGTGCCGGATCTCGTCGGTGATGCGCAGCCGGTCGTGCCGCACCTCGTCGGTCTGCCAGAGGAGCGTCACCTCCTCGGCGAGCCGTTCTTCGATCGCGTGCCGCTCGGTGGGCAGGAGCCGCGCATCGTCGAGCTCGTAGACGAGCTCCGCGATGCGGATGTGCGCGAGCAGGACGGTGCGCCGCGTCGCCTCCGTCGGGTGCGCGGTGAGCACGAGCCGGATCGAAGCCGAGCGCGCGCGGCCGAGGTCGGCGCCGCCGAGGCGGCCGAACGCGTCCTCGAGCGACTCGCGCGTGACGCGGCCTTCGCGGGCGTCCTCGCGCCGGCGGCGAAGCCGGTGCAGCTGCTCGGCGAGGTTCGCGAGCTGGAAGTAGAGGCCGAACGCGCGTAGCACGAGCGCCTGCTCGTTCGCGCCGAGGCTCGTGTCGACCTGGGCGACGACGCCCTGGCGGCGGGCCTCACGGGCGTCGCGGCGAATGCGCTCGACGAGCTCGAGCAGCCACGGGCCTTCCTGCTCGACGAGCACCTCGCCCAGGATCGTCCCGAGCAGGCGCACGTCGCGCCGAAGCGGTGCCGCAGTGTCGCTCACGCGTCGAGGCTAGGAGCGCAGGCCCAGCGCTGCGAGCACGTCGTTGGCGTCGGCGTCGATCGTCGTCACGTGCGGCCCGTCGACGCGCTGCAGCGGCTGCGCGCCGGTGACGACGAGCACCACACGGGCGCCGCGCTCGAGGTCGCCGCTCTGCCGCGCGGCGATCAGCGCGCCGAGGGCTGCACCGCCGGAGAGGTCGGGCGCGGCGCCGGTCGTCTCGGAGAGCAGCTCGGCGTACAGCTCCATCTCGTCCTCGGCGATGGCGAGCACGCCGCCGCCGGTCGCGCGCGCGGCGCCGAGCGCGAGGTCGCCGTGCGCCGGATCGCCGACTGCGAGCGACGCGACGTCCGTCGTTGCGCGCACGCGCGAGATGCTGCGGTCGTCGGCGAAGGCGGCGGCGATCGGACTCGATCCGAGCGCCTGCGCCGCGAACATGCGCGGCACGGGCTCAGACGCGAGCCCTGCCCGCGTCGTCTCGGCGAAGCCCTGCGCGAGCTTGGCGAAGAGCGTGCCGCTCGCGGCCGGGCAGACGACTGCGTCGGGCAGCTGCCAGTCGAGCTGCTCGGCGATCTCGAACGAGATCGTCTTCGCGCCCTCGCTCGCGTACGGATGCAGGTTCCCGCTCACGAACCCCCACGGGAAGAGCGAGCCGAGCTCGAGCTCGAGGCGGCGGCAGTCGTCGTACGTGCCGCGCACGGCGAAGACGTGCACGCCCGGAGGCTCGGCCGCGACCGCGGCGGACGCCGATCCCGCGGGCACCAGGACGACCGCCTCCAGGCCGGTCGCCGCTGCCGCGGCGGCGACGGCGTCGCCGAGGTTCCCGGTGGAAGAGCAGCAGAGGGTCGTGACGCCGTGGTCGAGCGCGGCGGAGACGGCAACGGTGGCGACGCGGTCCTTGTACGAGCGCGTCGGGTTCGTGTCCTCGCGCTTCAGGTAGAGCTCGACGCCGAGCAGGTCGGAGAGCGCATCGGAGCGTTCGAGCGGCGTCCAGCCGGCGCCGACGTCGACCCGTGCGCCGGCGGGCAGCAGCGCGTGGTAGCGCCAGAGTGTCTCGGGGCCTGCGGCGATCGTGGTGTGCGTGAGCAGCTGCGCGACGCGATCCCAGTCGTAGGTCACGTCGGTCGGGCCGTCGCAGCGGCGGCAGGCGTCGAGCGGCTCGGCGTCGACGACGACCTCTTCGCACACGCGGCAGCGGAGGTGGTAGCTACTCACGTTGGCCCCGTCTCTGATGTTGGGCCTAACCGGTGTGACGGGTGTGTCCGGCTAGGCCATTTGCGCGCAGGCGATGGCAATAAGGAAAAACGGCTTCATCTTCATCGTCGTTGCGCGCGACATGGAGGTCTGAGTCTACCGGAGAGCGCCGGGACGCTCAACTTTACTTTCTGAAGCCGAATCGCTAGCCTGGAGCCAGCTTTGTGAGGCAACGGGGCCTCGGTCGCGCGAGTTGGCGCGGCCGGGGCCTTTTCGCGTTCTCGAGGAGGATCGTGGCGGAATCGGATCCGCCGGCCACGGCCGGCAGGAGCAGGACGGTGGAGCCCTCGCGGAGCTCGGTGTCGAGCCCGGCGAGCAGCCGCACGTCCTCGCCGTCCACGAACACGTTGAGAAACGTCGGGAGCGCCCCGTCGGCGAGGATCCGTCCGTCGAGCGCGGGGTACTCGCCCACGAGCGCGTCGAGCGCCTCGCGGACCGTGGCTGCGTCGACGGCTACCGAGCGGTTCCCGCCCGCTTCCGTGCGCAGCACCGGGGGAATGCGGATCTGCGGCATCACTTCAAAAGATAAAGCATCGAGGGGGTGGCCGTGTTCGAGGACCGCGTCCATGTTCTGATCGCGGAGGACGAGACGATCATCCGTCTCGACCTCCGGCAACTGCTCGAGGCTGAGGGCTTCGTCGTCTGCGCGGAGGCGCGGGACGGGCTCGAGGCGGTCGAGCTCGCGCGGGAGACGAAGCCCGACGTTGCGATCCTCGACCTGAAGATGCCCGGTATCGACGGGATCGAGGCGGCGCAGCGCATCTACGCCGAGCGGCCGTTGCCGATGGTGATGCTGACCGCGTACGGCGACCGGCCGTCGGTCGAGCGGGCGCTCGCCGCGGGTGTCTTCAGCTACCTCACGAAGCCGTTTCGCTCCCAAGACGTCGCTGCAGCGATTCTCTCGGCGCTCATGCGACACCGGGAGCTCCTCTCGGCCCGGCGCGAGGTGGGGCGCAACCACGGGCCGATCGAGCTCGAGGTGCTCTCGCCGAGTGGCCGCAGCTGGCCGATCCGCCTCGGCCGGCTGCCCGACGGTTCGCTTGACATCTCGCTTCAAAATGTAAAGTAACGGCATGAGCCTCACGGTCGTCAAGTGCGGGGGCGCGGCACTGAGGAGCGCCCCGTTCGAGCTCGAGCGCTACGTCGAGCCCGCTGAACGCGCGGTCGTCGTCCACGGCGCCGGCTCGCGCATCTCCGCGGCGCTCGCCGCGGCGGGCATCCGCTCGACATTCGTCGACGGCCGCCGCGTCACGACGGTCGCCGCGCTGCCGCTGATCCGCGAGGCGTTCCGCCGTGAGAATCGCGAGCTCTGCCGGCAGATCGGGCCGCGGTCGATCGGCCTCATGGGGGACGAGCTCGGCCTCGAGGCGGAGCGGGTCGACGGGCTCGGCGAGGCCGGGATGCTGCTTCCGGTCGTGCCGCCGCGCCTGTACGGGCTGCTCTCGACCGACGCGGTCCCGGTGATCGCGCCGCTCGCGCGCGGTCCGCTCAACGTCAACGCCGACGACGCTGCCGCCGTGCTCGCGGTGGCACTGGAGGCGGACCGGCTCGTGTTCGTCTCGGACGTGCCGGGCGTACTGGTCGGCGGAGCGGTCGTGCCGCAGCTCTCCGAGCAGGACGTGCTCGAGCTCGACGGCGAGCTCTCGGGCGGCATCGTCCCGAAGCTCGAAGCCGCGCTCCTCGCCGCCCGCGAGGGGATCCGCGTCGACGTCGGCGAGACGGCGGTGGTCGCATGAGGTCGGGGCCACGTGAGGGCTTCCGTTGGGACCGCGAGACGATCGTCTACGCGATCGAGCTCTGGCACCGACGGCACCTCAAGACGCCGACGGTGGCCGAGTGGGAGACCGCGGGCCACGAGCATCCGTGCCGGCATACCGTGCAGCGCGTCTTCGGCAGCTGGAGCGCGGCGATGCGCGCGGCCGGCTTCCGCCCGCGCAGGCGCGGCGAGCCGAAGAACGAGTGGGCGCGCAAGCGCTGTCCCGAGACGGGCCGCTGGCTTCCCGCGTAGGAACCTGGTTCGCAGAACCAGGTTCGTGTCTTTCCGTCTAGCGAAACACTGTCCCGTCAGCTAGAACGACCGTGTGGCCACCACCGCCACCTCGCAGTCGCTCGAGCGCGGGCTCGCCATTCTCTCGGCGTTTCGCTCCGGCCGGCCGCTGCTCGGCGTCAGCGACCTCGCCCGCGAGGTGGGGCTGAGCCGCAGCACGACGCACCGCTACATCGCGACGCTCGCGAGCCTCGGCTACCTCGACCAGGATCCGCTCTCGCGCAAGTACCGGCTGGGGCCGCGCGTCCTCGACCTCGGCTTCTCGGCGATCAACTCGATGGACCTGCGCGAGGTCGCGTCGCCGCACCTGCAGGCGCTCTCCGACGAGACAGGCCACACCGTGAACATGGCAGTGCTCGACGGCGCCGACATCGTCTACATCGACCGTTGCCGCACCTCGCAGCGCGGCCAGCGCGACATCGACCTGAACCTGCACATCGGCTCGCGCCTGCCTGCGTACTGCACGTCGATGGGAAAGGTGCTGCTCGCCGGCCTGCCCGACGACGAGCAGCGCGCGGTGCTCGAGCGCGTCGACTTCGCACAGCGCGGGCCGAACACGCTGACTGCGCGCGACGAGCTGCTGCGCGAGCTCGAGCACGTCAAACGCGCCGGCCTCGCCGTGAACAACGAGGAGCTGGCGTACGGGCTGCGGTCGATCGCCGCACCGGTGCACGCACAGTCCGGGGAGGTCACGGCGGCAATCAACCTCGCCGTGCACCGCACGATGGTCTCGCTCGACGCGCTGGTCGCGCACCTCGGTCCGCCGCTCAAGCGGACCGCGGCAGCGATCTCCGCACGCCTGCCCTAGCTCAGAAACGATCGAGTGCGCCCGTCCGTCGTCCTTCGTGCTCGAAGAGCGACAGCATCGCGAGACCGACGACGAGATAGATCACGCCGATCAGGAGCTCCTTGCCGAGCAGCGGCTCGACGTGGCCGAGGCTCGCGCCGGCCGTCAGCTCGCGCGCGGCGACGATGCCGTGCGTGAGAGGGATGCCGGAGGAGATCGTGCGCAAGACGTGCGGCAGGCGCGCGAACGGGACGTTCGCACCGGAGACGATCAGCATCGAGCCGCTGATGCTGTCGGCGAACAGGCTGACCGAGCGGCCGCGGATGCCCAGCGATCCGATCGCGAGACCGAGCGCCGTGCAGGCGAAGCAGCTGACCAGGAGCACGACGGCAAGCTCTTCGAGCGTTCGTCCCGGGTAGCGGATACCGACGATCCAGGCGCCGAGGGCGAACGAGATCGCCGCGACGACGAAGCCGTTCACGATCGACGGCACGGCCCGGCCGAGGAACAGGGCGAGCCGGCTCGCCGGCGAGGCGAGCAGGATCGGCAGCGTCTGGAAGCGGCGCTCGCCGGCGATCGCCTGCCCCATGCCGAAGAGGCCGGTGACCGCGGTGGCGATGAACGTGTTTCCGATCAGGAAGAACGAGTCCGACGCGACTCCGGCCGACCGGCCGAGGTAGACGAAGAAGAGGATCTGGAAGATGGGGTAGAGGACGAGCATCGGGACCGCCATCCAGGGGTTGATCCAGGCGAAGAGCGCGCGGTAGCTGGTCACACCGCCGCTGAAGAAGACGCGGAGCCAGATCATGCGAGCTTCAGCGATGCGCGCTGGCGCGCGAGATGCTCGAAGACACGGAGAAAGACGACGGCGACGCTGACGTAGGCGACGCTGGCGAGTGCGCACACCGCGATCGAAGGCCACGCGTCACCGCCGACCGCCGCGCGTTCGATCGCCCGGAAGCCCCAGGTCGGCGCGAGGAACCACGACACGGGCCCCAGCCAGCCGGGCAGCGCCGAGAGCGGCACGAGCAGTCCCGACGCGAGCCAGACCGGATACTGCATCGCGATCCCCAACGAGAACGCGGCGCGGTAGAGAACAAACGTGCTGGCAACGATGAGACCGAGCGCGGCGATCGCGATCACACACGCGGGAATGGCGATCGCGAACGCCAGCGGGTGGACGATCGCGAGCGGGATCCCGAAACCGACTCGTCCCCACACGAGCGTGACGACAAGGCCGTAGAGGCCGAACGCGGAGGTGCTGACCATGATCGGCGCGAGCACGGTGACGAAGGGAACGGGCGCGGCGACCATCAGCTCGAGCGTGCCGGCCTGCCGCATCAGGTCGAGCGTCCCGGAGGAGCCGATGACGACCTGCGCCCACATGATCATCACCGCGCTGCCGATCGACGCCGCCAGCAGCTCGTGCGGCGTCTCCTTGGCGTCGAGCAGGTAGTAGGCGATCGACGCGTAGATGATCGGCCAGATCAGCATCGCAATCAGGTCGAAGGACGAGCGGAGCATCTGCGTGATCTGAACACGCATCCCCGTGACGAAGGCGCGCGTCACGTGCTGACGAGCTCGACGTAGGCGTCCTCGAGCGACGGCTCGCGTGCGACGACGCGACCGACCGTGATCGGCCCGAGTGCTGCGAGCAGCGCGGGGATCAGCGCCGGGCCGTGCTGCGACTGGATCGCGACGAGCTGCGCCTGGTCGACGTGCTCCACCGACACTGCGTCCACGCCCTCGAGCGCGCGCAGCCGCTCGACGACGAGCTCGTCGACGCCGAACGCCTCGATCTCGATCACGCTCTTCCCGGTCGCGCGCCGCTTGAGCTCGGCCGGTGTGCCTTCGGCGACGATCTGGCCGTGGTTGATCACCGCAACCCGCTCGCAGAGCTCGTCCGCTTCGAGCATGTAGTGCGTGGTCAGCAGGATCGTCTTGCCGGACGCCTGGAGCGCCGCGACGGTCTCGCGCAGCTCGCGCGCGCCGACGGGATCGAGGCCGATCGTCGGCTCGTCGAGGAACAGCACCTCCGGGTCGTGCAGCAGCCCGCGCGCGATGTGCAGACGCTGGCGCATCCCGCGCGAGTACGTCTCCACCCGCTCGCGTTCGCGGCCCTTGAGGCCGACGACCTCGAGCAGCTCGTCGATTCGCCGCGCCTTCAGCTCGCGCGGCACCCGGTAGACGTCCGCGAAGTAGCGGAGGTTCTCCAGCGCCGAGATGCGCTCGTACAGCCCCTTGTCGCCGCCGAAGACGTAGCCGATCCGGCGGCGGAGCTCTCGATGCTGGCGCGCCGGATCGAGACCGAGCACTCGTGCCGTGCCGGCGGTTGGAAGAAGCAGCGTCGTCAGGATCTTGATCGTCGTCGTCTTGCCCGCCCCGTTCGGGCCGAGCAATCCGAAGAGCTGGCCCGCCGGCACGTCGAACGAGACGCCGCGCAGAGCCTGCACGTCGCGCTTCGCTCCGTCCCGCCGCAGCTTCTTGCCGACCCTGTAGGTCCGCGCGAGCTCGGATACCTCGATCGCGGCCACGACCCGACTCTATTCATCGCGGCGGCTCCGAGTAGCTGGGTTCTCTTACCTGGTTCGCCGCGTCATGCGGTCGGGCAAAGGTGAGTGCGAATCGTGTTGTTCGTCGCGGGCGGGGCAACAGCGGCGCAATGCGCGACCGGGATCAGCTCCTGCCCGCAGCCTGGTGGAGCCGGCGGATCGCGGCAACGAGTGGTGCGTCGACGTTCGTGTGCGCCTCGATCCAGTCGAGGATCGCGAGTGCCGCCTCGGGGTTGCGGTCGTAGCCGGGCACCATCGCTGCAAGCGGCACGTCCGTGCCGAACCGCCGCTCGGCTCCACGCTCGACCGCGAACGGATCTTGTTGGTCCGCGCTCCGGGCGAGGAGCCCCGCGATCGTGAGCACGCGGTCGACCGCATGGGTCTGAATGAGCCGGGCTGCGCTGAGCTTCTCGCCGCGGGCGTTGCGATGGAGGCCGACATACAGGTTGGTCAGTGCCTCGTTCGCCTGCCACTCCACGCTGTCGTGGGGAGACGGTTCAGGTAGGAGCCTCGGCGCTGCGAGCCAGTCCGGCGCGTCGTCACGTTCCCACACGACGCGGGCCGCCGGCGCCGGGCAGGCGGCTGCTCCGTCGAGCGTGAAGACCGCGTACTCGGCGTAGATGCCGTCGCCGAACAGCACCTTCCGCCCGTCGACGGTGTTCGCGAAGCTGAACGCAACGTGCGACACGAGCTGAAGCCAGTCGATCGAGTCGAGGTATCGCTCGCGGGCGTCGTCGTCGACGATCACGAAGAAGTCGAGATCCGAATGGTCGTCGATCCGGTCGAGGTCGACGCCGACGGACCCGAGCCCGATGAGCGCGATCGCGTCGCCACGCTGGGCGAGCACGGCCGCGAGATCGTCGAGCCGCTGCAGCAGCCGTTCGGGGATGCTCGAGGGAGTCATGCCGTACTCCTTACGCTCGAATCGGCGTGTCATCCCGCGCGGCCTATACATCCGCCGAGGTCGCGACCACCGCAGATCCTCTCACGAAATCGCTCCGCCTGCGCTGCCGCTTCTCGCTAGAGCGAGCCCCAGACCTCCTCGGCCACCTCGACGATCAGGCGCAGCTTCGCCCACTGCTCCTCCTCGGTGAGCTCGTTGCCCTCGACCGTCGACGAGAAGCCGCACTGCGGTGAGAGGCACAGCTGCTCGAGCGGCGCGTGCTTCGACGCGTCCTCGATCCGCCGCTTCAGCTCGTCCTTCGACTCGAGCGCGCCGCGCTTCGTCGTCACGAGACCGAGCACGACGCGCTTCTCGCCCTTCGGCAGGAAGCGCAGCGGCTCGAAGCCGCCCGAGCGCTCGTCGTCCCACTCCATGAAGAACCCGTCGACGTCGAGCTCGTTCAGGAGCGCCTCGGCGACGAAGTCGTAGCCACCCTCCGCCGCCCACGAAGAACGGAAGTTGCCGCGGCACATGTGCGTCGTCACACGCATCCCGGGCGGGCGAGAGGCGAGCGCCTCGTTGATGTGCCGGATGTACTCGACGTGCTGGCGCTCGGGATCGCCGCCGATCGACGCGACGTACTCGCGCTGGTGCGGGTCGTTCATGTACGCGAGGCTCGTGTCGTCGAACTGGAGGTAGGTGCAGCCGAGCTCGCCGAGCCGGCGCACCTCGTCGGCATACGCGGCGGTCAGGTCGGACCAGAACGCGTCGAGATCCGGGTACACCTCGGGATCGACGGCCGCTCGGCCGCCCCGGTAGTGGACCATGCTCGGCGAGGGGATCGTCAGCTTCGGCGTGGCGCGCTGCGCCGTATCGCGGACGAAGGCGAAGTCGTCGCCGAAGATCGTCTCCGAGACGCCGAGCTTGCCGTTCACGTGCAGGGCCGCCGGCGTGAACTCGATGTCGCCGCTCGCGTTGTGGAACTGCACGGCGATGTGACCGGCTTCCTTCGTGATCCCGTCGAGCCGGTAGATGAAGTCCATGTGCCACGACGCGCGCCGGAACTCGCCGTCGGTCGCGGTGCGCAGGCCCGTGTCCTCCTGCTTGCGGACAGCCTCGGCGATCGCCTCGTCCTCGATCGAGCGCAGGCCCGCTGGGTCAAGTGCGCCGCCGGCGAACCGCTCGCGCGCCTCGAGCAGCCGCCGAGGGCGGAGGAGGCTGCCGACGTGGTCGGCACGGAACGGGGGCGTGTCGAGGCTCAGTGTCCCGAAGAGTGGAACGGTGTCTTGACAGGCGGATCATATGAAGCCTAGCGTCGGGACGCCTTTCGCTTCCCCCACCATCAGCTCTGAGGAGGACACGAATGCCTGCTGGACAGGAGGGTGGTCTTACCGGACGGACGACACGGCGCCAGTTCGTCAAGCGCGCGGGGATCGGGGCGGGAGGCCTCGTTCTCTCCGGTGCTGCGGCGCAGCCGATCTGGGCGCGGCCGAAGTCGTTCGACGCGAGCAACACGATCAAGCTCGGCTTCATCAGCCCGATCACCGGCCCCGCCTCGGGCTTCGGCGAGCCCGACCACTACGTAATCGGTCTCGCGAAGGCCGCGTTCGCCAAGGGCCTCACGGTCGGCGGCCAGCACTACGCGGTCGAGATCCACCAGAAGGACGGTCAGTCGACGCCGTCGGCATCGGCGCAGGCGGCGAGCGATCTCCTGCACTCGACGAACGTCGACCTGATGTTGACAACGTCGACCCCCGAAGTCGTGAACCCGGTGTCGGATGCGTCGGAGGCTGCGGGCACGCCGTGCATCTCGACGGTCGTCCCGTGGGAGGCGTGGTACTTCGGGCGCGGCGCCAAGCCGGGCAAGCCGTCGCCGTTCAGGTACACGTACCACTTCTGCTTCGGCGTCGCGAACTTCTACGACACGTACACGCACCTCTGGAAGCAGGTGCCGAACAACAAGAAGGTCGGCGTCATGTATCCGAACGACGCAGACGGCAACGCGATTCGCGCGTCGCTGAAGCCGCTGCTCGAGAAGGCGGGCTACACGATCGTCGATCCGGGCGCCTACCAGGACGGCACGAACGACTACTCGTCGCAGATCGCGAAGTTCAAGCAGGAAGGCGTGCAGATCTTCAACACGTTCCCGATCCCGCCCGACTTCGCCACGTTCTGGCGGCAGGCCGCGCAACAGGGCCTGACGAAGCAGATCAAGATCGCGCAGATCGCCAAGACCGGCCTCTTCGCCTCGCAGGTCTCCGCGCTCGGCTCGCTCGGGTTCAACCTGGCAAGCGGCGCGTACTGGGGGCCATCGTGGCCGTACGAGTCGTCGCTGACGGGGATCAAGAACGCCGCCCTCGGCTCGGGCTACGAGAAGCATTCCGGCAACTACTGGAACCAGCAGGCAGGTCCGAGCCTCGCGCTCTTCGACGTTGCGGCCGCAGTGCTCAAGAAGTCCGGCAATCCGAAGGACAAGAACGCGGTTGCGAACGCGATGAAGGGTCTGAAGGTGATGACGCCCCTCGGCGAGCTGCACTGGGGTGGCGGCGGCGCCAAGAACCCGGTTCCGAACGTCGTCGCGACTCCGATCCCCGGTGGCCAATGGGTGAAGGGGAGTGGTAAGTACAAGTACGAGTGGGTTTTCTGCGAGCACTCCGACGACCCGAAGGTCCCGATCCAGGCGAAGCTGAAGCCGTACAACGCGTAGCCGGCTCGGTGGAGTCGGAGACGCAACCGATCCTCGACGCCGTCGGGATCCGCAAGCGCTTCGGGGCGCTCGCGGTTCTCGACGGCGTCGACTTCTCGGTCGGAGACGGGGACGCAGTTGGGATCGTCGGCCCCAACGGCGCCGGCAAGACGACACTGCTCAACGTCCTGTCCGGGGCTCTGCGGCCTACCGACGGCCGGGTGGCGTTTCGTGGGGCGGACGTCACCCGGGCCTCGGCAGCTCGCCGCTGCCGCCTCGGGATCGGCCGCGCGCATCAGGTGCCGCAGCCGTTCGGCGGCATGACGGTGTTCGAGAACGTGTTCGTCGGCGCGACGATGGGAGGCGGCCTCCGCGGGAAGCGCGCCTATGAGCGGGTGATCGACTCGCTCACCCTGTGCGAGCTGACCGACGCTGCGAACCGTCGCGCGGAGAGCCTCGGCCTGCTCGACCGCAAGCGCCTCGAGCTGGCGCGCGCTCTTGCGACCGGCCCGCACGTGCTGCTGCTCGACGAGATCGGCGCCGGCCTGACCGATGCCGAGGCGCAGCAGCTCGTCGTGACAGTGAACGAGCTGCGCGGGCGCGGCATCGCCATCGTCTGGATCGAGCACATCGTCCACGTCCTCGTGCAGGTCGTCGAGCGGCTGCTCTGCATGGACGCCGGCCGCGTGATCGCCGACGGCGCGCCGGACGAGGTCATGCGCAACGCCGCCGTCATCGACGCATACCTCGGCAGCTCCGCGTGACCGTCCTCGCGGTCAAGAACCTCGACGCACGGCACGGCCTCTTGCAGGCGGTGCGCGAGGTGTCGCTCGACGTCGAGCAGGGAGAGACGGTCGCGCTCGTCGGCGCGAACGGCGCGGGCAAGACGACGCTCATGCGGGCGATCGCCGGCGCGCACAAGCCGGCCGCGGGCACGATCACGTTCAACGGTTACGACGTGACGCGGGTGCCGGCACACAAGCGCGTCGACCTGGGTATCGCGCTCGTTCCCGAGGGACGGAAGCTCTTCCCGCAGCTCACCGTCGAGGAGAACCTTCTCGTCGCGAAGCGCAGTCGCAACGGCGCGGACTGGGACGTCGCGCGCGTGCTCGAGGCGTTTCCCCTGCTGAAGCCCCTGCGCGGCAAGCGCGCGGCCACGCTTTCCGGCGGCGAGCAGCAGGCGACTGCGATCGGCCGTGCGCTGATGACGAACCCGCGCCTGCTGCTGCTCGACGAGGTGTCGCTCGGCCTCGCACCAGTTGCCGTCGACGACGTCTATCGCTCGCTCGCGACGCTGATCGAAGCGGGCACGACGATCCTGCTCGTCGAACAGGATCTTCGCCGCGCGCTGGACAACGCGCACCGCGTCGTCTGCATGCTCGAAGGACGCGTCGTGCTCGAAGGCGCGGCGAAGGACCTGACGCGCGAGCAGATCACCGAGGCGTACTTCGGTCTGCGAGGTGCGGGCGCGTGACCTGGGTGAACGACGTCATCCAGGGCATACTGCTCGGCGGCGTCTACGCGCTGCTCGGCTGCGGGCTCGCGCTGATGTTCGGCGTCATGCGGATCATCAACCTCGCCCACGGCGACCTGGCCGTGCTCGGGGCGTACTTCATCATGGTCGTGCTCGACCACTGGAACGTGTCGCCGTTCCTCGCGCTGCTGCCGGTGCTGCCGGTGATGCTGCTGATCGGCTACGGGCTGCAGGTGACGATGCTCGACCGCAGCCTGCGCTCGGGCGTGTTGATCCCGCTGCTGACGACCTTCGGGCTCTCGATCGTCATCCAGAACCTGCTGCTCGAGAAGTTCTCGCCGGACGTGCGCTCGCTCGGCGGCAACGCAGGCGCGATCGCCACCTCGAGCTGGCGGATCTCGAACTCGATCTCGATCTCCGCGATCGGTGCGCTCGGTCTCGGCGTTGCGATCGCCGTCCTCGGCGGGCTGCAGCTCTTCCTGTCGCGGACGCAGGCCGGGCGGCAGATGCGCGCGACCGCTCAGGATCCGGACACGGCCGAGCTCGTGGGTGTGAACGCGCGTGCCGTCTACGCACGCGCGACCGCAATCGCCGTCGCCATCGCCGCGATTGCAGGACTGTTCCTGGCGATTCGCTCCACGTTCTTCCCGTTCGCCGGGCCGACGCAGCTGATCTTCGCCTTCGAGGCGGTCGTCATCGGCGGCATGGGCTCCCTCTGGGGGACGCTCGCCGGCGGCATCGTGCTCGGCGTCGCGCAGACGATCGGCGCCCAGATCGACCCGTCGTATGCCGTGCTCGCAGGCCACCTCGTGTTTCTCGCCGTGCTCGCATCGCCGCGCGGCGGCCTCTTCAGCCTTCGCGGAGCGACGCAGTGATCGTCCAGCGGTGGGGACGGCTCTCAGCTTCCGCGACCGGCTTCGCGTTCGCGCTCGCCATCGCGCTCATGTTCGTGCCGCTCGTCTTCGGGCTCGCGACGCAGGAGAAGCTCACCTCGCTTTTGATCCTCGTCCTAATGGCATCGATGTGGAATGCCCTCGCCGGCTACGGCGGTCTCGTGTCGGTGGGACAGCAGGCGTTCATCGGACTCGGCGCCTACGGCACGGTCTGGCTCTGCAACCACAACTGGAATCCGTACCGCGCGATGATCGTCGCCGCGCTCTTCTGCGGCGGCGTGTCGATTCCGCTGTCGTTCCTCGTGCTGCGCTTCCGCGGCGCCCAGTTCGCAATCGGCATGTGGGTCGTCGCCGAGGCCGCCGCGATCCTCGTGTCGCTCGACCAGTCGCTCGGCGCAGGAACGGGGACATCGCTGATCGAGCTGAACTACTACACGCCGTCGCAGCGCCAGCACTACACGTACTGGCTGACGCTCGGGATGGTGATCTTCTTCCTCGGGCTGCTGTTCGTGCTCTTGCGCAGCCGCTTCGGGTCGTCGATGCAGGCGATCCGGGACGACGAGCAGGCGGCCGCGTCGGTCGGCGTCCGCGTGGTCGCCGGCAAGCGGCTGCTGTTCGTCATCGCCGCGCTCGGCTGCGGCGCCGCCGGGGCGATGACGCTCGCGAACACGCTCTTCATCGAGCCGACGTCGATCTTCGGCGTCGACTACACCGCGTGGATGATCTTCATGGTCATCGTCGGCGGGCTCGGGACCTTCGAGGGCCCGATCATCGGGGCGATCGTGCTCTTCCTGATCCAGAACGAATGGTCGAACTCCGGCGTCTGGTACCTCGTCGGGCTCGGCGCCGCCGCGATCGCGTTCGCGCTCGTCCTGCCGCGCGGGATCTGGGGCACGCTCGAGGAGCGGACCGGGGTGCGCGTGATGCCGGTCGGTTACCGCCTGAGACGGACTGCGAAAGTCGACGCACGACGAGTTGTGAAAGGAGCTAGGACATGACGACAGTCTCCGAGGTGCGCGAGCACCAGAACTTCATCGGCGGCAAGTGGGCCGCCTCCGGCGGGGGCACGTTCGAGGATCGCGACCCGTTCACGGGCGAGACTCTCGCCCTCGTTCCGAAGAGCACGCGCGAGGATGCGAAGCGCGCGGTCGACGCAGCCGCGTCGGCGTTCCCGGCCTGGTCGCAGTCGGTGCCGGCGGAACGTCAGGTGATCTTCCTCAAGGCGGCCGACATCCTCGAGTCGCGCCGCGACGAGATCGTGTCGCTGCTCGCGCGCGAGACAGGCTGCACGTTCGGCTTCGGCATGTTCCAGATGGGCTTCGTGCCGGGATTGCTGCGCCAGGCTGCGGCCGCCGCGTACGCGCCCGTCGGCCAGGTGATCCCGTCCGACCATCCCGGGACGCTCGCGATGGGCATCCGCCGGCCTGTCGGCGTCGTCGGCGCGATCGCGCCGTGGAACGCCGCGCTGATCCTGTCGGCACGCTCGATCGCCGCGCCGCTCGCGCTCGGCAACACGGTCGTGCTCAAGCCGTCCGAGCTCTCTCCGGTCGTCGGCGGTCTCGTCTGGGGCGAGATCTTCGCCGAGGCGGGGCTGCCCGCCGGCGTGCTCAACATCGTCACGCACGCGCCGGGCGAAGCGGCGCCGATCGGCGACGAGCTCGTCGAGAACCGCGCGGTGCGGCGCATCAACTTCACCGGCTCGACCGAGACCGGTCGCCGGCTCGCCGAGGCGTGCGGGCGGCAGCTGAAGCGCGTCGTGCTCGAGCTCGGCGGCTACAACCCGCTGATCGTCCTCGACGATGCCGACCTCGAATACGCGGTCAACGCCTCGACGTTCGGCGCGTTCCTGCACCAGGGCCAGATCTGCATGTCGGCGCGCAAGGTGCTCGTCGAGCGCGGTATCGCCGACGCGTTCACCGAGAAGCTCGCGGCGAAGGCGGGCACGCTGAAGGCGGGCGACCCGAAGGAGCCGGACACGATCATCGGCCCGCTCATCAACGAGGCCGCGGTGAACATGGTCAAGGAGCGCGTCGACGACGCCGTCGCGAAGGGGGCGAAGGTGCTTGCCGGCGGCGAGGCGGTCGGGCCCTGCTACCGCGCGACGGTTCTCACGGACGTTCCGGCCGACTCGGACTTCGCGAAGTTCGAGACGTTCGGCCCGGTGGTCGCAGTCGAAGTCGTCGACAGCGCCGAGGAGGCGGTCGCGCGCGCGAACGCGACGCCGTACGGCCTGAGCGCGGCGATCATGACGCAGGACACCGACCGCGGCTTCGCGCTCGCGCAGCAGATCGAGTCCGGAATCGTCCACGTCAACGACCAGCCGGTCGGCGACGAGCCGCAGATGCCGTTCGGCGGCGTCAAGGACTCGGGCTGGGGCCGCTTCGGCGGCCAGGCGGTGATCGACGAGTTCACCGAGCTCCGCTGGATCACCGTGCAGGGAGGTGCGGGGCACCCGTTCCCGTTCTGATGGCCGAGATCGTCTCGCTCACCGAGGGAATTCGCGAGCTCGTCACGGACGGGGACACGGTCGCCCTCGAGGGCTTCACGCACCTGATCCCGCACGCCGCCGGCCACGAGATCATCCGGCAGGGGCTGCGCGACCTGACGCTCGTGCGCATGACGCCCGACCTTGTCTACGACCAGCTGATCGGGATGGGGTGTGCGCGCAAGCTCGTCTTCTCCTGGGGCGGGAATCCCGGCGTGGGCTCGCTGCACCGCCTGCGCGACGCGGTCGAGCACGGCTGGCCGGCGCCGCTCGAGCTGGAGGAGCACTCGCATGCGGGCATGGCGGTGGCGTACGCGGCGGGGGCGTCGAACCTGCCGTTCGGGGTCCTGCGCGGCTACCTCGGCAGCGACCTCGCCGCGCGGACGCGTGTGCGGCGGATCGAGTGCCCGTTCACCGGTGAGGAGCTCGCAGCCGTTCCCGCGCACCGACCGGACGTCGGCATCGTCCATGCGCAGCGGGCCGACCGGCAGGGGAACGTGCAGCTGTGGGGGATCACCGGGGTGCAGAAGGAGGTCGTCCTCGCCTCGGCGCGTTCGCTCGTGACCGTCGAGGAGATCGTCGACGAGCTGGAGCCGAAGGCGGGAGCGATGACGATTCCGCATTGGACGATCGACGCGGTCGCGTGCGTGCCGGGCGGCGCGCGTCCGTCGTACGCGCACGGCTACTACGACCGCGACAACGCGTTCTACGTCGAGTGGGAGCAGATCAGCCGCGACCGCGACACGTTCACGGCATGGATGCGGGAGCACGTCCTCGAAGAAGTGCCGGTATGACGTACACGGCCGACGAGATGATGGCCGTCGAGGCGGCGCGGCGATTGACGAGCGACACCGTGTGCTTCGTCGGGATCGGGCTGCCGAGCCTGGCGGCGAACCTCGCGCGGCGCACGCACGCGCCGGGTTGCACGCTGATCTACGAGAGCGGCACGATCGGCGCGAAACCGCAGCAGCTGCCGCTCTCGATCGGCGACGGCGAGCTCGCGGAGACGGCGGACGCCGTGGTGTCGGTGCCGGAGATGTTCGCGTACTGGCTGCAGGGCGGCCGCATCGGCGTCGGCTTCCTCGGTGCGGCGCAGATCGACAGGCACGGCAACCTGAACAGCACCGTGATCGGCGACTACGCGACGCCGAAGGTGCGCCTGCCGGGCGGAGGCGGCGCGCCCGAGATCGCGACCTCGGTGCGCGAGGTCTTCGTGATGCTGCGCCATTCGCCGCGCGCGTTCGTCGAGCAGCTCGACTTCCGAACGTCGAGCGGTGAGCGCGTGCGTTTCGTCGTCACCGACCTCGGCATCCTCGAGCCGCGCGACGGCGAGCTGACGCTCACGCGCGTCCATCCCGGTTCCACGGTCGACGATGTGCGCGCTGCGACCGGCTGGGAGCTGAAGGTGGCCGACGACGTCGAGGAGACCGCGGCGCCGACCGACGCCGAGCTGGCCGCGCTGCGCGCGCTGAAGACGAAAGGGAGAGAGTGAGCGACCTCGTCCTGCCCGACGATCCGGACTTCGGCTGGGAGGTGCAGGTCGACTACCCGGGCTACCGCTCGACGCGGTTCCGCGCGCCCGACCGCCCGCTCGTCACGCTGCCCGAGGAGCTGCACCGTCTCGACGGGCCGGTCTTCGGCGAGGACGACCTCGGCGAGCTCGACTGGGACCTGACGCGGCAGCACGAGGGTGAGCCGATCGGCGAGCGCATCATCGTGAGCGGCCGCGTGCTCGACGAAGACGGCCGGCCGGTGCGCGGCGCGCTCGTCGAGATCTGGCAGGCGAACGCCGGCGGGCGCTACCACCACGAGGTCGACCAGCATCCGGCGCCGCTCGACCCGAACTTCTCCGGCGCCGGGCGCTGCCTGACCGGCGACGACGGCGGCTATCGCTTCGTCACGATCAAGCCGGGCTCGTACCCGTGGGGGAATCACGACAACGCGTGGCGGCCCGCCCACATCCACTTCTCGCTGTTCGGGCGGATGTTCACCGACCGGCTCGTGACGCAGATGTACTTCCCCGGCGACCCGCTGCAGGAGCTCGATCCGATCATGCACGCGGTGCGCGACCCGAAGTCCCGCGCGCTCTTGGTCGCGCGCTTCGACCTCGCGAACACGCAGCCGGAGTGGGCGCTCGCGTACGAGTGGGACATCATCCTCGGCCGCGGCGGCGGGGCGACGCCGCCGGACATCGACTGATGCGCACGCCCTCGCAGACCGTCGGGCCGTTCTTCTCGATCGGGCTCTGCCGCCGCGACGAGAACGAGCTCGGCTCGGAGCTGCGGCTGCACGGCCGCCTGATCGACGGCGCCGGCGAGCCGATCGCCGACGGCGTGATCGAGGTGTGGGACGCGTCCCGCCGGAAGTGGGGGCGCTGCGGCACCGACGGGCAGGGGATGTTCGAGTTCACGATCGACCCGCCCGAGCCGCGGCTGTACGTGCACGTCCTCGCGCGCGGGCTCCTGCGCCACCAGCTGACGCTCCTGTATCCGCCGGGCGCCTCGGACGAGCTGCTCGATTCGCTGCCGGCGGAGGCTCGCGCCACGCTCGTCGCGGAGCAGGAAGACGGCGCGCTGCGCTTCGACATTCGCATGCAGGGCGAGCGTCAGACAGTCTTCTTCTCCGAGTGAACCCGTTTTCGGCCATCTTCGTTCCCGACGAGCTCGCGGAGGCGGTCTCGGAGCGCGCGTGGTTCGCCGCGCTGCTCGAGGCCGAGCGCGCACTCGTGAACGCGCAGGCGCTCGCCGGCACGGTCGACGCGGCGGCTGCGGCGGCGGTGTCGGAGGCGTGCGAGGTCGACCGCTACGACCTCGCCGCCCTGGTCGAGCAGGGACGCAGCTCGGGCAACCCGGTCGTCCCGCTCGTGCGCGCGCTGCGCGAGCAGGTCGGGGAGCCGCATGCAGCGGCGGTGCACCGCGGCGCCACGAGCCAGGACATCCTCGACTCGGCGGCGATGCTCGTCGCGCGCGACGCGCTCCGGATCGTCGACGGCGCCCTGAGCCGCGCGGTCGATGCCTGCGCACGGCAGGCCGAGGATCACCGCGACACGGTGATGGCGGCGCGCACGCTGTTGCAGCAGGCGGTGCCGACGACGTTCGGGGCGAAGGCGGCGAGCTGGCTCGTCGGCCTGCTCGACGCCCGGTACACGCTGGAGCGGCTCGGCCTCTGGGCGCAGCTGGGCGGCGCGGCGGGGACGCTTGCCTCGTTCGGCGATCAGGGGCCGGAGGTGCTTCGTCTCTACGCCGTCGAGCTCGATCTCGGCGAGCCGCAGCTTCCCTGGCACACGATCCGCACGCCGATCGCATGGATCGCCGGTGCGCTCGCGCTCACCGCCGGCGTCGCCGGGAAGATCGCGCGCGACATCGTTCTGCTCGCGCAGACCGAGGTGGGTGAGGTCAGCGAAGGCCCCGGCGGCGAGTCGTCGGCCATGCCGCACAAGCAGAACCCGACGGCCGCCGTGCTTGCGTCCGCCTGCGAACGGCATGCGCGCGCGAACTGCGGTGTGCTCTTCGAGAGCATGGCGGCCGAGCACGAGCGCGCAGCCGGCGCCTGGCATGCGGAGTGGCATGCCCTCACGACGGCACTGGCCGCGACGGGCGGCGCGGTCGACGCGGTCGCGCGCTCGCTCGAGTCGCTGCAGGTCGACGCGCAGCGGATGCGCGACAACATCGTCCCCGACACGCTGTCGGAGGCAGAGGCGCTCGGCGTCGACGTGTCGCAGCCCGAGGACTACCTCGGCGCAGCTGGGGTGTTCGTCGACCGCGCGCTTGCGAGGTACCGCTCGTGACGCTCGTCCTCTGCGGGTCGCTGGGCGCGACCGCGGCCATGTGGGAGCCGCAGGGCGAGCTGGGATCCGGTGTCTGCTTCGAGCTTCCCGGACACGGCGCCGCGCCGCTCGTCGACGGCGTCAGCATCGATTCGCTCGCGGCTCAGGTGCTTGAACGGGTCGACGGCCGGTTCTCGCTCGTCGGTCTCTCGCTCGGCGGCGCCGTTGCGATGCGCGTGGCCGCCGTCGCGCGTGACCGGGTTGAGAAGCTCGTGCTCGCGTGCACCTCGATGAGCTTCGGCGACGCACAGCAGTGGCGCGACCGCGCACGAACTGTGCGCAGCGCCGGGCTCGAGGCGATCGTCGACGCAGTCATGGGCCGCTGGTTCAGTCCGGGCTATCCCGACGTCGCGCGCTGGCGCGCGATGTTCCTGTCGGTCGAGCCCGAGGGCTATGCACGTTGCTGCGAGGCGCTCGCCGGCTGGGAAGGGAGCGGCGACCTGCGGCGGATCGAAGCGCCGACGCTCGTGATCGCAGGGCGCAACGACCCGACCTCGCCGCCGCCGCACGGCGAGGAGATCGTGTCGCTCCTTCGCGACGCGCGCCTCGGGGTGATCGAAGACGCGCAGCATCTCGCAAACGTCGAATGCGCGGAGGAGTTCAACCGCCTGCTGAAGGAGCATTTGTGACCGACGACGGCATGAAGACGAGGCGGGACGTGCTGGGCGACGAGCACGTCGACCGCGCGATCGCGAACACGACCGACTTCACGCGCGACTTCCAGGAGCTGATCACGCGCTACGCGTGGGGCGAGATCTGGTCGCGGCCCGGGCTCGACCGCAAGACGCGCAGCTGCATCACGCTCACCGCGCTCGTCGCGCTGAACCACCACCACGAGCTGGCGCTGCACGTGCGCGCCGCGCTGCGTAACGGCCTGACGCCGGACGAGATCAAGGAGGTGCTGCTGCAATCGGCGATCTACTGCGGCGTGCCGGCGGCGAACCGCGCCTTTGCGATCGCGCAGGAGGTGCTGGACGAGACATGAGCTTCTCGCTCGACGAGATCGTCGCGATCGACGTTCACACGCACGCCGAAGTGGGGCGCCACGGCGAGGACGGGCTCCGCCCGGAGTGGCGCGAGGCGGCGCACGCGTACTTCGGCGAAGGCGGCACGCCGACCGTCGACGACGTCGCCGCGTACTACCGCGAGCGCAAGATGCTGGCCGTCGTCTTCACCGTCGATGCGGAGACGGTCACGGGCCGCCCGGCGGTCCCGAACGAGGAGATCGCCGCCGCGGCCGCCGCGAACCCCGACGTGCTGATCCCGTTCGCGAGCGTCGACCCGCACCGGAAGACGGCGGTGGAGGACGCGAAGCGCCTGATCGCCGAGCACAACGTCAAGGGCTTCAAGTTCCACCCGAACCTGCAGGCCTTCTTCCCGAACGAGCGCGAGCACTACCCGCTCTACGAGGTCATCGCCGAGGCCGGCCTGCCGGCGCTCTTCCACACGGGCCACTCGGGAATCGGCACGGGGCTGCCCGGCGGCGGCGGGATCCGGCTCAAGTACTCGAACCCGATGTACGTCGACGACGTCGCGGTCGACTTTCCGACGCTGAAGATCGTGCTCGCGCATCCGTCGTTCCCGTGGCAGGACGAGGCGATCTCGGTCGCGCTCCACAAGAGCCAGGTGTACATCGATCTCTCCGGCTGGTCGCCGAAGTACTTCCCTTCGCAGCTCGTGCGCTACGCGAACACCCAGTTGCGCGAGCGGGTCCTCTTCGGCTCGGACTTCCCGATGATCACGCCCGACCGCTGGCTCGCCGACTTCGAGCAGGCGGGCTTCAAGGACGAGGTGCGGCCGCTGATCCTGAAGGAGAACGCCGCGCGCCTGCTCGGGCTCTCGACGTGAAGACGCAGGTTGCGATCGTCGGCGCGGGGCCGGCAGGCCTGACGCTCGCGGCGCTGCTGCACGTCGCCGGGATCGAATCGGTCGTGCTCGAAGATCGCAGCCGCGAGTACGTCGAGGCGCGCATCCGCGCCGGCGTGCTCGAGCAGGGGTCGGTCGACCTGCTCGAGCGGGCGGGCGTCGCCGGCCGGCTGCACCGCGAGGGCATCCCGCACGGCGGCATCCACCTGCAGTTCGGCGGCGAGCGCCATCACGTGCCGCTGCAAGAGCTGGCCGGCGGTCGCCGCATCGTCATCTACGGGCAGACCGAGGTGGTCAAGGATCTGATCGGCGACCGCCTCGGCCGCAAGCTGCCGCTGCACTTCGAGGTGTCGAACGTGAGCGTGCACGACTTCGAAGGCGCGTCGCCGTACGTCCTCTACGAGCACGAGGGCGCGCAGCACCGCGTCGACTGCGACGTGATCGCAGGCTGCGACGGGTTCCACGGCGTCTGCCGGCCGGCGATCGCGAAGGTGCTGAAGACCTTCGAGCGCGAGTATCCGTTCGGCTGGCTCGGCATCCTCGCCGACGCGGCGCCCTCCAGCGAGGAGCTCGTCTACACGCACCATCCGCGCGGTTTCGCGCTGCTCAGCCTGCGCTCGCCGACGCGCAGCCGGCTCTACCTCCAGTGCCGCCCCGACGAGAACCTCGACGAGTGGCCTGACGAGCGCATCTGGGAGGAGCTGCGCACGCGTACCGCGCTCGACGGCTGGTCGCTCAACGAGGGGCCGGTCCTCGAGAAGGGTGTGACCGGGATGCGGAGCTTCGTCGCGGAGCCGATGCAGCACGGCCGGCTCTACCTGGCAGGCGACGCCGCGCACATCGTCCCGCCGACCGGGGCGAAGGGACTGAACCTCGCGTTGCACGACGTGCACCTGCTCGCGAACGCGCTGATCGCGTGGTACCGCGACGGGAGCGAGGAGCTCCTGCGCAGGTACTCGGTCGACTGCCTCCGCCGCGTCTGGCGGGCGGAGCACTTCTCCTGGTGGATGACGTCCATGCTGCACATCCAGCCGGGCGGTGACGAGTTCGACGTGCGGCTCCAGCTGTCCCAGCTGCGCTACGTGACGACGTCGCACGCCGCCGCGACGTCGCTGGCCGAGAACTACGTCGGCCTACAGAAGGTCTGACAGCGCATTGCGGTCGATCTCGCGGCGCTGCACCTTGCCGGTCGGCCCGTGCGGGAGCTCGTCGACGAGCACGACGAGGCGCGGGTACTTGTAGGCCGCGACGCGCTCGCGGGCGTACGCCTTCAACTCTTCCGGGCTGCAGCCGTGGGCGACGACGAGCGCGACGACCTCCTCGCCGACCACGGGGTGCGGCACGCCGACGACGGCGCACTCGCGAACCGCGGGGTGCGACGCGAGCGCGTCCTCGACCTCGCGCGGGTAGACGGTGTAGCCGCCGCGGAGAATCACGTCCTTCTTGCGGTCGAGGATGAAGACGTTGCCGCGCTCGTCGATGCGGGCGATGTCGCCGGTGGCGAACCAGTCGTCCGCGCCGCGCATCAGCGTCGGGCCGCGCACGAGCAGCTCGCCGTCCTCGGCGAGCCGCAGCTCGGCGCCCGGCACCGCGCGGCCCACAGAGCCCGGCACCCGGTCGTCCGCCGCCTGGACGGCGATCGCTCCTCCGGCCTCGGTCATGCCGTAGCCCTCGCGGACTACCGCGCCGAAGCGCTCCTCGAATGCGTGCAGCGTCTCCGGTGGAAGCGGCGCGCCGCCGATGTGCGCGAGCCGCAGCCGGGGCGAGGCGCCCGGTTCGGCGAGCAGCGCCGCGCACATTGCCGGAACGCCCATGAACACGGTGACGCCGTCGCGCTCGATCGCGGCGAGTGCCGAGTGCGGCTCGAACCGAGGTACGAGCGCGAGACATGCGCCCGCGGCGATCGCGCCGTTCATGCAGCCGCTCAGCGCGAACACGTGCGCGAGCGGCGCGGCGCCGAAGAGCACGTCGTCTTCGTGTAGGCCGAGTGCGGAGCTCGCGATGTGCTCTGCGTTCAGCCGCAGGCCGCCGTGCGTCAGCTCGATCCGCTTCGGCGAGCCGGTCGTGCCGGAGGTGTAGAGGACGACCGCGACATCGTCCGGCGCGTGCGGCGCGATCGCGAAGTCGGGCTCGCCGACCAGGTCGTCCGGGTCGAGCAGCGTCGCGCCCGAGTCGGCGACACGCTGCTCGATCTCCGTCCGGCTGAGCAGCGGGTTGAGCGGGACGACCGTCGCCCCGGCGCGCAGCGCGCCGTGGAAGGCGGCGACCGACGACGGCCGGTTCGGCAGCACGAAGGCCACGGCACCCGCGCCGTGCGACCGGACGACGCGGGCGGCAGCCGCAGCGCGCTCGCAGAGCTCGGCGTAGCTGATCGTCTCGCCGTCGAAGCGCAAGGCCGCCCGCTCCGGCGACTGCGTCGCGCGGTCTTCGAGCAGCCGCCCGAGCGTGCTCACAGCGCGTTCAGGGCGCTGATCAGCTTGGCGAGCTGACGGCCACGCGGCGTGAGCCGGTACTCGGCGCGCGGCGGCCTCGACTCGACGAGCACGCGCTCGAGGATGCCTTCCTCTTCGAGCTCGGTGAGCCGAGCTGCGAGCGTCGCCGGCGGCACGGGGCCGACCGACTGCGCGAACTCGCCGAAGCGCGCCGCGCCTTCGTACGACGCCCAGATCACCGACACCGAGTAGCGCCGTTCGAGGAGGCCCGCCAGGCGGCGGACCTCCTCGGGCATCGGCCGGCAGCTACGGCAGCGCATGCGCCGCCGGCGCCGGCTCGAGGGCGAGCGCGAGCACCTCGTCGAGCGTCATCACCGGGTGGAACGTCATCTGCTCCTTGACGTCCGCCGGCACGTCGTCGAGGTCGGCGCGGTTGCGCTCCGGCAGGATCACGTCCGTGAGACCGGCCGCGTGCGCGGCGAGCACCTTCTGCTTCAGCCCGCCGATCGGCAGGACGCGGCCCTGCAGCGTCACCTCGCCGGTCATGCCGACAGTGTGCTTCACCGGGCGGCCGGTGAGGAGCGACGCGAGCGCCGTCGTCATCGTGACGCCTGCGGACGGCCCGTCCTTCGGGATCGCGCCGGCCGGGACGTGCACGTGGAACGAGTGCTCGTCGAACGCGTCTTCGTCGACGCCGATGTCGTTCGCGTGCGAGCGGACGTAGGTGAGGGCGATGCGCGCCGACTCCTTCATCACGTCGCCGAGCTGGCCGGTGAGCACGAGGTCGTCGCGCCCCTTCATCGAGGTCGCCTCGACGAAGAGCACGTCGCCGCCCGTGCCGGTCACGGCAAGGCCGGTCGCAACACCGGGGACGGCGGTGCGCTCGGCCGACTCCTGGTAGAAGCGCTTCCGGCCGAGTGCGTCGCGCACGAGCTCGAGATCGACGGCGACCGGCGCTTCGGTGGCGTTCGAGACGATCTTCGTCGCCGTCTTGCGCAGCAGCTTCCCGAGCTCCCGCTCGAGCTGGCGGACGCCCGCCTCGCGTGTGTACTCGGAGACGATTGTCTGCAGCGTCGCGTCGTCGATCGACACCTCGTCCTCGCGCAGGCCGTTCCGCTCGCGCTGGCGCGGCCAGAGATACCCGCGGGCGATCGCGACCTTCTCGTCGACGGTGTAGCCGTCGAAGCGGATCACTTCCATGCGGTCGAGCAGCGGGCCGGGGATCGTCTCGGCCACGTTCGCGGTGGCGATGAACACGACCTGCGACAGGTCGAGCTCGACGTCGAGGTAGTGGTCGCGGAACGAGTGGTTCTGTGCCGGGTCGAGCACCTCGAGCAGCGCCGCCGACGGATCGCCGCGCCAGTCGGCGCCGACCTTGTCGACCTCGTCGAGCAGGATCACCGGGTTCATCGTCCCGGCGTCGCGTAGCGCTCTCACCAGACGGCCGGGCAGTGCGCCGATGTACGTGCGCCGATGCCCGCGGATCTCCGCCTCGTCGCGCACGCCGCCGAGCGACATGCGGACGAACTCGCGATTCAGGGCGCGGGCGATCGACTCGCCGATCGACGTCTTGCCGGTGCCGGGCGGGCCGATCAGCGTCAGGATCGCGCCCGAGCGCTTGTCGGCCTCGATGCCGCGCTCCTCGCGGAGCTTGCGCACGGCGAGGTACTCGACGATGCGCTCCTTCACGTCGTCGAGCCCCGCATGGTCTGCGTCGAGGACCTGGCGCGCGTGCCCCGGATCGAGACGCTCTTCCGAGCGCTTGCCCCACGGCACGGCGAGCAACCAGTCGAGGTAGGTGCGGATCATCTGCGACTCGCCGGTCTGGTCGCCCATCCGCTCGAGCCGAGCGACCTCGCGCTCGGCCTGCTCGCGCACGGCATCGGGCATCTCGGCATCGTCGATCTTCGTTCGGTAGTCGTCGGCCGCGGATGCGTCGTCCTCGCCGAGCTCCTTCCGGATCGACTCCATCTGGCGGCGCAGGATGTACTCGCGCTGCTGCTTCTGCGCGCCGGACTCGACGTCGTCGCGGATGCGGCGGCGCACCTGCAACTCGGCGAGCCGCTCGCGCTGCAGCTGCACCGCGAGCTCGAGGCGCTCAACGACGTCGATCGTCTCGAGCAACTCGACCTTCGACGCGAACGAGACGTCCGGCGCGTACGCGGTCGTGTCGGCGAGGGCGCCGGGCTCGCTGATCGCGCGGACGAAGTCGCGGATGCGCTCGTCGGCGTTTCGCAGCTCGAGGATCTCCTCGACGATCGCGCGATACTCGCGCTCGAGCTCAGCGGTCTTGACGCGCGGCGGAATCTCGTCCGGCCGTTCGTCGACCTCGACGCGCAGACGGCCGTCGGGGCCGGTGCGGGCGGCGCCGGCGACGCCGCGATGGAGGCCGTTCAGGGTGACGGCGCGCGCACCGCCGGGCAGGCGCAGCGACTCGGCCACCTCGGCAACGGTGCCGACGGCCGCGTACTCGCCCTCGTGCACCGGCACGAGCAGGACGCGCTCGGCCTCGCCGGTCTCGACGGTCAGCGTCACCGACATGCTCGGGAAGACGACGCTGTCCTCGAGTGGGATCAGCAGCAGTTCTGACAAGGGGATGCTCCTTCAGTTCGTGTACGTGCTTCAACTATTGAAGCATCTCGGACATTCCCGGCGTCGAGGCGCATTACGGTTCCGGGATGAGGCTGCCCCGGCGCCGGACGAAGCCCGTTCCCCGCAGGCCGCGCTACGTCGTCGACCTCGAGGTCGCCGACGGAACGGAGCTGCGGGAGGCCTTGCGCCGGCACGGGCTCGCCGCGGACGAGGTCGTCTTCAAGTACCTGTGGCCGCGCTACGCGCCGCCGCTCGACTCGGGCATCCAGTCGCTGCTCAAGTCCGACAACCTGGGCGGCCAGTTCGACCGCCTGGTCGCGATGCACCGGCTCGCGCCGTCGGCGATCCCGCTGCCGGTCGGGCTCGTGCGGAACACCGACGGCGAGCTCGTCGGCTACATGCTGGAACGGATCGACGGCGTGACCTTGCGCGAGCTGATCGACGTTGGCGCAGTCGAGGAAGCGCACCGGCGGCTCGAGGCGGTGGAGCGAACGATCGCGAAGCTCCACGCGAAGGGGATCGCCCACGGCGACCTGAACCCCTACAACGTGATCGCCAGCGACGACGGGCGGACGATCCTGATCGACCCCGTCGGCCATCCGGGGCCGGGGACGATGCTGCAGGACGAGCTGTCGCTCAGGGAGCTGCGCGCGCTCGTGCCCGAACCTGATTGAGGCGCCCGCATTGCCCGTCGGCTGCGCGACTCGCACAGTACGCGCGGGCTTGCGCTCCGCACAGGTGCCACGTGCCGCCGCCCATCACGCCGGCTGCGGCGTGGGCGATGCACGACGGGCCCGTTGCCGGGGAGGCGCGGTTCGACTTCATGCCCAGGGCCGTGCCGGTGACCGTTGCCGCGGCGACGGCAGCGAACAGGCCGAGCTCGCGGGTGCCCATCAGAACTCCACGGCCACTCCGCGAGGGAGGACGAGCACCGGGCAGCGGGCGAGCTCGATCAAGTACTCGGCAGCCGCTCCGATCCGGACCCGGCCGGTCACGGTTTCCGGCTTCGAGCCCACCACCATCAGGTCGACACCTGCGGTGGCGCGCTCCGCGACCGTGCCGCCGAGTCGCGCGGCGATCGCCGCCGCCGTCTCGAGCACGCACGGGTCGCCGTCCTCGCCGACCGGGCCGACGGACGCGACCCGGTACCCGTTCTGCTCGTGGAAGCCCGCCGGCGCGAGCGCGACCGCGATCGGGCCGCCGTCGAGCAGCTTGCGCGCCGAGGCCTGCGGGTCGACGTGCCCGGGCGCGGTGCGGTACTCCGAGCCGAACACGAGCACGTCGGCGCCGGTCCGAAGCGCGAGGTCGCGGAGCCCGTCGGGCGTCGAGCCGCTGAGGACGACGTGGGTCGCGATTCCCGGGTCGCCGAGCTGCTCCGCTCCGGCCGACAGCAGGGCCTCCGCGTCCTGCTCGGCGAGCCGCTCGCGCGAGGACTCGGTCTCGTGTGCGTGCCGCACGTAGGCGAGGGCGATGGACGCCCCCGCCTGCGTGAGCAGCCTCCCGAGCGCGAGCGCGTCGCGGTCCGAGTCCGTGCCGTCGTAGGAGACGATGACGTTCGCCATCTACGACTGCGTTGCGGGCGACGTCGACGGTGAGTGCAGCGAGGACATGCCTCCCGGGAACCCGAGCGACGGGATGTCGGAGGGATAGACCTCGTGCCCGTGCACGGCGAGGTCGCCGGTCTCCATGTCCTCTTCGCTCATGCGCAGCGGCACGAACAGCCCGACGAGCTTGAGCAGGGCGAACGTCGCGACGGCGCAGAACCCGATCACCCACAGCGCGGTGATCAGCTGCCACTTGAAGAGGTGCAGGCTGCCGGTGACCGAGAACCCGGGGACGACCTGCATCGACGAGTCCGCGAGCAGCCCGACGAGCAGACCGCCCACGACCCCGGCGATCCCGTGCGTGTAGAAGACGCCGAGCGTGTCGTCGATGTTGCGGAACGGGCGCAGCAGCGAGAGGTAGTTGTACGCGAGGTACACGATCGACGACGCGACCACGCCGATGATGATCGCCCCGTAGCCGTTGACGAAGCCGGCGGCGGGCGTGATCGCGACGAGCCCGACGATCATCCCGTTGACGCTCCCGATCAGCGACGGCTTGCGGCCGGTGAGGAAGTCCCAGCAGACCCACACGAGGAACGCCACCGCGGTCGCGAGGTTCGTGTTCAGCACTGCCGCGGACGCATCGAAGCCCGCGTTGTAGGGATCGCCGCCGTTGAAGCCGTTCCACCCGAGCCAGAGGAGCCCGGCGCCGAGAGCGACCATCGCCAGGTTGTTCGGTGCGTCGATCTCGCGGTCGCGGGCGAGGCGCGGCCCGATCACCCACGCGGCGACGAACCCGGAGACGCCCGCCGACAGGTGGATGACGTAGCCGCCCGAGAAGTCCACTGCGCCGTGCTGCGCGAACCAGCCGCCGCCCCAGATCAGGAAGGCGTTGACGGTGTACACGACGCTGATCCAGAGGAGGACGAACGGGATCCACGCCTTGAAGTTCACGCGCCCGAGCACCGAGCCCAGCATCAGGATCGGCGTAATCGCCGCGAACACGAACTGGAAGTAGACGAGCGACGACTGCGGGAAGTCGAGCACGCCGGCGGCGCCGAGATTCGGGATCTTGCCCTGCCCCTCGAGGCCCTTGTGGTCGAGGACCGGGCCGGGCTTGCCGAGGAAGTTGTGGAAGAAGCCCGACTTGCCGCCGATCGGGATCGGGCTGCCGAAGCCCATCTTGAAGGCGTACAGCACCCACACGACGAGCACGAGCGCGAACGCGACGAACGCGAGCATCATGCTGTTCACCGACCAGCGCTTCTGCATGACGCCGCCGTACAGGACGACGAGGCCGGGGACGCTCATCAGTCCGACGAGCGTCGCGGCGGTCATCTGCCACGTGTTGTCTCCGGGGTTCAACCAGTGCGGGTAGAGCATCGGGCCTCCATTCGTCGTCCGTCGTTCGCGCAACACAAAAAGGCCCCAGGGCTCGCAACTCCGAGTCCTGAGGCCACATTGCCTCCGCGGGTGGCGTCGTGGCCGCCGCGCGTGGCCACAGACTTGCACGCGCCGCGGACGGCGTCAAGCGCGAAGCTGCAGTTTTTGAAGTATTAGGTGCGCAGCCGCGGGTCGAGCATGACCTGCGCGACGTCGACGAGCAGGTTCACGACGACGACCGACACCGCGATCGCGACGACGAGCGCCTGCACGAGCGGCAGGTTGCCGGTCATCGCCGCCTGCTGCAGCTCCCAGCCGCCGCCGGAGTAGCTGAAGACCTCCTCGAGCGCGGGGACGCCGCCGATCGCGAGCCCGAATGCGACGGCGAAGCCGGTGATCGTCGGCAGCAGCGCGTTCCGCCCGGCGTAGCGCACCATGATCCGCGACTCCGAGAGGCCCTTCGCGCGCGCGAAGTGGACGTAGTCGTCGTTCGCGACGCCGAGCGTGACCGTGCGCATGCTCAGCACCCAGAGACCGAGACTCGCGACGACGAGAACGATCAGCGGCAGCTCGGCGTGATGGATGGCGCTGCCGACGAAGCGCCAGCTCCACGACGGCACGACGTCGAGCCCGTACGCCCACTGGAACGGAAAGAGGTTCCACGTGACGCCGAGCCACTCGAGCGCGATGCCTGCGACGGCAAAAGCGGGAACGGTCCAGATGACCGCGGTCGTGGTCGTGACGGTGCCGTCGAACGCGCCGCCGCGACGCCACGCGGCGACGAGCCCGAGTGCGGTGCCGATCGCGAATGCGACGATCGTCGCCGTGCCGACGAGCGCGAGCGAGAACGGGAGCGACTCGCGCACCGACGTGCCGACGCCGGGTGCAGAGAAGCCGAGGGTGCGCAGGAAGTGGCCGTACCCGCTCCAGAACGAGCCGGTCGGCGGCGGCGCGACCAGTCTGCCGTTCCACGCCAGCCGGGGCAGGGCGAACGCGACCGTCCCGGAGATCCAGAGCGCGAGCAGGTAGACCGGGAGGCGCCGTGCGAGGTAGCGGCCGAGGTGCGGTGTCGCGGCCGCGAACGTCGCGAGCGCGGGGAGGGGCGAGCCGAGCTCGGGCCGGCGCAGCCGCGGCAGGCCGAAGGCGAAGCGTCCGAGCGGCGCGCGGCCTCGCAACCGCGGGTCGGCGAGCTGCTCGATGCCGTACATCGTCAGCACGAGCCCCGCTGCCGTCACGAGCAGCGCGAGCGCGGGGAACGCGAAGTCCCACCACGTGCCGGTGAGCAGCGCCTGGCCGGTCTCCGCGACGGCGAGCAGCGAGCCCCACGTGGCGCCGTTCGTGTCGCCGAGCGCGAAGCGGCCGCGCGACAGCGACGCGAGGAAGTCGAGCGTCGCCAGCATGATCGTCGCCTGGATCGCGACGAAGAAGAAGCCCGCGGCGATCCGGCTCGCCATGTTCGGGACGAGCTCGGCGATCGCGATGCGCAGTCGCCGCTCCCCGGCGAGCGTTGCGGCTGCCACGAAGTCGGAGTTGCGTAGCGTGAGCGCCTGCGCCCGCAGCACTCGTGCCTCGGCGGCCCACGTGCCGAGCCCGACCATCGCCATCGTCACGAGGGACGTGTGCTGGTCGCGGGGCAGCACGCCCGCGATCACGATCGCGAGCGGCAGCGCGGGAATGACGAGAAACGCGTTCGTGAATGCGCTCAGGCACGTGTCGACGCGGCCGCCGAACGCGCCTGCGCTCACGCCGACGACGACCGCGAGCACGAGTGCGAGCAGGGTCGCGCCGAGCACGATCTCGAGGGTGAGCGGCGTCGCCTTCAGCACCTGCGAGAAGACGTCGTTGCCGCCGCTCGTCGTGCCGAACGGATGCGACCACGTCGGGCCCGCGTTCCGGTCGGAGAGCATCTCGAAGATCGATCCGTCGCCCGGTGCGACGTATGGGCCGACGATCGCCGTGAGCGCCACGAGCGTCAGCAAGCTCACGCCGGCGCGGCCGTAGCGGTTGCCGAGCAGCTGTTTCACCGAGCTGAGCATCGCATGACTTTACTTTTTGAAGTAGAGCAGCTATGGTCACGGGCGTGAGCGTCTCCGCTCCCTCGATGCACCGCATGTGTGGCTGCTGCCGGATTACCGGCTAGCGGTCGCGCGCCTTCTTTTCACCCGCAGCGACCGCAAATGGCAAGCAAAGCCACAGACACCCCTACCCTCGAGCTCGTCCTCAAGCGCAATTCGGTCGAGCGGCTGAAGCGCGAGAAGAGCCCGCTCGGCATGCTCGACGAGCTGCCGGCGCTGATCGCCGCCGGCTACGAGCAGGTGCCGGAGGAGGACATCGTCCGGCTCAAGTGGTGGGGGCTCTACCACGACAAGCCGAAGATCGGGACGTTCATGCTGCGGGTGAAGATCGCGGGCGGGATCCTGCAGCCGCACCAGCTGCGCGCGCTCGGCGAGCTCTCGAACACGTACGGGCACGGTGAGGCGGAGCTGACGACGCGCCAGAACGTGCAGCTCCACTACCTCGAGCTCGGCGCGCTCCCGGATGTGTTCGACCGGTTGCATGCGGCCGGGCTCACCTCTGCAGGCGGCTGCGGCGACGCGGTGCGCAACATCACCGGCTGCCCGGTCGCAGGGCTCGGCCACGGGGAGCTCTTCGACGCCACGCCGGTGCTGGAGCAGGCGGCGTCGTTCTTCTACGGCAACCCGGCGTACTCGGACCTGCCGCGCAAGCACAAGATCTCGATCACGGCCTGCACCGACGCGTGCTCGGCGCCGGAGATCAACGACATCGGCCTCGTCGGGGTGCTCCACGAGGGAGGCGAGGGGTTCGGCGTGCTCGTGGGCGGCGGGCTCTCGTCCGTGCCGCGCATCGCGCGCGACCTCGGCGTGTTCGTCCCGAAGGAGGAGGCGGTCGAGGTGCTCGCGGCGATCGTCGACGAGTGGCAGGACGACCTGCGCTACCGCGTATCGCGTGTGAAGGCGCGCATGAAGTTCATGATCGACGACATCGGCCCGGAAGGCATGCGGGAGCGCGCCGAGGCCCGTCTCGGACGCACGCTCGCCGACTTCACGCTGCCGCAGCTGCCCGCGCCCGGCGTGCATCTCGGCGTCCACGACGGCTACGTCGGCGTCCCGGTCCACCTCGGCCTGATCAGCGGCGACCAGATGATCGCGCTCGCGGAGCTCGGTCACGACGTGCGCATCACGCGCCAGCAGAATCTCGTCGTCGCGACGAGCGACGACATCGCGGCCGATCTCGCGCGGATCGGCCTGCCGCTCGACGCGGGCGACCTGCGCGGCAATGCGATCGCCTGCACCGGCGAGCCGCACTGCAACTTCTCGGTCACCGAGACCAAGTCACGCATGGACGGCCTCGTGCAGCTGCTCGAAGAGCGGTTCCCGCGCGGTGCGCTCGACGGCCTGCGGCTGCACCTCGACGGCTGCCCGCACGCGTGCGCACAGCACTGGGTCGGCGATCTCGGCTTTCAGGGGACGACGGTGCGCGACGAGGAGGGGCGGCGGCAACAGGCCTACGACATCTACCTCCGCGGCAGCCTCGACCGCCCCGCTGCAATTGCGCGGCCGGTCTTCCGGCGCGTGCCCACGGACGAGCTGGATGCCGCGGTCGTGGGGCTCGTGCGCGGCTGGGTCGACGCGCGGGCCGACGGCGAGACGTTCCGGTCGTTCTGCGACCGCACATCGGACGACGAGCTCGCGGAGCTCGCGGGGAGGGAGGCACGTGGCGACAGAACTGCTGGATGATCTCGAAGCCGGTGAGCTGAGCGTGCAGTTCGAGGGCGAGGAGCCCGAGGCGCTGCTCGCGTGGGCGCTCGAGCGCTTCTCGCCGCAGATCGCGATCTCGACCGCGTTCCAGACCGACGGTGCCGTGCTCCTGCACATGGCGTACGAGCTCGATCCGAGCGTGCGCCTGTTCAGCGTCGACACCGGCCGCCTACCGCAGGAGTCGTACGAGCTGATCGAGCGGATGCGGGAGCGGTACCCGAGGCTGCAGCTCGACCTGCTCTCGCCCGAGGCGGCGACCGTGAGCGCGATGGTCGGAAAGCACGGGCCGAACCTCTTCTACCGCAGCGTCGAGAACCGCCTGCTGTGCTGCCAGGTGCGCAAGGTGCTGCCGCTGCAGCGCTACCTCGGCGGGCTCGACGCGTGGATCACCGGCCTGCGCCGCGACCAGTGGGCGACGCGAAGCGACATCCGCAAGGTCGAGATCGACCACGACCACGGCGCGATCGTGAAGCTGAACCCGCTCGCCGAGTGGACCGAGGACGAGGTGTGGGACTACGTGCGCGAGCACGAACTGCCGTACAACGAGCTCTACGACAAGGGCTTCACCTCGATCGGCTGCGCACCGTGCACGCGGCCGACCGCCAAGGGCGAGGACCTGCGCGCGGGCCGCTGGTGGTGGGAGACGAACGCGCCGAAGGAGTGCGGCATCCACTGCGCGATCGAGACGGGCGGCTTCGAGCACGAGCTGCGGGCGCTGGTGGGCGATGAAGCTGGGGACTGAAGCGCGCGAGGTGGCCCTCGCGGAGGTGCAGGCGGTGCTTGCGCTCGCGCGCGACAAGGAGCACCTCGCCCGGCTCGCGGCCGAGCTCGACGCCGGTGAGGTCGTCGAAGAAGAGCTGCTCGAGTCGGTGCTCGAGCTCGCGCTCCAGACGGGACGCATCCGCGCGTACCACGGCCCAGGCGGCGAACAGGCTGCGCTCGCGACGTTGCGGCAGCTGCCGCGCGGACGCGCGCGCACGGCGAGCGCGCGCGAGGTGTCGGAGGCGCTGCGCGTCCTCGCCGGCAAGGAGCTCGACGCGGTGTCGATCGCCGCGATCGCACCGGGCGCCTTCACGCTCTCGCTCGAGGCGGGCGGGCTCGAGACGTCGGTGCGGCTCGACCACAACGGCGCGCGCATCCAGAGCGTGGCGGCATGACGCACTACTACATGGCATGTCTCGACCTGCGCGGGCGCGACTGCCTCGTCGTCGGCGGCGGGCGCGTGGCGCTCGAGAAGGTGCAGGGGCTGGTCGACTGCGACGCGTCGGTGAGCGTCGTCGCGCCGGAGGTCGACGACGAGCTCCGTGCGCTCCCGGTGCAGGTCATCGAACGGCGCTTTGCGCGCTCCGACGTCGTCGGGCGCTTCCTCGTCGTCGCCGCGACCAGCGTGCGTGCTGTGAACGCCGCCGTCTCGCGTGCCGCCGACGAGCGCTCCGTGCCGTGCAACGTCGCGGACGATCCCGAGCTCTGCAGCTTCATCCTGCCGGCAATCGTTCGCCGCGACCCGATCGTCGTCGGCGTCTCGACCGGCGGCGCGTCACCGGCGCTCGCGCAGCGGCTGCGCTCGGAGGTGGCCGAGCTGATCGGGCCCGAGCACGTCGCGCTCGCGCACCGTCTCGAAGCGCTGCGGCCGTGGGCGAAGCAGGAGCTGCCGACCTATGAAGCGCGGCGCGACTTCTTCCGGCACCTCGTCGAGGCGGCGCTCACATGAACGTCGTTGCGATCGTCGGCGCGGGTCCGGGCGACCCGGGGCTGATCACGGTGAAGGCGCTCGAGCTCGTGCGCAACGCCGAGGTGCTCGTCTACGACCGGCTCGTGTCGCTCGAGCTCGTGATGCAGGCGACGGGAGCGGCGCGCATCGCACGCGACGGTCTCAACCAGGAAGACGTGAACGAGCTGCTCGTGCACCACGGGCGTCGCGGCCGCCGCGTCGTCCGCCTGAAGGGCGGCGACCCGTTCGTGTTCGGACGCGGCTACGAAGAGGTGGAGGCGCTCGCCGCCGCGGGCGTGCCGTACGAGGTCGTTCCCGGGGTCTCGACGCTCACCGCGCTCCCTGGGCTGGCGGGCATCCCGCTCACGACGCGCGACGTCGCGGCGCAGGTCACCGTGCTCACGGGCACGTCCGCCGACGGAGGCGACCTCGACTTCGACCACCTGGCGGCGACGCCCGGGACGCTCGTCATCTTCATGGGCCTGCGTCGCCTGGAGCACATCGCAGACGGGCTGATCCTCGCCGGGCGGCCGGTGGACGAGGGCGCGGCGGTCATCTCGCGGCTCTCGCTCCCGGACTCCCAGGTCCGGGTCGGGACGCTGGGGACGATCGCCGCCGCGGCGCGCGGCCTCGCGTCGCCGGCTGTTGCCGTCGTCGGCGACGTAGCCAGGCTCGCGGCCCCCGTCCGGGTGCTTCCGTTGAGCTTTCCTACGCGCTAGATTCCGGCCTGCGATGGCGGGGTCTGCCCGGGCGTGGATGGGGGATGACGAGGGGCCGGACGTGGAGTCCCACCTCGCTCCATCCGTCGCGCCCGTCCCTTCGAACGGCACGCCGCAGGCCGCCGAGCAGGCGCCGCCCCGGGTGCTGATCGTCGAGGACGACGTGTCGATGTCGTTTCTCTGCCGGTTCAACCTCGAGCTCGAGGGCTTCGCGGTGACGACCGCGACAACAGGCGCCGAGGGCCTCTCGCTCGCGGAACGCGATGCCTACGATCTGGTCCTGCTCGACGTGATGCTCCCAGACCTCGGTGGGCACGAGCTCGCCGCGCGGATCGGCGACACGCCCGTCGTCTTCATGTCCGCGCGCGGCTCGGCGGACGACCTCGCCCGCGGCCGGGCCGCGGGCGCAATCGACTACATCGTCAAGCCGTTCGACCCTGTCACGCTTCCCGAGCGGCTGCGCCGCAACCTGGACGAGCTCGGACGGTCGGGCCCCGACGGCGTCTGGCGGCTGAGGCACGGATCGCCGCCGGCTTGAGAGCGCCGAACGTGGCGAACCGAGACACCGCGTCGGCGGCCCGGCGCTCGACGCGGTTCGCCTTCCTGCTCCTGATCGCGGTCATGCTCGCTCTCGGCGGAGCGGGCGCCTACGCCGCACATCGGATCTACGCGCTCGCGAACGACCGCTACGTCGATCGCGCAGCGCCGATCTTCGCGTCGACGCAAGACCTGCTGGTCGACATGCTGGACCAGGAGACCGGTGTGCGCGGGTACGTGATCAGCGGCCAGGCGAGCGCGCTCCAGCCGTACCGGCTGGGCCGGGTCGGCGTGCGCCGCGATCTCGCCGAGATCGCCGCGAGCCAGAGCTCGGGCCCGAACATTCCGCAGCACCTTGCGGCCGCCCGGCGGGCCGTCGCCCGGCTCGAGCGGTTCTACGCGCACCAGATCGCGCTCGTGCGCAGCGGTCCGGCCGGTCAGCGGCGCGCGCAGGACGAGCTCCTCGCCGGCAAGGCGCAGTTCGACCGCTTCCGGAGCGTGTCGTTCGCGCTCGAGACGGACGCGGGGAACGTCGTGCAGGAGGCGCGGCACGAGCAGCACTCGACGTTCGTCACCGCGGTGCTGTTCCTGGCGGCGGTGGTGCTTGTCGGCCTGCTGATCGCCGGCGCCCTGCTCGTGCAGATCCCGGCGCGGCTCCATCGTCTCTACCGCTCGGAGGAGGAGGCGCGGCGCGCAGCCGAGGAAGGCGCCGAGGCGTCGCGCGCGCTGGCGCACGTGACGGAGGCGGTCGTCCTCCTCGACGAGCAGGAGACGATCCGTTACTGGAACCCCGCTGCGGTTGAGCTCTTCGGCGTGGGAACCGGTGCGGCGATCGGCAGTCCGCTGGTAGATGTCGCTCCGGGAGCGGTCGACGCCGTGACTGCGCTCGCACCCGTTCAGGCGGAGCTGAAGGGACACGACCGCTGGCTCGCTGCGACGGAGACCCGGTTCGAGGGCGGCCGGGTCGTCGTCATTCGGGACCTCACACCCGACCACGAGCTCGAGCGCATGCGCTCGGAGTTCGTCGCGACCGCCGCCCACGAGCTCCGCACGCCGCTCGCCGCGATCTACGGGGCCGTGCGCACGATCCGGCGGGCGGATCACGAGCTGCCCGCCGAGACGCACGAGGAGTTCCTGACGATGATCGAGACCGAGTCCGAGCGGCTTCGCTACCTCGTCGAGCAGATGCTTGCGTCGGCGCAGCTCGAGCGCCAGCTGGTGCAGCTCTCGCTCGAGGAGTGCGACCTCGGCGAGCTCTGCCGGCGGATCGTCGAGACGACGGCGCACCGCCTGCCGCCGTCGGTCACGCTCGAGCCGTCGCTGCCGGCGGAGGAGATCACCGTGGCGGCCGACCCGGACCGGCTTCGCCAGGCGATCGAGAACTTGCTCGACAACGCAGTCAAGTACTCGCCCGACGGCGGCCGGATCGTCGTCGACGTCCGGCGCCGCGACGGGGCCGGCGTCGTCACGGTGCGCGACGAGGGCATCGGCATCCCCGCCGACGAGCATGCGCGGATCTTCGAGAAGTTCTATCGCCTCGATCCGGGCATGACTCGCGGCGTCGGCGGGTCGGGCCTCGGCCTCTACATCATCCGCGAGCTGATCACGCAGATGGGCGGCGAGGTCGAAGTGCAGTCCGTCCCGGGCCGCGGCTCGACGTTCACGATCGCGCTGCCGCTTCGCTGAGCAGCTCGTAGGAGCGCTTGCGCGCGTCGTGATCGTGGATCGCGGCGGCGACGATGAGCTCGTCGGCAGCGGTCTCGGCCGCGAACGCCGCGAGCCCCTCGCGCACCGTCTCCGGTGCGCCGACGAACGAACGGCGCAGCATCGCCGACGCGCGCTCCTTCTCGGCGGGCGACCAGTACGACTCGATGTCGTCGATCGGCGGCGGTAGCTTCCCGCGCCGGCCACGCTGGATGTTCGTGAACGACTGCTGCGCCGACGTGAACAGGCGCCGGGCTTCGTCGTCGGTGTCGGCTACGAAGACGTTCGCGCCGACCATCGCGTACGGCTCCTGCAGCTGCTCCGACGGCTCGAAGCGCTCGCGATAGATCTCGAGCGCCGGCAGCAGCGCCTCCGGTGCGAAGTGGGAGGCGAACGCGTACGGAAGCCCGAGCGCGGCCGCGAGCTGCGCCCCGTACAGGCTCGAGCCCAGGATCCAGAGCGGCACTTTCGAACCGGCGCCGGGGGTCGCGCGCACCGCCTGGTTCGGCACCGGGTCGGCGAGGTAGCGCTGCAGCTCGAGGACCTCCTGCGGGAAGGTGTCGGCGCTCGTCGGATCGCGGCGGAGCGCGAGGATGGTCAGCCGGTCGGTGCCGGGAGCGCGGCCGAGGCCGAGGTCGATCCGGCCGGGATGCAGCGCCTCGAGCGTTCCGAACTGCTCGGCGATCACGATCGGCGCGTGGTTCGGGAGCATCACGCCGCCCGCGCCGACCCGGATCGTGCTGGTACCGGCCGCGACGTGCGCGATGACGACCGCCGTCGCCGCGCTTGCGATCCCGACCGCGTTGTGATGCTCGGCGAGCCAGAAGCGGCGGTAGCCGAGGCGCTCGACGTGACGGGCGAGGTCGAGCGAGTTCCGCAACGCGATGCCCGCGTCGGCGCCTTCGACGATCGGCGCGAGATCGAGCACGGAGAGTGGCGGCAGGCTCACGGCGCGTACGCTACAATGATTGCCATGAGGCAAGTATTGCCGATAAGCAAAGATTTGACCGCAGACGACGTTGCCCGCCTCCGGGCGGTGCTCGGGAAGCTCTCGCGGCGGCTGCGCCAGACGAAGACGAGCGCGTCGCTGACCCCGACCCAGCTGGCCGTGCTGTTCGCGGTCGTCCGCGCCGGCTCGATCGGGGCGGGCGAGCTCGCAGCGCGCGAAGGGATGAACCCGACGATGCTCTCGCGGGCGATCGGCAACCTCGCGGACGCGGGGCTCGTGCGCCGCGAGACGGATCCCGCCGACCGCCGTTCGGCGCTCGTCGTTCCCACCGCCGCCGGGCGCAAGCTGCACGACCGCGCGCGGTCCGAGCGCAACGACGTGCTCGCGCGCGCGCTCGGCGCCGCGAGCGACCAGGACCGCGAGGCGATCGCTGCTGCCCTACCCGCACTCGAAGAGCTGGCGGAGCGTCTCTAGCGGATGAAGCTGAAGATCCGCAGCGCCGGCCGGCGCACCTTCTCCGCACTGAGCGTCCCGAACTACCGCCGGTACTACCGCGGCCAGGCCGTTTCGCTGATCGGTACGTGGATGCAGATGATCGCGCAGGGCTGGCTCGTGCTCACCCTGACGAACTCGAGCGTCGATCTCGGTCTGATCACCGCGCTGCAGACGCTGCCGGTGCTCGTGCTCGGGCCGTACGGCGGTGTCGTCGCCGATCGCGTCGACCGGCGGCGCCTCATGGTCTTTCTGCAGAGCCTCATGGGCGTACAGGCACTCGTGCTCGGGCTGCTGACCGTCACGCACGCAATTCGCTTCTGGGAAGTCGGCGTGCTCGCGATGCTCCTCGGACTCAACAACGCCTTCGAGAATCCGGCGCGGCAGTCGTTCATGCTCGAGCTCGTCGGCCCGAACGAGCTGCGGAACGCGGTGAGCCTCAACTCGACGCTCGTCAACGCGGCTCGCACGATCGGGCCCGCCGTTGCCGGTCTGCTGATCGCGAGCGTCGGCACCGGTGTCTGCTTCCTCGTCAACGCGGCGAGCTTCGTTCCGGTGGTCGCCTCGCTCGTGCGGCTCGACGTGTCGGAGCTGCACCTCGGCCCGCGCGCCCGGCGCGCGAAGGGCCAGCTCCGTGAAGGCCTGCGCTACGTGCGCCACACGCCGGAGCTCGCCGTCCCGCTCGTGATGATGGGTCTCGCCGGGATGCTGACCTACGAGTTCGGGGTCAGCCTGCCGGTGCTCGACCACCGCGTCCTGCATGGCGGCTCGACCGGGTACGGCTTCATGACCGCGGCGATGGGTATCGGCGCGGTCGTCGGCGGTCTCTTCAGCGCTGCCCGCGGGCGCACGGGCCTGCGTCCGCTCGTGCTAGCGGCGTTCGCGTTCGGCGGCGTGATCATCCTCGCGTCCCTCGCGCCGTCGATGGCCCTCGAGCTGCCGGCGCTCGCGCTCGTCGGTGCGGCGAGCGTGTCGTTCATGGCCGTCGGCAACTCGACGCTGCAGCTGCGCGCCGATCCGGCGATGCGCGGCCGCGTCATGGCTCTCTGGTTCGTCGCGTTCCAGGGCTCGACGCCGATCGGCGGGCCGGTGATCGGCTGGGTGATCGCGTGGGCCGGTGCGCGCGTCGGTCTCGGCGTCGGCGGCGTCACGTGCTTTGCGGTCGGCCTGCTCGGTCTGCTCGCGCTGCGCGAGCTCCGGTCACGACGGGTTCTCGATCGTGACGAGCGTGCCGATCGGGGTGTACGGCCAGACCTCGGCGGCAGCGGCGAGCGGCAGCTCGACGCAGCCTAGGCTCTGCGGGGTTCCGAACGAGGCGCGGTTGAAGGAGTGCAGCGCCTCGCCGCCGTGGAAGTAGCTGATCCAGCGAATGCCCTTGTCGTCGTAGTGCGAGCCGTCCGGGTTCGTGCCCTTCATCTCTCCGACGGGGATGTGCTCGAAGACCGGGAACGTGCCCGGCGCGGTCGGCGCCGCCGGGATGCCGGTGTTGCCGGGTGAGGTGAGGATCACCTTGCCGTCGTGCCACAGCGTCATGAGCTGGGGCAACGACGTGTGCACGTAGACGTAGCTGTAGCCGCCGCTGTGGCGCTTGCCCGCGATCGCGTCGGCGATCAGCGCGCGCCAGACCTGCGGGCCGGCGATCGCATCGACGGTCAGGTTGTGCTCGTGCTCGAACTGCATCACGGCGCCGCGCTCGATCTGCGTGACGGTCGTCGGGTTCCACTGCGTCGTCAGCTGGGATGGCGTGTTCGGGAAGCGCCAGCTGAACGTCCCCTGCGGCGGGTCGATCGCGGCCTTGATCTCGGCTGCAGGCGTATGAGGGACGTCGGCGCCCGTCGGGTTCCAGACGACCGGGAGATAGGCCTCCTGTGCGAGCAGTTGGTAGAGCCGCAGCAGGCTGCCCGATGCAACCGTCCAGTCGAACGACCGTTGCGTTCGGGTCGCGCCGCTGCCGACGAGCGTGACGCGGTCGGGGAACCGCAGCTCGAGGTCGGTGCCGAGCCCGAAGCCGAGCGAGCCCGGATGGAAGACGAGCGTGTGGCTGTCGGCGAGCGACCAGTGGCCGGGCACGCTGCGCGTGAAGTGCGGGCGCGCCGAGCCGACCGGCTGCGCGAACGTCAGGCGGATCTGCGCGAGCGCCGAGATCTGCGCGCTGGGCGCGGGGGAGATCTGCACGGCGGGCGCCGGCGTCTTCGGGAACCAGCTGACGCGAACGGGCGCGCCGGGCCTCTCCCAGGGGCGCGCGGCGGCGGCGATCCGGATCGTCCCGGTCGCGGGCTGCTTCCCGAGCGAGACCGTTCGCGACGCGGCGCTGTGAGGCTTCCCGCCGACGAGCACCGCCGCCGGCGTCGTGGTGAAGCGGACGGCGAGCGTCCCGTCGGGCGAGAGCGACGGCCAGCGATCGACGACGCTCGTGACGGGAGCGGTCACGGTGAGCGTCTCGTGCCGGGTGCGGCCTGCGAGCCAGCCGATCCAGCGCGACCGACGGATGACGACGTCGACGCGAATATGCTCGCCCGGCTCCACCTTCGCCGTCGGGGTGAGCCGTCCGTGCACGTCGCGGAGCGGGACCGGGCTCCCCGCCGGGCCGACCGCGTGCAGCGACCGCACCGAGCCGGCGAGCGGCTGCAGCTTCAGGCGCGCGAGCGCGACCGGGTCGCCCGACAGCGTTGCGCCGGACCAGAAGAACGCCGCGGCCGCGAAGGCAGCGAACAGCACCGCGGCCACGACCACCGCGACGAGCAGGCGACGACCCCACACGCCGGGCATGGTAGAGAGTGGCCATGGGAGCGCTCGCGTTCGTCGTCGCGCTCGTGCTCGCCCACGGCAACCCCGCGCCGCGGCCCGTGAGCGCGTTCGGGACGCGGGCCGCCGACGTCGACCTGGCCCAGCTCGTGCCGGCGGGTGGGATGCTCGATCACGTCTGGTTCGTGCCCGCCGGCCGCGGCGTCCCGGAGATCGCGGTTGCCTGGCACTTCACACTGCCGCGGCGCCTGCTCGAGCCCGGCCGGCCCGCGGCACGGTACGTGCTGACGCTCTGGCGCCGGCAGCGGGTGGGGCCGCTGGGCTCCACCTGGATGCCGCACACGCTCGTGCACGACTCGGCCGCCCCGCTCGACGGGCACTCGGTCCGGCTGGCGGACGTCACCGGGGACGGTCACGACGACCTGCTCGTGACGATTCTCTGCAAGGACTGCAACCACGCCGTCGCGCTCGTCGCCGTGTACGGGGACGTTCGCGGCCGGGTGCGGCGTGTCTACCGCGACCGCTCGATCACCGAGACGGCGTGGGGAGCCGAGCGCGGCCTGCTCTGGTTCGACGAGCCCGGACCGGCGAAAGTCGTGTGCTGTCCCGAGTACCGCGTCCTCACCTTCCTTCGCTATGACGCCGGCCGCTGGCGGGTCGTCGAGCGCCGCCGCGAGCCTGCCGACGGCAGCGACCCGTACGAGCTCCGCGGCTGGCCTCATCCCTAGACCAGCGTTCGTGACTGCAGCACCCGCTCCCAGGCGAGCTCGGTCCCGGCAGCCAGGCACCCCTGCACGACCGCGTCCTCGCCGAGCGCGCTGACGCGGAGCTCCGGCACGAACGGCGCAACCTGCTCGAGCGAGCGCGCGACCTCGGTCGCGAAGCCCGCCGCGCCGCCGATGCCGCCGCCCAGCACGATCAGCTCGGGATCGACGACCGCGATGATCGACGCGAGCGCCTTCGCGACGAGCGCCGCCTCGCGCGCGACCACGGCGCGGGCGCGCTCGTCGCCCTTGGCGGCGGCCGCGAACACCCGCCGGGCGGAGAGCGGGCCCTCGAGCCCGTGCGTCCGGGCGGAGCGGACGACCGCCGCCGACGAGGCGACCGCTTCGAGCGCGCCGCGCTGGCGCGCTTCGCGCGGGTCGGCGCCGCCGTCCTCGATCGGGAGGTACGCGATCTCGCCCGCGGCGCCGTGCGCACCGCGATGCAGCTTGCCGTCGATGACGACGCCCATGCCGATGCCGGTCCCGACGGAGACGAATGCGAACGTCGACGCGTCGCGACCGTGCCCGTGCGCGCGCTCGGCGACCGCCGCCATGTCGACGTCGTTCTCGACGAGCGTCTCCGGCCCGAGCAGCCGGCGGAGCTCCGACAGCACGTGCGGCTGTTCCCAGCCCGGGAGGTTGCTCGCCATCCGCAGCGCGCCGCGCGCCGGATCGACGACGCCGGGGCTGCCCACGACCGTCTGCAGCAGCGCGCGCCGCTTGCGCACCGATGCCGCGGTGAGCAGCTCGTCCGCGAGCGCAGCCAGCTCGCCGACGCGCGAGCGCGCGCTCGCGGCCGGCGCGCGGCGGCTGAGCTTTGCCCGCACCGAGCCGGAGAGGTCGGAGAGCGCGCCGCGGATGTACTCGCGGCCGACGTCGAGCCCGAGGACGAAGCCGGCGTCCGCACGCAGCTCGTAGAGCAGGGCGGACGGGCCGCGCACGCCGGTGCGCTGACCGGCGACCTGCACGAGCCCGGCGCGCTCGAGCCCGTCGATCGCGAGGGCGACGGTCGGCTTCGACAGGCCCGAGAGCCGCGCGAGCTCGGGCCGGGAAACCGGGGCGGCGGCGCGGATCTGCTCGAGCAGCAACTGCTCGTTCAGCGCGCGCATCAGCTGGGGGCGGGCGGCGACTGCGGTCACGAGGTTGTCTCCCTGAAAAGAATAGGGTAGTTTCCTATTCCTTGGAACGGGGCGTTGTCCTGGGACTGGACTTCGGGGGGACGAAGATCGCCGCTGCGGTCGCGGACCTCGACGGGACGCGGCTCGGCGAGACGACCATCGCGACCGATCCCGCGCGCGGCGCGCACTGGAACGTCCGGCACGGCGTCGAGGCAGCCCGGGAGCTCGTCGCCGGCCGCCCGATCCGGGCGCTCTGCGCCTGCACCTTCGGCATTCCGGCGGCCGACGGGATCCTGCTCGCGCCCGCGATCGACGGCTGGGAGGACCTCGCGCTCGGCGACGAGCTCGCCGAGGCATTCCCCGGCGTCTCGGTGCGCCTCGCCACCGACGTCAAGGCGGCGGCCGAGGCCGAGACCCGCTTCGGCGCGCTCGCCGGCTATGACCCCGCGGTCTACGTCAATCTCGGCACCGGCCTCGCGGTCGGGATCGTCTGCGGCGGGAACGTGATCACGGGTGCGAACGGCGCCGCGGGGGAGATCGGCTACAACCTGCGCGCCCAGAGCCGGCGCGGACGGCTCGAAGACGTCGTCAGCGGCGTCGCGCTGGCGCGCGCGACCGACGGTGCGCTGACCGCCGAGGACGTGTTCGCCGGCGCACTCACCGACGTGCGCCTGGCGCGCCTCGTCGCGCAGTTCGTCGACGAGCTCTCGTTCGCGCTCGTCAATCTCGCCGTTGCGCTCGATCCGGCGCGGATCGCGGTCGGCGGCGGCATGACCCGGTCGTGGGACCGCCTCGAGGGTCCGCTCCGGCGCAGCCTCGCCGAGAACGTCCCGTTCCCGCCCGAGCTCGTGCTGGGCGCATTTCCGTTCGAGGCGGCGCTCGTGGGAGCGCTCGCGCTGGCGGTCGAGGCCGCGCATGACAGCGAAGACAGAGATCAGTTGGAGACAATCGGTAGCGATCGAGGGAGGAGTCGAGCATGAGGCGGTTCCAGATCTCGCTGCTGCTGGCATTGGTGGTGCTGGTGGCGGTGGTGGCGGGCACGGGAGGCGGCGCGAACGCGGCGTCGGGGAGCTCGGTGACGATCTCGAACGAGAGCGGCACGACCTGGACGTGCGGGTTCAACCCGTACAACGGATCCGTGCTCGGCCTCTCGTTCGGCACCGTCTACGAGGAGCTCGTGTACGTCAACGCGCTGCAGAGCGCGAAGGCGACACCGTGGCTTGCGAGCGCGTACAAGTGGAGCAACGGCAACAAGACGCTCACGTTCACGATCCGCAAGGGCGTCAGGTGGTCGGACGGCACGCCGTTCACCGCGGCGGACGTCGTGTTCAGCTTCGACCTGCTGAAGAAGCACCCGGCGCTCGACCTGAACGCCGACTGGTCGGTCCTGAAGAGCGTCGCGCAGAAGGGCAGCCAGGTCGTCTTCAACTTCAAGACGTCCGCGGTGCCGTACTTCTACTACATCGCCGGTCAGACCCCGATCGTGCCGAAGCACATCTGGGCGTCCGTCGGCAACCCGGTCACCTACAACGACCCGCATCCGATCGGGACCGGGCCGTACACGATGAGCAAGTGCTCGCCGCAGGTGATCACGTACCAGAAGAACGCGTCGTACTGGCAGAAGGGCCTGCCGAAGATCGACACGGTGTACTACCCGTCGTTCACGTCGAACGACCCGGCGAACCAGGAGCTCGCCGACGACACCGCGCAGTGGGGCAGCCAGTTCATCCCGAACATCAAGGGCTACTACCTGTCGAAGTCGCCGGACCACCACATCTGGTTCCCGCCGGTTGCGAACGTCTCGATCTTCATCAACCTGACGAACCCGCAGCTCGCGCTGCCGGTGCGCCAGGCGATGGCGTACGCGATCGACCGCTCGCGCGTCTCGCAGATCGGCGAGTACGGCTACGAGCCGCCGGCGAACCAGACAGGCATCGTGACCCCGACGTACAAGAGCTGGCTGCCTGCGAGCCTCAAAGGGCAGTACGCGTACAACCCCGCGAAGGCGAAGGCGATCCTGACGAAGGCCGGCTACAAGATGTCGGGCGGTGTGTTCAAGTCGCCGTCGGGCAAGTCGCTCTCGTTCTCGATCATCAACATCGGCGGCTACTCCGACTGGGTCGCGTCGGTGCAGGTGATCCAGCAGGAGCTGAAGGCCGTCGGGATCGAGATCACGCCTCAGAACCTGTCGGGCACGACGTACGACGCGGATCTCTACGCGGGCAAGTTCCAGCTCGCGTACGGGGCGGAGACCGGCGGGCCGGCGCCGTACTACGAGCTCCGGCAGCTGCTCTTCTCGAAGAACTCCGCGCCGATCGGCCAGACGGCGAGCTCCAACTGGGAGCGGTTCTCGAGCAAGCAGGTCGACAGCTGGATCAACGCCTACGGCGCGACGACGTCGGCTGCGACGCAGCACTCGCTCGTGACGAAGCTCGCGGGCGTGATGACCTCTCAGGTGCCTGCGATCCCGGTCACCGAGGAGGTCGACTGGTACCAGTACAGCACCAAGTCGATCACCGGCTGGCCGACGCCGTCGAACCCGTTCGCGCAGCCGGCGGCCTACTCGACGCCGGACATCGGCGTGACGCTCCTGCACCTGAGGCCGAAGGGCTAGGCGAAGGCTAGGAGGCGGAGAGGCGCGGGATGAGATTCGTCGCCAGAAGACTTGCGTTCTTCCTGGTCACCCTGTGGGCGGCCGTGACGACGAACTTCCTCATCCCGCGCCTCATGCCCGGCAATCCGGCGATCGCGATGATGGCCCGCTACCGCGGGCGCATCAACCCGGCCGCACTGCATTCGCTCGAGATCGCCTTCGGTGTCGACAATCACCAGAGCCTCGTGTCGGCGTACTTCTCGTACCTCGGCAACATCCTGCGCGGCCGCTTCGGCACGTCGCTCACGTTCTTCCCGGACGCGGTGAGCCACGAGGTGCTGCAGGCGCTGCCGTGGACGCTCGCGCTCGTCGGCGTGACGACGATCCTCGCGTTCGTGCTCGGCACGCTGATCGGCCTGCTCGGTGCGTGGCGCCGCGGCGGCTTCCTCGACAGCATGCTGCCGCCGATCTTCGTGATCACCTCCGCGTTCCCGTACTTTTGGCTGGCGTTGATCTCGATCTGGCTGTTCGCGATCAAGCTGCACTGGCTGCCGGCGAACGGCGGCTACAGCATCCAGACGAACGAGGCCTGGACGTGGGCGTTCATCTCCGACGCGCTCCGGCACTCGATCATGCCGGCGCTCACGATCCTGATCACGTCGATCGGCGGCTGGATCCTGACGATGCGCAACAACACCATCTCGGTGCTCTCCGAGGACTACGTGCGGATGGCGCGCGCGAAGGGCCTCAGCCCGTGGCGGATCATGTGGACCTACGCGGGCCGCAACGCGATCCTGCCGAACCTGACGGGCTTCGCGATGTCGCTCGGCTTCGTCGTCAGCGGCGCCATCCTCGTCGAGTTCGTCTTCAACTACCCCGGGGTCGGCTGGATGTTCCTGCAGGCGGTCGAGAACCAGGACTACGCGCTGATGCAGGCGCTCTTCCTGATGATCATCATCGCCGTCCTCACGGCGATCCTCGTCGCCGACGCTGCGACGGCGTTGCTCGACCCGCGCACGAGGGATCAGCAGTGACGGCGATCACCGCGACGATGCGTCCCGCGCGCACGCGTCTCGGGCTCGGCGCGCTGCGCCGGATCGCGGGGAACCGCAAGGCGCTCGTCGGGATGCTCCTCCTGCTCTTCTTCGTCGTGCTGGCGGCGTTCCCGGGTCAGCTCGCCCCCGACGATCCGAACGCCGAGATCTTCCGGCCGGCGCTCGGGGTGTCGTCGCACCACTGGTTCGGGACGACCGCCTACGGTCAGGACGTGCTCTCGCAGCTGATCTGGGGCGCGCGGCAGTCGCTGTTGATCGCCTTCGCTGTCGGTGGGCTCGAGACGGCGCTCGCGGTGCTGATCGGCGTGTCTGCGGCGTACCTCGGCGGCATCGCCGACGGGCTTCTCTCGCTGCTCACCGACGTGCTGCTCGTCATCCCGATCTTCCCGCTCGTGATCGTGCTGACCGCGTACGAGCGGAACGCGGGGTTCGCGACGCTCGTGATCGTGCTCGGCGCGCTCGGCTGGTCGTACGGTGCGCGCCAGCTGCGCTCACAGACGCTCTCGATGCGCAACCGCGAGTTCTTGCAGTCGGCGCGCGTGCGCGGCGAGCGCCGGTTGTACGTGATCGTGTTCGAGATCCTGCCCACGATGACGTCGCTGATCGTCGCGAGCTTCCTCGGCGGTGCGCTCTACGCCGTGCTGACCGCGGCCGGTCTCCAGTTCGTCGGTCTCGGCGACCCGAACTCGCTCTCGTGGGGGACGATGCTCTACTGGGCCGAGAACAACGAGGCGCTCGGCGCGAACATGGTGCTGTGGGCGGTCATGCCCGGTGTGTGCGTCGCGCTGCTCGGGGCGGCGTTCGCGCTGCTCAACTACGCGTTCGACGAGGTCTCGAACCCGGCGCTGCGCAAGCCGAGGCGGGTGAAGCGTGGCTGAGCGGTTGCTCGAAGTGCGCGACCTGCGCGTCGCCTACGCGACCGACGGCGGCGACGTGATCCCGGTCGACCGCGTCGACTTCGATCTCGACCGCGGCGAGTTCCTCGCCATCGTCGGCGAGTCGGGCTGCGGCAAGTCGACGCTGATGTACGCGATCGCGCGGCTGCTCGGCGGTGGTCTGCCGGGCGAGATCCTCGGCGGCAGCATCCAATTTCACGGCCACAACATGGTCGAGCTCAGCGACCGGCAGCTGCGTCACATCCGCTGGCGGGAGCTCTCGGTCGTGATGCAGAGCGCGATGAACGCGCTCAACCCGGTGCTGAGCATCGAGGCGCAGATGCGCGACGCGTGCAAGGCGCATTCGACGATGAGCAACGGGCAGATCCAGGCGCGGTCGGAGGAGGTGCTGCGCCTCGTCGGCATCGATCCGATTCACCTGAAGAGCTTCCCGCACCAGCTCTCGGGTGGGATGCGCCAGCGCGCGATGATCGCGATGGCGCTGCTCTTCACGCCCGACCTCGTGATCATGGACGAGCCGACGTCGGCGCTCGACGTGGTTGCGCAGCGCTCGCTGATGATGCAGATCAAGCAGCTGCAGGAGCAGCTCGGCTTCGCGGTGATCTTCGTGACGCACGACATGTCGCTCGTCAGCCACTTCTCCGACCGGCTCGTCGTCATGTACGCCGGCCAGATCGTCGAGCTTGCGGAGACGCGGCAGTGCTTCGACGCGCCGTTGCACCCGTACACGCAAGGCCTGCTCGAGGCGTTCCCGAGCATCCGCGGCGAGAAGAAGCACCTGACGGGCATCCCCGGCTCGCCGCCCGATCTCCGCCGCCCGCCGGAGGGCTGCCGCTTCGCGCCGCGCTGCCCCCACGTGCACGAGCGGTGTGTCGCCGGCCCGCCCCCGGTGTACGACGTCGAGGGCGATCTCGTGCGCTGCGTCCTCTATGACCGCGACCGCGAGGCGGTGAACGCATGAGCGATCCGCTGCTTCGGGCCGTCGGGCTGACACGGCACTTCCGGATCGGCGGCCTGCTCTCGCCGAAGACGCTGCACGCGGTCGACGACGTCGACCTCGAGATCGGGCGCGGCGAGATCGTCGCGCTCGTCGGCGAGAGCGGCAGCGGCAAGAGCACGATCGCCCGCCTGCTCGCGCGCATCTACCGCCCGACGAGCGGTGAGATCTGGTTCGAGGGACGCGAGATCACGAACCTGCGCACGCGCAGGCAGCGGCTCGCGTACGCGAGCGACGTGCCGATGGTGTTCCAGGACCCGTTCAGCTCGATCAACCCCGCGTACCGCATCTCGCATGCGATTCAGCGTGGGATCAAGCTGCACCGGCGCGAGCTGTCCCGCGAGCAGCGGCGCGTCGAGGCGCTGCGCGTGCTCGACGCCGTCGGGCTCGTCCCGGCAGAGGAGACGTTTCGCAAGTTCCCGCACGAGCTGTCGGGCGGCCAGCGGCAGCGCGTCGGCTTCGCGCAGGCGCTCGCGTTCCGGCCGAAGCTGATCATCGCCGACGAGCCGGTGTCGATGCTCGACGTCTCGATCCGCGTCGGCGTCCTCAACCTGATGAACGAGCTGCGTGCCCAGCAGGGCGTGTCGTTCCTCTACATCACGCACGACATAGCGAGCGCGCGCTACGTCGCCGACCGCGTGCTCGTCATGTACGGCGGCCATCTCGTCGAGGAAGGCCCGACGGAGGACGTGCTGGCCCGGCCGAAGCATCCGTACACGCAGCTGCTCGTCGCGGCCGTTCCGGATCCGCGCGCGCCGCTCGGTCTCGCCGACGCCGCGGACACGGGTGAGCCGCCGCGGGTCGTCGATCCGTCGGAAGGCTGCCGCTTCGCGCCGCGCTGCCCGCTCGCGGTCGACATCTGTCGTACGGTGACGCCGGTGCGCCGGGAGCTCGGTCCCGGCCGGCTCGCGGCGTGCCATCTCGCCGAGCCCGACGAGCTGAAGGAGAGTGCAGCATGAAGATCGCGGTCATCGGCGGCGGCTCGACCTACACGCCCGAGCTCGTCTCGGGGCTGACCCGGCTCGAGGTGGACGAGTTCGTGCTGCACGACATCGACCTGGGGCGGCGCGAGGTCGTCGGCGGCATGGCGAAGCGGATGCTCGACCACGTCGGCTACGGCGGGTCGCTCCTCGTCACGGACGAGCTCGACCTCGCCGTCGAGGGTGCCGACTTCGTGCTGTTCCAGATCCGCGTCGGCGGCCAGCAGGCACGGCTCCACGACGAGACGGCGCCGCTCGCGTGCGGCTGCATCGGCCAGGAGACGACCGGTGCGGGAGGGTTCGCGAAGGCGATGCGCACCGTGCCGGTCGTCCTCGAGATCGCGGACCGCGTGCGCGAGCTCGCCTCGCCCGATGCGTGGATCGTCGACTTCACCAACCCCGTCGGGATCGTCACGCGGTCGCTGCTCGACGCGGGTCATCGCGCGATCGGCCTCTGCAACGTGGCGATCGGCTTCCAGCGGCGATTCGCTGCGGCGTTCGACGTCGAGCCCGCGCGCGTTGTCGTCGACCAGGTCGGGCTGAACCACCTGACGTGGGTGCGCCGCGTGCTGCTCGACGGGGAGGACGTGCTCCCGCAGGTGCTCGCCGAGCACGGGCAGGAGCTGGCCGACGAGCTCGACCTGCCGCTCTCGCTGCTCGAAGACCTGCACGCGGTTCCGTCGTACTACCTGCACTACTTCTACAAGCACGATGCGGTGCTCCGCGAGCAGCTCGAGGGTGTGCCGCGCGCGCAGGTCGTGAGCGAGATCGAGCGCGAGCTGCTCGACATCTACCGCGATCCGGCCGTTGTCGAACGCCCGGCGCTGCTGATGAAGCGCGGCGGCGCCTACTACAGCGAGGCGGCGCTCGGCCTCGTTGCCTCGCTCTCGAGCGGTGACGGCGCCGTGCACGAGGTCGACGTGCGGAACGAGGACACGCTCGCCGGTCTCGCAGACGACGATGTCGTCGAGGTTCCCGCACGGGTCGATCGGAACGGCGCGAGCCCACTGCCGCAGGACCCGCTGCCGCCGGAGATGCTCGGGCTCGTGCAGCACACGGCGGCGTACGAGCGGCTGACCGCGCGCGCCGCGGTGACACGCGATGCGACCGACATCCGCAAGGCGCTGCTCGCGCATCCGCTGATCGGGCAGCTCGAGCTCGTCGACGGCCTGCTCGAGCGGATGGCAGAGGAGGCCGTGCGCTGAGGACCGTCCTCGCCGTCGACGGCGGCAACTCGAAGACGGACGTCGTCCTCGTCCGTGAGGACGGCGAGGTGATCGGCTCGGTGCGCGGGCCGCAGTGCTCGCCCGACCACCTTGGCCTCGAGGGCAGCCTGGACGTCCTCGCCGGCTTCGTCGACGAGGTGGGCGATCGCGCCGATCTGGCGGTGCTCCTGCTCGCCGGCGTCGACTTCGACGACGAGGAGGAGGCGTATCGCGCCGCCGCGGAGTCGCGCAACCTTGCCGGGCGCGTCGTCGTCGGGAACGACACGTTCGCCGTGCTCCGCGCGGGCACGGAGCGAGGGTGGGGGGTCGCCGTCACCTGCGGGGCCGGGATCAACTGCGTCGGGGTCGCGCCGGACGGACGGCGTGTGCGGTTCGCCTCGCTCGGCACGGTGAGCGGCGACTGGGGCGGCGGGGCGGACGTCGGTCTCGCCGCGGTCGAGGCGGCGGCGCGCAGCGAGGACGGCCGCGGCCCGAAGACGGTGCTCGAACAGCGCGTGCCCGCGCACTTCGGCGTCGCCTCGCCGGTCGAGCTCGCGCGCGCGTACGTCGCGAAGAAGGTGCGCTTCCACGACCTCGGCTCGCTCGCGCCGCTCGTCTTCGAGCTCGCGGACGAGGACGCGGTTGCGGGTGCGATCGTCGACCGCCTGGCGGACGAGGTCGTGACGATGGCCGTCACCGCGCTCCGCCGGCTCGACCTGCTGGACGAGCCGGTCGACGTCGTGCTCGGCGGCGGCTTGCTGCAGGCGGGGAACGTGCGGCTCGACGAGCGAATCGAGGGCGCCCTGCACGACGCGGGACCGCAGCTCCACGTGCACGCGGCGGAGGTGCCGCCGGTCGCCGGCGCTGCGCTGCTCGGCCTCGACGAGCTCGGCGCCGGTCGAGACGCGCAGGACCGCGTACGCGCCGCGCTCGGGCCGATGAGTCTCAGCCGCCGGACGCGTCATACGTGGAGTACCCATCCGAGGAAGGAGCACCGATGACGAGCACGGCACGGATCCTGGGCAGCGTCGGGTCGGCCGACGGGAAGGGTGTCATCCGCGTGGAGGAGCGCTTCGCGGCAAGCATCGACGACGTGTGGTCGGCGCTGACCGAGCCGGCGCGGCTCGCGCAGTGGTACGGCGAGGTCGAAGGCGAGCTGCGCGCAGGCGGCGAGTTCAGCGCGCGCGTCCATGCGAGCGGCTGGGAGGGAACGGGCCGCATCGAGCTGTGCGACGCGCCGCATCGCTTCCGTGAGGTGTCGAAGGAGCCGGAAAGCCCGGACGAGAACACGACCGAGGTCACGCTCCGCGCCGAGGGCGACGAGACGGTGATCGTGGTCGACCAGTGGGGGATGCGGGTCGAGCTCGCCTGGGCGTACGCGGCCGGGATGCAGATCCACGTCGAAGACCTCGGCGCCCATCTCGCGGGCCGCGGCCGCGCCGACGCCTCGCGCTGGGAGGAGCTCGAGCCCGCGTACCGGGAGCTCGGCGCAGACCTCACGCCCTAACCGGTCCCGGCTTCCTGTGGATTCGAAGTCGCACTTCTGTCACGTCGTTTGGCGACGGAACCTGGCTCAGCGAGACAGACCTCACGCCGTAACCGGTCCCGGCTTCCTGTGGATTCGAAGTCGCACTTCTGTCACGTCGTTTGGCGACGGAACCTGGCTCAGCGAGACGTGTCTGCGGAGTACCGCGCCAGCAGCGGCGGCGTGTGGAGGCACTCCGCGAAGCTGAACGGGCGCGTGACGAGCGGCGGGACGCTCGCGGCGTCGGGATGCAGCGGGTTCAGCAGGACGACGTCGGCCTCCGGCAGGACGCGCGAGCGGACCGCTGCGAGCAGGCCGCGGCGCTCGGTCAGCCACTCCGCCACGAAGCGGCGGACAGCCTCCTCGTCGCCGTCGGGCGCGCGCTCGGGGATCGCGTCGACCTCGGTCCAGCCGAGGACGTAGTCGTGAGCGTGCTCGTCGGGGCGGTAGCGCAGGGCGATCAGCACCGCGAGCCCCGCCTCCGACGCGAAGTTCACGACGGGGACGCCCGGCGGCGAGTAGCGGCCGCCGTGCTGGAGCGTGCCCGCGCCGTCGAGCGCGGTATGCCCCGCCTGGGTGAGCCGCCAGAGCCTCACCGGTTCATCCTCGCAGCAGGCCCTGCAGGAGCTCGTTCTTCGCGGCCCAGTACGCGTCCGCGCCGGCGGCGGCCGCCGCGAGCTTGCACTCGTCGTAGCGCTGCAGCAGCGCCGCGTCGGCGCGCATGCGGTCGCGGAGCGCGAGCAGGAAGTCGTCCGGCGAGCCGATCACGGTCACCTGGATGCCGAGCGGCAGCTCATATGCGCCGGTCGAGAAGCTTGCGAAGCTCGGCGTCCAGTTCTCGCGCTGCGCTTCTTCGAGCCGCGCGCGCAGAGCTGCAACGAGCGGCGCGAACGCATCTGCGCCCGCGCGCACGTTCACGTCGACGTCGCCCTTCGTGTGCCCGAAGGGGAGCGACGTCGCACCGATGTGGTGCACCTCGACGTGTGCGAGCTCCGCGGCGAAGTCGCGCTCGAAGCGCGCGACGACAGTCCGCGCGGCCCCGGCAACCTCGTGGACGTCGACGAGCCGGACTGGTTCGCCCGTCACGTGCGCTAGGGGAGGCGGATGTCCTTGACCGCTTCGGCCTGGGCGCGCTGCTCCGGCGTGAGCTCGCTCTCCTTCACCGGCCGGACGAGCGACCAGTGCTTCCCGACCGGGCAGTACTGGTAGCGCCACACGCCGAGCCGGACGGCCTTGAGCGACCCGAACGGCACCCAGAGCGTCGTGAACAGGTGGCCGCGCCGGCAGCGGACGATCGTGTTGCCCGCAGCGGTCCCGTAGCCCGCGAAGCGCATCGCCAGCCGGGCGAGGACGATCGCGACGGCGACGATCGCGATGATCACCGGGACGCTCATGACGCGAGCAGCGCCTCCTCGACCGTGTCCGCGTTCGCATCGATCCACGCAAGCGTGTCGGCAAGGATCGTGCGCGCGTCGCGCTTCGGCCGCCAGTCGGTGCGCGCATAGAGGCGCGAGCAGTCCGAGAGGTAGAGCGGCACGTCGCCCGGGCGCTCGGCGCCGGACCCGCGCACGTCCAGGTCGACGCCCGTCAGCTCGCGACAGAGCTCCGTCGTCTCGCGCAGCGACAGGCTGCACGCCCGGCCGCCGCCCACGTTCACGGTCGCGCCCGCCCACTCGCCGGGCGACGAGAGCTGCAGGTCGATCAGGTCGACCAGGTCCTCGACGTGCAGCAGGTCGCGGACCTGCTTGCCGGCGCCGCCGAACCCGATGTACTCGAGCGGTCGCCCGAAGCGGTGCGCGAGCAGCCAGTGCGTGAAGACCCCCTGGTCGACCTTCCCGAGCTGCCACGGGCCGGCGATCACGCCGCAGCGATCGACCACCGCACGCAGCCCGAACGACCCCGCGAACTCGGTGATCAGCAGCTCCGCCGCGAGCTTCGTCGCGCCGTACGGCGTGCGCGCCCCCTCCAGCGGGAAGCTCTCGGAGATGCCGGCCGAGCCGTCCGCGAGCTCGAAGCGCGTCTCCGTCTCGACGAGTGCGAGTGCGCGTAGCGCCGCGACCGGATACACGCGGCTCGTCGAGAGGAACACGAAGAACGCGTCGTCCCGTCGCGCGAGCTCGAGGCAGTTGTACGCACCCACGAGGTTCGTGTGCACGAGGTAGTCGAGACCGCCTTCGAGACCCGCGAGCACCGACGGCTCGGCCGAGCACTCGACGAGCGCGTCGATCTTCGCCAGCGCGCGGAGCGCGTCCGGGTCGCGGACGTCGCCGCGCACGAACTCGACGCCGGCATCCGCGAGTCGCGGCAGGTTGAGCTCGGCGCCGCGCCGGTGGAGGTTGTCGACCGCGACGACCTGCCAGTCAGGATGCCGACGCGCCAGCCCGACGGACGTGTTCGAGCCGACGAAGCCGGCGCCGCCGGTGACGAGGATCCGCACGCGCGGACAATCTAGTGGAGCGGCAGGGCGTAGAACGTGACGCGTGCCGACGGCGCACCGGTCAGGCGGAAGCGCGCGATCGCGGTCCCGCCCGCAGGCTGCGGCAGCGAGCGGTCGTGCGGGAGCCGCAGCACGAGGCCGTCCGTCGCCGTGGCCGGCACGACCCCGAACGTCCCGCCGCCGGTACCGCGCGCGTCGATCCGCACCTCGGCCGGCCGCAGTACGAGCGAGCGCACCGTGTTCGCCAGGGTGGTGTGCACCGCGATGCTCGCGTAGACGATCGAGTGGGCCGCCTTCGGCACCGAGAGCCAGACGCCCAACCGTGCGTAGGCCGTTCCGAGCCGGTGGCGCGACCCGCAGCGGGACGGCGTCCGCGCGAGCACCGTGGCGCCGCTCGGATCGCCGGCAGCGACGCGGTAGTCGCAGAGCTCCGCGAGCACGAGTGCGGGCGCCTGCCAGAGCGCGTTGTGGTCGTCGATCCCGCTCCACGGCAGCTGCAGGATGCGCTGCGCCGTGAGCGTCCTCGCCGCGTACGAATCGAGGGCGGGGTCGTACGCCGCGTAGCTCTCGACGACACCTTCGGGGCGCCAGTCGAGGCCGTAGCCCCACGCGATCGTCGCACCGTACGGCTCGACGTCGACGGTGTGCCCGCGCAGGCTCGCGAGCATCGCAGCGGTGAGCGGCTCGCGGCGCCGGACGTCCGAACGCTCGCCGGCAAGCATTGCCCCGCGCTGCGAGGCGCTCGCGAGCAGGCGCGCCTCGTTCGCGACCGCCGACACGCTGGGCGACGCGGGCAGCGCCGCCAGCCCGTGCTCGAAGACGAGACCGGCCGCCACGGCGACCGGAGCGAGCACGATCAGGATGCGCCGCCGGCCGAACGTCCGTGCTGCGAGCCAGGCCGCAACGACCCCGAGCGCCGTCTCGCCCGCAGCGTCCGCCGACCCGCCGGGGCCGTGCAGCGCGATCGCCGCGAGCAGGAGCGCACAGAGGCGCACCTCAGGCTCGACCCAGTCGACGACGAGCAGCGCAACGGCGAAGGCGGCGAAGAACACCGTCTCGTGCGCCGCATCCTCACGCACGAATCCTTCCTTGAAGAACGCGAAGCCGAAGCAGGCCAGCGAGAGCCAGGTGGCGAGACCGCGCAGGCGCGGCAGCGTCCGGGTCTGCGCGACGGCGATCGCCGCGAGCGCTACGAGGAGGAGCGCCGAAAGCTCCAGGTCGCGAACGGGGCCGCGCAGCGCCATGCCCTGCGCGTACGAGGCGAGCAGGTGGAGCGAGAGCCGCGCCCACGTTCCCAGATCGCCATACCGTCCCCCCGCCACGCGCCACAGCGCGGCGAACGACGCGAGGAACCCGGCGGCGAGCAAGAGGCTCGCGCGCCTGCTGCGCCACACGGTGAGCGCGAGCAGCACGAGGCACACCAGTCCGTCGTTCACCTTCACGAGCAGCTCGAGCGCAGCGAGCGCGCCGCCGCCCAGGGCTAGCCGTGAGAGGTGGACCCGGGTGTCGTCGGCGAGCGAGGCGAGGCAGACCGCGAGCACGAGCAGGACCGGTGCATCCGCGGCGGGCACGGGCGCGGCGCCCGCGACGACCGCGCACGTCAGTGCAGCCGGCCACGGCAGCCGCTTCGCCGTCGTGCGCAGCACGACGACGACGAGCGCGAGATGGACCGCGGCGGTGAACGCGAACGCGGCGATCGCGGTCGCCGTCCCGACGAGCACCGGAAACGCGAGGAACGCCAGCGGGCCGTAGGTGAAGACGACGTCCCGGCCCGGGGCAAGCCCTTCCTGCGCGGCGAGGTGCAGGCCGACCGGCCAGTACGCGTCGAGGGCGCTCGTGCTCAGCGAGCCGGCCGGCCACGTGACGGCGGCGACGACGAGCGACGCGGGCGCCCACCACCACGCAAGTCGCGGCAGCGCGAACGGCCGCGTCAGGCCCGCTGCGAGAGAGCTCACGCCCTCGTACCGACGTACAGCGTCTGCTTGCCGAGCAACCGCCAGGCCGGCGGGCAGGCGAGGTACAGCCGCACGAGCGCCGGCGACTGCGGCAGGCGCTGCTTCGTCGTGAACGGCAGGAAGCGGACGACGAGGCGCTCGGTCCGCAGGCCGGCGATCGTCGCCGCCTCGACGAGGCTGCGTTCGGTCAGCGCGGTCTTGTGGTCGATGAAGTCCCAGTAGCGATTGCCGGTGAGGTTGATGTTCGGCTGGAGGACGACGACGCGGCCGCCCGGGCGCGCGAGGTCGCGCGCAACGGCGAGCTGCTCGATCACCGCGTCGCCGGACGGCAGGTGCTCGAGGTAATTGCTCATGAAGACCGCGTCGAAGTGATCGTTCGGAAGCACGTCGGTGAGCTCGAGCCCGTTCGCCTGGACGAACTCGACGCCGGCCGGCAGGTGACGCGACACATCGCGGAGGTCGGTCGCCCAGCGTTCCGCCGCGCGGATGTTGCTGATGAACTCGCCACGGTCGCACGCGACGTCGAGCACCGAGCCCTGCTCGGGGACGTACCGCTGCAGGTAGCGCGCGATCTCACGCCAGATGCCGTGCTTCGCCTGCTCCTCGACGGCCGAGAAGCGGCGGCCGTAGACGTGCTCGAGCGTGTCGTCGACGGTCTTCACTTGACGCGCACCGCCGGCTTCAGCTTCACGTGCGCGGGCTGCATCGTCGGCCGGACGTAGTCGCCGCGGCTGAGGTGATGCTCGAAGAAGACCGCGAGCAGCGACAGGAGGTAGCGGCTGCCCATCTCCTGCAGTGCGAGCTTCGAGGCGCCGTGGCGGCGGTTCGTCCACGAGATCGGCACGACCGCGTAGCTGTGCCCGCGCACGATCGCCTTCAGAGGCAGCTCGACGGTCAAGTTGAAGTGGTTCGAGACGAGCGGCTGCACGGTCTCGATCACCTCGCGGCGATAGGCCTTGAAGGCGTTCGTCGTGTCGTTGTAGCCGTGACGGAACAGCAGCCTGATGCCGAGGTTCACGATGCGGTTGATGACGCGCTTGACGACCGGGTAGTCGTGCACGCGCGAGCCGCGCACGAACCGCGAGCCGAAGACACAGTCGTAGCCCTCCTCGAGCAGGCGGTGGTACAGGATCACGTCGTCGGGGCCGTCGGAGCCGTCGGCCATCACGATCGCGACGGCATCGCCCGTGAACGCAGCGAGCCCGGCCCGCACGGCGAAGCCGAAGCCCGGCGGATTGGGCGACGCGATGCAGCGGATCCGCGGGTCGGCCGCGCCGAGCCCGGCGACGACAGCGGCGGTGCCGTCGGTGGAGCCGTCGTCGACGACGAGCAGCTCGTAGTCGACCTTCTCCTGGGCAAGCGCAGCCGAGAGCCCGAGCAGGGTGGCGGGGATCGACTCGGCCTCGTCGCGCGCCGGGATGATGACCGACAGCTTCATGGGAGGCTCATCGGCCTTCCGAGCCCGACTCTTAACTCTTTCCTAGGGGTGAGCGCGTAGCGTCTTTTCCCGTGCAGGCGCCCCGGTTCACCCGGCGCACGGCCCTCGGCGCCGCTGCCGGCCTCGCGTTTCTCCAGCCGCGGTGGGCGGGCGCGGCAGTCGAGACGCCGCCGGTCAGCTACCCGACCCGGCCGGCCTGGAAGCTGCCGGCGCTCACGGTCGACCGCTATGCCGACGCGCTCGCGCCCGGGTACGTCTTCGCCGCGCCGTTCGGCTCGCCGGCGTCGCAGGGGCCGCTGATCCTCGACGACGACGGTGAGCCGGTGTGGTTCCTGCCGCTCGCGACCGAGCAGGCGTACAACTTCCGCGTCCAGCGCTACCAGGGCCGGCCGGTCCTCACCTGGTACGAGTCGTACGGCAACAACCTCTACGGCGGATCGTGCGTGCTCTACGACGCCGAGTACCGCGAGGTCAAGCGCGTGCACGGCGGGCACGGGTACGCGTGCGACCTGCACGAGTTCCTGATCACCTCCCGCGACACCGCGCTCGTCGCGGTCGCCAACGACGTGAAGTACGACCTCACGTCGATCGGCGGCGCCGCGAACAGCACCGTCACCGAGGGGATCGTCCAGGAGCTCGACATCCGGACCGGGAAGGTGCTGTTCGAGTGGCACAGCCTCGACCACGTCGCGCCTGACGAGTCGTTCCGCACCGGCGTCACGCCGGCCGGCAACGTCGACTACTTCCACCTGAACTCGATCGGTGTCGCGCCCGACGGGAACCTGATCGTGTCCGCGCGCCACACCTCGGCCGTCTACAAGCTCGACCGCAAGTCGGGAGCGATCCTCTGGCGGCTCGGCGGCAAGCGCAGCGACTTCGCGCTCGGCGCCGGCGCGGCGTTCGCGTTCCAGCACGACGCGCGAACGCACGACGACGGGACGCTCACGCTGTTCGACAACGGCGCGACGGACACCGATCCGGGAGACGTGGTCGAGCAGGCGTCGCGGCCGCTGCGGCTCTCACTGGACGAGAAGGCGCTGACTGCGACGCTCGACCACGTCTTCACGCCGCCGACGCCCCGCCTGGCGACGGAGATGGGCAACCTGCAGGTGCTGCCGGACGGAACCGTCTTCGTCGGGTGGGGCTCGGCGGGCGGCTATACCGAGTTCGCACCGGATGGATCGGTGCGACTCGACGTACAGTTCACCGACGGGACGAAGAGCTACCGCTGCTTGCGGTTCCCCTGGACGGCGCTGCCGTCGAGCAGTCCCACGGTGGCGGTCGAGCACACGGGTACGGAGCTCGCCGTGCACGCGAGCTGGAACGGCGCGACCGACGTCGTCTTCTGGCAGGTGCGGACCGGGACGAGCGCGAAGCGCCTCGTCGCGCGTGGCACGGTTCCACGCTCGGGGTTCGAGACGGTGCTGAACGCAGCGCCCGCGCCGTATCTCGCCGTCGTCGCGCTCGACGCGAAACGACGGGAGATCGGCGCAAGCAGCGTGCTCAGGATCCCCTGACGCCGACCGCGCGCAGCGATTCCGCGGCTGCGGCGTCGAAGACGCTCTGCAGCGCGCTCGCGGCTTCACGTTCCTGCGCGAGGATCGTGTCGGCGAGGCGCACGGTCTCTGCGTCGTCCGCGCGCTCGGCGAGACGGCGCAGCAGCAGGTAGCCGCCGATCTCGAGGTGCTCGAACGCGTAAGCGAAGGCGACGAGCTTGCCGGGCGTGTCGGGATGGCCCTGGAAGAAGGCGCTCCAGTTGAGCGCGCCGAGGCGCATCGCCGCGTCCTTGACGGACGACGAGTCGCCGCCGAGCGCGGTCAGGCGCGCCTGGACGAGCTCCTCGTGCTCACGAGTCTCGTTGAGGTGGTGCGCGATCACCTCGTCGATCTGGTCGTTGTCGATCAGCTTCGGTGCGCGCTCGAGCAGGCCGATCGCCTGCTCTTCGATCGCGTGCGCGTCGGCGAGGTAGGTGGGGATCAGCTCGTGCAGCTCGCCGAGCTCCGTGCTTCGCAGTGATGCTTCGAGCGCGTCGTCGACGAGCCCCTCGAGGGTCGCGATCATCTCGCGCTCCTCGGCGCAGATCCGCGTCGCCTGCTCCGACACGTCCTCTGCTCCGGCGCGGTCGGCGACCCGGCGCAGCAGCTCGTACGACGCCGTCTCGAGACCTTCGAAGGAGAGCGCGTGTGCGAGCAGCTTGCCCGGCGTGTCCGGCTGCAGCCGGGCGAAGAGCACGAAGCCCTTGCCGCCGAGCTGCATCACCGTGTCCTTGATCGTGGAGGTCCCTTCGCCTCGCGACTCGAGCAGGCCGCGGATCGCCCGCTCGTGGCCCTCGGTCTCGCCGAGGTGTTCGCGGAAGGCGGCGGCGAGCGCCGGCGTGCCGGCGATGTCCGGCGCAGTACGCAGCTGCGCGAGCGCCTGCTGCTCGAGGGAGTGGGCGTCGGTCAGGTACTTGGTGAGCTGCTCGTCGAGCTCGCGGGTCATCGGGACCTCCTCGGATCGGGTCGAGGGGTCCTTACTGCCCGCTCGGGCGCGGTCGAATCACGGCAGACGTCCCGATCACGTGCCCGGCCTGATCGAGGGCCTGCACCCGGTACGGGCCGCCGCTCCCCACCGGGATCGCGGTCTCGAAGCCGGACTTCGGCGCGAGCGCGACCTGCTTCCCGGCTGCGAGCACGCGCCAGGCGGCGAGCTTCGTCGAGCCGTTCCAGCTCGCGTACACCGCGGTACGGCCGCCGGTCGTCAGCGCCGCGGCAGCCGGCGGCTTCGCGGGCTCGCCGGTCCACGGCTGGAGCAGGGCGCGATAGCTCAGATCGGGGGAGGGGAACACGCCCTCGAGCAGCAGCTTGCCGCTGCGCGTGTACTCCGAGAAGCTCGGCTCGTTGCCCCAGCCGACGAAGACGTCGCCGTTCGGCAGCGTCTGCAGGCTGCCCATGTACGCGGCCTCGTAGTTGCCGTGCGTGTACTGCCGAACGAGCGTCGCGCGCTTCGCCGACTGGTCGAGCCGCAGCACGAGGCCGCGCGTCGGGCCGTCGGGCGAGAGGTACGTGCCTGCGCCGGTGATCTCGCAGCAGTCGTCGTCGAACACCGTCAGCTCGTTGCCGTTCAGGCGAACGTCGTGCTGCCACTCGAACGTCGCGTCCTTGCCGAACGTGAACGTCGAATGCTTGCCTCCGAGCGTCCACTCGATCTGCCCGGTCGCGATGTTCACCTGGTAGGCGGCGAAGGTATCTCGCATCGAGGTCAGGAATGCGCCGTTCCCTTCGACCTGGATCGAGTTGACGTGGTACGCGTCCCAGGGGAAGCCGTTCGGCGGCGGCGGCGTGTGCGAGTCGGAGAGCGGGATGTGGTCGAGCGCGTCCCAGCTGTAGAGCAGCTTGCCGGTCTCGAGGCTGTATTCCTGCACCGCCGAGTCGGTGAGCGCGCCGTTTCGCGCGCCGCCGTACTTCGTCAGGTCCATCGGGATGTTCTTGTTGGCGGTGACCCAGGCGTCGTCGCCGCGGATGACGAGCTCGTGCAGTGTGAGGATCCAGCCGTTCTTGCCGCTCACCTTCGCGATCGTGCGGTAGTGGCTGTCCACGACGATGTCGGTGCCGGTCTCGGTCGCGCCGGTGTTCGTGATCGTTCCCTGCCACCAGGTGAGCACCGGCTTCCCGTCGTAGGTCTGCGCGCTCAGGTTCGACGCGATCACGTTCTTCGGCACCGGCCGGAACCACACCGGCTGCAGCTGGTCGTCGAGGATCAACGGGCCGCTCTGACCGACCATCGGATGCTTGGTCAGGTCGTAGAAGTTCGTGACCATGATGTAGCCGGGTGCGAGCGGCTCGCCGGCGGCAGGCGCGGCGCTCGCGATCTTCGGCGGATGGAGTGCCGGCGCGCTCACGAAGGAATAGGTGTTCTTCGTCGTGTACGAGCCGATCGGCGCGCCCGCGCCGCCGGCGAATGCGACGTCCACCACCAGGAAGACCGCGACGATCGCGGCGCCGAGCACCGGCAGACGCAGCCGCGCGCGCGCCGACTGCTCGGCGGACGGTGCGGGCAGCTTCGTCAGTGCGATCACCGCGGCCGCGGCGCACAGGCCGGCGCCGATCAGGTACGCGAGGCGGAAGCCGTCGGTGAGTGCGCTCGGAACGGCGCGGTTGTCGCCGATCAGGTGGCTCGTGCGCGCGGAAGCGATCGAGATCAGCACGGCGATGCCGATCGCGCCGCCGACCTGGCGCGACGTGTTGACGAGGCCCGACGCGAGGCCGGCCCGCTCGGGGCTCGCGCCTTGCACGGCCGCGATCGTCGAGGTGACGACGGACACGCCGATCCCGAGCGCGATGAGCAGGCCGGGAAGGACGACGTACCAGACGGCGCTGCCGCTCGAGCCGATGCGCGCGAGCAGCAGCATGCCGCACGTCATCAGCAAGAGCCCGCCGCCGAGCACGGGGCGCGCGCCGTAGCGGCCGACGAGCGCGCCGGTGCGGCGGGCCGTCAGCATGATCGTCAGCGCCATCGGCAGGAATGCGAGCCCTGCGTCGAGCGGCGAGCGTGCGAGCACCTGCTGGAGGTAGAGCGAGCTCACGTACCACATCGGGAACAGCGCGGCGCTGAAAACGAGAACGACGGTGTTGGCGATGCGCAGCTGGCCGGTGACCGCGCGCAACGGCACGAGCGGCGCGGCGGCGAACCGCAGCTCGACGAGGACGAAGAGCGCCAGCAGGACGACGCCGGCGATCATCGGCACGAGCGAGAGCGCCGAGAGCCAGCCGAGGTAGCCGGCGTTGACGATGCCGTACACGAGCACGATCAGTCCGCCGGTCAGCGTGAGCGCGCCGGCGAGGTCGAACTTCGCCGCGCGCTCGCTCTTGCGGTCGACGACGAAGAGCCACGCGCCGGCGGCGGCGGCGAGGCCGATCGGCGGGTTGATCAGGAGCACCCAGCGCCAGCCGAGCTCCTGCGTGATCAGGCCGCCGAAGAAGGCGCCGGCCGCACCGCCGGCGCCGTTCATCGCGCCCCACAGGCCGATCGCGCGGTGCCGCGCCGGCCCCTGCTCGAACGACGACGTGATCGCCGCGAGCGAGCCGGCGGCCATCAATGCGCCGCTGAGGCCCTGCAGCGCCCGCGCGGCGATCAGCGTGATCTGGTCGGGTGCGGCGCCGCCGATCAGCGACGCGATCGCGAAGCCGCCGAGCGCGAAGACGAGCGTGCGGCGCTGGCCGAAGTGATCGGTCGCGCGCCCGCCGAGCATCAGGAACCCGGCAAAGACGATCGCGTACGCGTCGACGACCCACTGCAGGTCGATCGAGGAGAAGCCGAGGCTGTTCTGGATCGACGGCAGCGCGACGTTCACGATGCTCAGATCGAGAATGACCATGAACTGCGAGATGCAGCACACGGCCAGCAGCCAGCGCTGCCGCGTGTCGAAGCTCACCTCGCTTGGTGCCGCGTCGGCTCGGGCGCGCAACCCGAGCGTCATGTCGCCGCGGCTACCTGCTGTTCACGCCACGCGTTGAGGACCTCGAGCGCGCTCTCGACGATGCGGTCGCTGAACATCGCGGAGTCGTTGACACGGGGGAACGGCGTGTCCGGCACGTCGAGCTCGAGGAACTCGCACAGCGGCTCCCAACCGTCGGCGGCGGTCCACACGAGGACGTCCGGCACGTCGCTCTTGACCTGCTCGTTGTAGCGCTCCATCGCGCTTGCGAGGTAGGCGGCATCGGTGTTCTTGCCGTCGGGGATGAGACCGCTGTCCTTCCACATCCGCTTCATCATCGTGAGGTACGCGTTCCACCCCGGGTCGACTCGTGAGCGGGCGTTCGACAGGTCGTACATCAGCGAGTCGCCGTAGAGAATGCTCGAGATCGTCTCGATCATGCTGCGCGCCCACGACTCGCCGCTACGCACGCTGAGCAGCACCTTCGCGTCCGGGTACTTCTCCACGAGCTCGCGGTAGAAGTACGACCCCGGCCAGTCGACGGTCGACTGATACCCCTCGAAGATCTCGTCCCAGTCGGCCTTGCCGTCGAGCGCGTCGGTCCACTGCTCGGTGCGGCCGAGGTCGGAGAGAACGTCGACCATGTGGTAGCACGGGCCCAGTCCGAGGGTCTCGAGCGCGACCTTCTGGGACAGCGTGGCCGTGCGAGGTAGACCTGCGCCTATCAGTCTCATTCGGTGCCTGCTCCTAACGTCGATGTCGCAGTTGGTCGGGGGCGACTCTGGGAGCAATGGCTACCATACTTCCGCCCAGGAGGACTCCGGTTCTTCGTTGATCCTTATGCGTTCGAGAACACGCTCAGCCAGGATTCTTGCGCTCGCACTGCTCGGATTTGCCGGGCTTGCGGCGGCCTTCGCGCTCGGGACGCCGGTGCTGAAGGGCGGGCACAACGCGAAGCTCGGGGCGATCCTCGTCGACGCGAAGGGCCGCACGCTCTACCACTTGACGAGCGAGGCGCCGGGCCAGATCAAGTGCACCGGCATCTGCGCCTCGTTCTGGATCCCGGTGTACGCGACCGGCAAGGGCAAGCCGGCGCTCGGCAAGGGCGTCGTCGCGGCGAAGGTCGGCACGATCAAGCGCGGCGGCAAGCTGCAGCTGACGTACAACAAGATGCCGCTCTACCGCTACTACCTCGACAAGCAGCCGGGGCAGATCCGCGGCCAGGGGATCGGGGAAGGAACGGGGCGCTGGTTCGCGATCTCGCTCGCCGGCAAGGTCGTGAAGAAGGGCGGCGGCTCGGGCGGCGGCACGACGCCGGGAACGACGACGGGCACGTCGACCGGCGGCTACGGCTACTAGCGCCGTCACGTCGCTGGCGGCCGACGCCGCCGAGCGTTTCTGCCGCTACGCGCAGATCGACACGCAGTCGGACGGAGACTCGACGACGTACCCGAGCACGGAGGGCCAGCTCGAGCTGCTGCGGCTGCTGCTGCACGAGCTCGGAGAGCTCGGGCTCAGCGACGCGAGCATGGACGAGCACGGGTACGTGACGGCGACGATCCCGTCCACGGTCGAGCACGACGTGCCGGCGATCGCGTTCTTCGCTCACGTCGACACCGCGCGCGACGTGACGGGCACGAATGTGAAGCCGCAGCGCTTCCGTTACGGCGGTGGCGACATTCCGCTCGGGAGCTCGGAGCAGCTCATTCGTGCGAACGAGACGCCGGAGCTCGCACGCCACGTCGGACACGAGCTGATCACCACCGACGGGACGACGCTTCTCGGTGCCGACGACAAGGCCGGTGTCGCGGAGATCATGGCGGCCGCCGCGTTCCTCGTCGCGCATCCGGAGATCCCGCACGGCACCGTGAAGCTCGCGTTCAACCCGGACGAGGAGGTCGCGCGCGGCGTCATCCATTTTCCGATCGAGTCGTTCGGCGCGTCGGCCGCGTACACGCTCGACGGCGGCAGTGTCGGCGAGATCAACGCGGAGACCTTCTCCGGCGCCGCCGTCACGATCCGCATCCGCGGGCGTTCGATTCATCCCGGCTGGGCGAAGGGAGATCTCGTCAACGCGCTCAAGCTGGCCGCGAAGCTGCTCGAGCTGCTGCCGCAGGACCGGCTGTCGCCAGAGACGACCGAGGGACGCGATGCGTACGTTCACCCTGTCGGGGTGAGCGGCGACCCGGCCGAGACCGAGCTGCGGTTCATCGTGCGCGCGTTCGACGACGACGAGCTCGACCGGAACGTCGAGTACCTGCGCGAGCTCGCCGCCCAGGTCGCGGCCACGGACTCCCGTTGCTCCGTCGAGGTCGAGTCGCGCATCCAGTACCGCAACATGCGGAACGCGCTCGAGCAGCGTCCCGAGATCGTGGCGAACCTCGAGCAGGCGGTGCGCCGCGTCGGCCTCGAGCCCCGCCGCGTTGCCGTTCGCGGCGGCACCGACGGCTCCGCGCTCACGGAGCTGGGACTGCCGACGCCGAACATCTACACCGGGATGCAGAACCCGCACAGCGAGCGGGAATGGATCTGCGTCGAGGACATGGGTCTCGCCGCCGCGACGATCGTCGAGCTGGCCGGGGTCTGGGCGGAAGCGAGCGCGTAGCTCAAGGCGCGGCCTCCTCCGGCCGACCTTGAGAAGAGTGAAACGCGGTACGGGCGCGGCAGGCGCTGCGCTGCTCTTGGGCTGGGCTGCCGCGCGGTCCTGGATGTTCTTGCCCGCCCGGCACGGATTCGGCAGCGAAGCGCGCTACGGCGACATGGGCGAGTACCTGCGCGTCTCGCGGGAGTCCGTCCTCTCGCCGTCGTTCTACACCGACGGCAAGCCGTTCGGGTATCCGCTGGTGCTGAAGCTGCTCGGCCGCCACCAGGAGCTCGTGCTCGGGACGCAGTTCGCCCTGTCGCTCCTTGCGTGGGCGGCGCTCGCGATTGTCGCGGCGCGGTGTGCCGGTCGCCGCCTGCAGCCGCTCGCCTTCGTCGCGGTGCTCGCGTTCAGCCTCAGCTGGCAGGTCACACAGTGGGACACGCTGCTCGGCGCCGAGTCGTTCTCGCTCTCGTTGTTCGCGCTGCTCGTCGCAGTGCTGCTGCTCTCGCTGGAGCGCCTGACGTTCGCGCGCGGTGCCGGCGCGGCGGTCGTTGCGCTCGCGTTCACGTCGCTGCGCGACACCAACGCGGTCCTGGCCGCGTTCCTGCTCGCCGGCCTCGGCCTGTTCTGGTTCGTGCGGCGGCGCTCTCTGCGTCCGCTCGCGCTCGTCGCCGTCGGTGTGGCGTGCGTCGCGCTCGTCGCGTCGACGACCGGCCAGAAACGCTGGCAGATCCTCGTCGCCGACCAGATCGGCAAGCGCGTGGAGGCGACGCCCCAGCAGCTCGCCTACTTCGAGGCGCACGGGATGCCGAACCAGCCGGGCTTGTCGCACCTCATCTACGCCGATACGCGCCGGCCGCTTCCGAACCAGGTGTTCCTGCACGACCCGCGGCTGAAGCGGTTCATGAGGTGGTTCGTGCCGCATGCGCGCAGCACCTACTACGGCTTTCTGCTCACGCATCCCGGCACGGCGATCGTGCAGCCGGTGAAGCTCTTTCCGCGCATGCTCGGAAGCGGCGGCTTGACGACGTATCGCAACGTGCGTTTCCGGCCGCTGCCGGAGCCGTTCGACTCGCTGGTGTATCCGTCGAGCGGCAACGCCGTGATGCGCTGGGAGCTCTGCCTGCTCGGCCTGCTCGCGATCGGCACGCTCGTCCGCGCCGCGCGGGCGCGTTGGCTCGCGCCGTTCCTGCTCGTCGTGCTGACACTGCCGCTCGCGATCGTCGTCTGGGACGGGGAGGCGTCCGAGGTCGCGCGCCACAGCCTGCTGACGCAGGTGAGCGCCCGGCTCGGGGTGCTGCTCGGGTGCCTGCTCGTCCTGCCCGAGCTCGTGCCGCTCGGGATTCGGGCGCTCTCAGCCCGCGTCCCACGCCACGTCGATCGCCCGGTCGAGGCCGGGCAGCGGTAGCGTCGCGGCCTCGCCCTCCACGGCAGCGCGCTGCGCCGGCGTGAGGCGCGTCCAGGTCTCGATCTGCAGCTTGTGCTGCGCGCGGCGCCAGGTCCCGCGGATCTCGCCGTCGACGAGCAGCGCGCCGGGCCAGACGCGCGACGTCCAGAGCCGGGCACGGCGATCGGCTCGGGGTACGAGCACGTCACGTTCCGCGCCGTCGAGCAGGTAGTACGCGTCGCCGCTCGGGAGCAGCCGCGCCGGCGCGGGTGTCGCGTCCGCGGCGCGGAGCTCCGCTTCGTCCGGGGCGAGGAGCAGCTCGTCTCCGACCGGCGTGCGGACGGGGATCAGCTCCGGCTCGAGCTCCGCGAACGCCTGCGCGCCGGCGCGCTTCGAGATGCCGGCCCAGCGCGTGAACGAGCTCGCGTTCGTCGGCCCGAAGACGTGGAGGTAGCGGCGCGCGAGCTCGCGCGTCGCTACCGCCGGCTCGACCTTCGGCGCGGGCACGGTCCAGATGAGCGGCGCGCGGGCGCCTTCCCAGCGGATCGCGATCGTGCCGGTCGGCGCGGCGTACCGGATCGCGTTGTGAACGCCGAGCGCCTGCGCGACCTCGCGATCCGGCACTCTCTCCGCGTTGCCCGCGAGCACCACGCGCATCCGCGCGGCCATGCGCTCGGCGCGTTCGCGTCCTTTCGCATCGTCGGGCAGCCGCCCGAGCGAGAAGAGCGCGAAGTCCTTCTTCGCGACGACGTAGACGCTGTAGCGCGGCCCCCACAGCTGCGCGAGCGACGGATGCTCCCACGTGGAGTGCTTCACGCCCTGGATCCGCGCGTGCAGTGAGAGCAGCGCCGCCCGTGGCATGCTGTCCTGCAGGCCGGCCCAGGCTGCGCGGCGCAACGACTCGGCGCTCAGCGGGACGCGCGCATCGAGGCCGCCGACGCGACGGCGAAACGCGCAGATCTGCTCTCGCGTGACTCGAAGCGGCGCCGGCACCCGCGGTCGAGACTACCGCGTGAGCCGGTGAGGCTCGCGCGCGGCGGCGACGATCGTCTCCGCGATGCTCTCGTGCAGCGCGCCCTTCTCGAGATAGGCGTGCGCGCCCTCGGCGAGCGCGTCCTCCGCGGCGTCGCCATGCCCGCTTCCGCTCATGATCACCACGCGCAGGTTCGGATTGCGCCGGCGCAGCGCGCGCATCACTGCGACGCCGTCCACATCCGGGAGACCGATGTCGACGAGCGCGACGTCCACGTCGTGGATACGCGGGTGCGTGCACGCGGCGGTTCCGGTGTCGACGGAGTCGAGGACGATCAGGCGCTCGTCGGAGGCGAGCAGCTCCCCGAGCGCGAGCGAGAGGATCGGATGATCCTCGACGACGAGCACGCGGATCGGGTTGCCGTCGAAGCCGTCGGGCGAAGGTGGCACGAGTTGGTTGTCTCCGCGCGCCGTCGGCCCGAACTCCCCAAAACGGGTGATTTGCAGGCCTATCCGGGGGATCGGAAGTGGGCCTGGCTCGCAAAAAGGCCCGCGTTGCGGGCCTTTGGTCGATGGAGCTAGGCGGACTCGAACCGCCGACCTCCTGGGTGCGATCCAGGCGCTCTCCCAACTGAGCTATAGCCCCGGGCGGTCGTCAGTGTAGCGCCGCACTGCACCGGATTTACCGGAACCTCACTCAGCCTTCACCCGTTGCACCTTCGGAGCGGGAACGACCTCTCTGACACAGGCAAAAGGAGAAGGCATGACGCGTAGGTTGAACCTCTTGGCGCTGCTCGTCGCCGGAGCCGTGACGGTGCTCGCCGTCGCCGGGCTCTCGAGCGCAGCGAGCAACGCCGCACCGACGAACCAAACGGCGCCGACGATCAGCGGCACGGCCCAGGAAGGTGACACGCTGACCGCATCGTCTGGCTCGTGGAACGGCACCACGCCGATCACGTACGCCTACCAGTGGCGGCGCTGCGACAAGAGCGGCGCGGGCTGCTCCAACATCGGCGGCGCCGACTCGTCGACGTACCTGCTCAAGCACGCCGACGTCGGCGACACGGTCCGCGTTCGCGTGACCGCGAAGAACAGCAGCGGTAGCTCGCAGGCGACCTCCGACCCGACGGAAGTCGTGGCCGCCAAGGCGACCGCGCCGACGTCGACCGGCTGCCCGTCGGGCACCGGCCCGATCAACGTCACCCAGGTGACCCAGCCGGCGCAGCTGCAGATCGACGGCCAGTCGGCTTCGCCGTCGCCGATCACGCCTGCAAGCCAGGACGTCACGCTTCGGTTCCACGTCTCGGCGTGCGGCGGTCGCTCCGTCGCGGGCGCGCTCGTCCTCGCAGAGGCGATCCCGTTCCAGCAGTTCTCGGTCCCGCCGGAGGTAGCGACGGGCACCGACGGCTGGGCGACGATCACGATGCACCAGGCGGGCTCGTTCCCGGCCTCGCCGCGGCAGCAGATCCTCGCCGTGTTCGTGCGCGCTCGCAAGGCGAGCGACCCGGTCCTCGGCGGCATCGCCGCCCGCCGGCTCGTCTCGTTCCCGGTGCGCCACTAGCCGGATCCCGACCGTGCGCACGGCCCTACGATGGGGCCGTGCGCGCGGTCGTACTCGATGCCGACGGGCTTCCCGAGCTCGCCGACCTGCCCGATCCCGCGGGACCCGGGCTGCTCGTGCAGGTGCTCGGCTGCGGGTTGTGCGGCTCCGACGTCGAGAAGCTCGGCCGCGCGGCCGCGGGCAGCGTGCTCGGCCACGAGGTGGCCGGCGTGCTCGATAACGGCGACCGCGTCACGGTGATGCACCGCGTTCCGTGCGGGACGTGCGAGCGCTGCCGCGCAGGTCACCAGTCGACCTGCGGCGAGTTTCGCGAGCTGCGCATCGCGCCGGGCGGCTTCGCCGAGCGGCTGCGCGCGACCCACTGCGTGCCGCTGCCGGACACGATCGACGACCTCGACGGCGTCTGGGTCGAGCCGCTCGCGTGCGTGCTGCGCGCGGCGGAGTCCGTTCCGCAAGGACGCGTGCTGGTGGTCGGCTGCGGTGCGGTCGGTCAGCTGTGGATCCAGGCGCTGCGTCGGCGTGGCGACGACGTCGTCGCACTCGATCCAAAGGAGGATCGCCGCGCGCAGGCGCATCTGCTCGGCGCGGAGATGGATGACGATTCGCCCGTGGGCGCGGCAGTCGTGACCGCGGCCGCCGGGATCAACGACGCGCTGCACCGGCTCGAGCCAGGCGGGACGCTCCTCGTGTTCGCCGCTCCCGAGCACGACGTGTCCGTGACGCTCGACGCGGTGTACCGCAAGGAGCTCCATCTCGTCGGCTCGCGTTCGGCTTCACCCGCCTTCTTCCGCGCGGCGCTGGAGCTCTTGCCGACGCTCGTGCTTCCGCCCGTGACGACGCTGCCGCTCGAGCGGTTTCTCGAAGGAGTGGAGCTCTACCGTCGCGGCGACGCGCTGAAGGTCGTCTTCACGCCGTGAAGGCGGCGCGACTCTACGCGCCCGGCGATCTCAGGATCGAGGACGTGCCGAAGCCCGAGCCCGGCCCCGGCGACGTGCTCGTGCAGATCGAGGTCGCGCTCACGGACGGCACCGATCTGAAGACATACCGCCGCGGGCATCCACTGCTCGCACGCGAGTCGCCGGCGCCGTTCGGGCACGAGTTCTGCGGCATCGTCGACGGCTGCCGCGTCGTCGCCGCGAACTCGGCGCCGTGCGGCGCGTGCGACGGCTGCCTGCGCGGCGAGCAATGCCGCGATCTCGTGTTTCTCGCGGGTGCGTACGCCGACTGGCTCGTCGTGCCGGAGCGGATCGCCGCCGTGAACCTGCACGAGGTGCCGGCCGGCCTCGCGCCGGAGGTCGCGGCGATGGTCGAGCCGCTCGCCTGTTGCCTGCGCGGCGTCGAGCGCGCGCGGGTGCAGGCCGGTGACGCCGTCGCGATTCTCGGCGCCGGGCCGATCGGCCTCATGCTGGCCGCGTGCGTGGCCGACGCGGGCGGCTGGCCGACGATCGTCGGCGGGCGCGAGGAGCGGCGCGCGCTCGCCGAGTCGTTCGGGGCGGAAGTCGGGGACGGCGCGGGCGCGGACGTCGTGTTCGAGGCTGTCGGCACGGAGCAGGCGTGGACGGACGCAGTGGCGCTCGTGCGACCCGGCGGCACCGTCGTCCTCTTCGGCGGGCTGCCGCGCGACGCGCGCCCACCCGTCGATGCGTATCGCCTGCACTACGACGAGCTGACCTTGCGCGGCTCGTTCCACCACTCGCCTGCGACCGTCCGAGCGGCTCTCGGCTTCCTCGCCAGTGGCGCGTATCCGTGGGAAGCACTTGTCACGCATCGCGTCCTGCTCGCCGACCTGCCTGCGCTCTTCGCCGACCCTCCTCGTGAGCTCGTCAAAGCCGCTGTCACTCCGTGAGCTGAATCGCACGCTACTCGCGCGGCAGCTGCTGCTCGAGCGGGCCCGGATGCCGCTTCGCCGCGCGCTCGAGCGGCTGGTCGCGCTGCAGGCACAGGCCGCGTTCTCGCCGTACGCCGCGCTCTGGGCGCGGGTCGAGGGCTTTCGCAAGGAGGCGCTCTCCCGCGCATTCGTCTCGGGTGCGGCGGTGAAGGCGCAGAGCCTGCGCATCACGCTGCACGTCTCGACGGCCGAGCGCTACCCCGACCTCGCCGCCGCATCGATGGCCGCCCGACCCGGACGAATCGAGCCCGTGGTGCGCGATGGCCTGCTCGGCGCGTGGCCGCACAACAAGCCCTCGCCGTCGCGCCCCTGGGGCGAGCCGCTTCCCGACGCCGATGCCGCTGCGATCCGGGTGGTGCGCGCCTACCTGTCGGCGTACGGCCCGGCGACCCGACAGGACATCGCGAAGTTCACGGGTTTCCGCATGGGACAGATCGATCCGGGGCTCGACGGTATGCGTGAGCGCGACGGTCTGTGGGACGTGCCGCGCGGTGCGGTTGTTGCGGCCGACGTTCCGGCTCCCGTGCGCTTCCTACCGGCGTTCGACTCGATCATCCTCGCGCACCGCGACCGCACCCGCATCGTCCCGGCCGAGTACGAGGAGATCGTGTTCAACAAGAAGAACGCGACGGTGAAGAACACCTTCACCGTCGACGGCTTCATCGCCGGCGCCTGGAAGGTCGAAGGGAGCCGGCTGGCGATCGAGCCCTTCGCGCCGCTGCCGCGGAGGTGGCGCCGCGAGGTGGACGCAGAGGGCGAGCGGCTGCTTGCCTGGTGGCTCCGCTAGTCGTCGAGCAGCGCGAGGACGCGTTCGAAGAACGCTCCTTTACGCTCGGCGTAGGCAGCCGGCTCTTCCTTGATCGCTCGGTACTCGTCCTGCAGGTCGACGCGCTCGCAGATCAGGACCCAGGTCCCGCGGTGCAGCTTGTCGCCCCACGAGCCGGCCCTCGTCACGACGACGTCGACCTGCGGCGGGCCGGGGATGCGGAGCGCCGCCCAGTCGTCACTCCAGTTCTCCGGGTAGAGCGGGGAGTACGCCGCGACGAGGACGTCTGCGGTCGCGAGCACGTCGTCGCTGAGCAGCACGAGGTCGACGTCGTCCGCGCGGAGCGCCGGGACGAGCGCGCTGCCGGAGAGCTCGACCTGTGCACCGGGAACGAGCGCCGAGATGCGCGCGGCATGCTCGGCGCACACCGCTGTGATCACGGCGCGTTCGAGCGGCACGTCAGAAGAGCGTGAGCTCGGGCACGCGCTCGCCGCGGAGGACGGCCAGATCCACCGTGACCGTTCCGATCCCGCGCTGCTCGGCGAGCGCGACCGCCTGCGGCTTGATCTGCTGTGCGGCGAGGATGCCGCGGCAGTCGGCGCGCGACGGGTCGACGCGGATGCAGTCGAGGTAGCGCGTCAGCTGCTCGACGGCATCGATCGTGCCGATTCGTTTGATCTCGACCGCGACCCAGCCATCCTCTTCGTCGCGGCACATCAGGTCGACGGGGCCGACGTCGGTCGGCCACTCGCGCTTGACGAGTCGCAGGCCGGCCTCGACGTGTGTCGGATCGGCTGCGAGCAGCAGCTGCAGGTCGCGCTCGACGCCGTCCTTCTCGAGCCCGGCCGCCTCGCCCATGTCGTGCGTGACGTCGGAGAGGACCTCGAGCAGCTTGATCTCCAGCCGGTCCTCGCTCCGCCCCGCGCGTTTGCGGACGACGACGAGCTCGTCGCTCGTCTCGATCACGGTCGGCGGCGTCATCCAGTTGAGCGGCTTGTAGCCGCCGGCGTCCGCGTGCACGAGGACCGACCCGTCCTCCTTCAGCATGAGCAGCCGCGTCGACTCCGGCAAGAAGGCGTTCAACCGGCCGGAGTAGGTGACTTCGCAGCGCGCGACGATGAGTCTCACGACGCACAACCTACTGGCCCTTTCGGACATGGCCGGGGGCGCCGACGAACGTCAGTTTGGCGTAGAGGTATGTCGAGGTATGCCGCCGCCGCTACGCGCGCCGGATCAGCGTGATCCCGTCCCGAACGGTCAGGAGCACCTGGTGCGAGCGTGGGTCGGAAGCCACGTGATCATTGAACTTGGCGGCCGGGGCGCTTCCGTCGAGCACGCGGCCGTCCGCAAGGGTGTTGTCGACGGCGATCAGGCCCCGTTCCGACAGTCGAGGTAGTACGGCTTCGTAGTACCCGATGTAGCCCTCCTTGTCGGCGTCGATGAAGACGAAGTCGAAGTCGCCGTCCAGCCGCTCGATCGTCTCGATCGCCGGACCGACGTGAAGCGTGATCTTCGACCCGTGCGGCGAGCGGTCGAACCACCGCTGCGCGAACGCGGCGCGCTCCTCGCTCAGCTCGCACGCGTCGATGTGGCCGCCCTCCGGCAGCGCGGCGGCCATCGCGAGCGCGGAGTGACCGCTGAAGGTTCCGATCTCGAGCACGCGCTTCGGCTGCGCAGCCCAGACGAGGAGCTCGAGCAGCCGGCCCGCCACCGGGCCGGTGAGCATCGACGTCTGGCCGAGATCGCGCGCCGTCTCGGCCGACAGCTCCGCGAGCAGCTGCTCGTGCGGAGACGTGACGCGCTCGGCGTACTCGTCGATCTGCGGGTCGACGATGTCCACTACGAGCGTTCCACCCGCGAGCCGCCGACGATCGCGTCGGTGCCGTCGTCGAAGCGCACCCACGCCTTGCCCTTGCCGTCGTAGTCGGGCGACCAGACGATGAGCTTCGCGTCACGCCCGCCCACGCGAACAGCCTCGGTTCCCTCCGGCTCCACGCCGCGCCAGACGCGTACGAACGGGTTCTGCTCCCACTCGCGTCCGATCGTCGTCTCGTCGGTGTGACCCGGCAGCACGCGGCGCTCGTGCGGCATCGCCATGTAGACGTCCATGACGGCATGTTTGATCGCGGCGAAGTCGCCGCCGCCGACGGCGTCCTTGAAGAGCGTGTCGCCGGAGAAGACGAGCTCGCCGCCGAGCACGAAGCAGATCATGTCGTCGGCGTGCCCCGGTGTCGGGATGGCCTCGATCTCGAGGCCGGGGAGCTCCACGGGGCCGGTGACGACCGGCAGCCCGAGCTCGTCCTCGTGCGCGATGTGATCGGCGTGCGAGTGGGTGCGCAGCACATGGGACGGCTCGACGCGCCACTCCTCCGCGGCGCGCAGGAGCGGCTCGAGCGGCGCGCCCGAATCGACGAACACCGCCGCGCCGCCGGGCTCCGCGGCGACGAGGTAGCCGTTCGAGAGCCAGCTCGAATCCATGCTCCGTGCGACCAGCACACGGTTAGGCTAACGGCACCCGAACCCGAGGAGAGAGAAGAGCCGATGTCCGGTCTGTGGAATCGCTTCAGCCTGATCTTCAAGGCCAAGGCCTCCAAGGCGCTCGATCGCGCCGAGAATCCCAACGAGACGCTCGACTACTCGTACGAGCAGCAGCTCCAGCAGCTTCAGAACGTCAAGCGCGGCATCGCGGACGTCACGACGGCGAAGAAGCGGCTCGAGCTCCAGTACACGAGCATGCAGCAGCAGGTCGACAAGCTCGACGGGCAGGCGCGCGACGCGCTGAAGGCGAATCGCGAGGATCTCGCGCGCGAGGCGCTCACCCGCAAGGCGGCGGTGCAGGCGCAGCTGCAGGACATCATGAGCCAGGGGCAGCAGCTCGAGGCGCAGCAGCAGAAGCTGATCGAAGGCGAGCGCACGCTGGCGGCAAAGGTCGAGGCGTTCCGCACCCAGAAGGAAGTGATCAAGGCGCAGTACTCGGCCGCCGAGGCGCAGGTCCGGATCAGCGAGGCGGCGACCGGCATCGGCGAGCACATGCAGGACGTCGGCTTGGCGATCGACCGCGCGAAGGACAAGACGCAGCAGATGCAGGCGCGCGCGAACGCGGTCGAGGAGCTGAGTGCGTCCGGAGCACTCACCGACTTCACCTCGAGCGGCGACGACATCGACCGCCAGCTGCAGCAGATCTCGCAGAGCGGCCAGGTCGACGACGAGCTCGCGAAGATGAAGGCCGAGCTCGGGCCCGGTGGCGACACGCCGAAGCAGATCGAGGGCGACGCGAAGGAAGAGGCGCCTTCGTCGTGATCGTCCGTCTCCTCGGCGAGGGGCAGTTCGAGGTCGAGAGCGGCTTGATCGGCCGCCTGAACACGCTCGACGAGGAGATCGTGCGCGCCGTCGAGGCCGGCGACGAGCGGGCGCTCTGGGACGGTCTCGCGGCGCTCGCCCAGGCCGTCCGCGACAACGGCCGCCGGCTGTCGGACGAGGAGCTCACGCCGTCCGACGCGGTGATCCCGCCCGAGGATCTCTCGCTCGAGGAGGCGCGCGAGCTGCTCGCCGACGACGGCTTCATCCCGGATCCGGTCGCGACGTGACGCGCGAGGTCGTTCTCGCCGCTCGGCCCCAGGGCACGCCGCAGGAGTCCGACTTCGAGCTGCGTGAGGTCGCCGCCGCCGAGCCGGGCGCCGGCGAGGTTGCGGTGCGCAACGTCTTCGTCTCCGTCGACCCGTACATGCGAGGGCGGATGACCGGGATCCGGACGTACGTCGGCCCGTACGAGGTCGGCGGCCCGATCGACGGTGCTGCGGTCGGCCGGGTCACCGCGTCGCAGCACGAAGGCTTCGCCGAAGGCGACTGGGTGCTCTCGATGCTCGGCTGGCGGGAGCAAGGCGTCGTCTCCGGCGACACGCTGCGCAAGCTCGATCCATCCCTCGCCCCGCCGTCGGCGGCGCTCGGCGTGCTCGGCGCCACCGGGTTCACCGCGTGGGTCGGGCTCACCGACATCGTCCCGGTGAACGAGGGCGAGACCCTCTACGTCTCCGGCGCGGCGGGAGCGGTCGGGAGCGTCGCCGTGCAGATCGCGAAGCTCCGCGGCCTGCGCGTGATCGGCAGCGCCGGCTCACCCGAGAAGGTGGCGTGGCTCGAGTCGCTCGGCGCCGAGGCGTTCGACTACCGCACGACCCCGGCGAAGGACGCGCTCGCCGACGGGATCGACGTGTACTTCGACAACGTCGGCGGCGACCAGCTCCAGGCTGCGCTCTTCGCGCTGCGGCCGTTCGGGCGCGTGGTCGCCTGCGGTGCGATCTCGCACTACAACGACGCGCAGCCCGAGCCCGGCCCGCGCAACCTTGCGCTGATCGTCTCGAAGCGGCTCCGCATCCAGGGCTTCATCATCGTCGACCACTGGGACCGCTTCCCGGCGTTCCTCGCCGAGGTGGGGCCGTGGCTGCGCGACGGGAAGCTCGCCTACCGCGAGACGATCATCGAGGGGATCGAGAACGCGCCGGCCGCGTTCGCCGGCCTGTTCCGCGGCGAGAACACCGGCAAGATGCTCGTCCGCGTCGGCCCCGACGACTAGCCGGTCAGACCGGCGCGTCGAACAGCGCGAGCCAGCGCGTCAGATCCTGCTCGATCGGCAGCTCGTTCTCGAGCTTCGACTTGAGCTCGAGCTCGGTCGCGTTGTCGCGCGTCTCCATGCCGTTCGGGACGAACGGCCAGAACGCGCCGCGCTTGAAGCCGTAGATGAAGTAGACGGGGTTCGCGCCGCCCTCGAACTTGAACGTCGCTGCGAGCAGCTGCTCGCCGAAGCCCTGTGCGATCAGCTCCGAGGAGAGCGTATGCGCGGCGCCGACGAGATCCTCGAGATCGGGATCGTGGACGACGATCCAGTCGAAGCCGTACTCGTCGCTCTGCCGCTCGATCTTCGAGCCGCACTGCGCGGCGACCGCGTCGACGAGCTTGTCGACGTCGTCGAAGGCGCTGCGGAACTCGCCCGACGACTGCGGCTTGAACGCCACCGCCGCCGCGCCGGCCGTCTTCAGGCCGAGCTCCGTGTCGAGCGTCACCGCAGCCGTCGTCAGTGCGAAGAGACGGTCGTCCTTCGGGCCGGGGAGCTTCTTGCGCCCCGAGAGGATGTCGCGCAGGCCCACGCGCCGAAGGCTACGCGACCGGGCGGCCCATCTCGCGCGCGATCGCGGCGAGGGCGGCCAGCCGCTTCTCGAGCGGCGGATGATCCATGAAGAGCTCGGCGGCGGCGGACTTCGCCCGCGCCGGGATGATGAAGAACGCGTTCATGCCCTCGACCTGGCGCAGATCCTGGTTCGGGATCAGCGTCATCTGCGACGAGATCTTCTGCAGCGCGCTCATCAGGTACTCCGGCGCGCCGGTGATCAGGGCCGAGCCGCGGTCGGCGGCGTACTCGCGGTAGCGCGAGATCGTCCTGATCAGGATGAAGCTGATCAGGTACGTGACCATCGCGACGAGCGTGACGATCAGCCAGACCGGGACGCCGTTGTTGCCGTTGTTGTTCCGGTTGTTGCCGCCGAAGCCGCCGAACATCCCGGCGTAGAAGCCGAAGCGGGTCAGCATCGCGGCGAGCATCGCGAAGAAGCTCGCAACGGTCATCACGAGCACGTCGCGGTTCGCGACGTGCGAGAGCTCGTGGGCGAGGACGCCTTCGACCTCCTTCGGCTCGAGGCGGTCCCAGAGACCGGTCGTGACGCATACGGCGGCGTGCTTCGGCGAGCGGCCGGTGGCGAACGCGTTCGGCACCGGCGTGTTCATGATCGCCACCCGAGGCTTCGGCAGGTCGGCCATCGCGCAGAGCCTCTCGACCATGTCGTGCAGCTGCGGCGCCTCTTCGCGCGAGACGACCTTGGCGCCTGACGCGGCAAGCGCAAGCTTGTCCGAGGTGTAGTACTGGACGAACGCGATGACCAGGACGATCACGATCATCGGCGCGACACCGACGTGGAGGACGGAGATCAGCACCGCCGCGAAGATCACGTAGAGCAGGCCGAGCAATCCGCTCGTGAACAGCATGCGGAGGGTGAGACCCGTGTCGCGTCCATACGACCTGCGCTTCATGGCCTGGATTGTAGGGATCGGCCCTGCTGTGCCCGCACGCGCTTAACGAGGGCTGAACAGCGCGACCCGTGTATAGACTCGCGCTCGTGCGCCGCCTGGCCCTCCTCGCTCCGTTCGCGGTCCTCGTCGTCTTCGCGGCGGGCTGCTCGTCGTCGAAGCCGGGGGAGAAGGTCGTTTCGCCGCTTCCGTCGACGGTGATCGGGACGGTGCCGAAGACGCCGGGCAGCGGCGGTTTCGTCGTCCAGGCGCAGTACAAGAACGGCGATCCGACCGCGGGCAAGCAGGTCTTCCTGACCGCCGGCTGCACGGGCTGCCACACGCTTGCCGACGCGAACTCGCACGGCACCGTCGGCCCGGTGCTGACGAAGGCGAACGTCCCGTTGTCGCTCGTCGTGCACAACGTCACGCTCGGGGCGGGCGCGATGCCGTCCTTCAAGGGTCAGCTGTCCTCGAAGCAGATCGCGGACGTCGCCGCGTACGTGGTCAAGGCGTCCGCGGGCTGATCCTCCCGGAGGACTTTCCGCGCGACGTCCGCGTCGTCGCAACCGACTTCGACCGGACGCTCGTCTGGACCGACGGGAAGCTGCACGAGCGGACGATCGCCGCGCTTCGCCGTGCGGACGAGGCGGGCGTGCCGGTCATCGTCGTGACCGGCCGGATGGTGAAGTCGGTGCGCCAGGCGCTCGCACCGGCGGGGATCGAGGCGCCGGTCATCTGCTACCAGGGCGCCGTCGTCGCCGACGCCGACGGAACGTGGCTCCGGCACGAGCCGCTGCAGCTCGACATCGCGCGCGAGACGATCGCCGCGCTCGCGGAGGAGGGCTTCTCGCCGAACGTCTACGTCGACGACGAGCTCTACGTGGCGAGCGACACCGAGGAGGCGCGCGCGTACGCGAGCCTGAACCGGATCGACTACCACGTCGTCGGACCGCTCCTCGACTGGCTCGACGCCGAGCCGACGAAGCTAGTCGCGGTCGGCAAGCCCGCGAAGCTCGACGCGATCGAGCCGCGGATGAAGGAGCGCTTCGGCGAGCGCGAGTTCATCGCCAAGTCGCTGCCGCACTTCCTCGAATTCGCGCGCAAGGGCGTGACGAAGGGCGCCGGCATGGACTTCCTGGCGCAGCATCTCGGCTTCACGAAGGAGCAGACGATCGCGTTCGGCGACGGTGAGAACGACCTGGAGCTCCTCGAATGGCCGTCCTACGGCATCGCCGTCGCGAACGCGAGCGAGCGCGTGAAGGCGCTTGCGAGGTGGGTCTGCCCGCCCGCCGAGGAGCAGGGCGTAGCGCAGGTGATCGACGCGCTTCTAGACTCGAAGGCGTGATCGACCTCCGCGCAGCCCGGAACGACCCCGACGCCTTCCGCCGGGCGCTCGCCCGCAAGGGCGCGGCCGATCTGTTCGACGAGCTGCTCGAGGTCGATGCCGGGAAGCGCAAGCTGCAGACCAAGGTCGAGGAGCTGCGCGCGCAGACGAAGCTCAAGGGCAAGCCGACGCCCGAGCAGCTCGAGGAGCTGCAGCGCGTCAAGGCCGAGCTGCAGCCGCTCGAGGCGGAGCTGGCCGACGCGGAGACGCGGTGGCAGGAGCTGTGGGACCGCGTGCCCAACCCGCCCGCCGAAGACGCGCCGGACGGGTTCGCCGAGGAGGACGCGGTGACCGTCAAGGAGATCGGCGAGCCGCCGGCGTTCGACTTCGAGCCCCGCGACCACCTCGAGCTCTCAGCGGCGCACGGCTGGATCGACGTCGAGCGGGGCGGGAAGGTGTCCGGCTCGCGCTTCGTCTACCGGGTCGGCGACCTCGCGCTGCTCGAGCTCGCGCTGTACCGCTGGGCGCTCGAGCGCATCGTGCAGCAGGGGCACGTGCCGGTGCTGCCGCCGGTGCTCGTGCGCGACCACGCGATGTACGGCACCGGCTTCTTCCCGTCGGACAAGGGCGACTTCTACGCGGTGCCCGAGGACGAGCTCTACCTCGTCGGCACGTCGGAGGTGCCGATGGCCGCGTTTCACGCCGACGAGATCCTCGACGACCTGCCGCGGCGCTACGTCGCGTTCTCGACGTGCTTCCGCCGTGAGGCAGGCGCGGCCGGCAAGGACACGCGCGGGATGTTCCGGGTGCACCAGTTCGACAAGGTCGAGATGTTCGTGTTCTGCGAGCCGACTGCGTCGCCCGGCGAGCACGAGCGCCTGCTCGAGATCGAGGAGGACCTGGTGAAGGAGCTCGAGCTGCCCTACCGCGTCCTCAACATCGCCGCCGGCGATCTCGGCTCATCGGCCGCGAAGAAATACGACATCGAGGCGTGGTTCCCCGGCCAGTCGCGCTACCGCGAGATCACCTCGACCTCCAACACGACCGACTACCAGGCGCGGCGCCTCAACGTTCGCGCGCGCAACGAAGCCGGCAACCTCGAAGCGGTGCACACGCTGAACGGGACCGCGGTGACGGCGCGCGCGCTGATCGCGATCCTCGAGAACTTCCAGGACGAGGACGGCTCGATCGCCGTTCCCGAGCCGCTCGTCGAGCTCGGCGCTCCGTCGCGTCTCGGCGCGGAGCGCGTGCGACACTAGGCCTCCGCGGCGGGGTGCCGGAGCGGTCGAACGGGGCGGTCTTGAAAATCGCTGAGCCCGCAAGGGCTCCGTGGGTTCGAATCCCACCCCCGCCGCTTCACCTCGTCCGGGGCGGGTGAGTTACGCGAGACGGCGTCAGCCCGTCTTGAGAAGCGGATGAGTCGTGAGGACGAGACGCCGGCCGGCACACGCGTCGTGTGCGGTCTTGAGGACGGCCTCGCCGGCGTGGAGCGACCAGTGGTACGTCGCGGTCGCCTGGGCGCCGGTGCACGCCGCCGGGCCCGTCTCGTGTCCGAACGTGATCGTGGTCGCGGTCTGCGTCCCCCGTCCGCGGATGACCACCGCGCCGTTCCGCTCGATCGTGTAGCGGCCGTTCGTCTGGAGCGCTATCTGCCAGATGCCGACGAGCTGCGCGTTGGGCGCCTTCGCGATGACGGTCTGGAACGTTCCGTGCAGCCGGACACCGGCCGCCGCGGCGGTTGCGACCACGACCAGGAGCGCCGCGCACATCGCGAGCAGTCGACGAAGCATTGCCTGCACCTCTTTGCCTGTCGGATTCGAGTCGAAGCTCGACTCTGCCGCAAGCGGCCTCCGAGGACAAGTTGACATATTCCCATATAGGCATATATTGAGGGCATGCCACGCGCTTCGGCGACCGCGGATGTGTTCAACGCCCTCGCCGAAGGCCCGCGCCGCGCCATCCTCGACTCGCTGATCGCAGGCGAGAAGGCGGTGGGGACGATCGTCGACGACCTGGCGCTGTCCCAGCCTCAGGTCTCGAAGCACCTCCGGGTGCTGAGCGAGGTGGGGCTCGTCACGTCCCGGGCGGACGGGCGCCGCCGGCTCTACCGCCTGGAGCCGGCGCGCCTCCGGCCCATGCACGACTGGGTCTCCAAGTACGAGCAGGCGTGGAACGAGCGCATGGACCGGGTGGACGGCTACCTCAAAGAGCTGCAACGACAAGGAGAAGCAGAGTGACTACCAATCGGCAGGAATCGTCGGCGATCGAATTCCCGAGCGAGCTCGAGCTGCTTCTCACGCGCGAGTTCGAGGCGCCGATCCAGCTCGTCTTCGACGTCTTCACGAAGGCCGAGCACGTGCGCAACACGTTCGCGCCGTTCGGCGAGGAGATGCAGGTCTGCGAGATCGACCTCCGCGTCGGCGGCGAGTACCACTTCGTGATGGTGACCGAGGACGGAACCGCGATGTCGTTCCGCGGCACCTACCTGGAGGTCGAGCCGCCGAATCGCACGGTTCAGACGTGGCTGTACGAGCCGTGGGGCCCGGAGGCGGAGGCCGTCGAGACGATGGATCTCGAGGAGACCGACGGCGGGACGAAGCTGGTCTGGAAGCTCGCCTTCCGCAACGAGGCCGGCCGCGCGCACATGACGAAGTACGACGGCATCGAGGCCAACTTCGAGAACGTCGCGGCGTACCTGCGGACGCTCGTCTAGGAGAGGACCCGCCGCGAGAACGTCCGCAGCGACAACACCGTCAGCCCGATCGAGCCGCCGATCAGCGCGAGCAGAAACGCCCAGACCGGCATGTGCGGCAGCGATGGCGTCAGCGACGTGCGCAGGCCCTCGCTCATGTACACGAGGGGATTGACGAGCACGATGATCTTCAGCCACATGATCGGCGTGAGCTTCGCCCACGGGTAGTAGACACAGCCGAGGAACGTCAGCGGCAGCACGACGACGGCGAAGAGCAGCGTGATCTTCCGCGGGTCGATGACCGTGCCGATGAAGAGGCCCATCGCAGAGGCGAGCAGGCACGAGAAGACCAGCGCGACCACGAAGATCGCGACGTGGTGCACGTGCACCGTCGGCGCGGCGCCGTGCGCGTGCACCAGGTAGACGATCGGGAAGACGATCCCGGCGGCGATCAGCGACTGGATCGCGCCCGCGACGATCTTCTCGAAGCCGACGACCCACACCGGCACCGGCGAGAGCACGCGGTCCTCGATCTCCTTGCTGTAGCTGAACTCCTGCACGAGCGGCAGGGCGACCGCCTGGATGCCCTGGAAGTTGATCGCGACCGCGATCAGGCCGGGCACGAGCACGGTCGTGAACGAGACGCCCGCGCCGCCGCCGCGGAAGCCCTGTCCGATCTTCGGGAAGACGAACGCAAAGACGAACACGAACATCAGCGGCTGCATGATCGTGCGGATCAGGAACTGGCCGAACGTCCGCCGCAGCACGCGCACGTCGCGCGCGAGGAGCGCGCCGAAGGTTGCGACCTGATCGGTCATTCCCGGTACTCCCGTCCGGTCAGCGAGAGGAACACCGTCTCGAGGCTCGGCGGCTGGCTCGCCGCGTCGCGCACCTGCAGGCCGAGCGAGCTCGCCGCCTGCACGAGCTGCGGCAGGACCCCTTCGGGTGTCGGGGCGAAGACGCGTAGATGGTCGGTGTCCACCTCGACGCTCCGGACGCCCGCGATCTCCGCCGCGCGCTCGCGCAGCGTGTCCATGTCGCCGTCGACGGTCAGGGAGATGACCGTGTCGGCGCCGAGCTCCCGCTTCAGCTCCGACGGGCTGCCGAGCGCGAGCACCTTGCCCTCGTCCAGGATCACCAGCCGGTCGCAGAGCTGGTCGGCCTCCTCCATGTAGTGCGTCGTCAGCAGGATCGTCTGGCCTTCGCGGTGCAGGTCATTGAGGATGCGCCAGAGGTTGATGCGCGTCTGCGGGTCGATCCCGGACGTCGGCTCGTCGAGGAAGAGCACGTCGGGGCGGTGGACGAGCGCGCGGGCGATCATCAGCCGCTGCGCGAGCCCGCCCGAAAGCTGGAAGACCATCGACTTCGCCCGCTCGGAGAGCGCGAACTGCTCGAGCAGCTCGTCGGCGCGGCGCTGTGACTCCCGGCGGGGCACGCCGAAGAAGCGGCCGTGGTAGTAGAGGTTCTCCCACACGGTGAGCGAGCGGTCGAGCGTGTTCGACTGCGACACGACGCCGATGCGCCGTTTGACCGCCGCCGGCTTGCGGCGGACGTCGATGTCGGCCACGAACGCGTCACCTGCAGTCGGCACGACGGTCGTGGTCAGCATCCCGATCGTCGTCGACTTGCCGGCGCCGTTCGGTCCGAGCAGGCCGAAGAACTCGCCGCTCTCGACCTCCAGGTCGAGTGAGTCCACCGCGACGAGCTCGCTGCGGCCGCGGTACACCTTGCGCAGCTCCGTGGTGCGGATCGGCGAGGGCATCGCGCAACCCTAGCCGCGGCGTTTGACGGCTAGAGGCTCACGGCCGTCCAGGTCGCGCCGCCGTCGGTCGTGCGCCACAGCTCCTGCTGGGAGCTGTTCGCCCTCGTGACGAGCGCGACGCCGGTGTTCGCGTCGGTGAAGCCGATGAAGTCCACGGAGCTTGCGCCGCCGGGCGTCGTCACGTGCGACCACGTCCGGCCGCCGTCGGCGGTGCGCAGGAGCGTTGCGTTCGGCCCTTGCGCGAGGACCGCGACGTCGTCGGAAGCCGGAGCGAGCTGCGCCGAGTTGACGAGCTCCGGCGTCGCCAGCTGGCCGAACGTCGCGCCGCCGTCCGTCGAGATCCAGCCACCCGCCTCCATGCCGGTCGGGCAGACGGCCCAGAGGACCTGATCCGAGCTCGGCTCCAGATCGCCGCCGAGGCCCGCGGTGCAGGGGGACGTCGTGGTCTTGAACGTCTGGCCGCCGTCGGCCGAGCGCGCGATCGCGCTCGAGTCGCCGCCCTTGGGCGTGCCGAGCAGCCAGACGCTCGAGCCGTGCGCGGCGACGTCGACGGCGGAGCCGTCCGGCGTGAACGGCATCGGCAGCGCCGTCCACGCGTCCTTGCCGACAGGTGAGCGCTCGAACCGATAGTCGCTGCAGCCGTTGTTGGCGCAGGTCGCCGTCACGGCGTACGCGTACCCGCCGGCGGTGGCGAAGCCTTCGATCGAGCGCAGCGACACCTCGTGCCACGACCCGCCGCCGTCGTGCGTCACGTAGAAGACGCTGCTGTTGAAGGCGAAGCCGTCCTCGCGGTCGGCGAAGCGAAGCTGCGTGTCGAGCCCGGGCGGCTCCGGCAGCGGCGGGGCAGGCGTGACGCGGAAGCTCCTGCCGCCGTTCGTCGTGCTCGCGATCACGCCGTTGCCGAGGAGCCAGAACTGGTCCCCGGAGATCGCGGTGAACGACGTCGGGTCGAAGTGCGGCGGCAGGGGCGTCGACGCCGCGGACGTCGTTGTGGGCGTCGTGGCGACGGTCACCGTCCTGATCGTCGTGACGGTGCGCGTCGACGTGCCGCAACCGGCGGCGATGACCGCGGTGACGAGCGCCAGCGCGACGAGCGCAGGTCTCACACTGCGAGGTCTAACCGAGAGACGTGAGGAGATTGTTGACGCGTGTATGGATTTCGTCGCGGATCGCGCGAACCTCCTCGATCGGCCGGTTCATCGGATCGCGGATCTTCCAGTCCTCGCGCCGCTTGCCCGGCGTGACCGGGCAGACGCCGTCGCAGGTGGCGACGACGACGTCGGCCCAGGCGAGCTGTTCCTCGCCGAGCTGCGTCGGTACGTGGTCGCTCGCATCGAGGCCGAGCTCGGCGAGCGCGTCCACCGCGACCTGGTGCACGTGGTCGCCGGCCATCGCGCCGGCCGAACGAGCCTCGTGCCGGCCGCCTGCCTCCAGGCGGAAGAGCCGCTCCGCCATGACCGAACGGCCCTGGTTCCCGACGCAGACGAAGAGGACCTTCATGCGCGCACGATAGAACTGTGGGGCGCATGCGCAGAATCCCGTCCGTCCAGACGCTTGCGATGCTCGCCGCCGTCGCGTTCCTGCTCGTCGGCGTGCTCGGCTTCGTGCCTGGGTTCACCGTGCACTACGGGAAGCTGAGCTTCGCCGGCCACGGCTCGGGCGCCGAGCTCTTCGGCATCTTCCAGGTCTCGGTGCTGCACAACCTCGTGCACCTGGCGTTCGGCGTCGTGGGCGCGGTGCTCGCACGGACGGCGGACGGGGCGCGCCGCTTCCTGCTCGTCGGCGGAATCGTCTACCTCGCGATCTGGATGCTCGGCGTCAGCAACGGCGGCGGCTGGATCCCCGTGAACTACGCCGACGACTGGCTGCACTTCCTGCTCGGGATCGGGTTGATCGGGCTCGGGTTTGCCGCTAGCCGGCGAGCGGAGCCGGAACCCCGGCCCGCTTGAGCGCGGCCAGGATCTCGGCGACGATCTCGAGCGCCATCTCGGCCGGAGTCTCGCCGCCGAGATCGAGCCCCACCGGGCCGTGCACGGACGAGGCGAGCTCGCCGAGCTTCTCGGCGCGCGCGGCCTGAGCGCGCTTCGACCCGAGCGCGCCGACGTAGAACGCGCCGCGCTCGACTGCGTGGCGCAGTGCGGGAACGTCGAGGCGCTCCTCGTGGACGAGCGAGACGAGCGCGGTGTCCTCGTCGATCGCGACCTCCTCCGGCCAGGCCACGAGGAGCTCGTCTGCGCTGGGAACGCGCTCATGCGTCGCGAGACCCGGGCGCGGATCGACGACGAGCGTGCGCCAGCCGAGCGGCTTCGCGAGCGCGCACAGCGCCTCGGCGATGTCGCCCGCTCCGACCGCGACGAGTCGCGGCGGCGGCCCGATCGACTCGGCGAAGACGCCGTCGCCCAGCGCGGTCGGCTCTCGCTCGTCGCCGGTCCAGCGGCGGCCGGCGTCGTCGCCTTCCACGGCGACGTAGCTCGTGCCTCGCTCGATCGGCGGTGTGCCGCGGAACGGCTCGAGGAACAAGTCGATCTCGCCTCCGCACGGCAAGCCGATCGACCACGCCTCGTCGTCCGGCACGCCGTACGTGACGACGCGCGGCGTCTCGCCGTCGAGGATCGGGAGGCACCGCTCGGCGACGTCCGCCTCGACGCAGCCGCCGGAGACCGACCCGAACAGCCGGCCGGAGCGCGTCACCGCGAGCTTGGAGCCGAGCGGCCGTGGCGCGCTTCGCCGCGTCGCGACGACGGTCGCGAGCGCGACGTCTTCGCCTGCGTCGCGCCATTCCTCGGCCTTGGCGAGCACGTCGTCCATCTAGGGTGGAGCGTAGATGGAGGACGTTCTCAGGCGCGTCGATACGGGCGAGCTCGGCGACCCGCTGCCCGTGCTCGCATACCTCGCGGGTCAGGCGGTGGAGATCGACGACGACGAGCTGAACGGCGCGCGGCGGCGCGCGCTGCTGCTCGTCGCCGCGGGCGGCGATCCGCACCGCGAGCTCGGCGTCGACGACCGTGCGGTGAAGGCGATCGCCGCCGACCTGTACACGGAGGAGCGGCGCGAGCTGCTGGCCCGCGCGATCGACGTGCTCGTGCTGCAGGTGCGCGAGCTGCCGACCGCGCGCGAGGCGGCGTTGTTCCTCGCCGCCGACGTCGACCTGGCGTGGCGGCTCTTCTCGCTCGCGTTGCTCGCGGAGGACCTCGCCGAGTGACGCCCGCCGTGCAGGCTGCGAAGAACGCCGGGATCGAGTTCCAGCTGCACGAGTACGAAGGCGTCGAGGTCGGGGACGGCGACTACGCGACTGCGGTCGCGGCCGCACTCGGTCGTCCCGCGGCGCAGCTCTTCAAGACGCTCGTCGCCTCCGTCGACGGGAAGCTCGCCGTCTTCGTCGTCCCCGCGGATCGCCAGCTCGACCTCCACGCCGCCGGCAAGCGCGCGACGCTCGCGAGCCACGCGGAGGCCGAGCGTGCGACGGGCTATGTGGTCGGCGGTATCAGCCCGCTCGGGCAGCGCAAGCGCCTGCCGACGACGATCGACGCGTCGGCGCTCGAGTGGGAGACGATCCTCGTCAGCGCGGGCAGGCGCGGGCTGCAGATCGAGCTCGCACCGCACGATCTGGTCCGACTGACGAGCGCGCAGGTCTCATCGATCGCGCGCTCCGGGACCTAGCTCCGCCGGGGGACGCGAATCGCCGCAGGGACGGCGAGACTGAAAGCGCTCAGTCAACGTCGTGGGGGAGGGGTCCCTTGTTTCGTGCGTCACTTGCGCTCGCCGTAGCGCTCGCAGCTGCTTTCGCGGCTACTGCCAACGCGTCGCAGCTCATCGACCGTAATGCGAGCAACGTGAAGCTCGCGATCAATGCGAAAGGCGAAGCGCTGATCACCTACAGCGACGAGGGTGGTGTCAAGCACGTCCTCGCGTGGGGTGCCGAGAACGCGATCGCTCCAACGCAGTCGCGCGCGCAGGTCGCGTTCAAGCTCGACTACGCGGGCGGCTACGGCAAGTACCACACGCCGTACTGGAAGACGTTCAAGGGCAGCTGCGGGCCGTACGACGGACCCGCGCTCGCGTGGAAGGTCGTCGCGTGCACGGCGCCGGACGGCTCGTACTGGGCGCTCCAGTCGTGGCAGCGCGAGCTTCCCGACTACGGCGTCACCCCGACCGCCGCGCAGGCGTCGTGGGAGCTCCGGCTCTCGCACTGGACCGGCAACCTTCCGGTGCTCACCGTGCAGGAAGACTGGGCGTGGCACCAGTGGGATCACATCTTCGGCACGTTCGCCTACGACGGCAGCCCCGTCTTCGGCTTCAAGGCGAGCGGCGGCGGCAACCCGCTCGACACGTTCGGCCGCAACATCTACGTCGACACGTTCGACTCCGCGTACGGCACCGGCTGGAAGCGCGAGAACAGCTTCCTGACGCATACCGGCGACGGCGTCTTCTGTTACTCGTTCAACCCGCACGGCGCGCACCCGTCCGGCAAGGGCACGAAGTACCGGGCGACGGTCGAAGGGCCGGGCGTCACGCCCGACGTGATGTGGCAGGGGAACGCGCCCGGGCCGTACGACAAGGCCGCCGACCTGATCGCGAACGCCGCGATCACGGCGCTCGGCGACGCGCAGTGCAAGGCGAACTAGCGCGACCCAGCTAGGCTCGGCGCCGTGCAGGAGCACGGCGAAGCTCAACGGTCGCTCTTCCGGCGGTGGCCCGCCGGGGTGTCGGTCGTGGTCGCGGAGCTGGACGGGCGACGGCACGGGCTCACCGTGTCGTCGCTCGTCTCGCTCTCGCTCGACCCGCCGCTCGTCGGCATCTCGATCGCCCAGCAGGCGTCGCTGCACGAGTTGCTGCGCGACGCGGGGCGCTGGGCGGCGTCGTTCCTCGCCGGCGACCAGGAGCGGCTCGCGCAGCACTTCGCGCGCTCCGTTCCGCCGCTCGTCCTCTGGAACGGCATCGAGGTGCGCGAGGACGACCCGCGGCTGATCGCGGGTGCGGCCGGCTGGCTGACCGCGCGCACGGTCGACGAGTTCCGCACCGGCGACCACACGTTCTTCGTCGGCGAGGTCGAGTCGATCGAGGAAGGGACGGCGGGGACGTCGCTGTCGTACGTCCACCGCGGGTACACCGCTCTGTGATCGACGCGGTCGTCTTCGACCTGGACGGTGTGATCGTCGACTCCGAGCAGGTGTGGGACGACGTGCGCGAGCGCTACACGAACGAGGTCGGCGGCACCTACACCGAGACGGCGACGCGCGACATGATGGGCATGAGCTCCGTCGAGTGGTCGCGCTACATGTCGGAGGCGCTCGGCGTGCCCGGGACGCCCGAGGAGATCAACGCTGCGGTCGTCGAGCGGATGCTCGAGCGCTACGGCGACGCGCCGCCGCTCATCCCCGGTGCGGTCGCTGCGGTACGGCGGATCTCCGCGCGCCTGCCGTGCGCGATCGCATCGTCGTCGAATCCGGAGCTGATCGAGGTCGTGATCCGCGTCGCGGGGCTCGCCGACGTCTTCGCCGTCGCGGTCTCGTCGCAGGAGGTGGCCCGCGGCAAGCCCGCGCCGGACGTCTACCTCGAGGCGGCGCGGCGGCTCGCCGTCGAGCCCGGTCGCTGCGGCGCGGTCGAGGACTCGCACAACGGCCTCCGCTCGGCGAAGCGCGCGGGCATGTTCGTCGTCGCCGTGCCGAACCCGCACTTCCCGCCGGACGACGAGTCGGTCGCGCTCGCGGACGTCGTGCTCGGCTCGATCGCCGAGCTACAGCTCGAGACGTTCGCCGTCTAGCGGCACGATCGCGCCCGGATAGGCGGAGCGCGGCTCGAGGCAGTGGTTGATCGCCTCGAGATGGACGACGACGGTGTCGATCGGGAGCGTCGCCACTTCGGCAGCGGTCATCGTGATCGGATCGCCCTCGTTGAACCGCGCGCCGCCGCCGTTGACGACGATCGCACGCGGCTGATGACGCTCGAGCGCGTCGTGCACCTCGGCGCAGAGGATCGTGTCCCCGGCGATGTAGACCCCGTCGACCACCCACCCGGAGACGGGCCCCATCGCTTCGCCGATCGACCCGGTGCCGTGGCGGCCGCGCGTCATCGCGAACGCGGGATGCGCGGTGCTGACGTTCGTGTGCCCGCGTGCGCGGAGCTCGTCCGCGCTCTCGGGCTGCGTGAGGATCGGGAGGTCGAGCGGGATCAGGTCGTCGAAGTGGTCGCGGTGGAGGTGCGTCACGACGCAGAGGTCGACGCCGTCGAGCACCTCGTCCGCCGGGAACGGCAGCTCGACGAGCGGGTTCGGCTTCGGGTTCGGCGTGTTCTCGATCGGCGGCGACGTGCCTGCCGCACGGAGCATCGGATCGACGAGCACGCGTCCCGCGCTCGTGTCGAGCAGCAGCGTCGCGGGCCGGACGAGCCGGAGCTTCACGCCGCCCGGCCGAGGAGCACGCAGCCGTTGTGGCCGCCCAGCCCCATCGCATTCGAGAGCGCGACGTCCACCAGCGCCTCACGCGCCTCGTTCGGCACGTAGTCGAGGTCGCAGTCCGGATCGGGCTCGCGGTAGTTGATCGTCGGCGGCAGCACGCCGTCGCGCAGAGCGAGCGCGGAGAAGATCGCTTCGATCGCGCCGGCTGCGCCGAACGTGTGGCCGGTCATCGACTTGGTCGACGACACCGCGAGGTCGTACGCGTGCTTGCCGAAGACGTCCTTGATCGCCTTCGTCTCGGCGGTGTCGCCGAGCGGCGTCGACGTGCCGTGCGCGTTGATGTAGCCCACGCGTTCCGGTTCGACGCCCGCGCGCGCAAGCGCGCCGCGCATCATCGCGGCGACGCCCGTCGCTTCCGGCTCCGGCTGCGCCATGTGGTGGGCGTCGTTCGACGCGCCGTACCCGAGCACCTCGGCGTAGATGTCGGCGCCGCGGCGCTCCGCCTGCTCCCAGTCCTCGAGCAGCAGCGCGCCTGCGCCCTCGGCCATCACGAAGCCGGCGCGTGTCGCGTCGAACGGGCGCGAGGCGCGCGGTGGGTGCTCGTCCTCGGCCGCAAGCCCGCGCATGGCGGTGAAGCCGGCGAGGATCAGCGGGACGATGCACGCCTCGGTGCCGCCCGCGAGCACCGCGTCGGCGTCGCCGCGCTTGATCATCTCCGCCGCCTCGCCGACGGCGTGCGAGCCCGTCGCGCATGCGGAGACGACGGCGTAGTTCGGGCCGGTGATGCCGAGCGAGATCGCGAGCTGGCCGGAGACGGAGTCCACGAGCACGTTCGGCAGGAAGTTCGGCGAGACGCGGCCGGGACCGCGCTCGCGCAGCGTGTCGGCCTGCTCGAGAATGCCGGGGACACCGCCGATCGCCGAGCCGAAGATGATCCCGACGCGCGCGGGGTCGTAGCCGTTCAGCTTCGCGTCGTCGAGCGCCTCGCGCCCGGCGGCGACGCCGAACAGCACGTTGCGCTCGAGCTTGCGTGCCTCCTTGGGCGAGACGACGTGTGACGGGTCGAAGTCCTTCACCTCGCCGGCCACGCGGACGGGGAGCCCGTCGGTGTCGAACGTCGAGATCCAGCCGATGCCGCTCTCGCCCGCGCGCGCGGCGCGCCACGTCGACGGCGCGTCGAGACCGAGCGGTGTGACCGCGCCGACCCCGGTGATCGCGACTCGCTTCATCGCCGGAACGTTAGTCGCCTAGGCTTCCGTGGATGCCCGCCAGGATCATCCCGTTCCCGCCGATGGAGGCGGAGCTTGTGCGCGAGCTGCCGCAGGGAGACGGCTGGCAGTACGAGCCGAAGTGGGACGGCTTTCGCGGCGTGCTCGAGAACGCGGGCAAGGAGCTCGCGCTCTGGTCGCGCAACGAGCGGCCGCTGTTGCGCTACTTCCCGGAGCTCCGGCCGCTCGGCGATCTGCTCGCGCCCAAGTCGGCGCTCGACGGCGAGATCGTGATCGTGCGCGACGGCGCACTCGACTTCGACGCGATGCAGATGCGGTTGCATCCGGCGGAGTCGCGGATCCGGAGGCTGTCGGCCGAGATCCCCGCCGAGTTCGTCGTCTTCGACGTGCTCGTCTGGAACGGCGAGCCGGTGTGGAAGCTGCCGCTCGAAGAGCGGCGCGCACGGGTTGAGGGACTTGCCGCTGCGGGCTTTCGCATCTCGCCGGCGACGCGCGACCTCGGCGACGCGCGCAGCTGGCTCGACCGCTTCGAAGCGCTCGGGCTCGACGGCGTGATCGCGAAGAAGCTCGGCTCGCCGTACCTGCCCGGCTCGCGCGACGGGATGGTGAAGGTGAAGGAGCACAAGACGGCGGACTGCGTCGTCGCCGGCGTTCGCTGGAAGGGCGACCGCTCCGCGATCGCCACTCTGCTGCTCGGGCTGTACCGCGACGACGGCGGGCTCGACTACGTCGGCTCGGCGGCCGTCGCGGCGCGGTCGCGCGCCGAGGTTGCGGCGAAGGTCCTGCCGCTGCTCGACGAGTCGTCCGACCGCCGCTTCTCCGAGCCGAACCGGTGGGGCACGGGCGAGCTCGAAGAGGCGCCCATTCGGCCGGAGCTCGTCGTCGAGGTGCGCTACGACAAGGTGCAGGGGCGGCGCTTCCGGCACGGCACGAAGCTGATCCGCTGGCGCGACGACAAGGAGCCGCGCGACTGCACGTGGCGCGAGCTGATCCCCCCGCGCGACCCGAACGCCGCCGGCGTCGCCGAGCTGTTTGCGTCCTAGCGCATCGTCGGAGAAGAGGTCAGCCCGGTCAGGTGACGGTCAGGATCGCGCTGTAGGTGTGCTGCGACGGCACCCAGATGCGGAAACGCGTGCCCGCGCCGGCGTTCACGGTGCGCTGGAAGTAGCCGCGCGCGGTCGTGCGGACCGTCCCGCCGACGGCGTTCCAGCGACCGTCGGCGTAGCGAAGCAGCTTGTACGTCTCGGCGCCGCCCGGGCGCACCTGACCCCACAGCGTGGTGCGTGTGCCCGCACGCGAGACTTCGGCGAGCGGGAAGCGGAACGACTGCAGCGACGGCTTCGGCGTGCCGGTAACCGTGTACACGCCGCTCTGCCAGCGGCCGACGTCGGGCTCGTCGACGACCAGGTAGTGGATGAGGATGTCGACCCGCGGTGCTTCGTAGGCGCGCAGCGCAGCCTCCGACATGTACTTCGCCTGCTTCGCGTACGACACGCCGAGCGTGCGATCGGGCGGGTTCGTCTGGTAGCCGTACTCGGTCAGCCAGATGCGCGTCTTCGTCCCGAACGCGTTCTTCACGTCGACGAGCAGCCGGTTCAGCGACGCCATCGTGATCGTGTCGCCGTACCTGGGGGCGCCCGTCGTCGGCGTCTCCTGCGGCGAGAGCGGATACGGGTTGTGCGCGTACGCGTCGAGCTTCGCGTGCCACGTCTTCATGCCCGCGATCCAGGCCACGGGAGAGACCCCGCCGGTCGCACCGCGCGGCGCGGTCACGCCGCCCGCGACCTGTGACGATGGACTCACTGCGTGGATCGCGGCGTAGGCCGGGTTCAGCAGCTTCTGCACGTAGGTCTTCGGCGTCGTCGGCCGGAGCGAGCGCACCTGGTTCGGCTCGTTCCAGATCGTCCAGAGGTGGACGAACGGGTAGCGCTCGGCGACGGTGCGCGCGAACGCGGCGAACGTCGAGCCGCTCGTCGGCGCCCAGTTCGCAAGACGATCGCCGTTCGCCCAGCGCGGCGCACCGTACAGCGTCACGAGCGGCGCGATCCCGCGTGCGTGCAGGCCGTTCAGCACCTCGTCGGCGAGCGTCCAGTCGTAGACGCCCTTGCGCGGCTCCACCGCGTTCCAGTCGACCGTGAAGCGCACGACGTCGACACCGAGCGACTGCAGCTGGTCGAGGCGGTCGTCCATCGTCCCCGGGCCGTAGAGCACCCACGCATCGTCCTGCACGCCGTAGCGCACGTACGGGGAGGCAACTGCGGAGGCCGGCGCGAGGAGCGCCGCGGCGAGCGCGGCGAACAGGAGCAGGCGGCGCATCGCTCACCACGGTACGGCATATGCCGTGAAAGACGTGTTAGGAGGAGTTACGAATCCGGTGGTTCGAGCTCGAGCCGCGCGAAGCGGGTGCGGAGCGACGGCGGATTCCGCCACATGCCTCGCATCGGGTCGCCGACGGCGGCGATCCGCGCGGCCATCGTCTCGAGCGTGAACGCCTCCGGCTCGACGTTCGCGACCTCGTCCCACAGGAGCGGCGCCGAGACGCGTGCGTCCGGCGTGGGGCGCACCGAGTACGCGGACGCGATCGTGCGGTCGCGCGCGTTCTGGCCGAAGTCGACGAACACGCCGACGCGATCCGCGACGCGCCACGTCGTCGTCGCGACCGCCTGGTCGTCGATCCGCCGCTCGACCTCCTGCGCCAGCGCCTTCGCGAACCGGCGCACGTGCGGGAACTCGAGCTCCGGCTTGATCGGCGCGAGAATGTGCAGCCCGGTGGCGCCGGACGTCTTCGGATACGAGCGCAGCCCGAGCTCGTCCATGACCTCGCGCACGACGAGCGCGATCTCGCGCACGAACGGCCACTGCCCGTCGGTCGTGGGATCGAGGTCGATCAGCAGGTAGTCGGGCCGCTCGATCTCCGGCACGCGCGACGACCACGTGTGCAGCTCGATGCAGCCGAGGTTCGCGACCCACGCGAGCGCGTCGCCGTTGTCGACGATCGCGAAGACCGTCGAGTGCCCGGACGGGAACTGCACGAAGACCTCGTCGACGAACGCCGGGTGCTTTGCCGGCACGCGCTTCTGGTGGAAGAACTCGCCGTCGACGCCGTTCGGGAACCGCTTCATGTGAAACGGCCGGCGCCGCAGGTGCGGCAGCGCGCAGTCGGCGACCGAGACGTAGTACGCGACGAGGTCGCCCTTCGTCAGCCCGCGCTCGGGGAAGAAGATCTTGTCGGGGTTCGAGACGTCGATGCTCGGAGTATCGTGAAGGCATGCTCGAAGGTCATCCGATCGCGAACGTCACGCTCGAACCGCTCGACGACTACCTCGTCCTCGAACCGCTCGACGAGTCCGAGCTGCCGAGCGGCCTGATCGTCCCGGCGAACGAGGCGCTGAACGTGCGCAGCGGCATCGTCGCGTCGGTCGGGCCGGACGTGACACTGGTCGAGCCGGGCGACAAGGTCCTGTTCCCGCGCGACGCCGGCTACGAGGTTCGACTCGCCCGTTCGTCGCACCGCGTCCGCGTGCTGAAGCGCGAGGACGTGATCGCCCGGATCCACGACTAGCGCCTCGGCGGCGCCTGTACGATGCGCCCGCTCGGAGGGGTGGCAGAGCGGTCGAATGCGGCGGTCTCGAAAACCGTTATCCGTCGCAAGGCGGATCGAGGGTTCAAATCCCTCCCCCTCCGTTCTGACGCCGAATCCCGCATGGTTGTGCGGGATTCGGGCTAGCCTCGAGCAAGCGGTCAGGGAGGGGCGTGGGTGGTGTTTGGGGAGTTGCCGATCGCATCGCCGATCGCACGCTGCCCGGCGCGACTTGATTGATTGACCCGTCCAGAGCTAGTCATGTTCACATGGCCGCCAACCCGCATTCACCTAAAGGCGGTCGCCCGGCGCGATTGGAGGGGATTGTCCCGAGGCACCGCCGTTCATGCGCGGCGTTGGCTGGGGGCGAGTGTCTGTGCAGCCCGGGGTATCAGGCTCAGGTCTGGTCATCCCGGGACCAGAAGACGATCCGCAAGACATTCGGAACCCTGGCAGAGGCGAAGGCGTGGCGGCAGGACAGTCAGGTCGGACTGCGTAGAGGGACGCTCCGAGCTTCGGCTCCGACGACCCTGAGGGCTGCCGCTGACGCTTGGCTCGAGGCTGCCAAGGCCGGGGTTATTCGAACCCGTTCGGGTGACCAGTACAAACCGTCCGCGCTGCGGAGCTACCAGCAGGTCCTGAACGCCTGTGTGCTTCCCCAATTGGGGAATCGCAGGCTGACGGCAATCAGCACCCGTGACCTGCAGGATCTCGTCGACCAGCTCGTACGACAGGGCGCCGCTCCGAGTACGGTGCGCAACACGCTGCTGCCGCTACGAGCGATCTACCGACGTGCGCTCAACCGAGACGAGGTCGCGCTCAACCCGACGCTCAGCCTCACCCTGCCGGCCGTTCGCGGTCGCCGTGACCGAATCGCGCGACCCGAAGAAGCCGCCGAGCTCATCAAAGCGCTACCACTCGGCGAACGTGCGCTCTGGGCGACCGCCCTCTACGCGGGATTACGCCTCGGCGAGCTCCAAGCGCTCGACTGGGCGCAAATCAACCTTATCGACAACCTGATCCAGATCGAGCGAGCCTGGGATCGAAAGGCTGGTTTCATCGAACCAAAGAGCCGTGCGGGGAGACGGCGAGTCCCTATCGGCAACACCCTTCGCGCACATCTCCTCAACCACTGCCTCCACCAGGGGACTGGCGGCGCCGGACTTGCCTTCCCGAATACCCGAGGCGACAGGCCGTTCAATCCGTCCACCATCGCACTGCGTGCGCGTGAAGCCTGGACATCCGCGAGCCTGAATCCGATCACGCTCCACGAGTGCCGCCACAGCTACGCCGCCTACATGATCGCCGCTGGCATCAACAGCAAAGCCCTCTCCACCTACATGGGCCACAGCACCATCACGATCACCCTCGATCGTTACGGCCACTTGCTTCCCGGCAACGAAGCAGAGGCAGCCGGACTCCTCGAACACTGGCTCAAAGGGGCCCGAAATGCTTGAGACAGGTTCGACGCGGCGTGATCGCTCGAGCACGCCCGCCAAGAAGCCGAGAGCGCGAGAATCGATTAGCACTCACGGAGTGGTGTCAAACGTAACCAATCGACCTCCTGGTAAGCCACCAGGCGGACGTTCGAGGCCAAGCGATCAGGCGTAGGACGACGATGGTGCCGCGCGACTCCTGGGCAGACGATCTCCTGTCCAGCCGCAAACTCACGATCGTGCTCACCGAGCTCACTCGTAATCGTCGCGCAAACCTGGCGGACTAGCAGCTGCCCTGGCTCGTTCCCGGTGCGAGTACTGAGTTGGGTCGTCAGCACAACGTTCGCAATTCCCGGGGGGTTGCTACGCGAGTATCTCACCGCTGAGATCGGCGTGATGAGCCCAGTCGCAGGCGCGACGAGTACTTCATAGTCGAGCTCACCGCGGAACAAACGCTCGAGGTCGTGACCGGCGAATCCGCGCGGGGAGACAGCGAGCACTTGAGTTGCGCCGCAGCGACGTGCGATCTCTACGCGCCGTCCGAACGTAGCCGGCGATGCGTGAGTCGTCGACGAACCTGACGTCGTTCTGCCGAGGGAGATCACAACCACGTCGCCAGGTACATGCGATTGCAGGCACGGCACCGTGTACGGGAGCCCACTTCGTTCTCCGGAGTCGGCCGCTCGAACGTCGCCGTACGGCTCAATTCCTTCTGCGATCACCCCCATCCGTCACCGAGTAAGCCTTCGAGAACTCCGGGCCGGCGCTACTCTGGCGCCGGCACTTGCTACGCAAACGTCGTACGAGACGTGCCGGCGTTGAACCGCCGCGTCGCGCACGCTGAGCCACTCAAGAGGTCCCTTCATCTCCAGCGGCAAGGACAAGTAACGACGTCGCAACGGCAATGAGCGAGAGCACCCCCGCAGTGAGCGTGATGCCGTGCTCGGCTGCGCTCAGGTTCAGAGCGGTCAGCGGCCCGTTCGAGTTCCCCGCTGCTGCGATGTAGAGCAGGCTTGCGACTGCCACGCCCAGGGCCGTGCCGAGTCCGCGCGTCATGTTGAGGATTCCGCTGACAACTCCTGTCCTCTGCGCTGGCGCTGCAGCCATCACCCCGGCGTTGTTCGCGGGCACGAATACACCCATTCCGATTCCTGTGATCGCCAGTCCGAGAAGCAGACCGGCAGTGTCGTGTCGGATCGCGATCACTGCCAATCCGACGCCGATGACGACTAGGCCGGATGCCGTGAACCGCGATGTGCGGTGACGCGCCGCCCGTCGGCCGGCGAGCGGCGCGGTGATGGCGATCGCCGCGGGCAACATTGCGAGCTGAAGACCGGCGCCGAGCGAGCCGGTTCCTGTTGCAGCGAGGTAGTACGGCACGACGAGCAGTACGCCAAACAGGAGCAGGAACGAGACCAACCCGCTCACCAGTCCGACCGACAGTCTGCGTCGCCGGAGCATGCCAAAGTCGATTAGCGGCGCTGCCTGGCGGCGCTCGTGACGAACGAAGGCGATGGTCGACACCACCGCTGCAACCAGGACAAAAACTCCGGCTTCCCAGCCGCTATCCGCACGATTCTCGAGCGACAGAACCCCGAGAGTCAGCGCGACCGAAGTCGCCAATAGCACCGCGCCGCGTACGTCGTTACCCTCGCTGCGAGGGCGCAGCGATCGGCTGCGGGGCAGCAGGAACCAGGCGAGCACGATTCCAACGAGTCCGACGGGCGCGTTGACGAAGAAGATCAGGCGCCAGCCTCCGGCCGCGATCAACGCTCCGCCGATGGCCGGGCCGAGCGCAAGCCCGAGAGCCTGGGCCGTCCCTTGGACGCCGATCCCTCGCGGCAGGTCGCGACCGGGCATGGCTTCAGCGATCAGCGCCACACTGTTCGCCTGAAGCATCGCCGCACCAATTGCCTGAACGGCGCGGAAGACGATAAGCACCCAGAGCGCCGGAGCGAATCCGCAGAGGACGGACCCAACCGTGAACGTCGCGAACCCGTAGACGTACAGCAGCTTCCTGCCGACTGCATCAGCGAGATGCCCGACAATTGCCACGGTCGCAACAAGCACGAGCAGGTAAACAAGGGAGACCCATTCCACGGCGGCGACGCCCGTGTGGAAGCTGGTGTCGAGACTCGGCAGCGCGAGAGTGACGATGCTCGCGTCGAGCTGCCCCATGAACGCGCCGACGCACACAGCCGCAACGACGTACCACCCTGCCCGAGGGCTCTCGCGGATGACCGCCGGTCGCCGGGATTCGGTGAAGAGCTGTCGCCCTAGCGTCGCGTAGGCAAACCGGAGCCGCGGCATCTCGCCTGAGTTCAACCTAGGCTGTTTAGAGGTTGAGAGTGTGCATGTGGCGAGTAATGGACGCGGCCGCCAGGACGCTTTGAAAATTCGTGGCGGCCGCGCCGTGTAGCCCCCGGTCGTGTCTCGGATCCCCAAGCCTTTGGATCTTCGAGCTTCGGACTATAGTAGTAAACAATCGATTGTTCAAGACTGGGGATCCACTCTGAAGGTTACTCGCGTCAAATGCCATGTTCTTCTCGATCCAGGCTACGAGCAGGACGCCTCGAGCTCCGCGCAGGACTCGATCGTCGTCGAGGTTGAGACGGACGAAGGAATCGTGGGCATCGGCGAGACCGATCTGAACGCCTGGATCGCGCGCGCGTGCATCGAAGCTCCTGGAACCCACACGATGGACCTGGGGCTCAGCAAGCTGCTTATCGGCCTGGACCCGCTCGATCCGCCTTCCGTGTGGGAACGCCTTTATGTCGGGACGGCCATGAGTGGTCGTCGCGGCGCTGGCATCCACGCACTCGGGGCACTCGACATCGCGCTCTGGGACATCTGCGGGAAGGCGGCCGGCAAGCCAACCTGGCAGCTTCTCGGCGAACCCGCGCGCGAATCTCTCACGCCCTACGCCTCGCTCCTCCCTCACGCGCGTGACTTTGACTCCTTTCAGCAAGCACTTGTCGATCAGGCAGTGTGGGCGAAGTGCTTTGGGTTTCGAGCCGCGAAGCTCGAGTTGCTCTGGACAGGTCCGTACGCAAGCACTGGTCTGAAAGAAGCCGACTCACGAATGACCGAGACGATCGCCGCGGTGCGAACGGCAGTCGGCTCGGACTTCGTGTTGATGGTCGACGTCGGCTACGCCTGGAAGTTGCCGGCCGAGGCGCTCGCCGTCGTCGCGACATGGGCAGAGCACGACGTCTACTTCATTGAGACGCCTCTTTGGGTCGACGATCTCGAGGCTTATGCAGAGCTCGTCCGTCGCTCTCCGATCCCGGTGGCCGCCGGCGAATGGCTGTCAACTCGGCACGAGTTCGTCGACCTCATGGAAAGAGGTCAGGTGCAAATCGTCCAGCCTGACGTCGGGCGCGTCGGCGGGCTGACTGAGGCACGGCGGGTGTGCGCGCTCGCTGCCGAACGCGGCCGGGCTGTCGTTCCCCATGGTTGGAAGACCGGGATCACTGTTGCCGCCACCGCCCACCTCGCGGCTGTCACCGACCCCATGCCGTTCTTCGAGTTCGTTCCACAGCAGCTCGCCGAGTCAAGGTTGCGGCGCGAGCTTGTCCTCGACGAGCTGCAGTTGGTCGACGGCCGTATTCCTCTGCCGAGCCGGCCGGGCCTTGGGATCGAACTCAACTATGACTCCATGACGGAGTTCGAAATGGCCGCTAAGGGACTAGACAAACGATTGTTCTCATCGTAGAGTCGACTCCGCGTCTCTTCCACAGGCTGATACCGGGTGGCGCCGCGCGCCGCTCGAGAGGGGGATCGAGTGATGAGCAAGCGTCAGATCGCGGCTCTCTTTGTGTTCTGCGTAGCGGTGTTTGGAGTCGTTTCGCTCGGTGGAACTGTCCGGCGGGCGGCGGCATACGCCCCAAGTGACGGCACGTTCTACGTCTCGCCAACTGGGAGCGACTCGAACCCTGGAACGGAGAGTCAGCCGTTCCAGACGATTGACAAGGCGAGGGAAGCTGTTCGCTCGCTTATCGCGGGCGGAATGACCAGCGACGTCGTCGTGATGTTGCGCGGGGGCCGCTACTACGTAACGTCGCCGATCGTCTTCGATGACCAGGACTCCGGTCGTGACGGCTACAAGGTCGTCTACACCAACTACCCCGGGGAACAGCCGATCATCATCGGCGGCCAGAAGATCACGGGCTGGACCTACGACGCGAGCTATAGCGGGGAAGACGTCTACGAAACGCACGTCGGGACCGGCTGGACGTTCAATCAGCTGTACGAGGACGGGGTGCCGGAGACAATCGCCCGCACTCCGAACAAAGGCTCCTATCTCACCGTTCCGACCGTTAGCACGGCCTCCGATAACTCCTTCCCGGACGGGAATCAGCCGAGCGGTGCCGCCGGTGGGTCGGTCTACATCTGGCCTGGCGGGGCGCCCGGCGACCTTTGGAACTGGTTCACGAACACCGACCCGATAACCGCAGACTCGGGAGGGACCGTCAGCCTCGCGAGTCCGGTCATGGGGGGCCAATCGGGGGTAGACATCACGACTGGAGATCGATACTACGTTCAGGGTTTTGCGGGCGCCCTCGATACTCCAGGCGAGTGGTACCTCGATGCCAGTGCGGGCGAGCTCTACTACTGGCCCCAACACACGCCAATCAACGCACAGGAGATCGTTGCGCCGACTGAAACCGATGTCTTTGAGCTCAAAGGCTCGAGCTCGACGTCACAGACTCAGAACATCACGTTCGACGGCTTGACCTTTCTCGGCTCCGACTTCACCAACAACTTCGATGAGTTCCACAGCTCCGACCCGCTCAAATGGAACGAGCCGGCAGCCGAGAACCGGCATGGGATCATCTACTTGGAGAACGCGTCACACAACACCGTTCAAAACTGCAAGATCATCGGCGCCGGGTTCAACGGCGTCGAACTGAATACGTATTCAGATCACAACACTATTTCCGACAATGAAATCGGTCAATCCGGCTACTACGGAGTGATGCTAACCGGAACCGATGTCGGAACAGTCGTGAGCGGCGCCAAAGTGTATGACAACCACGACAACGTCATCGATAACAACTATATCCATGACAGCGGTAGGAACGTTGGAAACGGTGGTGGAATCTTCATATTTCAAAGCGGGAACAATCAGATCGAGCACAATGTGATTGACGGCGCCCCTCGCTACGGCATTGGCATGAAAGGTATGGCCTACGGCGACACGATGATCGGGCAAACCTTCGGCGGCATCCCGGTCACTTGGGACAACCACTGGGGGTTTCTCACAAGCCGCGACAATGACATCGAGTACAACGACATCAGCAACGTCAACGAAGACAGCCAAGACTCGGGAATCATCTCGCTAATCGGAACTGGCGTTGGAAACATCATCGCAAACAACCGGCTGCATGACGTGAGTCGAACCTGGGGTATCTCCAACGGAGTGTATCTCGACGATAACACTGACTTCGTCACCCTTAAAGACAATCTTGTTTACGGCTTACATGGAGGCAGTGTTGCCGGTTATGACGTGAAGGGCATTTACGACGCGGTCGACAACAACGTCTTTGATGGGTCGAGTCAAGGCGCGAATGGGATCGAAAGCATCTCGCTTGCCCCGCCTCCGTACCTCCGGAACGACAGCGATGAGTACTCGCACAACATTCTGTACGACGTTAGTCAGGGGTTTCGGTTCGGGACGTGGTCGGGGTATCAGTTGACAACGTCTGACTACAACGACGTCTACGTCACGCCTGGGCTGGCAAATGATGTCAATACGGCTCCCGAGGTAGTGGGGTGCACTTCCCTCCCATGTAACGACGTGACATCGTTTTCGGACTGGCAGACGAAGGCGTCGGTTTACCAGCCGGGCCTCAGCAACGCGAGCTACGGGACGGTCGCGATCGACAACACGCCGAGCTCAACGGATAAGAGCCTCAAGTTCACTGACACCGACGGAACTGGCAACGGCGTGAGCGTAGTCCGGCAGTTCTTCCCAACTGGCGACGACATCACGTATCAGTTCGACGTCATGGCGAGCCAGACCAACGGAGGGTTCTTCGCAGACATCCTCGACGCGTCAGGCACGAGTGCGCTCTCAGTGGGGCTGTCCGGCATTGGGACGATCCGCTGCTGGCACGCCGGCGGCGTGGGCTATTCGGATGCTGCGTCCTATTCCGCGAATACGTGGAACACCCTCAAGGTCGTCGTGCATGTCTCGGCTCAGACGTATGACGTCTACATCAATGGTTCGGCTGCGTCTGGATGCACCGCCGTCCCGTTCACGACCACCAGTGTCACCGAGCCGGACAGGCTTCAGTTCGCGACCGGCTACGGGACTGGTACCTACTACGTGAACAACCTGAGCGTGTCCACTCCAGCCGAGCAGTTTGCTGACGACTCGTTTGACGGCTACACGAGCGGCGCGTTCCCCACATACGACGAGCACTCGATCACCAGTGATCCGCTGTTCACGGACCCCGCGTCTCGCGATTACACGCTTCAGCCGACCTCACCAGCTCTCGCAAACGGGTTCGTCGATCTCGACTATGCGGACATGGGACTTGACAGCTCCTACCATCTCGTTCGCGGGGTCACCGCGACCGAAACGAGCGGCGGGGTCGTTGTTAGCTGGGATGCGGTCGCCGGTGCCTCGAGTTATGTGGTCCGGAGGACCGACGACTCGGGCGACAGCTACACCTCGGTCGGAACACCGTCCGGAACGACGTACACCGACTCGACCGCTTTGAGTGGGAAGACGTACTTCTACACGGTGGCGGCGGTGGTCAGCGGCGTTGAATATCCGGCGTCAGTCGAGGTTGAATGCGATACGACGCCAGTCCAGTCGCACATCGACGACACATTCGACGCACAAACAACGGGTGCGAGCCCGACCGGCTACACACTCTCAACGGCCGGAGGCACGGTCGCGATCGCGAACGTGCCGGGCTCAGGCAACCAAAGCATGGAACTCGTTGACACCAACTCCGGGTCGGCCGGTGCCAGTGCCACAGAGTCCTTTACCTCGGACAAGGGTGTTGTCACGTACGAAGTGCGGGTGATGGCCTCACAGACAACCGGCGGACTGTCGTTTGATCTCTATGACGGGTCAGGAACGGCGGCGGCGACGGTCGCGATGTCCGGAATGGGAACGATTCGGTTGTTCTCGACCAGCGGAAGTTACACCGACGTCCAGAGCTACAACGCGAGCCAGTGGTACACGCTGCGAATCGTTGCCGATGTCCCGAACCAGGTCTACGACCTGTATGTCGATGGCTCGGAGGTCGCATCTCAACCGTTCGAGAACTCAGTGACTTCGTTGAGCCAGATTGACGTAGCCACTGGCTACGGCACTGGTACGTACGACGTTGACTACCTCACCGTTAGCGGGCAGGCACTTGTAAACGACCCCTTTGACGCTGAGACAACTGGAGCCGCGCCAGCCGGATACGCCCTCTCGACGTCGTCGGGTTCGGTTGCAATCGCAAACACACCCGGTTCGGGCGACAAGAGCATGGAGCTCGTGGACACCGATCCGAGCGGCGCCGGCGTCAGCGCTACCAAGACGTTCAGCGACCAGGTAGGGACCGTCACCTGCGAGGTCAAAGTCCGAGCCTCCCAGACGACCGGCGGGTTCTATCTCGAACTAGACGACCCATCAGGAACGCCTGCCGTCCAAGCGGCGTTCTCCGGGGGAGACACAATCCGGCTCTTCTCGGGCAACGGTGCGAGCTACACCGATGTGCTGTCTCCGTACGCGTCGGGCACGTGGTACACGCTGAAGATCGTTGCCAATGTGGCCGCCCAGACGTACGACTTCTACGTCAACGGAACGGCTTATGCGACGGGAAAGGCATTCGACAACACTGCCAACGTCATTGGCGGTGTTCAGCTCTCGACCGGCTACTCGACGGGAACGTACGACGTCGACTACGTCAACGTGACGAACACCTGAGGCCGGATTCTCTAGCTGTCGGGAGTGGCGCGCGGCACTCCCGACAGCTAGGCCGCTATCCCAGGGTGACCCGTCGCTTCGAGTACCGTATGCGCGTGATCAATCGTTTGTCTTCGGCAACTCAATTCGGGATCGGCATCCTCGGACACCCGCTCCACTCGGCGTCCGAGATCGATAGCGAGAACCTCCGCGCTGTCAGAGAAGCTGGTGCGACAGTCGTCGGGGTGCGGGCAACCGCCGCGGAGCGCGCAACGTCGGACGGTTGGGTCGGTGCGTTGCGGGCAAACTTGGAAGAAGTCGAACTCCGATGCGCGCAGCTAGTTTCCGAGCATGAGCTGCTGATTGCGCACTCCGAAGACCAGAGGCGCAGGGCCGTTGCGACCGTTGCAGAAGGCATACCTGTGGCTGCTGCCCTCGGTGCAGAGACGTTGCTTATCGCACCGGGAGGTTTCAGCACTGTTGGCCCTTGGTGGTACCACCCACTTAACTTCGCGCAAGAGTCGCGCAACGCCCTTGTCACGTCGCTTCGGGAGCTCGCAGAGATCGCCGAGGAGCACGACCAAATCCTCGCTGTCGAGGGCTACCGCAGCTCTGCGATCTCATCGCCGCAAGTCTTCGACTGGCTGTTTTCGGAGATCTCGTCGCCGGCGTTGCGCGCGAATCTCGACTACGTGAACTTCATAGCGCCTTCGCAGGTAAGCGAACTCGAGCCATATCTCGAAGAGCTTGTTGTCACCTTTGGTGAACGCATTGCCACTGTGCACGCCAAGGATGTTGTGATCGCTGACGAACTCAGTGCACACATCGACGAGGTTCCTCCGGGTCACGGGTTGCTGGCGATGGAGGTCGTTGTCCACCTTGCCCAACGGCATCGGCTTCCCCTGCTCCTCGAACATCTGGAGGACTGGGACGCCCTAAGCCATCTGAGAGAGTTCGCGGGCTTTGTGGATCAGGTCGTGGGCCCTTCCTCGCCGGCGTAGTCATATGGTCGAGAGAGACTCGATCGACTGCCACCAGCACTTCTGGGAGCCAGACAAGTCGATGCCGCGCTGGATCAACAGTGATCTGTCGACTCTCGATCACAGCTTTACCCCGGATGAGCTTGAGCCGCTGTTGGCCCGCAACGGGGTGGCGAGTTCGGTCGCAGTTCAGGCTGATCGGAGCGATGAGGACACCGACTATCTTCTTTCGGTCGCTGAGAGGACCTCTTCGGTTGGCGCCGTCGTTGTCTGGATCGATCTTCGTTCGGCTCGACGCAGTCGCGAGCAACTCACCCGACTTGCCGGGCGTAGCAAGCTTCGCGGTGTACGAGAGCCGCTTGCAGACGAACTCGACTCCGGTTGGTTGCGTGACTCGGAAACGCTCCGGAGTATCGAGCTCGTCGAGAACAGCGGCCTTGTCCTGGAGGTCGCGCCTGTCTTTCCCGACCAGCTCCTCGATGTCGCCGACCTCGCAGAACACTTTCCGCATCTCACGATCGTTGTGGACCATCTAGGAAAGCCGCCACTCGACACACCGGCAATGCAACTCTGGGAACGCCAGCTGCGGATGCTCGGCGAGCATCCGAACATCCACGCGAAGATCTCTGGTCTCAACACCGCGGTGCAAGGCGGGCGGTGGTCGGAGGTAACTCTGGCGCCAGCTTTCGAAGCTGCGGCTCGCGCATTTGATCCGGCACGCCTGATGGTCGGAAGTGACTGGCCGGTCTGCTTACTCAACGGCACATATGACCGAGTGTGGCGGGCGACTAGACAGCTCGTACGCCGCGTCTTCGGCGGGTCCGAGGACTTGCTCATGGGCGGTACGGCGCGTCGCGTCTACCAGATTGGATCCTGGTGATGGCTGATCCAGCCGATATCACGCCAGGACAGCGCCTGCATCGAGCGACCCTTGAGGACGTAGCGCGCGCCGCGGGAGTTGACCGTTCAACCGCGTCGCGTGTTCTCAACGGGAAGCCGCTTCGGATCCGCGAAGAGAAGCGGGCTTTGATCGAACAAGTTGCCCAAGACCTGGGATACCACCCAAGCTCGACAGCTCGTGGTCTTAGACGACAGCACATGGGGGCGCTCGGTCTTGTCATTCCTGACTTTGCGAACCCGGTCTACGCAACCATCATGCGGTCGGCGGCGGGCCGGGCCGAGGAGCTCGGCTACGCAATGCTCATGGGGGAGATTCGTCGCACTGAGCGCGACTCATCAGGGCCGGTCTTCCGGAGGTTGGTGCGTGAGCAACGCATCGACGGTCTGATCGTTGCCACAGCTCAGAACTCGGACAGCCTGCTAGATGAGTTAAACCGCGTTCGTGTGCCGCACGTTCTCGCACACAGGCGTACACCCAAGGCAGAACACAGTGTCATTCTCGACGATGAAGGCGCGGCTGGGCTTGCCGCTGAGTATTTGGCGCAATGTGGTCACACGCACCTTGGAGTTGTGATCGGTCCGCTGAACATCGATACATCGCAGCGTCGTTTGGCCGGCTTTGTTGGCAAGTGTCAAGAGCTCGGGCTGCCCGAGCCAGTCGTAGAGTCGCGTGAGTTCACGGCCGCCGGCGGCTTCGACGGAGTTACTGCCCTTCTCGCGGCGTCGCCACGTCCGACCGCAATCTTTGTCAGCAACCTGCTGGCAAGCACAGGTGCACTGGCCGGGTTGCACGCGCGCGGAATCACCGTCCCCGACGATATGTCGGTCATCTCGTACGATGACGATGACCTCGCGAACTACACAATCCCAGCGCTCACGACGATCGCTGTCCCGTACGACGAGCTTGGAAGGGTGGCGGTGGACACGGTCGATCAAGTGCTTCGTGGTCAGCAGCCAGGGAACATCGTCGTGTCGACCCCGGCTGCGGTGATCGAGCGCTCGACCGTCGCTCGGTGCGCTAACTGACGAACTGCGCGCTCGTCTCCATCCTTGACACCTGATCCTTAGCTCGTTAGCGTAGGGTGCCTGAACAATCGATTGTTCAGCACGCGGCTTGCCCGTGGAGGGTTCTCAATGTATGGAAGGAGCTTCCGCATGACGCACCGTAAGTCCCTGCTCCGTTCACGCTGGCTCGCCGCTGGAATCGCGTGCCTTGTTGTGACCGGAGTGGCAGTTGCGGCGGCCGCGGGTGCAGTCGCGACGAAGAGCGCGCCGACGCTGAACGTTTTGGTCGACCAGACCCGCGCCACTGAGATTCAGGCGTATCTAGCCAGACATCCTGGCTTGAACGTCAAGGTGAATGTCATCACGACCGATCCTCTTACCGAGATTCGTCTCGCACTCAAGGCCAAGTCGAACATCCCGGATGTGCTGTTCGACAGCGGACCGACAACGTACGCCGGAAACGAATTTCAGATCTACGCCGGCGACCTGTCCAAGTACATCCCCCCGAAGGTCGTCAAGCAGTTCGTCCCGACCAGCAACACCTCCTGTTACCTCGGCGGGAAACTTCTCTGTCTTCGGAATGACCTTGCGCAGGACGTGCTGTGGGTCAACACGAAGCTCTTCCAGCAGTTTGGGTACAAGGTCCCGCAGACTTGGCAGCAGTTCGAGGCTGTCGGCTTGAAGCTCGCGCAACAGCACCCCGGCTATTCCATCGGCGCGACGCAGGGCTGGAACGCCTTCATGGACATGTACTACGGCGGATTCCAGTGTCCCTTCAACCAGGTGTTGAACGCGAAGACAATCCGGATCAACATGCATGCCGTTGGGTGTCAGCATTTGTACAGCACGCTCGATCCACTGCTCAAGGCAGGTGTTCTCGGCGGCTCCGTCGGGTTCTTCGACACCGCCGCTCAGCTTGGAGCGGCTGACAAGTTCCTGATGATGATCGGGCCGTCATGGTGGGGCGACCACATCCTTGAGCCGTTCTACAACGCACCGAAAGGCGAGTGGACTGCAAATCAGCCGCCGTCGTGGGGGAATGGCCCGCGTGTCACCGGTTCGGGAGGCGGTGGGGTCTGGATGATGTATCGCAACACCCCGAATCCGAAGGCCGCCGCTGCGTTCATTCAAGCAATGACCACGGACGTTCCGGGAGCGGCGACCAAGCCGACGTATCCGGCGTACGGTCCCGCCGTTCCCGTGTACAGCGCGCATGTGGCAACCGATCCGTTCTATTCGCGAAACCCTGTCCCGGCGATGAATCTGGCGGCAGGCGAGCTGACAAGCACGCTCTCGTTCGCCAGGTTCGACTACACGCCGGTCTACGACACGATCATTGCACCGGCGATGAAAAACGGACAGTCACTCGCTTCGGTAGCAAACGCCGCTCAGGCGGCGCTGACCAAGCTCGCGAAGCAGGCTGGCTACAAGGTCGTTGTGAACTAGGAGAATGAGCGACGCGAGACACCTCCGACTGCGCGTTTCGGATCTTCCACCTACGCACAGTCGGAGTGTCTCGCGGCACGCTCGCGGTAAGCGGCGTCGGGAAGCGGTCGTCGGAGCCGCATTCGCTCTTCCCTACGCGATCTTCTTAATCTGCTTCGGCATCGGGCCGGCGATCTATGCGTTTCTTCTGAGCTTCCACACTCCCGGCAAGGGCCTACTGAGTTTTGGGTTCACCGGCTACCGGACGGCGATACACGACCCGTACTTCGCCTCGTCCGCGCGGAACGTCGTGGAGTTCGTTGTTCTGCTAACCCCACTTATGGTGATCATCGTCCCGCTACTTGCCCTTCTCCTTCATGCACGGCGAGGCCGAACAGTGGCGGGAATCCGCCTTATCTACTTCCTGCCTGGAGCCGTCTCTGGATCGGTCGTAGTCCTCGTTTGGCTGTTCATGCTTGACCCACAGGCGAGTCCGTTCAGCCCGATCCTCCGTCTCTTTGGCTGGCACACGTTGCAGGACGTGATTGTCCGACAGAACTACCTCTACATATTTGCGTTGATGTTCCTGTGGTCGGCGGTCGGTGGCTGGATCGTGATCACCTACGGCGCGCTCAAGAATGTCCCCGATGAAATCGTGGGCGCCGCAAAGATTGACGGCTGCGGGAAGGTCGCGCTTGCGAGGTACATCACCCTGCCCATGATCCGCAAGACACTTGCGCTGATGGCAATCCTCGTCATCGCGGCGGCTTCCCAGGTTTACACCGAACCCACGATCCTCAACCAGATCACGGATGGGACGGCACCCTGGGGTCTCAACCAGGTCAGCTACCACCTCGCCTTCGGCCTCGGTTACTTCGAAGCATCGGCGGCGGTGGCGATGATGCTCGTAGTCTTCGCCCTTGCCGCTGCCGGGATCATCGTGCGCAAGGTTGGCTTCTTCAAGGCAATTGACGAATGAGCGCGATAACGTCGCCCGCAGGAGTCTCGCCCAGTCGTCCAGCAAAACGGAGCTCGCGCCGTTGGTTTCCGCGGATGGCGGCATATGGCGTCCTGTTCCTGTTCTTAGCCTTCTTCGTCATCCCGCTCATCTGGCTGTTCTTCGCGCCCAGTCACAGCTCGACCCAAGAACTGAACTCAAACGGAATGCGGTTCGGCTCGGTGCACGCCTACATCGAAGGTTGGCACCATCTTCTGACATTCGCCAACCACGATCAGCTGATCCTGGTTTGGACGATCAACTCGCTCCTGTACTCGGCTGCGGCGGTCATTTTTGCAACTGCGTTCGGGGTAACGGCTGGCTACGCACTCGCGTTCTTTCGGTTTCCGGGAAGACGAGTCATCCTCGGCGTCACCATGGTCGCAATGTTGGTTCCGGCGACCACGCTCGTGTTGCCTCTGTTCCTCGAATTGAGCCGGTTGCACATCGTCGGGTCGCGCTGGGCCGTGATTCTGCCCTCAGGCTTTTATCCGCTTGGCGTGTTCCTCTCGTACATCTTCTTTTCGAGCCACTTCCCAAAGCAGCTTCTTAACGCGGCCCGAATCGACGGTTGCGGGGAGATCAGGCTGTTCCTCCAGATTGTCCTGCCGTTGACCCGAAACGTCGTACCGCTCATCGCGTTCTTTGCGTTCTACGCGAGCTGGACGAACTACTTTCTTCCTTCCGTTCTCTTGAACAACCCGAGAACGTTCAGCCTGCCACTTGGGGTGGTCGACATTGCGACAGCCACCGGAGCGATCGTGCCGACTCCGACTGCGATTGCGTCGGTGTGGCCGATCGGCCGGCCGGAGTTGGCGTTGGCCGGGCTCTACTCAGTGCTGCCAGTAATCATCGTGTTCTTGTTCAGTCAGCGCTTCCTACAGCAGGGGCCGCTTGCCGGCGCCGAAAAGACTTAGAGGAGATCCATTGGCCGAACTGAGCTACGCAGAGCTGACCAAGGTCTTCGACGAGGGCACGGTCGCGGTTGAACGGCTCTCGCTCGACGTCGAAGACGGAGAGTTTCTGGTCTTCGTCGGGCCGAGCGGATGCGGCAAGACCACGACGCTGATGATGACGGCCGGGCTCGAGGAGCCGACGTCAGGCGAGGTTCTTCTCGGCGGAGAAGCGATCACCTATCGCCAGCCGAAGGACAGAGATATCGCGATGGTGTTTCAGAGCTACGCCCTCTATCCGCACATGACAGTCGAAGACAACATCGCCTTCGGGTTGCGCCGCCGCCGCATGGCGAAGCCTGAGATTCAGCTTCGCGTTCGTGAAGCGGCTCAGAAGCTCGATCTCGAGGGTCTGCTTCATCGCAAGCCAGGGACGCTCTCGGGTGGGCAAAGGCAGCGGGTTGCGATGGGACGAGCGATGGTTCGTCGGCCGCAACTCTTTCTGATGGATGAACCCCTGTCGAATCTCGATGCGAAGCTGCGTGTCCAGATGCGCGCCGAGATCAAGCAACTCCAGCGTGAGCTCGGCGTGACCACAATGTACGTAACTCACGATCAGACCGAGGCGATGACGATGGGTGACCGCATCGCTGTCATGCGGAAGGGTGTTCTCGAGCAACTCGGCAAGCCCAGCGACCTCTATCAACGGCCACGAAATGTGTTCGTCGCCGAATTTATCGGCAGCCCGGCGATGAATCTCGTGCGAGGTCGCTTGCAGCCACGAGACGACACGCATGCTGCCCTTCAGCTCGGCTCCTCGGAAGAGCTAGTTGTTGAGTTGCCGGAAGAACCGGCAAGGTCGGTGATTCAGCAGCACTCAGGGAGGGATGTCGTTGTTGGTTTCCGGCCTGAGAGTGTCTCCATTGCGCGTGGCATCGGTGCTCCTGAGACAACAATCTCTGCGGTTGTTCGGCACGTCGAGGATCTCGGCTCGGAAGTCATCGTCTATTTCGAGAGCGAGGCCAAGCGTGCCGTCACCGACCAGGGGCGCGAAGTGGCGGCGGATGTCGACGACGTCGCCCTCGAAACGCTCGAGCATCCCGTCTCCGGCAGAGAGCTGTGTATCGGACGGCTCGCGCCAGGCGCTCCAATCACTGTCGGCGAGCGCGTCCTTTTGGGCGTTGACCCGGCTGGAATACACATCTTCGATTCGGAGACGGGTCAAGCCCTGCGATGACGCGCGACGACGGAAGACCGAACGTCGTTCTCATCATGTCCGATCAGCACAACGCACGCGTCATGGGGTGCGCGGGAGATCCGATCGTGGCGACGCCGAATCTGGATGGCCTCGCTCGTGACGGTGCCCTGCTGACCAAGCTGTACTCGCCGTCGCCACTGTGTATGCCGGCACGCATGGCGTTCATGACGGGGATGCTTCCGAGCCACGCCGGCGTGATGACGAACAGTCAGATTCTCAGCAGCGCCCGTCCGACGCTCGCGCATTCGGCAGGCGCGGCCGGGTACGTGCCATATCTCTCCGGCAAGCTCCACGTCTTAGGCCCGGACCAGCTTCTCGGATTTGTTGATCGTGCGGTCGGCGATCACAACTCGAACTATGCAGGTGGCCGCGAATCAGCTCCCACCATCCTCGATGGAGCTGCGGGACCGGGATTCGTGAGCCTTGAGAAGAGCGGCTCCGGGCGGAACGCGTATCAGGTGCGTGATGAATTTGCTGCCGAGGCTGCCATCTCGTTCATCGAGCGGCATGCCATCGAAGACGCTTCAACCGGAGAGAGACGACCGTTCTTCTTGAGCGTCGGTTTGATGCTCCCGCATCAGCCATATGTTGCGACGGACGATGACTTTTCGCGGTATCGCGGACGTGTGCCAGCCCCACGCGTCCCGGCGCCTGCTCCGCCCGACGCGCATCCGTTCCTCGCCTGGTGGCGAGAAGCGACCGGGATCGACGGCACCGTCCCGGATGAGGTGATTGGACGTGCGAGGACGGCCTATTGGGCGATGGTGGACCGGATGGACCAGATCATCGGCGGGATTCTGGCGGTGCTCGAGCGGCGAAACCTAGTTGATAACACCGTCGTCATCTACACGTCGGACCACGGAGACCACGTGGGTGAACACGGTCTTTGGTGGAAGCAGACCTTCTACGACGCTGCCAGTCGAGTGCCGGGGATCATCCGCTGGCCTGGAGTCATCCCCGCAGGCTCTCAGTGTGACCGTGTAGCGAGCCTGCTCGACATCAACGCCACGATTCTCGACGCAGTTGGTGCTCCGAGGCTCCCCAGGTCTAACGGCAGGACGCTGCTGCCTGTCCTGACCGGGGCGTCCTCGCAGTGGGAAGACATTGCGATCGCCGAGTACTGCATCGACACTGGCCACTACCCGGGCATCGAGTTGCCCGAAGGCTCGTATCAGCGGATGGTTCGCAAGGGCGCCCTGAAGTACATCGACTTTGGCGAGGACGATCCTCAGTTGTTCGATCTTGAGAACGATCCAGAGGAGATCCGTGACCTCGCGTCTGACCCGGCTTTCAGGGAACTTCTGGCCGAGCTGCGTGGAATCGCTCGCTATGACTGGGATCCGCAACTAGTGCGCGGAGAGACGCGACTGTGCTTCGAGGAGATGGCGATCATTGACGAATGGGCGCGGCAAGTTCAGCCCGAGGATCGCTATCGATGGGAGATCGATCCGCGCTACAACGCCCTCGAGGGTGAAGCGTGAGGGGGGATTGCGTCGTTGTCACCGGCGCAGCAAAGGGCATAGGGCTTGCGACGTGTGAGCGTCTCATCATCGGGGGTGCCGCGGTCGTCGGCGTGGATCTCGATGAAGACGGTCTTCTGAGTGCAGAGTCGAACCTTGGCACGTCGTTCACCTCTGTTCCTGGCGACGTCTCGAAGTGGTCGACGCACGAGGACGCCGCCCAGGTCGCCGTTTTTAAGGGGCGTCTAGTCGGCTGGGTAAACAACGCGGGAGTCGACATCGCAGGCGCCGCCGGCGAGCTCAACGGAACGGAGATTGAGGAGGGCTTGCGCGCAGTGCAGTTCGGCGCGATGTTCGGAATGGCGATCGCGGCACGAGTGATGGCTGCTCAAGGTGGTGGTGCGATTGTGAACGTGAGCTCGATCCAGGGAATCGCTGCGTTCCCGCGTTACTTCGTTTATGGCGCGGCGAAGGCCGCGCTTCTCCAAGCGACGCGCAGCGTCGCAGTCGATTACGCGCCGGCAGGCGTGCGATGCAACGCGGTTCTGCCCGGCACGATCGACACACCAATGACCATCGCGGCGCTGGGAACCGACCGACCGATCGAAGAGGCACTCCGCGAGGAAGGCGAGCTATCGCCGATGATGCGCGTCGGCAAAGCTAGCGAGGTCGCGGAGGTTGTTGCGTTTCTTCTGAGCGACGCCTCGAGTTACGTCAACGGGGCTAGTGTCGTCGTCGATGGGGCCGCGACTGCACGCTGCTATGCCTACCCGGTCATCTCCCTTCAGGCGTGATCCACACCGGGAAGGTCAACGGATGGGAGTCCGTCACGCTCTCCAGCAGCGAAGTGGAGGCAACTCTCCTTCCCGCGAAGGGTGGGGACATCTACTCGCTCGTGGACAAGGTCACCGGAGTCGACGTACTGATGAAGTCTCCGACCGGACTCCTTGAGCCTATGACCCGCCTCGAGGACGAACCAGTCGAGTTTCTCCAAAACTACGAGGGAGGCTGGCAGACGCTCTTTCCCAGCGCCGGGGACGAATGTGTGTATCGCGGACGGACAATTCCGTTTCATGGAGAGGTTGCGCTGCGCTCGTGGCAGTGGGAGCCGATTGAAGGCGCTGTTCGCATGCAGGTTCAGTGCGAAACCGTTCCCTTTGAGCTAACACGCGTTGTCTCCGTCGACACTAACGAACTCCGAGTCGCCGATTCGATCCGCAATGTCAGCGACGAAGGCTGCGACTTTGTGCTCGGGCATCACTTCGTGTTTGGCGCTCCCTTTCTTCACCCAGAAGGGACTCTCGACGTTGACGCTACAACAGTTGTGACGGCGGACGACTATTGGGAAGACACGGCCAGGATCTGTGCTGGGCAAACGGGAGAGTGGCCGATTGCGCCGGGGCGTGACGGCAACACCATCGATCTACGGCGAGTTGAAAGCCCGGCCGTCGGGTCGCACGACGATTTGTTCGTAACGGATCTGCGGCAAGGCACCGCCAGTGTGTCGAACCCCGAACTCGGCCTGACGGTGTACCTCGACTGGGACCTTGAGGTATTCAAATGGATCGCGATCTGGCAGGCGTTCGGCGGTGCAAAGACGGGGTCACTTGCCGGCACATATGCGCTCGGCGTCGAGCCCTGGACTTCTCGCACATGTCTGACTCAGGCGGCTGCGACCGGAACCGCGCTACGTCTTGACGGCGGTGACAGATTCGAAACGAGCATCGCAGTTCGCTTCGAGCGTCACTAAGCGCGCGGAGGGGCTGTTGAGGCACGCTGGTTAAGGACGGGTGGAGCCTGAAGAACCTCATTCTCCACAGGCAGCCCGTCGATCAGGTTCAGGAGGACCTCGACTGCACGGGCACCCATTTCGCGTAGCGGCATTCGTACTGCGGTCAACGGGGGAGAGACGAAGCTCGCCAGCGGCACATCGTCGTAGCTGGCGACGGAGATGTCGCCCGGTACGTCGATTCCATTGTCGCGAAGTGCCGCAAGCACGCCGATCGCCGTGGCAACGGTGCTGGCAATAAGCGCCGTCGGTCTCTTTCGAGCGCTGATGACGCGCAGCGTCGCGTCGTAGCCGCCCTCTTCTGAGTACTCCCCGACGGCAATCCAGCTTGCGCGTACCGGCAGACCCCGAGCCCGCAGCGCGCTCTTGAATGCCGTGAGTCTGCGTGCACCGGTGTCCGTGTTTGCCGGGCCGGCGATGTGCCCGATATCCGCATGGCCAAGTTCGACGAGATGCTCAACGAGGGCTTCGATGCCTGCCCCGTCGTCGATGATGATGCTATTGATAGGGCTGGCGACATGTCGATTGAGAAGGACGGTCGGCATTAGCGCACCGACCTCCGGGCCGAATCTGACGTCTGTCCGAGATGCGGCCAGCATGACGCCGTCAATGCGCCCGGTGAGGCTGGAGAGCAGTTCGGAAGGGGTGCCTGAGACCACGAACAACACGTAGCCCTCGTCGGCGGCACGAAGGCGAGCCCCTTCAGTCACCTCTGCGTACGCCACATTCGAAAGGTTCGGAACGAGGATGGCGAGGGCGTTTGTCTTCGTTGTACGAAGAGCGAGCGCTGCGGCATTCCGTCTGTAGTTCAGCCGTCTCGCAACCTCCAACACCCGCTCTCGAGTTTCGGGCCGGGCGGACTGATTGGGATCGTTGTTGAGGATTCGCGACGCCGTCGACACGTCGACACCACTGGCGATCGCCACCTCACGAAGCCGGGTCGGACCAGCCGCCACAGCGGCGCCCGCAGTTGACCGAGTGCGACAAGCCATGCCGCCGAAGCGTATCGCCCTGATCGAACGAGCAAGCGCCGCTAGACAGTCCACCAGCCGATGTACTTGACTTGAACAATCGATTGTTTACACTATTTGCGTGTTGGTGATCGATCTCGCCGATCAAGCTCTTACCGCCATCTGTCCAGCGAAGGAGGTGCATCGGCGATGAGCAACGTCGGCACGTTCGAACGTGCGCTCGGCTCGGACCCGCTCGTTGCGACCAACACCATCGAGCTTCTATGGGTCGGCATCGACCATGCCGAGGGACTGGCTTTCGCGGCCGACGGAACACTGTGGGCCGGTGGAGAGGAAGGCCAGATTTACATGGGGGCGCTCGACGAAGAGCCCGCTGTGGTCGGGAAGACGCCTGGTCGTACACTCGGATTCGCGGTCGATGGAAGTGGACGTGCGTACTGCGCGGACATGACGGCTCCGGGCGTATACCGGATCGATCCATCCGGCTCGGTTAGTTGCCTGTCCGCGGGATCTCCTGCTCGTGCGATGCGCGTCCCGAACGCGCTGGCGTTCACTCCAGACGGACTGCTCCTGGCGACTGACTCAGGAGATTGGGATACGCCCAACGGCTGTATCTATGCAATCGCGGGGGATGGTGAGACGCGGGAAGTCAGCGCGGACGCAGCCAGGTTTCCGAACGGGATCGCGGTGTCGCCGGACGGCGGAACGGTGGCTGTGATCGAATCAACGCTCCCCGGCGTGTCGCTGCTTTCACTCGAAGACGGGGTTCTAACCGACTATCGCGTGCTCTTGGAGATGCCGAGCACCATCCCCGACGGAGTCGCGTGGGACTCTGACAATCGTCTCCTTATCTCCTGCTGGAGCCCTGACGCAGTGTTCCTCGCTGACCTGGACGGAGAGTGCGTTCTGCTCGCTCATGACCCGTTGAGGTTCAGTCTCAACCAGCCGACAAACGTTGCCTTTCTGCCAGGGACCAATCGTGTGATCGCGGCCAATATCGGCGAGCGGTTCGTGTCGGCGTTCGAGCACGATTCTCCGGGCGGCACTGTGCATCGACCCGTATTCGACGAATGACCACGAGAGGCGCGATTGTGACGGGCGCCGCGCGTGGGATCGGCCGCGCGATCGCCGAGCGCCTCGCCGAAGACGGGCACGAAGTGCTGTTGGTCGACCTCGACGACGATGAGCTCGAGAGAGTTTGTGCGATCTCGCCAAGTCTGCACCCATTCGCCGGCGATGTCTGCGACAGCAATGCGATTGCGGGTGCGTTGCAGGCAGCGCACGAGGTGTTCGGGGCCGTCGGCATTCTGGTAAACAACGCCGGCGTTCCTGGGAGGAACGCGCCAATTGAAGAGCAGACAGACGATGACTGGGCGCGAACGCTCGACGTTCTGCTGACCGCGCCGTTCCGCTGGTCTCGCGCGATCGTGCCCGAGATGCGACGTGAAGGATGGGGCAGGATCGTGAACATCGCCTCGGTCGCGGGGAAGGAGGGAAACCCGAATCTCCTTCCGTATTCGGTTGCGAAGGCGGGCGTGATCTGTATGGGCAAGGCCCTCGCTCGAGAGGTCGCCGACGCGGGAATCTTGGTCAACTCCGTCGCGCCGGGTGTCGTCGAGACGGACCTCTTGAAATCCCTGACCGAGCAGCAGGTCGAGTACATGCTTTCTCGCATTCCATTGCGGCGGCCTGGAACGGTTGACGAAGTCGCCGCGGCGGTCGCCTTCCTTGTGGGTGAGGCGACGTTTACTACAGCCCAGACGATCGACCTGTCTGGCGGGAGGTGCAGCTACTGATGGCAGCCATCGTTGACGTTGAGGTCATTTCGATCGTCACGCCGGAGGTGAACTCCGAGGACTGCGACGGGTCGTCAGACACCGTGATTGTGCGGGTTACGGACGAGGACGGACTCCAGGGCATCGGAGAGGCCGACGCGCCTCCCAACGTTGTCTCTGCTTACTTCGCTCAGCCTAATCTGCACATTTGGAGTCAGAGCATCAGGGACATCGTGATTGGGGCGGACCCGTTCGAGATCACGGCCTTGTTCGATCGCGTGTACGACGGCACTGCATATCCGGGTCGACGAGGGCTTGGCGTGCACGCGCTCTCAGCGCTCGACGTTGCGATCCACGACCTGGTAGGCAAACAGCTTGGCCGCCCGGTCTACCAGTTGCTCGGCGGCAGCCGGCGAGCCGATCTTAGACCGTACGCGACTATCTTCCCTGGCCTTCCCAATGGTCGGTCGCTCGACGAGGTGATGACCGACATTCGGCGTCGGTTCGAGAAGGCGCTCGATGCTGGATTTCGCGCCGTCAAGATGGAGGTCATGTTCTACGACGCTGCCACTGATAGGCAGCTCGTCGATGCCATCCGCCAGGGCCGCTCTTGGCTCGGAGACGACATCACGATGATGCTCGACTTTGGCTATCGATGGCGTGACTGGAGAGATGCGTTGTGGGTGCTGAGGAGGATTGAAGAATGCAACATCTACTTCGCCGAGGCGCCGTTGAATCACGACGACATCGTTGGCCACGGTTGCCTCGCGGAGCGCTCCGAGATTCGTATCGGCGGCGCCGAATGGAGCGCGACCCGGTTTGAGTGTCGTGAGTGGCTCGCCGCCGGCGTAGATGTCCTGCAACCAGACATCAACCGCTGCGGCGGCCTAACGGAGATCATGCGGATCGCCGCCGAAGCCGATGCCCAGGGCCGCACCGTCGTTCCGCACGGGTGGAAGACCGGCATCACGGCAGCTGCGGGCCGTCACTTCCACGCAGCGACTGCGAACTCACCCACCTTTGAGTTTCTCTCGCCGCTTCTTTGGCCTTCGCCGATCCGCAAGGAGCTTGTGCACCCGGAACCGCAGATCCGGGATGGTCTCATGGCGCTTCCCGAAGGGCCCGGCCTCGGCATCGAGCTCGATCCTGAGGTCGTGGAGCGGTACAGAGTAGACGTCGCGATGTCCGCTCCCGGCTAACTCCAGATGGATTCGGCGATTCACGCGCGAGCGGCTGCTGCGGCCGACCGGCTGTGTGGCTATCCGTTCCGTGTCTGGGGTTACGGCGACTCAGTCGGTTTCGAAGGACTGTTGGCCGCGTCGAGCGTCCTCGATGATCCCGGACGTGCGTCTTTCGTCTACGGCTTGATTAAAGGTTGGGTTCCAAGAGCCAAACCATTTGTCGAACTAGACAACACGGCGCCTGGTCATGCGATCTGTCTCTCCGAAGCATGCCGACACGACCAAAGTGTGCTCGACGCAGCCGAACAGCTGGTCGCGTTTCTTACGGCCAGACCTCTGATTGAGGGCTGTTTTCAAAGCTTTCACGTTGCGCCGTTGAAGCAACCGTTCGGCGGAGGACAACTGAGTTCTCAGGAGACGCAGCTCCTCTCTGACCCTGGGCCTGGAGTGTTCGTCGATTGTCTCCACTTCGACGCGCCGTTCTTGACGCATCTCGGCAAGCTGGTTGGTCGAGACGACCTCGTCGACTGTGGAGCAGGCCAAGCGGTCGCGATGGTGCGTCTGCTTCAGGACGAATCGGGTGTCTTTTCTCACTTCTACTTGCCGAAGACGCGTGAGCGGTACGGGTACGGCTGGAGTCGCGGCCAAGGTTGGGCGCTCTTGGGGCTGCTCGACGTACTCGATCAACTGCCAGCTGACCACTCGGCGCGTCCTGAGCTAGAACGGGCGGCGCTTGCTCTTGGTCGAGCGCTGGTAGCTACGCAGGATGCGAGTGGCCACTGGCCAGCCCTTGTCCACGAGTCTGACGTGTTTCTCGAGACGTCGGCCGCGTACTTCTTTGCGGCGGGCCTTACGCGCGGTATCAAATCCGGGCTCTTCCCCGTCTCGTGGGCCGACTGCGCAACCACGGCATTCTCGGCGGGCGTGGATGCCGTGTCGCGAGACGGAACGATCGAAGGCGTGTCGGCCGAGATATGGGCCTGCACCTCGCTCGAGCACTACAGACGAGTCCCGACCGGCTTCCAGGTCCCCTGGGGGCAGGGTGCGTTTTTGATCGCCGTGGACGAAATCGCGCGCGATCTCTGACCAAGAGCATCGATGTGGCTTCAAGGAGTGGTTCCCTCACGCGTCACGCCGTTTGACGCCGGCGGCGACGTGGACGAGGCGGGACTTCGGTCACTCGTCGATTTCGCGGTCCAATCCGGTGCGTCCGGAGTGCTGTGCGGCGCACTCGCAGGTGAGGTGGCCCACCTCAGTGCGGCAGAGGTCAGGTACGTGATCGACGTCGTCCTGGAAAGCGCCGGCGGTCGAGTTCCAGTCATCGCTGGTGCCGGACACCGTCCCGAGGACGCCGCCGGCCTCGCGCGGTTCGCTGCGCAGCAGGGCGCCGAGGCGATCTTGTTGGCCGCACCGCCAGGGCTGTCTTCCCTTGAAGCCGCGAGGGATGTAGCCACCCTCGCGAGCGCGATCGACGCGCGCGTAGTCGTTCAGGAGGCGCCCGGCTATCTCGGAAGGTCGCTCGGCCGTGATGGACTCCAGTTCGTGCTCAACTCGTGTGAGAACGTGCGCGACGTAAAGGTCGAGGGAGGGGCGGCCGCACTAGCGTCGCTGCTCGACGCGAGTGATGTCGACGCGACGAGGTTCTGGGGAGGCGACGGCGGCCTTTACGCGTTGGACTGTCTTCGTTGTGGAGCGGTCGGTTTCATGCCAGGAGTCGAGCTCGCCGATCTGCTCGTAACCTGTGTACAGGCAGAGCTGGCGGGTGATCCAAATCATGCCGAGGAGCTGTTCGCATCGCTGCTCTCGCTCTTGGCGTTCGAGATGCAGTCATTGGAGATCTATGTCGCTTCCGCAGAGACAGTGCTCGAACGACGTTCGCTTCTTGAGCGCGCAGACTCCCGAGCGATGCCCGGAGGGTTGTCGCCGCTGCTTGCGGGCATCCTGAAGCGACACCTGCGCGCGACAGGAGTCGGGGTGTCCTGATGCGACGGGGCAGTCTGAGGGGATGGACGCAAGCGGCAGGTCGACGAGTGGCACTGTTTTCTCCTGCCGTGGCCGTTGGCGCAGTTGTTCAGGCCCACTTTGGGCGCTCGAACTTATCGGTGTCCCTAAGCTGCTACCACCTCGCACGCTGCGCTCGCGATTGACGCTGCCGTGGGCACGAGTCCGACCTGGAGTGTTGGCGCAGCGGGCACGCGCATGTCCGGCAGTGCGATCCGACGCGGTGGCTGGTCGAGCTCAAAGAAGCAGCGTTCTGTGACCTGGGTCGCTACCTCTGCTCCAAATCCTCCCGTCATGTTGGCCTCGTGCACAACAAGTAGTCGCGTAGTTCGCTTGACTTGGTCAACCACTGTGTCGATGTCCAGCGGATTCAGCCATCGGAGATCGACTACGGACGCCGAAACTCCCCCGGAAGCGAGCTGCTGAGCCGCTCTGACGCATTCGGGAACCATTCGGCCCCATGAGACGAGTGTGATGTCGTCTCCCTCTCGAAGCAGGCGCGCCCCGCCGATGCTCTCAACGGGAGCATCGACGTCAACGAGGCCCTTTTCCAGATAGAGGACGCGCGACTCGTAGAGGATGACTGGGTCGTTGCTCGCAATCGCCGCGCGTGTCATCGCCCAAGCATCCTGCGGCGACGCAGGCAGGCCAATTCGAAGACCCGGGATATGGGCGAGCAGCGCCTCGAGAGCCTGTGTGTGCTGAGCGCAACTTCCGGGCGTGACGGCGTGCTGAGTTCGTACGAGAATCGGACAACTCTGGATCCCCTTGCTGACGTACGAAACGTTCGCAGCCTGGTTGACGAGCTGGTCGAGCGCGACGAGTGCGAAGTCCCCAAACATGATTTCGACCACGGGTCGCATCCCGGCCAACGCCGAACCGATGGCACTGCCAAAGATCGCCGCCTCGGCGATCGGAGTGTCGAAGACCCGCTGGTCTCCGAACTGCTTTTGGAGGTTACGTGTCACTCCGAAGGTGCCTCCCGGAGCGGCGATGTCCTCCCCGAACAGAATGGCGTTCGAGCGCTCCGTGAGCTCGCGCTCGAGCGCGGCGTTGACAGCTGCTGCGTACGTGAGCTCTTTGCCGTTTCCGAGCGGAGTGGGACGAGGCGCCGGAGCATCGAAGTAGACGTGTGACCGTGCGCTGCTGCCGTCGGCAAGTGGTGCGGATTGAGCCACGGCGAAGACGTCATCCAACTCGGCCTCAACGGCGGCGGCGAGCTCTGACAAGTCATCGGCAGCAGAGCCGGTTGCAAGAAGAGCGTTGTACGCACGCGGAATCGGATCTGCGTGTTCCGCGAGCTCCTTGTCAGCACGCGTCCTGTAATGCTCGATGTCGGCGTGATAGTGAGCTCCAAGACGCTCCACGGTGCACTCAATGAACGCCGGTCCTTTACCTTGACGAGCCAGTTTCGCGTGTTCCGCAACTGCTGCGCCGACCGCCACTGGATCGTTTCCGTCCACGACGCCGACGCGTAGACCGTAGGCCGCGGCGCGTTCATACAGCGGCACGGGGACGATGTCGGCGACCAGTGTCATTTCGGACCACCGGTTGTTCTCGCAAATGAAGATGACAGGCAGTTTTCGAGCGACTGCGAAGACGAGCGCTTCGTGAGAGGCGCCCTGATTGGTCGCGCCGTCCCCGAAGGAGACGACGGTGACGAAAGGGTCGTCGGTGAACTGGCTCGCGATGCCAAAGCCGCAGCCGATCGGCAGACCTGCACCGACGATCGAATTCTCACCGACGAATCGGTGGGCCGGTGACGTGAGATACGCCGATCCCGCACGTCCGCCGTTGGTGCCCGTCTCCCGCCCCATGATCTCGGCCGCAAGTGATGCGAGCGGAACGCCACAGGCGATCGCCCAGCCGTGGCCACGATAGGTGGCGATAACGCGATCGTCACTCCGCAGAGCTGTCAGTGCGCCGGCAGGTATCGCTTCCTGCCCGAGGCAAGGGTGGACAGATCCAACGATCTCGGAACCGTGAAGCTCGAGAATGCGTTCCTCGAACCGCCGAGTAAGGAGCATGGTCTTGTACAGAGATTCGAGGGTCGTTGAGGGCGTCTTCTCTGCTAGCACGGATCGTCTCTCCCGTTGTCGAGGATCAGGTGTTCGTCATGCCTCGCTCACGAGACCGCTGTGAGCCAGGTCTTGCCAGAGCTGGTCGGAGAGCTTTGTGCAGAAGAGCGCCACGTTCGTCTCGACCTCTTCAGCGCTCTTCATTCCTGCGAGTACGCAATCAACGGCACTGTCGCGCGCCGGATATTGAAGGGCGACCGCGGCGAGAGATGCGCCGTGGCGCCTTGTAATGGATGCGAGCTGCTCGGCCTTTTCGCGGACGGCTTCGGATGCTTCCCGATAATCGAAGAGTCCATCAAGGTTCGGGCTGGCCAAGATGCCAGAGTTGAAGACGCCCCCAATGATCGTCGAGACGCCGCGTGACCTGCATAGAGGGATCAGCGTCGTTGCGGCCTCATGGTCGAGCAGCGAATAGCGGCCCGCTATTAGGCAGTAATCCAGCTCACAGCGAGAGACCAGCGCGATGGCGGCATCGACGTCGGTGGTCCCGACCCCGATAGCGCAGACTACGCCTTGGTCCCGCAGCTCTACTAGGGCAGGCGCGGCTTCGCGAACGGCGTCCTCGAGGTGGTCTTCGGGATCGTGGATGAACGCGATGTCAACGTGATCCACGCCGAGTCGCGAGAGGCTTCCTTCGAATGAGCGGTTGACTGAGTCGCGCGAGAACGCCGGCATCGGGTCGGAAGACGCTTTCGAGGAATCTCGCGTGTCCTCGGGAATCAGCCAGCCGACCTTGGTCGAGATCTCGTACGTCGATCGGTTGATCGCGCGCAAGCCGACGCCAAGGAGCCGCTCGGCTTCGCCCAGGCCGTAGCGAGGAGCGGTGTCGTACAGTCTGATGCCAGCCTGGTGTGCCCTCTCGATGGCAGAAAGCGCTTCGCCGACTTCGGCCCCGATGAGTGGCGCCGTGCCAAAGCCAAGCGCGGTCGGCTTGGCGGCCAAGCGCTGCGGTGGGATCAACAAGGGATCTCCAACGAGGTCGGGATGGGAGTGGTTCGCGAGAGTGCCTGCCATGCAGTCAGTGTAGACAATCGATTGTTCATCCTCTAGAGTCGTGAGCGATGAGTCAAGCCCGGTCTGAGTCGCTCACGCTCCATCCTTCTGGCGCCGTAGCGATTACTGGTGCATCAGGGGGAGTGGGCTCGGCGGTCGCTCGCGCGTTGGCGCCCCAGGCGCCCACTCTCGTGCTGATGGATCGAACCCCGCCCGAGGAGCTTGCGTCTGAACTATCAGGCTGCCGATGCATCCCGATCGGGGTCGACATCGCCGATGCAGCAGCGACGGAGATCGCTCTCGAGGAGGCTGCGGTTCGCGCGGGAGGCATTTCGCACCTCGTGCATTGCGCGGCGGTGCTCCGGATGTCGCCGGTCGCAGAGCTCACCGCTGAGGAGTTCGAAGAAGTACTTCGGATCAATACGGTGGCGGCCTTCGTTCTCGCTCGTTGGATCGCAGAGCGTGCGGTTGGCGGCGGAGGAATCGTTTTCATTTCATCAGTAAGTGGGCTGTTGAGTGGAACCAACTCTCTGGCCTACAGCGCCAGTAAGCGAGCCCTGCATTCGATCACGCAGGCGCTCGCGATCCATTACGGCGAGAAGGGAATAAGAGTCAATGCCCTCTGCCCCGGGAGTATGGAAACCGGTATCTGGACGCGAGAGGTCGATGCCGACATGCGTGAGCGTCTCGGCGGAGCAAACGCACGCGATTTCTTGGAGTCAGCGCGTCAAGAGTCCGCTCTCGGTGTCCTCCCAACCGCCGAGCACGTAGCCGAGCTGGTGCTGCTTCTACTTCGAGACGCCGGGTCGGCAGTCAGTGGGCAGATCTACACGATCTGGGGAAATCCTTTGGGCTCATAGATGGCCCAGCGATGGGGCTCCAATAGGTATGTCGTCGAGCGCGAGAGGCTCGTCGTCTTAACGCCGCTTCAGCGTCAAGAGCGCCGACCGCTCTCGGGATGGTTCGTCGTGGGCGCCTGCCTCAACGGTGTCTCCGTGCTGATCGGAGGCGGCGCCCTTTCGGCCGCGTCGGTCGAGAGTCGTGCAGTTGACTGGACGGGCGGCTTGATGTCCTCGGCCTACGCTTTCGCTCTTCTCGCGCTCCTCTGTTCATTCGCAGCGCGTCGAGCCTGGTCGTTCTCACGGTTCGAAGACGCGGCGGCGTGGGAGGTTGACCCTGTCACGGCCCAATGGCCGAATCCCCGTCCGCTGGATACGCTGCCGAGCGGGCACCGTCACGCGTCTTAGATCTTCTTTCCGGGGTTGAGTAAGCCCTTCGGATCGAAGAGCTGCTTGACCCCCATGTGAAGGTCATACGCGCGTGCTCCGAGCATCTCGGAGAGGTGTCCGGTCTTGACCAGCCCAACGCCGTGTTCTCCAGAGATCGATCCTCCCAGTGCCACGGCAAGACGGAAGAGGTCTTGGGCAGCCTGTTCAGCGGCGGCGATCTCCTCCGGGTTCTCGCGGTCGACGAGGAACGTCGAGTGAAGATTCCCGTCGCCGGCGTGGCCCCAGCTGCATGCCGGAAGCCCAGCCCGTTCCCCGATAGCCACCGTCTCGGCGATTGCATCACCGAGCTTGTCCAAGGGAACAACGATGTCCTCGCTTACCTTGCCGCCCCGCTGAGCCGTAACGGCCGCTGTTAGTCCTTCCCGCCAGCGCCAAACTGCAGCGACCTCCGCTGAAGTGGAGGGTGCGTGAACGGCAAGCGCGTTCGGCTGCAACGCTTCCAGCACCGACTCTGTCAAGGTGACGGTTTCCGAGGCGCTGCCATCGACCTCGCACAGAACCGCGAACCGCGCGCGGGAGGGCAGTGACTCGAAGAAGCGGGGAGGGGCGGCCTCCAGAGATCCGCGATCGAGGTACTCGAGTGCTGCTACCCCGAGGCCGGAGCCCAGAACCGTCTCGATCGCCTCGACTCCTGAGTTGCAGTCGGGGTAAACCGCGACGACGGCTTGGCTGGCCTCGGGCATTGGGATCAACCTCAGCCATGCGGAAGTTACGATCGCGAGCGTTCCCTCAGACCCGATGACGAGTCGCTTCAGGTCGTAGGAGGCCACGTCCTTGCGCAGCGGTCCACCAACGTGGACAACATCGCCTGGCGGCACGACTAACTCGAGACCCGTAACCCACGCGCCCACCGTGCCGTACTTGAAGGCATGGGGACCGCCAGCGTTCGTCGCGATGTTTCCCCCGATGTGTGACTGCTCTCCGGCTCCTGGGTCAGGCGGAAAGTACAGGCCGTTCTGTCGGGCGGCGTGGCGCACCCGCTCGGTGGTCACCCCGGCCTCAACTTCCATTCGCCACTGGAACGGATCGGACGCACGGATCCTGTTCATTCGTTCAAGGCTCAAGACGATGCCGCCGTCGGTTGGAACAGCACCGCCTGAATAGCCAGTTCCTCCGCCACGCACTGTGATCGGGATGTCGCGCGCATATGCGAACGAGACGATTGATGCGACTTGGACGGTCGTCGACGGAAGCACGACGGCATCAGCGTGACCCTTAATGCTTCGCGTTTCGGTTTCGTCTACGAGGTACGAAGAGACATCGCCGCTAAGGGTGACGTCTTCGCCTAGTGCACGCGACAGGTCATCAGTCAGCATCGGCGACCACTGTGTTGCGCAGCACGCCGATGCCTTCGACTTCGACTTCGACTTCATCGCCCGGCTTGAGGCCCACTTTCGGCTCACGGAAGTAGCCGACGCCTTCGGGTGTGCCCGTAAGAATTACGTCACCGGCGTCAAGCGTCATCGCCTTCGAGATGTACGAGACGAGCGTCGGAACGTCGAAGATCAGATCGCTCGTATTGCCACTTTGAAGCCTCGTTCCGTTGAGACGCTGGGTGACGCGCAGGTTGTCTGCGGCGCCGAGATCGGCCACGGGAACGACGCTGGGGAGCAAGGGGCAGAATGTGTCGAATCCCTTTCCGCGAAACCACTGCTGGTCGGCGAACTGAATCTCGCGAGCACTGACGTCGTTGGCAACCGTGTAACCGAAGACGGCCGTTAGTGCTTCTTCGCGAGGAACACGTCTTGCCCGACGCCCGATCACGATTGCGAGTTCTGCTTCAGCGTCGACGTGCCCAGCGTCCTTTGGCAGGACGATCGACTCTCCGTCACCCACAAGCGTGTTCGCGAACTTCCCGAAAAGCAATGGAGCGGCCGGAAGGGCGATCGAGCTCTCCTCAGCGTGCACTTGATAGTTCAGGCCGACGCAGATGATCTTTCCTGGCAGGTCGCGCTCGAACAGGCTGCGCCATGTTCTTTGGATCTCCATGAGGCCAGGCTAACAGAAGTGGACAGGCCAATTCTGTTGTCGAGTCTAGCGAGTCAACGCAACCTTCGCTCGGTGCCGCTCGCTGTCAATAGGTTTCGAAGGTGACGGTCCATTGCCTCACCGGCCGCTCGGCTGTCGCGATTTTCCACCGCTCGCACGATCGCTGCGTGATCTCGGATCGTCGACTCCCGAACGCCCGGCTGACGCACGGTGCGTTCCCGACTTTCGTGTGCGAGGAAGGCAAGGCTCGAGATGATGGTTCGGAGGAGCTCGTCGTGCGACGCCAGCACCAGGGCCTCGTGCAGCGCTGTGTCAAGTTCGAGGAAGCGAGAGACGGAGACGCGCGAGGCGGTGGCCGCTTCCGCGATTGAAGATAAGTGCCGGATCTCGGCATCAGTGGCTCGGGCGGCTGCTAACTGGGCTGAGAGTGGCTCAAGAGCGAGTCGAACCTGAAAGAGGCTCGCGAGGGTGGGCTCTGACACCTCCAGCGCGAACCGCACCGGTTCTAACAACTCGAACACGTCGAGCGAGCGGACATAGACGCCCGATCCGTGTCTCTGGCTGACGATGTTCATTGCAGCCAGCGCCCGGATCGCTTCGCGGATCGTCGGCCGGCTTACGCCGAGTTCCTCGCTCAGCGCCCGCTCGGACGGAAGCTTGTCGCCTGGGCCATAGACGCCGCGTCTGACGCGGCCTTTCAGTTCGTCGACGACCTCTGCTGCAACACCGCTTCCTGTTGTTCCACCGGGCATAGTCGCACTCTATGTCGGCGCCCTGTCGAGCGGCGAAGTCTACCAAAGTGGCCTGGCCACTTTGGTAGACTTCCAGTCATAGATGCAACGCCTGATCTTCGACTTTGATGAATCGTGCGATGGCGGTCGCGAGCTTCTTGGCAGCAAGGGTGTCGGCCTGGCCGAGATGACACAGATGGGTGTTCCGGTGCCGGCTGGCTTCACGATCACCACCGATGCGTGTCGGGCATTCATGCGCGAGGGCGATCTCCCGTCCGGACTGGCCGAGCAGATCGAGGAACACGTGCGCCGGCTGGAGCAGAAGACCGGCAAGAGTTTCGGCTCACTCGACGACCCTCTGCTCGTGTCTGTTCGTTCGGGGGCGGCGATTTCGATGCCGGGGATGATGGATACGATTCTCAACCTCGGCTTGAACGACGAAGCTGCCGAAGGACTCGCGGCGCGTACCGGGAACGCGCGCTTTGCTTACGACTCCTACCGGCGCCTAATCCAGATGTTCGGCGAGACAGCCGAGGGGATCGGCGATCACAGCTTCGAGGATGCGTTGTCCGCGCTCAAGCGAGACCGCGTTGTACGACAGGACACTGATCTCGTGGCCGAAGACCTGAAGGAGCTCGTCGAGACCTTCAAGTGCATCTTCAGGGAACGTGTGGGAACCGACTTCCCTGCGGATGCACGCGAGCAGCTGCTGAGCGCGGTGCGTGCCGTCTTCCGTTCCTGGGAGACCCCACGCGCGTGCGTGTATCGGCAGGCGCACGGCATCTCCGACAGCCTAGGCACCGCGGTCAATGTCGTTCAAATGGTATTCGGCAATAAGGGAGATCGCTCTGGCACCGGTGTTGCGTTTACGCGCGATCCATCGACTGGCGAGAAGCGTGTTGTCGGCGAGTTCCTCGTCAACGCGCAGGGCGAGGACGTGGTCGCGGGTATCCGAACGCCGCAGCCCCTTGAGGCGATGCAAGAGAGCATGCCCGAGGCTTACGAACAGTTCATTGCGACTGCGGAGTCGCTGGAAAACCACTATCGCGACATGCAGGACATTGAGTTCACAGTTGAGGATGACACGCTGTACCTGTTGCAGACCCGGGCCGCGAAGCGCACCGCCGTTGCAGCTCTGCGGGCGGCGTCGGCCATGGTCGATGAGGGGCTGATCACACGAAAGGAGGCAATCCAACGGATCGACACGACGCAGCTCGACCAGTTGCTTCATCCAGTCGTTGACCCGTCGAGCTCATCTGTCGCGTTTGCCACCGGCTTGAATGCCTCGCCCGGGGCAGCGGTCGGACGAGTGGCGCTGACTACTGAGCGAGCACAAGAGTACGTACGCCGAGGAGAGCCCGTCATCTTGGTGCGCCGCGAGACAACCCCGGATGACATCGAAGGCATGCTCGCGGCCGAGGGAATCCTGACGGGCCGGGGAGGGATGACTTCACACGCGGCGGTGGTCGCTCGTGGGATGGGAAAGCCGTGTGTTGTCGGCTGCGACGAGATCGGGCGCATCGACTTCAACTATCGCCATGTGGCGATCGGTGCCGAGATCATTCCCGAGGGCGCACTGATCTCAATTGACGGAACGACGGGCCGAGTGTTCTTGGGGCAGGTGCCGTTGATCGCGCCTGAGTTGAACGACGATTTCGAGACGATCCTTGGCTGGGCCGACCAGCTACGCCGGCTCGCAGTGCGCGCGAACGCCGACACCCCGGAAGATGCGACCCGTGCACGTGAGTTCGGTGCCCAAGGCATCGGGCTGGCGCGCACGGAGCACATGTTCTTCGGCGAGGAGCGGCTAGCGGTCGTGCAGGAGATGATCCTTGCGGACAGCGAGGAAGGCCGGCGCGCCGCTCTCGACCGGCTGCTCCCGTTCCAGCAGTCCGATTTTGAGGGCATTTTCGAGGCGATGGCAGGGCTGCCAATCACCATCCGACTGCTCGACCCGCCGCTGCACGAGTTTCTTCCCTCGGAGAAACAGGCGGTCGATGAGCGCATGCGTACGCGGATCCGCGCGCTGCACGAGCAGAACCCGATGCTTGGCACTCGTGGATGCCGTCTCGGTCTGGAGCACCCCGAGATCTACGAGATGCAAGTGCGCGCAATCGCGCGCGCCGCGCGCGCTGTCGAGGAGCGCACCGGAGAGGCTCCGCTGGTCGAGGTAATGCACCCGCTCGTTTGTTTTCAGGAGGAGCTGAAACGTCTGCGCGAGCTGACGGAGGACGTCTGGAATGAGGAGGCCCCGCATATCGCGTACCTCATTGGGACCATGATTGAAGTGCCGCGCGCTGCGATTCGCGCAGACGAGATCGCCGAGGAGGCGGACTTCTTCTCGTTCGGAACGAACGACCTGACGCAGATGGCGCTCGCCTTCTCGCGCGACGACGCTGAGGGCAAGTTTCTCACCACGTACTTGCAGGACGGGATCCTCCAGAAGAACCCGTTCGAGACGCTTGATGTTTCTGGCGTCGGCGACTTGATGCGGATAGCCGTGGAGCGCGGGCGAGGCGTGAACGAGCGCATCAAGCTCGGCATCTGCGGCGAGCACGGTGGCGATGCGCAGTCGATCGCCTTCTGCGAGGAGATTGGTCTCGACTACGTCTCCTGCTCGCCCTACCGCGTCCCCCTGGCGCGGCTCGCAGCCGCCCAAGCAGCGGTCGCGATGCAGCAACGCTTATTGGCTTAGCCGCTACGCCGGGGCGTTAGCCGCGACTCTCGGAGGCCCTGAACTTGGGTTTGCTCTGCACACGGTGCTGGCTGCAACGACAACGCCTGAGAAGCGTCGGGGAACCGGAGCAATGCGTCTGCTGCTCGCGAGTCCCGCTTTTTGCCGCCGACCGCCAGGACGCTCCCTCGATCTAAGGCTCAGCGGGCAGCCGAAGCTCGCCGGCACTTGAGTGGGCCAGTAGTTGGGCTGCCGGTACTCAAGTCACCTGTCGGGTGAACGACTATCGCTGGGGCCAAACAGCGCGCGAAGGTTTTCCTCGATCAAGCCTGCCGCTTCGGTTGGCGTAAGGCCCCACGCGGCGGCGAGATCGTTAATCACGAGCCAGACGTCAGGCGGTTCCGCGATTGTCCTTCCTACCTTTCCGTAATGGCCGCACGAACGTCACGCGGCAACACTTCGGCCAGCTCGGCTGACAAGTGCGCTTCGGATTGGCGTCGTGACGACGAGGGATGTCGGTGAAATCCCGATCCGGTAGCGCAGGCGAGTGAGCAGCTGGGTGGCTTATCGCTAGCCCCGCACGATTCCTGGTCGAACTGGCTTTCGTAGAACGGGCATCGTGTCCGCGGCGCGGGCTACCCTCGTTGCATGGGCGCAGCCGAGTTCCGCTACTGCCCGGTCTGCCAAATGCCCTCCGAAAGGGCACACTCCGCGCCTCATCGCCGAGCACGCTTAGAGATGCGGCTGAGGCGTGGCTCCAGGCCGCTCGGGAAGGCGTGGTTCGCACCCGTTCCGGGGATCGCTACAAGCCCTCGGCGCTACGCAGCTACCAGCAGGTCCTCAACGCCTGCGTGCTTCCCCAATTGGGGAACCGAAAGCTGACAGCGATCAGCAGCCACGTCCTGCAGGACCTGATCGACCAACTCGTACGCCAAGGCGCCGCTCCGAGCACCGTTCGAAACACGCTGCTGCCGCTTCGTGCGATCTACCGGCGTGCTCTCACCCGCGACGAGGTCGCGCTCAACCCGACACTCAAGCTGACGCTTCCGGCCGTTCGCGGCCGCCGTGACCGGATCGCCCGCCCCGAAGAGGCCGCCGATCTGATCAACGCGCTGCCACTGAGCGAGCGCGGGCTCTGGGCGACCGCCCTCTACGCCGGCCTGCGGCTCGGAGAGCTCCAAGCGCTGGACTGGACACACATCGACCTCAGTAACAACCTGATCCACGTCGAGCGCGCGTGGGACCGACAAGCCGGCTACATCGAACCGAAGAGTCGCTCAGGTAGACGCCGCGTCCCGATCAGCGCGACCCTCCGCACCCACCTGATCAACCACCGCCTCCAGCAGGACGCCGAGGTCACCGGCCTGGTCTTCCCAAACAGGCGAGGCGACCGCCCCTTTAACCCCTCCACGATCGCACTGCACGCCCGTGCTGCCTGGAGCAAAGCCAATCTGACCCCGATCACACTGCACGAATGCCGACATAGCTACGCCGCCTACATGATCGCTGCCGGCATCAACAGCAAAGCGCTCTCCACCTACATGGGCCATAGCACGATCACGATCACCCTCGATCGCTATGGCCACTTACTCCCGGGCAACGAAGCAGAAGCCGCCGGGCTCCTAGAACACTGGCTCAGAGTGACGGCCAGAAGTTCTTGAGACTGAATCCGAGTTGGGTCGCCGGGCTCCTGAGTGCGATAACGTATGTGGCCGGCTCGCGTGCGAGTTCCGCTTCGTTAAGCCAAGTCATTCCACGTGGAGCGCCGTCCCACGACTGGTCGAGCGATCGGCGGTAGACCAAGGGGCTGCGTTTCAGACGGACTACCCTCGTTGCTTGTTCTGGTACGGCTAGGGGCCTTCATTTCGGGTTCTTGGCGGCATTCCCGCACGTACGTCATTTCACGTTGAGCCACGCCAAGAACAGGCGGCCAGGCGCGGGCGATCATTGCGCCGGTTGGGGGCGGCCGGGCCTGGTGAAGTCGACTGAGCCACAGTTTCGCGTCTTCTTCGCACCCGACGAGTTTCCGCGCGGCTCCGCCATCAGTTCAGTCGCGCCTCTCACCGCCTGCCGGCCAGGGCCTGCGCTAATATCGCGATCGCACGTTGCGTGACGCGATGAAGCTCGCGTAACGCCAACGCCGGAACGAGCCGGCCGCGGCTGATGGCTTCTACCGAATCAGGAGGAAGCCTGTGTCCTGTACCGCGGTCGTAGAGCGTTCGTCGACAGCCGAGCTAGCAGAAGTGGATTTCCGCGCGGAACGTGTCTCGACGCTCGGCAGCGAGAAGCAGGGGCCAGGCTGCCGAATGGTCGAGGCCGCCGCGTGAGCGGAACCCGATACTGCCGCCCGGCGGCCTCGACCAGTCGACTTGCTCACCGCAAACCGGCGTCCGATGAGACGCCTATCGTCGGCACCCGAATTGTCGCTGACGCCGACCCGAGGAGGAACTGACATTGGACTGCTTTGTGTGTGCGACTGAGGGAAACAAGGTCACCGCCGTCGCGACGTGTCCGATCTGCGGAGTGGGTCTGTGTCTTCCCCATCGCCGTGATCAGACCGTCGGCGCCGGAGGCACGGCGATCGAATGCCGGCATGACGTCGCTGGGGCGGCGGGCTCGACGAGCTGACGTGCTCGATCGTCGCTAGGAAGCCTGGTCGTTACCGCGGGCGCGTTCGATCTCGCTGTCCAGCAGGCTGGTAAGAGTGGCAAGTCGCTGAATATGGCGATCGAGAAGCTGCGCTGATGCCTCGGACAGGTCGCCGTACGCTCTCATGCGCGGCGGTCTCAGCTCCTCCTCGAGCACCCGCATCTGGCTTACCGCTGCTTTCGCTGCGTTCTTCGGCGGGGCCGGGCGTCGCGCATCCGTTGCGTGCTCGAGGTCGCACACCGCCGAGGCAATCTCGTCGAGCCAGCTCGACTGAACCCCAAGCCGTCGCAGTGTGTCAACGAGCTCCTCGAGCTGGCTGACGCAAACGCCAATCGAGCCTCGTTGCGCGTCGGTGAAGCCGCGCTCCGGTTCAGCCAACGCGGTCTGACCTCGTCTCAGCGGTCGCGCGTCGATATGGGTTGGCGCCCGCGTATCGAGCTGACGATCCGAGCTCTCGTTCGATCTGCATCAGCCGGTTGTATTTCGCCACCCGCTCGCTACGGCACGGCGCGCCACTCTTTATCTGTCCCGCTCCCGTGGCTACCGCTAGGTCGGCGATCGTGGTGTCTTCGGTCTCGCCGGAACGATGCGAGATCACGACCCCGTAACCGGCGGCCTGCGCCAGCGCAATCGCCGCAAGCGTTTCGGTAACCGTTCCGATCTGGTTCAGCTTGATCAGCACGGCGTTGGCGACGCCGTTGTCGATGCCGCGCCCGATCCGCTCAACGTTCGTCACGAAGATGTCGTCACCGACAAGCTGGACGCGGTCTCCGACACGCTTTGTGAGCGTCTGCCAACCCTGCCATTCGTCTTCAGCCAAACCGTCTTCCAGCGAGACGATCGGGTAGCGGTCAATCAGCTCCGCGTACCACGTGACCATCTGCTCGGTATCCAGCGTCCTGCCTTCGCCGCGGAAGCAATAGCGTCCGTCCGAGAACATCCCTGACGGTGCCGGGTCGAGCGCCACCTTGACCCTGTCGTTGTGACCCGCCGCATCGATTGCCTCGAGAATCAGCTCGATTGCCGCTTCGCTTGACGGAAGGTCAGTCGCCGACGCCGGTTGCCAGTCCGCGGCTTGCGAGAAGGCGCTTCAGCTCTTGGTAGATCTCAGATCCAAGGCGGATAGCCTCTGCGAACGTGCCGGCACCGACTGGGACCAACATGAACTCCTGAAGATCGATCGAGTTGGCCGCATGAGCACCGCCGTTGATCACGTTCAGCATCGGCACCGGCAACAGGCGTTGCGTGCCGCCACCAAGCCAGGCATACAGCGGGAGTGCATGCTCGGCTGCGGCGGCCTTCGCGGCGGCCATTGAGACACCAAGCACCGCGTTTGCGCCAAGGCGGCTCTTGTTCGCTGTCCCATCGAGTTCGATCAACATCCGGTCAACACGCGCCTGGTCGGAGGCGTCGACGCCGCGCAGGTGCGAGGCAATCTCGTGGTTGACCGATTCGACAGCGGCGAGCACACCTTTGCCGCCGTAGCGGCCCAGATCCTGATCACGAAGCTCAACCGCCTCGTAGACACCGGTTGATGCCCCGGAAGGAACGGCGGCTGAAGCGGTCACGCCGGTTTCGAGTGTTACCTCGACCGCGACCGTCGGGTTTCCACGTGAGTCGAGAATCTCGTTTGCTGACACCTCACGGATTTCGCTCATGACAGTTCGCTTGGGTTTTCGTCGCTGGAAGGCACCGAGCTGATCATTCGAGGATGCGACATGTCCGCTACACCGACGCCCGCAGTTCGTCGCGCCAGACGTTGCCCAGCCACAAGCCCGCTCTACCGCTGCGATTCCGCTGCCCGAGCTGCTCGAGGATCGGGGGAAAGATCGTCGATCCCGTTTCAGCCGGGTCGACAAAGCGAAGATTGCTCGCAGCATCGGGATCCTTGAGCGCTGCCTCAAAGACGACGTTCAGATCCTGAATGTGGAAGCGCTTCAGCACCTGGAACGCACAGATGAACTCGCCGCACTCGACCTCGACCCCGAGCTCCTCGTTGACCTCGCGGACGAGCGCTTGCTCGAGCGTCTCCCACCGTTCGACACGACCTCCCGGCAGCGACAAGCGTGGGATCCCGTGCCTGCGCTCTTCATTCACGGCCACGCGTTCGTCCTGAAAAACCAGAGCTCGGACTTCGACTCTCACCTGACACACCTCCGGCGTCGTTAGAAGCCATCAGCCGGAGCGGCGGTTCGGGACATTTGTGTCCCGCCAGAGCTTCATCTGGCGAGCGAGACTCTATCGACGGACGATCAGTTGGGGACGACGGCGGTCAGCTGCGCTCGTACACGAGCTCACTGGTTACGAGGCCGTGCTCGGCCGTTGCGGCGTCGATGGTGGGCCAGAGTCTTCGGATCTCGCTCGGCCGGTCGACAACGATGGTGACGACCGGAACATGACGGCGCAGCGACAGCAGGCGATCGCCATGCGGCGAATGGTCTCCGTGGTAGCCCCACACCCCTCGGATCGCGGTTGCGCCGGCTGCGTTCGCATGGCGGAGTCTGCGGATCAGCTCCACGTACAAAGGGTGCCCGTGGAAGCGGGCCTGCTCGCTCGCGTAAATCATCAGCTTCTGCCAGACGCGGGCGCGCTCGCTGTCATCGTCGGCGTAGTCCCCGATCGGGCTCAGCGTTTCACCGTCGCGCTTCAACACGGTAATGCGTTCGAACGTGAACAACGGTCGATCGAGGATGCTTCCGAGCTTTGGAACCGCATCGGCGATCGCGTCGGCGGCACCGACAGCGAGAATCATCAGCGGAACGTTCGTGTTGCGCGAGAAGAAGCGGGCGCGCTGACGGATGCCGTGAACGACGCCGTCGACGCCGAGAAGGACGGTTGCACCGGACACCCCGTGACGCTGCAAAAGCTCGACGATTGCAGTCATTGCCGGTTGGCCGTAGACACGCTCGGAGCGACCGCAGTAGATCGTTAGCTTCATCTCGTCCCCGAGGGCTTCGGGAACGTCAATCTCGCCGACACGGCCGGTGATCATCCGCGCGCGTTCGACTGTGAAGAGCCCATGCCCGAACGAGCTGTCAACATGCTCGATCAACGGTTCGACCCGTGAGCGCGCATCAACACCGATCGCCACGATCGGCAGGTCCTCAGACAGCGACAGGAACCGTTGCGTCTGCAGCCGGTGCTTGGCGCCGAAGCCTTCTGTGCCCCGTAGCAACACGCTCGTCTGCAACGCATGCTTCTCAAACAGATCCAGCACATGGTCGGCGAGAAAAGCGCCATTGGCGGTGTCCCGCTCGCCGAAATACGCGGTGACCTTCAAGCAGTCGTCGTTCATAGCGTGTGCCCTACTTTCTGGCCGGCAAAGGCGGCGAGCACTCCGGCAACGAGGCTTCCGATCACGTTGGCGACGAGCACGAGACGATCGTCGTCCTCGCCGAGCCGGTTTGTCTCGAGCATCCAGGTTGAAAACGTGGTGTACGAGCCGATGGTGGCTGTTCCTGCGAGCACGAGACTGTTGCCAGACACGGCGTAGCCCGCGAGAAAGCCGAGCACGAAGCTACCGGAGACGTTGATGACGAACGTGCCCCAAGGAAAATCGCTCTCGATTCGCGAGCCGATTGCACCGTCGATCAGGAAGCGGCCGAGTGCCCCGAAACCCCCGAGCCCTGCAACGCCGATCCAGATGTAGAACGGCATCAGAGCGTCCTCACGCGTCTCACGCTGGCCGTTGCGATGGTGACGGCAGCGAAGCCGGCGATCACCGACGAGGCGGCGTAGAGAAGGGCGAGCGGTAACCGTCCAGCGTCGATCATCTTGAGAAGCTCGACCTGGAACGTCGAGAACGTCGTGAAGGCACCGCAGAACCCTGTTCCGAGGAGGGGTCGGCGGTAGCGGGACAGAGGAAGCCGTTCCTGCAGACGCGTGGCGAAGTAGCCGAGGAGGAACGTCCCGCCGACGTTGATTACGAACGTTGACCAGGGCCAGTTCGGTGCCCCGGTTCCGAGGTGGCGGGCGATCAGAACGCGTGCGAGCGCGCCAACTGCCCCTCCGGCAAAGATCGCAGCGAGTTCTCGCACGTCCCTGGACATCAGTCGGTCACCTTCGAAGTCGTCGGCAGAGGCCATCAGCCCAGGGCGGGCGGTTTACGGCGAGCCTCATCGCCGTGAAGGAGTGTAGCGGCGCACTCCAGCAGTGTTCGGTCCTAAGCCAGTCACGCAGCAGGCCGTCGAGGATGCCAGTCGCTGTCTCCCGCCATTTCGCATCCTCGGTGTGTCCGGGTGCTCGGAACAGCCAGTCGGGATGTTGGATGACAGCTCGCGCGCTTCAAGAATGTCTCGGGAAGGGTCGGCAGGCGGCACTCGCCCACTGTCGCCTTTTGCCCGGTAAGGCACGGGCGTTCCTCGTCGTTCGAGGCACGGCGCGACTGGTCGGGCAGCGAGCTTCCGCGCGCAAGGCGTTGCCCCCGCGGCCGATTCGGTTACGCTTCGTGTACGCCAGATGAAGCTCTGGCGGGAGGCTCCGGTCTCTGAACCGCCGTCAAACGGCTGATGGCTTCTACCCGCGCCAATCGACGCAGGACAGGAGACTTCAGGACGGCATGCCTCATCTCGATGACGGTCTAATCCAGGTCCTACAGGTGGGCACAGTTCTGCTCGTGTCGCCGCTTGTGACCGGTGTGATCGCGCGATGGGAGGCGATCATCCAGATGAGGCGCGGGCCACGGATCCTGCAGCCCTACTTCGACATCGCCAAGTTTTTCCGCAAGGAGACCGTGCTTCCGGAGGGCGCGAGCGCGGTGTTTCGCCTGGCGCCTTACGTGGCGTTCGCCTGCTACTGCATCGTGCCGCTCATCATCCCGGTGCTGACCGACTATCCGCCGCAAGCCTCATATATGGCGGACATCCTCGGCGGCGGCTTTCTGCTCGGACTTGCGAGCTACGCGGTGTCGTTGGCTGCGATCGACAGCGGCAGCCCGTACGCACAGCTCGGCTCAAGTCGATTGCGCACCTTCGGGGCGCTCGGCGAGCCAACCATCATCTTCGTGATCTTCACCGTCGCGCTGATAACGCAGACGGACCTTCCGTATGCCTTCGCGGCAACGCTGAAGTCGTCGTCGGTGGAGATCTTCAGGCCCGCCCACCTACTCGCGGCTGCCGCGTTCTTCATGGTTGTTCTCTCCGAAACCGGGCGCATCCCACTCGAGAACCACGGCGCGACGCTCGAGTTCGGAATGATCGAGGAAGGGCGCACCCTCGAGCATTCCGGTCCTGGCTTTGCGTTGCTGCGTTGGGGCTCGTCGATGAAGCAGCTGATCCTGTTCGTGATTCTCGGCAACGTGCTGATCGCGCCGTGGGGTCTTGCTGGCACGCATCGTCTCAGCGACGTGCTGCTTGCGGTCGTGATCCTGTTCGGCAAAGCGCTCGTGATCGGGCTCCTGATAACCGCGATCGAGTCATCGTTTGCGAAGTTGCGTCTCTACAAGATTCCGGAGTTCACCGTCGCCGGCTTCCTACTCGCTGTTCTCGCCGTGATCACGTTCGTGCTTCAGCGCAACTTCGGGGTCATTCACCTAACCGTGTTCGCAGGGATCGCCAGCGTCGTTGCGGTAATCGTGCTTCTCGTTGAATTCCTGCTCCTTCGCTCCCAGGACATCTGGAGCCAGCTTCGGCTTTACGGAGTCGGCTCGGCCGCGATCGCGGCGGTTGCGTTTGCCGCTGCCTTCAAGCTGGGCGGTCCTGACCTGTACATCATCGGAGCGGTAACGATCGGCTTCAAGACGCTGCTGATTCCGTATGCGGTTGCGTCGATCATCCGCAACCTCGACGTACCCGCGCGCGTCCCATCAGTGGTGCGCGTGCCGAGCGCGATCCTGATCGGGATTGTCCTTTCGAGCTTTGCCTTCGTGGCGATGTCGCACGTCCACCTCGGCTCCGCCGAGGCGCTTCCGGCCTCTGTCCTTGGCGTTGCCGTCTCGATCGTTTTGATCGCGTTGCTGTTGATGATCTTGCGGCCATACGCGCCGTCGCAGCTGATCGGGTTTCTGGTACTCGAGAACGGCGTCACCTTGGCAAGCCTTGTGATTGCTCCAAGTCTGCCGCTGATCCTCGCGCTGTTGCTGCTCTTTGACGTGTTCGTTGGCCTTCTGGTCTTCGTTCTGCTCGTCCAGTACTTCGGTGTCCAGCGCACGGCCGTAACGACCGACGTTCTGACAAGGCTCCGGGGCTAAGGACGATGGCCGGTCTTCTGATTGCTCTTCTCGTCGTCCCGCTTGTTGCGACCGCGCTGTCGATCGTTGGAGGCAACCGCGGCCGCGAGCTTGCCACCATTGCGTCCGGCGTCGCCTCCCTTGTGCTTGCGGTGATCGTCGTCTGGCATGTACGCAACGGCACCGAGCTACACACGCTCAACAACTGGCTGCATCTCGACTCGTTGAGCGGTGTCTTTATCCTCGCCACCGGACTTCTGTACGCAACGGGATCGGTGTTCTCGGTCGGATATCTACGCGCTCTCGCAGATGCCCCCGGCCACGACCGCTACGCGCGCCGCTACTTCGCGTATCTGAACTTGTTCGGCTGGACGATGTTGCTTGTTCCGCTGATGAACGACTTTGCGACGCTGTGGGTCGCGGTCGAGCTGACGACGATCGTGTCTGTCCTTCTTGTTGCGCTAGACCGAACCGACGCGGCGCTCGAAGCCGCGTGGAAGTACGTGCTGATTGCCTCGGTCGGGCTTGGTATCGCCCTGCTCGGCGTGATCGTCCTGTACGCATCCGGCACGCACGCGCTTGGCGACTCGTACCTTCCGCGCTTCGCCAGCTACATCGGCGCGGGAACTCGGCTGTCGCAGGTGCCCGTAGAGCTCGCTTTCTTGCTCGCTGTTGTCGGCTTCGGGACGAAGGTGGGTTTGGCGCCGCTTCACACCTGGCTTCCCGATGCCCACAGCGAAGCCCCGAGCCCTGTTTCCGCACTTCTCTCAGGCGCACTGCTTGCGAATGCCTTCTACGCGATCCTCCGCTTCTACCAGGTCTCTGAAGCGGCCAACGGCGATCGCTTCGCCCGGCATGTGTTGCTCGTATTCGGTGCCGTCTCGCTCGTAGTTGCGGCGTTGTTTGTACTTCAGCAGGAGAACTACAAGCGCCTGCTTGCCTACTCGACGATCGAGCACATGGGAGTGATCGCACTAGGAATCGGCTTCGGTGTACGCATTGCGGTCGCCGGAGCGCTCTTCCATGTCGTCAACCATGCCGCGGCGAAGGGACTCGCCTTCTTTGGCAGCGGCTCCGTTCTGCGCCGATACGGCTCGAAGGAGATCGCCGACGTGAAGGGAGCCGGAAGCGTCTTGCCGTTCAGCGGCCCGATGTTGCTGGCCGCAACTCTGGCGCTAGCCGGGCTGCCGGTCTCCGGGATTTTCCGCAGCGAGTTCCAGATCGTGGTCGGCGGCTTCAGTCGTCCCGAGTACGTGTGGGTGACGCTTCTTCTCGTCTTCGTCAACGTTGCGTTCTTCGGGGTCGTCTGGCATGCCGGCCAGATGGTGCTGACGCGTCCGGATGAAGGCGCCGTGCGCGGCGAAACCAGCTGGTTGATGGTCGGAGCGATGGCAGCCTGCCTTGTCGTCGTCGTCGCCTTCGGCGTGCATCAGCCGACCGCGCTCAAAGCACTTCTGAACCACGCGGCAACTTTGCTCGGAGTGGGACAGTGAACGTGATCCGCCGCCCGTCGGCTGCTTCCGCAGGGCTGAGCGATCATGGCGACGCCGTCGTTGCTGGCGCTCACGTCGACCAACGCTGGCTCCCGGTGTCGCTTGTCGACCTACCTGAGATTGCAGAGACGCTCGTTGTCGACGGAGCGCGTCTCGTCTCGCTGTTTGTTGCGCACAGGCCACGCCGTTCGCTCGTTGTCGCGTTCGCGCTTCGCGGCGAACTAATCTCGCTCCGCGCCGAACTCCCAGCCCAGGGCGGCTCGTATCGCGCTCTCAGTCGCTTCAGTCCGGCGGCGGTGATTCCGGAGCGCGTTCTCTACGAACAGGAGGGCGTGACACCAACCGGGCATCCGCACCTGGCGCCGATTCTCAGCCCTGACGTTGATGACTTCCGGCGCAATATCCGCGGCGAAAGCACATTCGTCATTCCCTACGGTCCGATTCGCTCCGGCGTTTTCGAGACGATCCAGTACGTCATCGACACCGGCGGCGAGGACGTTCTCTCTGTCGACGTGCGCCCGTTCTTCAAGCATCGTCGCCTCGAGCGCCGCTTCGAAGGGCTGAGCATCCTGCATGGCGCTTTCCTTGCTGAGCGGGTCAGCGGCCCGGCGTCTGTCGCCCACGCGATCGCCTACTCGGAGGCGGTCGAACGTGCACTGAAGCTCACTCCAGCTGTCGAAGTGCAGTCATGGCGGGTTGTTCACGCCGAGCTCGAACGGATCGCAAGCCATTTGGAGGTCGCTACTCGGCTTGCCGAGGATGCGGCGCTCGCGGTCGGTGCTGCCCGCTTCGGGATCCTCAAGGAGGACGTCATGCGGCTGCGTGCGCGGCTGAGCGGTAGCCGGTTCGGCCGCGGTGCGATTGTTCCGGGTGGCTTCGGAACGAAGCCGATCATCGCCCCTGCCGAGGTGGTCGCTGAGCTCGCGCGCTTCGAAGATGAGCTTCGCCGGGATCGGAAACTTCTCCTCGACACAGGATCATTCACCGACCGTCTGATCGGTAGCGGCACGCTCGATCGCAAAACCATCGATGCCTACGGCGGCATTGGACCGGTTGCGCGCGCCTGCTCGGTCGCCGTCGACGCGCGCTTCGAGCGGCCCTACGGTGCCTATCGCCATCTCGGCCTGCGCATCGCCTCTGCAACAGCAGGCGATGCGATGGCGCGGCTTGCCGTGCGCTTCGAAGAGATCGAGACGAGCTTGCATTTGATTCGCCAGGCGCTGCGGCCGCGACGGCGCGGAGAGGTGATCCCGGACGGCCACCTCTCCGCGCCCGATGCGAACGGCGCTGCCTACGGCTGGGCTGAGGCTCCGATGGGCGAGGTCGTGTACTGGGTCGAGCTCACAGCCGGCAAGCTCTCGCACGTCAGGATTGCCTCGCCTTCGCTTCGCAACTGGCCTCTGTTCGCCGAAAGCTTTCGCGGTGACGTGCTCACCGACTTTTCATTCATCGAGCACAGCTTCGGCCTCTCGCCCGCAGGAGCTGACAAATGATCTGGTGGATTCTCCGTGGTCTGCGCAAAGGCCGCGTGACGACCGGGTATCCGCGCAAGCCGGAGCCTGCTCCTGTGGGCTACCGCGGCCGCGTCGTCGTCCGGTACCCGGAGGCCGGCGTCAAGGCGTACGAGGAGCTTTGTCCGACCGGCGCAATCAGCGTTGCCAGCTACGGGCGGTTGGCGCTTGACCGCGCCCGCTGTGTGCTTTGCGGCGCATGCGTTGGCGCCGCACCAGAAACGTTTGCGTTCGAGTCGGACTACCGGACGGCGGCGCGGACAAAGCCGGCGCTTGTTGTCGGGCATACAGCGCGCACTGAAGACGACAGCGCGCGGGCGACTCTCGCGGATCAGGCCGGTGCTCTGAAGCGCTCGATTCATGTCCGTCATGTCGATGCCGGATCGGACGGCGGGGAGGAGTGGGAGATCGCGGCGCTCACGAACCCGTACTACGACATGCAGCGGCTAGGGCTTTTCTTCACGCTCGCCCCACGCCACGCAGACGTGCTGCTCGTCACCGGAGCGGTCACCCCGTCGATGACAGAGCCGCTGCGCCGAGCCTATGAGGCGATGCCGTTTCCAAAGGCAGTCGTCGCGGCCGGGACCGACGCCTGCTCAGGCGGCTTTGCGCGTGCTGCCGACATGGGCGGCGTCGACACCGTGCTACCGGTCGATGTGTACGTGCCCGGCTCGCCACCCGCCCCGATCGCGCTCCTCCACGGCCTGCTGCTGGCAGCCGGAATCGTCACCGACGAGGCAGCCGCATGACCACAGTGCTTGCCATCGGTTTCGCGCTTCTTGCCGGCGCAGTTCCGGCAGCGCGGCTGTCGGCGCGCGTGTCGGCGCTGCTTGCCTCATGCGCATGCCTTCTCCTTGCCATCGTCGGATTCGTAACCGCGGGCCACTGGTCAAGCGCACATGTGAACCTCGGCAGCTGGATTGGTTTCGGCCCTTCGGCGCTCGTCTCGGACCGCCTCGCCGGGCTGTTCTTTGCTCTGATCGGTGTCACCGGCGCGTCCGTTTCGCTTGCCTGTGTTCAGCGGCCGCTCCGGCGCTACCCAGCAGCCCTCCACGCAACCTTGCTGCTTGCCGTCGCTGTAGTCGTGGGAGCCGACCAAGGGTTCTTGTTCTTCGTCGGCTGGGAGACGATCACCCTCAGCCTGTATCTGCTCGCAAGCGCAGATCGGGAGGATCCGCGCAACCTGATCTACGCCTTCTTTGGTGGCAGTCTGAGCAAGGTTGGCGGCGCCGCGATCCTCGCCGCCTTTGCGCTGCTCTACGCGCGCACCGGAAGCTTCGAGTTCGCTGCCTGGCAGCACGCTCAGCTCGGCGGTCTGCGCGACGTGGTTTTCGTCCTTCTCGTTGTTGGCTTCGGGACCAAGATCGGCCTGATCCCGTTTCAGTCACCGCTGCCTCTGCTCTATGCAGCAGCGCCCGGCGCAACCTCGGCGACGATCTCGATAGCGTTCAACGCGGCGCTGTACGCGCTGTGGCGGATCGTTTTTGGCATGCTTGCGCCGGCCCCGATGTGGTGGGGCGAAGCGCTGGTCGTCCTCGGCGGACTGGGAGCCCTTGTCGGGATTCTGTACGCGGTCACCCAGGACGAAATCAAACGCTTCTTCGGTTTCTCGAGTGTCGAGCACGGGGGCATTGTGCTCCTCGGATTCGGCGTCGCTTTGATTGGCCAGGCGGCACACCAGCCGAAGCTCGCCGCGGCAGGTCTTCTTGCGGCCACCTTGCACCTGGTGATGCACGGAATCGGAAAGACACTTGCCTTCCTTGCCGCGGATCGGGTTGCCACAGAGACTGGACAGGAGGTCATGGGGCCACTCGGGGGTCTTGCGAAGCTGATCCCACAGACGGCGGTTGGTTTCGGGGTTGCCGTGCTGACCCTTGCCGCGTTGCCGCCGCTTGGTGGCTTTGTCAGCGAGTGGTTCACGCTCGAGGCGTTGCTTCAAGGCTTCCGGCTGAACAGCACAATCGCGCAGCTCATCATGGCGCTCGGCGGGGCAATGCTCGCTCTTACCGCCGGCATCGGCTTGCTTGCCTTCGCCCGCGCGTTCGGCGGCATTTTCCTCGGCCGCGCCCGCACCGTCCTGCCGAGTCTCCAGGTGTTGCGGCGACTCGACATCGGTGTCGCCCTGCTCACGGTGATCTGCCTGGGCCTGGGGGCGGTCGCTCCTTGGGAGATTCACCTGATCGGAAGCGGGCTCCAGGACCTTCTCGGCTTCGACCTGTCAACAACGACGATCAGCCACCCACTCGTTCTCGGCCCGGTGTACCCGAACTTCTCTGTGCTCTCCCCGACCTGGCTGTCTGTCGCCATCCCGGTCTTCCTTATCACCGCGGCCGTCGTTGTCCGGGTGCTGCTTCGTCCGCCGGTCAGGACGGCACCGGTGTGGATGTCAGGCACCTACGCGCATACAGCTGCGGCGCAGTACACGCCCGAGGCGTATGCGCATCCGATTCGGGTTGTCCTTGCCGGCGCGTACGGGCTTCGCCGCACCGTGACCGCCGTCGAGGGAGAGGACGGCACGCGCCAGGTCGAGACGCACATCGTTGCCGCCTTCGAGGATCTTCTTTACCGCCCGCTCGGCCGCTTTGCCGTGCGCACAAGCGCCTACGTGCGTCGCTTCCAGTCGGGTCGGCTTGGCCAGTACCTGCTGTACGTCCTGATCGTGCTGCTCGTTGTCCTTGCTCTGATCCCCGCATTGAGGAGCTGATGTTCCAACTCATCCTGATCGCGTGGGACGGCTCCCGTCCCGCCGAAAGAGCGTTCGATCTTGCTGTCGACATCGCCCGCCGCTACGACGGCGAGGTGGTCGCGGCGTCTGTAGCGCATTCGCCAGCTCACGCGGAAACCGAAGGTGACCGCGCGGAGTCAGTCGACGCGGCGCGTAAGTACCTGGAGGAGACGTTCGACCGTGTGCGAGACCGCGCTGAGCGGGCGGGCGTGCCGGTCGAGCAGGCAATCATCGAAGGCGACGAACCGGCGAGCGACATCCTCCGGTTCGCACACGAGCAAGCGTTTGACGTCGTCGTAATCGGCCATCATCGCAACACCCGACCCGGCCGCTTTCTTCTGCACGGGCTTGCCGAACGGCTGATCGCCAGCGCCTCCGTCCCGGTCCTCGTTGTCTCCGACGAGAGGGAAAGTGAATGAAACTCGACCGGTCGCTTCTCTACAACCAGAAGCTGGCGATCAGCGTCGCAGGAGTGATCGGTGTTGGTGCCGGCATCGTCATCATCATCGTCGAGCCCAGGGCTGCTGGGTTTGCTGCTTTCCTGATCGCATTCGGGATCGCTCCCGTCCCGCGCTACTTCTGGCGCAAGTACCAGGCAAGACGCCACGCCCGAGGACGTTAGCGCGACAAACAGAGCTAGCGTCTCCTTGGGCGCGGGCTTGTTCCGACGAGCGCGACCACCGCGCCCACTGGCACGGAGGCGATGGCAAGCGCGACGAACGCCGTCCAGACGACGCGCAGGCTTGGCAGCGACTGGAAGCCGATCACCGACACCACAGCGCAGATAAACCCGCCCCAACCGATGAACCAAGCCCATGTCCGGCGCGCGTCGTCGCGCGCGCGTGAATCGTCCTCGTGACCCGAACGTCTTCGCTGGCGGGTTGACGTAGCGTGAGCCGGATCGACGGGCGGAAGACGGTGCACTCCGAAGTTGAAGGCGGCGACAACGACTGCGATCAAAACGGCGAACTCGATGTTCGCATTGAATGCGCTCATACTCGCCTCTCATGAAAACACGGACAGGAGTCCATCTTCTGTTCGCGCTGACGGAACAGGAACAAATCCATCCCGATGCGCGGATGCAGGCAGAAGCCAACGATCTCGTAGCCGGCATCGTCGACCGCCGGCGGATCGATCGGTTCGAGATAGCGACAACGTGGACACTCCTCCGGGCTGAACGGCCAGCTCGCCATGATCACAGGGTGGGCAGGTTGACTGCTTCGCGCAGCCGCTCGATGCAGCGCTCGAGCATCTGTGCCTGCTTGTTGAAAAACCGGCGCTCCCTCTCGCCGAGTGCGCCGTAGTGCTCAACGCTGTCCGCGTTGAGCTCGCAGGCATCAACCCACAGTCGGGTTAGAAACGCCTCGAACAGGAACGGCGGTTGGGATCGCACCACCCCGACCGCATCCTCGAAGCTCGTCAGCGAACCTTTCAGCTCTGCGAGCTGCAATTTGGTAGCGCCGCAGCGGCGCAGCTCTTCGATCACGTCGCGCATGTGTTGCGTCACCGCGCTGACCCAGCGGCGATGCGCATCAGACAGGTCGAGCTCAAGTGCGCTCATCGAACCGCACTGTCGGATTCAGCGGATACGCGCTCTGGTGCACCGTTGAAGATGCGGTTGTACGAGTCCTCGCCAAAGCTTGTTGGCAGTGGGTTTCCGGGTGAGACACGGAACGGGCTGACGCCGTTTACCTGTCGTTCGGCTCGCAGGAACAGCATTTTCTCGTCGTGCTGCGCGTAGAGTCCGTTGGCGAGGTCGTACAGATGGGTGACGAAGACCACGGTGACGCGCGCCTCGACCATGGCCCGGATCACTTGGCGGGCGATCTCCGATCCCTCGCGCTCATTGGTCGCAGCGAACGACTCGTTGCAGAGAAGAAGCGCGTTCGGTTCGATCAAATCGGCGATCGCGCTCATTCGCGCAAGCTCTTCGTCGAGCTTGCCGCTTGTCATCGACGAGTCTTCTTCGCGCTTGAAGTGCGTGAAGACCCCGCTGCGGACGCTTGCGCCGAAGGACTCGGCTGCGACGAACATTCCAGCCTGCATCATCAGCTGTGCAAGACCGAGGCTCCGAAGAAATGTCGACTTGCCTCCCTGGTTGGCGCCGGTGACGATGACCAGCTGGCGACCGTCGGCGTCGAGGTCGTTGCCGACAACACGGCCGCTCAGATGAAACGGGAGCGAGGCATCGCGGAGCGCATGCGCGCTGAGAGAACGCTCCTCGACCTGCGCAGGAGTCGGGAAGCACAAGGGGATATCCCGTTCGCTCAGCGCCTCATACAGGTTGACGCATCCGACATAGAAGCCGAGCTCGGCCTGCAGCATCCTGAAGAAATCGAGCATGTGATCGGTCGACTGTGCAAGCGCATTTGCGACAAGACGGACGCCGCGGTTGCGCAGTGTGGCCAGGGACTCCATTCCAGCCTCATCACGGGGCGGGATCGAAAAGCCGTAGCCGCTGCGACGACGCAGGTTGATCCGCTCCAAGAAGTTGCGAGCAAACGGCTTGCGCAGGACGTAGTTTGTGCCGCGGTTTGATCGCCCCAGCTCGGCGCTGATGAGCGTGCCGCTCGACAAGTCGAGCTGGCGCAGGTGATCGCGGAGCTCCTGCAGATACTCGTCGTTCAACTCGTCCTGCAAGGTCGAGAAGAGCCTTGTCAGACCCTCGGAGCGGACCGCCGTGACGTACTCGTCGGCGAGCTTGCGGAGCCGCTCAACGACGTCGATCAGCGTTTCGAGGATTCGCAAAGACTTCGACAGCAACTGATCCGGCGAGTCGCGGAACCAGAACACATTCGACCGCTTCGGGCTCTCGACTCCTTCGACAGCAAGCAGGTACAGCTCGCGGACAAGCTTTGGGTGCTGGATGCAATCGCCGAGCACCTGCTGGCGGAACAGAATCGCCGGCGGATCAACAAGCGGCAGAAGGATTGCTCGCTGCGCGATCTCCGACACGAACTCGTCGCCGGCCGCCATCTGCTTCAGCAGAGTCGCAATCTCAAGGTCTTCTTCGAGAACGTCAGTGTGCTTAGGCAGCTCTCGCTCGAGGTCGAAGTCGGCCTCACGGTGCATCAGGTACGCCTTCACTCGCCAACCCTCGCTCGCAGCTTGTCGTAGGTGAGTCCGTACTTGTTGGCAATCGCCAGCGCGTAGGCGCGTCCATCCGCAGGCTTGCGAACCACTTTGAATGTCCGCCGTGCCGGGTCGGCCGGGTCGACGGTGGCCACCATGCTGACGGTCTCCGGGCCAAGTGACGAAAGCTCGTCGACGAAGGTGACAAACAGCGCGACGCAGCCGATTTGGATCACCCGACGCAGCACCTTCGTGCCAAGCGTTACCGCGTCATCAAGAGTTGTGGAAGCGAAGATCTCATTGACGACGATTACGCTCTCTCGTGTCGCCCGGTCAAGGATCTCCTTGATCCGCACGAGCTCGTCATCGAGCTTGCCGCGCAAGGTCGAAATGTCTTCCTGGCGCTCGAAGTGTGCGAACACCTCGTCGGGAAGAAAGAGCGTCGCCTCGGCTGCGGGAACCGGGACGCCAAGCGCAGCCAGGTAGTGGAGCTGGCCGAACATCCGCGAGAATGTGGTCTTGCCGCCCTGGTTCGGCCCGCCGACGACAATGATTCGCTCCGGCTGGCGCAGCGCAAAGTCGTTCTGCACAATCGCGTGGTGTCTCCCGACGAGCTTGCCGGCAAGCGCGATGTCGCACCCGCTTTTGACGTCGAGTTTGCTGCCATCACCGATCGCCGGTAGGCAGAAGGAGGCGCCGGTGCCGCCGAGGCCGTCGACGTAATCGAGATACGAGAGATAGAACTGTGCCTCTTGATCGAAGCGCACAATCGCTTCGTTGAGAAAGCCGGCGTGCGTGGAGCAGAACTCGTCGAGCGCGCGGAACTCGTTCGGGTTCAGCTTTGCCACCCGCTCCACTACCTGTGCTTCGACATGATCCATCGAGTTCGGGTCAGGAATGCGGATCAGGTGGCTTTCGACCGCTCCCTGACGGAAGCGCATGAACGTATCCTCGACGTCAGCGCTGTAGTCCGGCTCGTTTTCGTACGGGCTGACAGTGATTCGGGTGCCCTTGATAGCGAGCGAGTAGCGCACGCCGTCGAGCCCGGCACGAACCCGCTTTTGATCGTCTACGAGAGCGAGGAAACTCTCAGACCCGGTGTAAGCGGCGAGATACTGGCGCAACGCTTGAAAGCCGACGGAGGCCAGGTTTGCCTGGTCGAGCGCGTCGGCGAGTCCCTCCACGGCATCGCAGTAGAGCTCGACCGCATCAAGAAACCACCGCTCTTTCTCATATCGGAACCGCTGACCCTGTACCAGGTTCAGGTAAACGCGCGTCTGGTGCATTTGCTCGGCGAACCGCGTCAACCGCACACGGAGCTCTCCCACCTCCAGGTCGCGGAACACTTCGTGGCGAAATGCGACCGTCTCCGGATCGTGGAGCGGGGTGCGGAAGAATGGCTCGAGCTCGTACTCGCCGCGACTTCGAACAATCTCCGCGACGACCTGATCGAGGTTCAGATCGCGGAAGCATGCTGGCTCCGGCGTGTCCTTGTCGGGCGTCTGTGCGCCGCTGCCGAGGATGCTCGTAAACGACGGCAGAACTTCCGACACTGCGGCTACGGATGCGGCGTCGGTCTGTGGGTCCAGGCGATCGGGCTGACTCATTGGGTTGCTTCCACCGTCCTGTCGTCGGTAGAAGCCATCAGCCCCGAGAGGCGGTTCAGGCGGGCCTCATCGCCTGGCGACATTGTACCCGCTTCGGCGGAGATGAAGCATGCGGAGCGGGCCGTTTCAGTTGTCGTCGAATGTCAGGACCCCATGAGCAAGCGATCCTGTCAGAGGCGCTTCAAGAAGAGCTGCGGCGGAGCAGTCTGGTGCGTCAACCTGCCGAGGTTCCCCAGAGCAGGGTCGGTCTTGTCACCTGGGCGTTAGACCGCCTGGGCTAAGCCACGGATAAAGCCCAACAGCTATCGTCTTCGCTGGCGATGAGGCCCGCCCAAACCGTCGCGCAAGCGGCTGATGGCTTCTACCGAACGAAATCGAACGGTGGAAGCGATGCCTTATCGGACAAACGCGCGTGCACGGGACGAAGGTTGCTCGCCTTGCCGAGATGACTGGTCCTTGGGGTATGGGTGTGCACCGCCGGACAAGTCTTGCGACGGCAGAGTCGCGATCACGGAAAGAAGCCCAGACCGACGGATGGAAATCGCCTTGACCAACTGCAAAAGGCCCGGATCTGCCGCTGTTCGTTACGCGCACATCTACGACAGAGCGAGGCTGACGGCCTCGACCGGAGCTAGACGATGATTTCTCTTGAGATCCCTGGCCGTGAGCTGGTCGTTCTCGAGCGCGTCGTCTTCGACGTCAACGGGACGCTCACAAACCGCGGCGCCCTCGTCGCCGGCGTTGCCGAACGAGTACACCTGTTGCGACAACAAGTCGACGTGCTTCTTGCATCGGCAGACACCTACGGGACGCTTGAAGAGGTAGCCAAAACCCTTGACGTCCCGGCGAAGCACACGGCAAGCGATGAAGAGAAACGGTCGCTGATCGAGACTCTTGGGGCCTCCCACACAGCCCACATCGGCAACGGTTCGAATGACGCTTCGGCGCTGAGAGCAGCTGCGCTCGGAATCGCCATTCTCGGCCCGGAAGGAACAAGCCCTGCTGCACTCGCAGCAGCCGATCTCGTCTGTCTGTCAGCGTGCGACGCGATCGATCTACTCCTCGACACGACCGCGATCGCAGCCACGTTGCGTAGCTAACTGCAGCGGGAACGCGCCGGAAGACCCGTCAAGCCGAAGCGAACGGAGACATCGTGAACCTACGCCGCGTCGTCCTCGACGTCGAGAAATCGTTGCAACGCCCGGAGCTGATGGAGATCGTTGAGGCGATCGACAGCGTCGAGGGCGTCCAAGGTGTGAATCTGCTGGTGGTTGAGATCGACGCGGAAGTCATGGGGATGGAGGCCGTGATTGAAGGGGAGCAGATCGACTTCGAACAGCTGATTGAGGCCGTTGAAAAGACCGGCGCTGTCATGCGTAGCCTCGATGAGATCGCGGCGGGCGAGCGGCTGGTGTCGAGCCGGCCGCCGGCGGAGCGCAACTGAGGCGCTTGATTCGATACGAACGGCTGTTGCCGATCGTGCTTGGCGTCGCCGACGGCATTCTCAACGCACTCACGCTCGCCTCCGCGAGCTTGCTAACACAAGACGGTGCCATCGGGGTCGGGCTGGCGATACGGGTAGCGATCGCAGCTTTTGCTACCGCCGCCTTCGTGTTCTTTGTCGCCCAGTACGCCGACTACCGGGGACAGCTGGTGACCGCGGCACGACACATGAGCCTGCGCACCTCACGCCGACTGACAAGTACCGGCATTGGCTCGGCGATTATGCGCGATGCCTTTGCGGGAACGCTGATCACAGGCTGCGCGAGTTTTCCAGGCGCGCTTATTCCGTTGCTCATCGCTGCGTTCATCCCGTCCGCCAGCTGGATAGCCGTGCCGATCGCAATCGCCATGTTGGCTGCCCTTGGGGCGATCGTCGCTCGTGTGATCGACGGCGCCGTCTTGCGCTGGTCCATCGTTCTCGCCGCCGGCGGCGTTCTAATGACGGGGATTGGCTACGAGCTCAAGATCGCATGACGATCGGCGGTCATATGGGCTCAGCGAAGGTCGAAACGGTCGAGGTTCATCACCTTGTCCCAGGCCGCAACGAAGTCGCGGACGAACACTTCGTCGGCATCGGCCGACGCGTACACCTCGGCCAGAGCGCGAAGCTGCGAGTGAGACCCGAAGACGAGATCGACGGCAGTTGCCGTCCACTTCAGCTCGCCAGTCGCGCGGGCACGCCCTTCATAGACGTCGCCTGAAGCGCTCCATTCGGTGTCCATGCTCAGCAGGTTCACGAAGAAGTCGTTGGTTAGCACTCCGGGCCTGTCAGTGAACACGCCGTGGGGCGAGCGGGCGACGTTCGCGTCAAGTACGCGCAACCCGCCGATCAGCACCGTCAGCTCCGGTGCGGTCAGGTTCAACATGTAGGCCCGGTCGAGAAGTCCATGCTCCAGCGGGAGCGGCTCATCTGGGCGCGAGTAGTTGCGAAAACCGTCAACACGAGGCTCAAGCACCGCAAACGAGTCAACGTCAGTGTCCTCCTGCGAGGCATCGGTTCGGCCGGGCGCGAACGGGACCGTGATCTCGTGGCCGGCCTTACGTGCAGCTTCTTCAACAGCGGCGCAACCGCCGAGCACGATCAGATCCGCAAGCGAGACCTGCTTTCCGCCGGTCTGGGCGTCATTGAAAGCACGCTGGATCACGGCGAGCGTTTCGAGCACCGGTGCGAGCTCGGCTGGCTCGTTCACCTCCCAGTCCTTCTGCGGGGAAAGCCGTAGGCGTCCTCCATTTGCTCCGCCGCGCATGTCCGTGCCGCGGAACGACGCTGCTGCGGACCACGCGGTCGCAACAAGCCGGGAAGTCGGCACGCCGGAGCCAAGGATTGTCGCCTTGAGCGAGGCGATGTCCGTGTCGTCGATCAACTCGTGGTCGACTGCGGGCACGGGGTCCTGCCACAACTGCGGTTCCGCAACCCACGGCCCGAGATAGCGCGACAGTGGCCCCATGTCGCGGTGGAGAAGCTTGTACCAGGCGCGAGCAAAAGCATCGGCGAACTCGTCCGGATGCTCGAGGAAGCGCCGCGAGATCTTCTCGTACGCCGGATCCATGCGCAGCGCGAGATCCGTCGTGAGCATCGTCGGCGCACGGTTCAGCGAGCCATCCGCCGGATCCGGAATCGTGCTCGCACCGTCACCGTCCTTCGGCTGCCACTGCTTCGCGCCGGCCGGGCTTTCCGTGAGCTCCCAGTCGTAGTGGAACAGGTTCTCGAAAAACCCATGGCTCCACCTGGTGGGGGTGGCGGTCCATGTCACCTCGAGTCCGCTGGTAATCGCGTCCGGCCCCTTGCCGCTTCCGTGGCTGCTGTACCAACCAAGACCCTGCAGCTCGAGCGGGGCGGCTTCTGGCTCAGGACCGACGTGGTCGGCAGGGCCGGCACCGTGTGTCTTCCCGAATGTGTGTCCGCCGGCGATCAGCGCGACCGTCTCCTCGTCATTCATTGCCATGCGACGGAAGGTTTCGCGGATGTCGCGCGCGGCCGCAAGCGGATCCGGAGTGCCGTTCGGGCCTTCCGGGTTCACGTAAATCAACCCCATCTGCACGTTCGCAAGCGGCCCGTGCAGATCGCGCTCGCCGGTGTAGCGCTCGTCGCCGAGCCAGGTGTCCTCCGGCCCCCAGAAGATCTCCTCGGGTTCCCAGATGTCGGGACGTCCGAAGCCGAAGCCAAACGTCTTGAAGCCCATCGACTCCATGGCCACGTTGCCGGCGAACACCAGGAGGTCGGCCCAAGAGATTTTCTGGCCGTACTTCTGCTTGATCGGCCACAACAGTCGACGCGCCTTGTCGATGTTCGCGTTGTCCGGCCAGCTGTTCAGAGGGGCGAACCGCTGCGCGCCCTGTCCGCCGCCTCCGCGTCCGTCGGCAATGCGATAGGTGCCTGCCGCATGCCACGACATGCGAATAAATAGGCCACCGTAATGGCCGAAATCGGCAGGCCACCAATCCTGCGACGAGGTCATCAGCTCCTCGAGGTCATGCTTGAGCGCCTCGACGTCGAGCTCTTCGAACTCTCTGCGGTAGTCAAAGCTGTCGCCGAGCGGGTTCGAAAGAGACGAGTGGTGGTGCAGCACGGAAAGGTCGAGCTGGTTGGGCCACCAGTCCCGGTTTGTTCTCGGCCGATGAGCTTCCGGCTCGGGGCTCGGGATTACCGGGTTCTCGCTCTCGCTCACGCTTCAGTCCTTTCTCCTCGAATCACGAACAATGCTGATTGATGACAGGCCGTTGCAACCCGGTGCCTGCACCACCAGATTGAACGCTACTTGCACGGGCCTTTGACGCCGAACGGCTCGTCAACGTGCGAGTCGGCGGGCACTGCGTTCACCCCACCGCAAGATGTAGTAGTCCGACGCCTTCGACAAAGGCGATGATGGATGCCACAAGCCAAAGTCCTTCGACGATCGTGAGCGGCTCTCTGTCCGAGCGTGGCGCCATCAGACTCGAGCGCGGCTTGCCGGATAGACGACAGATTCCGTTTTCTCCGCTCCGATCGGGCGGCCCCATGAGAGGTTGGTAGGGCCGCTGGTTACCGTCAACACCTCTACTGTCCTGCCGATCCGCGTGCGGGAGTTGCGTCATGGCTTGGCTTCACCGACCTTTCGTCGTAGAAGCCATCAGCCGTCACGGCGGTTCAGGCGAGCTTCATCGCCTTGTCGAGCACGGACAACTGCGGGCCGCCTTCGGCGACACAGGCTCGCAGCGGCGGCCCGCAGCGTGTCCGCGTTTGTTTGGCAAGACCTCCTACTTCACTTGGCGAGTCTTCCCACCGGCAGCATCCGCCGGCCGTACGTTGAGTTCATCAGGTCAGAGGCAGCGTGATACCAGGCGAGAACCGCGAACACGATCGTCACCCATCCTCCTGCCTTCGTCCAACCGGCCGAGCCGGTGTGGGCGCCGATCGCAAGCAGGACGAGCCCAACGAAAATGAGCGCGAGCACAACCACAAGCACCCAGTCCGTTCTGAACGATGCGAGGAAGAAATAGAACGTGACAACCGCGAACATCGCCAGGAACAGCGCAACGCCCGCGGAAGCCGAACCGGGAGCCGCCATCTTGGCGAACCAGGTTGAAATCGCTCCATAGATCACCCAGAACGGACCGTACGAGCCGAAGACGACCGCCCCGAACAGGTTGCCTCGACCCACCTCGAGAATTGCGACAAGTATCTGAATCAGGCCGCCGTAAAAGAACGCGACCGGGAAGACGATCGGCGTACTGCCAGCGCCGATTCGGTGTGTGTTGTACAGACCGAGCATGAATGACGTGGTTGCGAAGGCGGTGACTGCCCACGCACCAGGATCAGCAAGCGGACTGCCTCCGGCTCCAGGCGTGGGGTTTGCTCCCGCGCCCGCCGATGGGCTGAGCGTTGCTTGCATCTATCTCCTCCTCGGTGTTCCGGTCCGTCGAGGAAGCGACCTCGAGCTACGCCTCGCCCGAGCATCCCGCGCGTTGGTGAGACGTCTGGCACGGCTGAAAAGCACCGCGAGCTGCCTCCTACCTCGACTGAACTCAGTGGGTAGAGGCCATCAGCAAGCCGCGGTTCGAGATGTCCAGGACACCGGCCATCTCAAGCGAGCCTCATCGCTCAAACGGACCATATAACAGTCGGAGCCCCTGAGCCACCCGCGCTTCAGGCGCTACCACGACGAGCTCGGCGAGCAGACTTCGAACTGGTTGTTGACCGAAGTCGCAACGCGGTGCATGCTCTGACGGCGTTCGAAAGCTGAAGGGACGTCGGATGCTTCCAGGGCGGGCGAGAGCCACGAACTTTGAGCGGTGTTGCAACAGACCGTTGAGATGGTCGCTTCTTCGTTGCGGTGCCGCGGCGGTCGGTGTCATGGCGCTAGCGGTGGGGTGCGGCTCCAAGACGGCCAGTCCGCCACCGGCGACCACCACAGTTAAGAAGCCGCTGACGTTCGCGCAGCTGATCGCCCATGTCCGATCCGGCATCGTCCGCATGGAAGTCACGACCTGCGATGGCTCGGACATCGGCACCGGTTTCTTGGTCAGCGACCGTCTCGTCGCCACCGTCGACCATGTTGTCGACGGGGCGGTGCGCATCGACCTGAAGCAGAACGGCAAAGTCGTCGCGCACGGAACGGTCATCGGCTCGGACGGCGCGCGAGATCTCGCTTTGGTGCGAACCGACAAGCCGGTTCGCGGCCATCACTTCACGATTGCGAGTCGCGCGCCGCAACTCGGTGACGACGTAGCTGCGATCGGCTTCCCGCTCGGGCTGCCGTTGACGGTCACCCGTGGCTCGGTAAGCGGCCTTGACCGAACGATTCCGATCGAAGGCTTGAAGCGCCGCAGCCTCGTTCAGACCGACGCCGCGGTCAACCCTGGTAACAGCGGCGGCCCGCTGATCACCGACACCGGCAATGTGGTCGGGCTTGTTGATCTCGGCACCGACGAGGCAAACGGACTGGCCTTTGCGGTCAGCGCCCAAGTTGCAAAACCGTTGCTTCAAGCATGGCAGGCAGCGCCGCAACCGATCTCCGCCGCGACCTGTGCCGGTCAGGCGCCGCAAAGCTCGCAGGCGGCAGCGCCGCCGTCGAGCTCGGGCGGCTCCTCGTCGGCAAACGCGAAGGTCGAGACCTACAACGGCACCTACTTCTCAATCATCTACCCGGCCGGCTTTGCCGTCACCTCAGCCGAGCAGGACATGGGCACCTACTACGACACGACGATCGAGTCCGGTGACTACCTGATTCGGATTGACGAGAGCCCGCAGGGAAGCGCAAGTGTTGACCAGGCAATCGCGCCTGAGCTTCGCACGTTGCGCGCTGAGACTGGATACGTCGAGCTCGGTCTCGTCCACACCACATTCGAGGGTTACCCCGCGATCCAATGGGAGTTCGAAGTGCCAGAGAACGGCGTACTCCTGCACAAGATCGATCTCGTCTTCACGGACGCTCAGAGACGGGACTGGGCGATCCTCACCCAGTCGCCAGCCTCAGAGTGGAGCAAGGTCTCGGCGGCGCTGGACGCAATCTCGTCGAGCTTCGTTGAAACCGGTCGCTGAATAGCGGCGGTAGCGACAGCCACGTCAAGCAGACCCGGCCGGTCGCCGCGGGCTCACCCCGTTGGCGAGCGCGCGCTGTGGGCGACCGCCCTCTACGCCGGCCTACGCCTCGGAGAGCTCCAAGCCCTCGACTGAAAGCAGATAGACCGACGGTCATCCATTTCCCGGCAACGAAGCAGAAGCCGCCGGACTACTCGAGCACGGCGCCAAGCCACCCCCTGAAACACTCTGGAACAGCCGGGGCTGATCCGAAGGCAAAAACTGAGGGCCACGAGCGCGAGCACGACTCCGGAGCGGCGATTTGAGTCGCTGCGTCGCGGAGCAGCCCGAATCCGACCGTCCGTCCGCCGGCCATGCACGCAAAGGCAACGGGATCACGGGCGGGTCGGCGATCGCGTACTGGCGCGTCGTGGCCAACAGCGTCGGCCAGTGTTCCGGGTGCCTGTCTTGGCACAAGCTCGCCGGCGTGAACATCCCGCGGTATCGGCGTGGGGCGTCGACTTACGACCCGTTCCCTCGAAACCCTGGAGCCTTTGCCGTGCTGTTCCCACTCGCCGTGCGGTCGGGTGCTTCCGCCCGCTCTGCGAAAGCTCGGCGTGGGCCACGCCCCAGTCGGGTCGCCACTGCAACGAAGCTCCGAAGCTCAAGTCGCTTCTGGCTCCGAAAACTCCGATTCGCCCAGTTCAGTGTTCCGGTGTCGCGCATTGACTCCAGGAAGCTGCGCGAGAGAATGGCCAGCATGCCACTTCCGAAGAACTTTCTGCGCGTCAACGGTCGACCGCAAGATCTCGGTAGCGATGCTCCCGATCCTGCGGTTCTGCGCAAACAAATCGAGCCCTGGCTGTCTGCCGTGTTCCAGAGCGAGCACCTTTCCTTGCTCATCGGCAGCGGGTTCCCGATTGCTGTCGCTGCGCGAGCAGGCCGAGGGGCGACCTCGATGGAGCCCCCGGAGTTCTCAGCTACACACGCCGAAAAGGTCTCCAAGCGGGCCGAGGCGTTAGCGGCGAAGGCGCGCCGTGGCGGTCCGAATATGGAGGATTACATCAGCGCGGCACTTCAGCTCCTCGGCGGACTTGACGTGCTGGAGGATGCGAACGGTCCAGCTTGGCGCGAGGAGATCGGCAAAGCGCTCGGTTCTTTCGCGTTGTCGGTTCTCGCGACGGAGCGGGGGATTGGCGAAGCCGTCGACAGCGGTGACGAGAATGGCAATGCGGCGGCCTCCGGGCTCGTCTCGTTCCTACTGAGCTTCGCGAGTCGAGCGGCGTCGCGCGACCGCCTCAACCTCTTCACCACTAACTACGACAGGCTCATTGAGTTCGGCTGCGACCTCGTCGGTCTGCGGCCCGTGGACCGCTTCGTTGGTGGGCTCGCTCCGCGCTTCCGCGCGTCACGACTCGACGTAGATTTGCACTACAACCCACCAGGGATTCGCGGCGAACCGCGTTATCTCGAGGGCGTCGTGCGTCTGACGAAACTGCACGGGTCGATCGACTGGCGATACGAGAACCGAGAGCTTCGACGCGTTGCGTTGCCGTTCGGAGCGCCCTCGGCCGAAGCCGCGTTGGGCAGCGACGCCTACGAATCCTTGATCATCTATCCGAACCCGGCTAAGGATGTCGAGACCCTCGAGTATCCCTATGCCGAGCTTTTCCGGGATTTCTCGGCATCGCTCTGCCGTCCGAATTCAGCGCTCGTGACCTACGGCTACGGGTTCGGTGACGACCACATTAACCGCATCGTTGCGGACATGTTGACGATCCCTTCAACGCATCTCGTCATCGTCGCGTACGACGACATCGGTGACCGGATCGACACCTTTCTCGGCTCGGTTGGTCGCGAGCCGCAGATCTCGCTGCTCGTTGGACCCCATCTGGGAAGCCTCTCGAACCTCGTTGATCACTACTTGCCAAAGCCGGCAAATTGACCCGGTCACTTTTCGGCAAGCAGAGCTACTGGGTCGGCGTGGAGCAGCTCAGAGTGAAGGCGTTACTCACGAGAAGGCGGAAGAGCGTTGAGTTCAATCATCGACGCTGCGTCCGCTCTCACCGTTGGGACGGTTGAGTTTGTCGCGCCCGACGAGATCAAAGTGATTCTCGAACTTGATGCACCTCAAGCGACGGCACTCAATACGGGCGTGCCAAGCCGGTTCCCTCGCATCAATGGCTTCGTCTTGATACCCAATGAGACGGGAGCGCTCGTCGGTCTGGTTTCTTGGCTCGGCGTTGAGCGCGCGGCCTATCCGAAGCGAACGGGCCTGCGGGACTTTGGCCTCGTCGATCTTCCGTTTCCGCTTCGCAAGATGTCGGTGAATCCGGTGGGGACGCTGCGAGTTCGCCAAGGCGAAGCCGGAGCCTCGTACGAGCTTGAGCGAGGTGTCGCTGTCTTCCCCTCCGTTGGAGATCCAGTTGCTCTTCCAACGAGAGAGCAACTGCGCGCCATTGTCGAGTCACAAGGGACGAATGCCCGAATAGTGATCGGTACTTCTCCGTTGGCGGCGGATGCGTCTGTTGCGGTCGATCCGGATAAGCTGTTTGGGCGCCACCTGGCAATTCTTGGTAACACGGGAAGCGGCAAATCATGCACTGTCGCTGGTTTGGTCCGCTGGTCTCTCGACGCGGCCCGGGTCGAGCGCGAGGGGAACGAAACTGCAGGAGCCGTCAACGCGCGGTTCATCATTCTCGATCCGAACGGCGAGTACGCCCGGACATTCGGTGACCTTGGCTCCCGCGTTCGTCTCTTCCGTGCCCGCTTGTTTGGACAAGATCCAGGAGACGATGGAATTGTGTCTGAGCCACTCACTGTTCCTGCCTGGATGTGGAACAGCCATGAGTGGGTCGCGTTTACCCAGGCCTCTACCGGCTACCAACGGCCCATTCTCCTACAGGCATTGCGCGGGCTGCGTTCCGGGGCCGAGATGGCCGACGATCCCGGCACGGCTGCAGCGCGCGCTGTCCGCGCCTACCGCGTCTGGCTGGATGTCATCCTGCGTCTTGGGCCGGCTGCGTTTGGCGGTAATTGGTCGACCAAACTTCAGTGTGGGACACTGCTTCGAAACCTCGAGGCTGACGCAAGATCTCATGCCGAGCGAGCCCCCGACCATTCCGAGGCACTTGAGGCACTCGCGACATCTGCGAGTGCGTTGGAAGACGAGAAGGGCTTTGAGTGGAACGACACACGTGGTTATGAAGGGTTTACCGAGGCAGAACTTCTCGAGTTTGGCCGAGCGATCGATGAGGCACTTGAGGCGCTCCCAGCCGTCGAGCTCACGGTTGGCACCAGCGAGGACGTTCCATCGAGCTTTATGGTGGATGATCTTCCCGGCTACCTTGAACTGCTCTCACGTAGCGAGGACTACTCGCAGGGCTCGCAATATCTTCCGACTTTGCTGACTCGCATCAAGACGATGCTGAGCGATCCACGTCTGGCTCCGATCGTCCACCCGGATCAGCAAAGTCCGCTTGCGGAGTGGCTCGGGAGCTACATCGGCGCTAACCAGGCCGCGAACGGTCAGATCGCGATCATCGACCTGTCGCTGATCCCTTCGGATGTCTTGCATCTCACCATCGCCGTCATAGGCCGGCTTGTGTTCGAGGCCAGTCAGCGGTACCGCAAACTCAACGGACGCGAGTTGCCGACCACGATCGTTCTTGAAGAAGCGCATGCGTTTGTCAGGCGCGGTCAAGGCGAGGAAGGTGGCGATACCGCTGCGGCCGCTTTGTGCCGCGAGACCTTTGAGAGGATCGCCCGGGAGGGGCGGAAGTTCGGAGTCGGTCTTGTTCTGTCTTCCCAACGCCCCTCGGAGCTTTCGCCGACCGCACTCGCCCAATGCAACACTTTCTTGCTCCACCGGATCGTTAATGACCGCGACCAACAGCTCGTCAGCAGGCTCGTCCCGGACAACCTTGGCGGCCTTCTACGCGACCTACCGAGTCTGCCCTCACGCCAAGCGATCCTCCTCGGTTGGGCGGCTCCGATCCCGGTGCTCGTCGAGATCCGCGAGCTGCCGGAAGACCACCGGCCGCGGTCGGAAGACCCAAAGTTCTGGGCGGTTTGGACTGGCGAGGAGGTCCGCACCATCGATTGGAACACGGTGGCTACGGACTGGCTCGGTACACACGCAGACGGGTGACGCTTACTAGTCCGCGCGACGCTCCCATCTACGTCAGGTGTTCCGAAGACGGCCTCGTGCGTTCTGCAGGCCCAGTATCGGCGGTGTTCTCGCGGCGACTTTTCACGCCCAAGGCTGGGCGCCGACATGCATCGTTGCGGCCAGTCCCCTTGGTCGCCTGGCGCAGCCGAAAGAAGGCTCAGACCCAGCTAGTCGGGTCTGTCCGGTCGCAGGACTAGGGTCCCCAGCCCTTCTTGAGGACCCGAGTTTGGAGGCGAGGCACGGTGGCCGATTCGATCAAGTGTCCCGAATGCAAGGCCGAGATCCCGCTCACTGAGGTGATCTCACATCAGATCGAGGAGGAGCTTGCGCCGAAGCTTGCACGGGAGATCGCGGCGCGCGAGAAGGAGTTCGAGTCGCGCGAAAAAGCGCTGATTGACTTGGCCGCCGAGCGCGAAAGGACTCTCAAAGAGGAAACAGCCGAGCGGGAGAAGAAGCTCCGTGAGACAGCTGCCACACACGAGGTGAAGATGCGCCAGGCGTTTGAGGAGGCCCAGGCCGCTCGCGAGTCCGAGCTTTCCAAGCGTGCTGAGGAAAGGGTCGCCGCAATGCTCGCCGATCTCGGGTCACGCGTCGAAGAGCAGGACGTCTTGCTGCGCGCCGCTGAAAGGCGCGAACTTGACTTACTGCAGCAGAAGCGAAGGCTCGTTGAGGAGAAGCAGAAGCTTGACCTAGAGCTTGCCCGTCGCCTCGACGAGGAGCGGCAGAAGATCGCGGCCGAAACGCGAAAGGCGGCAGCAGACGAACATCAGCTTGAGCTGCGCCAGAAGGATCTCCAAGTCGAGCAGATGAAGCGTCAGATCAAGGAACTGCAGGAGTCAGCCGAACAGACTCGCGCTGGGCTTCTTGGTGAAGCGCAGGAGCGCGAGATCGAAGACATCTTGCGCGAACGATTCCGTCTCGACCAGGTCGAGCCTGTGAAGGCAGGTGTGCGAGGCGCTGATGTTCTTCAGAGCGTGTACTCATCGCGCGGCGCGTGCTGCGGCAGCATTCTTTGGGAATCGAAGCGCGCTCACAATTGGAGCAACGCCTGGGTCACCAAGCTAAAGGCCGATCAGGCTGCGGCTGGCGCCGACGTCGCCGTTCTTGTCTGTTCGGCACTCCCGAACGATGTTCACCACATGGAGATTCTCGACGGAGTCTGGGTCGTCGGTTACTCCTACGTCTCTTGCATAGCCCAGGCGTTGCGTCAGGGTCTAATTGGAATCGCGCATGCTCGGTCGATCGATGCTCACCGCGATGACTCGATGCACGCGATCTACGACTATCTGACCAGCAATGAATTCAACCGCCGCGTACGGGCGATGGTTGAGTCGTTCGTCGAGATGAAGAGCGACCTCGACTCGGAGCGTCGATCCATGGAGCGGATGTGGAACAAGCGCGGCAAGCAGCTTGACGCACTCGCACTTAACACAGCTGGAATGTACGGTGAGCTCGAAGCGCTGATCGGGACAGCGCTCCCACCAGTCGAGTCACTCGAACTGCCTGCACCCGTGCCGCTTCGCTCGGCGAGCTAAGCAGATGTGTGGAACGCTCAGGCAGGCCTCTGGATATCGCCTGATGACATGAGGCAGACGATCTTGCTTGGCGCACTCCGGGAATGACCTTGCCGGTGTTCGACGTCAGCCGGCCGGTTCACCCGTGATCTGCGACTGAGTAGTCGACCGTCCTCTAATGATGAGCTACTGGTCTTCAAAGCTGGCCAAGACGCGCTCTAGTTCGGCTCCGCGGTTCTTGTCGAGGCCCTCGATGGCCACGCGCTGCTCGTGCGCGGGGCGATCGATCAGGAATCGGCAAGTAGACGCGGCGGTGCTCCATGTGAGCGCCTCGGAGACTTCGCGATCCGTCATGTTGTCGCGTGTCGTAGCGGCAAAGACAGAGAACATGAGCAGACAGACGCTAGGTGTGTAGACGCGAGACCACTCGCGGAAGATGTCCATCATCGGCGCGTACGAGGCGCCGGCGATTGACGCGAAAGTCGGAATCACGGCCGGCATCCAGACGAACAGCAACTCCGTCGAGCGTCTGGCCAGTTCAATCCGCTCGTCGCTCAGACCGCGCAATCTCCTCGCGAGATCTCTGGGGTCATACGACCACTGCCGTGGGAGGAGGTCGCTTACGTCTCGCTCCCTGCCGCCACGGCCGCTGCGTAGTCCGGTAAGGCGCTCAAGCTGAAGTTGGCCGTCAATCTCTTCGGGCGAGTCGAGGGGCATGCCCAGAGTCTTGGCAAGCAAGAAAGTCAGGGCTAGCTCACGCTGTTCAAAACTCACGCCACGCACCCTATGGGGAAGAGGGCTATTGGTCCGTTGGCGCGCGGTTCGATGAATCTCAGCCGCTAACTCATCGGGATCTTCGAGTCGCGACCTCTCCAGTGCCAATCCTTCTGCGTACAGCTCTAGAAAGTTCAGGGCGAGGTCGAGACCGTCGGCTGGCGGAACAATCCCTCCTTCGATGAAGCGCATGAACCGTCTGAGCGCGGGCTGTTCCGCTCGCCAGCGCACCCGGGCCATCACCTCGTAGATCGTCTCGTGGGGATAGAGCCACAGACGGCCGACGCGGCTCGGTCGAGACAGCTCGCCTTTACTTCTCCAGCTGCGGATCGTTCGCCTAGTCGCGCCAGGGAGACCGGCCGCACGCGCGACGTCGACTAGATCGTCGATCGTCGCTTTCGGGTCGCCGAGGGTGCCCGAGATCACGTCCAGATGACACTCGAGGCGGCGTTATCGCGCAAGTTCGCCTCGAATCTCCCGGGCCCCTGGCTGGCCCAGGCATGGTGATCGAACGGCCCTTGACACGGGGCCGAATGGCTCACGTCAGGAAGGAGCGAAAGATGGCAGAACTGAAGTGGATCGCGCAGCTGACGCTGGCGGTAATGGCCGGTATTGCCTTGGTCAACCAGGGTCGTCGTAACGGCTGGGTCTAGAGAGCGCCTGAAATGGCCGCGGAGGCGCTCCGTCGCCTCCGCGGCCATCGTCGTCCGGGGACGGCGCAAAACGCCGTGGGCACCTGCTGCGCAAAGACCGCCGAAAAGTTGGGGGCGGATGTGACCATCGAAGGGCTCCCCGAGTCAGAAGCGGTCTTCAAATCGCGGGCGAGGTGCGTTCCCACGTGATCTCGCTGAGGACTCCTAGGACCGCTCTGCCCAGCGCGGCCGAACTAGTCGCGAGTGATCTGAGTTTGGCGACGTAGGGGAGGAGCGTCGGTGGGACGGATCCTCCGTTCGCGTATTTGCGATTCTCGACAGCGGAGGGCGCCGATCATCAGAGCGTGCGGAGGATGCGTGCCCACCCGCGGAGGCGGCTGCCGTCTGCGGCGGGGAGGAAGGGGCGGCTGTTTTCTTCCACCCATTTGCCGACGAGTTCAAGGTCGTCGAGCTCGTCCTCCAGAGAAGCGTCGACCCGCTGAAACTCGGCGGCTCGCGCGAAGAGGAAGTGTTTCTTCAGTGCCTCGGGGTTGAGGCCGCCGATGCGCGGACGCCCGTCGGCGGCGACCACGGTTTGGCAGACGGGGCAGGGGCAGGCCCATTCGGCGGGGAGGTGGTCGATCACGGGCTGCGCAGTCGGGACAGTCATGAATTCGCGCAGGGCGGGAACGTAGTACCGCGTCGGCGGGGCGCCCGTAGCTGAGAGGCGGCGGTAGTCTCGCGCTTCGCTGTAGCCGACTCCGTGGTTTAGGCCCGAGAGCCCTTTCGAGGTGAGCAGGACGCTCAGGTATCCGCCGTAGAGGTTCCGCACCCGCACGCCACGGGCCGACGCAGTTTCGATCACGCCGACCCAGTTACGGATGTCCGTCTCCGTCGCGTTAGCCTCCTGCCAGTTGCTTGACCAGCAGAACACGTCGGTGATTCCGTCTGGCATCTGCTCGATCAATTCAGCGAACATGAAGATCGGGACGTCGTTGCGCAGAGTGAGGATCGGGGTCACGCGGCCGCCGTGAGCTGCGACTGCGATCTGCACCGCCTGCCGAGTCAGCGCCCACCAGGGATCTCTGGCGGAGTCGACAGCCCAATACGGCGGGACAAGCCACTGAGGGTCGGGTGGATTCCTGGCAGGCACATCACGACCCGCGTCCCGAAGCAGCTGCAGGTACTTGCTCACCTTCGCCGTGGCGGTGCCCGAGTAGGAGAGCTGGAAATCGAGCACGCTCGCAACGACGGCCGGCCAGCGCCCGTCCTCCCAATGTGAGCGGTCGATCTCGTAGTGGGGCCACGTCGCGATCACGTCGTGGTCGTGGATCTCGGCGAGCTTGAGGTGGGACTTCTTCGGCGGCCCCCGGCGCACGTCGAGTGTCTGGAGCAGCGGCGTGCGCGGGTCGATCAGATACGGCACGTGCCGCGTGAGGACGAACCCACCCGTCCCCTCGAAGTAGAAGGTCGCGAGTGTCCCAGGCACAACGAGCCCGTCCCAGCAGTGGTCGAGGGCAGGGTCACGGAGTACGGACTGGTCGGCGTGGGAGTAGCTAAGCGAATGCCGCACCGTGCACCACACGTGCGTCGGCAAGCAGGTCGCGGATTCGGGTCGTCCCACGCTTGACGGAATCGAACACCGACGTGACCTCGCCCGGGCGCACCGGCCTGTCCGGGCGAAGCGCCGGGTACACAGTCCGCTTAGTCACGATCAGCAGGCCGACGCCGGCCTCCTGTGCCGCCTCGTACGCGGCGCCGGTGACCTTCTCGTGCCAGAGCGCAACCCAGGAGGAGTCCGCCGCCCAGCGGTTCACGAACGCCTGGTCGACTGCTCGGCGCCAGTCGCCAACTTTAAGCTCGACCACCATCAGGCTCTCGTCGTCGGAGAGCACGGCGAGGTCGAGCCGCTTCTGGTGCCAGCGCACTTCAATGTCCGCTTTGGACATCTGCGACGCCAGTTGCATGCGCAGCACACCGCGCAGCACTGGCAGGAGGAGCGCCGCCTCCGGCGGCGCCGCCCTACGCGGCATCCTTGCCCTCTCCGATTGCCTTGGCAAGCGCCCTCTCTCCCATACTGACCATTGTCGCAGTCACTAAGGCCCCCGTTGTCCCGAGACAGAACACCACTGCGGCCACGACGACCACAAGGTGAGGAAGGTTGTATCCGCCCGTGAGGACGTTGTAGAGCGAGAGCGGGCCGGCCACGTGCATTGCGACTAGACAGATCGTGAGCCAGTTGTTGCGGTGGACGAGCGCCGCCTGTCGCTCGCGGGGTGTTCGGCTTCGGACCGAGGCGTCGACCGCCGCGACGAAGTGTCGGTTGACGTCCTCGCGACTGAGAGCGTCCTCGACCGACTCGCCCGGGCGCCGCACCTCGATCACCTGCTCCACGAGCCTGGTGAGCGCCGGCAGCACGAGGCCGGACTCGTAACCTGCCACGGCGGCGCGGATGTCATCGTCGCGCTCCCTGTCGATACGCGACTCGGCGTTGAACGCCTTCACCGTCGCGCCGAAGAACACCGCCGCCTCGGCAGCCGCGACGATGCCTATCGCGGGCCAGCTCACCAGGTTGGGCCTCCTCAGATGGCGTCGCGGATCAGGCTGTTCTCCGCGTACGCCGGGTACCGGTCGTACACGTAGCGCAGGAGCTGCCGCAGCGGCATCGTGCCGTACTTGTCCTTGATCTTCTTCAACGCTTCCTTGCCCGACGGGCTGACGCGGGTGGAGAGCACCTTTGCGACGGCCTTTCCGTCCTCGGTGAGTTCCAGCTGGCGCTCGATGTAGCGGTCATCCTCGCCAAGAGCGTCGTAGGGATCGAGCGCCTCTACCTCCTCACTGACGTCCAGGCCTGAGCTGACATCAACCTGGCGCTCCGACATCAGCTGCATAGCCTTGAGGAAGTCGACCGCGTCGTAGACCTCGCGGGAGTACGGCCCATAGTGGTAGGCCTCGAACGCGAACGGCTCCTGTACCTCGTTGTCGAAGTCGGTTTCCTGCTTGAGGAGGAACACGAGCTTCTCGAGACGCGTGATCCCGTCGCAGCGGAAACGCTGCTTTGCGTTGCTGGTCTCGGCGGCGAGGAGCAGGAGGATCGTGTCCGTCTGGTCCAGCTGCGGCGTCGAGGCCATCTCAGGCCAGCTTACTACCGGGACCTTCGGACATCGGCCGTCTGCCACGAACGCATTCGCCGCACTTTCCGCGCTTGGCGGGAGGAGGCGGGCGGTCTGCTCTGTACGAACATATGTTCGATGTTAGCAGAGACATCGAGACGCTCGTGGTGAGTCTCAATCCGGGTCAGCTGCGTTCCGGCTGAGTGTGTGCCAGCGTTTCCGGATGACGTCGCAGTAGGCGGGGTCTAGCTCGACGAGGTAGGCACGTCGACCCGTGTGGTGGGCTGCCGCGAGTGTGGAGCCGGAGCCGGCGAATTGGTCGAGCACGATCTCGTTGGGGAGTGAGCTGTTTTGGAGCATCGGGATGATCAGCTCGACGGGCTTCATCGTCGGGTGCTCGCGCGACGCGCTTGGGGACGGTATGTCGAGGACGCTGGTGGCGTTGTCGGGGCCGTACCAGCGGTATCGGTCGGGAGTGGCTCGGCCGGCGGTCCGTCCAGGCCCGTGACCGTGGTAGATGCCTTCGTGTTGCATCTGGTAGTTGCAGTGTCCGAGCACAAGGTGCGGCTTGCGCCAGACCAGCTGCTGGTGGAAGTCGAGGCCGGCTTGTTCGAAGGACGCGTAGAAGTCTGCCGCGGTTGGACCGGTCGGGCCGGCGATGTAGAACGGTGCTGATTCGACCAAGTGCGGTAGGGCTGCGTGCCAGGCGTCGACCAGGAGTTGGCGGAGGCCGGCAGCGCCGTCGTTTTGGATCGTCAAGGCATCGGCGGTTTTGCCGATGTAGTCGACGCCGTAGGGCGGGTCGGTCCAGATCATCGCGGCTTGTTCGTTCTCGAACAGCTCGGCGAGGACGGCCGCGTCGGTGGAGTCGCCGCAGATCAGTCGGTGTGGGCCGAGCTGGTAGAGCTTGCCGGCCTGTGAACGGGCGCGGGTCGGCCGGCCCGGCACTCGGTCGGGGTCGGCGGGCAGGGTAGGAGCGATCTGTTCCGCGACGGCCTGTTGAAGCTGGGCTGCAGTCACTCCTGCTTCGCCGGCGCGTTCGCGGACCTCCTGCTCGAGAGCGACGACGGCGGCGGGGCCGCGGTCTCGTAGTAGCGGCCAGAGCGCGCGGGCTTGGGCTTCGTTCCCCAATTGGGGAACTACCTCGGCGACGCGTCCGGCGTCGAGCAGCCGGTAGCTCTGGGTGCGTCCGAGCCCGAACTCCGCCTCGCAGTAGGCGTGCCAGGATCGGTAGCCGAGGGTGGTGTGGGCGCTGCCGTCGTGCAGTTGTACGAGCTTCCGCCAGAGTGAGCTTGCCTCGCGCTTGAACCGGTCGGTGAGCCGGCGGGCTTCGGACCGGCTGAGCGAGTCGGCCGGGCTGATCGGTTCGGTTGAGGGTGCGTGGGTGGTGGCTAGACGCGGCACACGGCGTGCCGTGTGACGAGCCGATCGTGCAAGAAAATCGGGTTCTCGGTCATGGGGCTCTCCAGCTGGTGTCCGCGGGGAGACCCCGCGTGGCCGCTGGCTGCGTGCCCCTCGAGAACCCTTATCGCCGTCCTGACTACGGGGCGCGGGTGTGGCTCAAGCAGCCCGGACGACTCACCTGAAGAGGAGAGCCCGACGACATAACACCACCAGCGTTCGCGAAGACGGCCGCGTACCGGTATGCCGAAGGTCCGTGCACCACGAATTATACCCGCAACCCGGGCTCTGCTGTTAGCAATCCTGACAGCAGCAAGGCGCTCAAGGGCCCGAGCCCGACGGCTCTTAGTCGGCCGGTTCGGAGCTGTGGGGGAGCTCGCCTAGGCGCAGCTGTCTGGCCCAGGTCGTGGCGAGTTCGCGGCTCTCAGCGACGTGCACGATTCCGCCCTCATGGCCGTCGGCGGTGTCGTGTTCGGCGAGGAGAAGCGTGTCACCGTCCGCTGGGGCGTAGATCCAGATCAGCCGGGTCAAGACGGATCGCCCGCCAGCTGCTCGAGCACCTCGGGGTAGATGACGGTGCCGCCAGGCGGCACCGAGACAACGGGGGCAGGCTGAGGATCGCCGGCGGCTACCAACGCCCGTGCCGCCCGGACTCGGACAGACCAATCGGCGCTGCCGTCGCTGCGGGTCGCCGTCAATGCCGAGCGCAGCGTCTCGAGCGCTGTCAGCTCGGCGCCCACTTCGGGGTCTCGTTCCGCGGTCTCCCGGAAGCCGGGAGCATCATGCAGCCAGGCGCGGATCGTCCGCTCCGACCGGCCGACGGTCGCGGCGGCTGCCCGCTGTGTGTAGCCGCGGCGAAGAAGTTCCGCCGCCTGCAGCTGTACCGCCGACAACGAGCGACCGCCGCTACGTCCTGCGGCCTGCAACGGGGCTGTCGCGATAGCATCCACCACCTACGACATTACCGCGGTGATCCATGCCGCAGTTCTCCGCTTTCTGCCGCCAATACAGCCGCTTTTCTGCCTGCCAACACGATCGCAAACCCGATCGCAACCCCGCACCAACACTAGAGAAAAGACCCGCACACCGGAGGGTTTTTCGAGCAGTCTCCGCTTGTCTCGAAAACCGTTATCCGTCGCAAGGCGGATCGAGGGTTCAAATCCCTCCCCCTCCGTTCCACAATCGAAGCTCGACCCGGAGGGGTGTCCGAGCGGTCTAAGGAGCGCGACTGGAAATCGCGTACGTGCCGAAAGGTGCGTCGAGGGTTCAAATCCCTCTCCCTCCGCCTCACAGAGAGCCCGCGCGCGTCGCGGGTTCTCGTCTTCAGGGGTACGATGCGGCCGCCCGGAGAAGTGGCCGAGTGGCTGAAGGCGGCGCCCTGCTAAGGCGTTAGGTGGGGAAATCCCTGCCTCGAGGGTTCGAATCCCTCCTTCTCCGCTGAGATGCGCTCGCGTTCGCTTCGGTCAGCCGACCGAGCGGCCGCCGAGCGTGCCGCGAAGGGTCTTGCCGGAGATGCCGAGCAGGCCGTGCGCCGCCGCGGGGCCGCTCACGGTGAGCGTGCCGCTGAACGTCACCGGCGGGCCCGGCTTCACGAGCTTCACGGTGCCGCTGACCGTGACGCCGCGCGTGATCGTGTAGTTGACCAACGTGAACGAGCTCACGCTCGCGTCGATCCGGCCGCCGTACAGGCCGGCGACGCGCGCGGGCGTCCCCGACTCGGCCGCCGTGAGCAGCCACATCGACTCCGCGTCCTGCAGCGCGGCTTTCGCGATCGCGAAGGTCGCAGCCGCCGACTGCGGCTTCTTCGGCTTCGCGACGCCGGGCGCCGGCATCGACGCGACGGGCAGCACGAACGGCTTCTCGGCGGGGCACGAAGACGGCACCGGGCCCCCGAGGATCCATGAGCGCACCGCGTTCACTGCGCAGCCCGACGGATCCGCGGTGACGGTGCTGTGGCCGACGCTCGGCACGACGAGCAGATGCCCTTGCGGGAACTGCGCGGTGACCGCAGCGGCGCCGGCTTCCGGCGTGCGCAGGTCGAGCCCGCCGGTGACCCCGAGCATCGGGACGTTCGGGAACGTCGTCCCGAACGTGACGCCTCCCTCGGGCCCCGGCCAGCCGGTGCAGAAATCGGCGTTGCCGAACTGGGACGCCCACGAGCCGAACGGCCCGAACGTGCCGGCCGGCGCGGCCGTGATCGCGGTCTGGAGCAGCGCGGGACGGTCGGCGGGCGCCGTGTCGGGCGCCCAGGGGAACGGGCCGTCGCGACAGACGGTCGCGGCGTAGAGGCCGTCGCTGAGGTCGATCGCCGACTCGGCGTTCTCGACGTCGTTGAGGTACGCGAGCCGGAGCAGCGGCTGCGTGTTGCCGAGACGCGCCGCGTGCATCACGCCGGGCAGCTCGGCGGCGAGACCGGGGGTGAGGTCGGCGTTGAGCACGACTGAGAGCACCTCGAGCCCGTCGACGCGCTTGCTGGTGGAGCGGCCGCTCGGCAGCAGCACCTTCCCGGTGAGGGGCTTCGCCGCGAGCCTGTTCGCGACCGCGACGACGTCCGACGTGAGGGTCTTGCCGTTGCAGCCGCCTGCGGCGCAGTAGTGCGGCAGCGTCACCGGCATGTTCTGCAGCGCGCTCGTCTCGTACGACTCGTCCTGGTTCACCGGCAGGACGGAGTCGAGGATGATCCGCGAGACGTTCTGCGGATACGCGAGCGCGTACGCCTGCGCGAGCTTCGTGCCGTAGGAGACGCCGTAGAGCGCGATCTGGCTGAAGCCGAGCGCCTGGCGCACGGCGTCCATGTCGGCGGCGTGGTCGGCGGTGCCGTAGAACGGGGCGGCGGGCCCGAGCTTCTGGCCGCACGCCGTCGCGGCCGTGCGGTTCTGCTCCTCCGTGAGCGCGGTCTGCAGCGCCGGGCAGTCGATCAGCCCCGAGTCGCCGGTCCCGCGGTCGTCGTACGCCACGAGCGTGTAGCCGGGGAAGAGGTACTGGAAGAGCGCGTCCGCGCCCGGCGTGCCGAGCCCGAAGGTGTGCGCGGAGCCCTGGCCGGGTCCGCCGGCGATCAGGAACATGGCGCCCTTCGGCGTGCCCTGGGCGGGCAGCTCCTCGACGTGCAGTGCGACCGTCCCCGGAACGACGCCGGTCCGGTCGAGCGGGACGTCGACGGTCGTGCAGACGAGCGCCGGGTTCTGGCCGCACGCCGAGGCGTGCGTCGCCGTGGGCGCGTCGACGATCGTGCCGCGTCCGTGCGACCCGCGCACGAGCGCGGCCGCAGACGGCGCGCTCGCTGCTCCGCCGACGAGCGCCGCGGACGCGAGGCACACGAGCGCCGCGACTGCACAGACTCCGATTCCCGCTCGCACCCGCACCGAGCGGCCCACTGTAGCCGCGGACGCGAGTGCCGGGGCCGAAAAATCACCCTTCTGGTTGATGCGCGGAGGCCGGACGGTGAACGAGGATTCGCTCTGCCGGCTCCCCCTGACACTGTCCGGCGACTGACGTGACTGCGGCGAATCCCGCTCCTCCCCCGGGCGGGTTTCGTCTTTTCAGAGGACGTTTTCGCGCCGCGGTCAGTGCGTGATCTTCGAGACGTACGCGGCGACGTCGAGGATCTGCTTGGCCGAGAGCTGGTTCTTGAACGCCGGCATGCCGCCGCCGCCGTTCGTCACCTGGTGCTGCACGGTCGCCTCGTCGGGCTTCAGCTGGTCGAGATCGGGCCCGACCGTGCCGGTCGTCCCCGCGTCCTTCAGCGTGTGACAGCCGGCGCAGCCGGCCGTGAGAAAGACGTGCTTGCCGGCGACCGGGTCGCCTCCCGTCACCGGCGCGGTCGAAGCCGTCGTCGAGCCGGTGGCGGCCTCGGACTCCTTCGGCTCCCGGCCGAGCACGATCACGGCGGCGAGCATCGCGATGAAGAAGGCGACCGCGACCGTCACGAACAGGCCCATGAACCTGCCGGGGAAGTTCGGGATGCGCCGCGGCAGCACGAAGGACGAGACGAGCGAGAAGAGGATGAACGCCGCGCCCATGGCGGCGAGGCCGATCTTGTGGCCGGTCGTGAGCCCGGCGACGACGAAGTCGATCGTCGAAAGCATCGGGGGCTGAACCTACCGAAACTAGGAAACGGCCGCGTCGCCAGGCCGCGGCTCTTCGAGCCCCGTCTCCGGCGGGCCGACCGGCGCCGGGCGCGCGGGCCGGAGGTACAGCAGCTCGTACAGCGCGGCCGCGATCACGCCGCCGGCGAACGGCCCGATGTACCAGACCCAGAAGTGCGACCAGTGGTTGCCCGCGAGCTGCGGGCCGAACGCGCGTGCGGGATTCATCGCGCCGCCGGAGATGCCGTACGCCATCAGGACGTCGAACGCGATCGTGAAGCCGATCGCGAGGCCGGCGATCTGCGCGAAGCTGCCGCGCGGGTCGACCGCCGTTGCGAAGATCACCCAGACCAGGAAGAAGGTGAGGATCGCCTCGACGACGACCGCTTCGCCGGCGCCGACGCCCTGACCGAGCGACGGCACGCCGAGGTGGCCGGCGGAGATCGCGCCGCCCGGCAGCAGCCACTTGAGCAGCAGCGCCGCGACGATCGCACCGCCGAACTGCATCAGCCAGTACCAGCCCGCCAGGAGCGGGGCGATCCGGCGCGTGACGAAGAAGCCCATCGTCACGGCCGGGTTGAAGTGGCCGCCGGAGATGAACCCGAACGCCGACACCATCACGCCGATCACGAGGCCGTTCGCGAGTGCAAGGTCGACCGGCGAGCGCGCGTACGCGGCGCCGCCCGCCGCGACGAAGATCAGCGCGAACGTCCCGACGAACTCGGCGACGCCGCGGCGCAGGTAATCGCGTTCCAGCACGCGGCGAACGATAGGTCCGTCGTCGGACGGACAGCCTTCCCTGGGAAGGGTGACAAAAGTGCAACATCTCGCCCACAAAAAGGCGCAATCGCGCCGCGACGCGTGATTCGTTCCCTGGGAAGGGTCACAGAAGTGTGACGCGTCAGTGCATGAAGGCGCCGTTGTTCTGGTCGATCGCCTGGCCGGTGACGCCCGTGGCGTCGTCGGAGAGGAGCCACGCGACCGTGCCGGCGATCTCCACCGGCTCGCTCATGCGCCGCAGCGGCACCTCCTGCTGGGCGATCTCCCACGCCTGCTCCGGCGTCAGCCCCGGCCACTCGGACAGGCCCTGCCAGGCCATGTCCGTGTTCACCCAGCCGGGACAGATCGCGTTGACCTGGATCCGCCGCGGCGCGAGCTCGGCGGCGAGTGAGCGCACGAGCCCGAGCAGGCCCGCCTTCGACGCGCAGTAGGCCGTGTACCCGGCGACGCCGATCCGCGCGAGGATCGACGACGTCACGACGATGCGGCCGCCGTCCGGCAGCAGCGGCTCCGCGGCCCGGACGCACCAGTACGTGCCGTAGAGGTTCGTGCGCACGATGTCGTCGAAGCGGTCGCCGTCGCCGTGTGCGTTCGGTCCGCCGATCCCGGCGTTCGCGACGAGCGCGTCGAGCGGCTCGTCGAACGCGGCGAGCACGGCTTCGCGGTCGCGGATGTCGACCGAGCGTGTGCGCGCCCCCGCGGCGACGTCGTGCAGCCGCGACTCGTCGCGCGCGAGCAGCGTCAGTCGCGCGCCTTCGCCGGCGAGCCGCTCCGCGATCGCGCGCCCGATTCCCGTCCCGGCGCCCGTGACGACGACGTGCTTCCCTTCGAACCGCTTCACGCGGGCGAGTCTACGGACGCCGCGCGCAGCGTCGCCCGCTCCGCGAGCGATGCCGCGACGAACGCCGCCGCGCCGACCGTGAAGAGCGCGAGCACGACGGCGAGCACCGAACGCGTGTCGTAGCGAGCGAGCGCCCAGCCGGCCGCGATCAGGCCGATCGGCGACCCGATGCACTGGAAGACGGCGAATGCCGACATCGCCTGCGTCCGGAGCTCGCGCGGGATGCGCAGCATCACGAGCGCCTGCATCGGCGCATTGACGATCGACGTGGCGAAGCCGGCGACCGCGAGGCCGCTGAACGCGACGACCCACGAGCCCGGGACGGCGAGCAGCCAGAGCCCCATCACCTCGACGACGAACGCCGTCGCGCCGAGGGCGAGCGCCTCCACGCGCGAGACGAGCGGCATGGACGTGAACGCACCGACGAGGGCGCCGCCGCCGAAGGCGCCGAACAGCCAGCCGAGGACGCGCGGATCGGCGTCGAAGTGCGAGACGACGAGGACGGGCAGCGACGCGAAGAGGAGCTGCCAGCAGACGTCGATGAGCGTGAACGCCGGCGTCCAGATGCGCAGCAGCCGGTCGCGCATGAGGAAGCGCACGCCGTCGAGCATTCGCGTGGGCGGCCCGTCGGCTCGCACCTCCGGCGGGTTCACGAAGGTCGCGACGAGCACGAATGACGCGAGGTACGTCGCGGCGTCGACGTACAGGACGTCGGCCGTGCCGATCCAGCCGATCAGGATCCCGGCCGCCGGCGGGCCGAGGAAGATCGTCAGCCTGTTCGCGGCCTGGAAGAACGCGGTCGCCTCGGCGACGTCCGCATGCTCCTCGCCGATCAGCTCCGGCACGACCGAGCGCTGCACCGAGAAGTACGGCGCGAGAAAGAGCCCGCTCGAGGCGACGAGCGCGAGCAGCGCGGGGAACGGCAGCGCGCCCGCGGCGTGCAGGGCCGGGATCGCTGCGAAGATCGGAACGCGGACGAAATCGCACGTCAGCATCGTGCGCCGGGTGCCGACCCGGGCCGCGATCGCGCCGCCCCAGAAGCCGAGTACCGCGATCGGCAGGACCTCCGCGATGATCACCCACGTCATCCGCTCGGCGGAGCCGGTCGTTCGCAGCACGAACCACGGCAGCGCGAGCCAGGTCATCTGCGTGCCGAGCGAGGACACGACCTCCGCGCCGAGGAGCGCGGCGAGCCGGCGGTCGCGCAGGACCTTCATTCGCCGACGGCGCCGAAGCTGATCACGACCGTCCGCGTCCCGCGGCGTGCGCCCCGCCCGCGGAACTCGTCGAGCAGCGCCTCGAAGCGCTCGCCGAACTCCTCGAGCTCGGACGCGCTCAGCTCGAGCGTCGCCGAGGACGTCTGCGCCGCGCGCCGCCAGCGCGGCGGGAGCTCGTGCTCGCGGCGGAGCGCGTCGCGCACGCGCTGCTGCTGGCGCGCGACGAGCTCGTCGCGGAGGATCGTTGCGTCGAGGCCGTCGGACGGGAATTCGATCCGCGCGGCGGTCGCCTGCCACGGCCGTTCGCGGCCCGGCCGCGGCGGGCCTTCCTCGACGAAGCCCCACTTCGCGAGCGCGCGCAGGTGGTAGCTGCACGACGAGGGGCTGTCCCGGACGAACTCCGAGCACTCGGTCGCGGTCGACGGCCCGTTCGCGTGCAGGTGGTCGAGCAGCGCGAGCCGCGTCGGGTGGGCGAGCGCCCGCATCGCCCGCGGGTCGCTGAGGGTGAGGGAGTTATCGAAAGAGATGTTTCGAAACTAACGTTTCGATAGCCAGCTGTCAAGCACGGCTCGTTCCTTCTCCGGAGCAAGGCCGGCGGCGGTCTCGGCCGGCGCCTCGCCGGACTCGACCCAGGCGAGCGTGTCGCGCACCGTCTCGTCGAGCGGCCGCGTCTCGAGCCCCGCCGCGAAGGCGGCGTCGGGCTGCACCGAGAGCATCCCCGCGTACTCGGGCGCGGCGAGCCAGAGCGGCAGCTCCATCCATTCGCCGACCTCGTGCTCGGCGAGGAACTTCGGGTCGACCCACTCGATCTCCGCGTCGGTCCCCGCCACGGTGCGGCAGCTCTCGAGCAGGTTCGCGCGTGTCGTCGGGCGGTCGACCGCGTTGTACGTGCCGGCGAGGCCGTCCTCCGCCGCGCGCACGATCCACGCTGCGAGATCGCGGACGTCGATCACCTGCGCGGCCGCGTCCGGCGGCGCCGGCGCGAGCACGCGGCCGCCGCGCGCGAACCGCTCCGGCCAGTACGTGAAGCGGCCGGTCGGGTCCCACGGCCCGACGATCAGGCCGGGCCGCGGAACGAACGCGCCGGGGAAGCGCGCCCGCACCTCGTCCTCGCAGTCGGCCTTCAGCTCGCCGTAGGCCTCGCGCCACTCCTCGGTCGGCTCCTCCAGCTCTGCGACCGGTGAGCTCTCCGTCGGCGGCGTCGAGACGTCGGCGTACACCGAGATGCTCGACACGAACGTGTAGTGGCCGACGTCGCCGAGCGCGTCCATCGTCTCGGCGACGATGCGCGGCACATAGCCGCTCGTGTCGACGACCGCGTCGAAGCTTCGGCCCGCGAGCGCACCGAGGTCGCCGTCCCGATCGCCGCGCAGCTTCTCGACCTCCGGGAAGAGGCCGGGCCGGGTCTGGCCGCGGTTGAAGAGCGTCAGCTCGTGCCCGTGCGCCAGCGCCAGCTCGACCACGTGGCGGCCGACGAACTGCGTCCCACCGAGAACGAGGATGCGCATACCCTCAGCCTATGTCCACCGAGCACCTCGCCGAGTACGGGGATCCCGATGGGACCCCCGTCATTTACTTGCACGGTGGCGGCGACTCCCGGCTCACCGTCCATCCCGACGAAGAGATCGCACGGCGGCTGGGCGTACGCGTGCTCGCGCTCGAGCGGAGCGGCAAGGCCGCGCGCCGGCGGACGCTGCGCGCGTGGGCGGACGAAACCGTTGCCGCGATCCCGGTCGAGCGCTTCGGCGTCGTCGGCTGGTCGGCGGGCGGCCCGCACGCGCTGGCGCTCGCGGCCGTCGCGCCGGAGCGCGTGACCCGCGTCGCGCTCGTCGGCTCGATGCCGCCGCCGGATCTGGTGCATCTCCTCGCTGCCGACGTGCAGAAGGCGGTTCGCGTCTCCGGCATCGCGCCGCGTCTCGCCGTCCGCGGCCTCGAGCAGTGGGGGCGTCTGCCGACGCCGCCGACCGGCAGCCCCGAGACCGACGCGGCCTACGCGCGCGGCCGGGTCGAGGGGTTCCGCGCCGGCGGCCTGTGGCTCGCGCGCGAGCTCGCGTACCTCGGCAAGCCGTGGGGCTTCGAGCTCGCGGACGTGAAGCAGCCGGTGACGCTCTGGTGGGGGACGCAGGACGAGACGTGCCTGCCCGCGATCGCCGACACCTACCTCGAGCGGCTGCCGAACGCGGAGCTTCGCCTGGTCGAGGGGACGCACCAGGTGCTCTTCCCGTACTGGGGCGAGATCCTCGCTAGCGCGGCGGCCTGAGCGCCGCGAACTCGTCGGTCACCTCGAGCCGGCGCGACGCGAAGCGGAAGAGCGCTGCGGGACGCCCGCCCGTGCGGCCCGGGGCGCGGTGGCCGTCGACTCGCTCGAGCGCGCCGCGGCGGAGGAGGACGCGCTGGAGGTTCGTCGCGGAGACGTCGTGCCCGAGCGCGGCAACGTAGACCTCGCGCAGCTCGGAGACGGTGAAGACCTCGGGCGCGAGCGCGAAGCCGAGGTTGGTGTACGAGAGCTTCGCGCGCAGCCGTGCCTGCGCGGCGACGACGAGCTCGCGTTCGTCGGCGCCGAAGCGGCCGCCCGCCGGGCGCCAGGCGCCTTCGAGCTCGGCGCGCGCGCGGACGAGGCCGAGGTAGGCGGTCGCAAGCGTGCCGTCGCGGAGGATCCGCGTGTCGAGCTGTTCGACGTGCGCGAGCGCGGGGACGTCGACCGCGCGCGCGAGGGCGCCCTCGAGCGACTCGTCCCGGCGGCGTTCGACCCGTGAGAGCAGTGCCTCGAGGCGGCCGGCGCGGGTTCGCATCGCAACGGCCACGACCGCGTGAGTAGAATCGGCCATAGGTTTTCGTCCCACAGTCTAAAACCTCGGAGGGCTCGTGAAGCGATTCATCCCGTTGGCCGTGACGATCGCGGCGTTCGCGCTCCTCGTCGCGGGCTGCGGCTCGTCGAAGAAGGCGTCCACGTCGAGCACCACGACGACGACCGCGAGCGGCGGCAAGGGCTCGTTCATCGTCGGGCTCTCGACCGACACAGGCGGCCTGAACGACCACGGCTTCAACCACCTCGCGTACCTCGGCCTGAAGCAGGCGGAGTCGCAGCTCGGCGTCAAGGGCCACGTCGTGGTCGCCGCCTCCCCCTCCGACTACGTCCCCAACCTGACCGCGCTCGCGCGCGAGGGAGACGGGCTCGTCATCGCCGTCGGCTTCACCGAGATCCAGGCGGTCGAGTCGGTCGCGAAGGCGTTCCCGAAGACGCACTTCGCCGTCGTCGACACCTCGAACGCGGACGAGGGCGGGTTGAAGAACGTCCAGGGCCTGCTCTTCAGGGAGCAGGAGGCGGGCTACCTCGCCGGCTACGCGGCAGGGCTCGCGGCGAAGGACCGCGGCGGCAAGGCCGTCTCGTCGGTCGGCGGCGAGAAGCAGCCGCCGGTCGACCGCTACATCGCGGGCTTCCAGGCCGGCGCGAAGGCGGCCGACCCGGGCGTCCAGACGCTCAACGGCTACTCCCAGGACTTCGAGAAGCAGCAGCTGTGCAAGCAGGTCGCGCTCAACCAGATCGCCGCAGGCTCCGTGGTCGTCTTCCAGGTCGCCGGCGGCTGCGGCCTCGGCGCGCTCGACGCCGCCCACGAGAAGGGCGTGTGGGGGATCGGCGTCGACGCCGACCAGGGCTACCTCGGCCCATGGGTGCTCACCTCCGCGCTGAAGCGCGTCGACACGGCCGTCTACGACTCGATCAAGGACGCGAAGTCGGGCCACTTCAAGGGTGGCCAGGACTCGGTCTACGGCCTGAACGTGAACGGCGTCGGCATCGGCAAGTTCTCCTCGAAGGCGCCGGCCGGCATCGCGACGAAGGTGGCGCAGATCAAGCAGGAGATCGTGTCCGGCAAGATCAAGAACATCCCCACGACGGTGCCGTGATGGAGAAGCTGACCGACGCGCAGCTCGAGCTGCTGCGGACACCGTGCTTTGCGGCGGTCGCCACGCTGCGCGACGACGGCTCGCCGCACACGAGCATCGTCTGGGTCGACACCGACGGCGACCACGTCGTGTTCAACACGAAGACCGGCCGCGCGAAGGGCAAGCACCTGCAGCGCGACCCGCGGGTCAGCCTCACCGTCTTCGACCCGAAGGACCCGTACCGGTACTTCGAGGTGGAGGGCGTCGCCGAGCTCGAGCTCGACGGCGCCGCCGAGCACATGCACGGCATGTCGCGGAAGTACACCGGCGAGGACTGGACCGACGTGACCGACCGCGTGATCGTCAGGGTCAGGCCCGAGCGCATCTTCAGCTACCAGGTATAGGCTCGCCCTCATGGCTGTGACCGACCTGCGCAGCGCGGCGCGCGATCACCTCTGGCTGCACTTCACGCGCATGCACGACTACGAGCCGCCGGTGATCGTCCGCGGCGACGGCTGCTACCTCTGGGACGACGAGGGCAAGCGCTACCTCGACGCGCTCGCCGGGCTCTTCTCGGTGAACATCGGCTACGGCTACGGCGAGGAGATCGGCCAGGCGGCGCTCGCGCAGATGCGCGAGCTGCCCTTCTACACGAACTGGTCGTACGCGCACCCGCGCGCGATCGAGCTCGCGCACGAGCTCGCGACGCTGACGCCTGCGGGAGTGAACCGCGCGTTCTTCGTCTCGGGCGGCTCCGAGGCGGTCGAGTCGGCGTGGAAGCTCGCGCGCCAGTACCACGCAGCGCGCGGCGAGCGGCGCTGGAAGGCGGTCGCGCGGCGGACCGCCTACCACGGCACGACGATGGGCGCGCTCTCGATCAACGGCATCCCGGCGCTGCGCGCGCCGTTCGAGCCGCTCGTGCCGGACGTCGTGCACGTCCGGAACACGAACCGCTACCACCGGCCCGCGGACGAGACCGAGCACGAGTTCACGGCGTTCCTGCTCGACGACCTCGAGGCCGCGATCCTGCAAGCGGGGCCGGACACGGTGGCGATGGTGATCTTCGAGCCGGTGCAGAACGCCGGCGGCTCGTTCACGCCGCCGGACGGCTACTTCGCCGGCGTGCGCGAGATCTGCGACCGCTACGGCATCCTCCTCTGCGCCGACGAGGTGATCACCGGCTTCGGCCGCACGGGCGAGTGGTTCGGAAGCATCAAGTACGGCTTCACGCCCGACCTGATCACCTGCGCGAAAGGCCTCTCGTCGAGCTACGCGGCGATCGGCGCGGTGCTCGTCGCCGACAAGGTCTACGAGGCATTTGGCAGCGAGACGGCGATGTACTCGCACGGCATCACCTTCGGCGGCCACCCCGTCGGCTGCGCGGTCGCGCTCAAGAACCTCGAGATCATGCAGCGCGAGAAGATCGTCGAGCACGTCCGCGACACGCAGGACGAGCTCCGGTCGCAGCTCGCGACGCTGCTCGAGCTCGACATCGTCGGTGACCTTCGCGGCACCGGCTTCCTGTACGCGATCGAGCTGGTGAAGGACAAGGAGACACGAGAGACGTTCACGCAAGAGGAGCGGGAGTCGCTGCTCCGGGGGTACCTGTCGCGCGCGTTGTTCGAGCACGGGTTGATTTGCAGAGCCGACGACCGCGAGGATCCGGTCGTGCAGATCTCGCCGCCGCTTGTCGCCGGACCGGAGGAGTTCTCCGAGATCGTCGGAGTGCTCGGCGACGTGCTCGGCGAGGCCACGAAACGAATCCACTAGGAGGAGCCATGTCGGCCGTAACCGAGCAGACGACCACGTTCGCGCTCGAAGAGAAGCGGAAGCTCATCAAGTCGCTGCGACGATTCGACATGGTGTTCTTCTCGATCTGCGCGTTCGTTGGGCTCGACACGCTCGGCACCGTCGCGTCGAACGGCCCGGAGGGATTCGTGTGGCTCCTCGTCACGGCCGTGCTGTTCGTCGCGCCGTACATGCTCCTGATGGCCGAGGTCGGTTCGGCCTTCACGCAGGAGGGCGGCCCGTACGAGTGGACGAAGATGGCGTTCGGGCGCTTCCACGGCGGGATCGCGGCGATCCTCTACTGGGTGACGAATCCGCTGTGGGTGGGCGGGTCGCTCGCCTTCACGGCGGTCGCCGCCTGGTCGGCGAACGTCAGCTCGATCGGCAACGGCACCGCCGGCGACTACGTCTTCTGTCTGGTCTTCATCTGGATCTCGATCGGCGTCGCGATCATCTCGCTGCGCTACGGCAAGTGGATCCCGAACGCGGGGGCGATTCTCCGCGCAGTCGTGCTCGGCTTCTTCTCGCTCACGATGATCATCTACGGGGCGAAGCACGGCTTCTCGAGCTTCCAGGGCCACTGGAGCCCGACGCGCACGGTCTTCTTCGGGCTGGTGCCCGTCCTGCTCTTCAACTACGTCGGCTTCGAGCTCCAGAACGGCGCGGCCGAGGAGATGGAGGACCCTCAGCGCGACGTTCCGCTGTCGATCCTGCGCAGCGGCATCACCGGCGTGCTGATGTACGTCGTGCCCGTGTTCTGCATCCTGCTCGTGCTGCCGGCGAGCAAGGTGACGAACATCGGCGGCTTCATCGACGCGGTGACCGTCGCCTTCCAGGGTGTGTACGGCGGCGCGGCGCACGCGCTGCTCATCGTGATGACGCTGTGCTTCATCGGCGCGCTCATCACCTCGGGCGCGGTGTGGATGATCGGCTCCGACCGCATTCAGGCGGTCGCCGCGTACGACGGCTCGTTCTTCCCGTTCTTCGGCGTGTTCAACAGGAAGCTCGGCACGCCGGTGCGCGTGAACGTCATGTCCGGTGTCGTCTCGAGCATCTTCTGCATCGTTGCGCTCGCCGCGTTCGACGCGGGCGCAAACGCGAAGTTCTACGTCGTGCTGACGATCGCGATCACGACGACGCTGATCTCGTACCTCTGGATCTTCCCCACGGCGCTGAAGCTCCGGTACACGCACCCGCACGTCTACCGTCCGTACCGGCACCCGTGGGGACTGGCCGGCATCTGGGCCTCGACGATCCTCGTCATGTTCTGGATCGCGCTCGGCACCTGGGAGGGGCTCTTCCCGGGCACGCTCGAGCGGCTCTTCGGCGTGTCCTACGACTTCCACGGCACGTGGGGCGTCTCGCGCGGCACGTTCGAGGTGCTGACGCTCGGAACCCTCGCCGTCATCATCGCGTTCGGGATCGTCGGCTACTTCTTCGCCTCGGCCGTGCGCCGGCAGACCGCGAGCGTCGTTGTGGACGACGGCGTGACGGTGCCTGCCTCCGGATAACTACGCTCCGGCCATGCGCCGGTCACTGGGAATCGGTCTCGTCGCGTTCGCGGCCGCCCTCTGGGGCTTCGACCAGTGGATCCGCGCGTCGCTCTCGGGAACGACGACCGCGACGACGATCGTGTTCGGCGAGCACGTCGTGCTCGTCGCGCTGACGCTGCCGTTCGCGTTCGGCGCGCTGGCGGCCGTGTTCCGGCTCGGCTGGCGGCACGTGCTCGCAGCGATCCTGATCGGCGCCGGCGCGTCGGCTGTGGCGACGATCCTCTTCACGCAGGCGCTCTTCGCGCACAACGACTTCGTGACGCCGGTCGTGCTGCAGAAGGTGCAGCCGGTCTTCGCCGTGATCGCGGCGATGATCGTTCTCGGCGAGCGGCCGCGCTATCGCTTCGCCGGGTACCTCGTCGCGGCGCTCGCGGGGACATGGCTGATGGGCGTCCCCGATCCGTTCCATCCGAAGGCGCACGGGCTTGCGACGATGGCCTACGCCCTCGGCGCTGCGCTGCTCTGGGCGCTCGGCACCGTCTTCGGGCGCTACCTGGCGCGTGACATGCGCTTCGAGCACGTCACGACGCTGCGCTTCCTGTTCGGGCTCGCCGGTAGCGCGGTCGCGCTGTTCGTCGTGGGCACGTCGGCGTTCTCGTCGTGGCACAACACGTTCTGGATCGCGGTGCTCGCGGTCGTCACGGGCTTCGCGGCGATGTTCATCTACTACTACGGCCTGCGCTCGACACCGGCCGTGGCCGCGACGATCGCCGAGCTCGCCTACCCGGTCACGGCCGTGCTGATCGGCTACTTCAAGTTCGGGCAGTCGCTCACCGGCTGGCAGTGGGCGGGCGTCGCCGTCACGACCGTCGTCGTCGCGCTGCTTCCGGCACGGCCACGCGACCCGGTGGAGCTGCCCGCGCCGGTCCCGGCGCCGTCGCCGGCCTAAGCGGTCGTCTCGAGCCGCTGGCGTGCGACGCCTTCGGCGATCGCCGCTTCGGAGACGGCCTGCGCGACCGAGGGTGCGACCGTCCGGTCGAACACGCTCGGGACGATGTAGTCCGCGGAAAGCTCCTCCGGCGGGATCACGGCGGCGAGTGCGCGCGCGGCGGCGACCTGCATCCCGTGGGTGATTGCCCGTGCGCGCACGTCGAGCGCACCGCGGAAGACGCCGGGGAAGGCGAGCACGTTGTTGATCTGGTTGGGGTAGTCGCTGCGGCCGGTCGCGATCACGGCGGCCACGTCCTCGACGACCTCGGGCTCGATCTCCGGCTGGGGGTTCGCGAGCGCGAAGACGATCGCACCCGGCGACATCGCCGCGATCCCGGCCCGGCTCACGGCGCCTGGCACGGACACGCCGATGAAGACGTCCGCGCCCGCGAGCAGCTCGTCGGCGGTGCCGCGGAGGTCGCGCGGATTCGTCAGCTCGGCGTACTCGCGCTTCGCGTCGCTGAGACCGGGGCGGCCGCGGTAGAGCGCTCCCTCCTCGTCGCAGCCGACGATGTCGCGCGCGCCCGCGCCGAGCAGGATCTTCGTCACCGCGGTCCCGGCCGCGCCGCAGCCGGTCGTGACGACGCGAATGTCCTCGAGCTTCTTGCCCACGACCTCGAGCGCGTTCAGCAGCGCGGCGAGCACGACGATCGCCGTTCCGTGCTGGTCGTCGTGGAAGACGGGAATGTCGAGTAGCTCCTGCAGGCGGCGCTCGACCTCGAAGCAGCGCGGCGCGGCGATGTCCTCGAGGTTGATCCCGCCGAAACCGGGTGCGATCGCCTTGACCGCGGTGACGATCTCGTCCGGATCCTTCGTCGCGAGGCAGATCGGGAACGCGTCGATGCCGCCGAACTCCTTGAACAGCATCGCCTTGCCCTCCATCACCGGAAGCGCGGCCTCGGGGCCGATGTCACCGAGGCCGAGCACCGCCGAGCCGTCGGTGACGACGGCGACCATGTGCTGCTTCGCCGTCAGCGTCCACACCTTCGCGGGGTCGTCGGCGATCGCGCGCGAGACGCGGGCGACGCCGGGCGTGTAGGCCATCGAGAGGTCGTCGCGCGTCTTCACCGGCGCGCGCGGCACGATCTCGATCTTGCCGCCGAGATGCATGAGGAACGTCCGGTCGGAGACGTGCAGCACCTCCATCCCGTCGAGGTTGCTGACCGCCTCGACCACCTCGTCGAGATGGTTCGCATCGGCGCAGAGAACGGTGACGTCGCGGATCTTCGTCAGCCGCTCGACGCGGACGATGTCGATCGCGCCGAGCGATGCGCCGGCTTCACCGACTGCCGCGGCGAAGCGGGCGAAGGTGCCGGGCGAGTCGTCCAGCCGGACACGGACGGTCGCGCTGAACGAAGCCGACGTGTGCATGGCGTTACGGTAGCCGCATGCGCGTGACGATTTGCGACGTCGGCCCCCGCGACGGCCTGCAGAACGAGCCGGAGGCGCTCGCGCCGGGGGTGCGCGCGGAGCTCGTCTCGCGCCTCGCGGCCGGAGGTTTGTCCCGGATCGAGGCGGTGTCGTTCGTGCGCGACGACCGCGTGCCGCAGATGGCGGGAGCCGAGGAGGTCGTCGCGGCCGCCGACCGCGGCCGCGCGGAGCTGTCCGGGCTCGTCCTCAACGAGCGCGGGTGGGAGCGGTTCGCGGCGACGACCCTCGACCGCGTCAACTGCACGCTCGCGGCGACGGAGACGTTCAACGAGCGCAACGGCAACGCGACGCTCGCGGAGGCGGTGGCGCGCACGCGGGCGATCGTCGCCGCGGCGACGAAGCCGGTCACCGTCACGGTGTCGTGCTCCTGGGGCTGCCCGTTCGAGGGCGAGGTGGATCCGGGTGCGGTCGCGGAGCTCTGCGAGTCGTTCGCCGACGCGGACGAGCTGGTGCTCGCCGACACGATCGGCGTTGCGACGCCGCGCCGCGTCGAGCGGCTCGTCGAGCGCGTCTCGATCGTCGGCCCGCGCGTCGGCGCGCACTTGCACAACACCCGCAACCAGGGCTATGCGTCGGCGTGGGGCGCGCTCGCCGGCGGCGCGACGGTGCTCGACGCGTCGGTCGGCGGGCTCGGCGGCTGTCCGTTCTCGCCGAACGCGACGGGCAACGTCGCCACGGAGGATCTCGTCTGGCAGCTCGAGCGCGACGGCGTCGAGACGGGAGTGGACGTTGGCGCGTTGTGCGAGGTGGCGCGCTGGCTCGAAGGCGTGCTCGGCCGCCGGCTTGAGGGGCAGCTCTACCGCGCGTCGCAGTGGCCGTAGACGTCGTCGTGTCCGTCGACGGCAAGCGCGTCGTCGAGCTCGAGGCGTTCACGGAGGGGGACGCCGAGCGGGCACGCGCGGCCGGTGCCGAGCTCCTCTGGGTGCACACGAACGACGACCTCACCGCGCACGGGTTCCGGAGCAGAGGTGCGTACGTCCGCATGCACGCGGATGCGGTGCCGGTCCGACAGCGCACGCCGCCGCTCCTCGAGGAGCGCGACTACGCCGAGGTGCTCGCGCGCGCGTATGCCGGTCTGTGGGGACACAAGTTCGTCTCCCCGCTGGCAGAGCCGCCACCCGGCGCGGTCGTCGTCGGCGTGCCGGTGGTGGGGCTGTGCACGGTCTGGCCGGACGAGCGGCTGATCGACGGCCCGGGTGTTCTCCCACAGAGCCGCTCCGCCGACGCGTACGCCTCGCTCCTGCTGCACGCATGCGTCGTGCTCGGCGAGGGGCCGGCCGACCTCGACTCGTGGGGCGACTCCGACGAGACCCTCGAGGCGTACGAGGACCTCGGCTTCGACGTGACCGAACGCGTGCTGGGCTGGGAGCTACAGCTCTAGCGCGGGATCATGAAGCTGCGCTCGAACTCGCACACGACCTCGTCGCGCTGGTTCAGCCCGCGCGTGCGCACCTCCACGATCCCGTAGGCGGGCCGCGAGTTGGAGGGCCGCGCCGAGAGCACTTCCGTCTCGGAGCGGATCGTGTCGCCGACGAAGACCGGGTGCGGGAGGCGGATCTCCTTCCAGCCGAGGTTCACGCCGCCGGCTTCGGTCGTGTCGCGCACCGAGAGCCCGAGCACGAGCGCGAGCGTGAACGTCGAGTTGACGAGCGGCTTGCCCCATTCGCTCGCCCGCGCCGCCTCCTCGTTGAAGTGCAGCTCGTTCGTGTTCATCGCGAGCATCGTGAAGAGCAGGTTGTCGGTCTCCGTCACGGTGCGCGCGACCGCCGAGGGATAGACGTCGCCGGCCGTGAAATCGCCGAATCGCTTCATCGGATGAGAGGCTCTCACACAATGAGCCTTGTGTCGCCCGGCTGCGCTCGGCGGCACGCTGCCGCGTCCTCGGTCACGCCCATATGCACTGCATATGGGCGCTCCCTGCGTCCTTGCATCGCACTCGCCGATCGCACCCGGTCGACGAAGCGCATCGTGTGAGAGCCTCTTTACGCTAACCGGGTGAACCGGCTCGCGCACGAGACGTCGCCGTACCTGCTGCAGCACGCGGGCAATCCGGTCGACTGGTATCCGTGGGGCGACGAGGCGCTCGGGCGCGCCCGAGCCGAGGAGAAGCCGATCCTGCTCTCGATCGGCTACGCCGCGTGCCACTGGTGCCACGTGATGGAGCGCGAGTCGTTCGAGGACGCGCTCACCGCGCGGGTGATGAACGAGCACTTCGTCTGCATCAAGGTCGACCGCGAGGAGCGGCCGGACCTCGACTCGGTCTACATGGACGCGGTCGTTGCGCTGACCGGCAGCGGCGGCTGGCCGATGACCGTGTTCCTGACGCCCGGCGGCGAGCCGTTCTTCGGCGGCACGTACTTCCCGCCCGAGCCGCGCCACGGGCTGCCGGCGTTCAAGCAGGTGCTGCTCGCCGTCGCCGAGGCGTGGGAGAGCGAGCGCGACGAGGTGCACCGCTCCGGCGCCAACCTGAGCGAGCACATCCGCGCCGGCTCGCGGCTCGAGCCGTCGCCGGACCCGCTCGAGGCGTCGCTGCTCGAGCAGGCGCTCGAGAACGCACGCGCCGTCTTCGATCCGACGTGGGGCGGCTTCGGGCGCGCGCCGAAGTTCCCGCCGGGGCCGCTGCTCGAGCTGCTGCTCCGCCGCGGCGAGGAGGAGATGACGCGGCGCACGCTCGACGCGATGGCCGCCGGCGGTATGCACGACGTTGTCGGCGGCGGCTTCCACCGCTATTCGGTGGACACGAAATGGCTCGTGCCGCACTTCGAGAAGATGCTGTACGACAACGCGCTCCTCGCCTCCGTGTACCTACACGCCGCGAAGCGGTTCGACGACGAGCGCTACCGCGCGATTGCCGACCGCACGCTCGACTACGCGCTGCGCGAGCTCGCGCTGGCGGGCGGCGGCTTCGCCTCGGCACAGGACGCGGACACGAACGGCGTCGAAGGCCTGACGTTCACCTGGGCACCGGGCGAGGGCGCGCCGGACGCGCTGCTCGAGCCGTTCGAGGGCGGTCGCTCCATCCTGCGGGGCGAGCTCGACGACGAGACGCGCGCACGGCTGCTCGCGATCCGCGCCGAGCGTGAGCAGCCGCTCCGCGACGACAAGGCGATCGCGTCGTGGAACGGGCTCATGCTCGCGGCGCTCGCGCAGGGCGGCCGCGTCGAGCCGGCGGAGCGGCTCGCCGCGTTCCTGCTCGGTCCGCTCTCGACGAGCGACGGCCGCCTGCACCGCACCTGGCGGGAGGGCGTCGCAAAGGGAACCGGTTACCTCGAGGACTACGCCGACGTCGCGTACGGGTTGCTGGAGCTGCACGTCGCGTCCGCCGATCCGCGCTGGCTCCGCGAGGCGCACCGGCTCGCGACGCTCGCGGTCGAGCTCTTCGCCGACGACGAGGCGGGCGGGTTCTTCCAGACGCCCGCCGACGGCGAGCAGCTCGTCGCGCGCAAGAAAGAGGTGGACGACCACCCGACGCCGAGCGGCAACGCGATGCTCGCCTACGTGCTTCTGCGGCTCGCGCGGATCTGGGGCGACGACGAGCTCGAGCAGCGCGCGGTCTCGGTGTTACGTCTCGTCCGCGATGCGGCCGCGCGGATGCCGACGGCGTTCGGCTGGGCGCTCGTCGCGCTCGACCAGCACCTCGCGCCGCACCGTGAGCTCGCGATCGTCGGCGACCCGGCCGCGCCGCATGCGCTCGAGTACGTCACATCCGCCGCGCCGACCGACGTGATCGCCTACGGCCCCGCAGACGACGTCCCGTTGCTCGCAGGACGCACCGCGGCCGCCGGAGCGACCGCGGTGTACGTCTGCGAACGGTTCGCCTGCCGCGCGCCCGTTACCGGGTGACGGTCTCGCGATCGCGCGCGAGCTCGCGCCGTTCGGCGGTCGTCGGTGCGTCCGCCGCGGTCCCGTCGACCGGCGGCTCGGCGACGACGCGGCGACGCGTGAGCGGTTCGAAGGTCGCGGCGAGCGTGTAGCCGAGACCGAACGCGAGCACGCCGAGCCAGGTGCCGACGGTGCGGACGACGTCGAGGATGCCGATGTCGCTCGACCAGCCCCTGACGGTGCCGCTGCCGAAGCCGGTGTGCGGCTGCATCGCGAACCCCACCCAGCCGACTGCGATCAGCACGGGCAGGAAGGCGAGCAGGAACATGGCGGGCGGATGCCCGCCGCCGCCGCGGAGCTGCGACAGCCCGAACGCGAAGCCCGCGCCGGCGATGATCCCGTATGCGGCCCAGTAGCCGCCGTTCGTGTGACGGTCGACGTACGCCGCCGCCACCCACAGCAATGCGCCTGCGATAGCTGCGCCGACGAGTGTCGCCGGCGCTCTGTTCACGCCGTTGACGGTCATACAGAAACGCCTCCTTTGGGAGACAACGCAGAAACGGCGGTTAAAGTCACGGTGTGGCCCTCCTTTCCGTGCGGAACGTCACCCGCCGTTTCGGCGGCATCGTCGCGATCGACGACGTCTCGCTGGAGGTGGAAAAGGGCCAGATCGTCGGGCTGATCGGCCCGAACGGGGCAGGCAAGACGACGCTGTTCAACGTGATCACGCGGCTCTACCGGCCGGATGCGGGCACGCTCGACTTCGACGGGAAGAGCCTCCTGCACACGCCGCCGCAGCGGATCGTCCGGCGCGGCATCGCGCGGACGTTCCAGAACGTCGAGCTGTTCCGCACGATGACGGTGCTCGACAACGTCCTCGTCGGCGCGCACACGCGCACGCGACCGTTCCGCCCGTCGAACGTCGAGGCCCGCGCGCGCGAGGTGCTCGAGTACGTGGGGCTCGCGGACGTCGCCGGGCGGCCGGCCGCAGGGCTGCCGTTCGGGACGCTCAAGCGCGTCGAGCTCGCACGTGCCCTCGTCGCCGAGCCGCGCCTGCTGCTGCTCGACGAGCCGGCCGGCGGCCTGAACCACGAGGAGGTCTCGGCGCTCGGAACGTTCATCAGAAAGCTGCGCGACGACTTCGAGCTCACCGTGCTCCTCGTGGAGCACCACATGGGGCTCGTGATGAGCACGGCCGAGCGCATCCACGTGCTCGACTTCGGACGCAAGATCGCCGAGGGAACGCCCGACGAGGTTCAGCGCAACCCGATCGTCATCGAGGCGTACCTCGGAGCAGAGCCGACCGCCGCGTGAACCGTGAGCTCGTGTGGGAGGGCTGCGCGAACGTGCGCGACCTCGGCGGCATCCCGTTGGAGCAGGGCGGCGAGACGCGGTACGGCGTCGTCGTGCGCGCGGACAACGTCCGCTACCTCAGCGACACGGGCTGGCGCGCGCTGGCCGAGCACGGCGTGACCCGGATCGTCGACCTCCGCCTGCCGGTCGAGCTCACGGCCGACCCGCCGCGCGACATCGGCGTCGAGGTCGTCCACGTGTCGCTCATGGGCGACGAGGATCCGAACTTCCACGACCACATCGAGGAGCACTCGGGCCCCGAGTCGTACTGGACGTGGGTCTACGTCTGGGCGCTCGAGAACCGCCGCGAGAGCATCGGCCGCGCGCTCGCCGCGATCGCCGACGCGGACGGCGTCGTTCTCTTTCACTGCGCCGGCGGCAAGGACCGGACGGGGATCATCGCCGCGCTCACCTTGCGCGCCGCGGGAGCCTCGATCGACGAGATCGTCCGCGACTACCACCTGAGCTCCGGGCGGCTCAGCGCGAGCACGCGCGCGTGGCTCGAGGCGGCGGAGGACGCGCAGGAGCAGGCGCGGCGCGAGCTGCTCATCGGCACGCCGCCCGAGGCGATGCGGCGGGCGCTCGAGCACCTCGACCGGGAGCTCGGCGGGGTGGAGGCGTACCTGCGCGCGGCGGGGCTGTCGGACGAGCAGCTCGGCCGGCTCCGCTCGCGGCTCGCTGCGTAAAGCAGGAGGACGGCCACGCGGGCCGAAACGGTCCGGCTCCGTGACAACGCGTCTCGCCGTCATCTTGTCGCTGGCGGCACTGGCCGCGCCGGGCGGAGCGCAGGCAGGTGTCAACCCGCAGATCGCAGGCCTTCAGGTCGCGCTGCGCGCGCACGGCCTCTACCTGGCCCCGATCGACGGCATCGCCGGGCCGAAGACCGCGGCAGCGATCCACATCTTCCAGCGCCAGCACGGCCTGCCGGTCGGCGCGGCGACGGCGAAGACGCGCCTCGCGCTCGGCCCGCTCGGACGGCCGCTCTTCGGCTCGCGCCAGCTCGTGCGCGGCGACTTCGGCTTCGACGTCGCGGTGCTCCAGTTCCTGCTCACGCGCGCACACGTCTACAGCGGCGCGCTGGACGGGTACATGGGATCGGAGACGGTGGGCGCGCTGCGCCGCTACCAGCGACGGCTTCGCCTCACCGCCGACGGGGTGGTCGGTCCGCGCACGCTCGCCGCGATCGTCCATCGAGACGCCGTGCCGGTGCGTGCGCCTGCGACGACTCCGGTGTCCGAGATCACCACCGTCCACGTCGTGCGGCCGGGCGACACGCTGACCGCGATCGCGGCCGGAGCCGGGACGACCGTTGCCGCCGTCGCAGCGCTGAACCGGATCGACGCCGCGGCTCCGATCATCATCGGCCAGCGTCTCCGCCTCCCGGCTGCGGCGGAGCCGTCGGCGGTGGACGTGCGCGCGAAGCTCACCGCGTGGGCGGAGCGCCTCGGTGTCGATCCACATCTCGTCACGGCGCTCGCGTGGATGGAGTCCGGCTTCCAGACGACGCTCGTCTCGTCGGCCGGCGCGCGCGGCGTCCTGCAGACGCTGCCGACGACGCGCGCGTACGTCGAGACGGTGCTCGCCGGCCGGCCGATCCCGCACACGGTCGACGGCGACATCGAGGTGGGCGTGCTGTACCTGCGCCACCTGCTGCAGGTCTTCCACGGCAACGTCTCGCTCGCGCTCGCCGGCTGGTACGAAGGCGAGAAGGCGGTCGAGGACGTCGGGGTCTACGCGGTGACGAAGCCGTTCGTCGCGGACGTGATCGCGCTCCGCGCGCGTATGTAGTCGATGAGGATCGCGCTCGCTCTCGCTCTCGCGCTCGTGCTCGTCGCCGCCGTTCCGGCGGCAGCGGCCCGGCGGCCGTCGCCGCGTGCGCAGTCGCAGGCCGTGGCGGCCGAGCTGGCGCGCGACCAGCTCGTCTCGTGCGGCGGCTCGCACGGGAACGCCGTCGCGCTGACGTTCGACGACGGGCCGTCGCCGTACAGCGCCGCGATCGTGCGGACGCTGCGCCGCTTCCACGCGCGGGCGACGTTCTTCCTCGTCGGCAACCGGCTGCAGTACTGGCCGAAGGCGGCGCGCCTCGACGCGAGCGTCGGTGCGATCGGCAACCACACGTGGTCGCATCCCGATCTGCGCCGGCTGCCGACCTGGCTCGTGTGGCTCGAGGTCGTCCAGACGCAGGCCGCGATCGAGGAGGACACGGGCGTGACGCCGGTTCTCTTCCGTGTGCCGTACGCGCTGCACACCCTGCGCACGGACGAGACGGTCCGGAACCTGGGGCTGCTCGAGGTGTTCTGGGACGTCGACTCACAGGACGATCTGCCCGAAGCGCGTGTGAGCGATGTCGTGCGAAACGTCGAGCGCGGTCTCCGGCCGGGCGCGATCGTGATCATGCACGACCTGCATCCGTGGACCGTGGCGGCGCTGCCGCAGATCCTCGCCGCGATCCACAAGCGCCACCTGCGAGCCGTGACCGTGCCGGAGCTGCTCGCCGAAGACCCGCCGGCGGCGAACCAGCGCTGCCCGTACTCGCCGGTCGCGGGCGACTAGCTCAGGCCTCGAGCGCCAGCAGGTCGTCGACCGTCTCGCGGCGGCGGATCACGCGCGCTTCGCCGTCGCGCACGAGCACGGCTGCGGGGCGCGGGACGGCGTTGTAGGTCGACGACATCGCGAGCGTGTAGGCGCCCGTGACGGGCACGGCGAGGATGTCGCCGCGCACCGGCTCGGGCAGGTCGACCCGCTCGATCAGCACGTCGCCCGACTCGCAGTGCTTGCCGGCGACCGCAAAGCTCCCGTCGGCCTCTGCGTCCGCTCGGGTCGCGACGAGCGCCGCGTAGCGCGCGCCGTACATCGCCGGTCGCGGGTTGTCGGACATGCCGCCGTCGACGGTGACGTACGTCGTCGCCGCGCTCGCACGCTTCACGCCGCCGACGGTGTAGAGCGTGACGCCGGCGCGCGCGACGAGCGAGCGGCCGGGCTCGAGGATCAGCTGCGGCTGCGGCAGGTCGTTCAGCTCGCACGCCTGCTCGAGCTGGGAGACGAGACCGGCGACGAACTCGCCGATCGTGAACGACGGCTCCTCGAGGACGTGGCGCACGCCGAGGCCGCCGCCGAGGTCGACGATGCGCGGCGTCCAGTCGAGCTCTGCGCGCACGCGCGCCGCGAACTGCCCGACCCAGTCGACGGTCATCAGCGACGCGCCGAAGTGCACGAGCTGCGAGCCGACGTGAACGTGCAGGCCTTCGCACTCGGGTGCGCGCCGGAGCAGCTCGACGGCGTCATCGGGGGGGAGCCCGAACTTCGAGCCGTGGTGCGCGGTCTTGATTGCCTCGTGCGTGTCAGCCTCGATGCCGGGCGTGACGCGGACGAGGAAGCGCGCGCAGCCGGCGGCGCGCGCGCGGTCGAGCTCCTCGAGCGAGTCGAGGACGACGAGCGCCTCCTCCGCGGCGGCGGCGTGCAGCAGCTCGTCCTCCTTGTTGTTGCCGTGGATCACGAGCCGGTCGCCCGCGATCCCGGCGCGGCGCGCGAACGCGAGCTCGCCGGCCGTGGAGACGTCGGCGCCGACGCCCTCCGCCGCGAGCAGCTCGAGCACCGCCACGGAGGGAAACGCCTTCGTCCCGTAGACGACGAGCGCGCCGGGCGCCGCCTCGCGGTAGGCCCGCGCGCTGGCCCTGATCGTCTCCTCGTCGTAGACGACGACCGGCGTCCCGAACGCGCGCGCGAGCTCGGACGCGCGCACCCCGCCGAGCACGAGCTCGCCTTTGTCGACGTGGGCGGTGTCCGGCAACAGGTCGGCCAGGGGATGCACGTCAGGCATTGTGCTCTGCTGCATGCTGCGCCTGCTGGCCGAGCTCGCGTACCGCCGCCCGCGCGCGATCCTCGGCGGCGCCCTCGTCGTCGCCGTCGTCGCAGGCGTGTTCGGCGCGGCGACCCCCAGCCACCTCAGCTCGACGAGCAACGACTTCCAGGACAAGCGCTCCGAGAGCTTCCGCACCGAGCAGCTCCTCGGACGGGCGACCGGCGTCCTGCCCGGGCCGTCGATCGTGACCGTCGTCGAGCCGGCGCTCGCGCCGAAGGCCGAGCGCGTGCTCCGCCGCGACCCCGCGATTGCGGGCGTCTCTGCGCGCCGGTCCCGCGACGGACGAGTCGTGCTCGTCAGCGGCTTCCTGCGGGAGCACGCGAACGACAGCGCCGCCGCCCGCCGGCTCGTGCGCGAGCTGCCCGGCCTCGTCGGCGGAGCGGCCGTCGCGAACGAGCAGGTGCAGAAGCAGTCCGAGCGCGATCTCTTCCGCGCCGAGCTGATCGCCCTGCCGCTGCTCTCGGCGCTCGCGATCTGGATCTTCGGCAGCGTCGTCGCCGCGCTCCTGCCCGTCGCCGCCGGGATCCTCTCGATCGCGACGACGCTCGCGCTGCTGCGCGCCGCCAACGACGTTGCTCCTGTTTCGGTGTTCGCGCTCAACCTCGTGACGGGCGCCGGCCTGGGGCTCGCGATCGACTACAGCCTGCTGCTCGTCTCGCGCTACCGCGAGGAGCTCGCGCGGACCGGCCCCGGGCTCGATGCGCTGCGGACCACGATCGCGACCGCCGGCCGCACGGTCGCGTTCAGCGCGATCACCGTGACGGCCGCCTTCGGGTCGCTGCTCGTCTTCCCGCTCGCGTTCCTGCGCTCGATGGCGATCGGTGGCCTGATCGTCGCGCCGTTCGCGGGCCTGGTCGCGCTGACCGTCGTGCCCGCGCTCTTCGCGCTGCTCGGCCGGCGCATCGACGCGCTCCCGGTACGCAAGGTCGACGTTGGACGAACCGCAGGCTGGTACCGGTTCGCGCACTTCGTCATGCGCAGGCCGCTCCCGATCGCGATCGGGGCGGCAACGCTTCTGATCGTGCTCGGCCTGCCGTTCCTCGGCGTGCGCTTCACCGGCGTGAACGCGCTCGTGCTGCCGTCCAGCGCGAGCGCGCGCCAGGCGGAGCTCGCGCTGCGCGCGCACTTCCCGGCCGGGCTCGTGGCGCCGGTCGAGGTCGTCGCGCCGTCACGCGCGGTGCGAGGCGAGATCGATCGCTTCCCCGATGTCGCGTCGATCGACGCGGCGACGCGGGTGCAGGGGCTCTGGAGCTTCACGGTCGTGCCGCGCGCCGATCCGCTGAGCGCGGCGACGAAGACGCTCGTGAAACGCATCCGCCGGATCCCCGGCGTTCGCGTCACCGGCGACACGGCGTGGTACCTCGACACCGCTGCGAGCCTGCGGCGTCATCTGCCGTACGCCTTCGGGCTGCTCGCGGCGCTCGTGCTCGTGTTGCTGTTCCTCGTCACGCGCTCGTTCGTGCTGCCGCTGAAAGCGGTCGTGATGAACGTGCTCAGTCTCTCGGCCGCGTTCGGGATCCTCGTGTGGATCTTCCAGGACGGACGGCTGGAGAGCGTGCTCCGCTACAGCAGCGAGGGCGCGCTCGAGCTGACACAGCCGGTGCTGCTCTTCGCGATCGCGTTCGGCCTCGCGACCGACTACGGAGTGTTCCTGCTCTCGCGGATCCGCGAGGCGCACGACGACGGGCTCGAGAACCGCGAGGCTGTTGCGCTCGGGCTCGAGCGCACGGGTCGCGTCGTCACCGCGGCGGCGGTGCTCTTCTGCGTCGCGGTCGGCTCGTTCGCCACGTCCGGGATCGTGCTCGTCAAGGAGCTCGGCCTCGGCATCGCGCTCGCGGTCGCGATCGACGCGTCGCTCGTGCGCGCGCTGCTCGTGCCGAGCCTGATGGCGCTCCTCGGCGACTGGAACTGGTGGGCGCCCGGCCGCCTTCGCCGCTAGAATCCTGGCAATGGCACGGCTCCTTACGTAACGCAGGGAACCTCGCGGCCTCCGCCGCGCCGGCTCCCCACGGCCTCTCACGCGAGAGGCTTTTTCGTCTCTATGGACAGATACGACGCACACGCAATCGAGGCCAAGTGGCAGCAGGTCTGGGAGGCCGAGCAGGCCTTCCACGTCGACGACCCCGCGCCGGGCGACGAACGGCCGCGCTTCTACCAGCTCGAGATGCTCCCGTACCCGTCGGGGACGCTGCACATGGGGCACGTCCTCAACTACACGCTGGGCGACGTCGTCACGCACTTCCGGCGGCGCAGCGGCTACGAGGTGCTGCGCCCGATGGGCTTCGACTCGTTCGGGCTGCCCGCCGAGAACGCCGCGATCCGCGAGGGCGGCAACCCGCTCGAGATCACCGAGCGCAACATCGAGTCGATCCGCGTCCAGATGCGCCGCATGGGCTGGGCGATCGACTGGCAACGCGAGGTCTCAGCGCACGAGCAGACCTTCTACCACTGGACGCAGTGGCTGTTCCTCAAGTTCTTCGAGGAGGGGCTGATCTACCGGAAGGAGGCGCCGGTCAACTGGTGCCCCTTCGACCAGACGGTGCTCGCGAACGAGCACGTCGTCGACGGGCGCTGCTGGCGTTGCGACAACGTCGTCGAGGTGCGGAACATGGCGCAGTGGTTCTTCAAGATCACCGCGTACGCCGACCAGCTACTCGACGACCTGCAGACGATCGACTGGCCGGACCGCACGAAGAAGATCCAGACCGCGTGGATCGGCCGCTCGGAGGGCGCCGAGGTGCTCTTCCGCGTCGACGGGCTCGACCTCGACATCCCCGTCTTCACCACGCGCCCGGACACGCTGTTCGGTGCGACGTTCTTCGTCATCGCGCCCGAGTCGCCGCTCGTCGAGAAGCTCGTCGCCGGCACCGAGCGCGAGGAGGAGGTGCTCGCCTACGCGCGCGTTGCCGGCGTGCGCACGACCGAGGAGCGCGAGCAGCGCGAGAAGACCGGGGTCTTCACGGGCCGTCACGCCACGAATCCCGTGAACGGCGAGCAGATCCCGATCTGGGTCGCCGACTACGTCCTGATGGAGTACGGCACCGGCGCGATCATGGCCGTGCCCGCGCACGACGAGCGCGACGCCGAATTCGCGGCGGCGTTCGACCTGCCGGTCGTGCCGGTGATCTCCGACGACGGGACGCTCATCGCGTCGGCGCAGTTCGACGGCCTGCCCGTCGAGGAGGCCAAGCGCGCGATCGTTGCCTCGCTCGGTGAGCAGGGCCGCGGCGCGCCGGCGGTCAACTTCCGACTCCGTGACTGGAGCTTCTCGCGGCAGCGCTACTGGGGCGCGCCGATCCCCGTCGTCCACTGCGAGGCGGACGGCATCGTGCCGCTGCCCGCGTCGGAGCTGCCGCTGCTCCTGCCGGAGATCGAGGACTACCGGCCGAAGGGCATGGCGCCGCTCGCGACCAACGAGGAGTGGATGAACGTCACCTGCCCGAAGTGCGGCGGCCCGGCGCGGCGCGAGGCCGAGACGATGGACACGTTCGTCGACTCGTCCTGGTACTTCCTGCGCTACTGCGACCCGACGAACACCGGTGCGCCGTTCTCGCGCGAGCTCGTCGATGCGTGGATGCCGATCGACCAGTACATCGGCGGCATCGACCACGCGAAGGGCCACCTGCTCTACTCGCGCTTCTTCGTCAAGGCGCTGAACGACTTCGGGATGCTCGGCTTCCGCGAGCCGTTCCAGCGCCTGTTCCACCAGGGTTGGGTGCGCCTCGGCGGCAAGCGCATGTCGAAGTCGAAGGGCGGCGTCGGACCGGACGAGCTGATCGACATGTTCGGCGCCGACGCGATTCGCATCTACATCCTCTTCCAGGGTCCCGCCGACCAGGACATCGACTGGACGCCCGACGGGATCGAGGCGACCGTGCGCTTCATCCGGCGGCTCTGGCGGCTCGTGCACGAGGCGGCGATGCAGCCTCCGTCCCCGGACGGCGTCGACACGCCGCTCGCACGCAAGGCGCACGAGACGATCGCCCGCGTCACCGACGACATCGACCGGCGCTTCGTCTTCAACACGCCGATCGCGGCCGTGATGGAGCTCGCGAACGAGCTGTCGAAGGCTCCGACGGATCCGGCTGCGCGGTTCGCCGCGGAGACGGCCGTGTCGGTGCTGCAGCCGTACACGCCGCACGTGTGCGAGGAGCTGTGGGGCGTGCTCGGCCACTCGCGGCTCTGGGAGACGCCGTGGCCCGTCGCCGACGAGTCGCTGCTGCAGCGCGAGACGGTCGAGCTCGTGCTGCAGGTGAACGGCAAGGTGCGCGACCGCGTGCAGGTGCCGGCCGGGTTGTCGGAGGACGAGCTGGTCGCGCTCGCGCGCGCCTCGGAGAAGGTGCAAGCGCACGTGAACGGGGCGGCCGAGCGGCGCGTGATCGTGGTGCCGGACAAGCTCGTCAACATCGTCGTCTGAGAAGTCGCTGATTCGTCACACACGCGTGTCCCACGCGTGACGGGTTTCGCGGCAGCGTGGAGTGGTGCACTCGCTGCCCGTCTCCGTCTCGACGCGTCGTCTCGCTGCGTGCGCGCTGGCTGCTGTGGTGGTGCTGGTGCTCGTGCTGCGGCACGGCCGCGCGCCCACTGCGGCGCCGGCCGCGGCGCCCGCTCGCTCGGCGGCGCCTGCGGCCGCCCCCGTGCGGCCGGCCGTCACCGCTTCGGTCGTCGTCGACGTCGAAGGCGCCGTTCGCGACCCGGGTCTGATCCACCTCGAGCAGGGCGCGCGCGTCGCCGATGCGGTCGCGCGCGCCGGCGGGCTGACCGCGAAGGCCGACCACGCGGGGCTCGATCTCGCCGCGCCCGTGTCCGACGGCGAGCAGGTGCTCGTGCCGACGACTGCGTCGGCGCCGTCGTCGGGCGACGTGCCGGACGGGTCGACGACTCCGTCGGCGCCGATCTCGCTGAACGCGGCCACGGCCGAGCAGCTCGACGCACTCCCGGGCGTGGGCCCGACGACGGCGCAGAAGATCGTCGCGTACCGGCAGCAGCACGGCGCCTTCCGTTCGATCGACGAGCTCGACGCGATTCCCGGCATCGGCCCGGCGCGGCTCGCCGAATGGAAGGGGCTGCTCATTCCATGAGCCGCGTCCTGCCCGCGCACGTCGTGGCCGGCGCCGCCGTTGTCGGGCTGGCGTTCGCGAACGTCGTGCGCCTGCCGGGTCCCGCTGCGCTCCTGCTCGCCCCGGTCGCCGCTTCCGGGTCGCTCGCGGTGTCGCGGAGCGTCCGGCGCCTCTGGCTCGTTGCAGCGGTCGCGCTCGGGCTCGGGTGCTGGTGGGGGAGCGCACGGCTCGACGCGCTCGACCGGAGCGCGCTCACCGGCGAGATCGGCCGGGCCGAAGACGGCGTTGCCGTCACGACCGCCGAGGCACGTCCGGGAACGTTCGTCGCGCGCCAGTTCGCGCGGCTCCGGTCGTTTGGCGGCATGCGACTCGACGAGCGCGTCGAGCTCGAGTTGCCGCTCGGCCGCGCGCCGCCGCAGGGGGCGATCGTGCGGCTCCTTGCGGTCGTGAAGGCCCCCCGGGGGCCGGAGCACGGCTTCGACGAGCGAACGTGGCTGCGCCGCCAAGGTGTCCACGTCGTCCTGTCGGTCGACCGCTGGCAGGTCGTCGGTCACCGCGGCGGGGTCAGCGGCGTCGCCGACCGGCTCCGCCGGTGGCTTCGCCGCGCCTCGGCGCCCGGGCTCGGAGGTGAGCGGGGGGCCGTCGTCGAGGGCGTGCTGCTGGGGGACGAGAACGGCCTCACCTACGGCCTGAAGAACGCGTTCCGGCGCTCCGGGCTGCTGCACCTGCTCGCCGTGTCCGGTGAGAACGTCGTGCTGCTCGCCGCGGGAGTCGTCGCGCTGGCGCTCGCCTTCGGGCTCCACGGCGCATGGGGGCACGTCGCCGCGCTCGTTGCGATCGCCGCGTACCTGATGGCGGTCGGCCCGCAGCCGTCGGTCATCCGCGCTGCGGTGTCGGGCGCCGCGATCTCGGTGGCGTGGCTCCTCGGCCGCCAACGCGACAGCTGGCACGTGCTGCTGATCGCGGCGCTCGTGCTCCTCGGCTGGAACCCGTACACGTTCTACGACGCGGGCTTCCAGCTGTCGTTCATCGCGGTGATCGCGATCTTCGTGCTCGGCCGGCCGCTGCACGCGATCCTCGAGGGCTATCCACTGCCCGCGTGGATGCGCTCGGCGATCGCAATCTCGATCGCGTGCACGATCGCGACCACGCCGATCCTCTGGCTCCAGTTCGGGCAGGTGCCGCTGCTCGGCGTGCTCGCGAACGTGCTCGCCGAGCCGGCGATGCCGGCGCTGCTCGCGCTGGCGTTCGGCGCGGCAGCGGTCGATCCCGTCTCACCGGCGCTGGCAGGCGCGCTCGCGTACGCGAACGGCTGGGTCGCTGCCTACATCGCCGGGGTCGCGCGTCTCGTCGCGGCGGTTCCCGGTGCGCAGGTGACCGGCCAGGACGCCGCGGTCGCGGGGCTCGCCGCACTCGGTCTGCTCGCGGTCGCCGTGCACCGGCTCACGCGAACCGCCACACCGTGACGTCCATGACGGGGCGGTAGCCGATGCGCTGGTAGATCGAGTTCGAGGTCGGATTCGCGAGGTCGGTCGCAAGGAAGCTGAACCTGCAGCCACCGGCGAGGATGCGCTCGGTGATCGCGGCGGTCAGCGCGCTCGCGTACCCGCGCCCGCGTAGCTCGGGCGGTGTGTAGATCGGCCCGATCCGCATACCGTGCGGCGTCGGCGAACCGAACGCACCGAACGACACCGGGCCGCCGTCGTCCCAGATGGCGAAGTCGCCGGCGCTCTCGCGTTGGCGGGCCAGGTCGCGCTCCGGGTCGAAGTTCCCCTCACCCGGGAGGGCCTCTTCGTGGAACGCCGCCAGCCACCTCAGCACCAGCTCGCGGTCGTGCTCCTCGTACAGGCGCATGCTGCCCGTCACCGGTCGAGGCGGAATCACCTCGCTCGCCTCGAACAGGCGCTGCTCGATCGCGACCGTCGCCGCCGCCGGCCAGCGGGCGACGAACGCCTCGCCGACGGCGACCGGTGCGATCGCACCGGGCAGCGTCTCGCCACGGAGCTCGTCTGCGAGCGCTTCCGCGGCGGTGGGCTCCATCAGCGAGAGCAAGAGGTTGTGCGGCGGGGTGCGCACGGCCACGCCGGCGATCCGCCCCTCGTCGACCACGGCGAGCAGCAGCGGGTCGGCGTCGCCGTACGCACGCGCGTTCTTCTCCAGGGTGCTACGAAAGCCGAGCTGTACCGCGTGAACCGCCTCGTTCTCCAACAAGTACGGCGAGACGCGCTCGTAGAACGATCCGACCTCCTCGAAGCGCTCGATCCGAACCATCCGCCTATCCTTGCTGCGATGGCAGACGATCTGAAGCCGGCGTACCTGATCGCGGGCAGCGACCGGCCGAAGGTCGACCGCGCGGTGGCCCGGCTGCGCGGACGCTTCGACTCCGACGCGGTCGAGCTGCACGACGCGAGCGAGATCAGCGGCGACGACGCAGTCGCCGCGTGCAACGCGCTCGGCCTGTTCGGCGCGGGGGCGCGGCTCGTGCTCGTCGACAACGTCGAGGCGTGGAAGGCGCCCGACGCGAAAGCGGTCGCCGAGTACCTGAAGTCGCCGACGCCGGAGACGACGCTCGCGCTCGTCGGCGGCGAGCTGAAGAAGGACGCCCCGATCGCGAAGGCGGTCGCAGGTTCCGGCGACGTGCTCGTCTGGGACGTGCAGACGAAGGCGATCCACCGCTGGATCGCCGAGCAGTTCACGCTGCACGGCGCCAAGGCGGACGTCGAGGTCTGCCGCCGGCTGTCGGAGCTCGTCGGCGACGATCTCTACGAGCTGGCGGGCGAGGTCGAGAAGCTCGCCGTCTGGGCCTCGGGAGACGAGGTGACCGAGGACGCGGTCGACCTGCTCGTCGCCCCGCGGGCCGAGTCGCCGCCGTGGAGCCTCACCGACGCGTGGGGCCAGCGCGACGTCGGCGGAGTCCTACGCGCAGCGGAGCGGATGCTCGACCGGACCGGCGATCCCGTCTCGCGCACGATCCCACGGCTCGTCGGCAGCCTCACGAACCACGTGCGCCGCGCACGGGCCGCGCATCGGCTGGAAGCAAACGGCTTTTCAGCCGCCGATGCGGCTTCGCAGATCGGGATCAAGCCGTACCCGGCGCAGAAGCTCTACGCCCAGGTGCGGAACTTCAGCGCGTCGGAGCTCGATGCGGCGCTCATGCGGCTCGCGCAGCTCGACCATGCGCTGAAAGGCGGCTCGCGCCTGCAGAACGAGCTCGAGCTCGAGCGCGCGCTCGTCGAGATCACGCGGCCGGAAGCGGCCTAGGAACCGGCCGCGACCTTCGCGGCCTGGGACTTCTTGCGCGCGGCGGTGTTCTTGTGGAGCGCGCCGCGGGCGACCGCACGGTCGATCAGCTTGACGAGGCTGCGGTGCTCCTCGGCGACGGCATCCTTGTCGCCGCCTTCGGCCGCGGTCGCGAGCCGCTTCGTCAGCGTCTTGATCGTCGAGCGGTAGCGCAGGTTCTCGAGCCGCTCCTCGGCGGCTGTGCGAACGCGCTTCTTCTGCTGCTTGATGTTCGGCATGGTGAGAAATGCCCGCAGTCGCGGGCGCGCGAAGGGTAGCAGAGGCGGGCCGTATGCTCAGGCCCGTGGACGAGCGCGCCCGCGAGCGGATGATGCGCCTGGAGCAGCGGAACGCCCGCCGCCGCGCTGCGGGCAAGCCGACCTACGACCTCGACGAGTGGTGGCCGGTCTCGGCGCGGCCTTCGGAGGCGGAGACGATGATCCTCGAGCCGGGGTCGGTGATCCTGGAGCCGCCGGCGCGGGAGAGGAGCGGCAGCGGCGTCGCGCGCAACACGGCGATCTTCGGCATCGCGACGGGGCTCTCGCGCGTGCTCGGGCTCGTTCGCGAGATCGTCGCCGCCTACTACTTCGGCTCGGCCGGGCGCATCAACTCCTTCACGGTCGCGTTCCAGATCCCGAATCTCGTGCGCGCGCTCGTCGCCGACGCGGCGCTCTCGTCGGCGTTCGTCCCGGTCTTCAGCGAGCTGCTCGAGAAGGGCGAGCGCAAGCGCGCCTGGCGGGTCGCCTCGACGCTCTTCTGGCTCATGCTGCTGGGGCTCGGCGCGCTCACGGCGCTGTTCATCCTCGTTGCGCCGGTGCTGATCAGGCCGTTCCACGCGGACGACCCGCAGCTCACCGCGGGTCTCGCGCGCGTGCTCTTCCCGATCGTCGCGCTCTTGGGAGTCTCCGGGATCGTGGTCGGGATCCTCAACAGCTACGACCACTTCACCGTGCCCGCCCTTTCGCCGGTCTTCTGGAATGTTGCGATCGTGATCGGGCTCGTGCTGGGAGTGCCGCGCGCGCACGGGATCAACGACAAGCTCTACGTCTACGCCGCGTCGATCCTCGTCGCGACCTTCATCCAGGTCTTCCTGCCGATGCCCTGGCTTCGCGGTCGCGACGGCCGGCTGCAGCTCGTCCTCGACTGGCGCGACCCGGCCGTCGCGCGCGTCTTCAAGCTGATGGTGCCGGTGACGCTCGGGCTCGGCCTGATCAACGTCAACGCGGTGATCGACACGTGGTTCGCGTCGCGCTTCATCGACCCGAACCTCGCCCCGAACGCGATCCAGAAGGCGTTCCTCGTCTACATGCTTCCGCAGGGGATGTTCTCGGTCGCCGTCGCGACGGTGCTCTTTCCGTCTCTCTCGCGCTTCGCCGTGCGCGGAGACATGGAGGGCTTTCGCAGCACCGTCTCGATGGGGCTGCGCCAGATCGCGTTCCTCCTGGTCCCGGCCGCGGTCGTCAGCGCGGTGCTCGCCGAGCCGATCGTCCGCATCCTCTTCCAGCGCGGGCACTTCCCCCCGGCGCAGACGCCGGTCGTGGCGGGCGCCCTCGCCGCCTTCAGCGCGGGCCTCG
>DASREW010000003.1:0-3340 GCA_035651895.1 Gaiellaceae bacterium
TGCCTTCGCGTGCAGGTCCGGGTCCTCCGAGTAGCCGGTGGGCGCCGTACCGACGAGTCGCGCACTCGTGACCGAGTCGGCGGTCGCGAAGAGCGTGACGTCGACGCCCCGCCGGACCAGCCCCTCCGTCAACAGGGACGCGAATTGCTCCCACGGCCCGTAGCGACGCGGCGGCACCCGCCACGAGATCGGCGCGAGCATCGCGACGCGGAGCGGCATCTCCGTCGAGGCTATCTCGCCGCGCGCCCGGCGATGCGGTCGACCATCGCATCGGCGGCCGCGAGCCCGGCGGCGATCGTGTCGTGACCGGGCTGCCCAAGCACGACACCGGTGATCGTCGTGCGCTCGCCGTGGATCCGGCGGATCGCCCGGAAGGCGAAGCAGCCGCCGGCCGCCGCGGTCGAGCCGGTCTTGACGCCGACGAATCCGCCGTGTCCTAGCAGTGAGTTCGTGTTGCGCACGGTACCGGCGACCGGCAGCGTCGCGGTCGGTGCGGCGACGATGCCCGCGAACACGGGCAGCCGCATCGCACGCTCGGCGAGACGCAGCTGGTCGGCGGCGGTCGAGACTGTCCTGTCGTCGTAACCGCTTGGGTCGGTGTAGCGGGTGTGCGTCATCCGCAATGCGCGTGCGGTCGCATTCATCCGCGCGACGAACCGGCTCTCCGAGCCGGCGTCCCACCGCGCGAGGACCGCGGCGATGTTGTTCGCGGACGGCAGCAGGAGCGCCTGGAGCGCCTGGCGCTCAGTCAACTCCTCGCCGGCGGCGATCGGCACGATCGACTCCTCCTGTCGCCGCCGCCGGTCGGTATCGGCGACGTCGTCGGCCGTGAGCGTGATCGTCGGGCCGCCGTCTCCCGGGGCCAGCGGATGGTCGCGGAGCACGACGTAGGCCGTCATCACCTTCGCGACGCTCGCGATCGGAGCAGCGTGCTGGTCCGGGCCCGCCTGGATCCGCGCGCGTCCGATCTGGATCGCCGCCTGGCCGTGCGCCGGCCACACCGTGTCTGGTAGCGCCTCCCCGGCAGCACCCCGCTGTTCACCGCGGACGGCCTCGCGCGACTGTTGCCCGCGCGCGGCAGCGATCGCCACGAGGACGACGAGCGGCACTGCGGCGAGGATCGTCAGCGTCCGCCGGGCGTCGGTCATGCCCGCATTCACGGGGACGCGGCGTTGCCGGTGCGTATCCGGTTTTCGATATGCCGCCGATACCTGCCGCCTCTAGCATCGGGGCATGCGGGTCCTGATCGTCGAGGACGAGCCTTTCATGGCCGAAGCGATCCGCGACGGCCTCCGCCTGGAAGCCATCGCGGCGGACATCGCGGGCGACGGCGACACGGCGCTTGAGCTGCTCGACCTCAATTCGTACGACATCGCCGTCCTCGACCGGGACATCCCGGGGCCGACGGGCGACGCGGTCGCCGAGCGCATCGTCGCCTCGGGCAGCGGCATGCCGATCCTGATGGTCACCGCGGCCGACCGGCTCGACGACAAGGCCACGGGGTTCGAGCTCGGCGCCGACGACTATCTGACCAAGCCGTTCGAGCTTCGGGAGCTCGTGCTCCGGCTGCGAGCGCTCGATCGTCGGCGCGCCCACAGCAGGCCGCCGGTACGCGAGATCGCGGGCCTGCGCGTGGACCCTTTTCGCCGCGAGGTCTATCGCGACGGCCGTCACGTCGCGCTGACGAGAAAGCAGTTCGCGGTGCTCGAGGTTCTCGTCGCCGCCGAAGGCGGCGTCGTGAGCGCGGAAGAGCTCCTGGCGCGCGCCTGGGACGAGAACGCGGACCCGTTCACGAACGCGGTCCGCATCACGGTGTCCGGGCTGCGCAAACGGCTCGGCGAACCGTGGCTCGTCGCGACGGTGCCCGGCGTCGGCTACCGGATCGACACGGGCCGGGGCGACGAGCATGGATAGAGCGCCCGGGTTGAGCGTTCGCCTCAAGCTCACCCTCAGCTACGCCGGCTTTCTGATGCTCGCCGGTGCCGTTCTGCTCGCCGTCGGGTACTTCTCCCTCTCGCGCGGCGTGCACCCGAGCGTGATCTTCATGGTGCGAAGCCACGCTGCCCTCGTGCGGGATTTCGCTCCGATCGCAGCGATGGTGATGGGATTTCTGCTCGTGTTCGGACTGCTGGGCGGGTGGCTTCTCGCCGGACGCATGCTCGCCCCGCTCGCACAGATCACCGACGCAACACGCACGGCCGCAACCGGATCGCTCTCCCATCGGATCGGCCTGCAAGGTCGAAAGGACGAGTTCCGCGAGCTCGCAGACAGCTTCGATGCGATGCTCGCGCGCCTCGAAGCGCACGTCGCCGGGCAGCAGCGGTTCGCCGCGAACGCGTCCCACGAGCTGCGAACCCCGCTCGCGATCACGCAGACGATGCTCGACGTTGCCCGCAACGATCCGGACCGCGACAGCGGGGCGCTTGTCGACCGTCTTCACACGATCAACGCGCGAGCGATCAACCTCACCGAGGCGCTTCTCCTACTGAGTCGCGCCGACGAACGGTCGTTCGGCCGCGAGCGCGTCGACCTGTCGTTCGTCGCGGAGGAAGCGGCCGAGACGCTTCTGCCGCTCGCGGAGAAGCTCGGCGTGACGGTCGAGGTCGTCAGCGACGCAGCTCCCACGACCGGCTCGCACGCGCTCTTGCTGCAGCTGACGACGAACCTCGTGCACAACGCGATCGTCCACAACCTGCCGGAGCAGGGAACCGTCTGGGTGACGACACGCGTCGTACGCGCCGGCGCAACGCTCACCGTCGAGAACACGGGCGAGAGCCTCTCCGCGGCAACCGTCGCGACGCTCGCCGAGCCGTTTCAGCGCGGCACGGAGCGCGTACGCTCGCACCAGGCCGGCGTCGGCCTCGGTCTCGCAATCGCGAACAGCATCGCGCGGGCACACGACGGGACCCTCGCCCTCGCGCCGCGACCCGAGGGCGGACTCCTCGCCACGGTGGAGCTGCCGGCGCCTGCCCCAAACGGCGATGCGGACGACCTTTCTCCGGCTGCCCAGCGTGGCCGCGGTCGAGGAGAGTGACCGCGCCGAGGCGGATGGGCCTCCGGCTACGAGTCGGCAGGCTCGGGGTCGCGACGCCCCCTGCACGCGGCGCAGATCCCGTAGAACGTCACCTCGGTATCCGCGAGAACGAAGTGCGACTCCCGCTCGACGCGTCGCAACGCGTCCTGCAGCACGTCGTCGTGCACGTGGACGACGGCTCCGCACGCGGTGCAGACGACGTGGTGGTGCCGGTGCTCGGCGGCGATCTCGTACAGCGCCCGCCCGTCACCGAAGTCCGTCCTGCGCACGAGCCCGTCCTCGACGAACACGTCGAGCGCCCGGTAG
>DASREW010000004.1:0-93131 GCA_035651895.1 Gaiellaceae bacterium
GCCCGGCGGCTCGTTCATCTGGCCGTAGCAGAGCGCGACCTTGTCGAGCACTTCCGACTCGGTCATCTCGAGCAGCAGGTCGTTGCCCTCGCGCGTGCGCTCGCCGACGCCGGAGAACACCGACACGCCGCCGTGCTCGCGGGCGATGTTGTGGATCAACTCCTGGATCAGGACGGTCTTGCCGACGCCTGCGCCGCCGAAGAGGCCGATCTTGCCGCCGCGTACGTACGGAGCGATTAGGTCGATGACCTTGATGCCCGTCTCGAAGATCTCGACCTTCGGCGTCAGGTCGGCGAAATCGGGCGGATCGCGGTGGATCGACCAGCGCTCCGCATCCTCCGGCGCGGGCTTCTCGTCGACCGGCTCGCCGAGGACGTTCCAGACCCGGCCGAGCGTCACGTCGCCGACCGGAACCGAGATCGGCCCGCCGGTGTCGAAGACGTCGGTGCCGCGCGCGATGCCGTCGGTTGCGTCCATCGCGACCGCGCGCACGCGGTCGTCGCCGAGGTGCTGCTGCACCTCTGCGATCAGGGTCGTCCCGTCGGGGCGCGGAATCCGCAGCGCGGAGTAGATCTCCGGCAGGCCATCGGTGAAGACGGCGTCGACGACGACGCCCTTGATCTCGAGCAGTTTGCCGGGTGTGGTTTCGGTCGTCGACACGTCTCAGTGCTCCTCGACGGGTGAAGGTTGGGGTCTCGCCCCGCGGCGCAGCCGAAGGAATTCCAGCGGCCGCCGGAGCGAGGAGAGCGTAGCGAAACGCGGCTCCCGCGGCGGTAGGTTCCAGTTGCGCTTCGCCCGCTCCAGCCCTGCCGACACACGGTCGGCGTGGTCGAGCTGTCAGACGTACGACGTCACGGGGTTCGCGAGCACCGGCGACCCCTCCTCAGCTGTCTTTCACGAAGTAGACGCGCGTCCCGAACGCGCCGACAGGGCACAGCGGCCCGTAGCAGTCGTGCGGGCTCATGAGATCGAAGCCGCACTTCGCGTTCGTCCCATTGCAGTAGCCCGAGTACTTGACGAGGTGCCAGCCCGGAGCGGGCACCGCGCGCAGCTCGAGGTGTGAGTTCTCGAGGAACAGCGCCCGGCACACGCGCGGGCAGTCGATCCCCTTCGGGACGCTCTGCACCGTCCCCTTGCCGTACAGGGTGATGAACGCCATGAAGTGCTGCACGTAATGCGGCGGCGGAGCCGCCTGTGAGGAGGCGCTGAAGACCAGCGTGCAGGCAACCGCGGCGACGGCAGCCACCCGGAGCACAGCTGTCACAAAGACCACAATACTCCTTACCCGCTCCTGCTAGCTTCGGTTCATGAAGCTGGTTCCGGCGTCGCCGAGGGCGCGCCGGCGGCTCGTCTGGGTCGCCGTGCCGGTGGTCGTCGCTGCGATCGCCGGGACGGTCATCGCCGTCCTCCCGAGCAAGAGCCCGCCCAAGAGCAAGAACGTCGCTGCCCCCACCCCGACCGTGCAACAGCTCGCCGGGGCGCCGGCCCAGCGGCTGACCGCCGCGGACCGCCGCGCGATCGACGCGACGCTCGACGCCTTCATCCCCGCCGGGGTGGCGCGCAAGAACCTGGCCGCGGCCTGGGCGCTCGCCGGCCCCGAGCTTCGCTCGGCGCAGACGCACGCGCAGTGGCTCGCCGGCACGACGCCGATCCCGCAGTATCCCGCGGCCGGAACGACCTTCCATGACTGGCAGACCATCGACTCGGGGCCGCGTTACGTGATCTTCAACATCCTGATCCACCCCACCGCCGGCGCGCAGGTCGCCCCGTACGAGTTCTCGGGCGAGATGATCAAGCGCGACGGGAAGTGGCTCGTGAACCGCCTCTACACGATCGCGATCTTCAACCGGGTCACGAAGACGACGCACGAGATCGGCCCGGCCGACTTCGCCGCGCCGCCGCCGAGCTCGACCCCGCACGCTCGCGCCGTCCTCGGCGGATTCGGCCTGCTGCCGATCGTCGCGCTCCTCGGACTCGTGCTGCTCGTCCCGGCCGGCTTCGGGGCGATCGCCCTCGTGCGCGCGCGGCGCTGGCGCCGGCAGTCGCGGGCAAGCCGCGGGAGCGAGCTTCCGCCCCTGCCGGCGAGCTATCTCCGGCAGCACCCGGAGCAATCCGAAAGTTTGTCGCCGCACTAACTTTCCATTGCTACCGTGGTCTAACGGAGCATGGCGAACATGATCGACACCCTGTTCACCTCGCCGCGCGCCCAGCGAAGGTTCTTCTTCCTGAGTGCAGGCGTGCTCGCGGCAGGCATCGCCGCCTTCCTGGCGCTCGTCGTCTTCCGCGGAACCGGGAACGCGTTCCCGGACAAGTTCTCGAACCAGAAGGCGCAGTTCGCGACGCCCGAGCACCACGTGCCGATCACGAAGTCCCAGCTCGCTCTGGCCCGGGAGTTCATTCGCACCGCGGTCGCCCGCAAGAACCTCGACACCGCCTACGGTCTCGTGAACGTCGACCTGAAGGGCCGGATGACGCGGAAGCAGTGGGACACCGGCAACATCCCGGTGATCGACTACCCCGCGTCGAACATCGACTCGGCCCACTTCCAGATCGACTACAGCTACCAGAACGAGGCGCTGCTCGAAGTCGACCTGATCGCCAAGCCCGGCACCCAGGTGCGGCCCGAGCTGCTCTTCTTCCTCGGCCTCAAGCGGGCCGGCAAGAAGGAGACCGGCCCCTGGCAGATCAGCTACTGGGAGCCGCACTGGAAGCCGCCGATCCCGGAGGCGCCAGGCTGAGCCGACGCCGCGCTTCGAAGCGTTGCAGTCCGAAACCTGGTTCGGCGAAGCCGAACCAGGTTTCTGTCTTTCTGGGAGCGTTGCGGTCTGAAACCTGGTTCGGCGAAGCCGAACCAGGTTTCTGTCTTTTTAGGGCTAGACCGGGAGGCTGAAGACGCCGCGGACGGCGTCGAGGTTCGCCGGCACCGTCGCCGAGGCGGGCGAGGTCAGGCCGTCGGTGCCTGCCGGCGAGGCGACGTTGACGAGCACGCGGGCCCGCGGGCCGGAAAGGCGATCCGAGCTCGCCGCGGCGTTCCCGCCGGGATGAGGCCCGACGAGCGCGAAGGCGGCTGCGGCGGCCGCGAGCGCGCCGACCAGCGTCACCGCTGCGGCGCGCACGGGCTGGCGCCGAACCGGCAGCGCGAGCTCGACCGGCTGCGCCGGCAGCTCGAGCGGGGCCGCGCGGAGCAGGCGCGCCTGCTCGACCACGTCAGCCGCGAAGGCGCGGCACTCAGCGCACACGCGCAGGTGCCGGTCGAGCAGCGCGCTCTCGAAGAGCGACAGCTGGCCGTCGAGGCGAAGCGAGATCGATTGGCGGGAACGTTCGCAGCGAGCTGGGATCACATCAACTTGTGACGTCGAGGGCCGACACAGAGTTAGTCGGCATCCTTAGAAGGTCTTATGAGCGGGATCGATAAGTGCCCCGAGGATCACGAGGCCCAATCCCAGAAAAAAGAGGAGAATTGACGTTTTCGAGGCATCCAGGCGCTCCTCTCCGGTGGCGCGGCGGACGCGGCTCGCGCCGACCACCGGCACCACCTCACCCGTCTTGGAGACGCCCCGGAGCGGCCCCCGGGCGCCCGTGACGAAGCAGCCGACGAGGAGCGCGGCCCCGCCCAGGTAGAGGCCGATCGAGATCGAGCGGAGCACGCCCGCGCCGACTGCGAGGCCGAAGAGCGCCGAGACGACGACGACGACGGCCAGAATCGAGCCGTAGATCGTCACGATCCGGCGCAGCCCTGCGACGAGCATCACGGCGGGCTAGTCCGCGCCGACGACCGCGTGACCGTGCCCGTGGCGCATCTCTTCCTCGGACATCGGCCAGTGCTCGAGCGGGAAGTGGCAGCGGGCGAGGTGGCCCTCGCCGGAGCCGACCGGCTCGAGCGGCGGCGAGTCGACGTTGCACTTCCCGTCGACGAAGCGCGGGCAGCGCGGATGGAAGCGGCAGGCCTCGGGCGGGTTGAGCGGGCTCGGGACGTCGCCGTCGAGCACGATCTGCTTGCGCGACCGGCCGATCTCCGGGTCGGCAATCGGCACGGCGGAGAGCAGCGCGCCGGTGTACGGATGCTTCGGCTCGACGTACAGAGCGTCGCGTGAGCCGATCTCGACCGCGCGGCCGAGGTACATGACCATGACGCGGTCCGAGATGTGGCGGACGACGTTGAGGTCGTGCGCGATGAAGATGTACGTGAGCCCGAACTCCTGCTGGAGATCCTTGAGCAGGTTCAGGATCTGCGCCTGGACGGAGACGTCGAGCGCGGAGACCGGCTCGTCACAGATGATCAGCTTCGGGTTGATCGCGAGCGCTCGCGCGATGCCGATGCGCTGGCGCTGGCCACCCGAGAACTCGTGCGGAAACCGGTTGTAGTGCTCCGGGTTGAGCCCGACGATCTCGAGCAGCTCCTGCACGCGGCGCTTGCGCTCGTTGTCGGTGCCGACCGCATGCACCTCGAGCGGCTCACCGACGATCGAGCCGACGCGCTTGCGCGGATTGAGCGACGCGTACGGGTCCTGGAACACCATCATCATGTCGCGGCGGATCGGGCGCATGTCGGACCGGCCGAGGTGCGTGATGTCGCGGCCCTCGAAGATGATCGAGCCTCCCGTCGGCTCGAGGAGGCGCGCGATGCAGCGCGCCATCGTCGACTTGCCGCAGCCGGACTCGCCGACCACACCGAGCGTCTCGCCCGAGTTGAGCGTGAAGTCGACGCCGTCGACCGCCTTCACCGAGCCGACCTCGCGCTGGAACACGAGCCCCCGCATCACCGGGAAGTGCTTCTGCAGCCCTTCGACCCTGAGCAGCTCGTCGGCCATTTACGCCGCAGTCTCCGCGGCGGACAGCGCCGCCTTCTTCGCGTTCCAGATCCGGGTGCGCGCCTCCTCGTCGAGGTGGCAGCGGAAGCGGTGCTCGAGGCCCTGGGTCGACGGATCGAGCGCCGGCAGCTCCTGCCGGCAGACGTTCATCACGAACTCGCAGCGCGGGTGGAACGGACAGCCGCTCGGCGGGTTCAGGAGCGACGGCGGCTGGCCGGGAATCTGGTCGAGGCGCCCACCCGCCGCGTTCAGGCGCGGCAGGGAGCCGAGCAGGCCCCACGTGTAGGGCATCTCGGGCTTTGCGAAGAGATCGTCGACCTTCGCCTGCTCGACGACGCGGCCGCCGTACATGACGATGACGTCGTCTGCGAGCTCGGCGACGACGCCGAGGTCGTGCGTGATCATCACGATCGCCATCTTGTGCTCGTCCTGCAGGCGCTTCATCAGCCGCAGGATCTGCGCCTGCGTCGTCACGTCGAGCGCGGTCGTCGGCTCGTCCGCGATCAGGATCTCGGGGTTGTTGATCAGCGCCATGGCGATCATCACGCGCTGGCGCATACCGCCGGAGAACTGGTGCGGGTAGTCGTCGACACGCTGATCGGCGCGCGGGATCTCGACCTCCTTGAGGATCGCGATCGCCTGCTTGCGCGCCTCCTTGCGGGTGACGTCCTGATGGATCAGGACCGCTTCCTCGAGCTGCCAGCCGATCGTCTTGACCGGGTTCAGCGAGGTCATCGGGTCCTGGAAGATCATCCCGATCTTCGAGCCGCGGATCTGCCGGAGCTGCGACGTGCTCATGCCGAGCATCTCCTGGCCGTGCAGCTTCACCGAGCCCCCGACCTGCGCAGAGCGCGGGTCGACGAGGCCCATCACGGTCAGAAAGGTGACGCTCTTGCCGGAGCCGGACTCGCCGACGACGCCGAGCGTGCGGCCCTCGTCGAGGCCGAAGCTGACGCCGGACACCGCCTTGACGATGCCGTCGTCGGTGCGAAACGAGGTACTGAGGTCCGTGACTTCGAGTGCGGCCATCAGCTGGGTCTGATCCGTGGGTCGAGGAAGCCGTACGCGATGTCGACGATCAGGTTGAACGTGATCACGCAGATCGTCGAGAAGACGATCACCCCTGTGATCACCGGTAGGTCGTCGTTGTTGTACGCGTTGATGATCTCGTGGCCGAGACCCGGCAGGTTGAAGATGCCTTCGGTGAAGATCGCGCCGCCGAGCGCGAGGCCGAGATCCATGCCGAGGATGGTGACGACGGGAAGCATGCTGTTGCGCAGCACGTGCTGCACCATCACGCGGCTCTGCGACGCGCCCTTGGCGCGCGCGGTCCGCACGTAGTCCTCGCTCATGGTCTCCATCACGTTCGCACGGACGAGACGCACGTAGAGCGCCGTGAAGAGGACCATGAAGGTGATCCAGGGCAGGATCATGTGGTAGGCCCACTGCACCGGGCCCTCGCACTGCGCGCCGGCCGTGCCCGGGAAGAAGTTGCAGTAGCCGCTGATCGGCGTGAGGTGGAGCCGGTAGCCGACGAAGTAGGAAAGGATCAGCCCGATCCACACCGGGTGCGCCGAGATGCCGATGAGCACGAACGTCATCGAGACGCGGTCGAGGACCGACCGCGGGCGCAGCGCCGAGAGGATGCCGATCGGGATCGACAGCGAGAGCCAGAACACCGCCGCTCCGAACACGAGCGAGGCGGTGACCGGCGCGTCCTGCCCGATCGTGTAGTCGACCGACTGGCGGTTGACGAAGGAGCGGCCGAGCGAGCCGTGACGGATCAGGTTCCAGACGAAGCGGCCGTACTGCTCCCAGATCGGCTCGTCGAGGTGCAGGAAGTGCCTGACGCGCGCGACGTCCTGCATCGTGGCGCCGCGGCCGGCGGCGAGCTTTGCCGGGTCGGCCGGGATCACCCAGAAGATCAGGTAGGTGATGATCGTGGCCACGAAGAACAGGAAGATGGCCCAGAAGATCCGCCTGATGAGGAATTGCGTCATGTGTGGGTCGTAGTTCTAGCGCGATTCCGGATCGTTCGGGGAGGCGCCGAAGCGCCTCCCCGAAGATCCCTGACTTGCTCGTCGTCCGGGCTACCCGACCGACAGAGCGTTGTAGTACGGCTCACCGAAGTACGAGCTGTAGATCCAGTTCTTGACGCGCTTCGAAACGTAGAAGCGGTCGTTGGAGATGAAGTACGGAACCACAGGTGCGTAGTCCGCCATCAGCTCCTGGTCGAGCTTCCCATACGCCGCCGCGCGAGCGGCACCGGACTTGGAAGCGGCTGCGTCCATGTCCTTGTCGAACTTGGCGTTGTTGAAGAACGACCAGTCGACGTTGTTCGTCTGCTGGATCGTGCGCCCGTCGAACAGCACGTTGATGTAGTCGAACGGATCGAAGTAATCCGCGCACCAACCGCCGTTCATGGCGAGGTCATACGAGGTGCCCTTGGTCTGGATGTTCTGGTAGTAGGTCGTGCCAGGCACGGGGTTGTCCGTGACCTTGAAGCCGGCCTGCTTGAGGTTGAACTCCACGACCTGGGCGCGGTTCGTCGACGACGCGGTGTTCGTGTGGATCACGTTCACCGACGGCGCCGAAGCGATCGCCGACCCACCGACCGACTTCGCCTTCGCGACGTCGGCGCCGGAGATGGCGTAGATGTTGAACGGCTTGTAGCCGGGGATACCCGGGACCAGGATCTGGTCCGAGCGCTTGCCGGCGTACTTGCCGAGCAGCCGGAGCTGCGCCGGGCGGTCGATCGCCCAGTTCACGGCCTTGCGGAGGCTGACGTTGTTGAACGGCGCCTTCGCAGTGTTCATGGCCATGTAGTTGATGCACGACGTCGGGCCGACCTTGAACTGGCTGCCCGCGGCGTTCGGCGTACCGAGCGTCGCAGCGGCCGTCGGCGGGATGCCGCCGATGTCGAGGTCGGACTGACCCGACTTGACCTGCAGCAGGGACTGATCGACGTCGACGTTCGGCGTGAAGACGATCTCGTCCGGGTTCGCCGGGCGGGAGCCCTTGTAGTACGGGTTCCGCTTCAGCACGGTCGAGCGCCCAGGCGTGCGGCTGGCGATGTAGTACGGGCCGGCCGACGCGAACGTGTTCAGGCCATGCGTCGTGTACGGCGTGCTCGGCGGAATCGCGCCGAACCACTGCATGCTCAGGTACGAGACGAAGGTCGGGTTCGGCTTCGTCAGGTGGAACGTGAGCGTGAGGCCCTTCGCCGAGATACCGGAGATGTGCTGGGCCTTGCCGTTCAGGAACGCATCAGCACCGACGATCACGTTCTGGAACTGATCGTTGACGCCGAGCGGCGAGCCCATCTTCGGGCTCAGGTTCCGCTCCCACGCCCGCTGGTACGCAGCGGCCGTCACCGGCTGGCCGTTCGAGAACTTCAGGCCGGGCCGGAGGTGGAACGTGTAGGTCTTCCCGTCCTTCGAGACGGTCGGGAAGGAGGTCGCGGCTTCCGGATACAGCTGGCTGCCTGCGGCGCCCGCCTTCTCCGGGAAGTTCACGAGCATGAGGTTGACCGTGTAGAGCATCGACCAGTCGTCGGTGCGGTACGCCAGACCCGGATCGACGTAGTCGAAGTCCTCACTGTTCTCATTGAGCTTCAGCGTGCCGCCCTTGAGGGCTTCGGCCGAGCCCGGCTTCTTCGTCGCCGAAGAAGCACCGCCGACGGCCATGGCCGCGACGAGCAACGCCACTCCCACAACGAGCATGAACAGGGAGAGCAACTGCTTCCTGCGCATATGACTCCTTCCTCTTCCTCTCGCGAAACCGCCCGCCCCTGACGAGCAGCGCCGCATGGTAACAGTGCTGTTACGCAAAAAACACCAGCGTGCGACCTATGACGACCGTCGCCCGCGAATAGTTAGTCCCGCCGCGTGGAACCCCTTTCGCTAGATGCGTGCGCGTGGATCGAAGGCATCCCGGAGGCCGTCGCCGAACAGGTTGAAGGCGAGGGTCGTCAGCAGGATGCAGAGGCCGGGCCAGACCATCAGCCACGGCTGAGTCAGGTAGTACTGCGGGGCCTGTTCGAGCAGGTTCCCCCAGCTAGCGGTCGGAAGCTGGATGCCGAGCCCGAGGAACGACAGGCCAGCCTCGGCGATGATGTTCGAGGCGATGATCAGCGTCGCGTAGACGATGATCGGCGCGACGAGGTGCGGCAGCAGGTGCGACCGCATGATGCGGAAGTCGCTTGCGCCGGTCATGCGCGCCGCCTCGACGAACTCCTTCTCGCGCAGCGACAGCACGACGCCGCGGATGATGCGGGCCGGATAGAACCAGCCGAAGACCGAGAAGATCAGCGCGAGCGTGAAGACGCCGTGCGCGAGGACGCCGAACGTGACGGCGTTCAGCTGCGGGCCGGCGACCACGTCCAGCGCGATGATGAAGAGCAGGAACGGGAAGACCATCACGATCTCGATCAGACGCGAGATGACGGTGTCGACCCAGCCGCGGAAGTAGCCGGCGAGGAGGCCCATGATGATCCCGAGGCCGACGGAGCCGAGCATCGCGAACACTGCGACCTCGAGCGACGTCTGCGCGCCGTAGAGCAGGCGCAGGAAGAGGTCGTGGCCGAGCGCGCCGTCGCCGCCGAGCGGCAGGAGCGTCGTGCCGAGGTGCTGACCGTGGTGAACCGATGCGTAGACCGCGTTCGTCTCGCCCGGATAGTCGGCGGTCGAGATGTGCGACCACGGGCCGACCGGCGCGAGCGTCGTCTGGTCGACGCCGAACGCGTAGATGTGGTTCGGGCCGTGGCCGAGGATCCGTGAGAACACCGGCCCGCCGACGAACGCGGCGAGGATCAGGAAGACGATGAAGAAGACGCTGGCGACGGCGAGCTTGTCGCGCCGGAAGCGGATGAAGACGAGCTCCCAGTAGCCGCGCGCCTTGACCGCCTGTGCTTCGTCCGCCGGTACGGCTTCGACCGGGACGGCATCCGTGGCGGTCAGATCGACCTTGTCGAGACCCGTGCTCACGAGCGGCGGAACACTACCCCACGTAGGGACATCTCGCTGGACATTCGCCGATTAGACGTATTCGGATTGGAGAAGTTAGGTCCCTGACCTAACCCGTGAGGGCGTCGGCGCCGGCCACGACCTCGAGGATCTCCTGGGTGATCTCGGCCTGGCGGGCCCGGTTCATGGCCAGAGTGAGGCTGTCGATCAGCTCCCCGGCGGCCTTCGAGGCGTTCCGCATGGCGGTCATCCGGGCGCCCTGCTCGGACGCGGCCGACTCGAGGAGCGCCCGGTAGAGCTCGGTCTCGACGTACACCGGCAGGAGCCGGGCGAGGATCTCCTCCGGCTCGGGCTCGTAGATGAAGTCCGGCGAGCCCTGCTGCTCCCGCTCGTCGCCGTCCTCCTGCGAGCCTTCGAGCACGTCGGTCGGGATCGGCAGGAGCTCGCGCACCGTCACCTTCTGCGTCAGCGCCGAGACGAAGGCGTTGTAGACGACGTAGACCGCGTCGACCTCGCCGCTCGTGTACGCCTCCGCGACGGCGTGCGCGACCGCCTGCGCGTCGCTGTACGCAGGCCGCTCGCTGAAGCCGGTCCACGACTGCGTGACGTCGAGCCGCCGGAAGCGCAGCGTCGATGCGGCCTTCCGGCCGGTCGAGAACCACACGACCTCGCGCCCTTCGCCGCGGTGCTCGCGCATCAGCGCGAGCGAGCGCCGGATCACCTGCGCGTTGAAGCCGCCGGCGAGCCCGCGGTCGGCCGTGACAGGCACGATCGCGACCTTCGCGATCTGCTCTCGCCGCTCGAGCAGCGGCAGCTTGACCGAGCCGGCCGCCTGCGAGACGCCGGCCATCAGCTCGAGCATCCGGTCGGCGTACGGACGCATCGCCTCGATGCGCTGCTGTGCTCGACGAAGGCGCGCCGAGGCGACGAGCTCCATCGCCCGCGTCACCTTGCGCGTGTTCGTGATCGAGCGGACGCGCCGCTTCAGGTCCTGCGTGCTCGCCAACTAGCCCTGGTCCTCGTCGGCGCTCGTCTGGAAGCGGCCCTTCAGCTTCTCGATCTCACCGTTCAGCTGCTCCCCGGTCTCGTCGGAGAGGTCACCGGTCTCGCGGATCGTGTTGTAGATCTCCTTCTGCGCGCGCAGCTGCTCGCGGAGCTCGTCCTGGAACCGCGAAACGTCCTCGGTCGGGATGTCGTCGAGGTAGCCGTTCACGCCCGCGTACAGCGCGACGACCTGCTCCTCCATCGGCCACGGCTGGTACTGCGGCTGGTTGAGCGTCGCGACCATCTTCTCGCCGCGGTTGAGCGCGTTCTGCGTCGCCTGGTCGAGCTCGGACCCGAACTGCGCGAACGCTTCGAGCTCGCGGTACTGGGCCAGGTCGAGGCGCAGGCGTCCGCCGACCTTCTTCATCGCCTTCGTCTGCGCGGAGGTGCCGACGCGCGACACGCTCGTACCGACGTTGACGGCCGGGCGCACGCCCGAGAAGAACAGGTCGGACTGCAGGAAGATCTGCCCGTCGGTGATCGAGATCACGTTCGTCGGGATGTACGCGGAGATGTCGCCCGCCTGCGTCTCGATGATCGGCAGCGCGGTGAGCGAGCCGCCGCCGCGCTCCTCCGAGAGCTTGCACGCGCGCTCGAGCAGGCGCGAGTGCAGATAGAAGACGTCGCCCGGAAACGCCTCGCGCCCCGGCGGGCGGCGCAGCAGCAGCGAGAGCTGGCGGTACGCGTCGGCCTGCTTCGTCAGGTCGTCGTAGATGATCAGCGCGTGCTCGCCCTTGTAGAGGAAGTACTCGGCCATCGCGCAGCCGGCGAACGGCGCGATCCACTTGATCGGCGCGGCCTCGGCGGCCGACGCGACGACGACGGTGGTGTACTCCATCGCGCCCGCGTTGCGCAGCGTCTCGACGACCTGCGCGACGGTTGACGCCTTCTGGCCGACCGCGACGTAGAAGCACTTCACGTTCTGGTCGTGCTGGTTGAGGATCGTGTCGATCGCGATCGCCGTCTTGCCGGTCGAGCGGTCGCCGATGATCAGCTCGCGCTGGCCGCGGCCGACGTTCGTCATCGAGTCGATCGCCTTGATGCCGGTCTGGAGCGGCTCCTTCACCGGCTGGCGCTCGATCACGCCGGGCGCCTTCCACTCGACGGGGCGCGTCTCGCTCGCCTCGACCGGCCCCTGACCGTCGATCGGGTTCCCGAGCGGATCGACCACGCGGCCGAGCAGCCCTTCGCCGACCGGGACCGAGGCAACCGTGCCGGTGCGGCGCACCGGGTCGCCCTCCTTGATCTTGTCCCATTCGCCGAACAGCGCCGCGCCGACGTTGTCCTCCTCGAGGTTGAACGCGAGGCCGACGACGCCGTGCTCGAGCTCGAGCATCTCGAGGGCGAGGCAGTTCTCCAGCCCGTGGATGCGCGCGATGCCGTCGCCGACCTGCAGCACGGTTCCGACCTCGGCGAGGTTGGTCTCCACGTCGAACTTCTCGATCCGTTCTCTGAGGATCGAGGTGATCTCTTCGGGGCGCAGCTTCATCTCAGTGTTCAGCTCCTTGCGTGCGTCAAGTCGTGGCGAAGTCGTTCGAGCCGGCCGCGCACGCTCGCGTCGAGCCTCATCGATCCGGCTTGGAGGACGATGCCTCCGATCAGATTCGGGTCCACCTTGCGCTCGGCAACCACGGTGCGGCCGGACGCTTTCTCGATCTGCTTGGTGATGCGTTCGAACTCGGTGTCCGACAGCTCGTGCGCAGTCGTCAGCTCGACGTCGAGGATCCCCTCTTCGGCGGCGACGAGCGCGTCGAGCTCGACCGCGACTTCGTCGAGCTCCGCGGCTCTCCCCTTCTCGGCGAGCAGCTTCACGAAGTTCACGACGAGCTCGTCCGAGCCCTCGGCGATCCGCGCGAGCACGTCCTCCTTCACCCGCGAGTCCACCTCGGGGTTCTCGAGCAGCAGCCGCAGCTCGTCGACGGACGTCGTCGCCTCGCGCAGGGCGTTGACCTGCTCGTGCACCAGGTCGACCTTGCCCTGCTCCTGCGCGGCCTCGTAGAGCGCACGCGCGTAGATGCGATGAGCGACGCTCAGCTTCTCGTCCCCTCGAGCTGCGAGAAGTCGATCTCCGCGAGCGCTTCGTCGATCAGGCGCTGCTGGTCCTTGTCGTCGAGCGACTTGCCGACGATCTTCTCGGCGGCGAGCAGCGAAAGGCGTCCCACCTCGTCGCGGATCTGGCCGAGCGCCTGCGTGGTCGCCTGCTCGATCTGGCGGCGGGTCTCCTCGAGGCGCCGCTGGCGGTCCTCCTCGGTCTCCTCGCGCACGCGCTCGCGCTGCGCTTCTCCGATGCGGCGCGCCTCGGCGAGGATCTCCTCCGACTCCGACTTCGCCTGGCCGATCAGCTTGCGGTGCTCCTCGAGCAGATGGCGCGCTTCGTCACGCGCGTCGTCCGCTTCCTTGATCGCGTTCTCGATGCGCTCGCGGCGCGTGTCGATCGTCTTCTGGATCGGGCCGAACGCGTAGCGCTTCAGCACGACGAGGACGATCAGGAAGAAGACGATCGTCCAGATCATCAAGCCCGGGATGACCTTCGTCAGCGGGCTCGACGTCGCGAGCAGTGTCACGTGCGACGCGGTCACGAGACGAGGACGTACCCGAGGAAGCCGCCGACGAGGCCGTAGAAGACGACGGCTTCGGTCAGCGCGAAGCCGAGCCACATGATGCCCTGGAGCTCGCCGCGCAGCTCAGGCTGGCGGGCGACCGACTGGATCATCGATCCGAACACGGTGCCGATGCCGATGCCGGCGCCGAGCGAGCCGAGGCCCATGCCGAGTCCGAAGCCGAGGGCCTTGGCGGCCTTGAGCGTGTCCGTTGCTGCAAATACGAGATGCACGAGGGTCCTCCTTAGTGCTCGAGCTCGATCGCCGAGCCGATGTAGATGGCGGTAAGGATCGCGAAGATGAACGCCTGGATGGTGACGACGATGATGACTTCGAAGAGGTAGAAGACGATTCCGATCGTGAACGAGATGGGGACTGCGATCCACTGTGTGATGCCGCTCAGGATGAAGAGCAGGCCGATCGACACGAGGATCAGCATGTGGCCCGCCAGCATGTTTGCGTAGAGACGGACGCTGAGGCTCACCACGCGGAAGACGTGCGAGATCGTCTCGAGCAGGGCCATGAACGGGACGAGGAACCTCGGCACGCCGGCCGGGACGAAGCTCTTGAAGTAGCCCGGGCCGTTCCAGCGCACGCCCTCGATGTGCGTGAACACCACGCTGAAGAGCGCGAGCACGAGCGTCACCGACAGCTGCGAGGTCACGGCGTAGATCCCCCACGTCGGCACGCCGTGCCACTTGTCGCCCGTGAGCGGCAACGGGATGAAGCCGAGCATGTTCATGACGAGCACGAACAGGAAGAGCGACGCGACGTACGGGAACCAGAGACCGATCGCCTTCGACGGCAGGCCCTGCTCGGCGATCTGCGACTGCGTCAGCTCGTAGAGGCTCTCGCCGATCGTCTGGCGTTTCGTCGGCTTCGTCGTGAAGGGCACGCGCATCAGGACGATCCCCAACAGGATCGTCACGAGCGCGCTGAGCGCGAGGTACGCGACGGCCTTGTTGATCGAGAGGTCGAGCGGTCCGACATGGATCGACACCCAGTCCTTGAGCGCGAACTCGCCCGCAGGATCGAACGTGCCGGCGCTCGCCGTCTGGGCGAGAACCAGTGCGGTGAGCGCGGGGACGCCGAGTGCGGCGATGCGCCTCACGACTGCGCACCCGCCTTCGGGCCCGTGAAGTAGTCGGTCAGCGAGAGGCCGAGCGTGATCGAGTAGCCGGCGGCGTAGACCAATGCAGCGGCCAGCCCGACGCTTTTGTCGGACACGGCGACGACGAAGACGACCACCATCACGGCAATCGCGCGAAAGAACATTCCGAATGCGACCACGCCTGCGGCCGCGAGGTTACCCGCCTCCGCCTTCCGGCGGGCGAGCAACCGACCGAGGCCTTCCGAGGCGACCCAGAGGACGGCGCCGATCGCCCAGCCGAGCATTGGCCAGCCGGCCAGGATGAACAGCGGGAGCGCGACGGCGACGACGAACGCGCCGGCGACGGTCGGCAGGGTGGTGCGCGGAGCGCGGCGGGGCTCGGTCCAGGCAGGCATCTAGATGTTCCTGTACTTCACGACGGTTGCGGCAACGCCGCCAGGGATGCCGACGACGACGCCGGCGGCGAGCCCGTAACCGAGGCTTCCCACCGCCCAGCCGATCAGCGCGCCCACCGCGATGCACGCGGCAGTAAAGCCAATGAGCACGCTTCCGGCACCGGCGAGGGTGAGCGTCGGCCGCTGGGGCTCCACCGCGGCGGAGCATACCAAGTTTGTGACACCGATTTCTGCCTTTTCAAGGGCGGGTATGGTGGCGTTTGTGACGCGGCTTGTGCTGATCCACGGGAGCGTCACGAACGCCGGTCGCTCCTGGCGGAGGCAGGCGCCGCTCGCGGAGCGGTTCGAGCTCGTGGCGCCGAACCGGCCCGGGTTCTGGCCGGGGCCGCCCGTCGAACGCGTCGACTTCGACGTCGACGCGGCGTGGCTTCAGGGCGTGGTGCAGCCGGGCGACCACCTGGTCGCCCACTCCTACGGCGGCGTGGCGGCGCTGCTCGCGGCCCCGTCGCTCCCGCTCCGGTCGCTGACGGTGATCGAGCCGCCGGCCTTCGCGGTGGCGCGCGGCGAGCCGGCGGTCGAAGCCTGGCTCGCGACCTACGTCGAGCTCGATTCGGCCGACGCGTTCCTCGCCCACGTCGGTGCGCCGCTCCGGCTCGTCGAGCCGCTCCCGCCCGACCTGCGCCAGGGCGCGGCCGCGCTCCTCGCCGAGCGGCCGCCGACCGAAGCGCAGATCCCGCTTACCCCGCTCCCCTACCCCGTGCTCGTCGTCACCGGCGGCCACGAGCCGGCGTTCGAGGCGGTCGGCGACGTGCTCGAGCGGTCGCTCCACGCCGAGCGGGCCGTCCTGCCGGGCGCGGGCCACGCCGCGCAGAACGCGCCGGGGTTCAACGAGACGCTCGTCGACTTCGTTCAGCGCGCCCACCAGTCCGACGCCGGCGCGTAGCCCGCGCGCTCGAGCGCGGCCTCGAGCCCGGTGTCGGTTGCACGCGCCGGCACGATCGCCAGCACCGTTCCCCGGGCGGCCGCCCACGCGGTGTACGCCGGCACGTGCTGCGCGTCGAGCCGAAGTGCGAGGGCCGTCTGACCGCCCGGGTCGTAAACCGGCGGCGCCGGTCCGGTCACGGCTTTCGCCCCGGCGGGCAGCTCGGCCTCACCGCCCGGCTCGACGGGGAAGACCCACCAGGACGCGGCGCGGGCGTAGCCTCGCGCCGCGATCACCCGCCGCTTCGGCTCGTCGCGGCGCGCGGAGAGCACGACGAGCGGCGCGTGCCGCTCGAGCTCGGCGAGCAGTGCATCGCCGACGTCGTCCCAGCGGCCGTCGGCGACGAAGAAGTCGTCGACGAGCCACGCGTCATCCGTTGCAAGCGGCGGCGGCCCGACGCGATGGTGGGCGATCGCGATCCCGGCAAGCGCGTCACCTTCGCGAGCCGCGATCGACGTGAAGTCGTCGCTGCCGAGGCAGAAGCGAAGGAACGGCTCGTGCCGCGCAGTGGCGTCGGGGGCGACGCGCCAGAAGACCGGCGAGTAGCTCTCGTACTCCACCCGCTTTCGCTCGGCGAGCAGCGCCGCCGCCGCGGCGTCGTCTGGTGACGCTCGTTCGATGCGCACGCGGGCATGATCGTCGACGTGCACGACGCGGTCGTCATCGGCGCGGGTCACAACGGGCTCGTCGCCGCAAACGTGCTGGCCGATGCGGGCTGGTCGGTCGTCGTCCACGAGCTCGACGACGAGCCCGGCGGGGCGGTGCGCTCCGGCGAGCTCGTCGAGCCGGGCTTCATCACCGACGGCTACAGCGCGTTCTTCCCGCTCGGGGCAGCGTCGCCCGTGTTCGCGGCGCTCGGGCTCGACGTGCCCTGGCGGCACGGCCCGCTCGTGCTCGCGCATCCGTGGCCCGACGGCACCTGCGCCGTGCTCGAGCGCGACGGCGGGCCGGCGGCGTGGCGCAGGATCGAGCCGGCGGTGCTCCGCGGCATGACGACACCCTTCCCGCAGGTACGCGCGGGGCTCCAGCTCGCGCTCGAACCGCAGGCGCTTTCGCTCCTGAAGCCCGCTGACGAGCTCGACGCGCGCATCCGCGAGGGGAACGCGCTGCACACGGACGCGGCGCCGCGCGGGCCGGTCGGACGCGGCCTCGGGCTCGTGCTGACGATGGTCGGCCGCACGCACGGCTATCCGTGCGTCGCCGGCGGCTCCGGCGAGCTGACGCGCCTGCTCGTCGAGCGCGCGCTCGGCCGCGGCGTCGAGCTGCGACTCGGCTCGCGGGTCGACCGCCTGCCGCAGGCCCGCCGCGCGGTGATCGGCGCCATCCCCGTCTGGGACCTCGCCGCGCTCCTCGGCCGCACGGCGAGCGTGCGGCGCGATCCCGCGACGCTGAAGGTCGACTGGACGCTCGACGGGCCGATCCCCTGGGCCGCCGAGCCGGCACGACGCGCGCCCGTAGTCCACGTCGGCGGCCCGGGCCGCTTCGTGCTATTCGGGCAGTACTCGATGGCGGACGAATCACGCGCGCCCGCGGGCAAGGAAACCGCGTGGGCGTACTCGCACGACCTCGACACCGTCGACGCGATCGAGGCGGCCGTCGAGGAGCTGGCACCGGGCTTCCGCTCCCTCGTCCGCGGCCGGCGCGACGAATGGCTCGAGCCCGGCCGCATCAACGGCGGCAGCGCGCGCAACCAGCTCGTGTTCCGGCCGCGCTTCGGCCGGCCGCGCGTCGCCGACGGCGTGTACCTCGCATCGATGTCGGCGCATCCCGGCGGCGGCGTGCACGGCGCACCGGGCTGGATCGCCGCTCAGGCGGCGTTGCGCTCGGCGTCGCGCCGGCGCGCCCGCGGCGTCGCGAGCTTCACGATCTCCAGCAAGAGCACGACGTAGACCGAGAACCCGAGCGCCAGGAGGCCCGCGGCGAGGTCGATCGCGGTGTTCGTCACGCTCCACTGCCCGTGGTGGTGGTGCGGCGGCGCGAAGCGCGTCGCGAGCGCGGCAACGGCGAGCATCGCGCACCAGGCCCAGAGGTAGACGACCGCGCGCCGCTGCGAGAAGCCGATGCGCATGAACCGGTGGTGCAGGTGCCGTGCGTCCGCGACGTAGATCGGTTGGCCGCTGCGCAATCGCTTCGCGACCACGAACGACGTGTCGAGCACCGGCACCGCGAGCACGAGCAGCGGCAGCACGAGCGCCGCCAACGCCGCCGTCTTCACGAGACCTTGCACGGAGATCGCGGCGAGCGTGTACCCGAGCAGCAGCGCGCCGCTGTCACCCATGAAGATCCGCGCCGGATAGAAGTTGTGGCGCAGGAAGCCGACGCACGCACCGCACACGATCCCTGCGAGCACCGCGGCGGCGATCTCGCTCCGTGACAGCTCGATCACGCAGAAGGTCGCCGCCGCAATCGCACACACGCCCGCGGCGAGCCCGTCGAGCCCGTCGAGGAAGTTGACCATGTTCATCACGGCGACGATGCCGACGATCGTCAACGGCACCCCGACCGCCGACGGCAGCTGGTGCGGCCCGAGAATCGGGAACGTGAAGCTGTGCACCCACACGCCGAAGCCAGTCGGAATCGCCGCGGCGAGCACCTGCCCGCCGAGCTTCTGCCACCACGTCATGCCGCGGAAGTCGTCGACCGCGCCGACGGTGGTCGCGACAGCGGCGCCGAGCAGCACGCCGCGCATGCCGCCGCCGAGCGGCAGGAACGCGAGCGAGGGGACGAACACGCCGAGGAACACCGCGAGGCCTCCGAGCCGCGGGATCGACGGGCGATCGCGCTCGCCCTCGCGCGGGCGCTCGATCAGCCGCAGATAGCGCGCGGCGCCGCCGACCGCGGGCGTGAGCAGGAGCACGATCGCGAGCGCCGCCACCGCGCCGTACAGCACCTGCAGGTGGTCTGTGAGTTGGTCCCAGACCATGGCCGAAGGCTATTACTTCGTCCCGTAGAGGCGGTCTCCCGCGTCCCCGAGACCCGGAACGATGTAGCCCTTCTCGTTCAGGCCGCGATCGATCGCCGCCACGACGATCTGGACGTCGGGATGGTGCGTCTCGATGTTGGCGATGCCTTCGGGCGCCGCGATGATCGCGATCAGCCGCACGCTCGCCGCGCCCGCGTCCTTGACGAGCTTGACCGCGTGCGCGGTCGAGTTGCCGGTCGCGAGCATCGGGTCGAGCAGGATCACGTCGCGATCGGCCACGTCGGCCGGCAGCTTCACGTAGTACTCGACGGGCTGGAGCGTCTCCTCGTTGCGGTAGAGGCCGATGAAGCCGACGCGCGCACCGGAGATCAGCGTCAGCACGCCGTCGAGCATCCCGAGCCCGGCGCGCAGGATCGGGCAGACGGCGACCTTCTTGCCGGAGATGCGCGGCATCGGCGATACCTCGAGCGGTGTCTCGATGTCGACGTCCTCCGTCGGAAGGTCCTTCGTCGCCTCGTAGGTGAGCAGGAGCGTCACCTCCTCGACGAGCCGGCGGAAGTGCACGGTCGGCGTGTCCTTGTCGCGCAGGTACGACAGCTTGTGCTGGACCAGCGGGTGCTTGACCTCGATGACGGGCATTCAGGTCGTGTACGAGGTGTACCCGCGAAAGCCCGGGTAGAGCGGCCGCTTGTCGCACAGCGCAAGCGCGCGAGCCCGTAGCGCCTCGACGTCGGCGTCGTCGGTGAGCGCGTCGACGACGATCGCGGCGACCTCGCCGAAGTCCGCCTCGTCGAAGCCGCGCATCGTCGCGGCGGGCGTGCCGAACCGAACGCCGGACGCGACCATCGGCGGCCGCTCGTCGAACGGCACGGTGTTGCGGTTGGCGGTGAGCTTGCACTCCTCGAGCCGCTCCTGAGCCGCGAGCCCGGTCCACTCGGTTGCGCGCAGGTCCAGCTGGACGAGATGCGTGTCGGTGCCGCCGGTGAGCACGTCGTGGCCACCGTCCTGCAGACCGGCCGCGAACGCGTCGGCGTTGGCCCTGACCTGCCGCTGGTAGTCGCGGAACGCTTCGGTCATCGCGATCCCGAAGCACACCGCCTTCGCGGCGACGGCGTGCATCAGCGGCCCGCCTTGCATGCCGGGGAAGTTCGCGCGATCGAGCTTCGACGCGTGCTCCTCGCGGCAGAGCACGAAGCCGGCCCGCGGCCCCGCGAGCGTCTTGTGGCTGGTGGAGGTGACGAAGTCGCAATGCGGCACCGGGTTCGGATGCAGCCTGGCGGCGACGAGCCCGGCGAAGTGCGCCATGTCGCACATGAGGAGCGCGCCGACCTCGTCGGCGATCTCGCGAAAACGGTCGGCTTCGACGGTGCGCGGGTATGCGGAGCCGCCGCAGACGATGAGCTTCGGCTGCACTTCCTTCGCGCGCGCGAGCACCTCGTCGTAGTCGACGCGCATCGTCTCGCGCGACACGCCGTAGTGATGGAACTCGTAGAGCTTCCCGGAGAAGTTCACCTTCAGCCCGTGCGTGAGGTGGCCGCCGTGATCGAGCGACAGCCCGAGCACGCGGTCGCCCGGGCTGAGCACCGCGAAGTAGACGGCCATGTTCGCCTGCGCACCTGCATGGGGCTGTACGTTTGCGTGCTCTGCGCCGAACAGCTCCTTTGCGCGCGAGCGCGCGAGCTCCTCGATCTCGTCGACGACCTCGCAGCCGCCGTAGTAGCGCTTGCCCGGATAGCCCTCCGCGTACTTGTTCGTCGGCACGGAGCCCACCGCTTCGAGCACGCTCGGCCACGTGAAGTTCTCGGACGCGATCAGCTCGATCTGCCCGCGCTGGCGGTCGAGCTCCTGTCCGAGCAGGTCGGCGATCTCGGGATCGACGTCCGCGAGCCCGGCCGCACGAAGCCGGTCGAACGTCTGCTGGGCGACGGCCATGGGGCCAGTCTATTGGCCTACCCGGCCAACGCCGCCCGCACCCGGGCGAGCGCCTCCGCGGCGGGCGCGATCCCGTCCCGGATGACGTACGGCTCGGCGCCGGTGAAGTCGATCACCGTCGACGGGGTTCCCGGAAGCGGGCCGAGGTCGAGCTCCGCGCCGCACCCGTCGCGGATCCGCTGCGGAACGTCGCCGAGCGTCGCTGGGTTCGGGCCGCCGGGATCGTTGGCGCTCGTCGCGAGCACCGGCCCCGCCGTCTCGACCACGCGCCGCGTCGCGTCGGGCAGGTCGGGCACGCGCACGCCGATCGCGTCGATGCGCGTCCCCGACAGCCAGCGGAAACGGCGTGCGGGGTTCGGCAGCACGAGCGTGAACGCTCCCGGCAGCAGAGTGCGCACGATCGTCGCGACGTCGTTGCGAAGCTCCGGGATCGCTTCGAACAGCTGGTCGACCGAAGCCGCGAGCACTGCCGTCGGCTGCGTCTCCGCGCGACCCTTCAGCCGGTAGACGCGGTGCGACGCGTCCTCGCTGACCGCCGACGTGCACAGCCCGTAGACCGTGTCGGTCGGCAGCAGCACGGGCTGCTCGCTGCGCAGCGCAGCTACGCATTGCTCCACTTGCTCTTCGGTTCCCACCGCGCCTCCACCACTCGCTCACGACCCCCGAGATCACACCTGACACTACCGTCAACATAGGAGGCTGCCTCCAGGCGTGCGAGCACGGTCCGCGCGTGCCGTTCGTGCACCTCGAGCACGAGCCAGCCGTCGAGCAGCGGGCGCGCCGCGTCGATCAGCCGGTCGGTCTGCCCGGCGTTCACCAAAGCGTCACGCGGCTCCCATTCGCGCACCTCCGGCTGCAGAGTCTCGAGCTCGTCGGCCTCGACGTACGGCGGGTTCGAGACGACGAGCGCGAACGTCCCGCCGAGGCCGTCGAGCAGATCGGTGTGGACGAGCTCGACGTCGAGCTTCGTCGCAGCGGCGTTCTCTGCGGCAAGCGAGAGCGCGTCTTCCGATGCGTCCGTTGCGACGACGGTCGCATCGGGCCGCTCGTGCTTGATCGCGAGCGCGATCGCACCCGTGCCGGTGCCGACGTCGACGACGCGCGGCTCTGCGACGCCTGCGAGCAGCGCGAGGCACCGCTCGACGACGACCTCCGTCTCCGGCCGCGGCACGAGCGCGCGCCGGTCGGTCTTCAGCGTGAGGCGACGGAAGTCCCAGTCGCCGAGGATGTACGCGAGCGGCTCGCGCCGACCGCGCCGCTGCACGAGCTCGCGCGCCTCCGCGCGCTCGCTCTCGGTGAGCGGCCGGTCGTGCTGCGTGTACAGCTCGATCCGCTGCAGCCCGAGGGTGCGGGCGAGCAGCAGCTCGGCATCGACGCGCGGGCTCTCGACGCCGCGCGCGGCGAGGTAGTCGGTGGCCCCTCTCAGGACCTCGGCAAGCGTCACCGCTCGAGCGCGCGGCGCTGTTCCTCCGCGGTGAGCGCGTCGGTGTACTCGTCGAGATCGCCCTGGAGGATCTGATCCAGCCGGTGCGTCGTCAGCTTGATGCGGTGATCGGTGACGCGGTTCTCCGGGAAGTTGTAGGTGCGGACCTTCTCCGCGCGCGCACCGGTCCCGACCTGCGCGCTGCGCGCCGCTGCCTGCTCGGCCGCCTGCCGTTCGCGCTCGGCTTCGTAGAGACGTGCGCGAAGCACGCGCATCGCCTTCTCGCGGTTCTGCAGCTGCGATCGCTCGTCCTGCATGGCGACGACGATTCCCGTCGGCAGGTGCGTGATGCGCACTGCCGAGTCGGTCGTGTTCACGGACTGGCCGCCCGGGCCCGACGAGCGGAACACGTCGATCTTCAGATCGTTCTCGTCGACGTCGACGTCGACGTCCTCCGCCTCCGGCATCACCGCGACCGTCGCCGTCGACGTGTGAATGCGGCCCGCCGATTCCGTCTCCGGCACGCGCTGCACGCGGTGCGTGCCGCCCTCGAACTTGAACACCGAGTACGCACCGTCGCCCTTGATCGCGAACACCGCTTCCTTCAGGCCGCCGCCTTCGTTCGCCTGCGCCTCGAGCTGCTCGACCTTGAAGCCGCGTCGCTCCGCGTAGCGCTGCAGCATCCGCTGCAGCTCGTCCGCCCACAGCGCGGCCTCGTCGCCGCCGACGCCCTGCCGCACCTCGACGATCACGTCCTTGTCGTCGGCGGGGTCGCGCTCCGCGAGCGCGAGCTTCAGCTCCTCCTCGAGCCGCGCGACCTCGGTCTCGTAGTCCCCCGCCATCTCGGCGAGCTCGGGGTCGCTCCGTGCAGCGTCGAGATCCGCCCGCGCCTGCCGCCACTGCTGCGCGAGCCCGTACGGGCCCTCGAGCTGCTTCAGGCGCCGGCCGACCTCGGCCGCCTCACGGTGGTCGTTGTAGACCGCGGGATCGGACATCCGGTCCCGCGTCTCGGTGTAGGAGCGCTCGAGCTCCGAGATCAGGTCGTCGAGCGCGGCCACTTAAGCCAGCGTGGCTTCGAGCGTGACCTCGGGGATGCCGGCGAGCGCCTTCGAGACGGGGCAGTTCTCCTTCGCGCCGTTCGCGGCGTCCTTGAAGCCGTCCGCGTCGAGGCCGGGGACGGTGCCGCGAACGGTCAACGCGCCCTTGATGATCCCCTCGCCCGGCTGGAAGGTCACGGTCGCACTCGTCTCGAGCTTCTCCGGCGGGTTCCCCGCCTGCGCGAGACCGTGCGACAGCGCCATCGCGAAGCACGCCGCCCACCCCGCAGCGATCAGCTCCTCCGGGCTCGTCTTGCCGTTCGGCTCCTCGGCCCGCGACGGCCAGGAGACGTCGAGCGGGCCGAAGGCGCCGCTCCCCACCTCGCCGATCGTGCCGCTGCCGTTCATCAGGTCGCCCTGCCAGACGACGTCTGCTTTCCGCTCCGTTGCCATTACGCCATCACCTCCACGCGTCGGTCGGCCGGCTGAAGCCGGCCCTCGAGCTCGAGCACCTGCTTGAGCGCGCGAATCGAGACCTCGAGCTGATCGAGGTCGGGCTCGCGCGTCGTCAGCCGCTGCAGCCACAGTCCCGGCGCGAGCAGCGTCATCAGGATCCGGTTGTCGGCGTGCTTGCCGGCAAAGCGGATCAACTCGTACGCGACGCCGACGATCGGGAGCAGCAGCCCGACGCGCGTCACGATCAGCCAGTACCAGGGCAGGCGGCCGAAGAACGCGTAGACGAACACGCTCACGACCATCACCCACAACAGGAACGCGGTGCCGCAGCGCGGATGGATCAGCGAGTAGCGCTTCGCGACCTCCGGCGTCAGCTCCTCGCCGGCCTCGTACGCGTTGATCGCCTTGTGCTCGGCCGCGTGGTACTCGAACACACGCCGCAGCGACGGGATGAAGCTGAGCACCGTCAGGTAGAGGACGAACACCGTCACGCGGATCAGGCCTTCGACGATCACGAACCAGCCGCCGCTCGAGATCGGCAGGAGATCGGCGAGCAGCGCCGGGCCGACCTTGAAGATCATCACGGCGAAGCCGATCGCGACCAGGAACGCGAAAAAGAGCGCCCAGCGGCCGAGCTCGACCGGCTCCGCGTCGCCCTCTTCCTCGTCCTGCGCGGCGTAGTTCGCGGAGATGCTCAGCGCGCGGAAGCCGATCGCCAGGCTCTCGCCGAGCGCAACGACGCCACGCACGATCGGGAGGCGCAGCGCCCAGTGGCGCGCGGCGAGAGGATCGATCGGCTGTGCGACGTGAGCGATCTCTCCGTCGGGCTTACGCACCGCGACGGCCCAGTTCCGCGGACCGCGCATCATCACGCCCTCGAGGACGGCCTGTCCTCCGATGGCCTGCGCCATGGCCTACGCGGACGCGCGCTGCGCCCGCTCGGCCTTCTCGAGCCGGCGCTGGAAGCGCTCCACCCGTCCGCCCGTGTCGACGAGCTTCTGCTTGCCGGTGTAGAACGGATGGCAGGCCGAGCAGATTTCGACGTGCAGCTCGGACTTCGTGGAACGCGTCGTGAACGTGTTCCCGCAGCCGCAATGCACGGTCGTCAGCTGGTACTCGGGATGGATTTCGGCCTTCATGGCCGGGCCAGGATAGCAGCGGCGGTTCGGCTGGCGACGTTGCCCCCGGAGACGATGAGCACCGGGTTTTCGGCGTCGATCTTCCCCGCGAGCCAGGCCGCGGCGGCCGCTGCGCCCGCCGGCTCGCAGGCCAGCTTCGCGCGCTCGTAGAGGAAGCGGAACGCCTGCTCGATCTCGTCCTCGGTGACGGTGTGCCGCTCCAGGTTGCGCGTGATCTCGAGCGCGAGCTCACCGGCGAACGGCGCGTTGAGACCGTCGGCGACGCTCGTGGGGGTCACGGGCGTCGGCTCGCCGTTCTCGATCGCGGCGTGCAGCGCGCGGCTCGTCTCCGGCTCGACGGCGATCACACGCGCGCGGTGGCCGATCGCCGTCTGGATGCCGCTGATCAGCCCGCCGCCGCCGACCGGCACGACGACCGCGTCGACGTCGGGCGCGTCCTCTTCGATCTCGAGCCCGACCGTTCCGGCGCCGGCGATGACGAACGGGCAGTTGAACGGGTGCACGAGCGTCCTGTTCGTCTCTTCGATGAGCGTGCCGAGACGCTCGAACGCTTCGGCGGGGTTCGTCGCTTCGAGGTCGACGGTCGCGCCGTAGTCCTGCGTCGCGGCGATCTTCTGCTCCGACGCGCCCTGCCACATGACGACGAGCGCGTCGATGCCTTCCTGCGCGGCGGCGTACGCGGTCGCCTGCGCATGGTTACCCGCGCTGATCGCGATCACGCCTCTCGCTTTCTCTTCCTGCGTCAGGTTGCTGATGCGGTTCAGCGCGCCGCGCGCCTTGAAGCTGCCGGTGCGCTGGAAGAGCTCGCACTTGAGACGCGCCTCGAGCGTGCGGTTCGAGAGCAACGGCGTGCGGTGAACGCGGCCGTCGATCGTCTCGCGCGCGCGCAGGACGTCGTCCCGCGTGGGTAGCCGTTGCTCAGCCACGCTGGCGTTGTGCTTCGAAGAGGAGAACGGCCGCCGCGGCGCCCGCGTTCAGCGAGTCGGCGGTGTGTCCGTGCATCGGGATCTCGACCTGCACGTCCGCGAGCGTACGCCACGCGTCCGGGAGACCGTCGTCCTCGGCACCGACGAGGAACGCGGTCGGATTCGTGTAGTCGGGGCTTGTGTGGTCGTGCGGTGCGCCGAGGGCGGCGGCGATCTTCTGGTACGGGAGGCGCGCCACGTCGTCGGCGGTCGTCTCGACGATCGGCAGCGTGAAGACGGAGCCCGTGGACGCGCGGATCGCGTTCGGGTTCCACGGGTCGGAGCGCGCGTCGGCGACGAGGAGCGCGTCGGCGCCGGCAGCGTCGGCGGTGCGCGCCATCGCACCGAGGTTGCCGGGCTTCTCGATCCCGACGGCGATCAGGAGGAGGGTCGCGTCGGGAGGGACCGTGTGGTGCGGGATCTCGACGACCGCGAGCACGCCTTCCGGCTCGGCGCGGTAGCTCAGCTTGCGCATGACGCGCTCGTCGACCGGCTCGGCGTTCGGGTCGTCCCAGTCGATCAGCGCCGGCGCGACGTAGGTCGCGTGGACGCGCAGCCCGGCGTCGCGCGCGCGCGCAACCTCGCGCGGCCCTTCGGCGATGAACAGCCCGCTCCCCCGCCGCTCGCGCGCCTTCCGAAGCCGAAGCACCTCCTTGACGCGCGGATTGTCCGTCGACGTGATCACGGCAGGGCGAATCTAGCCACGTCCGGTGCCAGGCACCGATATGGAAGTGCGCCACGAGTGGAACGAAAGCGTGACGGCACAGACGTGGCACACGTTTCGACCTACCGTGACGCGCATGGGAAGAGCGCTCCGCGACGAGAGCCCGGGTTACCACCATGTCGTCACGCGCGGCAACAACAAGCAGGCGATCGTCCTCGACGACGACGACCGCTGGTTCATCTGCATAACCGTCGACCGCATAGCGCTGCGGTACGGCTGGCGGATCGTTGCCTACTGCCTCATGGGCAACCATTACCACCTCATCATCTTGGTCGGCGACAAGGGTCTCTCGGACGGCATGCGGGATCTGAACACCGCGATAGCTCGCCAGTTCAATGTCAAGCACGGGCGGATCAACCACCTCTTCGGCAAGCGCTTTTGGAGCCGGCGGATCAAGACGTATCCGTCGATGCTTTCGACGGTTCGCTACGTCGTCCAAAACCCGCGTCGCGCGGGCGGCACGAAACCGCTCGAGGCGTACGTATGGTCGAGCTACGCCGCGTCGATCGGGCTCACGTACGCGCGAATCTCCCTGGCCCGCGACGAGCTCCTCGCGTTCTTCGGAAGCGACCCCGCGCACGCCGTCGAGGAGTTCCGCGTGTTCTGCTCCGCACGTGGCTTCACCTGACACGTCCGGTGCCCGGCACCGCGAAGCGAGCCGCGCCCCCGAGTCACGTAAGTGTGTACTCGGGGCCGCTGCCGCCTTCGGGCGGGGTTAGGCGGCCGCCTTTGGCGGTGATGGCGCCGCACTGGACGCAGTTCGACGGGGCGAGGTTCACCTCGACGGTGCCGTCGCCGTCGGCCTCGCCCACCTCGTACACCTGCGCGGGGCACATGCGCGCCCACATCTCGGCCACCTCGCGCGGCACCTTCGTCTGCACGCGGATGTGATTCGGCTGGTCGTCGCGCGTGCGGTTGCCCGACGCGAACACCGACGACAGCTTGTCGAACGTCAGCACACCGTCGGCGGCGGGATACGACGACGCACGCGACGTCGAAAGCAGCGACTGCTCGGCATCGCGCTCCGTGCGCGCGTTCCCCGGCGGGAACCGACCCTTCGTCGCCGTCATCGCCGACGCAAGCGCACCGCCGAGATAGAAGCCGCGTCCGAACGCCTGGCGCATGTTCCGCACCTCGCGCAAGTCGCTCCAGATGAACGAGTCACGCAACGACTCGTCGTACGACGCAAGCGCGTCACGCGCCGACGCACCGCGCGCGAGCGACCGCCACGCCGCCTCCGCCGCGAGCCGCCCCGACTCGACCGCGTAGTGAATCCCCTTCAGCGCCGGCACGTTGACGAGACCGACACCGTCACCGCACAGCAGCAACCCCGGCGCGTGAAAACGACGGGGCAGCGCGACGAAACCGCCCTCGGGGATCGTCTTCGCACCCCACTGCACACGCTCCCCGCCCTCGAGGATCCGGCGCACGCGCGGATGCGTCTTCAGCTCCTGCAGCAGGTCGTGCACCGACAGCTCCGCGTCGCGGTAGTCGAGCCCGACGACGAGCCCGATCGTGACCATGTCGTCGCCCATCGGATAGATGAACGAGCCGCCGAACTCGCGGTACTTGCGTCCCGGCCGGAGCGGCCAGCCCATCGTGTGCACCACCTCGCGCAGGGGCTTCGCGACCTTCCACACCTCCTTGACGCCGAGCGCCCATACCTGCGGGTTCTCGCTGCGCAGCCCGAAGCGATCGAGGGCCGCGCCGGTCAAGTGACCCTGCGTGCCCTCGCAGAGGATCGTCACCCGCGCCGCGACGTCCGACCCCGGCTCGAAGTTCGACAGCTCCTCGCCCGCGCGACCGCGCCCGCGATCGCCGGTGCGGATGCCGACGACGCGGCCGCCGTCGACGAGCAGCTTCTCCGCCGACGTCTCCGGCAGGATCGTCGCGCCGAGCTCCTCCGCCTCTTCCGCCAGCCACCGGCCGAGCCGCGACAGCGACGCGATGTAGTTGTGGTGATTCACCATCGTCGGCGGCGTCGGGATCCGCACCGCGCGCTTCTGCGTCAGGAACAGCACCGACTCCCCCGGCACGGGCCCGTAGAACGGCATCTCGTCGACGCGCTTGCGGTCCTTGAAGAGCCGCTGCAGCCCGCGCGGATTGATGACTGCGCCCGAGAGCAGGTGCGAGCCCGCCGCCTTGCCCTTCTCGATCACCGCGACCGGAACCTCGCCGAGCCGCTCCGCCGTCGCGGGATCCTCCTCCATCAGCTGCCCGAGCCGGATCGCCGCAGCCAGACCCGCAGGGCCGCCGCCGACGATGCAGATGCCGACCTCGATGCGCTCGTCGACCGGATCCGTCGGCGCCGCCACCGCCTCCGACGGAGCAAACGGCGGCGGATAGTCCGACGGGCGAACGCTCACGAGCGCCGCGCGCGCACGAGCTCGGTGAGCTTCGGGACGATCTCGTGCAGGTCGCCGACGACGCCGAGGTCGGAGAACTCGAAGATCGGCGCGTTCGGATCCTTGTTGATCGCGACGATCGTGCCCGACCCCTGCATGCCGACCTTGTGCTGGATCGCGCCGGAGATGCCGAGCGCGACGTACAGCTTCGGCGAGACCGTCTTCCCCGTCTGCCCCACCTGCGCCGAGTACGGGTACCAGCCCGCGTCGACGACCGCGCGCGTCGCGGCCACCGCCCCGCCCAACGCCTTCGCGAGCTCTTCTGCGAGCGCGAACTTCTCCGGCTCGCCGAGGCCGCGGCCGCCGGCGACGATCACGTCCGCGTCTTCGATCGACGGGCCCTGCTGTTCGGCGTGGGCCTGCTCGACCATCTCGGCGCTCGTCGAGAAGTCCTCGAGCTCGACGGCCGCGTCCTTCACCTCCGAGGAGCCGGAGAGCGCAGTCGCGTCGAGCGCGCCCGCGCGGAAGACGCCGATCCGCACCGGCGTCGACCAGCCGACGTCGACGACCACCGTGTCCTGCAGCTGCGGCGCGCGCCCCTGCTCGCCGACGAAGTCGACGAGGCCCCAGTTGACGCCGGCCTCCAGACGAGCAGCGAGCCCGGCGGAGACGTCCGCGGCGAGCACCGACTGCGCGAACAGCACCGTGTCGTAGCCCTCGTCGCGCACCAGCTTTGCGAGCACGTCGACGCGCGGCTGCGGCAGCGGAGCAGCGAGGCGCTCGTCGTCGGCGACCCACACCGTCGTGCCGACGCCGTCCGCGAGCGAGCGGACACCCGAGCCGACGAGAACGCCGTGCGCGTCACCGGCCGATGCGGCCTTCGCGAGCGCGCCGAGCGAGCCCTTCTGAATCTGGCCTTCGTGGTGCTCGAGGAAGACGAGCGTCTTCGCCATCAGACGAACCTCTTCTCGGCGAGGAACTCGACGATCTGCTCGGCGGCGCTGCCGTCGTCCTCGATGCGGCGCGACTCGCCGCGCGCCGGCGGCGGATTGAGCCCGGCGACCGTCGTGCCGCTCGCGCCGCCGTCGGCTGACACCGTCTCCTGCGGCTTCTTCTTCGCGCCCATGATCCCCTTCAGCGACGGGTAGCGCGGTGTGTTGATCGCGTCCGACACCGCGACGATCGCGGGCAGCGGCGCGCGGATCGTGTCGTAGCCGAACTCCGTCTGGCGCTTGCCGGTGAGCGACCCGCCGTCGACCGTCAGCTCGCTCACCTGCGAGACGACCGGCCGCCGCAGGCGCTCGCCGACCGCGGCCCAGAGGCACGCGCCGCCGCCGTCGGCCGACTGCTGCCCGAAGAGCACGAGGTCGGGAGCCTCGCTCTCGAGCGCGCCCGCCAGCGCCTTCGAGGTGACGAGGAGATCGCCGCCCTCGAGCGACGCGTCCGTGACGAGCACCGCGCGGTCCGCTCCCATCGCGAGCGCCTTGCGCAGCGCGTCCATCGCGCGCTCGGGCCCCATCGAGACGACGACCACCTCGCCGTCGCCGCCGGCCTCCTTCAGCTTGAGCGCCTCTTCGACCGCGTACGTGTCGAAGTCCGAGATCGCGAGCTCGGCCGAGCGGTCGAGCCGGTTCGTCGCCGGATCGATCCGCCTGCCAGCGGCGGCATCCGGCACGGCCTTCACACAGACGGCGATCTTCATGCGCGCTCGATGCTAGCTAGACGGTTGACTCGCGAGTCAAGGTTGCCTGCAGGAAGTCGACGATCGCGCTCGTCGGCGCGCCCGGCGTGAACACCTCGGCGACGCCGAGCTTCTTCAGCTCCGCGATGTCGTCGGTCGGGATCGTGCCGCCGACGACGACCGCCACGTCCTCGGCCCCCTCGGCGCGCAGCAGCTCGACGATGCGCGGGACGAGCGTCATGTGCGCGCCGGAGAGGATCGAGATGCCGACCGCGTCCGCGTCCTCCTGGATCACCGTCTCGACGATCTGCTCCGGGGTCTGGTGGAGGCCGGTGTAGATGACCTCCATGCCGGCGTCGCGAAGAGCCCGCGCAATGATCTTGGCGCCGCGATCGTGCCCGTCGAGACCGGGCTTCGCGACGACGACTCTGATCTTTCCCGCCACGGCGCGGCAGTCTAGTTCTTAGAAGACCGGCGTCTCACGCCAGGTGCCCCACACCTCGCGGAACGCGTCGCACATCTCGCCCATTGTCACGTACGCGCGCGCGGCGTCGACGATCGGGTGCATCAGGTTGCGGTCATCGCGCGCGGCGTCCTCCTTGAGGCGGGCGAGCGCCGCCTCGACTGCGGCGGAGTCGCGCCGGGCACGAACTCCCTGCACACGGTCGATTTGCTTCTGCTCGAGCGCCGGATCGATCTTCAAAATCTCAAGCTCAGGTTCATCTTCAAGGTTGTAGCGGTTGACGCCGACCACCACGCGCTCGCCCGCCTCGACCTCGCCCTGGTAGCGGAACGACGCGTCGGCGATCTCCTTCTGGAAGAAGTTCTCCTTGATCGCGGCGACCACGCCCCCCAGCCGCTCGATCTGGTCGAAGTAGTCGTAGGCCTGGCGCTCGAGCTCGTTCGTGAGCGCCTCGAGGTGGTACGAGCCGCCGAGCGGGTCGACGGAGTTCACGACGCCCGTCTCGTGCGCGATCACCTGCTGCGTGCGCAGCGCGATCCGCACCGCGTCCTCGGTCGGGAGCGCGAGCGCCTCGTCGAACGAGTTCGTGTGCAGCGACTGCGTGCCGCCGAGCACCGCGGCGAGCGCCTCGATCGCCGTGCGGACGATGTTCACCTCGGGCTGCTGCGCCGTCAGCGACACGCCGGCGGTCTGCGTGTGGAACCGCATCAGCCAGGAGCGCGGATTCTTCGCCCCGTACCTGTCGCGCATGACCGTCGCCCAGATCCGCCGCGCGGCCCGGTACTTCGCGATCTCCTCGAAGAAGTCGAGGTGCGCGTTGAAGAAGAACGACAGGCGGGGCGCGAAGTCGTCGACGTCGAGGCCGCGCTCGAGCGCCCACTCGACGTACGTGAAGCCGTCGGCGAGGGTGAAGGCGAGCTCCTGCGCGGCGGTCGAGCCGGCCTCGCGGATGTGGTAGCCGCTGATCGAGATCGGATGCCAGAGCGGCATCTCGGCGGTACAGAACTCGACCATGTCGGTGACGAGCCGCATCGACGGCTCCGGCGGGAAGATGTACTCCTTCTGCGCGATGTACTCCTTGAGGATGTCCGTCTGGATCGTCCCGCGGAGCTCCGAGCGCGGCACGCCCTGCTCCTCGCCGACGCACGCGTAGTACGCGAGCAGGATCGCGGCCGGCGAGTTGATCGTCATCGAGGTCGAGACCTCCCCGAGCGGGATCCCGGCGAAGAGCGTCTCCATGTCGGCGAGGGAGTCGATCGCCACGCCCTCGCGCCCGACCTCACCAAGAGATCGAGGGTGGTCCGAGTCGTAGCCCATCAGCGTCGGCATGTCGAAGGCGGTCGAGAGGCCGGTCTGGCCGTGCTCGAGCAGGTAGTGGAAGCGCTCGTTCGTCTCTTCGGCCGTGCCGAACCCGGCGAACTGCCGCATCGTCCAGAGGCGGCCGCGGTACATGGACGGGTAGACGCCACGCGTGAAGGGGAACCGGCCGGGCGAGCCGAGGTCGCGCTCGTAGTCGATCGCGGCCGTCTCCGGCGTCGCGACCGGGGCGACCTCGATCCCCGAGATCGTCGTGAAGAGCTCAGCGCTCGACTGCGGTTTCTCGGTCGCTGCCACAGCTGGAGTCTGCCGGAAGCGCACGGCAGGAGAGGCGATTCGCAGCCCGAACACAACGTCCCTCGATCAAGGGACGTAGGAATTCGGTAAGAGCCGCTAGACCTGCATCCCCCATTCGGATGAATTTCCCCCCCTTTTTGGGGAGGGTGTGCTACACACAGTGAGGATTTTGGCACGGCCAGCCGGACCGCCTGAACCGGCATTGCGGAACCTGGATCAGCAGCACCAACCGGAGCGCTCCGAGGCGGACGCCCGGCCACGACGGACAAGCAAATGCGGACTTGCTTCGCCCGCAGAAGGAGCGAGAGGGTTATGTCTAAGAAGGTCAAGCAGTACTTGATGTTGCTTGCGGCGGTCGGCGTCATTGCCGTCGTGGCCGGCGGCAGCTCCGGGACGTTCGCGGGCTTCAACGCCCAGGTTGCGAACACGGGCAACTTCTTCCAGACCGGCACGCTGTTCCTCCACGACAACGGCGGAACGAACACCTGCACCTCGGAGTCGGACTCGAACAACCAGAACACGACCGGCAGCGGCTGCGACGTCCTGTTCTCGGTCCCCCAGATCACGGCCGGCCAGACCTACCCGGCGGAGCTGACGCTCACCAACGCAGGCTCCCTTAACGCGTCAGACATCCAGTTCGAGCTGCCTTCGGGCTGCACCGACGCCAAGCCGAGCATCGGCACGCTGGGCACGGGGCTGACGAACGGTAGCCCGGTGACGTCGGTGACGATCGCGAACCTGTCGCAGACCCTTACGACCGGAGTGCAGATCCAGCTGCACCAGAACAGCGATGCGAACACGCAGACGTTCACGGTCACTGGTGGGCCGTACGCACCGGGCTCCTCGGTCGTGGTCAACGTCAGCGGCTCGCCGAACGCGAACTTCTCGTACACGAACGCGGCGACCGTCTCGTTCGCCGCCTTCGGCACCGCGCTCTGCGGTCAGCTGCAGCTGACGATCCAGGAGATGACGACCAACAGCTTCGGCACGCCGGTCACCTCCACCTGCGCCTATCCGGCTTCCACGCTGGCGACCTGCGCGTTCCCGAGCAACGCGCTCAGCACCGCAGCGCTGACCAGCTTCCAGCCGCTGCAGCTGGGCTCCGGAACCGGTGGTAACAGCACGACGGAGCTCGACGCCGGGAAGAGTCGCTACTTCCTGATCAGCATCAAAGCTCCCGCGACATTGGCGAACAACGCTCAGAACGACAAGGTGTCGTTCGACATGCGCTGGCAGATCGACCAGGCGTAGTTCGGTAACCGGAGAGCCCAAGAGCATGCGGCTGCTCAAGAAGCTCCTCCTCGTTCTGACACCGATGGGTGCCGCCGCCTTCGTGGCAGGCGGCGGCACCTTCTCGTCGTTCCGCGATCTCGCGCGCTGGACGCCGGCGGCGAAGACGGCCGAGGCGAAGAGCGATCCCCTCTGGAAGACGAAGAAGCTCCTGATCGGCGTGATGTTGATCGGCGCTGCGGTGTACCTCGGCGTCGGCGGCGGAACGTTCGCGAACTTCCAGGCCGAGACGTCGAACAACGGCAGCTCGATCGCATCCGGCACGCTCACGCTCACGAACACGGTGAACGGCGCGAACGCCTGCTTCTCCTACAGCGCACTGTCCGCGGACAACGCCAACGCGAACTGCACTGCCGGCTTTGCCACGACGAACGTGACGCCGGGCGTGATCCAGAGCTCGCAGGTCGCGGAGATCTCGGTCACCAACTCCGGCTCGATCAACGGGTCGAAGCTCTACCTCTACGCGTCGCAGATCAACGGCAAGCTCACGACGCAGCTCGACTCGGGGCACGCAGTGTCGTCACTCGCCGTGGCCGGCGGGATGGAGGGCACGGTCTCGAACACCGACAGCATCACCGTCTCCTACCAGGGCAAGTCGCAGGTGTTCACGGTCAACGGCACGCCGACCGGGATGCCAACGAACTCGAACGGCGGAGCGACGTCGATCCCGGTGACGACGCAGAACGCGAACTTCACCTATCCGATCGGCGCGACCGTCACCGACACGAGTGGCAACACCGCGACGACGAACACCGACTGCTTCGACACGAAGACGGCGACCGGCTCGAGCTTCACCTTCAACCCGATCACGAGCTCGACCTACCAGCAGGCGTACAACCCGCTCTGCGGCGCGGTGCTGATGTGGGTCCAGGAGGTGACGAACGGCGTCGCCTACTGCTGGTTCGGCGCCGGTTCCACCAAGAGCACCTACAACAGCGGTGCCGAGTCCTCGACCGGCGTCTGCAAAGCGCCGGTGTACGGAACGACGTCCGGTCTCAGCGGCAACGGCGTGACATCGATCCCCATCTCCAACAGCGGCGGCTTCGCCGGGATCGTCTCGACCAACGACACGATCACGGTGACGCAGGGCGCGAACACGCAGACGTTCACTGCCAGCGGGCCTACCGCGGTGGGCGCAACCAGCATCCCGATCAACTCGGCAAACGTCGGCACCGCATTCACCTCGGGCGCCGTCGTGACCGACACGACCGTGGACGCCGCCGCGCTCCCGGCACTCGACGCCAATGCGCGCACGGACACGATCACGAACTTCGACACCAGCGTCAGCCTGAACAACGGGAAGATGCAGCTCTGGCCGATCACGGCCGGCTCGCCCCCCACACAAGACCAGTCGGGGACCCGCGCCGAGCTGTCGGCGGGGTCGACGCGGAACTTCTACGTCGGCCTCTACCTGCCGAATCCGGGCGGCGCGAACCAGAACGCGGTCCAGGGCCTCGCGTCGACGTTCGGCCTCACCTGGCACATGGATCAGTAAGGCCGTGCGCGTCCTGCGGCAGATCGCGCGTCACGAGCACCGGCACTCCGGAACGCGGCCGGTGAAGAAGGTCCTGCTCAGCTTCCTGGTCGTCGGGGGGCTCAGCTGCTTCACGCTCGCCGGCACGTACGCGACCTGGAACTCCGAGAGCTCCGACCGCGGCATCTCGATCGCGACCGGCAGCCTGACGCTGCGCAACTTCGTCGGCACCTACCCCACGTTCGGTCCACAGTGCGACTCGTACAGCGCGTCGAACAACTTCAACTCGTCGTGCACAGCGGTGTACAGCGCCTCGCCGGTCTTCTACCCCAGCTCGAGCACGCCGGCGCCGTCCCTGATCGACGTGAAGGTGACCAACACCGGGACGATCAACGCGAGCACGTTCTCGGTGTACATGCCGACCTGCTCTGCGGTGCTCAACTCGTCCGCTCCCAGTGGAGACGGGGGCGGCAACCCGTGCGCGACGGGGGGCTTCGAGATGACGATCAACGAGACGGACTCCACGTTCTCGCTGACGGACGGCAACGAGAAGTGCGTCTTCCCGACGACGACGTCGGCCGGGACGCCGTGCACCTATACGGCCAGCACGCTCGCCTTCATGGCCGCCCACAAGACGGCCGGATCGTGGCCGCTGAGCGGCGGGCTGGCGAGCAACCAGACGCGTAACTTCGTGATCGGGCTGGCGCTCCCGTCCAATCCGGCCAACAACCTCCAGGGCGAAGAAGCGTCCTTCACCCTCACCTGGAACGCTTCTCAATGACCGGCGGGGAGGTCATACTTGCCAGGAACACCGAGGCCCCCAACGAACAGGTCGGGATGGGCACGCCTTCAGACATCGTGGATGAATCGCCGCAGACCGGTGCAACCACCGTCGTGAGCACCGAGACCGCCGCAGCGCCGGCGCCGACCGGCACCTGGGGCCTTGCGGCGCGCATCGCCTCCTGGATCCTCGTTCTCGCAGCCGCGGTGGTCGCATTCGCGCTCGTCGCCGTGACCGTCGGACCGCGCGTCCTGCCCTACCAGGCGCTCGTCGTCCGGTCCGGGTCGATGTCACCGACGATCCCGACCGGCTCGATCGTCTTCTACCGCAAGGAAAGCGCGGCGAAGGTCAAGGTCGGAGACGTCATCGTCTTCGAGAAGCCGGGTGTGAGCAACGAGAAGGTGACCCACCGCGTCTACAAGATCTCGAACGGGCCGACCGGCCGCTACTTCACGACGAAGGGTGACGCGAACGCCGCGCCCGACGACTGGCAGGTGCCTGCAGTCGGCACCGGCTGGGTCGCGAGCTTCCACATCCCGACGATCGGTTACATCCTCGCCGGGCTCGAGTCGACACTCGGCCGCCTCCTCTTGCTGGCGATCCCGGCGGCGCTGCTCGGGCTGATCACGCTGTACGAGATCTGGCGCGACCGAGGGCAAAAGGCGGCGTAACCCATGAGAACGAGCGCCCTGCGGCGGGCGGTCACGGCGTGGATCGTGCTTTCGATCTGCGCGCTGCTCCTCGGGTCCGGCGTCGTCGGGAACACGTTCGCCACCTTCAGCGCGGAGACGAGCAACGCCGGCACGCCATCGGTCGGCTGGATCGGCCAGGCGAGCTCCGCGTCGGTGACACCGGGCGGCTATGACAACACGCTCAGCTGGACGCCGACGACGACGGGGCCGATCGGTGCCCAGAGCATCGCCGGCGTCGACAACGGCACCAACAGCAACTGCATCGGCGCTGCGTACTCCACTCTCTACTCCGGCCTCAGCGCGACGCTCAACACCAAGACGGATCTCAATCGCGGCACCGGGACCACCGACGGTGACTGGTACTGCTACGAGATCATCGAGAACGGCACGTCCGGCACCTTCGCGTCGAACTGGTCGTCGCCGGGGTACGTGGTCGGCACGCAGCTCGGGATCGTCGCAAACAAGGTGACCGTCGCGAACGGCACGGGCACGTCCGGCACGATCGATTCGGGTGACACGATCACGGTCACCTTCAACCAGCAGCAGTCCACGCTCGCGAACGCGACGGGTGTGCACGTGTGCACCTGGTCGACCACCAACCAGATCGTCATCGGCGACAGCCACGGAGGGACCTGCCACGCGTCGGGGGACAACTACACGATCGGCGTCCTCACGCTATCGGGAGGAGACACGATCGTCAGCAGCGTGTCGTTCGCGTCGTCGTCGATCTCCGTTTCGACGTTGGCGCCGTGGACGGTCACGATCAAGCTCGGCGGCTCGAACTCGTCGCTGATCCACGGATCGGCGACCCCCGTCTGGACCTTCACCCCGGTCTCCGGGATCGTGTCGGCGCAGACGAGCGACCAGGCGACGATCTGCACCTCGGGCACGAACTGCCAGCCCGCCACCAACACGACCAACTTCTAGTCTCCGACGGTGGCAGAACGCTCGCACTCGCCGGCCGCCCCGGTGCGCTGGTACCGGCGCCCCTGGACACACCTGATCCTCGGGCTGCTCGTCGCAGTGCTCGCGATCACGTGGACCGGCGAGCGTGCCCGGCAAGGCGTGCTCGACAACCTCGACGCACGTCTTCGCGACGCCGGAGCCGGAGTGGACGCCGGGATGATCGACGTCGAGGCCGAGCAGCTCTCCGCCCTGCGGTCGATCGAGTTCACGCGGGGGGTCCCGCAGGCGCTCGAGCAGACCGACCCGGCGGCACTGAACCGGCTCGTCACGCCGCTGCAAGCGAACTCCGGTGTGCCGATGGTCGACGTCGTCGAGCCGAGCGGCCGGGTCGTCTTCGCCGTCCGCGCCAAAGGGGCTCCGCGCCCGGTCGCAAGCCGCGCCGGCATGCCCGCGATCGCGCAGGCGATGCGCGAGGCACGCGGCGCACGCGGCGGGCGCTTCAGCGAGCTCGTGATCTTCCGCACCGGCCCGACCGTCGTGACGGCCGGGCCGCTGATGATCCAGAACGACCCGGTGGGCGTGGTGCTCGTGATGACGCCGCTCGCCGACGTGCTCGGGCGCCTGTCCCAGGAAGTGCGCGCCGACCTGACGGCGTACACCGGCGCCGGCGTGCCGATCGCGACGACGAGCGTGCGGAACCCGACCCGCCTCGCGCCCGACGTCGCGCGATCGCTCCTCGGCGGCGCGGCGATCGAGAACCGGTTCACCGCGGGCGGAACGCGTGAGGCACTCGGGCGGCTGATCATCGACCACCAGCCGGTGGCGGTGCTCGGCGTCGCGCTCCACGACAACAGCCCGGTCACGCGGCGGGCGGTCATCCTCTACGCCGCGCTCGGCCTGCTCGCGACGGTCGTCCTGATCGCGTCCTTCTGGGCGCGGGTCCACCACGCCCGGAGACGGCAACAATGACCCTCAGGCTGAGCTTGATCGTTGTGGCCGTCGCGGCGACCGCGCTCGCGGCGCCCGCGCTCGGCCGGGCGGCGAGCGTCCAGCGACCGAACCCGATCTTCGTCAGCCCCCAGGTCGACTACGTCAGGCCGATCGAAAGCTCGACGGGCGGCGTCGCGCAGCTCGAGCCGCTCGATCCGGCCGTGATCCCACAGGCGATCGCCGACCAGAGCGCTCTCGCCTACGAACGCCTCGACGACCTCGGCGGGTTCCTGCCGGCGCCGATCGGCCAGCTCGCCCTCTCGAGCGGCGGCCACAACGTGGTCGGGGCCGGTTCGGGCCGGACACAGATCCCGCAGTTCGCGCAGGCGGCGAGCGGCAGCGTCCAGAGCTTCGCCTTCACCGGCGGGCCGACCGCGCCGCCCCAGAACGGCACGAACCCCGTGCCGGGCCTGGGAACGCCGCCGCACGTCGTGCCGCCGACGAACACGAACACCGTGCCGCCGCCGAACCAGGGCTTCGGCGGAAACCCGCCCCCGGCGACGACCACCACCGGCACGACGACGAGCGGCCCGACGACCACCACGTCCGCAGGCGGAGGCGGGACGACGACGAGCGGGCAGCCGCCGCCGACCACGACCACGGCGCCGCCGCCGACGACGACGACCGTCACCACCACCCCGCCGACCACCACGACGACGCCGACGACCACGGCCGCAGCAGGGACGACCGGGAGCGGCGGCTCGAGCGGCGGCTCGCCGCCGCCGCCCAGCACGACCTCGTGCGGCACGATCGGCCTCAGCATCGAGAGCGACCACTCGACGTGCCGGATCGTGGCGGTCAACATGGCGCCGGGCGGCGCTGCGTCGGAGCGCATGACGATCACGAACACGGCCGACCAGGCCTTCACCCTGTCTTTGCGCGCCGAAGGCAGCCAGAACCACCTCTGGGACGAGCTGGAGCTGGGCGTCTGGCAGGCCGGAACGGCCGCGCCGTCGCCTCTGCCTGCGCTCCTGCTCTGGACGACGCAGCAGAACCCGCTGACCGTCCTGCAGCCCGGCCAGTCGATCACCTACGAGATCGAGCTCTACCTGCCGCCGACCGCCGGGAACGACGTGCAGGGTCTCGCGGCGACGATCGACTTCAACTGGGAAGCGACCGCCTGATTTCGCTCAACCACGCGCTCGGAAACCCCCATCCGAGGCATTGACCGCCGTCGGCGCACCTAGATAAAACAGTCATACGTCCCGCCGCCGGCGGAGGCACGGGACGACTGCGGACACATGGATCTCGTTACCCCCTCTGCGGACGGCGTCGTGCGGCCGAAAGGCCGGCATGCGCGTCGCTTCGCCGTCGTCCTTTCGGTCGTCGTCGCTCTGGCAGCAGGGGGCGCCCACGCGGCCCTCGCCGACGGCGTCGCGCTAACCTTGTCGCCGAACCCGGCGCCGAGCGGCGCCCAGGTGACGATGACGGCCACCGTCACGAGCACGCTCGGCCTGCCGACCGGGTCCGTCAGCTTCGTCGACGACAGCACGGGGATCACACTCGCCGTCCAGCCCCTGACCCAGACGGCGCCGAACACCACGACCGCGTCGTTCCAGATCTCGACGATGCCGACCGGCAGCTCGACGATCGAGGCCGACTACAACCCCGACCTGACCGCCTTCCTGCTCCAGATCGGCGCGCTTGCCTCGCAGACGCAGACGCTGATGATCACGAGCACGCCGCCCCCGACCAAGTACGCGACCGTGGTCTCGCTCCAGGCGCCGGCAAGCGTCAGCTCGACGCAGCCCGTCAGCCTGATCGCCACGGTGACCCGCACCGGCGGGGTGTCGGGCACTCCCTCGGGCGAGGTCGACTTCGTCGACATCGAGACCAATCCGAACGTGGCGCTCGGGTCGAAGATGCTCAACTCGAGCGGCGTGGCGGAGCTCGATCTCCCGAACCTCGCGGCCGGCCCGCACCGGATCATCGCCGAGTACGCCGGCGACGCGACCGACCAGGGAGCAACCTCGGCGGCGAGCTCGGTCCAGTCGAACGAGCCGACGAACAGCATGCTCACGACGGTCACGAGCGTGACCGCCACGCCGGCGGCGATCGCCCAGGGCGACACGGTGACGTTCGTCGCCACGATCACGCAGGTCGTTCCGGCAGGCCAGACGGCCCCGGCGACGCCCGGCGGCATCGTGACGTTCACGTCGAACAGCGACGCGTGCGGGAATCAGGTCCACCTCGGCGATGCCACGCTCGGCACGGGGCCGGCAGGCGTCACCGTCGCTGCGAACCAGGCTGCGATCCAGCTCAGCACGCTGCAGAGCTGCGACTACACGATCATCGCCTCATACACCGGAGACGTCTTCGACGACTCCTCCCAGGGTCAGGTGCAGCTCAGCGTCGGGGGCACGCGGGCCGCAACCACCCTGACCTACACCGGCGCGACCTCGGTCGAGTACGGGCACACGGCGACGTTCTCGGCCGTGCTGACCGATCTGCACGGCGTTCCGGTCGCGGGCAAGACCGCCGCCTTCACCCTCGGTGCACAGCAGTGCACCGGGACGACGAACGCGAACGGCGTCGCATCCTGCTCGCTCGCCGTCACCGACGACGTGCCGGGCGGGAACCTCCACGTCGCCGTGCCGCAGGACGTCCAGATCTCCGGCGGAACCCTAGACCTCAACTTCACGGTTAGCAAGCAGCCGACCACCCTCACCACCGGATACCAGCTCGGCGCGGCGCAGACGACCCTGACCGGCACGCTCCACGGCGACCTCGGCGCCCTCGCGAACCAGACGGTCACGCTCTCTCTTGGCGGCGCGAGCTGCTCGGGCTCCACCGACAGCACGGGCGTCGCCTCGTGCACCGTCCCGACGCCGACCGGAGCGACGACCGCGACGCTCTCCGGCTCGTTCGCCGGAGCTGTCGACTACCTGCCGTCCGTTGCCGCTGGCACGACGGTGCAGCTCGTCGCCCCGACGTCGCTCACCTACAACGGCGCGACGACCGCCGTGTACCGAGGCACTGCGACGCTCGCCGCGACCCTCTCGATCGGGGCGGGCGGCCCGGCGGCCTCCGGGCACACGCTCACCTTCACGCTCGGGACGCAGACCTGCACGGGCGTCACCGACGCAAGCGGTGAAGCGTCGTGCACGCTCTCGCCGGTCACCGAGGACGCAGGCCCGTACACCGTTTCGGTCGCCTACGCCGGCGACGCGGTCACCGTCCACAGCGGCACCAGCGCGGCGTTCACCGTGACCCCGGCGCCCACCACGACGACGCTCTCGGCGCCGGCCCTCGGCTCGGGAACGACCACGCTCAGCGCAACGCTGACGAGCTCGGGCACGGCGCTTGCCAACAAGCCGATGACGCTCTCGCTCGGCGGGAACACGTGTCCGGCGACGACGAACGCGAACGGGGTCGCGACGTGCTCCGTGACGACGCCGTCGGTGGCGAACGCCACGTTCACCGCGACCTTTGCGGGTGACGTCGACTATGCGACGTCAACGGCCTCGACCACGGTGTCGCTGCTGTTGCCGACGACGCTCACGTACACCGGCTCGACCGGCGCCGACTACGACGATGTCGCACTGCTGTCCGCAACGCTGCGCGGTGCGAACAACAAGCCGCTCGTGCTGCAGAAGGTCACGTTCACGATGGGCTCGCAGAGCTGCGTCGGGATCACGGATCTGTGGGGCAACGCGTTCTGCGTGATCGTCGTCTCGCAGCCGTCCGGTCCGTACCAGGTCACCGCGTCGTACGCCGGCAATTCGACGAACGCGGCGAGCACGACGTCGTCGCCGTTCACCGTCACGCCCGAGGAGACGACTCTCGTCGCAGGCAGTGCGGACGACGTGCTCACCGGATCGACGACACCGCTGACGGGCACGCTGCTCGAGGACGGCGTCAAGCCGGTCGCCGGTCGCATGCTGACTCTGTCCTTCGGCGCACAGTCGTGTCTTGCTGTCACCAACGCGGCCGGGCTCGCGACGTGCAACGTCGTCGCAACCGGAACGCTCGGTCCCGTGAGTGCGACTGCGTCGTTCGCCGGCGACGCGTACTACGCACCGGCGTCCGGGTCGACGCAGTCGCTGCTGTACGCGTACGCGCCCGGCGGCGGGTCGTTCGTGATCGGCGACAAGAGCACGGGTGGCACGGTCACGTTCTGGGGCTCGCAGTGGTCGAAGTTGAACGCGCTGAGCAGCAGCTCCGCGCCGTCATCGTTCAAGGGCTACGCGTTGCATCCGACGGCACCTGCATGCGGCGTGACGTGGAGCACGGACCCGGGCAACAGCTCGCCGCCGCCTTCCGGTCCACTGCCGGCGTACATGGCGGTGATCGTGACGAGCTCGGCCGACAAGTCCGGCTCCACGATCTCGGGCAACACCGTCGCAGTCGTCGTCGTGAAGACGAACAGCGGCTACGACAGCAACCCGGGTCACGCGGGGACCGGCACGGTCGTCGCGACCATCTGCAGCACGTCGAACACCTCCGGCGGCCGGAACGACGGCGGTGGCGACCAGCACGGCTGCGGCGGCCACTAGCGCGGACGGCTACTCCGGATCGGGGATGCCCGTTCATCTCGAACTGGTGATCCCGAAGCGCACGCGCGGAGCCGATGGAATCCGCGATGACGCCGCTCCACTCACTCGCAGGCTCCGTCGCAACGATCGTGCTCGCCGCTGCCGGGCTGACCGGATTCGGTCACGCGTCGACGCCGACGGGTGACGCCGGCGCGTTCGGCGGGCCGGTCCAGCAGACGAAGCTGCAGCCGCTCTACGTCGAGCGCACTCGGGTCTCTCCGGCGATGCGCGAGGTGCGCTGCGCGGGGCCGCAAACGGGGGCTCGGTGCTTCGAGGCGACGCCGGCCCACTGAGTCCCGCATAACCATGCGGTAGATCGGCCTCCGGTATGGCTCTCGTATGAGGGAGCACTCCCCCTCTCGAACCGGCTGAATTCTGCCGATACGTCCTCTCGAGGAGACGTGCGAAAGCACGTCGCGAGAAACCGAGATGAGGACCTTGAGCTTTCTGCGGCGCTTGAGGGCTGGCACCAATGCCGGTTCGACTACCTCTGCGCATCTCGCCCTCCTCGCACTCGTCGGCACCGCCACCCTCCTCTCACTCGCGGCGGTGACGATGACCCTGCATCGCGTGACGACGAAGCAGTCGCTGCACGTGCCGAGCTGGCCCGAGTCGAACGCACTCGTGGCCCACACGAATGGCAGCAGCGACACGCGGGCGTCACTCACGGTGCGCTTCCGCAGTGGCACGTCAGCTGCAACGCAACACCGTCTCCTCGCGCGCTTCGGCGCAGTGGAGACGAGCTCTGTCTCGCAACTCGGTCTTCACGTTGTGAAGGTCGACCAGTCGAAGGCCGCCGAACTCCTCACCTCGCTGCGCGCCGCTCAGGCTGTGTCGACCGTCGCACCGAACGACGTCCGCCAGATCGCCGGTGACTCGACCTCATCCACGGTCGCCGGTCAGTGGGCGTTGCAGAAGATCGGATCCGTCGCCGCGCACAACGCGGTGCACGCGAAGCGGACCGAGACGATCGCGGTGCTCGATACCGGGGTCGATCAGCACGCACTGTCCGGTCGTCTCGTCGGCGGCTGGTCCGCGTTCGCGGGCTCGTCGCCGACGACCGACCCGGACGGACACGGAACGTGGATGGCGAGCATCGCGCTTGCCGCCGATCCGTCTGCTCGCGTCATGCCGGTGCAGGTTCTCGACGCACACGGCATGGGCGAGGACAGCGACATCATCAAAGGTCTCGTCTGGGCCGTCGACCATCACGCGAACGTGATCGAGATGAGCTTCGCCGGGACCGGGTACAGCACGGCACTGCAGTCGGCGATCGACTACGCGTGGTCGAAGGGTGCGGTCGTCGTCGCGGCGACCGGTAACTCCGGCTCGTCGACGCCGACGTATCCCGCCGGCGACGCGAAGGTCGTCGGCGTGTCGGCGACCGACCAGTCGGACCAGCTGTGGTCAGGGAGCAACTACGGCGCCGACACCTTCCTCGCGGCGCCGGGTGTCGGCGTCCTCGCGGACGCGGTCGGCGGCGGCACGACGTCGGTGACCGGCACGTCCGCGTCGGCGGCGCTCGTCGCCGGGTCGGCGGCGTTGCTCCTCGGCGACGAGCCGACACGGACGAACGCGCAGGTGATCTCCCAGCTCGCCCGCACCGCACATCGCAACGGCACGACCCGTTCGCAGACGGGCAACGGCCGCGTCGATGTTCTGTCTGCGCTGCTGTTGGGCGACACGAAGCACACCGTCGTACCCGCAGGCGTCGCCGGCCGGGCGAACGGCGGACCGTTCGTCGGGTCGTACTTCGCAGCCTCGGCGGCAACGACTCCGGTCGCCGCCGGTTCGGGGACGAGCACGAGCGGCGGGACGATGACCTTTACCTACTCGGCCAACATTCCGGCCAACAGCACCATCTTCATCGTCGTCGGCGAGGCCACCACCACGACGGGCGGGTCCTGGAGCGCCAGCGGGTTCACCCAGGACGTCTCGCTCGGCACCACCGGAAACGGCCGCCACATCGCGATCCTCCGCGGCTTCACCAGCACGGCCATCTCGTCCGGCGCCACGCTCACGATCACCAAGCCGGTGAGCGGGAGCGCTTCGGTCGCGAGCGGCTACTACAGCCAGGGCCTGATGTCGACCTCGCCGCTCGACAAGTCGGCGACGAACTCGAACGGGGGCACGAGCTCCGCGTGGAAGACCGGCACGACGACCACGACCGCCCAGGCAGCCGAGCTGGCAGTCGGCGCGGCCGTCGTGAACAGCACGACGGTCACCTTCAGCGGCGCGACGTGCACCGCGATGGGCTCGCCGGTCACCTCGACGGTCGAGACCCAGCCCTACTACAAGCTGCTCGCCGGGACCGGCACCCAGTCCTGCGCCGCGACTCTGTCGAGCAGCTCGACGGTCTGGAGCGGCGCGATCGGCACCTACAAGGCCGACACGACGAACCCGACCGCCGCGATCACCTTCCCGGCGAGCAACACGTATTACAACCCGAGCACCTGGTCGTCGACGCTGACGGGCACCGCGACCGACGAGTCCGGCGGCTCCGGGATCAACACCGCGTCGGGCAAGGACACGGTGACCCTCGAAGACACGACGAAGTCCGAGTACTGGAACGGGTCGATCTGGACGACGTCGACCTCGTTCAACGTCACCCCGTCGACCGTCGCCCCGGGGACCGCGGCCTCGTGGAGCTGGACCGGGCCGACGGCCGGCCAGATGAACGACGGCGACGCGTACCAGCTCGTCATCAACGACACCGATCTCGCCGGCAACACCGGCTCGGCCAGCCAGACCTTCTATTACGACGCGACGAAGCCGACCGACGCGGTCACGCAGGCGTCGGGGACCGGCGCCTACAAGTCCGGCACGACCATCTACTACAAGGGCAATGCCGCCGGCTCGGTGACGCTGCAGGACGCGGTGGCGGACACCTTCTCCGGACCCGCCTCGGCGACGTTCGGGACGCTGTCCGGCGGGACCAACTTCAACGCGCACAACTCGGAGACGATCAACACACCGGCGGGCGGGCCGTACTCGTCCTCGAGCATCTCCTGGAACAGCGGCGCAACCGGGTCGCCGACGATTGCCGTCAACGGCACCGACGTCGCCGGCAACAGCTCGACTGCGACGACCTACACGTTCACGCTCGACAACACGGCGCCGACGAGCGGCTCGATCTCCGTGCCCGCCTACGTCAACGCGACGTCGGTGACGATCACCTCCTCGAACTTCACCGACGCGGGCTCCGGCATCGCGTCGAACGTGATCACGCGCTCGAACGGCCAGGCGCCGAGCGGCGGCGTCTGCCCCGCGAGCGGCTACACGGGCGCGACGGTCGTCACCTCCCCGGACAACGGCGTCGTCGACGGGGAATGCTACGTCTACACGCTCACCGGCACCGACAACGTCGGTAACACGAACACCGCCGTCTCGTCTCCGGTGATGGTCGACACGACCAAGCCGACGGACGCGATCACGGCCACCGCGCTGAGCAACGCTTACAAGTCCGGCTCGACCGTCTACTACCGCGGCACGGTTGCGGGCTCGCTCAAGTTGCAGGATGCGGTCAGCGACGGAACCTCCGGCCCGGCTTCGGCGACGTTCGGTGCGCTTTCGGGCGGCACGAACTTCACCACGCACAACTCCGAGACGATCAACACACCGACCGGCGGCCCGTACGTCTCCTCCTCGCTGAGCTGGTCCTCGGGAGCCACCGGCTCGCCGACGATCCCCGTCAACGGCACCGACAAGGCCGGAAACAGCTCGACGGCGACCACGCTCACGTTCACGCTCGACAACACCGCCCCCACGAGCGGCACGATCAGCGTCCCCGCGTACGTCACCTCGACCTCGGTGACGATCACCTCCTCGAACTTCACCGACAGCGGCTCCGGCATCGCCTCGAACGTGATCACGCGCTCCGCCGGCCAGGCGCCGAGCGGCGGCGTCTGCCCCGCCTCCGGCTACAGCGGCGCGACCGTCGTCAGCTCTCCGGACAGCGGCGTGGCGAACGGCCAGTGCTACGAGTACACGCTCACCGGCACCGACAACGTCGGCAACACCAATACCGTCACCTCGTCGCCCGTGATGGTCGACACGACGGCGCCGACCGACGCGATCGTGCTCAACTCGGCGAGCAACGCGTTCAAGTCCGGCACGACCGTCTACTACCGCGGCAGCGCCGCCGGGTCGTTCACGATCCAGGACACGGTCAGCGACGGCATCTCCGGGCCGGCGTCGGCGACCTTCGGGGCGCTCGTCGGCGGCACCGGGTTCGGCACGCACAACCTCGAAACCATCTCGACGCCGGCCGGCGGCCCGTACGTCTCCTCGAGCATCACGTGGGGAAGCGGCTCGAGCGGCTCGCCGACGATCCCGGTCAACGGCACGGACAAGGCGGGCAACAGCTCGTCGGCGACGACGCTGACGCTGACGGTCGACAACACACAGCCGACGAGCGGCTCGATCAGCGTGCCGGCCTACAACACGACCGGCTCGGTGACCATCACCTCGTCGAACTTCACCGACTCCGGCTCCGGCATCGCCAGCAACGTGATCACGCGCTCCGCCGGCCAGGCACCGGTCGCGGGCGTCTGCCCGGCGAGCGGCTACAGCGGCTCGACCGTCGTCACGAGCCCCGACGCCACCGTCGCCGACGGCCTCTGCTACGTCTACACGCTGACGGGCACGGACAACGTCGGCAACGTCAACTCGGTCACTTCCTCACCGGTGATGGTCGACCTGACCAAGCCAACCGACGCGATCACGATCAACTCGGCGACCGGCGCCTACAAGTCGGGCACGACCGTCTACTACAAGGGAAACGCGGCCGGCAGCTTCAAGCTCCAGGATGCCGTGAGCGACGGCACGTCCGGCCCCGCCTCGGCGACCTTTGGCGCGCTTTCGGCGAGCGGCTTCACGACGCACAACTCGGAGACGATCAACACTCCGGCCGGCGGCCCGTACGTCTCGACGGCGATCTCGTGGACGTCGTCGAGCGCATCTCCGACGATTGCGGTCAACGGCACTGACGCCGCGGGCAACAACGCGAACGCCACCTCACTCACGCTGACGAACGACTCGACACTGCCCACGGGCGGGTCGATCTCCGTGCCCGCCTATGCGACCTCGACCTCCGTGACGATCACGAGCACGAACTTCACCGACAGCGGCTCCGGGATCGCGTCGAACGTGATCACGCGCTCGAACGGCCAGTCGCCGATCGGCGGCGTCTGCCCGGCGGTCGGCACCTTCACCGGCTCGACTGTCGTGACGAGCCCCGACAATGGCGTCGTCGACGGCCAGTGCTACGTCTACACCCTCACCGGCACCGACAACGTCGGCAACACGAGCTCGGTCGTCACCTCGAACGCCGTCCTCGTCGACGCGACCAAGCCGACCGACTCCGTCACCCTCAACTCGGTCTCGGGCGGCGTCTACAAGTCCGGGACGACGATCTATTACAAGGGCAACGCAACGGGCTCCTTCAAGCTCCAGGACGCCGTCAGCGACGCCTCCTCCGGGCCCGCCTCGGCGACCTTCGGCACCCTGTCCGGCGGATCGGGCTTCTCGACCCACAACTCCGAGACGATCTCGACGCCGGCAGGCGGCCCCTACGTCTCCTCTGCGATCTCGTGGACCTCCGCCTCCGGATCGCCGACGATCCCGGTCAACTCGACGGACGCGGCCGGCAACAACTCGACCGCGACGACGTACACGCTGACCCTCGACAACACGGCGCCGACCGGCGGCACGATCTCCGTCCCCTCGTACGTCACCGCGACCTCCGTGACGATCACCTCGTCGAACTGGGTCGACACCGGCGGCTCGGGCATGGCGTCGAACACGATCACCCGCTCCAACGCGCAGGCGCCGGTCGCCGGCGTCTGCCCCGGCTCCGGCTACAGCGGCGCGACTGTGGTGACGAGCCCCGACAACGGGGTCTCGAACGGCCAGTGCTACGTCTACACGCTCACCGGCACCGACAACGTCGGCAACGTCTCGACGATCACCTCCTCGCCGGTGATGGTCGACACGACCGCGCCGACCGACGCGATCACGCTCAACTCCGCGAACGGCGCCTACAAGTCGGGGACGACCGTCTACTACCGCGGCAGCGTCGCCGGCAGCTTCAAGCTCCAGGACGCGCTGACCGACGGCATCTCAGGCCCGGCCTCGGCGACGTTCGGCACGCTCTCCGGCGGCACGAACTTCAACGCGCACAACTCCGAGACGATCAACACGCCGTCCGGCGGCCCGTACGTCTCCTCGACCGTCTCCTGGAACAGCGGTGCGACGGGCTCGCCGACGATCCCGGTCAACGGCACCGACAAGGCGGGCAACAGCTCGACCGCGACGACGCTGACACTGACGCTCGACAACACACAGCCGACGAGCGGCTCGATCAGCGTCCCCGCCTACAACACGACCGGCTCGGTGACCATCACCTCCTCGAACTTCACCGACTCCGGCTCCGGCATCGCCAGCAACGTGATCACGCGCTCCGCCGGCCAGGCACCGAGCGCGGGCGTCTGCCCGGCGAGCGGCTACAGCGGCTCGACCGTCGTCACGAGCCCCGACGCCACCGTCGCCGACGGCCTCTGCTACGTCTACACCCTCACCGGCACCGACAACGTCGGCAACACGAACACGGTCGTCTCCTCCCCGGTCCTGGTCGACCTGACCAAGCCGACCGACGCGATCACCGGCATCTCGCAGTCGAACGCGTACAAGTCCGGCTCGACGATCTACTACCGCGGCAGCGTCGCCGGCTCGCTGAGCCTCAAGGACACGGTGTCGGACGGCTCGTCCGGGCCCGCCTCGGCGACGTTCGGGACGCTCACGGGCGGCACGAACTTCACCGCGCACAACTCGGAGACGATCAACACCCCCGTCGGCGGCCCCTACGTCTCCTCGTCGCTCGGCTGGTCGGCCGGCGCCACGGGCTCGCCGACGATCGCGGTCAACGGCACCGACGCCGCCGGCAACAGCTCGACGCCGACCACGCTGACGTTCGCAGTCGACAACACGGCGCCGACGGGCGGCTCGATCTCGGTTCCGGCCTACGCGACCAGTGGGTCGGTGACGATCACGAGCTCGAACTTCACCGACTCCGGCTCCGGCATCGCGACCAACGTGATCACCCGCTCCAACGGACAGTCGCCGATCGGAGGCGTGTGCCCGGCCGTCGGCACCTTCACCGGCTCGACCGTGGTCACGAGCCCTGACGCGGGCGTCGTCGACGGCCAGTGCTACGTCTACACCCTCACCGGCACCGACAACGTCGGCAACACGAACTCGGTCGTCACGACGAATGCCGTGCTCGTCGACGGGACGAAGCCGACCGATGCGCTCACGCTCAACTCGGCTGCGGGCGCCTACAAGTCGGGCACCACCGTCTACTACAAGGGAAACACCGCGGGCAGCTTCAAGATCCAGGACGCCGTGAGCGACAGCGCCTCCGGCCCGGCCTCGGCCACGTTCGGCGCGCTTTCCGGCAGCGGCTTCACGACCCACAACGCCGAGACGATCAACACCCCGAGCGGCGGCCCCTACCTCTCGACCGCGATCTCGTGGACCTCCTCGACCGCCTCGCCCACGATCGCGGTCAACTCGACCGACGGCGCCGGGAACACCTCGACAGCGACCACCCTGTCGCTGACGAACGACTCGACCGCTCCGACAGGCGGCTCGATCTCTGTTCCCGCCTACGTCACCGCGACCTCGGTGACGATCACCTCCTCGAACTTCACCGACAGCGGCTCCGGCATCGCATCGAACGTGATCACGCGCTCCAACGGCCAGGCACCGACGGCGGGCGTCTGCCCGGCGAGCGGCTACAGCGGCGCGACCGTCGTCACGAGCCCCGACAACGGCGTCGCCAACGGCCAGTGCTACGAGTACACCCTCACAGGCACCGACAACGTCGGCAACACCAACACCGTCACGACGAGCCCGGTGCTGGTCGACACCACCGCCCCGAGCGACGCGATCACTCTCAACTCGCCGAGCGGCGCCTACAAGTCCGGCGCGACTGTCTACTACAAGGGCAGCGCAGCGGGCTCGTTCAAGCTGCAGGACGCGGTCACCGACGGCATCTCCGGCCCGGCGTCGGCCACGTTCGGGACGCTCTCGGGCGGCACCGGCTTCGCCGCGCACAACTCGGAGACGATCAACACCCCGGCGGGCGGGCCGTACGTCTCGTCGACGGTCTCGTGGGGCAGCGGCTCGACCGGCTCGCCGACGATCACGGTCAACGGCACCGATGCCGCCGGCAACAGCTCGGCGCCGACGACGCTGACGCTCACCAACGACACGACCGCCCCGTCCGGCGGCTCGATCTCGGTCCCGTCCTACGTCACTGCGACGTCGGTCACGATCACGAGCTCGAACTTCACCGACAGCGGCTCCGGTATGGCGAGCAACGTGATCACGCGCTCGAACGCCCAGGCGCCGAGCGCGGGTGTCTGCCCCGCCTCCGGCTACAGCGGCTCGACCGTCGTCACGAGCCCCGACAACGGCGTCGCCAACGGCCAGTGCTACGTCTACACGCTCACCGGCACCGACAACGTCGGCAACACCAACACCGTCACGACGAGCCCGGTGATGGTCGACACGACCGCCCCCGCCGACGCGATCACCCTCAACTCGCCGAGCGGCGCCTACAAGAGCGGCACCACCGTCTACTACAAGGGGAACGCGGCCGGCTCGTTCAAGCTGCAGGACGCCGTCACCGACGGCACCTCCGGCCCGGCCTCGGCCACGTTCGGCGCCCTGTCAGGCGCCGGCTTCACGACGCACAACTCCGAGACGATCAACACGCCGAGCGGCGGTCCGTACGTCTCGACGGCGATCTCGTGGACCTCCTCGACCGCCTCGCCCACGATCGCCGTCAACAGCACTGACAAGGCGGGCAACAACTCCGGCGCGACCACCCTGACGCTGACGAACGACTCGACGGCGCCGACCGGCGGCTCGATCTCCGTCCCGGGTTACGCGACGTCGACGTCGGTGACGATCACGACGGGGAACTACACCGACTCCGGCTCGGGCATCGCGACCAACGTCATCACCCGCTCGAACGGGCAGGCGCCGAGCGGCGGTGTCTGCCCGGGCACCGGCTACACCGGCTCGACCGTCGTCACCTCGCCCGACAGCGGCGTCGCCGACGGCCAGTGCTACGTCTACACGCTCACCGGCACCGACAACGTCGGCAACACGGCCAGCGTCAGCTCGACGCCGGTGATGATCGACGCGACGAAGCCGACGGACGCGCTCGCGCTGACCGCGGTGAGCGGCGCATTCAAGAGCGGCACGACCGTCTACTACCGGGGCAATGTCGCCGGCTCGTTCAAGATCCAGGATTCGGTCAGCGACGCGACCTCCGGGCCGGCGTCGGCCACGTTCGGCGCGCTCTCCGGCAGCGGCTTCACCACGCATAACTCCGAGACGGTCAACACGCCGTCCGGCGGGCCCTTCGTGTCGTCGGCCATCTCGTGGACGTCGTCGACCGCCGCGCCGACGATCACCGTGAACAGCGCCGACGCGGCCGGCAACAACTCGACCGGGACGACCCTGACGCTGGCCAACGACTCGACTGCGCCCACCGGCGGCTCGATCAGCGTCCCGGCCTACGTCACCTCGACCTCGGTCACGATCACGAGCTCGAACTACACCGACAGCGGCTCCGGCATCGCTTCGAACGTGATCACCCGCTCCGCCGGCCAGGCGCCGAGCGGCGGCGTCTGCCCCGCCTCCGGCTACACGGGCGCCACCACCGTCACGAGCCCCGACAACGGCGTGACCAACGGCCAGTGCTACGTCTACACGCTCACCGGCACCGACAACGTCGGCAACACCAACACCGCCACGACGAGCCCGGTGATGGTCGACACCACCGCCCCGAGCGACGCGATCACGGTCACCTCGGCGACCGGCGCCTACAAGTCGGGCGCGACCGTCTACTACAAGGGGAACGCGGCCGGCTCGTTCAAGCTGCAAGACGCGGTCACCGACGGCATCTCCGGACCGGCCTCGGCCACGTTCGGCGCGCTCTCCGCCACCGGCTTCACGACGCACAACTCCGAGACGATCTCGACGCCGGCCGGCGGCCCGTACGTCTCCTCCACGATCTCGTGGACGTCGTCGACCTCGTCGCCGACGATCGCCGTCAACGGCACCGACACGGCCGGGAACAGCGCAAGCGCGACCACGCTGACGCTCACGAACGACACGACTGCGCCGACCGGCGGCTCGATCTCGGTGCCGGCGTACGTGACCTCGACCTCGGTCACGATCACCAGCTCGAACTTCACCGACAGCGGCTCCGGTATGGCGAGCAACGTGATCACCCGCTCCGCCGGCCAGGCGCCGAGCGGCGGCGTCTGCCCCGCCTCCGGCTACAGCGGCTCGACCGTCGTCACGAGCCCCGACAACGGCGTCGCCAACGGCCAGTGCTACGTCTACACCCTCACCGGCACCGACAACGTCGGCAACACCAACACCGTCACGACGAGCCCGGTGATGGTCGACACGACCGCCCCCGTCGACGCTCTCAGCCTCACCTCGGTGAGCGGCGGCGTCTTCAAGAGCGGCACGACCGTCTACTACAACGGCGGGGTCGCCGGCAGCTTCAAGGTGCGCGACACCGAGACCGACGGCACCTCCGGGCCTGCCTCGGCGACCTTCGGCGCGCTCACCGGCATGAGCGGCACCACGCACAACTCCGAGACCGTGTCGACCCCGGCCGGCGGCCCGTACGACTCGAGCGCGATCTCCTGGAGCTCCGCCTCCGGTGCCGGCTCGCTGCCGGTGCACGGCACAGACGCCGCCGGCAACAGCGCGGCCACCACGACCCTCACGCTGACGAACGACACGACGGCGCCGAGCAGCGGGTCGATCTCGGTGCCGGCGTACGTGACCGGCGGATCGGTCACCATCACGAGCTCGAACTTCACCGACTCCGGCTCCGGCATCGCGAGCAACGTGATCACCCGCTCCAACGGCCAGTCGCCGATCGGCGGCGTGTGCCCGGCGGTCGGCACCTTCACCGGCTCGACCGTCGTCACGAGCCCCGATGCAGGCGTCGTCGACGGTCAGTGCTACGTGTACACGCTCACCGGCACGGACAACGTCGGCAACACGGCCTCGGTCGTCTCCGGAACGGTGCTCGTCGACCGGACGGCCCCGGCGGATGCCTTCTCGCTCACCGCGACGAGCGGCGGCGTCCACAAGACGGGCACGACGATCTACTACAAGGGCAACGCGGCGGGCAGCTTCAAGTTGCGCGACACGGCGACCGACGGCGCGTCCGGGACCGCGTGGGCGACCTTCGGCGTCCTCTCCGGGATGACCGGCATGTCGCACGCGAACGAGACGATTCCCGGCTCGAGCCCGTACGACTCGAGCGCGATCTCCTGGACCGCCGCGACCGGCACCGGCTCGCTGAGCGCGCACTCGACCGACGCCGCCGGGAACAGCTCGAGCGACACGACGTTCACGCTCACGCTCGACAACTCCGGCCCGACCGGCGGAACGATCAGCGTGCCGGCCTACGCGACGACCACGTCGGTCACGATCACGAGCTCGAACTTCACCGACGCCGGCTCCGGCATCGCCGGCAACGTGATCACGCGCTCGGCTGCGCAGGCGCCGAGCGGCGGCGTCTGCCCGGGCAGCGGCTACACCGGCGCGACCGTCGTCACCTCGCCCGACAACGGCGTCACCGACGGCGAGTGCTACGTGTACACGCTCACCGGCACCGACAACGTCGGCAACGTCTCGACCGTCACCTCCGCGCCGGTTCTCGTCGACACGACGGCTCCGAGCGACGCCTTCTCGCTGACCGCAGTGAGCGGCGGCGCGTACAAGAGCGGCTCGACGATCTTCTACAACGGCGGCGCCGCCGGCAGCTTCAAGCTCCGCGACACCGTCACCGACTCGGCCTCGGGCGCCGCCTCGGCGACCTTCGGCGCGCTCTCCGGTGTGACCGGCGCGACCCACTCCAACGAGACCGTCTCGACGCCGGCCGGCGGTCCGTTCGACTCGACCGCGATCTCGTGGTCGAGCGCGTCGGGGACCGGCTCGCTGACCGCGAGCTCGGCCGACGCCGCCGGCAACAGCTCGAGCGGCACGACCTTCACGCTGACGAACGACACGACCAACCCGGGCCTGACGGTCGCGGCGCCGGTCTCCGGCACGCTCTACGGCGGCACGAGCGCGTATCCCTCGAGCTGGAGCGGCACAACGTCCGACGGCGGCTCAGGCCTCGCGAGCGTCAAGGTCTCGCTGCGCGACCCGAGCGGCAACTACTGGAACGGCAGCACGTTCGGAAGCGCGACCGAGTCGCTGCAGAACGCAACCTTCGGCGGCGGCACCTGGAGCTACGACCACGCGACGAACGGCGCGCCGAGCTCGCTGACGACGAACGGCGTCTACTCGGTGCACGTCGTTGCCACGGACAACGTCGGCAACCAGACGAGCTCGAGCTTCACGTTCACCTTCGACAACACGGCTCCGGCCTTCTCGTCGGCGGCGATGGACGCAAGCGGCACGCACCTGACCCTCACGCTGGCGGAGTCGGGCACCGGGCTCGACCAGACCGCATCGACCCCGACGAGCGCGTTCACCGTGAACGTGAACGGCAGCGGCGCCGCGGTCACGGGCGTCTCGTACCTCGACTCGACGCACATCCAGCTGACCCTCGGCAGCCGCGTCTACGGCGATGCGACCGTCACCGTCGCGTACGACCCGAGCTCGCTGACGACGGCGCAGAAGGTGAAGGACCTCGCCGGGAACCTGCTGCCGGCCGTGTCCGCGCAGAGCGTCTCGCTGGCCGCGACGCCGTCGCTCAGCCAGTCGACGGTCACCGCGTCGCCCGGCTCGATCACCGCCGACGGCAGCTCGACCTCCACGATCACCGTCCAGCTGAAGAACGGCGTCGGGACGGCACTCGGCACGAGCGGCGGCACGGTGACGCTGGCGACGACCGACGGCAGCCTCGGCTCGGTCACGGACAACCACAACGGCACCTACACGGCGACGCTGACCTCGTCGACGGTTGCGCACGGCGTCACCGTCACGGCGAAGCTCGACGGCGCAAGCGTGTCGAACAGCGCGCCGGTCACGTTCACGCCGGGCGCCGCCTCGCAGCTCGCGTTCCTCGCCGAGCCGCAGGCCACGGTCACCGCCGGCACCACGCTCTCGCCGGTCAGCGTCGAGGTCCTCGACGCGAACGGCAACCTCGTGACCTCGAGCAACGCGGCGGTCACGCTCGCTCTCTCGCCCGGCTCGCCGCTCGGCGGCACCACGACCGAGAGCGCGTCCGGCGGCATCGCGACGTTCAGCGACCTCTTCGTCGACGCCGCGAACACGTACACGCTGACGGCGAGCGCGAGCGGCGTCTCGGGCGCGACGAGCACCGGCCTGACGGTGACCTCGGCCGCAGCCAACTCGATCGCCGTGAACGCGGGCGACCACCAGAGCGCGACGGTGAACACCAGCGTCGCCACGAACCCGTCGGTGCTCGTCACCGACGCGTACGGCAACCCGGTCGCAGGGGTTGCCGTCACGTTTGCCGTCGCCTCCGGCGGCGGCTCGGCCACCGGCACCAGCGCGACGACGGGCGCGAACGGCATCGCGACCGTCGGCTCGTGGACGCTCGGCACCGGCGCCGGCCAGAACACCCTGACCGCGACCTCCGGCAGCCTCACCGGCAGCCCGGTCACGTTCACCGCGACGGGAACCGCGGACAGCGCGGCGACGGTCGCGATCGCCTCCGGTGACAACCAGACCCAGACGGTCGCCCACGCCGTGGGCACCAACCCCGCGGTCACCGTCACCGACCAGTACGGCAACCCGGTCGCAGGGGTTGCCGTGACCTTCGCCGTCGCCTCCGGCGGCGGCTCCGCCACCGGGCTGTCGCAGTCGACGAACGCCGCCGGCCATGCGACCGTCGGGTCGTGGACGCTCGGCGCGACGTCCGGCTCGAACACGCTCACCGCGAGCGCGACCGGGCTCACGGGCAGCCCGCTCACGTTCCACGCAACCGGCGTCGCCGACACCGCGAACTCGATGGCGGTTTCGGCGGGCGACAACCAGTCGGCGACCGTGCACACGAACGTCGCGACCGCTCCGGCCGTCGTGATCACCGACCAGCACGGGAACCCGGTGCAGGGCGTCGCGGTGACGTTCGCGGTCGCCTCGGGCGGCGGCTCGGCGACCGGCACGAGCACGACGACGAACGCGAGCGGCGTCGCGGCGGTCGGCTCCTGGAAGCTCGGCACCGGCGCCGGCACCAACAGCCTCACCGCGAGCACAGCGGGACTCGCTGACGTCACCTTCCACGCGACGGGCACGGCAGATGCGGCCACGACGATCGCCGTCGCGGCCGGCGACAACCAGAGCCAGACCGTCAACCAGAACGTCTCGACCGCGCCGAAGGTGCTCGTCACCGACCAGTACGGCAACCCCGTCTCCGGCGTCGCGGTCACGTTCGCGGTCGGCTCCGGCGGCGGGTCGCTGACCGGTGCCGCGCAGAGCACCGGCGCGACCGGCGCCGCCTCGGTCGGCTCGTGGAAGCTCGGCACGACCGCCGGCGCGAACACGCTCACCGCCACCTCGGCCGGCCTCGCCGGGAGCCCGATCACGTTCAACGCGACCGGCACCGCCGACGCGCTCGACCACCTCGTCATCTCCCCCGCGTCGTCGTCGATCGACGCCGACACCGGCAGCCAGTCGTTCACCGCTGAGGGCCGCGACCAGTTCGACAACACCCTCGGCGACGTGACGAGCTCGACCACCTTCACCGTCCCCGGCGGCAGCTGCGTCGCGGCCGTCTGCACCGTCACCACCGCGGGCACCTACACCGTCACGGGCACGATGCTCGGCGCTCACGGCACCGCGTCGCTCACCGTCACCGCGGGCGCAGCGACGACGCTGAGCGTCAACGGCGGCAACAACCAGACCGCGACCGTGAACACGACGGTCGGCACCGATCCTTCCGTCCTCGTCACCGACCAGTACGGCAACCCGGTCGGCGGCGTCCCGGTCACCTTCGCGGTCGCCTCGGGCGGCGGCTCGCTGACCGGTGCGAACGCGACCACGGATGCGACCGGCGTCGCTTCGGTCGGCTCGTGGACGCTCGGCACGTCGGCGGGCGCGAACTCGCTGACCGCGTCGGTGTCCGGCCTCACCTCTGTCACCTTCGACGCGACCGGCGTCTCCGACGTCGCCGCGAACGTCGCCGTCTCGGCCGGAGACGGCCAGACCGCCACCGTGCACACGAACGTCGGCACCGCGCCGGTCGCACTCGTGACCGACCAGTACGGCAACCCGGTCGCGGGCGTCGGCGTCACCTTCTCCGTCGCCTCCGGCGGCGGCTCGGTGACCGGCGCGAGCGCGACCACCGATGCGAGCGGTCTCGCGACGGTCGGCTCGTGGAAGCTCGGCACCGCCGCCGGCTCGAACAGCCTCACCGCTGCGGTGACCGGGCTGACGAGCGCGACCTTCCACGCGACCGGCACCGCCGGCGCCGCGACGACGATCGCCGGTGCGGGCGGCGACAACCAGACCGCGACGGTGCACACGGCTGTCGCAACCGATCCGTCGGTGCTCGTCACCGACCAGTACGGCAACCCGGTCGCAGGGGTTGCCGTCACCTTCGCCGTCGCCTCCGGCGGCGGCTCGGCCACGGGCACGAACGCGACCACGAACGCGAGCGGTGTCGCAGCCGTCGGCTCCTGGACGCTCGGCACCTCGGCCGGCCAGAACACGCTGACCGCGTCTTCGAGCGGCCTCGGCGGCAGCCCGGTCACGTTCACCGCGACCGGCACCGCCGCCTCGGCCACGACGATCGCCGTGTCGGCGGGCGACAACCAGAGCGCGACGGTCGACACCGACCTCGGCACCGCTCCGGCCGTGGCCGTCACCGACCAGTACGGGAACCCCGTCTCGGGCGTCGCCGTCACCTTCGCCGTCGCATCCGGCGGCGGCTCGGCAACCGGCCTGTCGCAGACGACGAACGCAAGCGGCGTTGCCACGGTCGGCTCCTGGCACCTGGGCACGACGGCCGGGTCGAACACGCTGAGCGCGACGTCGACCGGCCTTGCCGGGTCTCCGGTGGTGTTCCACGCAACAGGCGTCGCCGGAACGGCCGGGTCGATGACGGTCAACGCAGGCGACAACCAGAGCGCGATCGTCAACACGAACGTCTCGACGGCCCCGTCGGTGCTCGTCACCGACGCGCACGGGAACCCGGTGCAGGGCGTCGCAGTGACCTTCGCGATCGGCTCCGGCGGCGGCTCGCTGACCGGCGGGAGCGCGACCACCGGCGCGAACGGGATCGCCACGGTCGGCTCCTGGAAGCTCGGCACCGGCGCGGGCGCGAACACGCTGACGGCGAGCGCGACCGGCCTGTCCTCGGTCACCTTCCATGCGAACGGCAACGCCGACGCGGCCTCGACGCTCACCGTCTCGAGCGGCGACAACCAGAACGCGACCGTCGACACCGACGTCTCGAGCGCCCCGGCGGTGCTCGTCACCGACCAGTACGGCAACCCGGTCAGCGGCGTCTCGGTCACCTTCGCCGTCGCGTCGGGCGGCGGCTCCGGCACCGGGCTCTCGCAGTCGACGGACGCGACCGGCGTCGCCGCGGTCGGCTCCTGGAAGCTCGGCACGGCCGCCGGCTCGAACACGCTCACCGCCACCTCGGCCGGCCTCGCCGGCTCGCCGGTGGTCTTCCACGCGACCGGGCTCGCGGGCTCCGCCGGCTCGATGACCGCGAACGGCGGCGACGGCCAGACCGCGACGGTCAACACGGCCGTGGCGACCGACCCGTCGGTGCTCGTCACCGACGCACACGGGAACCCGGTGCAGGGCGTCGCGGTCACCTTCACGGTTGCGACCGGCGGCGGCGCCGTCACCGGCGCGCACGCGACCACGAATGCGAGCGGCGTTGCAACCGTCGGCTCGTGGACGCTCGGCACGACCGCCGGCGACAACACGCTGAGCGCCACCGCGACGGGCCTGCCCACGGTGACGTTCGACGCCACCGGCACCTCCGACAGCGCCGCGAACCTCGATCAGAACGCGGGCGACAACCAGAGCGCGACCGTCAACACGAACGTCACCGCGCCTTCGGTGATCGTGACCGACGCCTACGGCAACCCGGTTCAGGGCGTCACCGTGACGTTCTCCGTCGCCTCGGGCGGCGGCTCGGCAACCGGCACGACGCGCGTCACCAACGCGGCCGGCATCGCGACCGTCGGCTCGTGGAAGCTCGGGACGGCCGCCGGTGCGAACAGCCTGAGCGCGAGCTCGACCGGTCTCGGCACCGCGACCTTCACCGCCACGGGCACGCCCGACGCCGCCACGACCGTCTCGGTGTCGTCAGGCGACAACCAGAGTGCAACCGTCGACACCGCCCTCGCCACCGATCCGGTCGCCCTCGTCACCGACCAGTTCGGCAACCCGGTCGAAGGCGTTCCGGTGACGTTCGGCGTCGCGTCGGGCGGCGGCTCCGTGACGGGCGCCAACGCGACGAGCGATGTCAACGGCCTCGTTGCCGTCGGCTCGTGGACGCTCGGCACCACAGCAGGCCTGAACAGCCTGGCCGCGTCCTCCGCGGGCCTCACGAGCGCGACGTTCCATGCGACTGGCACGGCCGGCAGCGCCCAGACGATCGCCGTCTCGGCCGGCGACGCACAGACCGCCACCGTCGGGACGAACGTGAACGTCGATCCGGCCGTCGTCGTCCGCGACCAGTACGGCAACCCGGTCGCAGGCGTCGGTGTCACCTTCGCGGTCGCCTCGGGCGGGGGGTCGGCGACCGGCACGAACGCGACCACGAACGCGAGCGGCGTCGCGACCGCCGGCAGCTGGCAGCTCGGCACGGCCGCCGGCTCGAACACGCTGACTGCAACGTCCGGCTCGCTCGGCGGCAGCCCCGTCACGTTCCACGCGACCGGCACGGCCGACGCGCCGACCACCCTTGCAGTCTCGTCCGGCGACAACCAGAGCGCGACGGTCGCCACCGCGACGGCCAGCCCGCCGACCGCGATCGTCACCGACCAGTACGGCAACCCCGTCAGCGGTGTGGCGGTCACGTTCGCGGTTGCATCGGGCGGCGGCTCGGTGACCGGAGCGAACGCGACCACCGGTGCGAGCGGTCTCGCCTCGGTCGGCTCCTGGACGCTCGGGACGGCCGCCGGCGCGAACACGCTCACCGCCAGCTCGAGCGGCCTCAGCGACGTGACCTTCGACGCGACCGGCACCGCCGGCGCCGTCGACCATCTCGTCCTCAGCCCGGCGACGGCGACGATCACCGCCGACCAGACCCAGACGTACTCGGTCGAGGGCTTCGACGCGTATGACAACAGCCTCGGCGACGTCACCTCGTTCACGACGCTGTCGGTCGACGGCATCCCCTGCCTCGCGGCGCTCTGCTCCGACCCGGCCGTCGGCGCCCACACCGTCAGCGGGTCGATGCTCGGTGCCGTCGGCACCGCGACGCTGAACGTCACGGCAGGCACCGCGACGAAGCTCGCCTTCGCCTCACCCAACACGAGCGGCCTGCCGCTCGGCTCGCAGCGCACGCTCACCGTGGACGTCGAAGACGCGGAGGGCAACGTGCTCGCGACCGACGCCTCGACCGCCGTGACGTTCGCACAGACTGCGGGCGCGGGCACGGTCAGCGGGCTCGCGACGCAGACCGACGCGAGCGGCGTCGCGGCCGACACGGTGACCGCAACAGGCGCCGGCTCGGTGACGGTCACCGCGACCGCAACCGGCCTCGCGCCCGACTCGGTGACGTTCACGGTCGAGCCCGCACCGGTCGCGTCGATCCAGTCGCAGCCCGCGAACCCGACGACCGCAACGGGCGCCACGTTCGACTACGACGCGGACGATTCTGACGCGACGTTCGAGTGCAGCCTCGACGGCGCCGCCTACGCTGCCTGCCCCGGCACCGGTAGCGGCGAGATCGTCTACTCCGGCCTCACGACCGGCGCGCACACCTTCGACGTCCGCGCCAAGAGCGCCACCGCGACCGGCCCGGCAGCGCACTACGACTGGATCGTCGACACGACCTCGCCGACCGTGTCGCTGACCGCGCCGGCCGACGGGTCGTACGTCACGACGCCGACCGTCGGCCTCACGGCGACCGCAGCGGACACGGGCACCGGCGTCGGGACCGTCGACTTCGAGTTCAGCTCTGACGCGAACGCGAGCTGCACCGCCGGCTCGTGGACGCTCATCTCGACCAGCGCGTCCGGGCCGTACGGAGCGACCTGGACGTCGCCCGCCGACGGGACGTACGCGGTGCGCGCAGTCGCCCACGACGGCGTCGGCCACTCGACGTGCTCGCTCGTCCACGTGGTCGTCGACCAGACGGCCCCGTCCGCGACCCTCGTCTCACCGGCCTCGGCGGTCCGCGGCACGATCACCCTCCGCGCGAACGGCGTCACGGATGCGACGAGCGGCGTCAACTCGGTGACCTTCGAGGAGACGCCCGACGGCACCTCGAACTGGTCGCTGGTCGGCAACGCCACCGCGCAGGGCGGCAACGTCTACACGACGCCGTTCGACACGACAGGCGTCAGCGACGGCCTCTATGACGTCCGCGTGACCGTCACCGACAAGGCCGGGAACGTGATGCAGCAGAGCGCGGGCCCCGTGCGCGTCGACAACACGCCGCCGACCACCTCGCTCAACGCCGTCGGCACCTACGTGCGCGGCACGATCTCGCTCTCCTCGTCGGCCTCCGACACCGGCTCAGGCGTTGCGTCGACCGGCTATGAGATCTCGCCGCACGGCGCGGGCACCTGGACGAGCGTCCCGACCACCTTCGACACGACGACCGTCGCCGACGGCAGCTACGACCTGCGTGCGGTTGCGACCGACAACGTCGGCAACGTCGGCTACTCGGCCGTCGTGACGACGCTGGTCGACAACACGCCGCCGGTTGCGACGCTCGGCGCCGTGCCCCAGTACAGCCACGGCACGCTGACCCTCAGCTCCACGACCTCCGACGCCGGCTCCGGCCTCGCGTCGAGCCACTACGAGCTCTCGCCCGACGGCGCGAACACGTGGTCGACGATCTCGTCGCCGCTCGACACGACGACGGTCTCGGACGGGATCTACGACGTCCGCGTCGTTGCGACCGACAACGCCGGCAACGTCACCGACTCCGCGGCGCAGACCGTGACGATCGACAACACGCCGCCCGACGCGCAGCTGAACACGCCCGCCGCATCGGCAATCGTCCACGGCACGATCGACCTTGCCTCGACGGTGAGCGACGCGACGTCGGGGGTCGGATCGATCACCTACCGCGTCGCGCCCGCCGGCACGCCCGAGGCGAGCCCGTGCAGCACCTGGGGCAACGCGGTTCCGTCGCACTTCGACACGACGACGCTGAGCGACGGGCTGTACGACTTCCGCGTCGTGGCCGTGGACAACGCCGGAAACGGCGAGTGCTCGGTCATCAACACGAACGTCCGGATCGACAACACCGCGCCGGTCACGACCGACGACGCCCCGAGCTCGCCGCAGAACCACGACGTCACCGTCCACCTCTCCGCGAGCGACTCCGGCTCCGGCGTCGCCGCGACCTACTACAGCGTCGACGGCGGCCCGCAGCAGACCGGCACCGACGTCGTCATCCCGGCGGCCGGCAACGACGGCACGCACACGATCTCGTACTTCTCGGTCGACGTCGCGGGCAACTCCGAGCAGCCGCACTCGACGACCGTCACGATCGACACGACCGCGCCGACCGGCGGCTCGGGCACCGACGGCACGTTCGTCCACGGCGACGACGTCCTCACCGACTCGCCGACCGACACGATCGCCTCCGTCGAGTTCGACTACCGCGCCGACCCCGCCGACCCGTGGACGCCGATCGGCACCGACAGCGACGGCAGCGACGGCTGGCACGTCACCTGGGACACGACGCAGGTCTCCGACGGCACCTACCACCTCCAGATGGTCGAGACCGACGAGGCCGACAACCAGACGATCACGCCGCTTGCCGACGTCGTCGTCGACAACACCCCGCCGAGCTCCGCCGACGTGGTCGTCAGCGGCTGCGGTAGCGAGTGCAGCGGCACGAACATCACCTTCACCGCCTCGGCAGACGCCTCGGTGTCCGGCATCGGTTCAGTCGACTTCCAGGTGAAGCCGAGCGGCGCGAGCAGCTTCACGACCGTCGCGACGCAGACGAGCGGCTTCGTCTACCACTGGAACTCGACGACGGTGGCCGACGGCCCGGTCGACGTCCGCGTCGGCGTCACCGACAAGGCGGGCAACGGCCCGACCTACTCGAGCCCGGTCTCGATCACCGTCGACAACGACGCCCCGACGGTCAGCCTGAGCGCACCCAGCACCGCAGCCGGAACGATCGCGCTGACCGCCACCGGCTCGGCCGACATCGCGACCGTCAAGTACGAGATCAGCCCGCACGGCGCCGGCACCTGGACGACGCTCGGCACACCGAGCTCCGCGCCGTTCACGCAGAGCCTCGACACGACGACGTTGACCGACGGGTCGTACGACCTCCGCGCGACCGCGACGGACGGCGGCAACAACACGGGCACCGACACGAAGACGATCGTCGTCGACAACACGGCACCCACCGGCTCGCTGACGCAGCCGGCCGCGAACGCGACTGTCGGCGGCCCGTCCGTCACGCTCGGCGCGTCCTCCTCCGATGCCGGCAGCGGAGTCGCGAGCGTGACCTACGCGTACCGCCCGAGCGGCGGCGGCTCGTGGACGACGATCAGCGGCGCGACCTGGAACACGACGTCACTCGCGTCCGGCTCGTACGACGTCCGCGCCGAGATCACCGACAACGCCGGCAACGTCTTCGACACCGCCCTGCACACTGTCACCGTCGACTCGACCCCGCCGACGCTGTCGCTCGCCTCGCTGCCGACGATCCTCACCGGGACCGAGGTCGTCGACGCGTCGATCGCCGGCGCCTCGACCGCAACGCTGCAGGTGAGCAGCGACGGCGGCACGACCTGGCAGAACGTCGCCTCCACGAACAGCGCGCCGTTCACGTTCTCGTTCGACACGACGAGCGTCCACGACGGCACCTACACCGTCCGCGCGGTCGCCGACGACCAGTTCGGCAACGAGGCCTCCGACAGCCGCACGGGCATCGTCATCGACAACACGCCGCCGTCGGTCGTCTCGTCCACCCCCGCGGACGGCACCCTGCTGCCGACCGGCTCGGTCGTGAACTCGGTGTCGCTCGTCGCGAGCGAGCCGCTCACCGCCGTCGACGACCTCCAGCTCGACGGGTCGCCGCTCCTCACGACTCCGGCGATCTCGGGCACGAACGTGACCATTTCGACGCCGGCGCTGGCCGACGGCGCCAACTGGGTGACCGGCACGCTCGTCGACGACGCCGGGCTGACCATGCCGTTCCGTGTGAACGTCACGATTCAGCCCGCCGACGCCTCGCTGCCGGCGATCATGAAGGACGCGCCGCCCACCGCGACGACGTCTCTCACGTCGTCCGACAGCACGGCGACCGTGACCGTTCCGTCGGGCGCGTACACGCTGCCGACGGGCCACCTGAACGACTTCCTCGTGCTGTCGATCACGCCCGACGCAACCTCTCTGACCCCGATCGACGGCTTCACGATGTCGTCGCTCTACGACGTGTCGATGTGGTGGAACTCGAACGGCGTCAACCTGCACCAGTTCGACCGCCCGCTGCAGATCGACCTGACCGACCAGACCGGCGGCAACACCGTCCCGGCGACGAACGCCGACGGCTCCTGGCGGCTCATCCCGCAGCTCAGCGGCGCCACGCTCCCGGCGAGCCAGCCGGACGGCTACTACCGCGACGCGGCGGGCGTCCACATCCTGACTCACCACCTGACGCAGTTCGCACTCGTGCAGAACACGCAGCTGCCCGCGCCGCCGATCGACTTCGCCGGTGTCGTCGCCTCCGACGGCCTGACGCTCCGCTGGGCGCCTGGGATGGACACCGACCAGCTTCAGAACTACACGCTCTACGTCGACGGCCAGAACTTCGAGAGCTTCGGCCCGCACCAGTACGAGGCGAAGCTCGGCGCGTTCACCGCGGCCGACACGCGCACCTTCTCGCTCAGCGAGCGGACGACCCTCGGGACCGAGAGCACCCAGACGCCTGCGCTGAGCGCGGTGCCGGATCTGAGCGGCATGACGCTCGCCCAGGCGACGTCGGCACTCGCCGCGCGCGGCTTCACCGTCGGCACCGTCACGACCGTCGACTCGTCGGCGCCGGCGGGCACGGTCGTCCCCTCGAGCGGCGTCCAGCTCGCGGTGGTCGGCTCGGCGATCGACCTGCAGCTCTCCGGCACCACGGTGCCGCGCCAAACCGAGTTTGCGCTCCAGGTCGCGCTGCAGAAGCGCGTGCGGGTGACGTCGCACTCCATCACGGTGCGGATCCTCGCCACCGCTCCCGCCAAGATCGCGGCGACGCTCGACGGCGCGCGCTACCAGCGTCTCCAGCGCTGGAGCTTCACCGCCACCGCCGGGTCGTCGCTGCACACCCTCCGCTTCGAGCACCAGCTGAAGCCGGGCACGTACACGCTCTACTGGCTCGGCCGCACCGGCAGCTCGTCGATCCGCACGCACCAGACCATCCACATCATCGCGCCGAAGGCGAAGGCGCACCTTGCGAAGCCCGCACAGGTCGTGCTGACGACGAAGAGCGCGCGCACCACCGAGTCGGCGAACGGCAGCTTCGGGCAGACGGTCGAGGCGACGCCGAGTGCGACGTTCAGCGTCACCGAGCAGGCCGACGCAGCGGTCGTGATCGTGAACGTCGACCTGTACGGCCTGCCGCTCGTGACCGAGCTCCGCCGTGTCTTCCCGACAACCGCTGTGGTCGCGCTCTCGAAGAGCCCGGCCAAGCTGGCTGCCGCCGGCAGGGCCGGCGCGATCGCGCTGCCGGCCTCGACGCCTCCGTCGCAGATCGCGAAGCTCGTCGCGCGGCTGAAGAAGCGCTAGCGCTCGCCGCCGGGCTTCCAGAGCGGCTCGTCGCCGCTGTTCGCCGCCCGAGCGAGGATGAAGAGCAGGTCGGAGAGCCGGTTCAGGTAGACGGGCGCAAGCGGGTTGACCGGACGCTCCTGCGCGGCCGCGAGCACGCGCCGTTCGGCGCGGCGGCAGACGGAACGCGCGACGTGCAGACGCGCGGCGGCTTCGCTGCCACCCGGGAGCACGAAGCTCTTCAGCTCGGGCAGCGGCTCGTTCGCCTCGTCGCAGTCGGCCTCGAGCCGATCGATCCACGCCTGCTCGATCCGAAGCTTCCCGTCGCCGTCCCGAAACGGCGTCGAGAGGTCGGCGCCCAGATCGAAGAGCTCGTTCTGGATGCGCGCGAGCCGCGTGTCGCCGGCGGCGATCGCCGCCCAGCCGACGACCGAGTTGAGCTCGTCGACGGCCCCGTAGGCCTCGACGAGCGGGTCGAGCTTGGAGGTGCGCTTGCCGTCCCCGAGCGACGTCTCGCCCTTGTCGCCGCCGCGCGTGTAGATCCTCGTCAGCCGGACCGGCTCGTCAGGACGGCGTGGGGACAAGTTCCTGCCTTCCGAGGATGGAGCGGGCGATGACGATGCGCTGGATCTCGCTCGTGCCCTCGTAGATCTCGGTGATCTTCGCGTCGCGGTAGTAGCGCTCGACGGGGAACTCCTTCGTGTAGCCGTAGCCGCCGAGCACCTGAATCGCCTCCGCCGTCTGACGGCGCGCCATCTCGGACGCGAAGAGCTTTGCCTTCGCGCCGGCTTCGGTGTGGGGACGCCCGCCGTCCTTGAGCCACGCGGCGCGCAGCACGAGGAGCCGGGCCGCGTCGATCTCCATCGACATGTTCGCCAGCTTGTGCTGGATCGCCTGGTAGTCGCCGATGCGATGACCGAACGCCTCGCGCTCGAGCGCGTACCGGCGCGCGACGTCGAACGCCGCCTGGGCGATGCCCACCGCCTGCGCGGCGATGCCGATCCGGCCTCCGTCGAGCGTCGACATCGCGATCCGGAAGCCGTGATGGAGGTCGCCGATCAACCGATCGCGCGTGACGTCCGTATCGACTGCGATGTCGTTCGTCACCGACGAGTTGAGCCCGAGCTTCTCCTCGGTGCGCGTGATCTTGATCTGCTCGCTGTCGAGCACGAAGGCCGAGACGCCGCGGGCGCTACGTGTGCCGGGGTCGGTGCGCGCAAAGAGCAGCACGGTTCCCCCGAACGCGGCGTTCGTGATCCACTGCTTCGCGCCGCGGATATGCCAGCCGTCACTCGTCTCCTCGGCGGACGTCGTGAGCGCGCCCGCGTCGGATCCCGACCCGGACTCGGTCAGCGCGAAGCAGCCGATTCCGTCGCCACGGGCGAGCGGTGGAACGAATTGCTCGATCTGCGCGGGTGTCCCGTGCGCGAGGATCGGCAGCGTGCACGCGCTCGTGTGGACGGCAACCGTGACACCCACCCCGGCGTCGGCGCGTGAGAGCTCCTCGAGCACGAGGATGTACGACAGGAAGTCGGCGCCCGCGCCCCCATGCTCCTCCGGCACGCAGACACCGAGCAGGCCGAGCTCCCCGAGCTTGCCGAGCAGCTCGCGCGGGAAGCCGTGCGCGCGGTCCCATTCGGCGGCGTGTGGCTCGATCTCCGCGGCCGCGAAGTCGCGGGCGACCGCCTGGATCTCCCGCTGCTCCGCCGTGAGCTCGAAGTCCACAAGAGGGAGACTAGCCCGATGAGAATCGGAGCGATCGCCCTGCTGGCCCTCGCGCTCGCCGGGTGCGGCGGCCACGCGGCATCGCCCGAGTCGGTCGCCCGTGCCTGGAGCGCGGCGCTCGACCGGAACGACAACGAGGGCGCGGCCAAGCTCTTCGCGCCGGGAGCACAGGTCGTGCAGCAGGGCGTGCTCTCGTTGAAGTCGCACCGGCAGGCCGTGACGTGGAACGCCGGCCTTCCGTGCGGCGGCCGCATCGTCAGCGTGCAGCCGGAGGCGTCGAACTCGGTGCTCGTCGTGTTCTCGCTGACGAACCGCCCGCACCACGTCTGCGACGGCCCCGGCGATGCCGCAGCCGCGATCTTCACCGTCGTCCACGGCAAGATCGTGCTCTGGCACGAGACGCCGCCGCCGCGGACGAACGCGGTCTAGCGAGCTTTAGACCTTCGGCTCTGGCTCGAGCTTGTAGCCCACGCCGAAGCGCGTCTGGATGAACGAGTGCTGCGAGGCGATGCGGTCGACCTTCTGGCGCAGGCGGCGGACGAAGACGTCGACCGTCCGGTCGCGATGCGTCTCCCGTCTCCCCCACACCTTCTGCAGCAGCTCGTCGCGTGTCACCACGCGGCCGCGGTCGAGCGCGAGCGTGTACAGCAGCTTGAACTCGGTCGGCGTCAGCTCGGCGCTACGCCCGTCGACGAACGCCTGCACCTCGCGTGGGTCGATGCGCAGCTCCTCGATCTCGATCGGCTCGCCGCGCCGCTCCTCGGCCGGCCGCACTCCGCGCCGCGCAGCGGCGCCGACGCGTGCGACCAGCTCGCGCATCGAGAACGGCTTCACGAGATAGTCGTCGGCTCCGATCTCGAGCGCATGAACGCGGTCATGCTCGGTACCGCGGGCGGAGACGACGACGATCGGCGTGCCGATCCCTTCGGCGCGCGCAGTCTCGATCAGCTTCCAGCCGTCGAGCTCGGGAAGCATCAGGTCGAGCACACAGACGTCCGGGTTCTCGAAGCGGAGGCGCGCGAGCCCGAGCTCGCCGCGGCCGACCACCACGGGATCGAAGCCGGCGGCGACGAGATGCCGTGCCATCCCGTCTGCGATCACGTTGTCGTCTTCGACGATCAGGATCTTGGCCACCCCTTTACCTTAGAGCGCGGGACGGTAGTTTCCGGGTGACGGAACGGTGACGATCTGGTGAAAGCCCTCATCAGCCCAGGCGCCGAACGACAGGATGGCCACGAGATGAGCGAGCGCAGCTTCGACGAGCTCCGGACGAGCTTCACGGCGTCGGTGTCGCACGAGCTGCGAACGCCGCTCGCACGCATCCTCGCGCTGCTCGATTCGGCCGACCTCCCCGGCGCCGACGTCCACGCGCTGATCGACCAGGCGCGCGTCGAGGTCGAGGACGCAGGCGCACTGATCGACGAGATCCTGTTCCTCTCGGAGCTCGAGAGCGGCAAGGAGGTCGTCTCGCTCGGCCACACGACGGCGCTGCCGCTGCTCGAGGACGTCGTGACCGCACTCGGAGACTCGGCGGCGCGCGCCGGCATCGAGCTGCGCGTCGAAGGCGAGCCGCTCGTCGACGTGCCGCTCCGGCCGCGAATGCTGCGCATCCTCGCGGAGAACCTCGCGGAGAATGCGATCCGCTACGCCGGTCACGGCTCGACCTTCACCTTCTCGGTTTCGCGTGCGGGCGACTTCTCGGTCGTCACCGCCGCCGACGACGGCGCCGGCGTGCAGGAAGCGGCGTTGCCGCGGCTCTTCGAGCGCTTCTACCGCGGCGACGCGGCGCGCACGACGCGCGGCACCGGGCTCGGCCTCGCGATCGTGAAGCGGATCGTCGTCGCCGCCGGCGGAGACGTCGACGCGGACGGAGGCCCCGGTCGGGGCCTCCGTGTCCGCGCAACGTTCCCGAGCTGAGCCGGCTCAGCCGGCGTTTGCGATCTGCTTCAGCGTCTTCTCCGCAGCGACCAGGACGATCTTCGGGATCTGCGCGAAGATGAGCCTCGACGTGTACGACGTCGACTGCCCCTGGGTCAGCGCCCAGAAGATGAACTTCCGCAGCTCCGCGCCGTGCGGTGCGTTCTGCGGGACGATGACGTAGGTGAACGTCGAGATCGGGTACGCCAGCTTGGCGCCCTTCGGCGGGTTCACGATGTGCATCTCGTTGTTCGCCGGCACCGACTTCACCGTCTGCGCCGCCGCCTCGATGCCGCGGAGGCCCGGGGTCGCAAAGACCCCCGAGTTGTTCTTGACCGCCGCCACCTTGAGGTGGTTCACGAGCGAGTACGCGGCCGAGATGTAGCCGATCGCACCCTTCGTCGAGGAGACGACACCGGCGACGCCCGCGTTGCCCTTGCCGCCGACGCCGGCCGGGAACTGCACCGCCGTCGCGTTGCCGACCTTGTTCTTCCACGTCGCGTTGACACGGGAGAGGAAGTCGGTGAAGGCGTACGTGTCGCCCGAGCCGTCCGAGCGGAAGACCGGCGTGATCTTCAGGTTCGGCAGCTGCACCTTCGGGTTCAGCGACTGGATCTGCGAGTCGTTCCAGTTCGTGATCGTCCCGAGATAGATCCCCGCGATGACCGCCGGCGTCAGATGCAGGTCGTTCGGGGCGCCCGGAACGTTGTACGAGAGCGTGGTCGCCGAGAGCGCCCACGGGATCTGCAGGCAGTTCTTGCACGCCGTTGCCTGGTCCGGGGTGAGCGGCGCGTCCGAGGCGCCGAAGTCGACCGTGCGCGAGGTGATCGCCGCGATGCCTGCGCCGGAGCCGACGCTCGAGTACTGCAGCGTGTAGCCGAAGGCGTGGCCGACCGGCTTGACCCACAGCGAGACGAGCGGGGCGACGAGGCTCGAGCCCGCGCCGGTGATGGTGACATCGTCACCCTTCGCGCCCGCGGTCGTGGCAGCGACGAGGCTCAGAAGGGCGATTCCGATGAGGGCGAGCCCTCTCTTCATGAACGTTCTCTCCTTGTTGGACAGCTGGTGCCCGGAGCGTGCCGCGACACGGCGCGCGCGTGGGCTGATGCGCTGTTACATCCGGGTGACGGACCGGTGAACGAGGTTCGGGCTAGCGCTGAAGGCCGAGCTTGCGGCGCGAGCGGTCGAGCAGGATGCGCGCCGTCAGGCTCGTGACGAGCACGAACGCGATCAGCAGGAACGCCCCCGCCCAGGCCTGCGCGTGCAGCGTCGGATCGGCCGACTCGGAGTTCTCGAAGATCATCAGCGGCAGCGACTGCACGGAGTGCGCCGGATCCCAGTCGACCGTCTGACTGCCGATCGAGCACGCGAACAGAAGCGGTGCCGTCTCGCCCGCGGCGCGCGCGACGGCCAGCGTCGTTCCGGTGAGCACGCCGCCGAGCGACGTCGGCAGGACGACGCGGAGCACGGTCTGCCACTTCGAGACGCCGAGCGCGTAGCTCGCCTCACGCAGGTGGTTGGGGACAAGCGCGAGCACTTCCATCGTCGAGCGCGCGACGAGCGGCAGCATGATCACACCGAGCGCGAAGCCACCCGCCCACGCGCTCTGATGGTGGCCGATACCGAGGAGCGGGATCTTCGTCTTCACCATCAGCGCGAACACGAAGATGCCGATCACGATCGACGGGAAGCCGTTCAGCACGTCGAGCCACAGACGGATCTGCTCGCCGATGCGCCGCGGCGCGAACTCGCTGACGTAAATCGCGGTGAGGATGCCGACGGGGAGCGCCATGAAGATCGCAACTCCCACGAGCAGCAGAGAACCGGCGATCGCAGGCGCGACTCCGCCTCCGGTCTCGCCGAACGGCGCCGGCCCCTTGGTGAAGAAGTCCCAGCTGAACGCATGCACGCCGCGACTGAAGACCGACCAGACGACGATGCCGAGCACGACGATCGCGAACACCGCAGCCGTCGTCGCCCCGCCCTCGAAGAGCTTGTTGACGATCAGCCGGCGGCGGCCGCGGCCGGTCGCACGAAGCATGATCGCGGCGGCTGGATCGTCCATCAGTCGCCTCCCGTCCGCTGGAACTCGAACCGCTTCACGACCCGCTGTGCCGTGAAGTTGGTCAGGAACGTGATCGCGAGCAGGATCAGCCCGAGGTAGATCAACGCCGAGATCTGGATGTTCGTGCTCGCACCCGCGTACTGGTTCGCGATCCGGCTGGCGGTCGTGTCGCCCGCGGAGAACAGCGACGTGTGCAGCGGGATGAAGTTGCCGATCACCTGCGTCACGGCGATCGCCTCGCCGAGCGCACGGCCCAGGCCGAGGATGACGGCCGCGACGACACCGCCGCGCACCGAGGGGATGATCACCGTTCGCACCATCTCCCAGCGGGTGGCGCCGAGGCCGATCGAGCCTTCCTCGAGCTCGGTCGGGACTCCGAGGAAGAGCTCACGGCAGATCGCCGTGGTGATCGGGATGGTCATGATCGCGAGCACGAGGATCGCGGCGAACACCGTCGACTCCGTGTGGTCGCCCGCGTGGGCGAAGATCGGGATCCAGCCGAGGACGTCGCCGATCAGCGGTGCGAGGTGGTTCGCGCTGAACGGCGCGAGGACGTAGATCCCCCACAGGCCGACGACGACGCTCGGCACGGCGGCTAGCATGTCGATCAGCGCGCCGATGACACCGCGGATCGCCTGCGGCGCGAGCTCGCTCAGGAACAGGGCGATCGCGATCGACAGCGGCGCGGAGAGCAGGATCGCGCCGAAGGACGTCACGATCGTGCCGATGATGAAATCGCGCGCGCCGAAGTCGGAGGTGACCGGGTTCCACGCGTTGTGCCAGAGGAACGCCGCGTGATACGTCCGGATCGCGGGCCAGGCGCCGTCGACGACGCGCCAGACGATCGCGGCGACGATCGCGAGCCCGAAGAAGGCCGCGAGCGCGGTCAGCCCGTAGAGGAGGCCGTCGCCGACGCGATCGCCGAGGTGGCGCGTGCGCTGCAGGCCGGCGGGGGCGGGAACGGATGCCGCTTCCACGCGCGCCAGCATTCCAGCCGCGCAACCCCCGCGTCGTGCCGGTCACCACTCCGTCACACCACGTTCACATCCTGTGCACCCTCGGCGCCGGCGGCGCAGGGAAGACTCCTCGGTGATGCATGCGCAGCAGCTCGTCGCCGAGCGCGCCTCGGCAGGAACCGTGAGCCCGGAGGTCGTGTTCGACATCGAAGGCCTGTCGGTGCACTACGGCAAGGCCGCTGCGGTGAAGGACGTCGACCTGCGGATCCACCGCAACGCGATCACCGCGCTGATCGGCCCGTCGGGCTGCGGCAAGTCGACCGTGCTGCGCTGCCTGAACCGCATGAACGATCTCGTCGCAAATGCGGTGGTCGACGGCAGGGTCCTCTTCCACGGCGTCGACCTGTACGGCGCAGGCGTCGATCCGATCGAGGTACGACGGCGGATCGGGATGGTGTTCCAGCGGCCGAACCCGTTCCCGAAGTCGATCTACGACAACGTCGCGTACGGCCTGCGCATCCTCGGGATGAAGGACAACCTCGACGATCGCGTCGAGCAGGCGCTCAGGGCCGCGGCGCTCTGGGACGAGGTCAGGAACCGGCTCAAGCGCTCCGCGCTCGGGCTGTCGGGCGGTCAGCAGCAGCGCCTGTGCATCGCGCGCGCGATCGCGGTGCAGCCCGATGTGATCCTGCTCGACGAGCCGGCATCGGCACTCGACCCGATCTCGACCGCGGCGATCGAGGATCTGATGCACGAGCTGAAGCGCGACTACACGCTCGTGATCGTCACGCACAACATGCAGCAGGCGGCACGCGTAGCCGAGATGACCGCGTTCTTCAGCCTCGACGTGCACGAGGACGGATCGCGCAACGGCGTGCTCGTGGAGTACGACGCCACCGAGAAGATCTTCACGCAGCCGAGCGACGAGCGGACGGAGGGGTATGTCACCGGACGCTTCGGGTAGCGGCAGCGCACACCGCATCACGTTCGCCGAGGAGCTCGCGCAGCTCGAGGCGTCGCTGCAGGAGGAGGGCGATCTCGTTCTCCGCGCGCTGCGCTCGTCGCTGAACGCGCTCGCACGCGCCGACGAGGAGCTCGCCAACGAGGTGATCGCCTTCGACGACGAGGTCGACCGGCGCTACGTCGAGATCGAGAACGGCGTCCAGTCGCTGCTCGCCCGGCAGACGCCGGTTGCCACCGATCTGCGGCTCGTGCTCGCGGTGCTGCGCGTCAACCTCCACCTCGAGCGGATGGCCGATTACTGCGTGACGGTTGCGAAGCTGACGAAGCTGATGGGCGATCTCGGCGTCGCCGACGAGTCCATCCTGCGCTCGATCGAGGACATGGGCCAGCGTGCGGAGCAGATGATCCGCGTCGCGATGGACTCGTTCGCCGACCGCGACGTCGGCAAGGCCCAGACGCTCGTCGAGCTCGACGAGCTGATCGACCGCGCGAACCGCAACGCGACCGAGGACGTGCTCTCGCTCGGCGACTCGCCGGCAGAGCGCGAATACGGCCTGCGGATGCTGGTCGTCTCCCGCTGTGTGGAGCGGATCGGCGACCACGCCGTCGACATCGGCGAGCAGGTCGCGTACCTCGTCACCGGCGAGTTCCGCGAGTTCTCGGACGCCTCGCACCCGGTCTAGGCCGACAGCGCAAGCCGCAGCGCGACGAGCACGAGACCGGCGGCGAGCAGGCGCTCGATCAGCACGCCCGACACGCGCGTCGAGGCGCGCGCGCCGAACTGCGCGCCCACCGCGACGCCGACGCCGAGGGCGAGCGAGCGGCGCAGGCCGTGCCCCACGCGGTACGAGCCTTGCACGAGGTGCGTGATCACCCCGGCCGCGCTCATCTGCGCCAGCACGAAGTGCGACGTCGCGGTCGCGATGTGCGTCGGAAAGCCGAGACCGGCAACCAGGATCGGCACGTGGAAGACCCCGCCGCCGATCCCGAGAAAGCTCGACGCGAAGCCGACGGCGAGGCTGTAGACCGCGCCGCGCACGACCGGCACCCGGTAGTGCCACTCGGTTCCGGCGGCGTCGACGAGCACCCGCGGCGTGCCTGGGCGTGGGCGGCGCCCTTCGCGGTGGACCGAGATCCACACGGCGACCGCCGCAAGCGCAGCCGCCATCACCGCGTCGAACGCATGCCGTGGCACGTATGCGACCGCAACCGCGCCACCGATCGCACCGGGCAGCGTTGCCGCGCCGAAGACGAGGCCGCTGCGAACGTCGATCCGCTTCTGGCGCGCGTAGGCGATCGACCCTGACGTGCTGTTCGCCCACACGGCGAAGAGGCTGATGGACGTCAGCGTCTGCGCCGAGTCGTGCGGGTAGACGATCAGCAGAACGGGCGTCAGCAGGAACCCGCCGCCCGCTCCGACGAGCGTTCCGACCGCGCCGACGGCGAGGCCGAGGAGCACCAGCCCGACGAACGCGTCCCAGCTCACACGACGAACGCTACGGCCACGACTCCTCTCCCGCGAGCCGTTGCCGGATCGCTACGCGTTCTTCACGAGCACGTTGCCGACGAGATGCGCAGCCGTCTCGCAGGCGTCGACCGCGTCTTCGAGCGCCTCGTAGATGTCCTTCCAGCGAATGACGATCACCGGGTCGATGCGATCGTCCTTGAACAGGCTCGCGCGCGCTGCGCGGGCCACGTCGTCCGCCTCGTCCTCGATCGCCTTGATCGCCGGGATGCGCTCGGACGACCCGCGCAGGTGCGGGAGCTCTGCGAGAAGCGCGGCGAGCTCGTCGGCTGCGCGCACGAGCAGTGCGCAGAGCGCGAACGACTGCTTCGTCACCGTCTGCACGCCGTACAGGCCGAGGAGCTCCGCGGCGTTCTCCGCGGCGTCCGCGACATCGTCGACGGCGAACGCCAGGGTGACGATGTCGTCGCGGTCGTAGGGCGTGACGAAGAGCTGGTTGGTCTCGGTCAGCAGCTCGGACACCGCGGAGTCCGCGCGATGCTCGAGCTCCTTCACCTCGTCCTGCGTCGGTCCCGACGGCCATTCGACGAAGCGGCGGTCGACGGCGTGCACGACCGCGGCCACGCACTCGCCGGCACGCGCGAGCCGCGTGTGGATCTCGCCGGCTCCGGGACCGAACCCGATCCGCATCAGAAGATCACCTTGACGGGGAACCACATCAGCGCGGCGACGGCGGCGGCCGCCGGGATCGTCAGCACCCACGCCGTCACGATGTTCCCGGCGACGCCCCAGCGGACGGCCGAGAGACGCTTCGTCGCGCCGACGCCCATGACCGCGCCCGAGACGACGTGCGTCGTCGAGAGCGGGTAGCCGTACTTCGTCGACGCGTAGATGACGGCGCCGGCGCTCGCCTGGGCCGCGAACCCCGCCGGCGGCTCGATCTCGACGATCCGCGATCCGAGGGTGCGCATGATCCGCCAGCCGCCAGCATACGTCCCGAGGCCGATCGCGATCCCGGCCGCGATCTGCACCCAGCGCGGCACGTAGAAGCTCGAGATCGAGCCGTGCGTCTGCAAGGCGAGCGCGATCACCGCCATCGTCTTCTGCGCGTCGTTCGAGCCGTGGTTGAAGGCGACCCACGTTCCGCTCGCGAGCTGGCCGAGGCGGAACGTGCGGTTCGCCCGTCCCGGTGTGAGCCACTGGAACAGCCAGTAGATCGCGATCAGCACCGCGAACGCGACGGCGAACGCAAGGGTCGGCGCCCAGAGCGCGGGGATGACGACCTTGTGCACGATGCCGTGCCACTGCACGGCCCGCTCGCCCGATTGCGAGAGCGCTGCGCCGATCAACCCGCCGATCAGCGCGTGCGACGACGACGACGGCAGGCCGAGCCACCACGTCAGCAGGTTCCACACGATCGCCCCGAGCAGCGCGGCGAGCACGGTCTTCGGGCTCGCAAGGCTCGTCTCGATGATGCCTTTGCCGACAGTCTTCGCGACCGCCGCGGTCAGGAACACACCGGCGAAGTTCGCGAGCGAAGCGACGGCCACGGCCATCCGCGGCGAGAGCGCACGGGTCGAGACCGACGTGGCGACCGCGTTCGCCGTGTCGTGGAACCCGTTCGTGAAGTCGAAGACGAGCGCGATCGCGATCGTGATGACGAGCAGCGTCACCGGCGCACCTAGCGGTTCTTGACGAGGATCGCCTCGAGGACGTCGGCCGCGTTCTCGCAGGCGTCGACGGCCTCCTCGAGCTGCGCGTGGATGTCCTTCCAGCGGATGATCGTGAGCGGGTCGGCGCCCGAACGGAAGAGATCGGCGACTGCTTCCCGCGACAGGCGGTCGCCTTCGTCCTCGAGCTCGCGAACCGACACGAGCTGCCGGCTGGAGTCCTTGAAGCCCTCGAGGAGACCGACCGCCTCGTGCAGGCGCGACGCCGCGCGGTAGATCACGTCGGCCTGCTCGCGCGCCTTCTGCGGAACGTCACGCACCTCGTACGCGTCGATGTTGTCGGCTGCCTCGTCGACGTGATCGCACACGTCGTCGATCGCCGTTGCGAGGTTGTACATGTCGTCGCGATCGAGCGGTGTGACGAACGTCCGGTTGATCAGATCGATTACCGCCCGCGTCAGACGGTCGCCCTCGTGCTCGAGCTCGCGAATGTCGAGGAGCTTGCCGCGGCTCTCGGGCCACTCGTCCAGCAGGTCGCACAGCGCATGAGCGATGTCGCGAGCGTTCGCCGACGCCTCCGTGAAGAGATCGAAGAACTCGCGCTTCTGCGGTCTCAGGCGGAGCGCCATCAGCTCACGAAGTAGATGGTGCACGCCAGGCCCGCGACGAAGCAGTAGACCGCGAACGGCGTCAGGGTGTTCGTCTCGAAGTAGCGCATCAGGAACCGCACGGCGACGTACGCGGCAACGGCCGCGCACAACGCAGCGACGAGCGCCTGCCCGCGCACGCCGTCGCCCTGGTGGCCGAGGAGCTGCGGCAGCTTGAGGAGCGCGGCGGCTCCGATGATCGGCGTCGCGAGCAAGAACGCGAAGCGCGCCGCATCCTTGTTCGAGAGGCCCATCAGCAGCCCACCGCCCATCGACGCACCCGAGCGCGAGAAGCCCGGGATCAGCGCGAGCGCCTGTGCGGCGCCGACACCGAACGCCCCGCCCCAGCTCATCTGCCGCGCGATGCGCGCATCGTCGTCTTCGTCGGTGCGCGGGGCGCGACGGCGGAGGAGCTCGGCGCCGAAGAGCATCACGCCGTTGCACATGAGGAAGATCGCCGCGAGGGTCGGCGAGGCGAAGAGCTTGCGCAGCGCGCTCTCGAGCGTCAGCCCGAGAATCCCCGCGGGGATCGTGCCGACGACGAGCAGCCAGCCGAGCCGCGCGTCCGTGTCGTCGGCGCGAATCTCACGCTGCGCGAGCGACCGGCCGAGCCCTTTCAGGATCCGCACCCAGTCGCGCCAGAAGAAGCCGAGCAGCACGAGCGCAGTCGCGAGGTGGACGGCGACGAGGAAGCTGAGGAAGTAGTCGTCGTTCTGGTGGATGTTCCAGCCGAGAAGCTTCGGGAGGATGACGCTGTGCCCGAGGCTCGAGATCGGGAAGAGCTCCGAGACGCCCTGCAGCAGCCCCAGGATGATCGCCTGGGGATAGGTGATCAGCGACGCGACGATCACGCGGCGTGGGTCGAGCGCTTCGGCCCGGTCCGGAACCAGGCGAACGCGAAGCAGGCGAGCCCGACGAGGAAGGCTGCGATGCCGTGCTTGGCGTGGTGATGGTTCGAGCCCGCCTGATGCCCCGGGAAGAAGCCGGGCAGCGACTTCGCCGGCTCGGCCCAGTAGATGACGGCGATGACGACGAGGACGATCCCGATGAGGATGGCGAGGCCGACGAGTAGCCGGTCGTTCCGCATGGCCGGGAGCATACGGACGCGGCCGGACCGCCGGGTCGGTTACCAAACCGCAACCCATCGTTCACCAGGAAACCGGGATCCTAGGACCCCCGATGGCAGCGACGAAACAGCCCGCGGCAGCCATCGAGGCTCCGACCTTCCTGAACCGCGAGCTCTCACAGCTCGACCTGATCCACCGCGTCCACGACCTCGCGGCCGACCCCGCCGAGCCGCTCCTCGAGCGCGTGAAGTTCTGCGGGATCGTCTCGGACGTGCTCGACGAGTTCTTCATGGTGCGCGTTTCCGGCCTGCAGGAGCAGGTGATCGCGGGAGCAGCCGTGCGGACGCCCGACGGGCGCACGCCGCAGCAGACGCTCGATGAGATCCGAACGCGCGTTCTCGAGCTGACCGCGGCGCAGACCGTGCTCTGGCGGGACGAGCTCTGCCCTGCCCTCGCGCGTGAGGGAATCCTCGTCGGGACGGTCACCGACGCGACCGAAGCGGAGCGCTCCGAGCTCGAGCAGCTCTTCGTGCGCCAGATCTTCCCGGTGCTGACGCCGCTCGCGGTCGGTCCGGGCCAGCCCTTCCCCTACATCTCGGGCCTCTCGCTCAGCCTCGGGCTGCTCGTGCGCGACCCCGACGCCGGCGAGGAGCGGTTCGCGCGGGTCAAGGTGCCCGAAGGGCTCAACCGGTTCGTGTCGGTCGGTGCGCGCGGCCTCCTGATCCCCCTCGAGAACGTCATCGCCGCGTTCCTCGACCGGCTCTTCCCCGAGATGGAGATCGCCGAGCGGATCGCGTTCCGGCTCACCCGGGACGGAGACACGGCGATCTCGGATGACGCCGACGACCTGCTCGAGGCCGTCGAGTCGGAAGTGCAGAGGCGGCGGTTCGGCGCCGTGGTCCGGCTCGAGGTGTCGAGCTCGGTCTCGCAGACGATGCTGTCACGCCTCAAGGAGCGGCTCGGCGTCGGCCGCGACCAGATCTACCCGATCCGCGGAGCGCTCGACCTCGCCGATCTCTCGCAGCTGCACCACCTCGATCGTCCCGACCTGAAGTACGGGCCGTGGCTGCCCTACACGCAGCGGCGCCTCGCGAAGCAGAACGACGACGAGCTGTTCGACGAAATCGCGCGGCGCGACATCGTCGTGCAGCATCCGTACGACTCGTTCGCCACGAGCGTCGAGGCGTTCGTCCAGGCGGCCGCGCGCGACCCGCAGGTCGTCGCGATCAAGACGACCGTCTACCGGACGAGCCAGGACTCGGCACTCGCACCCGCGCTGATGCAGGCCTCCCAGAACGGCAAGCAGGCTGTCTGCGTCGTCGAGCTGAAGGCCCGCTTCGACGAACAGCGCAACATCGAGTGGGCGCGCTCGCTCGAGCAGGCCGGCGTCCACGTCGTCTACGGCTTCCCCGACATGAAGATCCACGCCAAGACGACCCTCGTCGTCCGTCGCGAGGGCGGCGACCTGCGGCGCTACGTGCACATCGGGACCGGCAACTACCACGCAACCACGGCCCGCATCTACGAGGACGTCGGCGTCTTCACCGCCGACCCGGAGATCGGTGCGGACCTCGCCGACCTGTTCAACTTCGTCACCGGCTTCGGACGACCGCAGCGGTTCCGCAAGCTGCTCGTCGCGCCGTTCAACCTGAAGAAGCGCCTGATCGAGGAGATCCGCGCGGTCGCTGCCGCGGCCGAGACGGGCAAACGCGCCCGCATCCGGCTGAAGTGCAACAGCCTCACGCATCCGGAGGTGATCCACGAGCTGTACAAGGCGTCGGAGGCCGGCGCAGAGATCGACGTCATCGTGCGCGCGAACTGCACGCTGGTGCCGGGCGTCCCCGGGATGAGCGAGAACATCCGCGTCCGTTCGGTCCTCGGCCGCTTTCTCGAGCACAGCCGTCTGTACTGCTTCGAGATCGGGGACGAGCGCAATTACTTCCTCGGCAGCGCCGACCTGATGCCGCGCAACCTCGACCATCGCATCGAGGTGGTGATGCCGGTCGAGGACACGCACGTGCGGAACGAGGTGGAGTCCATCCTCAAGGCGCTCCTCGGCGACAACGCGCAGGCCTGGGAGCTGCAGCCGACCGGCTTGTGGGAGCGCGTGGCGCCCAAGAAGTCGGAACGCCGACGTCCGGCGCAGGTTGCGTTCATGCGCCGCCGCGAACGCGCGAGGCGGCTTGCTCGCGCGCATTAGGTCTGCCGTCCTCCACGGGGGTCACCATGCAGCCGTGCCGTTCGGCGTCGTCGACGTGGGCTCGAACACGGTCCGGCTGCTGGTGGCCGAACGAGGCCGCACGGTCCTCACCGAGCGGCTGGTGCTGAAGCTCGGCGCCGACATCGAGGTGCACGGCCGGGTGCCCGAGGAGAAGATCGACGAGGTGGCGCGTGTCGTGCAGCGCTTCGTGCGGGACGGCGAGGCGGCGGGCGCCGAAGAGATCGAGGTGTTGATCGCGAGCCCGGGGCGGCAGGCCGAGAACGGGGCCGAGCTGCGGCGCGCGCTGGCTGAAGCCTCCGGCAGGCCCACGCGGATCCTGACCGCCGTCGAAGAAGGCCACCTCGCGTTCGCCGGAGCCCTCTCGATCGCCGGTGTGCCGGCGCGGCGCACGGTCGCGGTCATCGACGTCGGCGGCGGCTCCGCCCAGGTCGTCGTCGGGTCCGGCCGCGAGGGGGCGAAGTGGGCGCGTTCGATCGATCTCGGCTCGCAGCGCCTCGCGAGCCGCATGCTCGCCGCCGACCCTCCGGGCGCAGCCGCGATCGGGCACGCGCGGGCCGAGGTCGAGCGCTATCTGGACGGCTTCGACCCGCCGGCACCGCGCACCGCGCTCGCCGTCGGCGGCACCGCGCGCGCGCTGAAGCGGATCGCGGGCAGCCGCATCGGCATCGACGAGCTCGACCAGCTGCTCGGCCTGCTCGCCGAGACACCCGCCGCTGAGATCGTCGAGCGGTACGGCGTCGGCGAGGAGCGCGCGCGCACCCTGCCGGCCGGCGCGGTGATCCTCTCCGAGCTGCAGCACCGCCTCGGCACGCCGGTGCGCGTCGTTCGCGCCGGTTTGCGCGACGGAGCGGTCCTGGCGCTCGCGGCCGGCCGCGCCGCAGCGGCGTAGGCTTCGCCCGATGAGTTTCGGCCGCCCCGGCGGTCAGAGCTTCGACAACGCACGAGAGAGGAGCTCGCAATGTCGAAGGTGCAGTCCAAGCTGAACATCGGACTCGTGGGCCGGGTGTGCGTGACGGTCTCGGACACCGATCGCGCAATCGGCTTCTACGTCGACACGCTCGGGTTCGAGAAGGTCGTGGACGCGCCGATGGGCGAGTCCGGCCGCTGGGTCGAGGTGAAGCCGCACGGCCGGGAGACGAATATCGCGCTCGCTCCCCCGCCTCCCGGTCGCGAGGCCGGCGGCGCGCAGACCGGCATCTGCCTCGACAGCTCGGACGTCGATGCCGACCACGCGGCGCTGAAGGCGGCCGGCGTCGACGTCGACGACGAGGTCACGCGCTGGGGCGGGCCGGTGCCTCCGATGTTCTGGCTGAGGGATCCGGACGGCAACTCGCTGATCGTCGTCCAGCCGAACGACTAGGAGAAAGCCTTCGCGCCGGCGGCGATCGCGGCCGCAATGACCTCGGGGGCTCTCGCGCGCATCGCGTGCCTGCGCGCGCGCTCGAGCTCGATCAGCCGGCCTGCCGCGATCGCCGTCTTCGCTCGCGCGAGCGTCCGCAGGCGCGCTTCGGCGACAACCGCGTCCTGGTGCTCCCCGATGACGTCCTGCACCTTCTTCAGCGCGTCGACGACGCGCTCTGCCCCGGCAAGCTCCGCCGCGTACCGCGCACGCTTCGCCTTGATGCGGACGCGGTGCAGCTCGTCGTCGTCCGGGTCGCGCGGCAGCTTGCGTGTCGCCTTGCGCAGCTTCGCGAGCTCGTCGCGGGCGATGCCGCGGACAGCGTCCGGCTCGAGACGCGGCAGCCCGCGGATCGCATGCTCGAACAGGGCCAGGAGCTCGCCGTAGCGCGTCGACGAAAGCGCGGCGAGCAGCTCGTCCTGTGCAGCGTCGCGCTGGGCTGACAGCCCGGCGACGAGTTCGCGCCCGGCCGGCTCGTCCTCACCGAGCGCGGCGACCTGCGTCCCGAGGTGGGCGATCAGGACGTCGAGATCGCGTACGGGGCCGAGCAAACCCGCGAGCCACCTCAACTCCGCTGCGACCGGAGCGAGGGTGTCGCCGAGCAGCGGACGGGTGGCGCGGATGAGCGCACGCGCGCGCCGGGTGGCGACGCGGAACTTGTGCACGTCCTCCGGGTCGTCGCCGAGGCGGATGCCCGGGTCGTGCGTCTCGAGCGCGCGCAGCTGCGCCTCGAGCATGCGCGCGAGCGGGTCGCTCGAGGAGGGGGCATCCGGGAGCTCGAGGACGCGCATGAGCTTCGGCCTTCCGTCCGACACACGCGCACCTGCGCGGCGGAGCGTCTTGCCCAGCCGCTTCAGATCGGCCTCGTCGCCGTCGACGAGCTCGATCTCGATCTCCGCGAAGCCGCCGGCCGCCCGGCCCGCGTCGAGCACATCGACCGTGTCAACGGTGACGTCCGCAAGCGCGCGCTCGCCGTCGAGCACGCGCACGCCGGACCGGCGCGTGCGTAGCGTCGCGACCGGCTCGAGCTTCCCGTGACGCAGATGCGCGGCGAGGAGACGCGCGAGCGCGGCCGGCGGTCCCGCCGGCCCGCCGGGCTCTTCGATCTCGGTTCGCGCGAGACCGGTGTCGCCGTTTCGCGGCAACTTCAGCTGCCACAACGACTTACCGTTCTCGACGCGGCGGCGCAGCGTGATGCCCGCCCGCCCCAGCGAACGCGCCGGCGTGTCGTGGTACGTCGACGTGAACGTGCGCGCTTCGAGCTCGGCGCCCGGCAGCTCGGGCAGAGAGAAGGACGTGTCGAGGTCGAGCTTGAGCTCGTGTTCGACGCTCGCGCGCACGGTCGGATCGTAGGTGCGGCGTTCGTTCACATGTGTGACAGACGGCCCGGAGCGAGCCCCACGCTGCGCTCCGGGCCGCTGCACCGTTCCCCCAGGCAGCCCCGCCGGGCCCGCTGCTGCAGAGCGCGGCGCTGTGCCGCCTCGAAGGTATGCCCGAGCTCGGTTACGAAGCGGGAACAGTCCGGGAGCGGCCTGGTCGCCCACCCTTCACAACGGCGCCGATCGCCCGCACCATCCCTGCAAATGGCCACCTTCGCGGTCGTCGCCCACCGCGTCACCCCGACGAACACGCGCCTCGGCGCCGTGCTCTCACCCGCCCAGGCCGTGGCGCGCCTCGGCCCTGGAGACATCGCTCTCGGCCGCCTCGACGTGCTCCCGTCGCTCGACGGCGTCGAACCGGGTCTCTGGGCGCTCGAACGGCTCGCCGCCTCCGGCGTCTCCGTGCTGAACGGCCGGCGCGCGCTCATCGACGCCCACGACAAGCTCGCGACGGCGGCGGCGCTGTACGCGGCGCACGTTCCGCACCCGCGCACGGTGCACGTCGCCTCGTGGCTCCCCGTCCCCGAGCTCGAGCCGCCGCTCGTCTTCAAGCCGCGCTTCGGCTCGTGGGGACAGGACGTGATCCGCTGTGACGACGAGCAGGCGATCGAGCGCACGCTGCTCGAGCTCGAGACGAAACCGTGGTACGAGGCGACGGGCGCCATCGCGCAGAAGCTCGTCGCACCGCGCGGGTTCGACCTCCGGCTCGTCGTCGCCGCCGGCAAGGTCATCGGCGCGGTTCGTCGCGTCGCGGCGCCGGGCGAGTGGCGCACGAATGTCGCCCTCGGCGCGCGCCGCGAGCCGATCGTGCCGCCGCCGGAGGCGTGCGAGCTCGCGGTCGCAGCCGCCGCCGCGGTCGACGGCTCGCTCGTCGGCGTCGACCTGCTCCCCGCCGACCTCGGCACCTGGGTCGTGCTCGAGGTGAACGGCGCCGTCGACTTCACGAGCACCTACTCGATCGACGACGACGTCTTCGAGGCGGCGACGTCGCGACTACGCGGCGGCGTAGGCTCGACGGAGCCGCACAGGAGCGCAGGCGCCGGCTTGGCCGGCGCCGGAGCGGACTAGGCGTAGTCGTAGAACCCGCGGCCGGTCTTGCGGCCGAGGCGACCGGCTTGGACGTACTGGCGCAGTAACGGGCACGGCGCGTACTTCGGGTTGCCGAGCCCGCGCTGCAGCACTTCCATGATCGCCACACACGTGTCGAGGCCGATCAGGTCGGCAAGGGCGAGCGGCCCCAGCGGATGCGCGAAGCCGAGCTTCGCGATCGTGTCGATCGCCTCCGGCTCGGCGACGCCTTCCATCAGCGCGTAGGCCGCCTCGTTGATGAACGGCATCAGGATCCGGTTCGAGACGAAGCCGGGAAAGTCGCGCGCCTCCGCGGGCTCCTTGCCGAGGTCGCGGGCCAGCGCGACGATCGCGGCCGCAGTCTCGTCCGAGGTCTGAACCGCGCGGATCACCTCGACGAGCTTCAGCACCGGCACCGGGTTGAAGAAGTGCATGCCGATGACCTGCTCGGGCCGCTTCGTCACGGCGGCGAGCGACGTGATCGGGATCGAGCTCGTGTTGCTCGCGAGGATCGCGTTCGCCGGCAGCGCCTCGCCGGCGCGGCGGAAGAGCTCCTCCTTCGCGCCGGCCTCCTCGGTGATCGCCTCGATCATCAGCTCCGCCTCGACCAGCTGGTCGACCGGCGTGATGCGGGCCGTCGTCTCGGCGACGTCGGCGCCGAGACGCGTGAGGCTCTTCTCGATCGCCGCCAGGCCTTTCTCGACGGCACCGGGGTACGGGTCGTGCAGCGACACACGGCGGCCGGAGGCGGCGACGACCTGCGCGATCCCGCCGCCCATCTGCCCGGCTCCGACGACCAGGACGTGCTCCAGCTCCATGGTGGGGTTCTAGCCGATCAGCCCACCGGCTTGGCTGCGTAGGCCAGCGTCATCGGCGTCGTGATCGCCGCCGACAGCGCTGTGAGTGCCGGCTCGAGCGCCTCGAAGTCTCCGACTGCGAGGATCACCCGGGTCTTGAGGGCAGTCGCCCCCTTGAGCACCGCGCCCGGGTCCGCCTGCGCCTGCTCGGCGGAGAACGTCCGCGTCTCGAGGCCGTTCAGGAACGGCGCCTCGGTCTTGAGAGCCACTCCGTCGGAGGCGACGACGACCGCGCTCTTCTCCTTCTGCTGCTTGACGAAGGCCAGGGGCTGGGCGACCCCCATCGGCACGACGTTGAACTGCAGGAAGAACACCGCCTGCTGCGCCGTCTCGGCGAGCTGAAGCGGCACCGGCGCGGAGGGCTTGCCGGTCGGCGGGATCAGCGCCTGAAAGCCGGCGCCCACCGTCACGCTGCTCCGGGTGGCGGTCGAGCGAACCGTCGCACTGCCGTCGGCGACCTGAACCGTCGAGCCGGTCGCGTCGGTCTGAACGCCGAACAGCGTGCCGCCGAGCACGATCGTCGCGCCCGGGGCCGTGAGCGTGACCGCAGGGTCGGTCGGCCCGTGCAGGCACCAGGTCGTTCCGCGCACGTGCTGGAGCGCGATGCTCTTCGACGGCATGATCACGTCTGCAGTGCCTTTCGGCGCACTGTTCAGCTCGATGCAGCGCATGAGATGGTTGGTGTGGAACGTGAGCTGGCCCGGATAGCCCGTCTGGACCGTTTCCGTTCGCCGGAGGACGGCGCCGGCGCTGATGCCGGCCGCGCACGAGTGCCTGGCGCTCGGCGAGTAGGCGACCACGGTGCCCTCTTGGACGGTGCAGCTCAGGCCGCGCTTCGCGGCCGACCCCCCGGCCCCGGCCGCGACGGCCGCGACGGTGACGGCAACAGCGAGCGTGGCGAAGAGGCGGCGAGGGTTCACGGCAGGACTCCTTTCAAGATGCTGGCGACGGGGGGCCAGACGTTGGCGATGCTCAGGACGAGCACGACGAGCAGCAGCTTCTGGGCGGTCGCCTCGACCCGGAACCAGCCGCCCCACGAGACCGCCGCGGCCGCCGTCGCGCGGAGCCGGTCGAGCCGGCCGCGGGGCTTCGCGCCGACGACGGCGGCGGGCGGCTGCGCGTCGTCGCCTTGGGGCTGTTCCTTGGTCGGTCCGCGCCAGACTGCGCCGACGCTTGCGGCGATCGCCAGGAAGATGCGACCAACACCGTTCGACGTGCTCGTCTGCCCGCGCCAGGCGCGCCGCGAGCGAATCAGGGTGGCGAGCGCGATCAGGATCAGGATCGCGATCAGGGGATGCCACCAGCGCAGGAAGTAGCCGGCGATCTCCCAGTAGACGAGCCAGTTGACGACCTGAAGGACATGGTTCTCGTCGTGTCGCTCCAGCGTGAGCCGGCGCACGCCGGCGTCCGCCGCGATCTGCAGGTCGCCTCCCGACCGGGCGGCCGTCTCGATCAGCGCGAGCGCGTGTTCCTGGGCGCTCCGCGGATGCGATCCCTGCAGGAGCTGGATGCGGCTCACGTCGTTCGGGTCCATTCGAATCTGGTCCAGGCCGCCTTCCGTCTGGCCCTGCGCTGCGGGGAGCAGCAGCGTGCTCGTCTCGAGCTGAGCCCCGTCGAGCGTGAGATCCGCCAGCTGTGCCTGGTCGAAGTCGACGGTGCCGTGAAACGTGGCGTCGTCGAAGTCGGCAGCGGCAAGGAACCGCGTCGTCGAGAAGTTCATGTTCCCGAGCAGCGTCGCTTCCTCGAACTCGAGATCGCCCGAAGCGTCCGCCTGGGCGAAATATCCACCCGACATGAACGTCGATTGGTTGAAGATGCCGCCGCCGCCGAAGTGGGCGTCGGCGAACGACGCCGGGCGAGCCCGCTTCCCGCTTCCCGCCGAGAAGAGCGACGCGGTGAAGTCGGCGGGAGCGAAGAACCGAACGCCCGCGAAGCTCGTCACCGCGTTGAAGCTCGTGAAGCTGAAGTCGCTCGGCGAGCGGAACTCCGCACGCGCGAACGAGGCGGCGCCGCTGAAGTTGGTCAACCGGAAGTCGCCGACGTGGTCGAAGCTCGCGAACGCGAAGGTCGCAGGCCCGCCGAAGACGATCCGCTCGAAGCGGCTCTCGCCGTGGAACTGACAGCCCGCGAAGGACGCCCGGCGGTCGAAGCTCGTTCCGGCGAAGACTGCAGGCCCCGCGAAATCGGCGAAGGCGAACTGCGCCGCACCTGCGACGTGCGTCGACTTCCCGAGCAGAAGCACCGGCCCGTCGAACCGTGCTTCCGGAAAGACGAGGCGCCCCTTGATCGTGCTGCCGGACAGGTCGACCACGCTCGGAAACTCGGTCGACTCTGCGATCACGCTGCCCGTGACCACAGAGTCCCGGAGCACGAGCGGCGCCCGGACCGTGTGGAGACGCAGCGTGCCGCGCACGACCACGTGCGAGTAGTCGACGGCGATTCCCGCCGCCAGCCTGCGCTCGATCTTCACCGCGGCGATCACCGTCTGCGGACGGGCCTGGACGTGCACCGGCGCGGCGTGCCACATGGCTGCTCTATACGCCGGGCGTGCCGGGCTGTGTCACCTCCGCCGGCGGCGCGACCCCGAGCACGCCGCGACGGCTCAGCCGCCCGATTCGGAGCCACCAGGATCCGGCGCCGAGCTGCAGCCACGCGAGTGCGTAGAGCGGCACGACGAGCAGCGCCGGTATCACCGCGTCGAAGATCAGGATGGCCAGCGGCCGGATGTACGTGCTGGTCGACTTGCCGTAGATGCCGAGCAGGACGGCGGCACCGATCGCGAGGCAGTAGCTGATCGTGCCGTGCGGCGTGAACAGGCGCCAGCCGACGACCGCCAGGGCGATCCCGGCGACGAGCAGCGCGGTGTACACCGCGGCGAGGCCGCCGCGGAGCATGCGCGCCGGCTTGAAGAAGCGCTCCTTGCCGGCATGCAGCACCTTCAGGAACTCGGCGTTCGGTTGGCCGAGCAGCGGGCGAACCGGATCGAACGCCCACCCTGCGATGACGGCCTTGTGTCCGAGCCCCGCCACCTGCGGACGCTGGTCGAGCACCTTGCCCGCCAGCTGGTACGCGTTCGCCATCAGTGCCCACGCCTCGACCTCGCAGAACGCGTCGAGGTCGGTCCGGATGTTGGCGAGCGCGCGCTGCACCTCGACGTCGACCCCGCACTCGGTCATCGTCAGCGGTGCCGGCGCGGCCTTCGCCTTCAGGCTCAGCGACTGCGTCTCCGCCGGGAGACCGGTCTGCAGGTGCACGAGGAACGTCGTGTCCTCGGCCAGGGCGTCGAGAAGGCGCTCCTGGCGTTCGGACTCGCCGTAGATCGAGACGACACGGCCGAGCACCGCCGGCAGTCGCGTCGACGGCCGCGGAAGCTCGGGCATCTGTCCGGACCCGTCGCTGATGAGCAGGTGCGTGCAGCCACAGTCACGGAGCCCTTCGATGCCCTGGTTGTCGTGCACGCCGCCGTCGATCAGGTCGATGACGGTCTTCTGCTCGGGCGGCAGGCCGGGGATCTGCATCGGCGGGAAGCCGCCGGGGAAGCACGCAGACGAGACGACGGCCGACCCGAGCGGGAAGTCGCGGCACGCCTCCGGCAGCTCGGACCAGGCGGTTCGCTCGAACGCGAGGTTCTTGTCGACGTCCGCGCGCTCCTGGCCGGCGGCGCCGTGCTGCCTCGGCGGCTCGCCCAGGTACTTCGCCTCGAAGCGCCAGTTGTGACCGGTGTTCATCGTCGTCGCCTCGAGGAGCAGGATCGGGACGGGTGCGCTTCGGTTCGCGTTCTCGGTGTACGGGTCGAACGGAGCGTCGCCCTCGTGGCCGCTCGGCTTGATGAGCAGGTCGCGCATCAGGATCCGCCCGTTCACCTTCGGCCGTGCGCCCCACGCGCCCGCGTAGAAGTGCCGTTCGTAGAGCTCTCCGACGCGATCGGTGCGCGTGTACGTCGGCTTGACCATCCGCGCGTTCGCCCTGACGCTCGACCAGGCTGCGCCGCGAACGTTCTTGGCGGCCGCGAGCCGGTAGTCGCGTTCGACCTTCCGGACGATCTCGATGAAGTCCGCGTCGACGATCTCCCGATCCGGCTTCTGCTCGAGCAGATTCTTGACGTGCAGGTAGTAGAGCGCGCCGACGATCGATCCCCCGGACACGGTCGAGATCACCTCGATCCGGCGCAAGATCCCCTGCTCGGCGAGCTTCGCCAGCACGCCGATGTGGAAGAACGCGGCGCGATGGCCGCCGCCCGACAGAGCTAGACCGACCTTCACCCGGTCGGCGGGCACAGACGACTCCTCAACGGGCCGCTGAGTCACGGTGGCCTCCCTCGACTGTTCGGTGGGGACGCACCGAGCGCGCTGCCGCACCCACGTGTCGTTGCGCCAGAGCCAGTGATACGCCTGTCGGTAATCCAAAGTCAAGGGGACCGAAACAGGTATCGGAACGATTTTCTGCGCCTACGCTTCGGCGATGGAGATCCGGCCTGCAGTCCCCGGCGACGCGGACGCCATCGAGGGGATTCGCGTGCGCGGCTGGCAGGCCGCCTACCGCCACGTGTTTCCCGCCGTCGAGCTCGACGCAATGCCCGTCGACGGCTCGCGGTGGCGCACGCGCATCGAGACGCCTCCGACGGGTTGGTCGACCTTCGTCGCCGACGACCGCGGCGTCGTCGGCTTCGCGTGCGTCGGCCCGAGCCGCGACGAGCGCGGGCTCGGCGAGCTGTACGCGATCTACGTCGACCCCGGCTCGTGGGGTGCCGGCGCCGGCCGGGCGTTGATCGCGCGCGCCGAAGAACGGCTGCGCGAGCGGTACGAGGTGGCGACGCTGTGGGTCCTCGCGGACAACCCGCGTGCGCGGCGGTTCTACGAGGCGGCCGGCTGGGCTCCCGACGGGGCGCGCAAAGCCGAGGAACGCTGGGGCGTCCGCGCAGCGGAGGTCCGCTACCGCAAGGAGCTCGCGTGATCGTCCGCGAGGCTCGGCCCGAGGACGCGGAGGCGCTCGCGCGGGTCCACTGGCTCTCGTCGAACACGGCGTACGGGCGTAACGACCCGTTCGAGCGGCGGCTCGCGGCATCGCATGCGCTGTTCGAGGAGGAGGGTGTGCGGCCGTTCCTCGTCGAAGCAGACGGCGAGATCGTCGGCACGCTCGTCGTCGGCGACAGCGAGCTCTATGCGATCTACGTGCACCCTGACTGGTGGGGCACCGGAGCCGGACAGGCGCTGCTCGACTGCGCGCACGCCGAGCTCGCGCAGACGTGCGACGAGGCGGCGCTCACGTGCCTCGTCGGCAACGTTCGCGCGCGCCGCTTCTACGAGCGCAACGGCTGGGAGCTCACGGAGACGGTCGTCGAGCCGCACTTCGGCGGCGTGCCGACGGAGGTCTGCCGCTACCGCAAGCGCTTCAGCAGCTCGCGGTCCCAGTCGTAGCTGAGGAGCTCGCCGGCTTCGTCGAGCGGGACGAAGCGCAGCTCGTCGACCTCGTTCTGCGGGCGCGCTTCTCCGTCGGCGTGCATGCGGTAGTAGCGCACCTCCTTCAGCCCCTGCGGCACGTCGTACTGCGTCGAGCCGACGTACTCGCCGAGCTCGCAGCGCAGCGACGTTTCCTCTTCCACCTCGCGCACGGCGCACGCCTCCCACGACTCGCCCTGCTCGAGCTTGCCCTTCGGGAATGCCCAGTCTTCGAACTTCGGCCGGTGCACGAGGAGCACGCAGCCGTCCCGCACCACGATCCCGCCCGCTGCGCGGAGCGGATCGCTCACGCCTCGATGAGCAGCGCGTCGCCCTGACCGCCGCCGCTGCAGATCGCAGCCAGGCCGAGCCCGCCGCCCGAGCGCCGCAGCTCGTGGACCATCGTCGCGACGATCCGGCCGCCGGAGGCGCCGATCGGATGTCCGAGCGCGACGGCGCCGCCGTTCACGTTCACGTCGGCCTCGTCGGCGCCGAGCAGCTTCGTCGAGTTCCACGCGACGGACGAGAACGCCTCGTTGATCTCGACGCGAGCAACGTCGCCGATCTTCTTGCCCGCCCGCTCGAGCGCGATCGCACCTGCGTTTGCCGGCGTGCGCGCGAGGTACGCGAAGTCGTCCGCGACATAGCCCTGTGCGAGGATCGTCGCGAGCGGCTCGAGCCCGCGCTTCGCCGCCCACTCCTCGGAGCACACGATCACGCAGCTCGCGCCGTCGTTCACGCCGGGCGCGTTCCCCGCGGTTGTTGTGCCCTCCGGATCGAAGACGGGTTTCAGCGCCGCGAGCTTCTCGAGCGTCGTGTCGCGGCGAACCGACTCGTCCGCGGTGACGTCGCCGACGGAAACGAGCTCGTCGTCGAAACGATGCGCGTCCTGCGCGGCGGCGGCGCGCTCGTGCGAGCGAGCGGCCCAGACGTCCTGCTCCTCGCGCGAGATGCCGAGCTCGCGGGAGACCTTCGCGTTCTGCGCGACCATGTGCAGCTCGTCGAACGTCGACGTGAGCCCGTCGAAGACCATCGAGTCGACGAGTTCGCCGTTCCCCAGGCGATAGCCGAACCGCGCCT
>DASREW010000005.1:0-15039 GCA_035651895.1 Gaiellaceae bacterium
GGGTCCTGGCCGAGCGAGAGCAGCGCGGCGTAGCGGTCGTACGTCGGCCCGAGCGGCGCGAAGAGCGTCTTCGCATCCACCGAACCGAGTCTAAGCTCGCCGCGTGGCGTTGAGCGACGACCTCGAGCGGATCGCGGCGGCCGCAGCGCGACACGGGACGGTGACGGCGGTGCTCGCGGCCGAGCCCGCGCTCGCAGGCGGCCGGCGCTACCTGATCTCGCTCGGCGAGGACGAGGCGCGCGAGTGGCTCGTCGTCGACGATGCCGCACAATCCGTCGAACGCCGGGAGGCGGTGCGAGACACGGCCTCGATCGTCGTCATGTGCGAGCTCGCCGCCGAGCTCGCGGGCGGCGGCGATCTCGACGGGCTGCGCGTACACCTCGCCGAGCTCGCGGTCGTCGAGCAGCCGCCGGGGATCGAGGCCGCCCGCGAGGCTGCGCTCGCGCTCGCGCGGGCGATCGGGGCGCCGCCGCAGGTGGCGTCGCTCGCCTACCTCGACGCGATCGGCGAGGCGGCGCGCGCGCTCGAGCTGGCGCTCGGCGAGCTCGAGTCGCCGTTCGCCGCGGCGGTCGCGTCGTCCGCCGGCGTCGTCGAGTCGTTCGTGCGCGAGGTGGAGGAGCGGTACAAGCTGCCGCTCCGCTAGCCTCCCGGCATGGAAGGAAGCGGCGGCTTCGGCTTCCCGTTCGGCGGCGACCCCGAGGACTTGCTCCGCGGCCTGCGCGAGTTCGCCGAGCAGCAGGCGGAGTCGGTGCAGGAGGCGCAGCGCGAGCAGTTCGCGACGCTGACGCTGAACACCGCCGTCGAGCTGACCGCGGCGGCGCTCTCGCAGGTGCAGGTGACGGGCAGTGCGGACGAGCAGTCGCTCGCGCTGCGCGACGCCATGCGCGTGCTCTTCCCGGAGGCGGTCGCGCTCGTCTCCGCCGCGCGCCAGGGCTTCATGCGCGAGTAACGACACGCGCACGCGGCCGACCGCCGATCTCTCAGAGAAGTATCAGAGACAAGCCCGCTCCGAGCAGGCAGTTTGCACTCGCGTTACACGGCGCCTGTCTCAGAGACAGCTCTGAGACAGCTCTGAGGCGGCGCGGCGGTCGCGGCGTGCGATTCTCTCGCCGTGGCGTTGCTCGATCGCGCGATCGTCCGCGTGCTGCCATTCGTGCCACGCGAGCTCGTGCGGCGCCTCGCGTCGCGCTACATCGCCGGGCCGACGCTCGACGACGCGGTGCGGGTCGTGCGCAAGCTCAATGCCGAAGGAAAGCTCGCAACCATCGACGTGCTCGGCGAGGAGATCCGTGACGGCGACGCGGCGCGGGAGATCGCGCTCGCCTACCACCGTGTGTTCGCGCGGATCGACGACGAGCGGCTCGACTCGAACGTGTCGATCAAGCTGACGGCGCTCGGCCTCCAGCTCGACGAGGCAATGTGCCGCCTGCACGTCGAGGCGCTCGTGCGAGACGCGACCGAGCGCGACAACTTCGTCCGCATCGACATGGAGGATTCCTCGACGACGGACGCGACGCTGCGTCTCTACCGCGACCTGCGGGCGGCGGGTCACGAGAACGTCGGCGTCGTCCTGCAGGCGCGGCTGCGCCGAACGCTGGCGGATGCACAGGGCCTGCCGAATGTGCGCCTGTGCAAGGGCATCTACCTCGAGGGCCCGGCGATCGCCTACCAGGACGCCGACGAGATCCGCGCGAGCTTCCGCGCCACCCTCGCGACGCTCTTCGACCAGGGCTCGTACGTCGGGATCGCCACGCACGACGAGGCGCTGATCGCCGACGCGCTTCGCCAGGTGCGCGAGCGTGGGCTTCGGCGCGAGCAGTACGAGTTCCAGATGCTCCTCGGCGTGCGGCCCGAGCGCGGCGACGAGCTCGTCCGCGACGGTCACCGGCTGCGCGTCTACGTCCCCTTCGGGGAGCACTGGTACGAGTACGCGCTCCGCCGCCTGCAGGAAAACCCGGCGATCGCCGGCTACGCCGCAGCCGACACGCTGCGCCGCCTCCGCCCCTGAGCTCAGAAGCCGCCGACGGCGAACGGCGCGGCCGCGCCGAGCAGCAGCTGCCCGGGCGAGACGGCGCTCCGCTCGATCTTGCCGGTGCGGAGGTCGAAGACGATCGTCGGCGCGACGCCGGCGCTGCCGTAGCCGCGTCTGCCGAGCGCCCCCTCGAACCAGAGCTGCTTCGTGTAGCGGGGGACGCCGGAGAGCGAGTAGGCGGTCAGCGTCGTTCCGCGCAGGCTCGAGGCGACGACGACGCCGCCCGCGAGCTGCGCGCTCGACCAGTCCGCAGCGACGACGCGGAAGCGCCACGTCCGGACGTCGACGAGCTCGAGCCCGGCCGGCGTTGCCTGCGGCTGACCCGCGACGACGCCGAAGTTCCAGCCGGTGACGGCCAGCACGCCGTTCGGGAGCCAGAGCGCCGTCCGCAGCGGCCCCGTCGGTCCCTTCGCGAGCGTGCGCTGCTCACGCAGGGCGTGCCGGCTCGTCCGCAAGGTCGCCAGGTCGACCTCGGCGATCGGGCCGGCGGCTGGGACGACGTACGCGCGGCCCTCGCCGTCGACGGCGAGCCCCGGCACGTCAGTCCGCGACGGCGACGGCGGGGAGACGGTCGGCGACAGTCGCCTGCCGGCGCGGACGCCGGGCAGCGCGACGCGGCGCAGCTTGCCGCCGGCGTCGACGACGGCGAGGCTGGCGGGCCCGATCCGGTTGCGCGGCGCGACGAGCAGGACCAGCCCTCGCGCCGCGCGGGCGACGGCGACGACGTCTCCGGCGACCGGCGTGCGCGAGACGACGCGCAGCGCCACCGGGTCGACGCCGAACACGACCGTGCCGGTGTCGTTGACGCAGTCGCTCGCCTGCACGAGTGCGAGCACGTGCGTCGCGTCGAGCCAGTCCGTCGCCTCGACGGTTCCGTTCGGGAGCAGCGGCACGTCGCCGAGCGCGCGCATGCGGGCGGTGTCGACGAAGCGCAACGCGGTCGTGCCGCCGACGCAGGACGGATTCGCGAAGCCGAGCAAGAGCTCGCGACGATCGGGCGAGTAGCTCCAACCGTCCGTCCAACCTTCCTCGAACGCGCCGAGAGTCACGGCCGGCCCCGGCACGCGCCGCAGCGTCACCGGGTCCAGGCGGACGAGCGACCCGTTCCCGTTCTCGCCGCCGCCGACGATCGCAAGCAGCGGCGCGGCCGTCGACGCGCCCGCAGCGGGAACGGCGAGCGCACCGAGGAGGACAGCGGCTGCGACGAGCCGCTTCATCGCCGGGATTACACCAGACGACGGCTGAGGTTCCATCAGACGGTGAGTGAGAAGCCGCCGTCGACGACGAGGGTGTGGCCGCGCACCATCTCGGCGTCGGTCGAGCACAGGAACGCGACCGCGGCGGCGACGTCCTCCGGGCTCACGCGCCGACCCGCCGGATTCGCCGCGCCGGCTGCGAGCATCTCCTCGCGGTTCGGGAAGTGCTCGAGCGCACCCGTCTCGACGACGCCTGCGGAGACGGCGTTGACGCGGATCCCGCGCGGCGCGAGCTCGACGGCGAGGTAGCGGACGAGCGCCTCCAGCGCCGCCTTCGAGACCCCGATCAGGACGTAGTTCTCGAGCACGCGCTGCGCCCCGAGCGACGAGATCGCGACGATCGACGAGCCCGCCGGCATCTGCGGCGCGGTCGCGCGCGCGAGGGAGAGCAGCGCGCGCGTGTTCGCGTTCAGCGTCCAGTCCCAGTGCTTCTCTTCGGCCTCGAGCGCCGGCCGGACGACGCCGGTCGCCGCGTTGTGGACGAGGACGTCGAGCGGGCCGAGCGCGGACACCTCCTCGACCACGCGCTCGGACGCGACGTTGCCGCGGACGAGGACGACGTCGGCGCCGGCGGCGCGCAGCTCGGCGGCCGTCGACTCGGCCGCCTCGTCGTTGCGCAGGTAGCCGATCGCGATCCGATCGGCGCCGTCGCGTGCGAAGCGGAGGGCGATCGCGCGGCCGATCCCGCGCGAGCCGCCCGTGATGAAGACGTTCACCGACGCCGCGGCAGCGGCTGGTCGGCCGGCGCGGCGCTCGGAATCTCGTCCCAGCCCGGCCGGGTACGCGGCTCGCGCCCGCCCTCCTCGGCCTTCGAGGAGGCGTGGCCGAGCCGGTCGAGGAGCTCGATCTTCTCCTCCGCGTAGCGGCGCACCTCGTGGTCGGCGGGCAGGTCGGCGACGAGCTCGCGCACGCGCGCGCGCAGCTGGTACGCGAAGTGCGGCGTCGCCGGCCCGACGAGCCGGTCGACGTCATGGCGGGTCGGCTCGCTCGGCGCGCGTTCCAAGGCAAGCGGATGCTAACCGTCGCTGGCGATGTGAGTCGGTAGTTCGCAGGGGCCCACGGCTGCGAAGTCCATGCTTGTCGGCGACGAGGATGGAGGCGGTTTTGGCTCAGTGGAGGGCGATTGTGCTCGGGTAAGGAGGTGCGGGAGGTGCAGAGCCGTGTGCGCGGCCGCCGAAGGCCGCTCGGGTGTTGAGTTCGCGGACGAGCTGGACTGCAACCTCGACGTTGGGCACGTGGCAGGTTCGGTTCGTCGAGCGCCGCTGGAGGCGCAGCGCGAACGCGACGCTTGGTCGACGCGGTCGATGGCTGCTGCCGCCGGCATGCGTGGTCGGCGGTCAGGCGGGCGTTCGGACCTGCGTATTTTCTGTCTATCGGTGGGGTGGTTAACGCTCTCCGAGCCGATTGGTCTGACCACCAGGCCACTTGACAACCGGGCCGGACCCGGTGTTTGATCGCAAATCGTGACCGGGACGTCGTCGCCGAGCGGGGTCGGCGAGCTCGCGGAGCTTCTCCGCTCGTACCGCCTCATCGATCTGTCCGTCCTGACGGCCGAGGAGCTGCCCGGCACGTGGCCGACCGTGACGCCCTTCCACGCGATGACGATCTGCGAGTACACCGATTGGCGCGGGCCGGTGTTCACCCGTCTGCTTAGCATCGAGGAGCACGTCGGCACCCACTGCGACGCGCCGGCGCACTTCATCCCGCACCCAGACACCGGGCTGCCGCACGCGACGGCCGAGGGTGGCGGCGTGACCGTCGAGCAGCTCGACCCGGCGCAGTTCATCGGGCCGGCGGTCGTCATCGATGCGACGCACCTCACGGACACCGGCGAGCCGGGCCAGAGCCCGATCATCGACATCGGCTTGATCGAGGTCTGGGAGGCCGAGCACGGGCGGATCGAGGCCGGTGAGATCGTCCTGCTCCGAACGGACTGGACCGACCGCCACTACCGCAGAGCCCCCGAGGGCAACAAGTTCGCCTACGAGCCGATCATCGCGAAGACGTCGCCGGCGTGGCCCGCGCCGGACGCCGAGGCGATGGAGTACCTCGTGGGGGTGCGCGGCGTTCGTTGCATTGGGATCGACAACAACAGCATGGGCCCGCTGCAGGCCGACGCCGAGCCGCACTGGGCCGGGCTCGGCCGCGGAGCCGTCTTCGTCGAGCGGCTGGTCAACCTTGGGCAGCTCCCTGCTCGCGGGGCCCTCTTCCTCTTCCTTCCCGTGAAGATCGACGGCGCGAGCGGAGCGCCGGGCCGTGCGATCGCATTCGTTCCCGCCCGTACGTAGTCCATCCTCGAAAGGAGATCGTCCACATGTTCACGCACGTGCTCGCAAGGTGGCGGGCTCGGCTCCTGGTCGGGGCGACCGTCGCGGCTGTCGCAGCCGCGCTGGCCGCGGTGCCCAGCGCGACGGCGAAGCACTCGGCCTCGTCGATCTCGTTCCTCGACCTGCCATACGACCAGAACACGATCCCGCTCTACACGAGCGCCGCTAAGGCGTTCCAGGTCAAGACGGGCGTCTCGGTCACGATCTCGCAGGCGACGTGGGACGTGGCGCACTCGAAGTTCCTCAGCCTGCTCGCCGCTCACAGGCAGCCGGACGTGTCGGTGTTCGGGCCGAAGTGGCTCCCGGAGTTCATCCGGCTTGGCGTCCTCCAGCCACTCGACTCGTACTTCCCGAAGTCGTTCCTGAACAACTTCCCGAAGTCGCTGCTTAACCAAGTCACGATCAACGGGCATCTCTGGGCGCTTCCCGAGGCGCTCTCGACGCGCCTCATGTACTACCGGACCGACCTCTTCAAGCAGGCCGGGATCGCGGCGCCGCCGAAGACCTGGACCGAGTTCGTCGCCGATGCGAAGAAGCTCACGACCGCTGACCACTACGGGTTCTGCGTCCAGGGTCAGGGCGACGAGACCATCTGGTACTACACCTACTTCCTCTACGGCGCAGGCGGCCGTTACACGAACGCTGCGGGCAACTGGGCAGTCAACCAGCCGGCCAACGTTCGCGGGCTCCAATTCGAAGCCGATCTGACGAACAAGTACAAGGTGACGCAGCCGAACCCGACCGGCACCGGTCTCGACACCGCGCAGGAGCTGCTCGTCAAGGGCAAGTGCGCGATGTACTGGGGCCCGCCGTGGATTCTGGCGATCATGCAGCAGCAGAACCCGAAGATCCTCAAGGACATCGCCATCACCGACTATCCGACCGCGAGCGGCAAGCCCGCACCCCTCTTCATCCAGGACGTGTTCGTGATGTTCAAAGGTGCGAAGGACCCGACGGCAGTGGCGGACTGGCTGAAGTTCTGGAGCCAGGACAAGTACCAGGTCAGCTTCAACAAGACGGAGTCGCTGATCCCCGTCACGAACACGAGCGGCGCCGCGCCGTACTTCAAGAACAACGCCCGCATCCAGCGGTTCGTGAAGTCCATCCCGTACTCGATCAGCTACCCGGTGAAGGACGGGTGGGATACCGTCAACACGGAGGTCGCGAAGGCGGTCCAGGCGGCATTTCTGGGCACGCCTGCGCAGAAGGCGCTGGACACGGCCCAGGCCGCGATCGAGCGTCAGGTCAAGCAGTAGACGGTCGAGATGAGCGGGGACAAGCCAGCCGGGGGGCGAGCAGAGCGCGCTGACGGCCTGTCCCCGCTCACAGGCTCTACGAGCGCGGCGCGGCTCCAGCAGGTGCGCGTGCCACGCGTCTACATGGTGATCGTTGACCAGATCAGGCGGCTAATCGAGACCGGCGTGCTCGCGCCCGGCGAGCGATTGCCGACCGAACGGGCGCTCGCAGAGGAACTCGGGGTCAGCCGCTCGTCGATGCGCGAGGCGCTGACGGCGCTCGAGGTGATGGGGATCATCGACAGCAAGCCCGGCAGCGGCAACTACGTCGTGCAGATCCTCCCCGCTGACCTCGCCGAGGTCGAGTACGCCGGGCTGATCGCCGAGGGCGGCACGAACGAGATCCTGGAGGCGCGCAGCCTGTTCGAGCCCGGCGTCGCCGCGCTCGCTGCCGAGCGCCGCACGCGGTCCGACCTGGCCAAGATGCGGGCCGCGATCGACGAGATGGCCGAGCTGATCGCCAGAGGCGCCGACTCATGGGAGCCGGACTGGGGTTTCCACCGTGCGATCGTGGTCGCCTGCCAGAACCCGATGATGGTCGCGGTCTGCGACCTGTTGACTCAGCGCATGGCAGGACGCCTCTGGCAGGTCATGCGCGAGCGCAACCTTGCCACAGACCCGGGTCGGCCGAGCCGTTACCTGCAGGACCACCACGACATCTTCGACGCAGTCCGGCAACGTGATCCCGCTGCTGCGGGATCTCGGATGCGGCTCCACCTGGCCCGGATCGTGGACGATCTCGCCGACGCGGCGGGCGGGCGCGAGAGTCGTGCGGACAGCGGGGCCGCGGCCTAGCCGATGGCTGGAGCCGAGCCGCACCTCGAGTTCGCCGCCAGCTCGACTGCACGCCGCCAGACCCGGCTCCGGCCTGAGGCAGGCGTTCCCTACCTCCTGCTCCTGCCGACGATGGTGCTCGTCGCGGGCGTGCTCGTCGTCCCGGTCCTCAGGACGCTGGTCGGCGCTTTTCAGTCGTTCAACGAGCTCGGGCAGACGACGGGGCTCACGGGCCTTGCGAACTTCCGCGCGCTGTTCGACGATCCCGTGCTCCCCGGCGTCCTGCGTCAAACCGCGATCTGGACGGTCGCGATCACGGCGATCGCGACTCCGATCTCGGTGGGCCTCGCCCTGGCCCTCAACAGCAGATTCCCCGGGCGCGCGCTCGCCCGCGCGATCGTCTTTGCGCCTTGGGCGATCTCGTTCGTCTTCGTGGCGATCATCTGGCGGTTCATCTTCGACCCGTTCTACGGCTACTTCAACGACCTGCTGAGCTGGTTCGGCATTCATACGACGGGCACGCCGTGGCTCGGCAAGCCGCATTCGGCGCTCATCGCCGTCATCTGGGTGGGCATCCAGTTGACGATCCCGTTTACGACGATCGTGACGCTCGCCGGGCTGCAATCGATCCCGGAGGACGTTGTCGACGCCGCCAGGATCGACGGCGCGGGCGGCTGGGCGATCCTGAAAGACATGATCCTGCCGCTTCTGCGGCCGATCCTCGCTGTCGCCACACTCGTGAACATCATCTACATCTTCAACTCGTTTCCGATCGTCTGGGTGATGACGGGCGGCGGTCCCGTGAACAGCACCGACACAGTCGTCACTTACCTCTACAAGGTCGCCTTCCAGAACAACCAGTTCGGCGAGGGGGCGGCGCTGTCCGCCCTCTCGTTCCTCGTGCTGATGGTGTTTAGCGTCCTCTACGTGCGGGCCACGTCGCGCGAGGAGTTCTGATGGTCGACTCGCGCGTCGTCGGCCTCCTGCGCATCCTCAAGTACGGAGTCCTCGCGCTCGTGATCTCGACGGTGCTGTTCCCGGCCTTCGTTGCGCTCTCGACGTCGCTTAAGCGCCAAGGCGAGGTCTATTCCTCCCCGCCGAAATGGATTCCGTCCCACTTCGACTTCGGCAACTACGTGCAGATGTTCAAAGAGGTGCCGCTTGCCCACGCCTTCTGGAACAGCTTCGTGATCGCCGGCGGCGCGACCTTGCTCGTCGTGATCGCTGCGCTGCCAGCCGGCTACGCGCTTGCACGCTACCGCTTTCCAGGCCGCCGCGCGGTGCTCTTCGGGATCCTCTCGATCATCATGTTCTCGCCGATCGTGATCGTCATCTCGCTGTTCCGTCTGATGGCTAGCTACCACCTGATCGACAAGTGGTACGCGGTCAGCGTCGCCGACGCGACCTTCGCGCTCCCGTTCAGCGTCTGGATCATGGTCGGCTACCTGCGCAGCGTGCCGCGCGACGTCGAGGAGGCCGCGCTCGTCGACGGCTGCACGCCCTTCCGCGCCTTCGCCGAGATCGTGATCCCGCTGGCGCTGCCCGGTCTCGCGACGGTGGTGATCTTCGGCTTCGTACAGTCCTGGAACGAGTTCCTGCTTGCTGCGAGCCTCTTGACTGACCCGAGCAAGTACCCGCTGCCGGTCGCGATGTTCGACTTCGTCGGCGAGCACGGTGTGCAGTGGGAGTACGTGACCGGCGCAGTGCTGCTCTCGAGCCTCCCGGTGCTTGTCATGTTCTGGCTCGTGCAGCGTTGGTTTATCCGCGGTCTGACATTCGGTGCAGTCAAGTGACGAGGGGGTGACGGTGGCAAGGGTCTTTCACGACGAGGACGCCGACCTGACGCTGCTTCAGGACCGTACTGTCGGCATCCTCGGCTACGGCAATCAAGGTCGCCCGCAGGCGCTCAACCTGCGCGACAGCGGAATCTCGGTGATCGTCGGCAGCCCACGCGACGAGTCGTTCGGGCAGGCGCAGGCGGACGGCTTCGAGGCATACGACATCGAGGAGGCGGCGGCGGAGGCGGACATCAACGTCCTGCTCGTCCCCGACGAGGTCATGCCTACCGTCTTCGAGCGCGAGGTACGGCCGGGACTCGGAGCGGGCGACATGGTGATGGTTGCGAGCGGCTATAACCTCTACTACCGGCTTCTCGAGCTGCCGACGGACGTCGACGTGACGATGGTCGCTCCGCGAATGATCGGCACCGGCGTGCGGGAGACGTACATGCGCGGCGTCGGCTTCCCAAGCTTGATCTCAGTCGAGCAGGACGCGACCGGCGATGCGTTCGAGCTCGCGCTCGCGTACGCGAAGGGGATCGGCTCGACGCGCGCGGGTGTCTTCGAGTCGAGCGCCGAGGAAGAGACGATCTGCGATCTCTTCAATGAGCACTTCGGCTACGTCTACGAACTGCGGCGGGCCTACGAGGTTCTGACGGAGGCTGGCTGCAGCCCTGAGTCGGTGCTGCTTGAGTTCTACGCCTCCGGAGAGGAGATGGAACTCGCCCGCGCGCACGCGTTGGTGGGGCTCTTCCACCAGCTTACGCTGCACTCGATGACGAGCCAGTACGGCCAGCTCGTCACCGGCAGGCTGCCGCCGGCGGAGGACGAGCGCGAGAAGAACCGTCTGCGGAAGCTGATCGAGAACATCCGGGACGGCAGCTTCGCGCGCGAATGGAGCGCTGAGCAGGAGCGGGGGCTGGCCGGCTTCAAGCAGGCGAAGCGGGAGGCGCTCGAGCACCCGATGATCGAGGCCGAGCGGCAGCTCTTCGAGCGGCTCGGCCGGCGGCAGGGCGATCCGAGCGCGCTTGAGAGCGAGTACCTCGGGCAGGCGCCGAGGCCCGTCTTCGAGTGACCCGCATTGCGCTTCCGTACGGCGGTGGCGAGGTGACGGCCGAGATCGTTCCGGAGCGCGTCGAGGACGTCGAGCTCCTCTCGCTCGCCGAGCCCGAGCTCGTCAGCGAGCCACAGTCGCTCGTCGCGGAAGCGCTCGCGGACCCGATCGGCTCGCCCCGCCTCCGCGACCTCGCCCGTGGGTGCGGGGACGCCGTCATCGTCGTCGACGACCTGACTCGTCCGACGCCGGTCTCGCTCGTCCTGCCTGCGGTCGTCGACGAGCTACTCGTTGCCGGCGTCACGAGCGAGGCGATCACAGTCCTTGTCGCGCTCGGGACGCATCGACCGATGACGGAGGCCGAGCTGGCGGACCGGCTCGGCGGGGAGCTGCTGCGGTCGTTCCGCGTCGTTCAGCACGACTACCGTGACCCAAATGTGCTGGTCGAGCTCGGCGTCACGCCGGGCGGGATCCCCGCTGTCGTCAACCGTCTCGTGCTCGAGTCCGGCCTCGTCGTCGCGATCGGGAACATCGTCCCGCACCGCTACTGCGGTTGGGCAGGCGGCGCGAAGATGATCCTCCCGGGTGTCGCTGGCGCCGAGAGCGTGGCGGCGACTCACCTGATGATCACGAAGGATCCCGGCATCGCGCTCGGCGTTCTGGAGAACCGCGCCCGCCAGGAGATCGAGGCGGTCGCCGACCGGACGAGCCTGCGATTCATCGTCAACACGATCCTGACCCGGAGCGGCGGTCTGCACGCGGTCGTCGCGGGCGGTTTCCGAGACGCGTTCCGCGCCGGCGTGGGGCGGGCGCTCGAGATCTACGCCGTCGGAGCCCGGCGGCTGGCGGACGTCGTCGTCACCTCCGGCTACCCGAGCGAGATCAACTTCTGGCAGGCGGGGAAAGCTCTCTACGCCGCCGACCTGCTCGTGCGCGACGGGGGGTCGATCGTGATCGCGGCGCCGTGCCCGGAGGGGATGGGCGAGCACGACGAATTCACCGAGCTGCTCGGCGAGTCGTACGAAGAGATCGAGACGCGGCTCGCGCGCGGCGAGGTCCGCGACCTGATTGGGGCCGCGGCGGCGCTGGCTGTCGCCGTCGTGCGCAGGCGGGCGGCGATTCTGCTCGTCGCCGACGGGGTCGGCGAGGAGGAAGCGGCTCGGGCAGGCTTGACAAAACTGCCGACGCTGCAGGCGGCGCTCGAAGCCGCGCTTGCCTCGTCGAGCGCGGAGCGGCCGTACGTGACGGTGCTGCGCGAGGGCGCCGAAGCGCTCCCGGTGCTGGAGGCGCCGGTGGTGGCGTGAGCCGCCCCTCGTCGATCACCCTGCGCGCATTCCCGCCCGAGCAGCCGCTCGACCGGTGCCTTCGCGTTGCGCGCAAGGCCGGCTTCGACGCCGTCGAGGTGAACCTGGAGCCAGGGCTTCCCTACGAGCTCGACTCGCCGGACGCCGCGATCGCCGAGCTCGGCTCGCTGATACGTGCTCACGGCCTCGCGATCAGCTCGCTCCACTCGCGCGAGCAGTGGCGCTTCCCGATCACGAGCTCGAGGCCGGCCGTCGCCGCGGAGGGGAAGCGGGTCGTCCGCCGGCTTGCGGAGTGCGCGAAGCTGCTCGACGTCGACGCGATCCTCGTGGTCGCGGGCGGTGTGGACATGTCCCTGCTCGGGCCCGACGATGAGGTCGTGCCGTACGACGCCGCCTACGAGCGCGCTCAGGAGGCACTTGCCGAGCTTGCGCGCGAGGTGGACGTGCTGCTGTGCATCGAAAACGTCTGGACCAAGTTCCTGCTCAGCCCGCTCGAGTTCCGCCGCTTCGTGGACGAGCTCGACCATCCGCTCGTCGGGGTCTACTTCGATGTCGGCAATGTGCTCGCTCACGGGTACCCGGAGCAGTGGATCCGGATCCTCGGGTCGCGCATCAAGCGTGTGCACATCAAGGACTACAAGCGGGCGGTCGGCACCGAGCACGGGTTCACCGGTCTGCTGCAGGGCGACGTCGACTGGCCAGAGGTAATGGCGGCCCTCCGCGAGATCGGCTACGACTCATACCTGACGGCCGAGGTGCTGCCGCCGTATCCACACGACCCGTTCCAGCTCGTCTACGACTGCGCCACGGCGCTGCGGAAGCTCGAAGCGCTCGACGCAGCGCCGGTCCCAGGGGCGGCCGCGTGATCGCGTACGTCAGTAGTGAGTACCTGCCACACGAGCAGGCGTCCCTCTCGATCGACGACCGGGGTCTGATGTACGGCGACTCGGTCTTCGACGTGACGCGGACGTTCGGCGGCTCGCCGTTTCGGCGCGACCGTCACTTGCAGCGCCTCGCGCGCTCGCTCCGGTACGTGGAGCTGATCCGGATCTGCTGCTACCGGAGGTCGAGGTGGCAACGGCCGGCGTCATCGAGAGGAACCGTGACGAGATCGCTGCCGCCGGTGACGTCTGGATCCGCCAGACAGTCACACGCGGCTGCATCTCCGACCCTCTCGACCCGGAGTTTCGGCCGACGGTGATCGTGAAGCTGCGGCGGCTCAACCTCCACGTCTTCGGCCCGCTCTACCGTCGCGGCGCCGACCTCCACGTCTCGCTCCTGACGAGCCACTTCGCCGGCGCGATGGACCCGCGTGCGAAGGCAGCGAACAGGTCGGCGGCCGTGCGCGCCGACCTGAAGGGTGTCCGGATGAGGCGCTTTGGCGGTGGCGAGTGGACGCTCGTATACAACGCCGACGGCACTGTCTCCGAGACGCACAGCGCCAACGTGTGCATTGTCGCCGGCGGGCGGCTCGTGCGGCCGCTCCGACGGGCGGCGCTAGAGGGTGTGCGTCTCGAGACGGCGGCGGAGCTCGCGCGCGGGCCCGGGATCGAGGTCGAAGAGCAACCGCTGACGCTCTACGACGCCCTGAACTCGGACGAGACGATCCTGTGTGGCACGAGCTTCAGCATCCTCCTTGTCGTCTCGGTCGACGGAATTCCCCTCCGGCGCTTGGATCGCGTCTACCCCCAACTCGTACGCGCCTGGATCGAGCTCGTCGGGCTCGACTTCGTCGAGCAGGCTGAGGAGCGTGCTCGCATCGCCGGGGTTGAGGTCGGATGACTGGCATCGTGCTCGACAACCTCAGGAAGGAGTTCGCTGGCGGCGTCGTCGCGGTCGACTCGGTCAACGTGGAGATCGCGGCGGGCGAATTCATGGTGCTCGTCGGCCCATCCGGCTGCGGCAAGTCGACGCTGCTACGCATGATCGCTGGGCTCGAAGAGGTGACCGCTGGCACGATTCTCATCGGCGGCAGCGAGGTGACGCAGCTGCCGCCGCGCGCCCGCGACATCGCCATGGTCTTCCAGAACTACGCGCTCTACCCGCACATGACCGTACGCGCCAACCTCGGCTACGGCCTCAAGGTGCGGAAGACTCCGAAGGCGGAGATCCACCGCCGCGTCGAGGAGGTGGCGCGTCTGCTCGGCCTCCAAGACCTGCTCGACCGCCGTCCCGCCTCGCTCTCGGGCGGGCAGCGCCAGCGCGTCGCGATGGGGCGGGCGATCGTGCGCGAGCCGGCGGCGTTCCTGATGGACGAGCCGCTCTCCAACCTCGACGCGAAGCTGCGCGTGGGGATGCGGGCCGAGCTCGCGCGCCTGCACGCCCGGCTGGGGGTGACGACCATCTACGTCACGCACGACCAGGTTGAAGCGATGACCCTCGGTCAGCGCGTGGCGGTAATGCGCGACGGCCGCATCGAGCAGATCGATCTGCCGCAGGCGCTATATCGCGAGCCTGCCAACCTGTTCGTCGGTGCGTTCATCGGTTCGCCGTCGATGAACCTGGTTGAGGCGACCGTCGAGAATGGCGTCGTCTCGTTCGCGCAGTTCGAGGTGCCTCTCGACCCTGGCCGCCGTCCGGCGCGCGAGGGCCCGGTCGTGCTCGGGATCAGGCCGGAGGATTTCGAGGATGCCGCGTTTGCCGCCACCGAGCTCCCCCGGATCGGCGTCGAGGTCGCCGTTGTCGAGGAGCTGGGCGCGGACGCGCACGTCATTTTCCCCGTCGACGCGCCGCGCGTCGAGGCGGCGGCGGTCCGCGCTGCGAGCGAGGAAAACGACGAGCGCCTGTTCGTCGACGACCAGGCGCTCTTCAACGCCCGCGTCGACCCACGGACGGCGGCGCGGCCGGCCTCGGCGCTGACGCTTGCCGTCGACCCCAGGCGGTTCCACTTCTTCGACGTCCGCACGGGCGCGAGCCTCCTCGTACGGCATGGCGTACAGCCGTCGCCGGCGAGCGCCAGCCGATAATCCGATAGTTCCTCCGGCGACGAGCGTCGGGACGGGTGGCATGCGTGGATTGCGCCTCGGCGAGGGTGCGCCGCCTGCGCCCGGCTACCTTCCTCAGGTGACGACCTTCGCGGAACGCCTGTCGCGCAAGCCCGCAGGTTACGCGTTCACGATGCGCCGCACGCTCGCGATCTACGTCGGGCTGATGGTGACGCTGCTCCTCGCTGCGCTCGACCAGACGATCGTCGCCACAGCGCTCCCGAAGGTCGTCTCG
>DASREW010000006.1:0-37132 GCA_035651895.1 Gaiellaceae bacterium
TGGTCGCGCCGTGGGTGATCGAGATCTTCGGCAATCCCGGCCACGACCGTTCGCTGGCGGTCGGCCTCTCGCGTGTGATGTTCCCGATCGTGGCCCTGCTCGGCGTCTCCGGCGTCGTCGTCGGGGTCCTGAACAGCTACGACCACTTCACCGTGCCGGCCCTCTCGCCGGTGTTCTGGAACCTCGCGATCATCCTGGGCCTGGCGCTCGGAGTGCCGCAGGCGGGCACCCCGAGCGCGAAGCTGTACGTCTACGCCGCCTCGATCCTCGTCGCGACGTTCGTGCAGGTGTTCCTGCCGATGCCGTGGCTCCGCGGCCTCGACCGCGGGCAGGAGCGATTGCGGGTCGTCCTCGACTGGCGTGATCCGGCCGTGCGACGCGTGTTCAAGCTGATGGTCCCCGTGACCCTCGGGCTGGGGCTGATCAACGTCAACGCGGTGATCGACACGTTCTTCGCCTCGCGGTACATCAACCCGCATCTCGCGCCGAACGCGATCTCGCGCGCCTTCCTGCTCTACATGCTCCCGCAGGGGATGTTCTCGGTCGCGGTTGCGACCGTGCTCTTCCCGTCGCTCGCGCGCGCCGCCGCACGCGGTGACATGGACGAGTTCCGCGGCACCGTCTCGCGCGGGTTGCGGCAGATCGCCTTCCTGCTCGTTCCCGCCGCGGTTGTCAGCGCAGTGCTCGCGGAGCCGATCGTCCGGCTCCTCTACCAGCACGGCAAGTTCACCTCGGCGCAGACGCCGGTCGTCGCCGGCGCGCTCGCAGCGTTCAGCGCCGGGCTCGTCTTCAACGGCGCGATGCTCATGCTCAACCGCGCCTTCTTCAGCCTGCAGTCGAACTGGATCCCGACCGTCGTCGCACTCGGGAACCTGGCGCTGAACGCGATTCTCGACGCAGTCTTCTACCACCTCGGTGTCTGGGGAATCCCGCTTTCGACCGCCGTGTGCAACCTCGCCGGGGTCGTCGCGCTGCTCGTCTTCTTCCGCCGCCGGCTCGGACGCATCGACGGCGGCCGGATCGCCTCGACGGTGATGCGCGTCGTGATCGCCGGCGCTGCCGTGGCGGCGGTCTCGTGGTTCGTCTGGCATCCCCTCGACCAGGCTCTCGGCCGCTCGCTCCCGGCCCAGGTGGTCTCGCTCGGGGCGGCGCTGATCGCGGCCGGCGCCGCGTACGGAATCGCGTGCTCGGCGCTCCGGGTGCGCGAGTTGCAGGCGCTACTCTCCTTGCGAAGCCGCGCCGCGCGCGGCTAGGCGCATATGGACCAGCAGAACATCCGCAACTTCTCGATCATCGCGCACATCGACCACGGCAAGTCGACGCTCGCCGATCGCATCCTCCAGCTCACCGACACGGTCTCGGCGCGCGAGATGCGCAACCAGGTGCTCGACACGATGGACCTCGAGCGCGAGCGCGGGATCACGATCAAGGCGCAGGCGGTCCGCGTGCAGTGGAAGGGCCACGAGCTGAACCTGATCGACACGCCGGGGCACGTCGACTTCACCTACGAAGTGTCGCGCTCGCTCCAGGCGTGCGAAGGCGCACTGCTCGTCGTCGACGCCGCCCAGGGCATCGAAGCGCAGACGCTCGCGAACGCCTACCTCGCGATCGAGAACGACCTCGAGATCGTTCCGATCGTCAACAAGATCGACCTGCCGCAGGCCGATCCGGACGGCGCCTCGGCCGAGGTCGCCGACCTGATCGGCGAGGACTCCGACCGCGTCCTCCGGATCTCCGCGAAGACCGGCCAGGGCGTCGAGGCGGTGCTCGACGCGATCGTCGAGCGGATCCCTGCCCCCGCCGGCGAGCCGGACGCTCCGCCGCGCGCGCTCATCTTCGACTCGTCGTACGACCAGTACCGCGGCGTGGTGGCGTTCGTCCGCGTCGTCGACGGCGTGTTCCGCCCGCGTGAGCAGCTGCGCGCGATGGCACTCGCCACGCGCTTCGAGGCGCAGGAGATCGGCTTCATGTCACCGGCGATGCGGCCGGTGCAGGAGCTTCGCGCCGGGGAGGTCGGCTACGTCATCACCGGGCTCAAGGACGTGTCGGAGCTTCGGGTCGGCGACACGCTGACCTCGGAGAAGAACGCCGCCGCCGAGCCGCTGCCCGGCTACAAGGACGTCAAGCCGATGGTGTTCGCCGGCCTCTTCCCGACGGACTCCGACGACTACCCCGAGCTGCGCGACGCACTCGAGAAGCTGAAGCTGAACGACGCCGCGCTCTTCTACGAGCCGGAGACCTCACAGGCGCTCGGCTTCGGCTTTCGCTGCGGCTTCCTCGGCCTCCTGCACATGGAGATCGTGCGCGAGCGGCTCGAGCGCGAGTTCGACCTCGATCTGCTGGTCACCGCGCCGAACGTCGCCTATCGCGTCAAGCCCATGAACGGCGAGTGGGTCGAGGTGCATACGCCCGCCGACCTGCCCGACGCCTTCGACGAAGTCGAGGAGCCGTACATCAAGGCGTCGATCATCGTCCCGAAGGAGTTCGTCGGCGCCGTGATGGAGCTGAACAACGACCGCCGCGGCAGGTTCGACCACCTCGAGTACCTGTCGGAGCAGCGCGTGCACCTGACGTACGAGCTGCCGCTCGCGGAGATCGTCCTCGATTACTACGACCAGCTGAAGTCGCGCACGCGCGGGTACGCGAGCTTCGACTACGACATGGCAGGTTTCCGGCCGGGCAACCTCGCGCGCGTCGACATCCTCGTCGGCGGCGAGCCCGTCGACGCGCTGTCGCTGATCGTTCACCGCGACTTCGCCTACGAGCGCGGGAAGATGCTCGTCGAGAAGCTCCGCGAGGAGATTCCGCGCCAGATGTTCGACGTCGCGATCCAGGCTGCGATCGGCGCGCGGATCATCGCGCGCGAGACCGTCAAGGCGCGCCGCAAGGATGTGCTCGCGAAGTGCTACGGCGGCGACATCACACGCAAGCGCAAGCTGCTCGAGAAGCAGAAGGCGGGCAAGAAGCGGATGAAGCAGGTCGGCGGCGTCGAGGTGCCACAGGAGGCGTTCCTCGCGGTGCTCAACCTGGGGGAGACGGCGAAGCGATGAGTCTCGAGATGCGCGAGGTCTGCGAGCGCTGCGGCGCCGCGCTCACGGCGGACGGCGACGCGCGGATCTGCTCCTACGAGTGCACGTTCTGCGTCACGTGCACCGAGTCGATGGACGGGGTCTGCCCCAACTGCGGCGGCGAGCTCGTGCCGCGCCCGCGCCGCGTCGCGTCGTGACCGGCGCGCGCCATCTCTACGTCCACCTGCCGTTCTGCTCGTCCCGCTGCGGCTACTGCGACTTCGTCACCGTCGTCGGCCGCGACGGCGAGCACGAGAGCTACGTCACCGCGCTGTTGACGGAGCTCGAGCTCGAGCGGCCGCTGCTCGCGGCGGAGCTCGAGAGCGTCTACCTCGGCGGCGGGACGCCCACGCTGACGGCGCCGGCCGCGCTCGAGCGGCTGCTCGGATCGCTGCCGGCAGCCGCCGAGGTGACGGTCGAGGCAAATCCGGAGACGGTGACCCCCGCGCTCGCGGCGCTTCTTGCGCGAAACCGTGTCGATCGTGTGTCGCTTGGCGCACAAAGCTTCCACATGCACCTTCTGGACGTGCTCGAACGCCGTTCCAGACCCGACGACGTCCGCCACGCCGTGCACCGTCTTCGTGATGCCGGAATTGGCAACATCTCGATCGATCTCATCTACGGCATCCCGGGCCAGAGCGCCACCGACCTCCTACGCGACCTCGCCGAGGCGCTCCGCCTCGACCCCGAGCACGTCTCCGCGTACGAGCTGGAAGCGAAAACCGGAACCCGCTTCACGCACGCCCACGGCGCCGAGCTCGAGCAACAGGCGGGTGCGATGGAGGAGTACTTCGAGCGCGTCGTCGAGACGCTGACGGCCGCCGGCTATCGCTGGTACGAAACGGCGAACTTCTGCCGGTCGCCCGAGAACGCGGGTGGGCGGGACCTGCGGGCGCGGCACAACCTCGGCTACTGGCTCGGGCGGGACTACCTCGGCCTCGGCGTGGGCGCGGTCAGCACAATCGAGAATCGGCGCTGGCGGAACGCCCCGTCGCTCCGCGGCTACCTCACGGCGCTCGCGGGCGGCGAGCGGCCGCCCAGGGCGGTCGAGGAGCTGCCGGCCGAGGTCCGCGCGACCGAACGGCTGATGCTCGGCCTGCGCCTCGACGAGCCGCTCGCGCTCGGGGGGCTCGACGAGGCGCTCGACCAGGCGGAGCTCGAACGGCTCGCCGCGCACGGCCTCGCAGTGCGCGGGGACGGGACGCTCGCCCTGACGGCCCGCGGCCGGTTCCTCGGCGGCGGCGTCACGGCTCGGCTGCTCGCCTGAACTGCGGCCTACCATGAAGGGATGCAGATCCTGCTCTCACCGAGACAGCGCGAGATCCTGCGCCTCGTCGTCGAGGAGTACGTCTCGACCGGCCAGCCGGTCGGCTCGAAGACGCTCGTCGAGGGCGCGGGACTGGGCGTGTCGCCGTCGACCGTGCGGAACGAGCTCGCCGACCTGGAGCGGCTCGGTCTCCTCACGCACCCGCACACCTCGGCGGGGCGAGTGCCGACGGAGGCGGGCTACCGCCTGTACGTCGACGAGCTGCTGAGCCGGCCGGAGTCGACCGCAGGCGCGTTCGCGCTCGACCTTCCGTCGGCGCAGGCCGAGGTCGAGGACGCGCTCCAGACAACCACGGAAATGCTGTCGCAGGTGACGCGCCTGCTCGCCGTGGTCTCGGCGCCGCCGCTCGAGGCCGCCACGATCCGGCATGTCGAGGTGCTGCTCCTGCAGCCCGACGTCGTGCTCGTGGTCGTGATCGCGTCGACAGGGAGCGTCACCGACCTGCGCTTCGCGTTCCAGGAGCCCGTCGACCCCGGTCTCGTCACCTGGGCTGCCGAGTACCTGGACGAGCGCGTCGCGGGGGCCCGCATCGGCTCGCGCGCGGTCAAGCTCGCGTTCGACGAGCCGAGCCTGAGCCCGCGTGAGCGCGCCTTCCTGCAGACGATTCGCAGTGCCTTCGAGCAGGCGGCAGATGAGAATCGCCAACTGTTCGTCGGCGGGACGGCGGGCCTGCTCGACGAGATGCGCTCCGAGGAGATCGGCGCGTATCGCAGCCTGCTCGAAGCGCTGGAGAAGCGCGCCGCTCTCCTCGACGTGCTCGCCCAGCGGCTCGACCCGCGCCGGCCGTTCGCCCGCGTCGGCGAGGAGCTGGAGCAGCCGGGGCTGCGCGAGCTGGCGCTCGTCGGCGCGACCTACGGCTATGCGCATCGAACGCTCGGGGCCGTGAGCCTGCTCGGGCCGCTGCGCATGGACTACGAGAAGGCGCTCCGCTCCGTCCGCGCCGCCGCGTACGAGCTGTCGCGCTTCGTCGAGGACGTGTACTCCGAGTGAGCGCAGGCCGGGACTACTACGAACTGCTCGGGGTCGCGCGCGACGCAGACGAACAGACGATCAAGAAGGCGTTCCGGCGACTGGCGCGGCAGCTGCACCCCGACGTGTCCGACGAGCCCGAGGCGGAGGAGCGCTTCCGCGAGGTGACGGAGGCGTACGAGGTGCTCTCCAACTCCGAGACCCGCGCGCTCTACGACCGCTACGGCCACGCGGGCCTGCGGTCGGGCGGTTTCACACCGACGCACTTCGACATCGGCGGCCTCAGCGATCTGTTCGGCGCCTTCTTCGGCGACGACATCTTCGGTGCCGCTGTGCGCGGCGGCGCTGGACGGCGACGTGGGGCGGACGTGGCGGCAGAGATCGAGATCGATCTCGTCGACGCGGCGAGCGGCACGACTGCGACGGTTCCGTTCGAGCTTGCCGTGATGTGCACGCGCTGCAACGGCGATGGGGTCGAGCCCGGGACGACGCCCGTCCGCTGCGACCGCTGCGACGGCTCCGGCCGGCTGCAGCAGGTGTCGCGCAGCGTGTTCGGCGAGTTCGTCCGCACGCAGCCGTGCCCGCAGTGCCGCGGCCGCGGTGAGATCGTCGAGCACCCGTGCGCGCAATGCGAAGGCTCGGGCCGCACGATCGAGTCGCGGGAGCTGCAGGTCGAGGTGCCGGCCGGCATCCACAACGGCCAGCGGATCCGGATGACGGGCGAAGGGCATGCAGGCGCGCTCGGCGGCCGCTCCGGCGACGTCTACGTGCTCGTGCACGTTCGTCCGGACGAGCGCTTCGTGCGCGAGGGGAACGACATCTTCACGCAGGTCGACCTCACGATCGTCCAGGCTGCGCTGGGCGCGGCTGTGACCGTCGAGACGCTCGACGGGCCGGTCGAGCTCGAGCTGCCGCCGGGGACGCAGCCCGGCGAGGTGCGCGTGCTGCGCGGCAAGGGAATGCCGGTGCTCCAGGGCTTCGGCAGGGGTGACCAGCGCGTGCTGGTGAACGTCGCCGTCCCGCGACGGTTGAGCGACGAGCAGCGCCGCCTGCTCCAGGAGTTCGAGGCGGCGAGCGACGACGACACCTATCGCACCGACGAGAGCTTCTTCGAGAAGCTGAAGAGCGCGTTCCGCTGAGCACCCTGCGCCGCGTCGCGATCGAGGTCGGCCCCGAGCGGCTCGAAGAGGCGCGCGCGACGATGCTCGAGCTCTTCCCCGAAGGCTTCGAGGAGGTCGACCGCCCGCAGGGCGTCGAGCTCGCGGCGTACACGGACTCCGCCGGCGAGGAACGCGTCTGGGCGTTCTTCGGCGGCGCGCGCAGCGCCGACGTCGACGGCGGCTGGGAAGACAAGTGGCGAGCGTTCCACCGGCCGGCGCGCGTCGGCCGGCTCTGGGTCGGGCCGCCGTGGGAGACGCCGCCGGGCGACGCGCTCACGGTCGTGATCGACCCGGGCCGCGCGTTCGGAACCGGCTCACACCCGACGACCCGGCTCTGCCTGCAGGCGCTGCAGGAGCTCGAGCCGGCGTCGCTGCTCGACGTCGGCTGCGGCTCGGGCGTGCTCTCGATCGCGGCCGCGCTGCTCGGTTACACGCCGGTGACCGGCGTCGACGTCGAGGGGCCATCCGTGGAGGCAACCGCGGCGAACGCCGCCGCGAACGGCGTGGCCGTCGAGGTGCGGTTGGTCGCCGCGAGCGAACGTCTCCCGCGTGCACAGATCGCCGTCGCGAACATCTCGCTCGATGCGGTGCGGGCGCTGCCCGACCGCATCGACTGCCGGACGCTCGTCACCTCCGGGTACTTCGCCTCCGAGGAGCCCGGGCTCGCGGGGTTCACGCACCGCGCGCGCACCACGCTCGATGGATGGGCGTGCGATGTGTACGACGCGCGCTGACCGCATACGATCAACGTGAATGGCGACTTTCACCGTCGACTTTCTCGGCTGCAAGGTCTCGCACGTCGACGCCCACGAGGTGCGCGAGGCGCTGCTCCGGGACGGACACCGTGAGAGCGACCAGGCCGACGTCGCCGTGATCAGCACGTGCTGCGTCACGAACGAGGCGGTCGCGAAGAGCCGTAAGGCCGCCGCGCGCGCCGCGCGGACGCATGCCCGTGTGTACCTCACCGGCTGCGGTGCGAACCTCGCCGGAGACGCGTTCGCAGGTCTGCCCGAGAACGTCAGCGTCGTCGCGAAGCGCAGCGAGGAGACGGCGGCGTTCGTCGCGGGCGACGTCGGTGCGATCGGGTGCGTGCAGGCAGATGCGCGCATCGACCGGGTCCGCGCCTTCGTGAAGATCCAGGACGGCTGCTCGTTCTCGTGCAACTTCTGCGTCATCCCGCTCGTTCGCGGCTCGTCCCGGAGCCGCCGGGCGGGCGCAGTGCTCGCGGAGATCCGCAGGCGCGTCGAGCAAGGTCACCGCGAGGTCGTGCTGACGGGGATCAACCTCGGCTGCTTCCGCGACCGCGAGGACGGCTACGACCTGCCCCGCCTCGTGCGCGAAGCGGGTGCGACGCCCGGGCTCGAGCGGCTCCGGCTGAGCTCGATCGAGATCAACCACGTGAACGACGCGCTGATCGCCGCCCTCCGCGACACGCCGACCGCGACCCGCCATCTGCACGTGCCGCTGCAGTCGGGCGACGACGGCGTGCTGCAGGCGATGCGCCGCCGCTACACGGTCGACACCTACCTTCGCCGGCTCGAGCCGCTCGCCGGCGAGTTCAACCTCACGAGCGACGTGATCGTCGGCTTCCCCGCCGAGGACGAGGCTGCGTTCGCGAACACGCTGCGCACGGTCGAGCGCGCCGGTCTGACGAAAGTGCACGTCTTCCCGTACTCGCCCCGGCCCGGGACCGTCACTGCGCAGGACGATCCGGTGCCGCCGCGCGAGAAGAAGGAACGCGGTGCGCGGCTCCGCGCGCTCTCGCACGAGCTCTGCCTCGAGCGGTGGCGCACGAAGCGCGACGACGTCGTGCTCGTCGACCGTCCGGGCCGCGGCTACGGCGACGACTACACACCCTGGCTCGTCGACGCGCCCGTCGGCGATCTGGTCGCCGTCACCGCCGACCGCGTCACCCAGGAGGGGATCCTTGCCCGAGCCGCGTGAGGACTGCCTCTTCTGCACGCTCGTTCGTGACGGGACGCACGTCAACAAGGCGGAGGGATTCGTCGCGATCGACGACATCAACCCGCAGGCGCCGGTGCACATCCTCGTGCTGCCGGAGCACCACATCGACACGTTCCGCGACATCTCTGCGTTCGACGCAGAGGAGACGAAGCGGCTGCTCGAGTTCGCCGCGGAAACCGCGGCCAAGGCGGGATTGACGGATTACCGCCTGGTCGTCAACGTCGGGCCGGGCGGTGGGCAGACCGTCTTCCACCTCCATTTGCATATCCTCGGCGGCCGCGAGATGGAACACACGCTGTGACGCTGATCGAAGAGCTCGAAGAAGAAGTCCGTGAGGCGATGCGCGCGCACGACAACGCGCGGCGCGACGCCTTGCGCCTGATTCTCGCCAGCCTCAAGTCGGCGGAGAAGGATCTCCTGCGCCCGCTCACCGAGGACGAGGAGCTGCAGGTCCTCCAGCGCGAGCGGAAGAAGCGGGTCGAGGCGATCGAGGCCTTCGAGCAGGCGGGGCGCGACGCGCAGGCGGAGAAGGAAGAAGCAGAGCTCGACGTGCTCGAGGAGTTCATGCCCGAGCCGCTCAGCGAGGAGGAGCTCGAGCGCATCGTCGACGACGCGATCGCCGAGAACAAGGCGACGAGCATGCGCGACATGGGCCGCGTCATGGCGGACGTGATGCCGCAGATCGCCGGCCGGGCGGACGGCTCGGCCGTCAGCCAGATCGTCCGCGAGAAGCTGGCCTAGCCGGCTTCGACCGCAGGCCCGGACGCAACGAAGTCGCGCCGGCGCACGAGCGCCGCTGCGAGCACGGCGCCGACCGCGGCCGTCCCCGCGCCGACGAGCAGGATGTCGTGCAGCCCGTGCACGAACGTCGCGCGCGCGGCCGCGTTCACCGCTCCCATCGACTCCTGCTTGACTCCGGTGACGGACTCGAAGATCGCGCCGAGCGCGGCGATGCCGGTTGCGATCCCGACCTGGCGGAACGTGTTGTTGATCCCGGACGCCATGCCCGCGCGCTCGACCCGCACGGTGGAGACCGCCGTCGTCGCGAGCGGCGCGTTGACGAAGCCGATGCCGACGCCGCCGATCAGGAAGCCGGGCAGGAGCACGGTCCAGCTCGAGCCCGCGGACACGCGGCTCATCGTCAGCATCGCGACCGCGTTCAGCGCCAGCCCGAAGCCGAGCAGCCAGCGGATCGGCAGCACGGAGGTGAGCCGCCCGGCGAGCGGCGCCGCGAAGAACGAGATCGCCGAGAGCGGCAGGAAGCGGATGCCGGTCTGGAGCGGTGAGAGGCCGAGGATGTCCTGCAGGTAGAGGGTCAGGTACAGGAACATCGAGAACATCGACGCCGAGATCGCGAACGCCGTGGTCTGCGCGCCGACGAACGCCGGCCGCCCGAACAACGCGAGGTCGATCATCGTGTGGCCGTCGCGTTTCTGGCTCGCGACGAAGAGCGCGAGCACGACGGCGCCCGCGGCGAACAGCCCGATGATCAGTCCGCTCGACCAGCCGTGGCTGTTGCCCTCGATCAGCGCGAGGATCAGGCAGAAGAGCCCGCCGGTGAGCGTGACGAGACCGAGCGGGTCGAGCCGGCCGTGCTCCGGGTCGCTCGACTCGTGCAGCTCGCGGATCCCGAGCACGACGGCGACGACGCCGATCGGGATGTTGACGAAGAAGATCCACCGCCACGAGATCCACGAGGTGAGCATCCCGCCGGCCAGCGGGCCGACCGCGACTGCGGCGCCGATCACGGCGCCCCACAGCCCGAAGGCGGTGCCGCGCTCCTTGCCGTGGAACTCCTGCGAGAGCAGCGCCAGCGCCGTTGCGAACATCATCGCGCCGCCGATGCCCTGCACGCCGCGGGCGATGATCAGGAAGAGCGGGTCCCAGGCGGCGCCGCAGGCGGCCGAGGCGATCGTGAAGAGGACGATCCCGACCAGGAACAGCCGCTTGCGGCCGAAGAGATCGGCGAGCGCGCCGGCGGTCAGGACGCAGGTCGCGAGCGCGAGCGCGTAGGCGTCGACGACCCACTGGAGGTCGGAGAACGACGCCTTGAGCGCCCGCTGGATCGAGGGCAGGGCGACGTTCACGATCGTGATGTCGAGCAGGAGCATGAAGGTCGCGATGCAGACTGCGACCAGCGTCCACCACTTGCGGGCCATACAGGCAACCTACACTTGGCGGGGTGGAACAGACCCTCGATGTATCCAATGCCGTCGCCGCCGAGCTCGCCGGGATCTCCGACGGAGTGCTCGACGCGCTCAAGGAGCGCCTCAGCTGCAACGTCCGCTTGCGCGGCAACCAGCTGACGCTCGAGGGCGACGAGAACCACGTCGCCGACGCCCGCGCCGTGATCGACGAGCTCGTCGAGCTGGTCGAGGGAGGTCACCAGATCGGAGCCCACACCGTCGACGCCGTCCTCGGCACGCTCGAGGCGGGGCAGGAGGTGCGCGACGTGTTCGACGCCGTCGTCTGGCGGCATCGCGGCAAGAAGATCGCTCCGAAGACGGTGACGCAGAAGGCGTACGTCGATGCGATCCGCCGGCAGACGGTCACGTTCGGGATCGGTCCGGCCGGGACCGGGAAGACGTATCTCGCGATGGCGCTCGCCGTCGCCGCCCTGCACGAGCGCGAGGTGCAGCGGATCATCCTGTCGCGCCCCGCCGTCGAGGCCGGTGAGCGCCTGGGATTCCTGCCGGGCGACCTGATGGCGAAGGTCGATCCGTACATGCGGCCGTTGTTCGACGCGCTCTACGACATGATGGATCCCGACAAGGCGAACACCCTGCTCGACCGCGGCACCGTCGAGGTCGCACCGCTCGCCTTTCTCCGCGGCCGGACGCTCAACGACAGCTTCATCATCCTCGACGAGGCGCAGAACACGACCCCCGAGCAGATGCAGATGTTCCTGACGCGGCTGGGCTTCGGCTCGAAGGTCGTCGTCACCGGCGACATCACGCAGATCGATCTTCCGCGCGAGCAGCGCTCCGGGCTCGTGCACGTTCGCGACGTGCTCCACCACGTCGAGGGGATCGAGTTCATCGAGTTCGGTCACAAGGACGTCGTGCGGCACAAGCTCGTCCAGCGGATCGTCGAGGCCTACAAGGAGCACACCGACGAGCGCAACCGCGCATGATCTCGGTGGAGGTGGACAATCGAAGCGGCGTGGACGTCGACGAGACGGGTGCGGTCGAGCTCGCCGGACGCGTGCTCCGCGCGGAGGGGATCGACGAGGGTGAGCTCGGGATCGCGTTCGTCGACGAGAAGGAGATGCGCGGGCTGAAGCGCGACCATCTCGGGATCGACGAGCCGACCGATGTGCTCTCGTTCCCGATCGACGGCCGCGACCCCGTGCCGGAGGGCGTGCCCCGCGCGCTCGGCGACGTCGTGCTCTGTCCGCAGGTCGTCGGCGACGAGTGGCGGTGGCCGCTCGTGCACGGGCTGCTGCACGTCCTGGGCTGGGATCACAGTGACGAGATGGCCCGGCGCGAACAGGAGCTCCTCGCATGAATCCGCGCAGGCAGCCGGGCGTCCTCGACTCGTTCAACTTCGCAGTCGAGGGCGTCATCCACGTCCTGCGCACGCAGCGCAACATGCGCATCCATTTCGCGGTCGCGTTCGTCGTGCTCGTCGTCGCGCTCGTGATCAACGTGAGCAAGTTCGAGCTGATCGCGCTGCTGATCTCGATCACGTTCGTGCTGATCGCCGAGATGCTGAACACCGCGGTCGAGGCCGCGATCGACATCGCGACGACGTCGTTCGACCCGATGGCGAAGCTCGCCAAGGACATCGCCGCCGGCGCGGTGCTGATCGCCTCCGTGAACGCGCTTGCCGTCGGCTACATCGTCTTCGCCGGCAAGCTCGCCGACCGCTCCTCGCAGCTGCTCGAGCGGCTGCGGCAGGCGCCTGCCGAGATCACGCTCGTCGCGCTGGTGCTGACGATCATCCTCGTGATCGCGACGAAGGCGTACACCGGACGCGGGACGCCCCTGCGCGGCGGCGTGCCCTCCGGGCACGCGGCGCTCGCGTTCGCCGGCTGGGTCGCGGCGACCTACGTTGCCGGCGCGGACCACCGCTTCCTCGTCTCGTCGCTCGCGTTGATCATGGCGCTGCTCGTCGCCCAGACCCGGGTCGAGTCGGGCGTCCACTCTGCGCTCGAGGTCACGTACGGCGCGCTCGTCGGCGCCCTCGCTACGCTCGTCGTCTTCCAGGTGTTTCAGTGACCCAGCTCGTCGAGAAAGCCGAGGCCGCCGCCGAGCAGGCGTATGCGCCGTACTCGAACTACAATGTGGGCGCCGTCGTGCGGACGAGCGATGGGCGCGAGTTCGCCGGGGTGAACGTCGAGAACGCGGCGTACCCGCTCGGACTGTGCGCCGAGAAGGTCGCGATCGCGAACGCGGCGTCCGCAGGCGTGCGGCCGGGCGAGATCGAGGCGATCGGCATCACCGCGTCGCCGTGCGGCGGCTGCCGGCAGTGGCTGTACGAGTGGCGCATCCCGTCGGTGTCGTTCCGCCGCGACGACGGGTCGGTCGCCGAGTACACGGCCGGCGACCTGCTGCCGGACACGTGGGACCTGCCTTGAAGTCGGGGTTCGCCGCGGTCGCCGGGCGGCCGAACGTGGGGAAGTCGACGCTCGTGAACGCGCTCACCGGTTCGAAGGTGGCGATCGTCTCCGACAAGCCGCACACGACCCGCCACCAAATACGCGGCGTCTACACCGACGACGACGCACAGCTCGTGCTCGTCGACCTGCCGGGCTGGCAGAAGCCGATCGACCCGCTGACCGAGCGGATGCAGGGGCGTGTGGACGAGACGATGGCGAGCGACGTCGACGTGGTGCTGCTCGTCGTGAACGCGCGCGAGCGGATCGGTGCGGGCGACCGCTTCGTCGCCCGGCGCGTCTTCGCGCTCGGCGTCCCGGTCGTGATCGTGCTGAACAAGGTCGACCGCCTCAAGGCGGGGCACATTGCGACGCAGATGAAGACTGCGGCGTCCCTGGGGGACTTCCACGCACTGCATCCGGTGAGCGCGATGACCGGCGACGGGATCGGGGAGCTTCGCTCGGACCTGATCTCGCTGCTGCCCGAAGGGCCGCTCTACTACCCACCCGAGACCGACACCGACATGCCGGTCGAGGCACGCATCGCCGAGCTCGTGCGCGAGCAGGCGTTGCGGCTCACGAAGGAGGAGGTGCCGCACGCGCTCACCGCCGAGGTGGTCGAGATCGACGAGAAGCGCGTACACGTGCGGCTCTATACCGAGACCGAGAGCCAGAAGCAGATCCTGATCGGCAAGGGCGGCACGATGGTGCGCGACATCGGCCGCGGCGCGCGCCCACACGTGGAGGCGCTGCTCGGTCATCCCGTCTACCTGCAGTTGCAGGTGAAGGCGTCGCCGAAGTGGCGCCGCAACGAGACGATGCTGGAGCGGCTCGGGTTGTAGGGTGGGCGGGTGCGGTTCGCCGCGCTCGCAGCGGCCGTCGCGCTCGCAGTGGGCTGCGGCGGCGGAAAGCTCACCAGCCCGCCTCGCGGGCCGTGGCGGGCGAACGCGGTCCGCGTCCTGACGCAGCTCCACGGCGACGTCACCTCGGCGGAGCTCGGCGGCACGACATCCGTCGCCGCCGGCCGTGCGATCCGCAACACGTCGACGCTGTTCGCGCTGCTCATTGCCTACACCGATCTCACCGCGTGCCGGCAGATGATCGCCGGGGTCGATGCGCCGTCGCCGGACGCCGACGCGCTCGTCCGTCCGTGCGGCGACCTGCAGCGCGCGTCGTCGCTCTTCACCCGCGCGGTGACGGCATCCGATCCGGCGTCGCTCGTTCGGGCGACACTGCTGGCCGATCGTGCCGATCCCCAGCTCGTTCGCGCGCTCGCCCTTGTTCAGCCGCCGCGCGGGGAGAAGTAGCGCCGCAGCCAGACGGCGAGGCCGTCGAGACCGGGGAAGAGGACGCGCTCGGTGATGTTCGCCTGGTCGAGCTTGTCGCGAACTTCCCACTTCAGCTCCGCGGGCAGGACGATGCGCCGGGCGAGCCCCGCGTTGCGCTCGAGCCACTCGTCCATGCGCGTCTCGGGCGACGGCATCAGCGAGAAGAGCGCGTACTGGTTGACGATGCGCTGGTCGAGGGCGGGCGGCTCGAAGAAGACGACGAAGTCGTCGCCGAGCTTGTCGAACTCCGCCAGAGTCGGCGCGCACTCGCGCAGCAGATCGGCCGAGAGCGCGTTCATGCCCTGACGCTCGACCGCGTCGCGCAGCTTCTTCGGCAGCAGGCGATTCGTCTTCACGAAGTCGACCATCCAGATCGCGCCGTCGTGCTCGTAGTCGACGGGATAGGCGGTTGCGAAATGCAGCGCGACGTAGGGCGAGTACGTCCAATCGAGCATGCGCGTCGCGAGGCCGTGGTGCTTCGCGACCGCGAGCCAGTGCCAGATCGAGTCTTCCGGGACGTCGGAGCGGTGCGCGTACTTGCGGAAGCTGCGGAGGAGGTGCGGCTCGACCTCGGCGATGTCGCCGCCGAGCCGCTGCAGGCTCGTGATCAGCTTCCCGTCCCGCGACGCCTCGCCGCGGAACACGAAGTCGGAGCGGTGCCGGCGCAGGCCCTCGTGCCACGAGTCGGCGAAGAGCAACTCGTGCAGATGCGTCCAGGACTCGGCTCTGATCTCGTCCATCGGCCAGGATTTCCCTCAGGACTACACTGCCCACACATGGCGCAGGCGCCTGTTCTTCCCCGCGGGTTCGAATTGCCGCTCGAGCAACGGCTGCCGCGCATCGGCTCGATCGACCAGGTCGCGGTCGAGCAGCGCGCGGGCGAGCTCGCCAAGCGCTCGATCAAGAAGGGCGCGAAGGTCTGGGCGCTCGAGCTTGCGATCCGCTGCTGCGACCTGACGACGCTGGAAGGCCAGGACACGCCCGGCAAGGTCGCCGCGCTCTGCTCGAAAGCGATGCGGCCGGACCCGGGCGACGCGAACATCCCCTCCGTCGCGGCGGTCTGCGTGTACCCGAACCTCGTGCCGGTGGCGAAGGAGCGCCTTGCCGGCAGCGGCGTGAAGGTCGCGAGCGTCGCAACCGCGTTCCCGTCCGGTCAGAGCCCGCTCGACGTGAAGGTGCGCGACGTCGAGGACGCCGTCGCGATGGGGGCAGACGAGATCGACATGGTGATCGACCGCGGCGCCTTCCTCTCCGGCCGCTACGCGAAGGTCTTCGACGAGATCGTCAAGGTGAAAGAGGCGTGCGGCGAGGCGCACCTGAAGGTGATCCTCGAGGTGGCCGAGCTCGGTACCTACGACAACGTTCGCCGCGCGTCGCTGCTCGCGATGGCCGCCGGTGCCGACTTCATCAAGACGTCGACGGGCAAGCTGCCGGGCGCCGCGACGCTGCCGGTGCAGCTCGTGATGCTCGAGGCGATCCGTGACGTGCACGACGAGACGGGCCGCAAGGTCGGCATGAAGCCCGCCGGCGGGATCCGCACCGCGAAGAACGCGATCCAGTACCTGGTGCAGGTGCACGAGACGCTCGGCCCCGACTGGCTGACGCCCGACCTCTACCGGATCGGCGCGTCGAGCCTGGTCAACGACATCCTCATGCAGCTCCGCAAGGAGAAGACGGGCGTCTACCAGAGCAAGGATTACTTCACTAATGACTGAGCACCACCTGAGCCGAGCACGAGTTGCCGGGCCGCGCTGGACGCCCGGATGCGGCGTCCTCAGTCGCGGCGGTAGCGCTGCTACCGCCGCTCCCTGCGTCCTTGCCTCCGAACGTCCATCGCACCCCGTCAACGCGTGGTCGTCTCACGCGGTGCTCCAATGACTGACGTCGCAAAGCGCGGCGACCGCAGCCCGGTCCCCGCCGACTGGACCTACGCGCCCGCGCCCGAGTCGACCGACGTCGTCCGCCTGCAGGAGCGCTACGGCCTCTACGTCGGCGGCGAGTGGCTCGACGCGAAGGAGCACTTCACGACGATCTCGCCGCGCGACGAATCGCCGCTCGCGCAGGTCGGCCAGGCGAGCGCGAAGGACGTCGAGAACGCGGTCGGCGTCGCACGCGAGGCGTCGACAGCGTGGGCCAAGCTCCCCGGCAGCGAGCGTGCGAAGTACCTCTTCCGCATTGCGCGCATCCTCGCCGAGCGCAGCCGTGAGTTCGCGGTGCTCGAGAGCCTGAACGGCGGCAAGCCGATCAAGGAGTCGCGCGACGTCGACCTGCCGCTCGCGGCCGCGCACTTCTTCTACTACGCGGGCTGGGCCGACAAGCTCGAGTACGCGTTCCCGAACCGCACGCCGCAGCCGCTCGGCGTCGCAGGCCAGATCATCCCGTGGAACTTCCCGCTGCTGATGCTCGCGTGGAAGATCGCGCCGGCGCTCGCGGCGGGCAACACCGTCGTCCTCAAGCCGGCCGAGACGACGCCGCTCACGGCGCTGCTCTTCTGCGATGTCGTCCGGCAGGCGGAGCTGCCGCCGGGCGTCGTCAACATCGTCACCGGCGACGGCTCGACGGGCGCCGCGCTTGTCGACGCCGACGTCGACAAGATCGCGTTCACCGGCTCGACCGAGGTGGGCAAGGCGATCCAGCGCCGCCTCGCCGGCACCGGCAAGAAGGTGACGCTCGAGCTCGGCGGCAAGGCGGCGAACATCGTCTTCGACGACTGCGCGCTCGACCAGGCGGTCGAGGGCATCGTCAACGGCATCTACTTCAACCAGGGCCATGTCTGCTGCGCCGGTTCGCGCCTCTTCGTGCAGGAGTCGATCTACGAGCCCGTCGTCGAGAAGCTGAAGAAGCGCATGCAGACGCTGCGCGTCGGCGACCCGCTCGACAAGAACACCGACGTCGGTGCGATCAACTCGCGCATGCAGCTCGAGAAGATCCAGGAGCTCGTCGCCGCCGGCACCGACGAAGGCGCAGAGATCTACCAGCCGCCGTGCCGACTGCCGGAGAAGGGCTACTGGTTCGCGCCGACCGTCTTCACGAACGTCGCGCAGAGCTACCGCATCGCCCAGGAGGAGATCTTCGGCCCGGTGCTCAGCGTGCTCACGTTCCGCACGCCCGACGAGGCGGTCGAGAAGGCGAACAACACGCCGTACGGCCTCAGCGCCGGCGTCTGGACCGAGAAGGGCTCGCGCATCCTCTGGATGGCCGAGCGCCTGCGCGCCGGCGTCGTCTGGGCGAACACGTTCAACCGCTTCGACCCGACGAGCCCCTTCGGCGGCTACAAGGAGTCCGGCTTCGGCCGCGAGGGCGGCCTGCACGGCATGGAGCCGTACCTCCGCTTCGAGACGGAGGTGACCGGTGGCTAACCGCCTTCCCGTCAAGAAGACCTACAAGCTGTTCGTCGGCGGCGCGTTCCCGCGCAGCGAGTCCGGGCGCACGTACGAGGCGGAGGGCCAGAACGTCGCGCGCGCGTCGCGCAAGGACGTGCGTGACGCCGTCCAGGCGGCGCGCGGCGCGCAGCCGAAATGGGCGAGTGCAACGGCCTACAACCGCGGTCAGGTGCTCTACCGCATCGCCGAGATGATGGAGGCGCGCGTCCCCGAGTTCGCCGAGCTGTGCACCGGCAAGGACGAGGTGCACCGCGCGATCGACCGCTGGGTCTGGTACGCAGGCTTCGCCGACAAGCTCGCGCAGGTGCTCGGCTCATCGAATCCGGTCGCCGGCCCGTACTTCAACTTCACGATCCCGGAGCCCACGGGTGTCGTCGCGATCGTCGCGCCCGACGAGCCGCCGCTGCTCGGGCTCGTCTCGCGGATCGCACCGGCGCTCACCGGTGGCAACGCAGTCGTCGCGCTCGCGTCGGAGACACGGCCGCTCGCGGCGATCGAGCTGGCCGAGGCGATCGCGACGAGTGACGTGCCGGGCGGCGTCGTCAACCTGCTGACCGGTCAGCGCGCCGAGCTCGCACCGTGGCTCGCGAGCCACATGGACGTGAACGCGATCGACGTCACCGGCGCCGACGGCCTGCTCGCCGAGCTCGAGACCGCCGCAGCGGATAACGTGAAGCGCGTCGTGCACGGCCAACCCGACACGCAGTCGCTCTGGGAGATCTCCTCGTTCCTCGAGCTGAAGACCGTCTGGCATCCGATCGGAACCTGACGCATGAGCGCCTTCTCGCATCTCGACGAGCTGGAGCGGATCCAGATCTGGCCGGGCTTGACAGCCCGCGAGGTCACGGGCGCCGAGGCGATGCTCACGTACATCGAGCTCGACGCGGGCGCGGTGGTGCCGGAGCACCAGCACCCGCACGAGCAGACCGGCATCCTGCTGCGCGGATCGGTGACGTTCACGATCGGCGGCGAGACGCAGGAGCTCACACCGGGCGCAATGTGGGTGATCCCCGGGGACACGCCGCACGACGTCGCCGTCGGGCCGGACGGTGCGGTGATCGTCGAGCTGTTCGCGCCCGCGCGCGACGACTGGGGCGGCCACGAGCGGCTGCCCGCCACTCGGGTTACGCTTCCGTAGTTCGTGCCAGGCTCGCGCCGCCTCAGCCAACGCATCTCCGAGGGAGACGGGATCTCGATCATCGTCTGCGTCGCCGACGCAGCCGCCGCGGAGCATGCCGAAGCGCAGGGCGCCGAGGCAGTGGCGGTGTCGTCGACGATCGACGGCATTCGAGACGCCACCTCGCTGCCGCTGCTCTGGATCGGCACCGGCGCGCCCCACGACGCGGACGCGATCTGCATCCGGCCGGAGGACGAGCCCAGGCATCACCACCTCGAAGCGGTCGTCGACGTGCGCGACGAGGAGGAGCTCGAGCAGGCGCTCGAGCGGCTCGACCCCGAGATCTTCCTGCTGAACGCCCACGACATCGACGGCGACGTCGACCCGCTCGACGCGGTGCTCGAGCTGCTGCCCGACGTCCCCGCCGGCAAGCTCGCGATCGCGCAGGTCGAGGTCTCGACGCGCGAGGAAGTCCTCGCGCTCGAGCGGGCGGGCGTGGACGCCGTCCTGATCGCAGCGGGCAACGTCGGCGTCCTCGTCGGCGACCAGCCACCGGACGTTTAGGGGGCTACCATGGGGAGCCTGTGAGAGGGCTCCTCACGATTTCCCTGCTCCTGGGGGCGTGTGTGCTGCTGGCGGCCGGCTGCGGCGGGAAGAAGGCGGCCACGGCCGTCGCCTACCACGACCCCGCGCCGCAGCGCGTCTGCGCGCACCCGGCGGGCTGGCAGGCGCTCGCGAACCGCATCCAGGCGCCGGTGTACTGCCCCGGCTGGCTCCCGGACCCGCTGACCGACCAGATCGGCGGCCAGTGGAACAACATCGACTCGGTGTCGAAGGACCGGAGCTATCTCGAGAGCTTCGTCTGGCAGGACACCGACGCGGGCGGCGGCGGCGGTGAGCTGCACGTCAACCTGCGCGCCTATCCGGGCCGGACGACCATTCCCACCTGCCGCACGGGCGGCAGCGACAGCCGCAACGTCCCGTGCTTCGCCAATCCGAGCGGCACCGTGACCGCGAATGGGATCACGACGACCCTCTACACGGTGAATCAGGACGCAGACACCTGGCACTACCTGCTGCTGTGGCGCCGCTACGGCAACCTCTACACGCTGTCGGAGCACCTCGCGCCGCCGCTGAACGGACCGAAGCTCCGGCAGTACCTGAAGCAGGAGCTGACCGACCTCGTCCTGATCAAGCCCGCCGCCGCGAAGGCCTGACGATGAAGCTCACGCGCAAGCAGGCGCTCGTCGGCGCAGCCGCGGGTGCGCTCGGCGCGAGCGGGATCTACGAGCTCGTCGACAAGCTCGCCGGCACGTCGCCGCAGCGCGCCGACGCAGCCGTCGCGTTCCCGGAGCAGCATCTGCTCGACGGCGTGCGGGTGACGCAGTCGAATGGCATCCCCGTGCTCGTGCCGCCGCTGCACCACGAGCTGATCACAGCGCGAGTGAGGGCCGACCGCGCGGACGTGCGCGACGCGCAGCGGAAGCTCACCGACCTGCTCGCGGGTCTCGACACGGAGTACGCGCCGTCACCGGCCGGGCTCGGCGTCACGGTCGCGTGGGGACTGCCGTACTTCCACCGCCTCGTCCCGTCAGCGTTCGCGAAGTACGTGCCGCACGACCGCCGCGCGAACAAGCCGGTCGTGTTCGACGCGACGCGCTTCCCGAGCGACCCGACGGACACGAAGATGGAGGCGAACGACGTCGTCATCCTGCTTCGCTCCGACGTGCGCGCGCACATCCTCGACGCAGAGCAACGGCTTCATCAGTCGGGGTTGTTCCAGTTCACGAGCATCCGCCGTGGCTTCGCCGGCGGCGGCTTCGACGGGAAGACGTCGCTGCCGAAGCAGATGGCCCTCGCGGCGCAGATTCCCGGCTCGGACCTGATCCCGGACACCGCCGAGCTCTTCCTCGGCTTCACCTCGACGCAGAAGGCGGGGATGGGGCCGGGCAAGATCGCGAACTTCGAGACGCTCGGCTACGTCGACTTCCGCGGCAGCGACTACTTCGTCCACGGCACGCACATGCACCTGTCGCACATCCACGAGGACGTCGAGGCGTGGTACCTCAACTTCGACTTCGACGAGCGTGTCGCGACGGCGTTCCGGCCGACGCTCAACGTCGTGCAGGGAACGCAGACGGTGCCTCAGGGGCCGAAGCAGGTGTCGAGCGCGGCGAAGGTGCGAAGCGACTACCGCGAGACGGGCCGCATCGGGCACAGCGCCGCGATCCAGACCACGTCACGGCTGCTCGAGCAGTTCGTCGCCACCGACGGGACGGTGTACCCGAAGGGCGCCGCGATCCCGATCCGCGCCGACTTCAACACGCTCGACAACCCGTACGCGTGGGCCGAGCACGGCTCGCAGTACAGCCACATCCCGGCCGCCGGCGTCCACTTCGTCGTCTTCAACCCGACGGGTGACGACTTCCACCGAAACCGGATGGCGATGGACGGCCATCTGCCCGACGGCACGATCCCCTTCGAGCCGCGGGCGCGCGAGCAGGGCTTCAACTCGATCCTCTCGACGACCGCGCGCCAGAACTTCCTCGTCCCGCCGCGGCGGCACCGGTCGTTCCCGCTGGCGGAGCTGTAACTCGGTTCGAAGAACCGAGTTACCGTCTTAGGCGATCGTGAACGAGCTTCGCGGCGCCGAAGACACGAACCTGGTTCTGCGAACCAGGTTCAGCCGAAGAACGCCTTCGCCACTTCGTACCACTCGAGCGGGACGGTCTTGAGCTCGGCCGTCGCCTCGTCGAGGGAGCACGCGATCACGTCGTCGCCGCGCAGGGCGGCCATCTTGCCGAAGTCGCCGGCGTTGACCAGGTCGGCCGCGGTGAGCCCGAAGCGCGTCGCGAGGATGCGGTCGCGTGCGGTCGGAGAGCCGCCGCGCTGCGTGTGGCCGAGCACGGTCACGCGCGTCTCGTAGCCGGTGCGGGCCTCGATCTCCTCGCCGAGCCGTTCGCCCACACCGCGTTTCGCCAGGAGCTTGTGCCCGAACTGGTCGACCTCGCCCTTGTCCTCCGCGCCCGGGAGCTCGCAGCCTTCGGAGACGACGACGATCGAGAAGTTCTTCCCCTTGGCGTGCCGGCTCTGGATCTCGCCGACCACCTCGTCGAAGTCGACCGGCTGCTCGGGAATGAGGATGACGTCGGCGCCGCCGGCGATGCCGCTGTGCACGGCGATCCAGCCTGTGTGCCGGCCCATCACCTCGACGACCATGACGCGGTTGTGCGACTCCGCCGTCGTGTGCAGGCGGTCGATCGCCTCGGTGGCGATCGAGACCGCGGTGTCGAAGCCGAAGGTGTAGTCCGTGCCCGAGAGGTCGTTGTCGATCGTCTTCGGGACGCCCACGACCGGGAGCTGGAACTCGCGGTACAGCCGCGCAGCCACGCCGAGCGTGTCCTCGCCGCCGATCGCCACGAGCGCGTCGAGCTTCTCGAACGACTTCTTCACCGCGTCGACTCCGCCGTCGACTTTGAAGGGGTTCGTCCGGCTCGTGCCGATGATCGTGCCGCCGCGGGGCAGGATCCCGGAGATCTCGCCGCGGCCGAGCGGCTGGAAGATCTCCTCGACCATCCCGCGCCAGCCTTCGCGCACACCGACCACCTCGTGGCCGTGCGACCACGAGCGCCGCGCGACGGCGCGGATCACCGCGTTCAGGCCGGGGCAGTCCCCGCCGCCGGTGAGAACACCGATCTTCACGGGCGTGAACATAGCGAGTTAGCTCAGCGGCGCTCGGGGTAACGGACCGCCGTGCCGGTCGTTGACGTCACCCTGCACGTGAACGGGCAGCGCCTCGAGCTCGCGCTCGACACGCGGACGACGCTCCTCGACGCGCTCCGCGAGCACGCCGGGCTGACCGGCGCGAAGAAGGGTTGCGATCACGGGCAGTGCGGTGCCTGCACCGTTCTCGTCGACGGCAGGCGCGCGAACAGCTGCTTGATGCTCGCCGTCGCCTACGACGACGCGGAGATCACGACGATCGAGGGGGTTGCGAACGGCGAGCTTCACCCGCTGCAACGCGCGTTTGTCGCACATGACGCCTTCCAGTGCGGCTACTGCACGCCCGGTCAGATCTGCTCGGCGATCGGGATGGCCGACGAGGTTGCGGCGGAAGGGCTCGAGCTCGACGAGGACGCCGTCCGCGAGCGGATGAGCGGCAACATCTGCCGTTGCGGCGCCTACGTGAACATCGTCCCGGCGATCCTCGACGCGACGTGAGGGAGTTCGGCTACGAACGCGCGACCGCGGTCGAGGAGGCCGTGCGCGCTGCCGCCGACGGTGCGCGGTTCCTCGGCGGCGGGACGAACCTCGTGGACCTGATGAAGCTCGGCGTCGAGACGCCCGAGCGGCTGATCGACGTCACCCGTCTGCCCGGCGGCGTCGAGGAGCTCCCGTGCGGCGGCCTCCGGATCGGCGCGGCGGTGAAGAACAACGCGCTCGCGCAGGATCCGCGGGTTCGGATGCAGTACCCGGTGCTCTCGCAGGCGCTGCTCGCAGGCGCCTCGGGCCAGCTGCGGAACCTGGCGACGGTCGGCGGCAATCTGCTCCAGCGCACGCGCTGCCTCTACTTCATGGACGTCACGAAGCCGTGCAACAAGCGCGAGCCGGGCGCCGGCTGCTCGGCGCGCGAAGGCGTCGACGAGAACCTGGCGATCCTCGGCTGGTCCGAGGCGTGTGTCGCGACGCATCCGTCCGACATGGCGGTTGCGCTCACTGCGCTCGATGCGGTCGTGGTCACCCACGAGCGGCGGATCCCGCTGGTCGACTTCCATCGGCTGCCGGGCGACGAGCCCGAGCGCGACACGGTGCTCGAGCCGGGCGAGCTGATCGTCGCGGTCGAGCTCCCGCCGGTCGAGGGGCGCTCCGCGTATCGCAAGGTGCGCGAGCGGGCGTCGTTCGCGTTCGCGCTCGTGTCCGTCGCTGCCGTGCTCCGCGTCGAGGACGGGACGATTTCCGACGTGCGGATCGCGCTGGGCGGCGTCGCCCACAAGCCGTGGCGAGCGACGCGCGCGGAGGAGGCGCTGCGCGGCGGCCCGGCCACGCCGGAGCGGTTCGCGGCCGCCGCCGAGGCCGAGCTCGCGGAGGCGCGCCCACTGAGCGGCAACGCGTACAAGGTGCCGCTCGCACGCAACACGATTCGTCGCGTCCTCGGGGAGCTTGCGTGAGCGTAGGCTTGACGGAGCTCACCAGAGAGCGCAGGTGCCGGCTTTGCCGGCGCCGGAGCGGAGTCCGGTGAGCGAGATGCTGCAGCGCGCGATCGGCGCGCCGCTCGACCGGATCGAGGGGCGCGAGAAGGTCGCCGGCCAGGCGAAGTACGCCTACGAGTACGAGGCCGAGCGCGCGGTCTACGTCGTCGCTGTGTCGGCCCGGATCGCGAAGGGCCGCGTCGTCTCGGTCGACGAGAGCTCGGCGCGCGGCGCGCTCGCCGTCCTCTGGCACGGCAACGCGCCGAAGCTCGGTGAGGACGTCGATCCCGAGCTGGCGCTCTTCCAGTCCGATCGCGTGGCCTACCGCAACCAGTGGGTCGCGGCGGTCGTCGCCGAGACGTACGCCGCCGCGCAGGAGGCGGAACGGACGCTGCGCATCGACTACGAGGAAGCGGAGAACGACTCGGTGCTCACGGAGGACCATCCGAAGCTCTATGCACCCGAGAAAGTGAATCCCGACTTTCCGGCCGCGACCTCGGAGGGCGACTTCGACGGCGCGTTCGCGGCGGCCGAGGTGACGCTCGACGAGACGTACCGCACGCCGGCCGAGCACAACAACGCGATGGAGCCGCACGCAACGATCGCCGTCTGGGACGGCGACGACGTGACGCTCTACGACTCGAACCAGGGCGTCGGGCCGGTGCGGCAGGCGGTCGCGACTGCGTTCGAGGTCGATCCGTCGCACGTGCGCGTGATCGCGCCGCACGTCGGCGGCGGCTTCGGCTCGAAGGGGACGCCGCGGCCGAATGTGATTCTCGCCGCGATGGCGGCGAAGGTCGTCGACCGCCCCGCGAAGGTCGCCGTCACGCGGCAGCAGATGTTCGCCGTCACCGGTTATCGGACACCGACGATCCAGCGCGTGCGGCTGGGTGCGAGACGGGACGGCGGCCTCGTTGCGATCGCGCACGACGTCGTCGAGCAGACCTCGACGCTGAAGGAGTTCGCGGAGCAGACGGCGGTTGCGACGCGGATGATGTACGCGGCGCCGAACCGCCGCACGACGCACAAGCTCGCTGCGCTCGACGTGCCGACGCCGTCGTGGATGCGCGCGCCGGGGGAATGTCCCGGGATGTTCGCGCTCGAGTCGGCTATGGACGAGCTCGCACGGAAGCTCGACATCGACCCGCTCGAGCTGCGCATCCGCAACGAGCCCGAGCTCGATCCGGAGAGCGGTCATCGCTTCTCGACCCGGAACCTCGTCGCGTGCCTGCGCGAGGGAGCCGAGCGGTTCGGCTGGCGGGCGGAGCCGCGGCGCGAGGGCCCGATCCTGATCGGGACGGGCGTCGCGGCGTCCACGTATCCGGCGCGGCGGCGGCCGTCGCAGGCGTTCGCGCGCGCGGAGACGGACGGCACGTTCGTCGTCGGGATCGCCGCGGCCGACATCGGCACGGGCGCGCGCACGGCGCTGACGCAGATCGCCGCCGACACGCTCGAAGTGGGGGTGGAGCGCGTGCGCGTCGAGGTCGGCGACTCGCAGCTGCCGCAGGCGATGATCGCGGGCGGCTCGATGGGGCTCTCGTCCTGGGGCGCCGCGGTCGTGAAGGCGTGCCGCGAGCTTCGCTCGCAGCTGAACGGCGAGCTGCCGTTCGAGGTGCACGCCGACACGGAAGGCGACGCCGCGGGCGTCGATCGCGAGCCACTCGAGAGCCACGGCTTCGGTGCGCAGTTCGTCGAGGTGCGGGTCGACTCCGACACGGGCGAGGTACGCGTGTCGCGCGCGCTCGGAATCTTCGCGACGGGCCGGATCATCAACGCGAAGACGGCGCGCTCGCAGTTCATCGGCGGCATGACGATGGGCATCTCGATGGCGCTCCTCGAGGAATCGAAGCTCGACGGAAGATTCGGCGATTACGTGAACCACGATCTCGCGAGCTACCACGTCGCCGTCAACGCCGACATTCCCGCGATCGAGGTCGACTGGCTCGACGAAGAGGACCTGCACGTGAACCCGATGGGCGCGAAGGGGATCGGCGAGATCGGGATCGTCGGCACCGCCGCCGCAGTTGCGAACGCGGTCTACGACGCGACGGGCGTCCGCGTGCGTGAGCTTCCGATCACACCGAAGCAGCTCGTCGAGCGCCTCTAGCCAAGACGGGGGTTAACCCCACCGCGAACACCAGGGCACCGCATTTCGCTGCCTTCTTCGCGTCGGCAGCCTCGAAGCACGGGGTTCCAACGCGAAAGGACACACGAAATGAGGCTCAACGTCACGGCGCGGGCCGCTCGCTGGAGCGCCGCGCACTGGAAGACGGCGACGCTGCTCTGGCTGGCGTTCGTCGTCGCGGCGGTCGCGCTCGGCGCGATGGCCGGCAAGAAGAACCTGACCGACGCCGAGAGCTCGAACGGCGAGACCGCTCGGGCGGAGACGATGCTCGCGCAGGCCGGGTTCAAGACGCCGTCGACCGAGGCGGTGTTCGTGCAGTCGCGGACCGGCAGCGTCGCAGGTGAGACGCGCACGGTCATGCGGCGGCTTCGGCAGCTCTCCCAGGTCGCGCACGTGCACCGCTCGGCGACCGCGCAGCACGGCCGCGCGGCGCTCGTCGAGTTCGACCTCACCGGCGACCCGGACAACGCGGACACGCAGGTGCAGCCGGTGCTGAAGGCGGTCGCCGCACTGCAGAAGCAGGCGCCGCGACTCACTGTCGCCGAATACGGCGAGGCGAGCGTCGACCAGCAGACGAGCGACAAGATCGGCAGCGATCTCGGCAAGGCGGAGAAGCTCTCCCTGCCGATCACGTTCGTGATCCTGCTGCTCGCGTTCGGCGCGTTCGTCGCAGCCGGTATCCCGGTGCTGCTCGCGATCTCGGCCGTGCTCGCATCGCTCGGTCTCGATGCGCTGTCGAGCCACGTCTGGCACACCGCCGATCCGGCGGCGTCCGTGATCGTGCTGATCGGGATGGCGGTCGGCGTCGACTACTCGCTCTTCTACGTGAAGCGCGAGCGTGAGGAGCGACGTCGCGGACACGGCGAGGATGCGCTCATTCGCGCGGCCTCGACGTCCGGCATGGCGGTGCTCGTCTCGGGCGGGACGGTGCTGATCGCGATGGCGGGGATGCTGTTCGCCGGCTCGAGCGTCTTCACGGCGCTTGGGATCGCGTCGATGCTCGTCGTGGCCGTCGCAGTGATCGGCTCGCTGACCGTCCTGCCGGCGCTGCTCGGCAAGCTCGGCGACCGGATCGAGCGCGGCGTGCTCGCCGTCGCCGTGCCGCGGTGGCGCAGCCGGCGGACGATCATCCAGCGGCTCAAAGGCGAGCGCGACTCGTCCCGGCTCTGGGATGCCGTCCTGCGGCCGGTGCTTCGCCATCCGTGGCTCGCGTCCGGCATCGCGCTCTGGGCGCTCGTCGTCCTCGCGCTGCCGGCGTTCACGATGCACACGAAGCTGCCGGGCGCAGCCGACCTCCCGAAGAGCATCCCGTCCGTCGCGGCGTTCGACCGCGCGAACACGGTGTTCCCCGGCACTCAGGTGCCGCTCGAGCTCGTGGTCAAGGCGCCGAACGTCGACGCGCCGGCGGTCGTACGGCAGGTGGCGAACCTCCGCCGCGAGGCGCTCGCGACCGGGCTGATGGTCGGGCCGGTCACGACGTCCGTCAACCCGGCGCACACCGTCGCGCAGATCTCGCTGCCCGTGCACGGCAACGGCGAGGACACGACGTCGAACCAGGCACTTTCGGCTCTGCGCAACGCGATCGTCCCGCGCACGGTCGGCCGCCTGCCGAACGTCGAGCATGCCGTCACGGGTGACACCGCGGGCGACGCCGACTTCAACACGGCGGTCAAGCACCACGCGCCGTACGTGTTCGCGTTCGTGCTCGGCCTCGCGTTCCTGCTCCTGCTCGCGACGTTCCGCTCGGTGGTCGTGCCGCTGACCGCGATCGCGCTCAATCTGCTCTCGGTCGGCGCCGCGTACGGCGTGCTCGTCTGGATCTTCCAGGACGGCCACCTGCAATCGGAGCTCGGCTACCACTCGAACGGAGGCGTCGTCACGTGGCTGCCGCTCTTCCTGTTCGCGATCCTGTTCGCGCTCTCGATGGACTATCACGTGTTCATCGTGAGCCGGATCAAGGAGCTCGTGGACGGCGGCATGTCGACGGCGGACGCAGTCTCGACGGGGATCCGCACGACCGCCGGCACGGTGACGTCCGCGGCTGCGGTGATGGTCGCCGTGTTCGCGCTGTTCGCATCGCTCTCCTCGCTCGACATCAAGCAGATGGGCACGGGGCTCGCCGTCGCGGTGCTGCTGGATGCGACGATCATCCGCGGAGTGCTCCTCCCCGCGACGATGAAGATCCTCGGCCGCGCCAACTGGTACCTGCCGCGCGCCCTCGGCTGGCTGCCCGAGCTGAAGGCGGAGGCGGCGGCGTGACCCGCTCGGTCCGCTCCTTCGCCTATCTCTGCTCGGCGCTGGTGACGGGCACGCTCGCGTTCGGGCTGCTGCTCGCCGGCTGGATCGCCGCCTCGGTGCTGGTCGTCACCCCGCTCGTCGTCCCGGTCCTGATCGGGCTGCGGGCGGGGGTCGGCGCTCTCGCCCGCGTCGAGGAGGAGCTCGCGCGGCGGCTGCTCGGCGTCGAGGGTCCGCCGACCCCGCGCTCGTCGGGCGGCTCGGGCTACTGGGGGCGCGGCAAGGCGGTCGTGACCGACTCGGCGTTCTGGCGGCAGCAGCTCTTCCTGCTGCTGCGGGGGTTCGCCGGCTGGCCGCTCGCGGTCGGCGTCGTCTCGTGGGTCGGCGCGTCGCTGTGGGTGCTCGCTCTGCCACTCACGTATCGCGTCGTCGACGAGGACGTCGGGACCTGGCACGTCGAATCGCTCGAAAAGGCGCTGCTCCTGATGCCGGTCGGCGCGGTCGGGCTCGCGGTCGCCTGGTTCGGCGTCCGCCCTCTCGCCCGCCTCTGGCGCCTCCCCGCCGGCGCGCTCCTGCGCCCGGCGGGTGAGGCACGCTATTGGGCGGTGGGCAAGACCGTTCGCGTACACGCGCTCGCGACGCTGCTCGTCGCGGCGCTGCTCGTCGTCGTGTGGGCGACGACGAGTCTCGGCTACTTCTGGCCGGTGTGGCCGATCGCTGCGTTGGCGCTGCTCCTCGCGCTGCATGCCTGGCCCGCGTATGCACGCAGCCGCGGCGATGTCTTCGTCCACGCCGGCGTGTCGGCCTCGCTCGGCCTCTTCCTGGTCGTCGTGTGGGCGCTCGCCGGCGCAGGCTCGTTCTGGCCGATCTGGCCGCTACTCGCGTTCGCGCTCATCCTCGGCGCGCACGCGCTGTACGAGTACCAGCGCGGGGAGGAGCGCATCGACGTGCTCGAGACGACGCGCGCCGGCGCGGTCGACGTGCAGGAGAACGAGCTGCGCCGGATCGAGCGCGACCTGCACGACGGCGCGCAGGCGCGGCTCGTCGCGCTCGGCATGAACCTCGGCATGGCCGAGCAGAAGCTCGCCGCCGATCCCGAGGCGGCCCGCGATCTCGTCGCCGAGGCGCGTGCGGGCGTCGAGGAGGCGCTGCGCGAGCTGCGCGATCTCGCGCGCGGCATCCACCCGCCGGTGCTCACCGACCGCGGGCTCGAGGCGGCGATCGACGCGCTTGCGTGCCGCAGCGCGGTGCCGGTGTTTCTCGCCGCAGACGGTGAAGCGGAGCGGCCGTCGGCCGCGGTCGAGACGGCTGCGTACTTCGTCGCCGCCGAGGCGCTGACCAACGCGGCGAAACATGCCGGCGCGACGCGCATCGACGTGAGGATCCTGCGCGAGCCGGGCACGCTGCGGCTACAGGTCTCGGACGACGGCCGCGGCGGCGCGGACGCGTCCGGCACGGGCCTCACCGGTCTGCGGCAGCGCGTCGAGGCGCTCGACGGGAAGCTCACCGTCCTCAGTCCGTCCGGAGGAGGGACGACGCTCCTCGCGGAGCTCCCGTGCGCGTCCTGATCGCGGAAGATCTTGCGCTGCTGCGCGACGGGCTGACGCGCCTGTTGCGCGACAACGGCTTCGACGTCGTCGACGCCGTTGCAGACGCGGACGCGCTCGTGCATGCCGCGCGGCGCGAGCGGCCGGACATCGCGATCGTCGACATCCGCCTGCCGCCGTCGTTCCGCGACGAGGGCTTGCGCGCCGCGCTGGAGCTGCGCCGCACGGTGCCCGAGATGGCGATCCTCGTCGTCTCGCAGTACATCGAGCACGCGTACGCGACGGAGCTGCTCGCCGAGGGTGGCGGCGGGGTCGGCTACCTGCTGAAGGACCGGATCATGCACGTCGAGGACTTCGTCGACGCCGTGCGGCGCGTCGCCGAGGGCGGCACCGCGCTCGACGCCGAGGTCGTCGCGCAGCTCTTCTCGCAGCGCCGCGCGAAAGGGCCTCTGCAGAAGCTGACGCCGCGCGAGCGCGAGGTCCTCGGCCTGATGGCGGAGGGCCGCTCGAACACCGCGATCGCGAAGGCGCTCGTCCTGAGCATCGGCGCCGTCGAGAAGCACGTTGCGAGCATCTTCACCAAGCTCGGCCTGCAGCAGACCCCGGAGGACCACCGCCGCGTGCTCGCCGTGCTCGCGTACCTGCAAGGTGCCTGACCCTGCCTAGTTGGACGACACCGACGAGGTCACGAAACTGTGACGGGTTGTCCACGGCGCCGCGTTCGCCGGCTCAGCTGAGCCAAAACCGCATCGGCCTTCCGAGCCGCGTCCCGTCGCCAAACGTGCGCGCACACCTACACCGACTCAAGGGCCGGTCAATGTGTCCAGGATGGGGCGCTTCGACGTGAATCCGACCGACCCGCCTGTACGAAAAGAACGGCCAGAACATGCCATGAGGCGGTTTGTTGACGCCGAGGTTGTCAGGGGTGCGCATGGCGAAGTTAGCCTCAGCGGCGCCGACGAAGCCCTTCGCACGCTTGGCAGCCTTCTAAGGTCGGGAGTGGATACAGAGCTTGAGTTGCGAACGGTGACCCCGAGACCTCCGTACGTCGCCGCGGCAGATTCCATCGGGATTTCAGTCGACGAAAGCGCGAAGGTGCTCGTTGCATGGGAAGGCGAACGGTTGACGTTCACCGGTGGGGTAGAAGCGCTTGCCCTTCTCGGCGGGAACATCTCCAGTCATGCGGACGAGCTGGCCCTGCCTGGTGCGCACGCGCACATTGAATGGTTTCCGGGTCATTTCTTCCTGCGCGAGGGCTCCGAGCCGATGGTTGTGTCCCGGCGTCCCAAGACGTGATGGTGGGAGCCTCCCTGCGAGCGGGCTCCCTCACCGAACCCCGGCCAGACCCGGGGGCTAGCGCTTTCGTCCGTGGCGCGCGACGAGTTCCTCGACGACCGCATCGACGGACTCGCCTTCGACGGGGCGCCATTCCCACTGCTCGAGGTACGCGTCGCTGCCGATCAGGCCCTGCTCCATCGCGACGCGGTCGATCTCCTGCTGGAACCACTCCGGCAGCTGGCGCTTCTCGTCACCCGCGCGCACGACCGACGGGATGTCCTGCCAGTAGAGAACCTCGACCTGCGTCATTGCCGGTTGTTCGTGAACTCGAAGCCGAAGCGGCCCTTCACGCAGAGGTTGCCGCGCGTCACGTCGTGGTCGTCCGGCGACGTGACGTTCACGATCTCGCCGTCCTGCACGTGCAGCTCGAGGTTGCAGCCGACGCCGCAGTACGGGCAGACCGTCGTCACCACGTCTTGCGCTTCTTCGTCCCACTCGCCCGCCTGCCGCAGGTCGTACTCCCGCTTCGTCATCAGCGCGCCGGTCGGACACACCGCGATGCAGTTGCCGCAATAGACGCACGCCGACTCGGGCAGCGTCACGTCGAGCTCTGTCGAGATGTGCGCGTCGAAGCCACGGCCGGCGACGGCGATCGCGAACGTGTTCTGGTGGTCGACGCCGCACGCCTCGACACACCGGTAGCAGAGGATGCACTTCGAGTAGTCGCGCACGTACAGGTCGTTGTCGATCTTCACCTCGTGCACGACGCGGGCCGCGTCCGGGCCGAAGCGCCCCGGCTTCGCCTTGTACTGCTCGATGTACTCGAGCGCCTCCGGAGCCGTGGAGAGGTCGACCGACGAGCCGAGCAGCTCCAGCACGAGCCGGCGCGAGAGCCGCACGCGCTCCGAGTCCGTGTGCACGACCATGCCCTCCTCAACCTTGCGCGAGCAGGACGGAACGAGTGTGCGCGCACCCTCGACCTCGACCACGCAGACGCGGCACACGTTCACAGGCGTGAGCGTGTCGCCGTAGCAGAGAGTCGGCGTCTCGATCCCGAGCTGCCGGCACGCATCGAGGATCGTCGAGCCTTCGAAGACGCGCACGCTCTGCCCGTCGACCGTCAGCTCGAGCATCTTCTTCGGCGCCATCAGCAGGCTCATGCCGCGAACACTCCCAGGTTGGTGATCGCCGAGGCGACGGCGTTCGCCGCAGTCTGGCCGAGGCCGCAGATGGAGGCGTCACGCATCACCTGCGCGAGTTCGGCGAGCGTCTGCAGCTCATCTGCATGCGGGCGCTGCGCTGCGAGGCGATGGAGCGCCTCCTCCTGCCGCACCGTCCCGACCCGGCACGGCACGCACTGGCCGCACGACTCGTCGCGGAAGAACTCGGCGATGCGGAGCAGCGCACCGACGAGATCTGAGTCCTCGTCGTAGACGATCACGACACCGGAGCCGAGCGTCAGGCCGGCGGCGCGCGTGTCGTCCTGCGAGAGCGGGATGTCGAGCTGCGCCGGGCCGACGAACGCACCGGCGGCGCCGCCGAGCAGCACCGCCTTGACCGACGAGGCGCCGGCGAGCTCGAGCAGCGAGCGTAGCGGCGTGCCGAGCTCGAGCTCGTACAACCCCGGGCGCTCGACGCAGCCGGACACGCAGAACAGCCGCGTCTCGGTCGTGTCGCCGAGCAGGATCTGCGGTACGTTGACGAGCGTCTCGACGTTGTTCACCGCGGTCGGTTTCCCGAAGAGCCCGACCTCGACCGGGAACGGCGGCTTGTTGCGCGGCTCGCCGCGCTTTCCCTCGATCGACTGGAAGAGCGCCGTCTCCTCGCCGCATACGTACGCCCCGGCGCCGATGCGCAGCTCGATCTCGAAGCCGTCGAGGTACGGCGCCGAGGCGTCGATCGCGTGCTGAACGCGCGCGTGGGCGAGCGGGTACTCCGCGCGGATGTAGACGAAGCCCTTCGACGCGCCGGTCGCGAGCCCCGCGATCGCAATCGACTCGACGAGCGCGAACGGATCCTGCTCCATGACGACCCGGTCCTTGAACGTGCCGGGCTCCGACTCGTCGGCGTTGCAGACGACGTAGTGCGGCTGCGCCGGTTGCACACGCACCGCCTCCCATTTGATCCCCGTCGGGAACGCGGCGCCGCCGCGACCGAGGAGGCCCGCGTCGCGCACCGCGGCGATGACGCCTTCCGGCCCGAGCTCGCGCGCGCGTGCAAGCGCGTCGAAGCCGCCCGCCGCGACGTACGCGTCGAGCGACTCCGGATCGACGCCTGCCGCGATGCGCCGCAGCAAGCGCAGCCCGTCACGCTGCGGCAGCGGCGGCGACTCGGCGGGCAGCTGGGTCTCGAACGGCACCTCGCCTGCGACCGTGCGATAGCGAGCCGGCGCGCGCTCGCACAGCCCGAGGCACGGGCTCGCGAGCTCCCCGGGGCCGACCGTCGCGCCCTTGAGCGCGCAGGAGAGATCCGTACAGACGTGCGTGACGTCCGCCGGGCGCTCATCGAGTGCGAGCAGCGCGTAGAAGCTCGCGACGCCGTACGCCTCGGCGGGCGGCACCGACAAGCGGCGCGACGCATAGCCGAGCGCGCCTTCGCTCACCCAGCCGACGCGCCGCTGCGCGGCGCGCAGCGCGGGCAGGAGCTCGTGCCGCCGGGTGCGGTCCGCGCGCGCCGTGCGATCGTCCTCGACCGGCGCAGGGCCGAGCACTGCGTCGATCGCCGCGCGCTCGGCCGCCGACGGCTCCGCGTCGAGCAGGCGAAGGTCAGGCACCGACCGCCTCGACGCGGATCGCCGTCGCCTTGAACTCCGCGGTGCCCGAGAGCGGGTCGGTCGCGTCGATCGTCAGCACGTTCGTGTCGACGAGCTCGGGGAAGTGCAGGTTCATGAACGCGAGGCCGGGACGGAGGGTCTTGTCGAACGCGACCGGTGCTTCGACCGAGCCGCGGCGAGAAGAAACGCGCGCGCGGCCGCCGTCGACGAGCCCGTAGAGCGCGCCGTCCTCGGGCGAGACACGTAGCGCCTCGCCGCCGACGTGCAGGGGCGACGCGAACTGCCCCGACTGCACGCCGGTGTTGAACGACTCGAGCCGGCGGCCCGTCGTGAGCCGCAACGGGAACTCCTCGTCGAGCAGGTCGACCGGCGGCGAGTGCTCGATCGGCGTGAACGGCGCGCGGTCCGCGACGACCGGCTCCCACAGGCGCGCGTGCAGGAACTGCTCGCCGGGATGCTCCTCCCCCCAGCACGGCCACTGGATGCCGCCGAGCTGCTCCAGCCTGGCGTACGACATGCCCGCGTGCATCGGCGAGAGCGAGCGCAGCTCGTTCCACACGTCCTCGGCGCGCGTGCTGCCGAGCTCGTGCCCGAGCCGGCGCGCGAGCTCGTAGACGATCTCGACGTCGTCGCGGGCCTCGCCCGGCGGCTCGATTGCCTTGCGCACCCGCTGCACGCGACGCTCGCTCGAGGTGACCGTCCCCTCTGACTCCGCCCAGCCCGCGCACCCTGGCAGCACGACGTCCGCCAGCTCGGCGGTGCGCGTCAGGAACAAGTCCTGCACGACGAGGTGGTCGAGACCTGCGAGCAGCGAGACGGCACGCTGCTTGTCGGCCTCCGACTGCGCCGGGTTCTCGCCGACGATGTACAGCGCGCGGAGGTCGCCGTGCTCCATCGCCTCGAACATGCCGGAAAGGTGCAGCCCCTTCTTCGGTGGAATGGTCGCGTTCCACGCGCGCTCGAACGTGCCGCGGAGGGCGTCGTCCTCGATCTCCTGGAAGCCCGGCAGCTTGTTCGGGATCGCGCCCATGTCGCCGCCGCCCTGCACGTTGTTCTGCCCGCGGAGCGGCTGCAGCCCCGCGCCGCGCCGGCCGACGCCGCCGACGAGCAGCGAGAGGTTGATCAGCGCGAAGACGTTGTCGACGCCGTTGTGGTGCTCGGTGATGCCGAGCGTCCAGCAGAGCTGCGGGTACTCGGCGCGTCCGTACGCGTGCGCGAGGTCGCGGATCGCCTCGGCGGGAACGCCGGTCACACGTTCGCCTTCCTCGAGCGTCCACGGCTCGACCGCCTCGCGGAACGCGTCGAAGTTCGTCGTCGCGCGCGCGACGAACTCGTCGTTCACGTAGCCGGCGGCGATGATCTCGCGCGCGACGGTGTTGGCCAGCGGGATGTCGGTGCCGACGTCGAGGCCGAGCCACAGGTCGGCCCACTGCGCCGACGCGGTGCGGCGCGGGTCGACGACGATCAGCTTCGCGCCGCGGTTCAGCGCCTTCAGCAGGTGGTGGAAGAAGATCGGATGCGCCTCACGGGCGTTCGAGCCCCACAGCACGATCAGGTCCGAGAGCTCTCGCAGCTCCTCGTAGGAGCTGGTCCCGCCGCCTGCACCGAACACCGTCGCCAGACCGACGACGCTAGGAGCGTGTCAGGTTCGGTTGCAGCTGTCGACGTTGTTCGATTGCAGCGCGACCCGGCTGAACTTCTGCGTGACGTAGTTCAGCTCGTTCGTTGTCTTGGAGCAGCTGAAGAGCCCGGTCATGGCGCCCTCGTCGAGCGCCTTCCGGAAGCCGGACGCGGCGCGATCGAGCGCCTCGTCCCAGGTGGCAGGCCTCAGCTCCCGGCGGTCACGAACGAGCGGCCGGGTCAGCCGCGTCAACTTCGGAGGCATGCCCCGACCCTAGCGGCTGCTGCGGAAAACCGCCATGCAGCCACGCGGTCGTCCGGCGGCGGAGGACGTCCTCGTCGCGGAGCGCGAGCTCGCGCGAGCGCGCCCACGCGTCCTGCGCCCGGAGGTCCGGCCGTCCCGCGACGAGCGGCTCGAGGAGCGAGGGGTCCTCGAGGGCCGGCCGGACGACGTCGGCGGCGCGCGAGCCGTAGAGATGGAGGAGGTGGCGGCGCGTGCGTGCGTCGAGTTCGACGGGCCACTCGACCCGGTCGAGGCCGACCGCGCCCGGCAGCGGCCGCGGCGCACGGTTCAGGTTGCGGACGCCGAGCGCGTCGAGCGCGTCGAGCGCGATGCGCCTGTACGTCGTCAGCTTGCCGCCGGCGACGCTCAGCATCCCCGTGGGGCCGTGGGTGTACACGGTCTCCCGGCGGGCGCTCGCCGTCGCCCCGGGGCCGCCGGGGAGGACGCGGAGACCGTGGAACGACGCCCTGACGGGGCCGATCCCCTCGATCGCGGCACCGGCCTCGGTGAGGATCGTGCGCACGTCGTCGTCCGTGACGGTCGCCTCCTCCGGCGCCCCTTCGTGCAGCGTGTCGGTGGTGCCGAGGAGGAGCATCCCCTCCCACGGGATGGCGAAGCTGACGCGAACCGTGCTCTGGGGGATGGTGACCGCCGCGCCCCAGTCCTCGCCGCCGTCGACGAGGACGTGCACGCCCTTGCTGAGGCGGATCGACGGGCGCGCCCCGGCGTCCTCCAGCCGGCGGAGGTGGTCGAGCCACGGCCCGGTGGCGTTCACGACTGCCGCCGCGCGGACGCGCACGTCGCGGCCGTCGATGCGGACGTCGGCGCCGTCGGGCCGCACCGCCGTGACGGTCGCGTAGTTGAGGACGACGGCGCCGCGCTCGGCGGCCGCGACGGCGTTCTCGATCGTCAGGCGGCCGTCGTTCGTCCGCGCGTCGGCGTAGAGCGCCGAGGAGTGGAGGCGATCGGTCCGGAGTTGCGGGACGAGGCGGCGCGCGCGCTGCTCGCTGATCCGCCCGTTCAGCCGCGCCCGCGCGAGGGCCGAGTAGAGGAGGACGCCGGTCCGGACGACGATCGGCCGGTGCGGGCCGTGCTCGTACAGCGGGAAGAGGAACGGCAGCCGCTCGACGAGGTGGGGCGCGACGACGGTCATCAGGTGCCGGCGCTC
>DASREW010000007.1:0-83333 GCA_035651895.1 Gaiellaceae bacterium
TGCTATTCGAGCGCAAGCGCTGAGCGGACGCCGCGCGCGATCTCGAGATCCTCGCGCGCCTCGACGACGAGCACACGCACGTCGCCGAGAAAGTCGAGCCCTTCGCGCGCGCGTTCACGGATAGAGGGAGCGTTCTCCCCGACACCGCCGGTGAAGACGAGCACGTCGACCCCGCCCATCGCTGCGGCCATCCGCGCGATCTCGCCACGCAGCCGATGGAGATAGACGGCGATCGCGAGCTCCGCGTCCTCGTCGCCGGCGGCCTCTGCCTCGAGCACCGCCTTCATGTCGTCGCTTCCCGCGAGGCCCACGAGACCGGAGCGGTGCTCGAGCGTCGATGCGAGCTCGGAGGGCGGCATCCCCATGTGCTCTTCCAGCCAGAGGATGAGCCCTGGGTCGAGCGACCCGGAGCGCGTCGCCATGACGAGCCCGTCGAGCGGCGTGAATCCCATCGTCGTGTCCACCGAGCGCCCGCCGCGCACGGCAGCGAGCGACGCTCCCGCTCCGAGGTGGCAGGTGACGATGCGCAGTTCCTCGACCGGCACGCCCACGAGCTCGGCTGCACGACGCGACGCGTACGCGTGCGAGAGGCCGTGGAAGCCGAAGCGGCGGAGCGGCCACCGCTTCCGCCATTCGCGGGGAAGCGCATACGTCGATGCGGCGGCAGGCATCTCGGCGTGGAAGGCGGTGTCGAAGCACGCGACGGCCGGCACGCCGGGGAGCTTCGCGCTCACGAGCTCGAGCGCCCGCAGCGATTTCGGCTGGTGGAGCGGCGCGAGGTCCGTGAGCGCCTCGATCCGCCGAACGACGGAGTCGTCGATCACGACCGGCTCGACGAACTCCGTCCCGCCGTGGACGATGCGGTGGCCGACCGCGTCGATCGCCTCCAGCTCGTCCAGCTCGCTGCCCGACCACACGAGCTCGTCGCCGTCGAGCACCGACAGCTTCAGGCTGCTCGAACCGGCGTTGACGACTAGGATCCTCACGTTCCTGGGGCGGCGCTGGCCAGCGAGCCGAGCGCGAGGCGCGAAGGGCAGTACATCATGTACGACCGAGCGCCGAGCGCGAAGGACCGCGCCGCCAGCGTCGTCAGCCTTTCGCGGAGCCCGGCTCCGCCGGGTGGGAGCTACCTAAAGGGGAATAAAAGGCGGCCAAGAGCGTGAGCCTCAGTACGGCCAGACCCAGTCGCGGACCGCTGGGGGGTCCTCGCCCCCGACACGCGTGTACGCGCGGCATTGCACGCGCTCGTCCTCCATGCGCTGCCGGAGCGCTGCGGCGTGCGATCCGAGCGAGGGGACGCGGTCGATCACGTCCATGACGAGGTGGAACCGGTCGAGGTCGTTGAGCATGACCATGTCGAACGGCGTCGTCGTCGTCCCCTCCTCCTTGTATCCGCGCACGTGGATGTTGCCGTGATTCGTGCGGCGGTACGTGAGCCGGTGGATGAGCCACGGGTAGCCGTGAAACGCGAACACGACCGGCTTGTCCGTCGTGAAAAGGGTGTCGAACTCGCCGTCGGAGAGGCCGTGTGGATGCTCCGCGTCCGGCTGCAGGCGCATGAGGTCGACGACGTTCACGACGCGCACATTCAGCTCGGGCAGCTCGCGACGGAGCACGTCGACGGCGGCGAGCGTCTCCAGCGTCGGGACGTCGCCGCAGCACGCCATCACGACGTCGGGGTCGCCGTCGTCGTTCGACGCCCAGTCCCAGATGCCGATGCCGCGCGTGCAATGCAGCACGGCGTCGTCCATCGCAAGATAGTTGAGCGCGGGCTGCTTCCCCGCGACGATGACGTTCACGTAGTGCCGGCTCCGCAGGCAGTGATCGGCGACGGAGAGGAGCGTGTTCGCGTCCGGCGGGAGATACACGCGGATGATCTCGGCCTTCTTGTTCACGACGTGGTCGATGAAGCCGGGATCCTGGTGCGAGAAACCGTTGTGGTCCTGCCGCCACACGTGCGAGGAGAGGACGTAGTTGAGCGACGCGATCGGCTGGCGCCAGTGGATGTCCCGCGTCGTCTTCAGCCACTTCGCGTGCTGGTTGAACATCGAGTCGATGATGTGGATGAACGCCTCGTAGCAATTGAAGAGGCCGTGCCTGCCGGTGAGGAGGTAGCCCTCGAGCCAGCCCTGGCACTGGTGCTCCGACAGCACCTCCATTACGCGGCCCCCGGGCGCGAGGTGGTCGTCGCCCGGCTCGCGCTCCGCATACCAGGCGCGGTCGGTCGCCTCGAAGACGTCGCCGAGACGGTTCGAGGCCGTCTCGTCCGGGCCGAAGAGCCTGAAGGTCTCCGGATTACGCACGATCACGTCGCGCAGGAATGCGCCCAGTCGCCGCGTCGGCTCGGTCGACGTCGTTCCCGGCTGCTTCACCGCGACGGCGTAGTCGCGAAAGTCCGGCAGGACGAGATCGTGCAGCAGCTCGCCGCCGTTCGCGTGCGGGTTCGCGCTCATGCGGCGGTCGCCGGCAGGCGCGAGCGCGCGCAGCTCGGGGACCAGCCGGCCCGTCTCGTCGAACAGCTCCTCGGCGTGGTAGCTCTTGAGCCACGCCTCGAGCACCTTCCGGTGGCGCGCGTCCTCGCGCGCGTTTGCGACCGGCACCTGGTGCGAGCGCCACGTGCCCTCGACCTGGACGCCGTCGACCTCACGCGGTCCGGTCCAGCCCTTGGGCGAGCGCAGCACGATCATCGGCCATTGCGGCCGCGTCGTGTCGCCGCCGGCGCGGGCCGACTCCTGGATGGTGCGGATCTCGTCGAGCGCCTCGTCGAGGACTGCGGCGAAGCGGCGATGCGCGTCGAGGGGCGGCGTGTCGAGCTCGACGTCGACCAGCAGCGGGCGCCAGCCGTATCCCTCGAACAGCGATCGGAGCTCGTGCTCCGGAATGCGCGCGAGCACGGTCGGATTCGCGATCTTGTAGCCGTTCAGGTGCAGGACGGGCAGGACGGCTCCGTCGCTGACGGGATCGAGGAACTTGTTCGAGTGCCAGCTCGTTGCGAGCGGCCCGGTTTCCGCCTCGCCGTCGCCGACGACGCAGGCGACGACGAGCTCCGGGTTGTCGAAGGCGGCGCCGAACGCATGCGAGAGCGCGTAGCCGAGCTCGCCGCCCTCGTGGATGGAGCCGGGAGTCTCGGGTGCGACGTGCGACGGGATCCCGCCCGGGAACGAGAACTGCCGGAAGAGCTCGCGCAGCCCGGCCGCGTCCTCGCTCACGTGCGGATAGAGCTCGCTGTAGGTGCCTTCGAGATACGCGTTCGCGACGAGGCCGGGGCCGCCGTGCCCAGGCCCGGTGACGTAGATCATCGACAGGTCGCGCGCGCGGATCGCGCGGTTCAGGTGCGCGTAGACGAAGTTCAGTCCGGGCGTCGTGCCGAAATGCCCGAGCAGCCGCGGCTTGACGTGCTCTGCCTCGAGCGGCTCCCGGAGGAGCGGGTTCTCGAGCAGGTAGATCTGGCCGACCGAGAGGTAGTTCGCGGCGCGCCAGTACGCGTCGAGGTGCTCGAAGTCGTCCATCAACGCGCCTTCTCGAAGATCACGAGCACCGCGAGCTGCTCGTAGCCGACGAAGCGATGCTCGGCGCCGGCGGGGACGAAGACGGCGTTGCCGACGTGCAGGTCGACCGAGCGGCCTTCGATCTCGAGCGTGCCGCTGCCGTCGAGCACGACGTACACCTCGTCGTCGTCGTGCGGCTGCTGGCGATCCGGCTCGGGCGCTACGAGCACGTACACGCCGATCTCGACACCGTCGGACGCGTGGACGATCTCGTAGCCGCCCTTGTCCGCAAGGCGCTCGCGCGCGGCCGCGATGTCGAACGGGTGCGTCGAGCTGAGTGTGCGGGACTCGGACATGCGTGGTCTCCCTTCGGTTCGTCAGACGGGGCTGGGGACGAGCGAGCGCGCGATCGCGGTCGCCCAGGCGGTGACTGTGTGCCACTCGCGGTAGTCGCCGTCCTGTACGCGGAGCAGCCGCGCGAAGAGGCGCTCGCGGCGGGTCAGCTCGCCGAGCGCGAGCCGGCCGCCGAACACGTGGTGGTCGCGCGGATGAACGAGCGCGTCGACGTCGGCGGTGTCGACCTCTGCGCCGGCCGGCTGCGACCCGATCGGGCCGCTCGAGAAGAACCACGCAGGTCGGGTCGCGAGCAGTTCGCGATGCTCCTCGACGAATGCGCGCGCCTCCGGGAGCCAGCGCCCCATGTACACGGCGCTGCCGAGCACATATGCGTCGTACGGCGTCACGTCGCGCACGTCTTCGATCCGAAGCACGTCGACGTCGAGCCCGTTGTCGGTCAGCACCTCGCCGATCGCGCGTGCGATCTGAGCGGTTGCGCCGTGACGGCTCGAGGTGGCAACGAGGACGTTCGTCATCGGAATCGACCGTTCCTTTCGTGTCAGTGCCGGCGGCACGTGCAATGGGTCTTCGTACGTCCGCACGCCCGGCAACGCTCGACGCGCAGGACGAGCCGCTTCTTGCCGAGGCCTGCGGCGATCATCAGATAGCCGGCGACCGCGGCGAGCATCGTTGCCGACACCGGGTCCGTTGTCAGGAAGCTCATACCGCGACCTTCGTTCCTCGCCGGTCGTCCGGAATCGGTAGAGGACTGCGTCCCGATTGCGGGAAAGCCGCGGTCCTCGAGATGGGTGGATACCCGGTGCTCCCGTTGCGGAGAACTGCCGATTCCGCTGCCTCGGCTTCGCGCAATCGTCAGCGCATGGTCGACGATCAGCTATCGGAACGCGAACGTGCCGTGGCCCGACTGCTCGCCTACGGGTATCGCAACACCGACGTCGCGCGCGAGCTGAACGTCTCACTCCGCACGGCCGAATACGACCGCGCGCGCCTGATGCGCAAGCTCGGCCTCTCGAAGCGGTCGGAGCTCGTGCAGTGGGCGCTCGAGCACGAGCTGCTGCAGCTCACGTAGCGGCGCTGCGGGAAAGCCGCAGCGCGATTCCGCGGGAGCCACGATGGTGACGCGGCGCTCGGCTCGCACACTCCGTCACATCAAGCGAAACCGGGTCGACGCGAAGACGAGCATCGGCCGCCAACGAAGGGAGCGCATCATGCGCAAGTTGTTCGAGATCGGAGGCCTCGTCGCAGCGGCGATCCTGATCGTCTTCGGCGTCGTGGCCATCTTCATGGGCGTCAGCGGCCACTCCACGGTCGCCAAGGAGCTCAAGCAGCAGTACATCACGGGCACGCCCGACATGACCCCGGCCGGGATCAAGGCAGAGGCTGCCTCCGACAAGCTCACGCTCGTCAACGGCACCGCCAAGATCTCGTTCCCGACCTGCTCGGTCGCGAACGACGCGGTCAACACCGGCGCCCGCGCCCGCTGCTTCGCCGAGTACATGCGCATTCACGCGCTCGAGGCGACCGGCGGCTACACGTACTCCGAGATGGGCATCTACACGGCGGCTTCGACGGCGCCCAAGGCCCAGCTGATGGCCGGAGGCGGCACCGACAACGTGAAGTACGCGGCGATCGACCCGAAGACGAAGCAGCCCGTTCAGAACGGCGCGCGCAACGTCTGGGTCACCGAGACCGCTCTCGTGACGGCGCTCGACTCGAGCTTCATGGCGAGCCAGCTGGCGCTGTTCGGGATCGTCGTCGGCTTCGCGCTGCTGCTCAGCGGGATCGGGTTCGCGATCCTCGCGATCGGCGGCGCGCTGCGCAATCCGCAGACCGCACTGACCTGGTTCGCCCGGCACCCGGCCGCGGCGAAGCCGGCAGTCGTCTCGTAACCGGGACGTCACCGGTTGGCAGGCAAGAGGGCCGCGCAAGCGGCCCTCTTCCTTTTGCTCACTCGCTGAGGAGGCCCTGCTCGATCGCGTAGCGAACGAGCTCGGCACGGCTCGAGAGCCGCAGCTTCTGCATGATGTGGCCGCGGTGGGTCTCGGCCGTGCGGACCGAGATGTAGAGCTGGTTCGCGATCTCCTGGTTCGTGTGGCCGAGCGCGAGCAGGCGGAGAACCTCGCGCTCGCGGTCGGAGAGCGGATCCTGCTCGGCCTTGCGGGCCGCGTCGGCCTCGGCTGCGATCAGGCGCGCGCCGAGCTCCGGGTGCACGTAGCGTCCGCCGCGCGCGACCTCGCGAACCGCGGAGACCACCTCGACGTCGGCGGCCTCCTTGAGCACGTAGCCTGTCGCGCCTGCCGCGAACGCCTCGCGGACGTAGCGCGGATCGTCCTGCATGGAGAGGACGAGGATCTTCGTGTTCGGCTCCTCGTGCAGTAGCTGCGGAATCACCTCGAGCCCTGTGCCGTCCGGCATGACCATGTCGAGCACGATCACGTCGGGCTTTGCGCTGCGCGCCTCGAAGATCGCCTCGCGGCCGGAGGCGGCTTCGCCGACCGGCTCGATGTCGTCTTCCTGTGCGAGCAGGAGGCGGATCCCGGTGCGGACGACCGCATGGTCGTCGACGATCAGCACGCGCACGGGGTCGGGCATGGCGACGAGATTAGTCCGTTTCGCGGAGGTCGCATACCGAAAAACCCGCAGACTTGTCGCGTGCCGGGCCGATGTGGCGTCTCTCGGCCGCTCCTACCGTGTGCGCATGAAATCGGCGTTTCCCGTCCTGTGGGTGTGGCGTGACGATCCCTATACCGGCCGGCTCGAGCTCGACCGTGACCGGATCACGCTGAGCTCGCGCGATCGCAAGCTCTCGTTGCCGGTCGAGGCGTTGTGCCAGGTCGAGGTGCGGCGGGCGCCGGCGCAGCGCATCCGCAGGCTGCCGGTGCTCGCGCTGCGCACGACCGGCGGCGACCTCGTGCGGATCGCGAGCCTCGGCGGTGCCGGCTCGCTGCACGAGCTCGCCGTCGCGATCGGCGAGTGCAGGGGTCAGGCCGCCGGCAACGGCGCCTGAGCGGAGACCGTCGTTCCCTCGCCGGGCTCGGAGCGCACCTTGAGCGTGCCGCCGAGGAGCGCGACCCGCTCGCGCATCCCGACGAGGCCGAGCGCGTCGTCGCGCACCTCGTCGTCCGAGAACCCCTGACCGTCGTCGGCGATCGTCGCGATCACCTGGCCGTCCCGCTTTGCGACGAGGACGCTGACGTGCTCCGCGCCCGCATGCTTGACCACGTTCGTGAGCGCCTCCTGCACGACACGGTAGAGCGTGGTCTCGAGCTCCGGCGACAGGCGGCCGTCGAGTGCGAAGTCGCTCGAGGTTGCGATGCCGCTCTGCTCGGAGAACGTGTGCACGAGGCGCTCGAGCGCGGGCTCGAGACCGAAGTCGTCGAGTGCCGCCGGCCGCAGCTCGACGGCGAGCGCGCGCACATCCTGCAGCGCCTGCACCACGAGCTCGCGCAGGTCTGCTTCCGCGCGGGCCGCATCCTCGTCGGACTTGGACGACCGGATCGCTCTCAACCCGAGGAGGATCGACGTCAGCGCCTGCCCGGTCTCGTCGTGCAGCTCGAGCGCCAGCCGGCGCCGCTCGGCTTCCTGCGCCGCCACGACCCGGCGCACGGTGTCGCGGGCGACGCGCTCGGAAAGTGCGACCGCGACCGCCGCACGGGCGGTGAAGATCTCGGCCACGCGAAGGTCGGCGTCGGTGAAGCGCCCGTTCCCGCTGCGCTTGTCGTGGATCGCGATCACGCCCAGCGCGCGCCCGCGGGCGATCATCGGGACGTAGAGGCCGGTGCGGGCGCCGATCATCCGCGCCTCGTCCTGCGCTACGTCCGGATCGTCGAGCAGCGAGTCGACCCGGGCGCTCTGCCGCCGCTCGAGGACACGGCCGACCTTCGATGTATGCGTGTCGAGGCGACGGCCTACGAGCTCCTGCTCGACCTCGCCGTCGGCGCTCGCGGCGACGACGCGCAGCGTGTCCGCGTGCTCCGACGACAGCACGGCGAGGGCGACGCGCGCCTCCGTCAGCTCGCGAATGCGCGTGCAGACGAGGTGGAGCAGCTTCCCGACGTCGGTCTCGTCGACGACTGAGCGGACGACCTCGTGCAGCGTCTCGAGCTGGCGCGACCAACGCGTCGCCGACTCGTAGAGCCGGGCGTTCTCGATCGCGACCGCGGCCTGGGCGGCGAGCAGGGTGACGATCTCCTCGTCCTCGTCGGTGAACTCTGCGCCGCCGGCCTTCTCGGTGAGGTAGAGGTTGCCGTAGGCGACGCCGCGCATCATCACCGGGACACCGAGAAACGAGGCCATCGGGGGATGGTTCGGCGGGAACCCGACCGACCGCGGGTCGTCGCCCAGGCGTGCGAGCCGGAGCGGATGCGCGTCGCGAATGAGCACGCCGAGGATGCCGCGGCCGCGCGGCAGGTCTCCGATCGCTGCGTGCGTCTCGGCGTCGATGCCGGTGGTGATGAAACGCTCGAGCGCTTCGCCCGACTCGTCGATCACACCGAGCGCCGCGTAACGTGCCTCCGTCAGGCGCGCGGCAGTCTCGACGAGCTTCGTCAGCAGGCTGTCGAGCGACAGCTCTGAGCCGAGCGCGAGGCTCGCTTCGAACAACTCGCGCAGGCGGCTGTCGGCCGTGCGCGTCTCCACACGGACAAGGCTACCCGTCTGCGTCAGGCCGCAGTTGCGGCCGGCACCACCTTGTCTTCTTTCTTCTGCGGCTTGCCCTGCACGACGAGAACCGGTGTCGATGCGTGATGCAGCACGTAGGTCGACACGCTCCCGTGGATGAGGCGTCCGACGCTGTTCCAGCCATGTGCGCCGACCACGAGCAACCGCGCCTCCCGCGCGGCGGCGAGCTTGCAGATCTCCTCGCCCGGCACGCCGTGGGGGGCGAACGTCAGGCAGGAGACGCCGGCCTCGCCGGCCTTGCGCTCGACGGCGGCGAGCGCCCTTTCGATGTTCTCCTGCTGGATCTTGTGCAGGTCGGCGACGACCTCCGCGTATCCGTAGTAGCCGTACATGGGCGTCTGGTCGTGCTCGACGCAGACGACGGCCAGCGGCAGGCCGAGGCTCTTCGCCAGCGAGATCGCCTCGTCCGTCGCCGCTTCCGCCGAGGGAGAGCCGTCGGTTGCGAGCATGATCGGTCTCATCGTCATCCTCCTTGTCGCGGTACGCCTCCAGTGTCGAACCGCGAGCGAGCAGGGGAATCGGGGCCCGACCTCCGGCGGCTGCGTAGTTCCCCGCAACCCACGAGCGGGAGAGCGCCGATTTCGGCGACGCACGCCTGCCCGACCATGCAGCCCATGCAGCTCGAGCCGCTCGCCGAAGACGTCGTCCTTCCCGACGGCTCGACCATGCGCTTTCGCGTCCCGCAGCCTTGGGACGAGCCGGAGCTGATCGCGTTCTTCGCTTCGCTCTCGCCGGACAGCCGCTACCTGCGCTTCCACGGCGCGACCTCGGTCGGTCACGACACCGTCGCGCCCGCGCTCGAGACCGACTGGCAGACGCGTGGCTCGCTGCTCGGCGAGCTCGCGGACGCCGCGGGCGAGGTCCGGCCGGTCGCGCTCGCGACCTACGTTCGTCTCCACGACCCGCGCCGCGCGGAGATCGCCTTCGCGGTCGCCGACGCGCTGCAGGGCCACGGTCTCGGAACGAGGCTGCTCGAACGGCTCGCGGAGCACGCGGCGGAGGTCGGCATCGAAGAGCTCGTCGCCGAGGTGCTGCCGCACAACACCGCGATGCTCCATGTCTTCGAGCACGCGGGCTTCGAGCTCAAGCGGACGCTGCAGAGCGGCGTCGTGGAGGTCGTGCTCGCGCTCACCGCCGGCGAAGCCGCGGTCATCAGCCTGCGCGACCGGCGTGACCACCTCGCGGTCGCTGCGTCGCTGCGCTCGTTCTTCCAGCCGCGCTCGGTTGCGGTCGTGGGTGCGTCGCCGCGGCGGGGAACGATCGGCGGGGAGCTGTTCCGCAACGTGCTCGAGGCGGACTTCACCGGAGCGGCGTACCCCGTGAACCGTGGGGGCGTTCCGGTCGGAGGTGTCGCCGGCTACGCCGAGATCGCCGACGTTCCGGAGACGGTCGACCTCGCGGTCATCTGCGTCCCGGGCGCCGGCGTGATCGACGCGGCGCGCGCGGCGCTCGCGACGGGCGTCAAGGCACTGTGCGTCGTCTCGGCCGGATTCGCCGAGACGGGCGCGGAAGGCGAGGCGCGTCAGGAGGAGCTGCTCGCGCTCGTCCGCGCTCACGGCGCGCGGCTTGTCGGCCCGAACTGCCTCGGCATCGCCTCGAGCGCGACGCGGCTGAACGCGACGTTTGCGCGCCGCGGCCTGCCGCCGGGCCGCATCGGCTTCTCGTCACAGAGCGGCGCGCTCGGTCTTGCGTTCTTGGAAGAAGCCGACGCGCGCGGGCTCGGACTGTCGAGCTTCCTCTCGATCGGCAACAAGGCGGACGTTTCGTCCAACGATCTGCTCGAGTTCTGGGAGGACGACCAGAACACGGACCTCGTCCTGCTCTATCTCGAGTCGTTCGGCAATCCGCGCAAGTTCGCGCGCGTCGCCGGCAGAGTGGCGCGCAGGAAGCCGGTGCTCGCGATGCGCAGCGGCACGAGCCGCGCGGGCGCGCGGGCGGCGAGCTCGCACACCGCTGCGCTCGCAGGCTCCGATCTCGCGGTCGACGCGCTCTTCTGGCAGGCGGGTGTGCTGCGGGCGCGGACGCTCGAGGAGCTTCTCGACGTGAGCGTTCTCCTCTCGACGCAGCCCCTGCCGCGCGGCAACCGCGTCGCCGTGCTCACGAACGCGGGCGGTCTCGGCATTCTCTGCGCGGACGCGTGCGAGACCGCCGGCCTGACGCTGCCGTCCCTCGCAGCCGAGACGGTGACCCGCCTACGGGCGGTGCTCCCGGCCGAGGCGAGCGTCGCGAACCCGGTCGACGCACTCGGATCTGCGACGGCGGAGACCTACGAGGCGACGCTGCCGATCCTCCTCGCCGACCCCGGCGTCGACGCCGTGATCGTGCTCTTCGTGCCGCCGGTCGTTGCGACCACGGCCGAGGTGGTGGAGGCGCTGGGCCGCGCGTCGGCAGGCGCCGACAAGCCGGTGCTCTCCGTCGTGATGAGCGCCGACGGGACGCCGGCCGGAAGCTTCACCTACCCGGAATCGGCGGCGCGCGCGCTCGGGCTCGCAGCGCGGCGCGCCGCGTGGCTGCGCCGCCCGGACTCGACGCCGCCCGTCCTCGACGGGATCGACGCCGCCGCCGCGGAGGCCGTCGTGCAGAACACGCTCGCGAAGAGCGACGACTCGTGGCTCGAGCCGGGGCAGGTGCGCGAGCTTCTGGCCGCCTACGGGCTGCCGCTCGTCGGCGAGCGCATCGCCGCGAGCGTCGAGGAGGCCGTCGCCGCCGCAGCGGAGCTCGGGTACCCGGTCGTCGTCAAGACCGCGGCGGCGGGCGCGCACAAGACGGAGAGCGGCGGCGTGCACGTCGACCTGCGCGACGAGGACAGCGTCCGGCGCGCGTGCGCCGCGATCGGCGGGCCGGTCGTCGTCCAGCAGTTCGTCAGCGGCGGTGTCGAGCTGCTCGCGGGCGCGATGCAGGATCCGGTCTTCGGGCCGCTCGTCGCGTTCGGCCCCGGCGGCGTCTATGCCGAGCTGATCGGCTCGGTGCGACTGGCGCTCGCGCCTGCGAGCGACGTCGACGTCGACGAGCTGCTCGACAGCGGCAAGGCGGGAAAGCTCGTCGCGGGCTGGCGTGGCGCGCCCGCGCCCGATCGCGCGGCGATCGCAGACGTCCTGCACCGGTTGGGGCGGCTCGTCGACGACCGCCCCGAGGTCGCCGAGCTCGACCTGAACCCGGTGATCGCGCGTCCCGACGGCTGCGTGGCCGTCGACGCGCGCATCCGCATCGGCCGGCCGGCGGGCCGCGCGACGGCGAAGACCTGGTGACGCCGCCGCGCGTTCCGCGCACCGTTCAGACGGGCGCTCCCTCGGTCTCGAGGGGATCCGCGTGCAGCGGCGCGTGGGCCGGAACGACGATCACCGGCACGCTCGCATGACGCAGCACGCGGGCTGCCGAGCGTCCGTTCAGGAAGCCGACGACGCCGTGGAGGCCGCGCGTGCCGCAGACGATCGCGTCGACGTGAGCCGTCTCCGCGGCCGCGGCGATCTCCGACGCGGCGTCGCGGCTCGTGGAGTCGAAGACGAGGTCGACGTCGACTCCGTCCGCCCGAAGCTCCTCGACCCGCTCCTCGATCCGCCGCTGCCGGTCGGTCTCGTCCGGGTACACCGGCAGGCCGCCGATCCTTCCCCCGGTGAAGCGCTGGTCGCAGTGGAACGCGATCAGCCGTCCGCCCGGCTCGAGCAGCCGAAGCGCCTCGTGCAGGGCCACATCCGCCTCGTGGGAACCGTCGGTCGCCCACAGGATGGTCGGATACATGACTCCTCCTTTCGTCAGGGTCATCCTCCGGCCGGCGGCGCCGAACCGCCTCGGCCGCGGCGCTGATCGCCGCTGCGGGTTTCGCGCGATTCCCGATCGGGGCCGACCCCGATGAGCCTCGAACTGCGCGCAGCGACGCTGACGGCATGGCAGTGCTCGAACGATTCCCGGAGCTTCGCCGGCCCCTCTCCCCGGACGCGGCGCTTCTGGAAGCGGACCGCTGCCTCGACTGCGCCGGGCCTTTCACGTCGCCTCCCTGCACGGAGGCGTGCCCGGCGCAGGTCGACGTGCCGCGCTTCATTCGCGAGCTCGCGGCGGGTGCGACGCTCGATGCCGCCCACACGATCTACCGGGAGAACCTGCTTGCCGGCACGTGCGCGCGCGTCTGCCCGGTCGAGGTGCTCTGCCAGGGCGCCTGCGTGCTCGCGCACGAGGGGCAGAAGCCGATCGAGATCGCTGCGCTCCAGCGCTTTGCGACGGACGCCGCTCGTGCTGCGGGCGAGCCGCTCCGGCAGCGCGGCCCGCACGCGGACGCGCGCGTTGCCGTCATCGGCGCCGGCCCGGCGGGGCTCGCGTGCGCAGGTGAGCTCGCGGCGCACGGAATCGAGGTCACCGTCTTCGACGAGCACAGCGAGATCGGCGGCACCGTGCGGACGGCGATCGCGCCGTACCGCCAGGTCGTCGACCCGCTGCCCGCCGAGCGCGAGGCGCTCGAGCAGCTCGGGGTGCGGTTCAGGCTCCGGACGCGGCTCGCCTCTCGCGACGAGATCGAGGCATTCACCGCGGACGCGGACGCCGTGTTCGTCGCGGTCGGACTCGGGGAGGACCGCGCGCTCGACTGTCCCGGCGCCGACCTCGCCGGGTGCTGGCCGTCGCTCGAGTTCATCGCCGAGCTGAAGCACGACCGTGACGTGGAGGTCGGCGAGTACGTCGTTGTGCTCGGCGGCGGCAACACCGCGATCGACGTCGCGCGCGAAGCGATTCGCCTCGGCGCTCGCCACGTCACGCTCGCGTACCGCCGCACGCGCGACGAGATGCCCGCCTACGGGTTCGAGGTCGACGAGGCAGCGGCGGAGGGCGTGCGGTTCGAATGGCTCGCCGCTCCGGTAGCGCTCGAAGGCGACGGTCATGTCGAGCGCGTCGTGTTCCAGCAGATGGCGCTCGGAGAGCCCGGCGGCGACGGCCGGCGCTCGATCGAGCCTGTGCCGTGCTCGTACTTCCGCGTTCCGGCAGACACCGTGGTCGCCGCGCTCGGCCAGCGGCCGCGCACGGAGGTTGCCGAGTGGTTCGAAGGGCTGACGCTCGAGCGCGGCAGGATCGTCGCCGACCCGCGGACCGGGCGTGCCGGCCCATTCGTCTACGCAGGCGGCGACGCCGTGAACGGCGGCTCGAGCGTGGTGCAGGCAGTCGCGGAAGGGAAGCGCGCCGCACGCGCGATCGAGGAGGCGCTGTGCGCGAGCTGACCGAGATTCGCTGGCACGCGCGTGCCGGCCAGGGCGCCAAGTCCGCGGCCCAGATCCTCGCGCTGGCGCTCCTTCGCTCCGGGAAGAGCGTTCAGGCGTTCCCGGAATACGGGCCCGAGCGCCGCGGTGCGCCGCTCCGCGCGTACACGCGCTTCGCGACGGGCCGCGTCCGCCGCCACGACTCGGTCGAAGAGCCGGACCTGGTCGTCGTCCTCGACGACTCGCTGCTCGACGAGCCCGCAGTCCGGGAAGGCGTCACGGGCGACACGACAGTGCTCGTCAACACGGATCAGCAGCAGCCCCGTCTCGACGGGGCACGAGTTCGCGCGGTCCCAACGGCGCGCTTCGCGGCTGTCGGCAGCGCGAGCTTCGCCAACGTGGCGATGCTCGGCGCGGTCGCCGCCGCACTCGGCGAGCCGCCCCTCGAAACGGTCCAGGAAGCCGCCGTCGAGACGCTCGGCGGCAAGGTCGACCACGACGAGCTGCGCGCGGCAGTGGCGGAGGGATACGCATGGCGCAGCTGAAGGACTGGCAGGAGCTGCCGCCGGGCGGGCTCGTCACGCCGGCCGACGCGCTGCAGCCGCGCACCGGCGACTGGCGCACCGCCGGCCGCCCGGTCGTCCACTACGAGAGCTGCATCAACTGCCTGCTCTGCTGGCTCTACTGCCCCGACTCGGCGGTCGAGCTCGACGGCTCGACGCTGTCCGGCATCGACTACGACTTCTGCAAGGGCTGTGAGCTCTGCGTCGAGGTCTGCCCGACCGGCGCGCTCGTGATGACCGAGGAGGCGGCGTGATCGCCGCCGAGCCGCAGCTCCTGACCGGCGGCGAGGCGGTCGCGCACGCGCTCCGCCAGATCGAGCCCGACGTCGTGCCGGTCTACCCGATCACGCCGCAGACGCCGATCATCCAGACCTTCTCGTCGATGGTCGCCGACGGCCAGGCGCACACGGCGATCGTGAACGTCGAGTCCGAGCACTCGGCGATGAGCGCCGCGATCGGCTCCGCGCTCGCCGGTGCGCGCACGGCGACGGCGACGTCGTCGCAAGGGCTCGCGCTGATGGCCGAGGTCGTCTACATCGCAGCGTCGATGCGCGCACCGATCGTGATGGCGGTCGGCAACCGCGCGCTCTCCGGCCCGATCAACATCCATTGCGACCACTCCGACTCGATGCTCGTGCGCGACTCCGGTGTCATCCAGCTGTTCGCGGAGAGCGCGCAGGACGCCTACGACCTGACGGTGATGGCGCCGCGGATCGCCGAGCATCCCGACGTCATGCTGCCCGTCCTCGTCTGCCAGGACGGGTTCACGATCACGCACGCCGCCGAGCCGGTCACGCTGCTCCGCGACGAGGAGGTGCGGACGTTCGTCGGGCCGTACGAGCTTCCGCAGCCCGCGCTCGACGCTCGCCACCCCGCGACGCGCGGCCCGTTCGCGATGCCGGACTACTACTTCGAGTTTCGTCGGGCTCAGGCGGCGGCGTTGGAGATCGCGCTCGACGTGATCATGGACGTCGCGCACCGATTCGAGCTCCTGAGCGGCCGCCGCGTCGGGCCGTACGAGGGCTATCGGCTGCACGGCGCCGATCACGTCATCGTCGCACTCGGATCCTCGGCCGGCACCGTCAAGGATGTCGTCGACGAGCTGCGCCACGACGGCGAGAACGTCGGCCTGCTCGAGCTGCACGCGTTCCGTCCCTTCCCCGCGCGCGACGTCGTCCGGCTGCTCGGCGGCGTGCGCGACGTGATCGTGCTCGACCGCGCCGACTCGCCCGGCGGCGCGCCGCCGCTCGCCGCGGAGGTGGCGTTCGCGCTCCGCGGCTCCGACGCGCTCGTGCGCAGTCACGTCTACGGCCTCGGCGGCCGCGACCTCCACCCGGAGGCGGTGCGCGACGTGTTTCGCGGCCGCGCTTCGCATTACATCGGCGTGCGGGACGGTGACGAATGTCCCGCCTGAAGACCATGGTGCGCAACCAGCACGGCGTGCAGCCGCTCCGCGGCGGCCATGCGCTCTGCCAGGGATGCGGCATCCCCATGGTCGTCCGGACCGTCCTGAGCACGATCGACCGGCCGGCCGTCGTCGTGAACGCCACCGGTTGTCTCGAGGTCGCGACGACGCGGTACCCGACCACGGCGTGGAACGTTCCGTGGCTGCACGTCGCGTTCGAGAACGCAGCCGCGGTCGCGAGCGGCATCGACGCGGCGCAGGCGGCGCTGCGCCGCCGGCATGCGCTTCCGGCCGACACGGAGGTCGCGGTCGTGGTCTTCGCCGGGGACGGCGGCACCTACGACATCGGGCTACAGGCGCTTTCGGGCGCGCTCGAGCGCGGCCACCGGTTCCTGTTCGTCTGTTACGACAACGAGGCGTACATGAACACCGGCGTGCAGCGCTCCGGCGCGACGCCGTTCGCCGCCAGCACGACGACGAGCCCGGCCGGTCTCGAGAGCTTCGGCAAGGCGCAGCAGCGGAAGGACATGACCGCGATCGCGGTCGCGCACCACCTGCCGTACGTCGCGCAGGCGGCGTCGACCTACTGGCACGACCTCAGCGTGAAGGTCGAGCGCGCCGCCGCCGTGGACGGACCGGCGTTCCTGAACGTGCTCACGGACTGCCCGCTCGGCTGGGGCCACGAGCCGCGACAGGCGCCGCATGTGATCGCGGCCGCCGTCGAGTCCTGCTTCTGGCCGCTCTACGAGGTCGTCGACGGCCGCTACGCGCTCACGTACGAGCCGCAGGACGTGCTGCCGATCGAGCGGTGGCTCGAGGGCCAGAAGCGGTTCGCGCACCTCCTGCGGCCGGAGAGCGAGGAGCTCCGCAACGAGATTCAGCTGACTGTCGATCGCGAGTGGGCCGGGCTTCGCGCCCGGTGCGCCGCCGACGCGAAGGGAGCACGGCCATGACCTACGTCTACGACTTCGACGAGCACTGCGAGGGCGGTCGCGCGCTCCTCGGCGGAAAGGGCCTCGGGCTCGCGGAGATGACGCAGCTCGGCCTCCCCGTCCCGAAGGGATTCACGATCACGACCGAGGCGTGCGTCGAGACGATGCGAGCCGGCGCTGCGCCGGCGTCGCTCGACCACGAGGTCGCAGAGCATCTCGCGCGGCTCGAGCAGCGCACCGGCAAGGGTTTCGGCAACGCGCGCCATCCGCTTCTTCTGTCCGTCCGCTCCGGCGGGCCGATCTCGATGCCCGGGATGATGGAGACGATCCTCAACCTCGGCCTCAACCGCGAGCTCGCCGAGGCGCTTGCGGCGACGACCGGCCAGCCTGCGTTCGCGTTCGACGCCTACCGGCGGCTGATCCAGATGTACGGCGAGGTCGTCGCCGGGATCGATCCCCAGGAGTTCACCGTCGCGCTGGACGAGCTGCGCGACTTTCGCAGGGTCGACCGCGACTGCGACCTCGCCTGGGACGACCTGTCGCGGCTCTCGTCGGGCTACGAGCAGATCTACCTCGAGCAGACCGGCCGGAAGTTCCCCGCCGACCCGTTCGAGCAGCTGAACGAGGCGATCGGTGCCGTCTTCGCGTCGTGGAACGCGCCGCGCGCGCAGGTGTACCGCCACGAGTACGGGATCTCCGACGAGCTCGGCACCGCCGTGAACGTGATGGAGATGGTCTTCGGCAACCGCGACGAGCGCTCCGCGACCGGCGTCTGCTTCAGCCGCAGCCCCGCGACCGGCGAGCCCGGTCTCTACGGCGAGTTCCTCGTCGACGCGCAGGGTGAGGACGTCGTCGCCGGGACGCGCACGCCCGAGCCGATCGCGCGCATGAGCGAGCGGTTCCCGGAGGCCTACGCACGGCTCGAGGCCGCGGTCGACCGGCTGGAGCATCACTACCGCGACATGCAGGACGTCGAGTTCACGGTCGAGGACGACCGGCTCTACCTGCTGCAGACGCGCAGCGCGAAGCGCACGGCCGCGGCGGCGTTCGCGTCCGCCGTCGCCTTCGTCGACGAAGGCGTGATCGAGCAGCGGGAAGCGGTCCGGCGAATCGAGCCGAACGCCGTCGAGCAACTGCTCCATCCGGCGCTCGACCCTGACTTCGCCGTCGACGTCGTCGCGACCGGCCTCGCAGCGTCCCCCGGCGCCGCCTGCGGCGTCGCCGTGTTCGACGCTGACCGCGCAGCGGAGCGCGGCGCCGCCGGTGAGCACGTGATCCTCGTCCGGCCGGAAACGACGGCAGACGACATCCACGGCCTGATCGCCTCGCGCGGCGTCCTCACCGCGCGCGGCGGCATGACGTCGCACGCCGCGGTGGTGGCGCGCGGTATGGGCAAGCCGTGCGTCGCCGGATGTGCGGCGCTCGTGGTCGACCTCGACGCGCGCAGCGCGACGATCGGCGGCGCCGCTTTCCGCGAGGGGGACGAGCTGACGATCGACGGCGGCACCGGCCGCGTCATCCTCGGCGCCGTGCCGCTCGTCGAGCCGGAGCCGGACCCGAACGCCGAGCTCGTGCTCGGCTGGGCCGACGAGCTCCGCCGGCTGCGGGTGCTCGCCAACGCGGACACCCCGGCCGACGCGCGCCGCGCGCGCGAGCTGGGCGCCGAGGGGATCGGTCTCTGCCGCACCGAGCACATGTTCATGGCGGCAGATCGCCTGCCGATCGTGCGCGAGATGATCCTCGCCGCAACGGGCGACGAGCGCGCGGTCGCTCTCGCGCGCTTGCTGCCGATGCAGCAGAGCGACTTCGAAGGCCTGTTCGAGGCGATGGGCACGCAGCCGGTGACGATCCGCCTGCTCGATCCGCCGCTGCACGAGTTCCTGCCGTCACTCGACGAGGCGGCCGACGAACGGATGCGCGAACGCATCGTTGCGCTGCACGAGGCGAACCCGATGCTCGGGACCCGCGGCTGCCGGCTCGGGCTCGAGTGGCCCGAGATCTACGAGATGCAGATCCGTGCGATCGTGCGGGCCGCGAAGGCGGTGGAGCGGCGGACGGGCGTCACGCCGAGCGTCGAGATCATGCATCCGCTCGTTGCGTTTGCGGAGGAGCTCGTCCGCCTCCGCGAGCTGACGGTGCGAACCGTCGCCGAAGAGGGTGGGCTCGACTACCGCTGCGGCACGATGATCGAGCTGCCACGCGCCGCCCTGCGCGCCGGCGAGCTCGCGGAGCACGCCGACTTCTTCTCGTTCGGCACGAACGACCTGACGCAGACCACGCTCGGGTTCTCGCGCGACGATGCGCAAGGTCGTTTCCTGACGTACTACCTGGAGCACGGGATCCTTCGCGCGGATCCGTTCGCAACGCTCGACGTCTCGGGCGTCGGCGAGCTGATCCGTACCGCGGTCGACCGTGGCCGCGCCGCGAATCCGGACCTCGAGGTCGGGATCTGCGGCGAGCACGGCGGCGATCCGGCCTCGATCGCGTTCTGCGACGACGCGAGGCTCGACTACGTCTCGTGCTCGCCGTTCCGCGTACCCGTGGCGCGGCTCGCGGCCGCGCAGGCCGTGCTCGCACATGACAACGAATCCGCCTACGTCCCAGCAGGCGGCTGAGAGAAAGGAGTCACCCATGCCCGTTCGTGTTGCAATCAACGGCTTCGGACGTGTCGGGCGGTGTGCGCTGCGTTCCGCGTTCGAAAGCGGCGCAGAGATCGACTGTGTCGGCATCAACGACGTTGCGGATCCGGCGACGCTCGCGCACCTGCTGCGTCACGACTCGGTCTACGGGCCGTTCCCCGGCGACGTTGCGGTCGACGGCGACGCGCTCGTCCTCGAGGACGTCCGCATCCCGGTCCACGCAATCGCGGATCCGGCCGAGCTGCCCTGGGCGGAGGCCGGCGTCGACGTCGTCCTCGAGTGCACCGGCAAGTTCCGCAAGCGCGCCGACGCGGCGAAGCATCTCGCAGCCGGAGCGGCCAAGGTGATCGTCTCGGCGCCCGGCAAGGACGCGCTCGACGCGACGATCGTCCGCGGCGTCAACGAGGCGGCCTACGACCCCGACCGGCACGACGTGATCTCGAACGCCTCGTGCACGACGAACTGCCTCGCGCCCGTCGCAAAGGTCCTGCACGAGACCTTCGGGATCCGGCACGGGACGATGACGACGATTCACGCCGTCACCGGCGATCAGCGCGTCGTCGACATGCCGCACAAGGATCTGCGCCGCGCCCGCGCGGCGAGCGGCAACATCGTTCCGACGACGACCGGCGCGGCGACGGCGATCGGGCTCGTCATCCCGGAGCTGACCGGCAAGCTGCGCGGCTTCGCCGCCCGAGTACCGGTGCTCACGGGCTCGCTCGTCGACCTCACCGTCGAGCTCGAGCGGGTCGTGACGGTCGAAGAGATCAACGTGGCATTCGAGCTCGCTGCGGCCGGTGTACTGGCCGACATCCTGAGCGTCTCGTACGAGCCGCTCGTCTCGAGCGACGTGATCAAGTCTCCGTTCTCTTCCGTCGTCGACGGTGGTCTCACCGGAGTCGTCGCAGGCACCCAGGCGAAGGTCGTGGCCTGGTACGACAACGAGTGGGGCTACGCGACGCGGCTCGTCGAGCTTGCGCAGCGCATCGGCGTGCGCATCCCGGTGCTCGCGTGACGGCGGCAACAGCTCATCCACCGAAAGGAGGCGCGTCATGAACGCGCTCGTCTATCACGGCCCCGGCAAACGGGCCTGGGAGGAGGTCCCTGATCCGGTCATCGTCGAGCCGACGGACGCCATCGTCCGCATCGACGTCGCGACGATCTGTGGGACCGACCTCCACATCCTGAAGGGCGACGTCCCTGAGACGACGCCCGGCACGATCCTCGGGCACGAGGCGGTCGGCACAGTCGTCGAGGTCGGTTCCGCCGTGACGACGATCGAGCCGGGCGACCAGGTGCTCGTGTCGTGCATCACCTCGTGCGGTCGCTGCCGCTTCTGCAAGGAGGGGCACTACGGCCTCTGCTCGGGCGGCGGCGGCTGGATCTTCGGCCACACGATCGACGGTCTGCAGGCCGAGCTCGCCCGCGTGCCGTTCGCCGACACGTCCGTCTACAAGATCCCCGAGGGGCTCACGCCGGAAGACGTGATCTTCCTGGCGGACATCCTGCCGACGGCATACGAGGTCGGCGTCCTGAACGGCGGCGTGCAGCCGGGCGACACCGTCGCGGTGATCGGCGCCGGCCCGATCGGGCTCGCGACGATCATGACCGCGAAGCTGTTCACCCCCGGCCGCGTGATCGCGATCGACCTGGCCGACGCCCGCCTCGCGAAGGCGGCCGAGTTCGGCGCGGACGTCACGATCAACAACGGCAGCGAGGACGCGGTCGCCCGCGTCATGGAGCTGACCGAGGGCCTCGGCGTCGACGTCGCGGTCGAGGCGGTCGGCGTGCCGGAGACGTTCGAGCTGTGCACGGCGCTCGTGCGGCCCGGTGGCCGCGTCGCGAACGTCGGCGTGCACGGGCACTCGGCGACGCTGCATCTCGAGACGCTGTGGATCAAGGACGTGACGATCACGACGGGTCTCGTCGACACGATCACGACCCCGCAGCTCATGAAGCTGATCGAGGCGAGGCGGCTCGACCCGACGCCGTTCGCCACGCATCGCTTCTCGCTCAGCCAGACGGAGGAGGCCTACGACGTGTTCGCCGCTGCGGCGGAGACGCACGCGCTCAAGGTCGTCCTCACGGCCGAGCCCGTCCCGCAGCTCCCGGAGCACGAGCGGGAGTTCGAGGCACATCCCGAGGCGGCCGCCGTCTAGCGGCCCGTCGTGCCCGGCCGGTTTGAACCGGCCGGGCACGATCCTTCAGGCGAGCGACTCGATCTCGGAGCTGACGCTGACGACGCCCGGCACCCGGGCGACGTAGCGCTTCGTCTCCGCCGGATCGAGGCGCACCGGGCTGCGGCCGCTGATCGTGACGTTGCCGTCCGTCACCTCGACGTGGAACGTCGCGCCCTTCGCCCAGAACGACAGCTCCGGCAGCACTTCACGCCGGATCTCCTCCTCGATCTCGCGGTCGGAGCGCGCGAACGCCTTCACGAGGTCGCGTCGGGTGACGATGCCGGCGAGCTGGCCGTCGCGGACGACGACGAGACGCTTGACGTTCTCCTCGAGCATCCGCCGTGCTGCGGTGGCGACGCTGACCCAGGCGCCGATCGTGATCGCCGGTGCCGTCATCGCATCGCCGACGCAGCGGGCATCGAGCTTCGCCTCGTCGGCGAGCGGAATCGGGCTGGTCAGCCAGCGGAGCCAGGAGGAGCGTTCGACCTGGCCCTGCTCCTTGACGACGAAGTCGTGCTCGGAGAGGACTCCGACCAGCTTGCCGTCGTCGACGACCGGAAGCCCCGAGATTCCGTGCACCACCATCAGCCGCGCAGCAGTGCGTAGCGAGGCGGTCGGCGGCACGGTGATCACGTCGGTCGTCATGACCTCCTTGACCTTCATCGGTTCACCTCCTTTGAGGGAAAGGTCGTACGCCTTCATCGTGTGACGCCTCCGCACCGTGCGCATCGGGAGCGGACCGGGACGTGCTGCGGGGAAGTACCGAGGGCTCAGGCGCCCTGCAGGTCGCGGCGCGCGAACACCGCGATCGCCGCTCCCGCGGCGGCGGCGGCGAGCCCGAGCATCGCCGCCGCCGCGCCGGCGCGGAACGGCGCGCCCGGAACGAGGCCGACGTGCGCGAATGGGCTCAAGCCGACGAGCGACGAGGGGACGCCGAGGAGGTCGGCAACGAGCTCCCAGACGAACGAGGCGAGCACGAAGGCGTAGGCGACGGCGGGAGCCGCGCGCGGAACGGCGGCGAAGGCGAGCGCCCCGGCCGCGACGAAGAGCAGCCCGGCGGGGATGCAGTTCGCGCCCGCCTCGAGCAGTCGCGGCAGCGCGACGCCCGCACCGCGGCTCGCAGCACCGACCCACGCGAAGAGCCCGGCCGCGAGTGCGAGTGCCGCCGTGGAGCACGTGATCAGAACGAGCCGGGCGCCGAGCCACCGCATTCGCCCCACGGGGAGCGCGAGGAGCAGCTCGAGCTGGCCGTCGGCCTCGTCGCGGCGCGCCGCGGCGATCTGAGCGCACCCGAACAGGCTCACGCCGAGGACGAAGAAGAGGAAGTAGAAGCCGAGCGCGCCGCCGGGGCTCGTGAGCGACGCGCTGCCGAGCTTGCGGAGGTCGCGCCGAAGCTGCGCGGGGATGTTCTCCGGCGTGAACGCCGTCGACAGGAGCCCGATCACGAGTGCGAGGAGCGACGTGCCGCCGAGCCATGCGCCGAACGTGCCCAGCCCGCTGCGCGCCGCGAGCGCGGTGGGCGACCCGAGGAGCGCGAGCCGCGGCGGCGACTCGTCGCGGCCCTCGACGAGCCCACGCCCGACGTCGCGCCTGGCTGACGCCTCCGCGGCGACCGCGATCAGGACGGCGCCGGTGGCGAGCGGGAGCACGAGCAGCCACGGCCGCGGCTGCGCGAACGGCCGCATCTGCTCCGCCCAGCCGAGCGGGGTGAGCCAGAGCGCGAAGCGCGCGCCGCCCGCCACGTCACCGACGACACGGAGGAGGTAGGCGGCGAGCACGAGCACGGTTCCGAGCTCGAGTGCGACCCGGCGGCCGGCCGCGAGCTGCGAGACGCAGCAGCCGGCGCCGACGAAGACGAGTGCGGGCGAGAGCGACGCGGCGGCGAGGAACACCGAGGCGCCGAGCGGCAGGCGGGCGGCCGCCGAGACGAGGACGAGCGCAGCTGCGAGGACGGCGAGACCGGCGAGTGTTGCGGCGACCGACGCGAAGTAGACCGCCCGCCGGCCGGTTCCCGCGCCGAGCACGAGCTCCTGCCGGCCCGCATCCTCCTCGGTGCGGGCGAAACGCACGGCCGCCAGCAGACCCCACACGGCCGCGAAGATCGCGACCGTTCCGCCGACGCGCCATCCGGTGAAGCCGCCGACGGAGAGCAGGTCGTGCGGCGTCCCGTAGAACAGCTCGACCGCCTTGTTCGTGCCGAACGACCGCGCGAACGCCGCGCGATCGGCGACCGTCGGATACGCCTGCCGGTAGCCGGCCGGGCTCGCGTAGCCGAGGAACGCGATCAGCGCCGCGAAGGAGAGCGTGCGCGTCCGCCCGTCTGCGAACGCCCGGCGCGCGACGGCGCTAGCTGCGCCCACCGGCGTCGGAGCCCTCGTAGTGGTGCAGGAAGATCTCCTCGAGCGACAGTTCGCGCGTGTGCAGCGCGACGACGTCCGCGCCGGCGAGCGCAGCGATCAGATCGCTCGGATCGCCGGTGACCTCCAGGTGGAGCGTCGAGCCGTTGCGCTCGACGTCGCTGACGCCCCGGACCCGCGAGAGGTCGGGCGGCTCGCCGGCGAAGTCGATCTCCCAGGTCTGCGTGTCGAGGTGCCGGAGCTCGGCGAGCGTGCCTTCGTCGACCAGCCGGCCGCGGCGCAGGATCCCCACCCGGTCGCAGACGGCCTCGACCTCGCTCAGCTCGTGCGACGACAGGAAGATCGTCTGCCCGCGCTCCTTCGCCTCCGCCACAGTCCGGCGGAACGCCATCTCCATGAGCGGATCGAGGCCGCTCGTCGGCTCGTCGAGGATCAGCAGGTCGGCGCGCGAGGCGAACGCTGCGACGAGCTGGACCTTCTGGCGGTTTCCCTTCGAGAGCGCCCGCACCTTCTTGTCGGGCTCGACCCGAAAGCGCTGAATCAGCTCGTCGCGGTAGGCGGAGTCGGTCGAGCCGTGGAGCCGCGCGAGATAGGCGAACGTCTCCGCGCTCGTCAGCCCGGGCCACAGCGTCGGCTCGCCGGCGACGTAGGCGACGTGCCGGTGCGCGGCGACCGGCTCGCGCCACGCGTCGACGCCGAACAACGCCGCAGAGCCGCCGGTCGGGCGATGCAGGCCGAGCAGCAGGCGAATGGTCGTGGTCTTGCCCGCGCCGTTCGGCCCGAGGTAGCCGTAGACCTCGCCGCGCGTCACCCGAAGGTCGAGGCCGTCGAGTGCGAGCGTGCGTCCGTAGCGCTTCGTCAGGCTGCGCGTCTCGATCGCGTCCATGCACCTGATGATGCGCGTAGGCGCGGATCGAGCAGGGACAGGAGCGACGGCGCGACGCGGTCGGCGCCGAAGCCGAGCAGACGCTCCGCCGTCTCGCCTGAGGCGATGCCGATCACCGGCATGCCTGCGCTGCGTGCGGCGGCGACGCCTGCATCGCTGTGGGTCAGCGACACCGCCGACTCCGGCGCGACGCCGAGCTCGCGGCAGGCGGCGAGCAGCAGGTCGGGCGCCGGGCGAGATCGCAACCCCTCGGCGCGCATCGTCTCGGCGTCGACGCGCGCCTCGACCACCTGGTCGACGCGCGCGAGCTGCAGCATCGGCAGCGTCGTCGTGCTCGCCGAGACGACCGCCCGCGCGAGGCGCGCATGCCCCGCCGCCTGCAGGAACGTGTGCGCTCCGGGCAGCGCGGCGACCTCGTGCCGCTCGAGCCCGTGCTCGAGCACGTCGCCCTTGCGCCGTGCGATCGCGTTCGCCGTTTCCTCGTCGACGTGCAGCCCGCGGGCCGCCAGAAACAGGTGCAGCCCTTCGAGCCGCGGTCGTCCGTCGAAGTAGGCGCGGTACTCGAGATTGCGGTCGAAGGGCACAAACTGCCACCCGGTGTCGTGCGAGCCGCTCTGGGAGACGCCGAGCAGGAACGCGTCCAGCGCTTCGGCCCACGCGTGGGCGTGCAGCGCCGCACTGTCGGTGAGCACGCCGTCGAGATCGAAGAGGCAGGCCTTCGTTGCCGACGGGAGCCCGAGCAGCCGCGGCGTGACGGGGACGGGTGCGAGCCACGGCCTGGCGCGGACACCGTGCAGGTCGGCGATGCGCGCGAGCAGCGCCGAGGTCGTGTCCCGCTCGCGGGAGAGAGACTGACGTTCCGCCACGAGCCGGACCGGCGACAGCTCGTCGCGGTCGGCGTCGAGCGCGCTCGCTGCTGCATCGAGCGCCCACTGCCAGTGGGAAGCGAGTGCGTCGAGCTCGACGTCGGAGTCCATCAACCGATGGTCCGGTGACGGCGCGCCCCTCCGCGTCGGGGATTTCCCGCAATGCGCGTACGGATCGCCGCCGATGGCGCAGCGGCGGCGCGACTGCACGATGACCGTCGTGGCGACCCTCGAACCAACCACCAACGTCTCGCTTCGCCGCCTGCGCTCTGTGCGCGATGCCGACGTTGCGGGCAAGAGCGTGCTGGTCCGCGCCGACCTGAACGTGCCACTCGCAAACGGTGTGGTCGCCGACGACACTCGCATCCGCGCCGCGCTCCCGACGCTCGAGCTGCTCCGCGCGAAGGGCGCCGCCGCGGTGACGGTCTGTTCGCACCTCGGCCGGCCGGCGGGCCCGGACCCCGCATTCCTGATCGAGCCCGTCGCCGAGCGACTCCACGCGCTGCTCGATTTCCGCGTCCACGTGCTCGAGAACACGCGCTTCGACGACGGCGAGACGAAAAACGACCTCGCCTTCGCGCGCCGGCTCGCCGACGGGCACGACCTGTTCGTGCAGGACGCCTTCGGCTCGGTGCATCGCGCGCACGCATCGACCGTCGGCGTCGCGCAACTCTTGCCGACCTACGCGGGACTTCTCGTCGAGCGCGAGGTCGAGCATCTCGCGCGCCTGCTCGGCGATGACGTCGCACGTCCGTACGTGCTGGTCGCCGGCGGTGCGAAGGTCGAGGACAAGGTCGGGATGATCGCGCACCTGGGCCGGCACGCGGACGCAGTCCTCGTCGGCGGCAAGATGGCCGAGCAGCTGCGCGTCGCCAAGTTCGGGCCGGTCGACTTCGAGCTGCCGATCGACGTCCTCGCCGTCCAGCGGCTCGATCGCGACGCCCCGACGACCGTCTTCGACGCGGCGGACGTTCCGTACGGCTGGGCGGTCGTCGACATCGGGCCGCGAACGCGCCACCGGTTCGCACGCGTGCTGGAATCGGCGGGAACGATCTTCTGGAACGGGCCGCTCGGCGTCGTCGAGTGGCCGGCGTGCGCGGGCGGCACGCGGGCAATCGCCGAGGCGGTCGCGGTCTCGGATGCGTATTCGGTCGTCGGCGGCGGCGATACCGTCGCGGCGGTCGCGCGGTTCGGTCTCGCCGACCGCGTCTCGTTCATGTCGACAGGCGGCGGCGCCGCGCTCGAGTTCCTCGAGGGCAAGGAGCTCCCCGGCCTCGCGGCGATTCCGTCGCCATGAGCCGTAGGCTTGACGGAGGCTCGCAGAGAGCGGAGGCGCCGGCCTGGCCGACGCCGGAGCGGACATGAGCAGCGCGGGGTACGACCGGCCGCTCAACGCGCCGTACCGGCTGGTTCTGCTGCGGCACGGGGAGAGCGAGTGGAACGAGCGCGGCCTCTTCACCGGCTGGACCGACGTCGATCTCTCGCCGCGCGGCGAGGACGAAGCAGTCCATGCCGGTGAGCTGCTGCGGCGCGCGCGGCTGCCGCTCGAGGTCGTCCACACGTCGGTCCTCGTGCGCGCCATTCGCACGGCGGAGATCGCGCTGCACACGGCGGGCCGCAGCTGGATCGCGGTTCACCGCTCCTGGCGGCTCAACGAGCGCCACTACGGCGCGCTGCAGGGAAAGAGCAAGGAGGAGACGCGCGCGGCGCTCGGCGACGAGCAGTTCACGATCTGGCGGCGGTCCTTCGATGTGCCGCCACCCCCGGATCTCGACTCGCAGCTCTCACTCGATCCGCGGTACCGCTCGCTGCCGCCCGAAGTGCTGCCGACGAGCGAATGCCTGAAGGACGTGCTGACGCGCGCGCTGCCCTACTGGCACGACGCGATCGTTCCCGACCTGCGCGCGCACCACGCGGTGCTCGTCGCCGCGCACGGCAACTCGCTGCGCGCGCTCGTCAAGCATCTCGACTCGATCCCCGACGAGGTGATCCCCGCGGTGAACATCCCGACCGGCGTGCCGCTCGTCTACCACCTCGACCGTCACCTGCGTTCGACGAACGCCGTCGACCCGCTCTTCGGGGTCAGCGGCGTATACCTCGACGAGGCGGCGGCGGCCGACTCGATCGATCGTGTCAAGAAGCAGGGGCGGACGAAGACGCTCGTCTAGCCTTCGGGCGTGACGGTCCGCGAGTACCGCGAGCCCGACCGCGAGTGGGCGGAGCGAACGCTGCTCGGCGACTTCGGCGGCGCGCTGCAGGCGCGGCGCGGCGAGCTGATCGACGTGCTCGCGCTCCCGGGCTTCGTCGCGGAGCGCGACGGCGCTCCGGTCGGGCTCGTGACCTACCGGCTGGACGCCGACGGATGCGAGCTCGCGTTCATCGCGACGGTCGAGCGCCACGCCGGGGTCGGCAGCGCGCTCCTCGACGCGCTGCGCGAGGCGGCCGCCGGCTGCGGTCGCATCTGGCTCATCACGACGAACGACAACCTCGAAGCGCTCCGCTTCTACCAGCGGCGCGGCTTCCGGCTGTCCGCGCTTCACCCGGGAGCGGTCGACGAGGCGCGAGCGGCGCTCAAGCCGCAGATCGCCGCCGTCGGCGAGCTCGGGATTCCGCTGCGCGACGAGCTGGAGCTGGAGCTGCGGCTCTAGCTCGAGCTCAGGAACCGGCTCGCCGCTGCCGAAACAGAGGGAATGGTCGACGTACCTGTCACAGGTGCGCCCACTCGTGCGGCGATCCCACCCTGGTTCTGGGTGCTGGCGCGCGCGGTCGCCCTCGCGGCGGTCTACGCCGGCGTCTACGAGCTGATCACCGTCGAGACCTCCTTCGGCACATCGGTCGGCGCGACCTTGTGGCCGGCCTCGGGCGTCACCGTCTCGATGCTGCTGCTGTGTCCCCGGCGCGAGTGGCCGGTGTATCTGATGGCGATCTGGGTCGCCGACTTCAGCATGGACATCGTGAGCGCCGGGTTCACGACGCGCATCGCCTACGGGCTCGCGACCGCGAACTGCCTCGAGCCGCTGCTGTCGGCGACGCTCCTCCGGCGCTGGCTGCCGGGGCGGCCCGACCTCTCGCGGCTGCGCGAGCTCGGCCTCTTCTACGGCGCCGCCGCCGTGTGCGGGCCGATGTTGAGCGCGACCGTGGGGTCGCTCTGGTACTCGGCGCTCGGCGGCGGTGCGATCTGGCCGTTCGCCGGGCGGTGGTACGTCGGCGACGCGCTCGGCGTGATCGTCGTCGCGCCGCTCCTCCTGGTGATCGCGGGCACGAGCTACCGGCCGTCGCTCAACTTCGCGCGGAAGTGTGCGTACGCGTTGACGTTCGCGATGATCGCGCTCGCACTCCCGTGGGGGTTCACCGCGTCGTTGGGCCTGCCCTTCCTCGTCATCCCGGCGCTGTCGGTGACGGGGCTCCTGCTGGGAACGCGCGCCGCCGCGCTCGCGGTGTTCGTCGCGGGCGCGGTCGTCGAGACGCTCACGACGATCGGTGAAGGCCCGTTCAGCGGGGTCGGGCCGTTCACGGGCCTGCTGCCGGCGCAGATGTTCCTCGTCGCGTGCTCTGCGTCCGGTCTCACTGCGGCCGCGCTGATGGCGGGGCTCGCGAGCCGGGAGAAGATGGCGTTGCACGACAGCCTCACCGGGCTCGCGAACCGGCGGCTGCTGCTGGATCGCGTCTCGGTTGCGTGCGCGCACCTCGCGCGGCGTCCAGGCGCGGTCGGCCTGATGTTCGTCGATCTCGACGGGTTCAAGACGGTCAACGATGCGTACGGTCACGCCGTCGGCGACCACGTGCTCGTCGAGACGGCGCGCCGGCTGCAGTCGGTCGTTCGCGGCGAGGACACGATCGCGCGGATCGGCGGCGACGAGTTCGTCATCCTGCTCGACCGCGTCGACGATCAGTCGTCGCTGCCGGCGCTCTCGGCGCGGGTCGAGCACGTGCTCGCCGAGCCGATCACCGCCGGGGCGGCGACGCTCCGCATGCGCGCCAGCGTCGGCTACGCGGTCACGGAGCGGCACGACGAGAGCCACGAGTCGCTGCTCATGCGCGCCGACCACGCGATGTACGCCGCGAAGCACGAACGCGGCGTCTGAGCGCCCGTCTTGAGGTGGAGCGTGCCGGGATCGAACCGGCGACCTTCGGCTTGCAAAGCCGTTCGGGTGACGTTCAGGGATGCACGGATACGCGTCGTTCCACCGCTAGGCGCAGGAATTACGTCATCGGCGGACTTGACGAGTGTGACCTGGTGCTGATCGGTCCGGGAAGCGCTTGCCGCTGCGCTTGCGGTTACACCTCATCAGACCGCTGGCTCTTGTCACCTCTCTAGGAAGGCGACGGCCTTTGGGTTGACCCAAATGCTGTCGCCCTCTTCTGTCGTGAGGTTCAGATAGTCGCCCGCAAAGCGACCTTGGCCCTTGTTGCCACTAAGAAGTTGGGCGAGCTCAGCGGGTTCTTCATCCACCGTTACGCGAAGCTGCTGGTCGAAGACGATCACTGTAGGCATATCCGCTCCTTTCACCAGAGCTAGCCACCTCCTGGCTAAGGCGTCGTGCCGAAGTCAGGTTTGAGCTCATGATCGTACGACCGCCGCGGTGCACTCCCCGCTTTATCAGGGTTGTCGCGCTCCGATTCGGCCCCATCCGCCTTGTGGACTTTTCACGACCGGAGAGTGATCATGCTGTCGATGCGGCGCATCGGCAGGCTCAGCCTTTACCTCGTCATCTTCGGCGCCGGAGCGCTCCTTCTGGCGTCTTCCGGCGCGGCCAAGTCGAAGCCAAAGCCGAAGCCAAAGGCGATTCCTGTCAAGCACGTCACCCTTTACGCCTACCCAATCTCAGGCGGGTTGCGCGAGTTCGGGGTCGTCGGAGTTGACTGCGTTCCGCCTTCCCTGGCGACGCCCTCATCGTCCAACCTCGTGATCCTCACGGGTGGTGAGAGCGTTCGGCTCACGACGGCCCGGACGTTCCTCAAGTACATCGTCGTTGTCACATGCGTCGACAACACACCACCACCGCCGTCGCCCGTCACGCTGAACTTCTCGGGCAACGGAACGCTTCAGCTGGCGCCTTTCACGCTGCCCGTTGCGGAGCAGTTCTGCTGGACGAGTAGCTGGCCTGACGGCGGTGATATCGGCGACCCGAACGGCGATTTCAGCGCCTACGACAATGGTGGCTCGTCCTTCGACGTCAGCGCTTACAACGAGCCGAGCGGATGCTCGTACATCGCCGCTGGGACGTACCAGTTGACCGTCGATGACGAGGGGGGCTGGACGATCTCGATTCACCAGTAACGCCGGATCGATTCACGTTGGCTCCAGTACGGGTCGATAGGGCTCCAGCTCGAGCCGCTCGATTGGACACGTCAGTCGGTCGCTTTTGTCTTCCGCGTGGCGCGCGCGACGACGCCTGCATCGTGCATTTCAGGTCGCTTAGGCCCAGCCGCTCCCGGCGAAGGACTCGACTACGACGGCGTCCTAGCCGTAGGGTTGCCTCGGAGGATGCCAAGGAACATCGCGACTGAGAATCCCGGCGTGGAGGTCCGGCGGTACCTCCGTCATTGGGCGAACACCGAGCATCTCGAGGAACGCCTCCACGGCCAGCCTTCGTGACGGTTGGACGTTGATCCATCCTCGTCAACCAGCGTGTAGAGGCCCTCGCGTACCGCGGCGCTTCGCAAGCCGACCCTGCGGGGCGCGCTCCCGCTCGTCATATCCATCTGGAAGACGTGAGGCTTGCCCTCGTACTCGTGCGAGAACCTGCGGAGCAGGAACTGGGGAACGTAATGGTGGCGCTTCGCTTGGGTCTCCAGCGCGCTGTAGTCGCCGGATTCGGCCATCGAGTTCAACGCCGTGTAGATCGGCGCTGCCTGAAGGGCCGTGACGATGTGTTCGAACTCGCCTATCTCACAAAGGTATCCGCGCGCCGTGCGGTGGCGCACGAAGCGCCGTCGAAGGATCGGCTACCCGTCGCCCCGGTCGAGTAGAGGTCGGTTTCGTGGAATCCGCGTCCGGACGTATCGTCGCTGGGGATATGGGAGTGCAACTCGACGAGTTCGACGAGCTGCGGCGCCTGCTCGCCCAGGCGCAGTCCGTCGCGGATCGCAGGAGTAACGAACCGAGGACGCCGGGGGAGCATCCCCGGTACTTCGGTACTCCGGAGATCACGGCCGCACTCGGTCGGGTTATCGACCACGACGGAAACATCACGCTCGTCGTCGGCGCAGGCGCGTCAATGGAGGCAAACCTCCCGTCGTGGCCGACGCTGGTCAACCGTCTGCTTCAGCGCCTGGCTGAGGAGCAAGTGGACGCATCGATTCGTAGTCGGTGGATCGAGGAGATGAGAGCCGAAAGCCTGATGGCGGCGGCCGCCGTGGTTGAGGCGCTTTCGGCGAACGAGGAGGAGTTCCACGACCGCGTTCGCGCCGCCCTCTATGGCGGGCAGCCCACGACGGCCTATCAGCCACAGGCGCTGGCACAGCAAGTGGCCTGGTTCAAACAAACGCTCGGAGCCTCCGTTCGTATCGCGACTGGAAACTACGACGGCTTGCTTGAGCAGGCGCTGCAGGATGCGGGGCTGTCGGTTCACTCCTACATCCAACGGAGCGAGGAACCGGCCGGTTCAGCAGCTGTTTACCACCTACACGGAAGGCTCATTCCGGCTTACCCTCGCACCGGGCGGATTGTCCTGTCCGAAGCCGATTACGCCCGAGTTCAGCAGGAGCGGTCGTGGCAAGACCAGTTCATGCGCGACGCCCTCGACAACTCCTTGTGCATCTTCATTGGGGCGAGCCTTACTGACCCAAACCTGATCCGGTGGCTCTATCGCTACACGACGGAGAACATGGCCGTCGCGGGTCACATCGCAATCTTCACGCGCCAAGCCGCTCCGGCGCTGCCTCGCGACGTTCGCCCGGCAGTCGAGGAGGCCGTACGTGCGAGGTGGCAGCGCGTGCATGTGAATGCCGTCTTCGCGGACTTCTTTGGCGAGGTCGCCCAGTTCCTACACGAAGTCGCGGCGCGAAAAACCCGAACCGATGTCCTACCTTTCGCAGAGCGAGCGAACAGGTATTTCGACGAAGCCCGCGCGCTCATGGTTCCCGCCGACCCAGTCGCCTTCCGCAGCGCTCAGACGCGGGTCTCCGCGTTCCTCCGCGAGCGCCTCCAGGGCGTTCGCGACATCGCAGCCGCAGGAGACGTTGACGTTAGTGCGGAGGTCCTCGGTCTCGGCCTTTGGGGCGTAAACCATGCCACCGGCGAGGTGGGGTTATGGGCCACGACGGATCGTGAGTTCACTGAACCTGGAGCAGTGATCTATAACGCGCTCGAGTACGAGAGCCGTTGGATCGCGAGCGAAGCGGTCACTCGTGGGGTTCCCGTCGAGCGGGATCCACGGGTATACGCGAGTCGCTGGCGGCTCATCCGCGGCATCCCGATTGTCGTCCCGCGCGACCGTAGGCCTGGTCGCGTGGTGGTCGGGGCGCTGACTCTGACCTCGATGACGCCCCTCAGCGAGTCTCCGCTGCTTCGCTCGAGACAGGTCTCAGGCGCAATCGACGACTACCTCGCGGATGCGGGAGCGTCCCTCTTCGAGTGATCGCCAGCGTGACGTCCTCTCGAACCGCGATACTGGTGTCTGATGACTGAGCGTGGTCTCCCAGCGAACACTCAGCTCGTCGCGCGAGCGAGGACGACTTCGGGCGCCGTTTCTTCGGCTACGACGTCGGCGAAGACCGCCGCACGCGCGGCGGCGCAGCAGCTGAAGTCTGCGTCGGCACAGCAGACGAAGAGCTAGTAGCTTCGAACGTGGCGGCTGCTTGGCGTCCGGCGCCAGGGGCAGTCGCATGCCCTTGTGGGCGCCCGAAGTGCTTGCGAACCGCTTGCTCAGCGTGCCGGAGTGAGCGCTCGGTGGCTCATTCCTCCTGCATTTGACCATGGAGCGTATCGGGATCGAACCGATGACCTTCGGCTTGCAAAGCCGACGCTCTCCCAGCTGAGCTAACGCCCCGAGCGCCCGAAGTGTAGCTCCGTTCCCGGAGCTTCTTCGGACGCGGGGTGGCGCGGCTAGGCCGCGCGGGAGAGGCGCTCTTCCTGACGCGCCTTCTGGATGATCTCGTCCCGGTCGCCGAAGCGGAGCATGGCGCGGGCGTTCCGCTGCTCGTCCCAGAGCTCTGCGATGCGGTCCTCCAGCGACTGATGCTCCGCGGCGAGCGAGGCGTCGTGACCCTGCCCGAGCTGGCGCATGACGCGCAAGCGGCGTTCGGACAGTTGGTCGATTTCCTGCCTGATCTCGTTCAAAGTGCGCATGCCCGGTAAAACGCGTACCCGGAATGCGCTATTCCCGCATCACCAGCGGGGCCGGAGCGGCGGCCGCACCTGGAACGCCTTCACCGCCGCGGCCCCGAAGACGAAGCCGCCGACGTGGGCTGCGAAGGCGACACCGCCGCCCGCCTGCGGGTGCGTGAGCGAGAAGCCGCCCTGCCAGAGCTCGAACACGAACCAGATCCCGAGGAAGAGCATCGCCGAGAGGGGCACGGGCAGGAACCCGAAGAGCAGCGTGACGACGCGGGCGTGGGGGAGCAGCACGAAGTACGCGCCGAGGACGCCGGCGATCGCGCCGCTCGCCCCGACCGTCGGGATGCTCGCCGCAGCCGTCCCGGCGTAGTGCAGCGTCACCCACGCCTGCGCGAGCGCCGCCACGTACCCGGAGACGAGGTAGAAGACGAGGAAGCGGACGCGGCCCATCACGTCCTCGACGTTGTTGCCGAAGATGAAGAGGAACAGCATGTTCCCGAGGATGTGCACCCAGCCCGCGTGCAGGAACATCCCGCTGAGCGTGCCCTCCTCCCAGACGAGGTGGTTCCGCGCCGGGCCGACGCACGGGCCGCTGACCGCGCAGGGATAGAACGCGTAGTGGTCGATGCGGCTGCCGCGCGCGTGCAACTCCCAGAAGAAGACGGCGAAGTTCGCCGCGATCAGGCCGTAGGTGACGACGGCGAACCGCCGGACCGGCACGTTGTCGAAGAGCGGCAGCACGCATGGATCCTAGACCTTCCGGTGACTTGACAAGAAGCGACTCATATTTTATTCTGGCGGTGTCAGTAGATCGTGCAAGGAGGTAGCACCATGACCACGCTGGTTCGCTGGGACCCGCTGCGCGACGCCGCCGCGATGCACACGGAGCTCTCGCGCCTCATGAACGGCCTGTTCGAGGGCAACGGCCGCCAGACGCAGTCCTGGGTCCCGACCCTCGACGTCTGGGAGACCGAGGACGAGGTCGTCTACGCGTTCGATCTGCCGGGGATCCCGAAGGACAAGATCGCGATCGAGGCCGAGGACGGCGCGCTGACCGTCACCGCGACCCGCGAGCGCGAGTCGAGCATCGACAAGGGCCGCTTCCATCGCCTGGAGCGCCGCACGGGCACGTTCTCGCGCTCCGTCGGGCTGCCGCAGGGCGTCTCGGAGGACGCGATCAAGGCCTCGTACGACCACGGCGTGCTCGAGGTTCGCGTGCCGAAGCCCGAGCAGCCGAAGCCGAAGCGGATCGAGATCTCGGTCGAGGGCGAGCAGCCCACGATCGAGGGCACGTCCGCGTAAGGCGTCGCCTTGCAGCGCCCCGCCGGCTCCGTCCGGCGGGGCGCTCATCGTCTCCAGCGAATGGGAGGGCTCGGCACCCCGCTCCTCCTGCTCGTCTTCGCGGCGGGCGCGGTCGCGACGTGGTTCGCCGGGGTGCTGCTCTCGAAGACGACAGACGCGCTCGACGCGCGGCTCGGCCTCGGCGAAGAGCTCGGCGGCCTGATCCTGCTCGCCATCGCCGGAAGCCTGCCGGAGCTCGCGATCACGATCTCCGCCGCCGCGTCCGGCAACCTCGGCCTCGCAGCCGGCAACCTGATCGGCGGCATCGCCGTGCAGACGATGGTGCTCGTCATCTGCGATCTCGCGGCCGGCAACGAGCGCCCGCTCACCTTCCTCGTTGGCGCGCTGACGCCCGTGCTCGAGGGGCTGCTCGTCGTGATCCTGGTCGCCGGCGTCGAGATGGGCTCGCTGCTCAAGCCCTCTACTGCGATCGGAGGTGTCGTCAGCCCTGCGTCGATCGCGATCGCCGCTGTCTGGGTCATCGGCCTCTACGTGATCAACAGGTCGCGCAAGGACCCGCGTTGGGAAGTCGAGATGCCGGGCAGCCACCGCGGACGGCCGAACCGGCGCGAGCCGCACAAGACCGAGGCGCACCCGTTCGCGAGCCGCTCGACCGCGCAGGTCGCGGTGCTGTTCGCGGCTGCGTGCGCGGTCACGCTCGTCGCAGGCGTCCTCCTCGAGGTCAGCGGCAACCACCTCGCCACGCACTGGGGCGTGAACGGCGTCATCTTCGGAGCGACGATCCTCGCCGGCGCGACTGCGCTGCCCGAGATCAGCTCCGGCATCGCTGCCGTCAAGCTCGGCGACAACGCCCTCGCGATCGGTGACATCTTCGGCGGCAACGCGTTCCAGGTGTGCCTGTTCGTCGTGGCCGACCTCGTCGCGCAGCGGCCCGTGCTGCCGCAGGCGGGAGACGTCAACGCGTGGCTCGCCGCCCTCGGCGTCGCGCTCACCGCTGTGTACGGCTTCGGCGTGATCGGGCGGCCGGCACATTGCCGCTTCCGGCTCGGCCCGGACTCGATCCTCGCGATCGCGGTGTTCGCGCTCGGAGTCGTCGGGCTGTTCTACGTCCCGGGCGGCTAGAGCCCTTCACAAATGCGCTCGCCGACCGACGCGAGCTCGAGCGTCGCACCGGTCACGTCCTTCAGCAGCTCGTCCGCCGTCGGGCCCTGCCCGAGCGACCACAGCTCGCGGAGCAGATCGCCTGCGTCGCGCTTCGCGAACCAGTCGTTGCCGAGCTCACTGCGCAGGAACTCGCGCAGCTGCGCCTCGAACGCCCACGAGCGCAGGTAGCCGATCACGTAGAAGCCGCCGTCGATGTCGTCGAGGTAGTTCTCGTCCGGGACCGGCAGCTTGAGCGCGTCGGAGAGCAGCTCGGAGTAGCGCGGCCGCATCGACGGGATGTCGTCCGTCTGGAAGAACTCGAGCTCGTAGAGGAGCTTCGCGCAGTAGCGGCGGACGATGTAGAGGAGCGTCACTGCCTTGTCGCGCGCGAGCAGCTCCACACGCGGCACGTCGAGGCGGCGGTTCAGCCAGGCTGGCTCGCTGACGAGCTGCTCGAAGAGCTGCGCCCAGCCCTCGGTCACCGCCATGTCGCCCATGCGGCGCGCCTCGAACGGGAGGTCTGCGCTCGTGCTGCCGTAGTGCTCGGTGTGGCCGGCCTCGTGGAAGAGCGCCTGCCAGTCGTCCTTGCCGCCGATCGGCTGGATGACGAGCATCACCTTCCCGGGAACGTCGATCGGCGCGCAGAACGCACGCGGCGACTTGTTCGGGCGTGACTCGAGATCGAGGTGCACGTTGTGTTGCGCTCTCAGGTCGATGCCGAGATCGGTGAGCGTCGCCTCGAGCGCGGGCACCATGCGGTCCGGCGGATACACCTCGTCGAGCTCGGGAGCGCGGAAGAGACGCGGCACGTCGTGCTGGCCCGCGTCGGCGAGCGAGATGCCGAGCCGTTCGCGGAAGAGCCTGTCGCCCTCGCGCTCCCACAGCTTCTCCGTCTCGTCGAGCAGCGCGCGGCACTCGTCGCCGATCGCGTCGAGCCGGAAGCCGAAGCCGTTGTAGAGCTCGTAGAGGTTCGTCGCGTCGAGCTCGTGCACGGCATCGATGTCGATCGCCGCGGCTTCGAGGTACACCGGGTTCAGGTGCTCGTCCAGCAGCCGCAGGCGCTCGTCGTTGAGGCGCTTGCGGCGATCGCGATCGGGCTCGTTCGCAGTCGCGACGCGCAGCATGCGGTAGGGGAGGGTCTCGCCGTCGACGGTCGCGTCGAGGCCCGCCTCGACCTCGGCGGCGCGAGCCTGGTGCGCGCGCGTCAGGTTCCCGAGGTAGGTCTCGCAGCCGAAGCGCCAGAGCTCCGTCGGCGCCTCGCGGAGGCGCCGCGCCAGGTCGAGGCGGCCGAGGTCCTCGTACTCCTCGTAGATCCGCTCGACGTCGATCGAGTCCTTGAGGCCCGCGTAGTGGTCGTAGTAGTCCTGCAGCAGGTCGCGTGAGAACGCGTCACCGCGCTCGCGCACTTCGTCGAGCTCGCGGGAAGTGAGCGGCGCATCGGACATCGGTCCCTAGGATAGGCGCGATGCATGAACTGAAGATCACCACCGAACGGCACACCCAGGTGCTCGACATCACGCCGCAGGTGCGCGAGGCGCTCGGACGCGCGGACGGAGCGGCGGTCCTCGTGTACGTGCCGCACACGACCGCCGGGCTCACGATCAACGAGCACGCCGACCCGATGGTCGCGCGCGACTTCGAGATGGCGCTCGAGCGGATCGTGCCGGAAGGGTGGGACTGGCAGCACATCGAGGAAGGCGAGGAGAACGCGCCGTCGCATCCGCGCGCGTCGCTCATGGGCCCGCAGGTCGTCGTGCCGCTGCGCGACGGCGAGCTGGCGCTCGGGACGTGGCAGGGCATCTTCCTCTGCGAGTTCGACGGTCCGCGGACGCGCAGCGTCTACGTCAGCGTGCTGCAGTAATGCCGGCGCCGCCGGTCCAGCGCGACCAGGAGCTCGAGCTCACGATCGACTCGCTCGCCTACGGCGGGAACGGCGTCGCGCGGCTCGACGGCTTCGTCGTCTTCGTGCGGCGCGGGCTGCCGGGCGACACGGTGCGTGCGCGCGTGACGAAGGTGCAGCGCCGTCACGCCGAGGCGCTCGCCACCGAGGTCGTGGTCGCCGGGCCGCAGCGGGTCGAGGCGCCGTGCGCGCACTATCCGGCGTGCGGCGGCTGCCGCTTCCAGGATCTCGCCTACGACGCGCAGGTGGCGGCGAAGGAGCAGTGGGTTGCCGACTCGTTCCAGCGGCTCGCGGGTCTTGCGGCGCCGCCGCTCGAGCCGATTCTGCCGGCGCGCTCGCAGTTCGGCTACCGCAACAAGATGGAGTACTCGTTCGCGCAGCTCGAGGACGGCCCGACGCTCGGCCTGCACAAGGCGGGGCGGTGGGACGAGGTGCTCGAGCTCGAGAAGTGCTGGCTCACGTCGGATCTCGGCAACGCGATTCGCAACCGCATCCGCGAGTGGGCGCGCGAGGAGAAGCTGCCGGCCTACGACCAGGAGACGCACGAGGGCTACCTCCGCCATCTCGTCGTCCGCGAGGGACGCAACACGGGAAAGGCGCTCGTGCAGCTCGTCACTTCGCGTGGGGAGCGATTCGACCGCGAGCGCCTGATCGAGGTGCTGACCGAGTTCCCCGAGGTGCGCTCGATCCACTGGTCGGTGAACCGCGGTGTCGCGGAGGTGACGAACCTGCCGACGGAGTTGCTCTGGGGCGAGGACGCGATCGAGGAGGAGATCGGCGATCTCCGCTTCCGCGTGCGTCCGAACGCGTTCCTGCAGACGAACACGGAGATGGCCGCGGAGCTGTACGCGATCGCGCGCGAGTTCGCGCAGCTGTCGGGCAACGAGACGGTGTACGACCTGTACTGCGGCATCGGCACGATCGGCCTCTCGATGGCGGCGAACGCGCTGACCGTGTGGGGGATCGAGATCTCGGAAGAGTCGGTCGCGTGCGCGATCGAGAACCAGGAGCTGAACGGCATCGGCAACACCGCGTTCTATGCGGGCAACGTCGGCGAGGTGCTGCGCGAGCTGCAGCAGCGCGCGGGCGATCCGCAGGTGGTCGTCGTCGACCCGCCGCGCGCGGGCCTCGCGGGCAAGGCCCTGAAGCGCCTCGGCGAGATCGGCGCCCCGCGGGTCGTCTACGTCAGCTGCAACCCGACGACGCTCGCCGGCGACCTGAAGCGCCTGTCGGACGACTACGGCTACTCACTCGTCCGCGCGCGCCCGGTCGACATGTTCCCGCACACCCCGCACGTCGAGTGCGTGGCGCTCCTCGAGCGCTAAACCCTTCGTTTGGCGACGTGCCCTGTCTCGGAAGGCCGATGCGGGTTTGGCTTGGGTGAGCGGTTTCCAGGCCGCTGTGGATCGTTCGTCTGACTCTCGTAACGTCGTTTGGCGTCCGCGGCGGGGCGCGCGAGGAGGTCAGACGCCGGCGGGGTCTGACCGCGGTTTGCGCGTGGCACGCAGCTGGCGGTAGAGCAGATCCGCGTTCGGGACGAGGAAGCCGATCGCGATCCCGGGTAGCGCCGGCAGGCCGTTCAGGTTCAGCCACACGGTGAGCGCGATCGTGCCGCCGAGGGCGGCGACGAGGCAGAGCCACGTCCAGTAGACGCGCAGGCCGAAGCGGGCCGCCGCAGCGAGGAACAGCGAGAAGAACAGCAGGTCCGGGACGCCGAGGTTCGCGGCGTTGTTCTCGCCCGGCACCGGGAACGCGAACGAAAGGACGTCGAACACGTGCTCGTGGTGGTTGACGATCTCCTTCGTCGGGCCGCGCCAGACGGAGTACGCGTCGACCCACGGGATGATGCAGGCGACGAGCACGACCCACGACACCTCCTCGAAGTAGCCGAGGAACCACCAGCCGAGCAGCGCGGTCGCCGCGAGCCGCGCGAAGTTCGCGGGCGTCGCGAGCCCGGCGACTGTGAACACCACCGCGAGCAGCACGAACGACGCCCCGACCGGAAGCAGACCGCGTGCGTCGCGCAGCGGCAGTGCGATCAAGACGAGCGCGAGCACCGCCGGTATGAGCACGAGCGCGATCCACGCAACCTGCCACCACGTGCTTGCGTCCCACCAGTAGCGGTGCGTCCAGTAGTAGACGAGCAGGACGGCGAGGAGCGCGATGCCGACGCCGGCGCGCGCGCTCAGTACGGCGGAAGCTCTGCCCACCACGGGCCCACCGCCTTGAACGCGTTCCAGAAGGCGGTCTTCGCCGGCGCCTCGTCGAGCGACTCGTCGATGTCCGGCACGACGAGTGCCTCGACCGAAGGCGTGAACCGCTGGAGCTCGCCGCGCTCCGCGCCGACCGGCGACGAGAGCGGGAAGCCGATGCCGTTCAGGAACTCGAGCGCGTCCTCGCCCATCACGACGAGCAGCTTCGGCTCGACGATGCGGACCTCACGGCGCAGCCACTCGGCGGCGAGCGCGAGGTCGCAACCCGCGAACTTCACGCAGTTCGTGCCGTAGACCTCCATCGGATCGACGTGGAGCCGCTGCAGCGACTTGATCAACGCCTGGCCGGCGCGGCCGTGGAACGCGACGCCTTCCTGGAGCTCCTGCGCCTGCGGGCCGTACTTGAGCAGGAAGACGCTTGCCAGCGGATGGCCGGTCGGAAGCGCGGTCGGGGCGCCGTCCGCGGCCTGCGCGATCTCGTGCGAGAGCCGATTGATCTCGGTGATCGCCTTGCGGAGATAGCGCTCGTAGATCTCGTCTGTTGTCACGGTGGAGGCCACGTGGCACGGGGACCTTTCGGGACCCGCGGACCTTCTCCTAGCGGACCTTTTCCTTCACCTGCGCCACCCACTTCAGCGACTGCAGGTAGGCCAGAGACTTGGGCCGGCGCAGGATTTCGGCCGTCCGCAGCGACAGCAGGAACTCCTCCGGATCGCCGAACGCCCGCATGCGGACGGCGCCCGTCCCGACCCCCTGGAGCACGTGCGCGTCGGAGCCGGCGCCCATGATCAGGTCGTACTTCCGGGCGAACCGCAGGGCCTCGTCGTTGAAGCCCTCGAAGAGCAGCCGCGCGTTGTAGACCTCGAGGACGTCGATCTCCGCCAGGTGCCGGTGGAGCGTTCGCGGGTCGGGAATCGCGTGCAGGCGGTCGAAGGGGTGGGGCACGTAGACGATGCCCTCCTGCTCGCGGATCGCCGCGACCGTCTCGGCGAACGTCATCCCGCGCGGGATCTCGCTCTTCAGGAAGAGCCCGATCACCTCGCCCTGGTTGTCGGTCTTCACCTCCTCACCGGGGATGACGATCAGGTCGTGGTCGCGTGCGTAGTCGACGGCCTCGAGCGCTCCGCCGAAGACGTTGTGGTCGGTGACGGCGATCGCGCCCAGCCCTTCCGCCTCGGCGTGATCGACGAGCTCGCCGGCGTCGATCGAGCAGTCGTGCGACCAGGAGGTGTGCATGTGCAGGTCGGCGACGATCCACGGACGGTCGGCGAGCGGTTCGGCGGCACGGCGCTTCCGCCGGCGCGTGCCGAGGCTCTCGTACAGCGATCCGAGCTCGCGGGCGACGTCGTCGAACGTCTGGCTCTCCGCCTCGCCCCGCGCCGCGGCGCCCTCGCGCTCCCGCAGGCCGGCGTCCTCCGCGAGCCGCGCAACCGCGGCCGCTGCGAGCTCGGGCTGCTCCTCGACGCCTGCCGGCCGCGCGATCGCGCAGCCGGCTGCCTTCGCCTCGAGGATCACCCGGCGAAGCCCCTCGATTCCGGGCACGAAGATCGCAGCCTCGTCGAGGATCGTCGCGCGGGTGGGCGAGTCGCGCGCGGTGCGCATGCGCACGCGTCCCGCGAGCTCGCGCGGAATCGCGGGCCGCGCGATCAGGGGCCGCGTGCGCAGGAGGACGAGCTCCCATCCGGGCAGGCCGCGCAGCTCGAGCATCACCGTGCGCGCGACGACACGCTCGTTCGGGCGAAGCTCGACGACGATCGTCTTGCGCTTCTTCTTCGGCGTGAACAGCTCGGTGTCGACACCCGGAGAGAGCACGCGATAGTCGCCGGGGAAGCGCTGCTCGGCGGCGGCTCGGACCTCGTCCGAGAGCGCGACGAGCGCGTCGATGCGACCGAGGAGCTTCTCGCGCGCCGAGCGCGCGGGTGGATAGCCGAGCCGGTTCGGCGAGACGAAGGTCGCGACGGCGAGTGCGTCCGTGTCGCGCAGCGCGAGGTACGAGAGCGACGGCAGTGCGGGCTCGAAGCCGTGGACGACGTCGAAGCCGAGCCCGAGCGCCTGGCGCAGGTTCGCCTGCACCCCGACCGGGACGCCGAGCTGGGAGCGCCGCGAGACCGGCACGGCCGGCCCGACCGCCACCACCTCGGCGCGTTCGCCGCGCGCAAGCGCGCGGCGGCCGGCGAGCAGGTCGGCGGCGCGGGCCGACGGGGCGACGACGGTGACCTCGTGGCCGAGCCGCCGCAAACCGCCGGCGACCCCCGCGACGTGGTCGTTCACGTCGTGCGGCTGCGACCACGCAAACGGCGTCACCAGGCAGATGCGCATCGCCCGGAGCGTAGCGAGGAACCCCCGGAAACTTCGTTCGCCGCAAAGCGGCGAACGAAGTTCCCGCGTTCGTTTCTAGACCTCTGCCGGAGCGGGGGCGGTCACCGAGCGGCGGTTCCGCTCGATGAACTCCTCGACGAGCTCGTACGCGTCGTCGTCCGGGATCTGCCGGGGCGGCGACTTCATCAGGTACGAGCTCGGGCCCTCGAGCGAGCCGGAGATGCCGTTGTTCAGCGCGAGCTTCGCGAGGCGGACAGCGTCGATCACGATGCCGGCCGAGTTCGGCGAGTCCCACACCTCGAGCTTCATCTCGACGTTCAGCGGCACGTCGCCGAAGCTCGACCCCTCGAGGCGGATGTACGCCCACTTGCGGTCGGTCAGCCACGGCACGTAGTCGGACGGGCCGACGTGCACGTTCTTGGCGCCGAGGTCGTAGTCGAGCATCGACGTGACGGCGTTCGTCTTCGAGATCTTCTTCGACTCGAGCCGCTCGCGCTCCAGCATGTTGAGGAAGTCCGAGTTGCCGCCGACGTTCAGCTGCATCGTCTTGTCGAGGTGCACGCCGCGCTCGCGGAAAAGCGAGGTGAGCACGCGATGCGTGATCGTCGCGCCGACCTGCGACTTGATGTCGTCGCCGATGATCGGCACGCCGGCCTCGCGGAAGCGCTTGTCCCAGTAGTCCTCGCGCGCGATGAACACCGGCATGCAGTTCACCATCGCGCAGCCCGCGGCCATGACCTGCTCCGCGTACCACTTGGTCGCATCCTCCGAGCCGACCGGCAGGTAGTTGACGACGACGTCGACCTTGCGCTCCTTGAGGATGCCGACGACGTCGTCGGTCGGACCGTCGGCCTTCTCGACGACCTGCGACAGGTACTTGCCGATGCCGTCGAGCGTCATGCCGCGCGAGACAGTCACGCCGGTCGGCGCGACGTCTGCGAACTTGATCGTGTCGTTCGGATGCGCCCACATGGCCTCGGCGAGATCGACGCCGACCTTGCCCTTGACGACGTCGAACGCGGCAACGACCTCGACGTCGTGGATGTGGTAGCCGCCGAGGTCGACGTGCATCAGCCCGGGAACGAAGTCGTCCGGGTTCGCATCCTTGTAGTAGGTGAGCCCCTGCATGAAGGAGTTCGCGCAGTTGCCGACGCCGATGATCGCGACGCGGACCTTGTCCTGCTGGCGGGCACTCACCTGGCCGTTTTGTTCACTCATGATTTGCCTCCACTAGTTGCTTGCGGACGTGCAGGACCCGCTGGCCGACCGTGATCCACGCCGTGGCGGCGAGGAGAACGAGCGACCAGGGCAGCACGCCCCACGGCGCGAGGACGAGACCCGCGGTGATGACGACGACGCGCTCGGCGCGCGACCCGATCCCGACGTCGCCGCGGAGACCGAGCACCTCGGCCTTCGCGCGCGTGTACGAGACGAGGAACGATCCCGCGACCGCGGCCATCGCGACGGCCACGAACGCGGGGTGGTGGTGCCGCGCGAGCACCCAGGCGATCGCGGTGAGCATGAAGCCCTCGCTCACGCGATCGGTCGTCGAATCCAGGAAGGCGCCGAACGGCGTGGTCTTGCCGCCGGCGCGGGCCAGGGCGCCGTCGAGAATGTCGAGGAGCGAGCCCACGACGAAGACGACGGCGCCGAGCCAGTAGAAGAGGATCTCGTTTCGCCCTTCGAAGAGCACGAGCACGGACGCGATCCCGCACAGGAGGACGCCGCTCGTGGTGAGGGCGTTCGGGGTGATGCGTGTGCGGGTGAGACCGGTCACCGAGCGGGACGCGATCCCGCGGGCGCCCGTCGTGTAGCCGTGCTTGATCGCGGCGGCTCTGCTCACTTCCCGGACCGTACCAGGGGCCTTCGCGGCGCCCCGATTCGGGTCGGCAGGCGGTCGGTTACGCCCGACGAACGGCAAACGTGCGGCGAAGCCGCGCGTTGTAGACCGCGGTCATCGCGACGAGGGCCACGAAGACGCCGGCGACGCAATCGAGCCAGAAGTGGTTGCCGGTCGCCATGACGCAGAACCAGACCCAGGCCGGCCAGGCGACCCAGAGTGCCTTCGCCCACCAGTTGCGGCAGACGCCGACGAGGACGACGCTGACGATCAGCGCGTCGGCGGCGTGCAGGCTCGGCATCGCGGCGTAGGGGTTGGCAGCCAGGCTGACGAGCCCGTCGCGGTGCTGGTTCACGAAGCCGACGCCGAGCATGCGCGGAGGCGCCATCGGCACGAAGACGTAGCCGACGAGGCCGATCAGGTTCGCGAGCAGCACCGAGTTCCGGAAGCCGACGAAGGCGTCGTGCCGGCGCAGGTAGACCCACAGGACGGCGAGGCCAACGACGGTGAACTCCGAGTTCCAGTACGTCCACGACACCGCCGTCTCGAGCAGGTGCCGCTGGTCGACGAACCGCTCGAACGTCAGCTCGTAGAGCCGGTGGACGGTGTCCGTCTCGAACTGGACGACGTGACGGCCGTTGGCGAAGGCCTTCGCCGGGTTGCGGTCGGCGAAGCCGCGGGCGAGCTGGTACAGGGCTGCGAAGCCGAACCAGATCAGGAGCTGGCGCCCCAGATCTCCCCATCCGCGCGGCAAGTAGCGCCGCCCGACAACTGCGACCATGGTCGTCACCGTGCCATTCTAGACGGCGTTTCGGAGGCCGGGCTTGAGCGTTTTCCCGCTCTTTAGGCGTACCGGCGCAGGAAGCGCAGCTGCCGTTCGAGCCGTTCTGCCGTCTCGGGCCTGCGGGCGGCCGCGGCCATGAACGACGCTGCGATCCAGGCCGCGTAGACGGGCAGGGCCTCCTCGAGCAGGTCGCGGTCGTAGGGGCCGTAGGCCGCCAGGGCGGTTTCAGCGCGGGGATCCTCCCAGGCGAGGGCGGCCAGGTCGTACTCGCGCGGGCCGCGGCAGGCGGTCTCGAGGTCGTGCCAGACCGGCCCCGACGCGGTCGGAATGCAGTTGAAGAGGTGTGCGTCGCCGTGGAGCGCCTGGCCGGCCGGCAGCTCGCGCGCTGCGAGCTCGCGCAGAAGCTCGGCGTCCTGCGACGGAGGGAACGCAGCCAGCATCTCGTCCACCTCGCCTGCCCGGCCGGCGACCGGCAGGTCTCCGTCGTAGTCGGCGAGCGCGTCGTGGATCGTGCGCAGCCCGCGCCCGGCCGCCGCCGGGTCGAGCTCGCCCTCCCGCGTCAGGTACTTCCAGAAGACGAGGACGTGCCCGTCGTGCTCGTGCGGGCCGGGATCGAGCAGGTCGCTCGGCTCGACGACGGGCGCGCCCGCGCGCACCAGGTGGCGGGCGACCTCGAGCTCGCGCAGCACGTCGTCGGGCGCGACTCCCGGCGCCCCGCTCGTCACGCGGGCGACGAGCGGCAACGGCTGCAAATGGACGAGCACGTGCCAGGCGTTGCGCAGGACGACAGGCTCCTCGCAGGCGAGCCCGTGTGCGCGTGCAACCGCCGCCGCAGCGTCGGCGGCGCCCACGTCAGCCGCCGATGTAGCTCATCTCGACCTTCTCCAGGCCCGCAGTCGCGCTGGAGCGGAGCTCGGAGTAGCGGTCGGCACGGTTCCCCCAGAGCATGAAGAGCTTCGTCTCGAGCTCGTCGTCGGAGGCGCCGTCGCGCAGCAGCGCGCGCAGGTCGTAGCCGCGCGTCGCGAAGAGGCACGTGAAGAGCTTGCCCTCGGCGGAGAGCCGGCTGCGAGTGCAGTCACCGCAGAACGGCTGGGTGACCGACCCGATCACGCCGAACTCGCCGCGGCCGTCGCGGTAGCGCCAGCGGCGCGCGACCTCGCCGCGGTAGGCGGGCACGATCGGCTCGACGCCGAACTCACGATCGAGCGCCGCGACGATCTCGCTCGCCGACACCACGTCGTCCAGCCGCCAGCCGTTCGTGTGGCCGACGTCCATGTACTCGATGAAGCGGAGCGTGTGGCCCTGCTCGCGGAAGAACCGCGCCATCGGCACGATCTGGTCCTCGTTGACGCCGCGCTTGATCACGGCGTTGACCTTCACCGGCAGCCCGGCGTCGGCCGCCGCCTGGATGCCCTCGAGCACCTTCGCGACCGGAAAGTCCACGTCGTTCAGCGCGCGGAACTGCGCGTCGTCGAGCGAGTCGAGGCTGACGGTGATCCGGCGCAGGCCGGCGTGCGCGAGCAGATGCGCTTTCTGCGGCAGCAGCGAGCCGTTCGTCGTCAGCGTCAGATCGACGTCGAGCTCCGAGAGGTACGCGATCAGCCGCTCCAGCTCCCGCCGGACGAGCGGCTCGCCGCCCGTGATGCGGATCTTTCGCACGCCGAGCTCGACGAACACACGTGCGAGCCGCGCGATCTCCTCGAACGTGAGCAGCTCGCGCCGCTCGAGGAAGCGGTGGTCGAGGCCGTAGACCTCCTTCGGCATGCAGTAGACGCAGCGGAAGTTGCAGCGGTCGGTGACGGATATCCGCAGGTCGCGAAGCGGCCGGCCGAAGGTGTCGCGCGGCTCCATATCGGAAACGGTACCCCCATGAGCGATCAGGAACCGGAAAACGGTGAGGAAGCGATCGACGAAACCGGTCGCAACCTCACCCAGCAGCGCATCGACAACGACGAAGCAGAAGAGGAGGGGTCAGATGAATGACAAGACCGAAGGCAAGCTGAAGGAAGCCGAAGGCAAGCTGACCGGCGACAAGGACCGCGAGGCCGAAGGCAAGGCGCAGGGCGCCGTGGGCCACGCGAAGGACGCCGCGAGCGGCGCCGCGGACGCGGTCAGCGACAAGCTGAAGGACAGTTGAACGGAACCTGGTTGCGGGCGGAGCCCGCAACCAGGTTCCTGTCTTGAATGGACCGCCTAAGACGTCAACCTGGTTCCCGCCGCAGGCGGGAACCAGGTTGAATCGGGCGGGTGCACGACTACCTGCAGGCGTACGACGAGCAGCTGCGCGGCGACTCCGAGCTGACGACGGCGTCGTCGGTCGTGCGGATCGGGCCGCTCTTTCTCGCGACGTTCGGGTCCGACGGCTACATCACCTACCGCGGCGAGGATGCGGCTCGGGCCGCCGCCTTCGTCGACGAGGCGGTCGCGCACTTCCGCGCCGCGCCCGCGGTCGAAACGGTCGAATGGAAGACGCGCGGACATGACGAGGCGCCGGAGCTGCACGACGCGCTCGTCGCCCGCGGCTTCGAGCCGGACGAGCCCGAGTCGATCATGATCGGCGAGGCGCGCCTGCTCGCCGTCGACGTGGCGCTGCCCGCCGGCGTCGAGCTTCGCCGCGCGACCACGGAAGCAGAGGTGCGGGCGATGTCGGCACTGCAGGCGGAGGTGTTCGGCAACCCGGTCTCCGAGAGCCGGATCGCAGAGCTTCTGAGCGCGCTCGACTCCGGCGAGGGGGTGGAGCTCTGGTTCGCGGAGGCGGGTGGGGAGATCGTCTGCACCGGCCGCCTGACGCCGGTGCCCGGAACCGAGTTCGCGGGCATCTGGGCCGGGGGGACGCGGCCGGACTGGCGCCGCCGCGGGATCTACCGCGCCCTGACCGCCGAGCGTGCGCGCTCGGCCCTCCGGCTCGGGAAGCGCTACATCAACTCCGACTCGACGGAGTTCTCGCGACCGATTCTCGAACGCGCAGGCTTCGTCCGCGTCTCGACCACCACGCCGTACGAGCTGAAGCTGCGGTAGCTGCGGTGCGCGCGCTGCTCGCACTCGTGGCGGTCACCGCCGTCTGGGGCGTGACGTTCGTGCAGGTGAAGGACGCGGTCGCGCTCTACCCGCTGTTCGCGTTCCTCGCAGTGCGCTTCGCGATCGCGAGCTGCACGCTCGCGGTGCCCGGAGTGCGGCGGCTGCGCTCGCTCGGCCGCCGCGGCACGCGCGCCGCAATCGTCGCCGGCGGGCTGATCGGCGCCGGCTACGCGTTGCAGACCGCGGGGCTCGAGCGCTCGTCGGTGTCGTCGACCGGGTTCATCACCGGCATGTCGGTCGTGCTGACGCCGGTGCTCGCGCTGCTGCTCTTCCGCGTCCGCGCCGCGCGTGCAGCCTGGGTGGGCGTCCTGCTCGCGACCGCGGGGCTGGCGCTGCTCGCAGGCGTGCACCGCGGCTCGGCGCTCGGCGACCTGCTCGTGCTCGCCGGTGCGGCGGTCTACGCGCTGCAGATCGTGCTGATGGAGCGCTACGCGCCGCGGTACGACGCGATCGCGTTCACGCTCGTCGAGATGCTGGCGGCGTTCGGCGGCCTGCTTGCGATCGCAGCGGCGCGCGGGGAGCTCTCGCTGCCGCGCGGCTGGACCGTGTGGGGCGCGCTCGCCGTCACCGGGATCTTCGCGAGCGCGCTGGCGTTCCTCGTGCAGACGTGGGCGCAACGGCGCGCGAGCGCGACGCAGACAGCACTCGCGTTCTCGCTCGAGCCGGTCTGGACGGCGTTCTTCGGCTTCACGCTCGCCGGCGACCGGCTCGGCGCGCTCGCGTGGTCCGGCTGCGTCGTCATCCTCGCGGGAATCGTGATCGCCGAGCCTTCCACCGCCGACGTTCTCTACCGGCTCGTGCGCAGACCGAGAGCCGCATGACCGCCGTCGTTCTCGCGCTGATCTCCGCTGCGCTGTTCGGCGCGATGACGGTGGCCGTTCGCATCGGCATGCGCGGCCTGCCGGATCCCGGCGCGGTGACGCTCGCGACCATGCTGCCGGCGGCGGTCGTCGTGTTCGCCGCGGCGCTCGTCCGCCACGACGTGACCGGTGCGTGGCCGTTCTTCCTGATGGGACTGCTGGCGCCCGGGCTCTCGCAGGTGTTCTTCACCTTCGGGATCCGCGAGATCGGAGCCTCGCGCGTGTCCGTCACGGTCGGAGCCGCGCCGCTCGCCGCGGTGACGATCGCGCTCCTCTTTCTCGACGAGCCGTTGAAGCTGCCGCTCGTCCTGGGCGCGCTTGCGATCGTCGGCGGCGGGGTGCTGCTCGTCGGCGAGCGCGACCGGCCGGGGCATCTGCGCGGGCGTGGGCTCGCCTTCGCCGCGGCCGCGGCCCTCATGTTCGCGACGCGCGACAACCTCGCGCGCGCCCTCCATGCGAACGCGACGCCGGAGACGGCGGGCGCCGCGATCCTCCTCGCGGGACTCGTCTGCTCGGCGATCTGGGCGCGCCGGCTGCCGACGCGCGTCGAGCTCCGGCGCCTCTCGCCGGCGGGCCTGATGTTCGGCGTGTCCTACATCTGCCTGTTCGAGGCGTACTGGCGCGGGCGGGTGACGGTCGTCTCGCCGCTCGTCGCCACCGAGTCGCTCTGGGGCGTCGCCCTCTCGGCGCTCCTCGTCCGGCACACCGAGGGGATGGGGCGGAGGATCGCGATCGGCGCGGTGCTGATCGTCGCCGGCGGCGCCGTGATCGGGGCGACCCAGTAGGGCTAGCGCCGCGACGCGACCGCGATCACGGCCAGGGCGGCGCAGACGGCGACGATGCCCCAGAGGCCGGCGATGCCGCCCGCGATCGCGAGCAGCGGGATCGAGATCGCCATCCCGCCGAGGGTCATCTCCTTCTGGTGGTCGCGGCGGCGCTTCAGGGCCTTCTCGTCCTCGGCGGGCCGGCCGACCCGCCGCTCGAGCCGCTCCAGGAAGCCCGCGATCAGCTCGTCCTCGTGGTTCGGGCCGAGCTCGCGGCGCGCCGCGACCGTCGCCTCCAGGTCCTGCCGCGTCTCCTGATCCACGGCGGGAACTATCGCATACCGCCCTCGGCGATATCTGATACGATCCGGCTCAGATTTTCTCACTGAAGGAGACGAATACGTATGGCAAAGACGATCGGTATCGACCTGGGCACGACGAACTCGTGCATGGCCGTCCTCGAGGGCGGCGAGCCGACCGTGATCGCGAATGCCGAGGGCGGCAGGACGACGCCGTCGGTCGTGGCGTTCACGAAGGACGGACAGCGGCTCGTCGGCGCTCCGGCGCGGCGGCAGCAGGTCACGAACCCGGAGAACACCGTGTTCTCCGTCAAGCGCTTCATGGGCCGGAAGTTCGACGAGGTCTCGGAGGAGATGACCATCGTCCCGTACAAGGTCGTGAAGGGCCCGAACGACGACGTGCGCATCGACGCCGGCGGCAAGCAGTACGCACCGCCGGAGATCAGCGCGATGATCCTCCAGAAGCTGAAGGCCGACGCCGAGGCGTTCCTCGGCGAGACGGTCACCGACGCGGTGATCACCGTCCCGGCCTACTTCAACAACGCGCAGCGCGAGGCGACGAAGGACGCCGGCAAGATCGCCGGTCTCAACGTCCTGCGCATCATCAACGAGCCGACCGCGGCTGCGCTCGCGTACGGGCTCGACAAGGAAGGCGCCGACCAGACGATCCTCGTCTTCGACCTCGGCGGCGGCACGTTCGACGTGTCGGTGCTCGAGCTCGGCGACGGTGTCTTCGAGGTGAAGTCGACGAACGGCGACAACCACCTCGGCGGCGACAACTTCGACAAGGCGGTCGTCGACTGGATGATCGCGGAGTTCAACCGCGATCGCGGCATCGACCTCGGCAAGGATCCGATGGCGCTGCAGCGGCTGTACGAGGCGGCCGAGAAGGCGAAGATCGAGCTCAGCTCGACGATGACGACGCAGGTCAACCTGCCGTTCATCACCGCGACGCAGGACGGCCCGCAGCATCTCGACCTGCAGCTGACGCGCGCGAAGCTCGAGGAGCTCGCGCACGACCTGCTCGAGCGCACGGTCGGCCCGACGAAGCAGGCGCTCGCGGATGCGGGCCTCGAGGCTTCGGCGATCGACCACGTCGTGCTCGTCGGCGGCATGACCCGGATGCCGGCGGTGCAGGCGAAGGTCAAGGAGCTGATCGGCAAGGAGCCGCACAAGGGCGTCAACCCGGACGAGGTCGTCGCCGTCGGCGCCGCGATCCAGGGCGGCGTGCTCAAGGGCGAGGTCAAGGACGTCCTTCTGCTCGACGTCACGCCGCTGTCCCTCGGCATCGAGACGAAGGGCGGCGTCATGACGCGGCTGATCGAGCGCAACACGACGATCCCGACGCGGAAGTCGGAGATCTTCTCGACGGCCGAGGACAACCAGCCGTCGGTGCTCGTGCACGTGCTGCAGGGCGAGTCGGAGATGGCGACGTACAACAAGACGCTCGGCAAGTTCGAGCTCGTCGGCATCCCGCCGGCGCCGCGTGGCATGCCGCAGATCGAGGTGTCGTTCGACATCGACGCGAACGGGATCATCAACGTCTCGGCGAAGGACAACGCGAGCGGGAACGAGCAGCAGATCCGGATCGAAGGCGGCTCCGGCCTCGAGCAGGACGAGATCGACCGCATGATCAAGGACGCGGAGGCGCACGCCGGCGAGGCGCACAAGCTGCGCGAGCTCGTCGATGCGCGCAACAACGCCGAGTCGCTCGCCTACCAGATCGAGAAGTCGCTGAACGACAACCGCGAGAAGCTCGACTCGACCCTCGCCGGCACGGTCGAAGGCCGGATCATGGAGCTGCGCGGCGTGCTCGAGTCGAGCGACGTCTCGGAGATCAAGGCGAAGACCGACGCGCTGCAGTCGGCGTGGACGGAGGCGGCGCAGGCGCTGTACGCGAACGCGTCCGCCGAGCAGGCGTCGACCGGCACGAACGGGTCGACCGCTTCGCCGGACGACGAGGTCGTCGAGGACGCCGAGTACGAGGTGGTCGACGAATGACGGATGCCCCTCTCGAGCCGATCGAAGAGGAGCAGGAGGAGACCGTCGTCGACCCGCTCGCCGAAGCGGAAAGGCAGCGCGACGAGTACCTCGACGCGCTGCAGCGGCTGAAGGCGGAGTTCGACAACTACCGCAAGCGGGTGGCGCGCGACCAGCAAGAGCTGGCCGCGCGCGCCCACGAGCGGCTGGTGGCGGATCTCCTGCCGGTGCTCGACGACCTCGAGCGCGCGCTCGCGCACGAGGGCGACATCGAGGAGGGTGTGCGCCTCGTGCACCGCGCGCTGTCCGCCGCGCTCGCGAAGGAGGGTCTCGTCGAGATCGCGACCGACGGGAAGTTCGACCCGCACACGCAGGAGGCGCTGCTCTCGCAGCCCTCCGACGCGGAGGAGGGCGCCGTCATCCAGGTGCTGCAGAAGGGGTACACGCTCGGCGACCGCGTGCTGCGGCCGGCGCGCGTGGTGATCAGCGCGGGTGAGAGTGCCTAGCTCGTTGTACGAGACGCTCGGCGTCCCGAAGACGGCGAGCCAGGACGAGATCAAGAAGGCCTACCGCAAGCTCGTCCGCGAGGTGCATCCCGACCGGAACCCCGGCAACGAGGAGCGCTTCAAGGAGGTGCAGTCGGCCTACGACATCCTCTCCGACCCCGAGAAGCGCCAGCAGTACGACCGCTTCGGACAGGCGAACGGCCGGCCGGGCGCCGGTCCCGGCGGGACGACCGTCGACTTCGACTTCGATCTCGGTGACATCTTCAGCGGCCTCTTCAACCGCGGCGGCGGACGCCAGCAGCAGCAGCGCGGCCAGCGCGGCAACGACGTCGAGGTGGAGGTGCGGGTCTCGTTCGAGGACGCGCTCAAGGGCGTGCAGACGACGGTGCCGGTGCAGCTCGACCTCGCGTGCCACACGTGCCACGGCACGGGTGCCGCGCCCGGCACGGCGCCGACGACGTGCCCGAACTGCAACGGCTCGGGTGTCGTTGCGACGTCGCAGGGGCTCTTCGCGCTGCAGCAGCCGTGCCCGCGCTGTCACGGCATGGGCTCGATCGTCGAGACGCCGTGCCCGACGTGTCGCGGCTCCGGGCGCGAGCGGCGCACGAAGCGCTACACGGTGAAGATCCCGGCGGGCGTCAGGGACGGCACGCGCATCAAGCTGCGTGGCAAGGGTGAGGCCGGCTTCGGCGGTGCGGCCGCCGGGGATCTCTACGTGATCACGCGCGTCGAGCCGTCGAAGGTCTACGAGCGCCGCGGCGACGATCTCGTCGTCACGGTTCCGGTGTCGTTCACGGTCGCTGCGCTCGGCGGGACAGTCGAGGCGCCGACGCCGGAGGGGAACGTCTCGCTGAAGATCCCGTCGGGCACCGAGGACGGCAAGCTGCTGCGCATCAAAGGCCGCGGCGCACCGCGCCTCAAGGGCAGCGGCAAGGGCGACGTGCTCGCGCGGGTGCGCATTCAGGTGCCCAAGAAAGTGTCGAAGAAGCAGCGTGAGCTGCTCGAACAGCTGGAGAAGACGAGGTAATGGACGATCGGCCGCGCTACATGATCGGCGTCGCCGCGGAGCTCGTCGGCATGCATCCGCAGACGCTGCGGATGTACGAGCAGAAGGGGCTCGTCAACCCGCAGCGCACCGCGGGGAACACGCGTCTCTACTCGGACGCGGACCTCGAACGGTTGCAGCTGATCCAGCGGCTCACGACGGAGCTCGGGCTCAACCTCGCGGGCGTCGAGCGCGTGCTGCACATGGAGGACGAGCTACAGCGCATGCGCCGCCGTCTCGAGCGAATGGAGCAGGAGATGACGAAGGCGATCGACGAGGTGCATCGCTTCTACCGCCGCGACCTCGTTCTCTATCGCCCACCGCAAACTCCGGTACGAAGGGACTAGATGGATTTCTCGAAGCTGACAGTCAAGAGCCAGGAGGCGATCGCAGCCGCGCAGGACATCGCGCGCCGGCGCGGGAACCCCGAGCTCACACCCGACCACCTGCTGCTCGCGCTGCTCGACCAGGAGCTCTTCGCCGACTGGCAGGGCCTGCGCCCCGACGCGGAAGCGAAGGTGAACGCGCTGCCGGCCGTCCAGGGCGGCACGCAGCAGCCGAACGCGTCCGCGGCGTTCTCGCGCGTCCTCGACAAGGCCGACGCCGCGCGCGCCGCATTCGGCGACGACTACGTCTCGAGCGAGACGCTGTTCCTCGCGCTCGAGCCTGCGCCCCGCGAGGAGATCGTCGCGTGGATCAACGACATCCGCGGCGGCCGCAAGGTCACCTCGCAGGACCCGGAGGGCACGTACCAGGCGCTCTCGAAGTTCGGGCGCGACCTGACCGAAGCCGCAGAGGACGGCAAGCTCGACCCGGTGATCGGCCGCGACGAGGAGATTCGCCGCGTCATCCAGATCCTGAGCCGCCGGACGAAGAACAACCCGGTGCTGATCGGCGAGCCCGGGGTCGGCAAGACCGCGATCGCCGAAGGGCTCGCGCAGCGCATCGTCGCCGGCGACGTGCCGGAAGGCCTGAAGGACCGCAAGGTCTGGTCGCTCGACATCGGCTCGCTGCTCGCCGGCGCGAAGTACCGCGGCGAGTTCGAGGAGCGGCTGAAGGCCGTGCTCGCCGAGATCAAGGAGAGCGGCGGCCGCATCGTCCTCTTCATCGACGAGCTGCACACGATCGTCGGCGCCGGCGCCGCCGAAGGCGCGGTCGACGCTGCGAACCTCCTGAAGCCGATGCTCGCGCGCGGCGAGCTCCGCTGCATCGGCGCGACGACGCTCGACGAGTACCGCAAGCACATCGAGAAGGACGCCGCGCTCGAGCGGCGCTTCGCGCCGGTGTTCGTCGGCGAGCCGTCGGTCGCGGACACGATCGCGATCCTGCGCGGGCTCAAGGAGCGCTACGAGGCGCATCACGGCGTCCGGATCCGCGACGCAGCGCTCGTCGCAGCCGCAGTGCTGAGCCACCGCTACATCGCCGACCGCTTCCTGCCCGACAAGGCAATCGACCTCGTGGACGAGGCGGCGTCGCGCCTGCGCATGGAGATCGACTCGAGCCCGCTCGAGCTCGACGAGGCCAACCGCAGGGTCATGCAGCTCGAGATCGAGCTCGCAGCGATGGCGAAGGAGAGCGACGACGTGCGCGAGCCGGTCGAGCGTGCCCTCGCCGAGGCGAAGGAGGAGCGCAACGGGCTCGCCGCGCGCTGGGCGAAGGAGAAGGAGGCGCTCGAACGCGTCAAGGACGCAACGCGCAAGATCGACGAGTTGCGGATGGAAGCCGAGCGCGCCGAGCGTGAAGGGAACCTGCAGCGCGTCGCCGAGATTCGCTACGGCGAGCTGCCTGCGCTCGAGAAGGAGCTGGCCGAGCGAGACGGCGGTCCCGCGAATCCGATGGTGAAGGAAGAGGTCGACGAGGACGACGTGGCCGCGGTCGTGGCGCGCTGGACGGGTATCCCGGTCGACCGGCTGCTCGAGGGCGAGACCGAGAAGTTGATCCACATGGAGGACCGCCTGCACCAGCGTGTCGTCGGCCAGGACGAAGCGGTGTCGGCGGTTGCGAACGCGCTCCGTCGCGCGCGCACCGGCCTGCAGGACCCGAACCGGCCGATCGGCTCGTTCGTGTTCCTCGGCCCGACGGGCGTCGGCAAGACCGAGCTGGCCCGCGCGCTGGCCGAGTTCATGTTCGACGACGAGCGCGCGATGGTGCGGCTCGACATGAGCGAGTACCAGGAGCGGCACACCGTGTCGCGTCTCGTCGGTGCGCCGCCCGGCTACGTCGGCTACGACGAGGGCGGCCAGCTCACCGAGGCGGTGCGGCGGCGTCCGTACTGCGTCGTCTTGCTCGACGAGATCGAGAAGGCGCACGCGGAGGTCTTCGACGTGCTGCTGCAGGTGCTCGACGACGGCCGCCTCACAGACGGCCAGGGCCGCACGGTGGACTTCCGCAACGCGGTGCTGATCATGACGTCGAACATCCGCACCGCCGAGTCGATGCGTGAGCACTTCCGGCCGGAGTTCCTGAACCGCATCGACGAGATCGTCGAGTTCGCGCCGCTCTCACGCGAGCAGCTCGGCTCGATCGTCGAGCTGCAGCTCGGCAGGCTGCGCGACAGGCTGCGCGAGCGTGGGCTTACGCTCGATCTGAGCGACGCCGCCGTCGAGACGATCGCCGAAGCGGGGTGGGACCCCGCCTACGGCGCCCGCCCGCTGAAGCGCGCGATCCAGCGTCTGCTCGAGAACCCGCTTGCGCTGCGTCTGCTCGAAGGCGACTTCGGTGACGGCGACACGATTCGGGTCGATGCCCAGGACGGCGATCTCGTCTTCACGAAGGCCGAGCCGGCCGCCGTGGCTGCGTAGCCGCCGGGCAGCCCCGGCCGGACGCGCCGATCTCGCTACGGCTGGACGAGCCGGAACTGGCGCTCGAGGCCGGTGACCTCGAGGATCCGCCGCACGGGCCAGCCCGTGTCGCGGCCGAGCACGAGCTCGAAGTCGAGCTGCCGCTCCTCGGCCTCCCGCCGGATCGCGAGCAGCACGCCGACGACCGTGGAGTCGATGAAGGTGGCCTCGCGCAGGTCGACCGTGACCGACACGCCCTCGTCGATCAGCGCCCGAAGCTGCTTCGCGAGCTTGTCGGCGGTGTACGTCTCGTGCTCGCCGCGCAGCGTGACGGTGGCGTGGTCGTGCTCGATGGTGACGGAGATCGGTTGCGGGCGCATGCCTTCCTTTTGTCGAACGGCCCCCGGCGAACGTCTCCCGTCGCTGGAACGTGCGACGCGCGCGGCGGGATACGGTGCGCGCGTGATCCTCGTCGTCGCAGCCACCGCCGAGGAGCTCGCCGGCGCGGGCGGGACGGCCACGCTCGCGTGCGGGGTCGGCCCGGTCGAGGCGGCGGCGCGTACGGCGGCGGCGCTCGAGCAGGAGCGGCCCGCGGGGCTGCTGCACGTCGGCATCGCCGGCGGCCGCACCTTCTCCGAGCCGGAGGTCGTGATCGGCAGCGAGGCGGTCTACTGCGACGCGGACGACCCGCGCTGGATCGAGCTGCGCCTCCCGGCGGACCCGCAGCTGCTCGCGCGCGTCCGGCGGGCGCTGCCCGAGGCGCGGGTCGAGCCGATCGGGACGTCGGCGCGTGTCGGCGGCTCGAGCGGCTGCGAGGTCGAGGCGATGGAGGGCTACGCCGTGTTGCGCGCAGCCGCGATCTACGGCGTCCCGGCCGTCGAGGTGCGCGTGCTCGCGAACGCGGTCGGCGAGCCCGACCGCAGCCGCTGGCGCTTCGACGAGGCGAAGGCGGAGCTGCAGCGTGTCGTGCCGCTCGTGCTCCGGGAGCTCGTGCGTGCCTGATCTGCCGGCGCCGCTGCCACCCCACCAGCGCACGGTCGGGCAGGTGATCGCCGAGTCGATCCGCGCCTACGGCGGCGGCTTCTGGCGGCTCCTGCCGCTCGGGCTGCCGCTCGCGCTCGCCGACCAGGCGAGCGTCCGGCACACGCCGCAGGCGCAGATCCTCATCTTCCTGTTCGCGACGCCGCTCTTCGTCGCCGGCTACGTCTACGCCTGCCGGCGGATCCTCGCGGCACCCGCGACGGGGATCGCGGTCGGGGTCGGGGTGCTCGTCTGGCTCCCGTTTCCGGTGCTGCGCGCGGTGTACATCCTGCCCGGGCTCGCGTGGCTCGCGTTCATCGGGCTCGCAGTGCCGGCGGCGATGGTCGAACGGCTCCGCTTCCGCGATGCGCTCGTGCGCGGGCGCGTCCTCGGAACGGCGGACTACGTGCACGCGCTCGGCTCGCTCGCCGCGCTCGTGATCGTCGTCGGGATCGCCGAGACGGCGCTCGGCGCGCTCCTGCACAGCCAGGGCGACACCGGCCAGCGCGTTGCCGTGTTCCTCTCCGACCTCGTGCTGAGCCCGCTCCTGTTCGTCGGCGGCGCTCTCCTCTATGTCGATCAGGCCGCCCGTGTAAGGTCCACGGCGCATGCCGATCTTCATCCTCCTGTCGACGCTGACGCAGCAGGGCGTGCAGACCCTCAAGTCGAACCCTGAGCGTCTCCGCCAGGTGAACCAGGACATCGAGGAGCTCGGGTGCCGCGTGCTGCACCAGTGGGCGACGCTCGGCGAGTTCGACTTCGTGAACGTCGTCGAGGCGCCCGACATCGGGACGGTCGCGAAGGTCTCGGTGGCGCTCGGCGCCCGCGGCTCGACCCGGATCGAGACGCTGCCGGCGCTCGAGATCGACGACTTCCTGCGTACGCTCGAGTAGACCCGTCCGAAACAGACAGTTGTTTCGCGTGCGGGCGCGCGGTACAAGAAAGGCTCCGTGCGCGACCCCCGCATCGACGAGTACGCGGCGCTGCTGGTCGACCGGTCGATCGGCGTCCAGCCGGGCTGGCAGGTGCTCGTGCGCGGCAATCACGTCGCCCGGCCGCTGCTCGAGGCGCTGCTCGAGCAGATCGCGCGCAAGGGCGCCCATCCCTTTCTCCAGCTCACCTTCGAACAGGTCGGGGGGCCGGTCGCGCGGGCCGCGCCGCTCGAGCTCCTGCGCGAACCGTCGCCGCTGCAGCGTCGCGTGTGGGAAGAGGTCGACGGCATCATCACCGTCTGGTCGCCGGAGGACGCACACGAGGGGAACGACCTCTCCGAAGAGCGAAAGACGGCGCTGATGCAGCAGCTCGGCCCGATGCGCGCGCGCACGATGACGATGGAGATCCCGTGGGTGATCGCCGAATGGCCGGTGCAGTCGCTCGCCGACGAAGCGGGGATGACCCTCGAGGAGTACGGCGAGTTCATCTACGACGCAGTCCTTCGCGACTGGGACGCCGAGGCGGAGCGCATGCGCCGCATCGCCGACGTCTTCGACGCCGCCGACGAGGTGCGCATCGTCGGCGAGGGAACCGACCTCACGCTCTCGCTTGCCGGCCGCACCGGTGCCGTCGACGACGCGCACGTCAACATGCCGGGCGGCGAGGTCTTCTACTCGCCCGTCGAGGACTCGGCGAACGGCGTCGTCGAGTTCTCCGAGTTTCCCGGAGTGTTCTTCGGCGTCGAGGTCGAAGGCGCGCGGCTCGTGTTCGAGAACGGGCGCGTCGTCGACTCGAGCGCGCGCACGAACGCGGACTTCCTCGCGCAGACGCTCGACACGGACCCGGGTGCGCGCGGCCTCGGCGAGCTCGGTATCGGCTGCAACCCCGGCATCCAGCGCTTCATGAAGCACGTCGGCTTCGACGAGAAGATCGACGGCACGATCCACCTCGCGCTCGGTGCGTCGTACTCGTTCACCGGCGGGAAGAACGAGAGCTCGATCCACTGGGACATCGTCAAGGACCTGCGGAACGGCGGTCGCCTCTACGCGGATGGCGAGCTCGTGCAGGAGAACGGGCGCTGGATCGCGGAAGCGCTGGAACTTAGTTCGTCTTCGACGAACTAAGTTCCGGAGCTTGCGATCTCGCCGGCGAGGCGGGCGTTGCCGACGATCAGCTCGCGGTTCGCAGCGAGCGTGCGGCCGCCGCTCTCGCGGTGGAGGTAGCTGAGCACGAACGGCGTCATCGCCTGACCGTGCACGCCCTGTGCGTCGGCTTCGGCGAGCGCGCGCTCGATCAGCGGCTCGACGTCGTCGAGGCTCTCGTCCGGCGGCCGCCCGAGCAGGAGTCCGCCGCCGCCGAGCTCCCAGTGGGCGCGCGCGATCTCCGCCGCTTCGGCTGCCGACTCGACGCGCGCGGACACCGGCGGGCCGCCGTGCGCGGCGTAGAAGAGCGGCAGGTCGCTGGTGCGAAAGCCGAGCACCGGCACGCCGTGCGTCTCGAGGAGCTCGGACGTCGCGGGCACGTCGAGCAGCGACTTCACGCCCGACGAGACGACGAGCACCTGCGTGGAGGCGAGCGCCTGCAGGTCGGCGGAGACGTCGGGCGGGGTCGGCCAGCCGCGGTGCACGCCGCCGAGCCCGCCGGTCGCCATCACGTGGATTCCCGCAGCGCGGCAGACGGCGAGCGTGCCGCCAACCGTCGTCGCGCCGACCGCGCGCTGCGCGACCGCCGCCGCGAGGTCGCGCGGGCCCAGCTTGCGCGCGCTCGCGTCGAAGCGCTCGAGCTCGGCTGCCGAGAGCCCGACGACGATCTCGCCGTCGAGCACGCCGATCGTCGCCGGGACGCCGCCGCCCTCGCGCACGGCAGCCTCGGATCGCAGACCGACCTCGATCCCTTCGCCCGGGGGAAAGCCGTGAGCGATCAGCGTCGTCTCGAGCGCGACGACCGCGTTCGACTCGCGTACCTCGTCGGTGACGCGAATCACGGCATCGCCCCCATGTGCGTGCAGCAGCGGGCGGCAGTCTCGACGCCCAGCTCCGGCCCGCCGACGAGGAAGCCTGCGGCAAGGGCGTCGCCCGCGCCGGTCGTGTCGGCGACGTCGCAGTCGACGGCCGGGTAGTCACGGCCGTCGACCTGCAGGCCGCGGGCGCCGCGCTTCACCACCCAGCGTGCCTCGAGCTCGCCGAGCACGTCGCGCTCGCGTTCCGTCGCGAAGACGAGGTCGGGGGCGAGCGCACGAACGCGCGCGCGAAACGCGTCGTCGACGAGCGTCCACGCGGAGGCGTCGAGCGAGACCTGTGCGCCGTGCGCGCGCGCATGTTGCGCGGCGGCGCCGGCCGCAGACGCGATCGGCTCGAGCAGCAGCGAGTAGCCGGAGATGTGGAGCACGTCGCAATCGAACCATGCGGGGTCGAGATCCTGCGGCGACAGCTCGGGCGCCGTGCCGCGATCGGAGGCCATCGTCCGGTCGCCGCGCGCGGCGATCGAGACGACAATGCCCGTGCGCCCCGCCACCGGCCCGCACACCTCGACGCCGCGCTCGCGAAGCGCCCTGCGGACCAGCTCACCGGCCGCGTCGTCCCCGGTACGCCCGACGAAGCGCGCGTCTGCGCCGAGCGCGGCCGCCCACGACGCCACGTTCGCCGCCTGGCCGCCCGGACCGGAGCTCGTCTGCGCCATCTGATCGTCGCCGGTGACGAGGTCGCCGTCGAGCCGAACGATCACGTCGAGGAGCAGGTCGCCGAGAGTAGTGAGCCGCATGTGTAGAGGCTCTCACACAGTGCGAACTGCACTGTGAGAGCCTCTACGATCCTCGCATGGAGACCGCGGACCGGCGCAGCAGGATCCGCTCCTTCGCGATCGGCAGCCTCGTCGGCGCCGCCGGCGTGTTCGCGACCGTCCGCCGCTCGCGTCGCTCTCGTCGCCCGCGTGAGGCGCTCGACGGACTGGCCGCGTTCGAAGACGCGCCCTGCTTCCTCGAGATCGTCGGCGAGGAGGCGCAGCGCTACCGCGAGACCGGGGGCGACACCGACACAGGCACGTCGAACCCGACGTAGCGGTCGACCATGAAGTGCGCGGCGGCGGTCATGTGCTGCACGCTCGGCCGGCCGTTCTTCACCGTGACGCGGAACCAGGCGGGAATCGTCCGATCGAGGAACGTGATCGTGTTCGGCGCGACGAGATGCACGTTCGTCGGATTGCGCCAGTAGGGCTGCGTCACGTCGAGCGGTGTCTGCGACGACTCGACCCAGCGCGCACCCGGCGCGTCGCGGTCCCAGCGTCGCGTGTCGATGACGACGGCAGCAGGCCCGTGCACCGTCTGGTAGGTGAGGGTGTGCGGTGCGACGACGCTGAAGCGCGTCGTCTCGCGGTCGGTCGCCGACGACGCGAGCGTCTCGTCGAACACGATCGACGACGACGAGCGATACGACCGCGTGACGGAAGCGAGCAGCTTGGTCGCGTCGGGCGCGCGCGCCGGGATCGCGAAGACGAGCGTCGTCCCGTCGACCGAGATTCGCAGCGCCCCGGACGCCGGCGACGCCGCGCGGTAGCAGCCCGGGCCGCAGGTGATCGTCGGCGTGCCGTCGATCAGCACGCTGCGACCGTCGACGCCGTTCCCGTCCGGCCCGAGCAGCGTCACGCTCGTGCGCGCGCGCTCACGCGCGACGGCGACGGCGAGCGACCTGAGCTCGCGAGCGGCGACCACCGCGTCACGCGGCGGAAGCGCGGGCGGGAGCGGTGCGACGATCGGCGCTGCAGTCGCACGCGAGCCTTCGACCCCCGGTCGCAGCTCCGTCAGGATCGCGACCGCGACGACGACGCCGACGATGCCGACGAGCTCGAGCCGCACGCTCTGCCGGAGCCGGGCGAACGCCGCCGAGAGCCGCGCGCGGCTCAGGCGCGCCGCGACGAGCACCGCGACGAAGATCGCCGACTTGACGATCAGGGCGCGCCCGTACGACGTGGCCCAGATCTGCGAGACGGCAGAGAGCTCGGTCAGGGCGCGCGCGAGCCCGGTGAGCGCGAGCACGACCACGGCCGGCAGCGCTGCGCTCGAGAACGCGCGCGCCGCGGCGCGTCGCTCGTCCTCGTTCTGCGTCGCGCGCGGCACGACGTAGAACAGCGCGGCCAGCCCGCCGAGCCAGACGGAAGCGGAGACGAGGTGGGCGAGGTCGGCCACGACCGACACGACCTTCGGCTGGTCGCGGTCGAGCGAGTGCCCCGAGAGCGTCGGGGCCGTGAGCAGGACGAGCGTGCACGCACCGGCGAGCGCGAGCAGGCGCGGCACCGACGGCGCGAGCGCCGCCGCCGCTCCGCCGACGAGCGCGACCGTGATCGCGACCTGCAGGACGTACGCGAACCGTGTGCCCGGCGGCGCCGCGTGGAGGATGCCGCTGCCGCCGATGAACGTCGCGAGCAGCGCGAAGAAGAGCAGATGGGAGAGCGGCCGCAGCATGCGCGCGCCGAGCAGTCGCCGCGTCAGCAGTGCGAATACCGTCGCGCCGCCGCCGGCGAGCAGGCCGAGGTAGTAGAGCGTGCGCAGCAGGATGTCGCTCCACGTGAGCGGCACCGCCGCGCCGAGCACGGACTGCGGGCGCGCGCTGCCGGCGCCGATCGCGAACGCGATCACGCCTTCCTCGTGATGGCCGTCCTCGGAGACGATGCTCCAGCGCACGCTGTAGTCGCCGTGCGGCAGATTGGGCTGAACCGGGAGCACGAGCGTGGGGCCGTGCGCGGCGGGCTTCCCGGCGAGCACCGACCGGTTCGTCGCGTTTGAGACGACGGCGTTGCCGCCCGCGACGCGAATGGTGTCGTCGAACGTCGCCGTGACCCGCTGCGGCGCGGTGTCGAGCACCGCACCGCTCGCTGGTGAGGTCCGCAGGAGCGTCGCGTGCGCCCACGCGTTGGCCGGCAGGGCAAGCGCGAAGACTGCGGCCGCGGCGACTGCGAGCTTCACGCGGACGAGGCTAGCGCGCTGCCGTGCGCTAGCCTTCCCGCTCCCGTGCCGATCTACGAGTACAAGTGCCCGAACGGTCATCTCTTCGAGGTGTTCCACGGCATGACGGAGGACGGCCCGGAGACGTGCGAGGTGTGCGGCGCCGCGCCGCTTCAGCGCGTCCTGCACCCGGTCGCAGTGCACTACAAGGGCTCCGGCTTCTACAGCACCGACTACGGCCGCAAGTCGAAGCCGGTTGGCAAGGAGGGCGGATCGTCCTCCGACTCGTCGTCCTCGTCCTCGGACGGCTCGAGCTCGGGCTCCAGCGAGTCCGGCGGCGGTGGCGGCGGCGGCGAGACGAAGAAGGCCGCGGACGCCTCGTAGCGTCTAGGACCAGGGCGGCCGGAAGCGGCGCTTGCCCTGGATCGCCTCGAGGAGCAAGAGCAGCACGACCGCGCCGACGACGGCCAGCAGGAACGGGCCCCAGTGCCAGCCGAAGTGCACCTTGTGGCCGAGCACGACGTTGCCGATCACGCCGCCGAGGAACGCGCCGACGATGCCGACCGCGACCGTCGGCAGGCAGCCGATCGCCTGGCGGCCCGGCGTGACGAGCCGTGCGACGAGCCCGGCGACGAGCCCGAAGAGCAGGAACGAGATGACGCCCACGCGGCGACCCTAGCTACTGCGGGATCGTGCCGGTGAGGCAGCCGGGGTCGAACGGCCCGGTCGGCGGCTGCGGCGCCGACTTGCCGAGGAACATCGCGATCGCGGTCGGGTTGTCCTCGCTCGGGCTGCCGGTGCCGCCGGAGCCGAAGTCACCGCCGAGCCGGCAGTGCACGGCGCTCGAGTTCGAGGCGCGGAACTTCACCCAGCCGAGCTCGGCGAGCTGCGCCGTCGAGAGGTCGGTCGTCAGCGGCTTGACGTACTTGTCGCCGTCGAACGGCAGCTTGAAGAAGGTGCCGACCGAACCGAGCTTCGCCGTGACCGCGTCGATCACCGCCTGCTGCCGCGCCTCGCGCGTGATGTCGGTCTCCGACGGATCGAGCAGGTTCTCGCGGATGCGCGAGTAGACGAGCGCGCGCGTCCCGTTCATGTGCTGCTCGCCCTTCGCGAAGCGGTAGCCGTGCCACGTCTGGCACTTCGCCTGCGAGTACGGGCAGTCGAAGTTGTTCGAATGGATCGGCTTCGGCACGTCGATCGTGATCCCGCCGAGCGCGTCGATCAGGTCCTTGAACTGGTCGAAGTCGACGATGATCACGTGGTTGATCGGCAGACCCGTGAACTGGTGGATCGTCTCGATCGCCAGCTTCGCGCCGCCGTTCTGGTACGCCGCGTTCACCTTCGAAGTGCCGACGCCCGGGATCGGAACCTCGAGGTCGCGCGGGATGGAGAGGTAATACAGACGATGGTGCGACGGGTCGGTGCGCAGCAGCATGATCGAGTCGGAGTGCTCGTCGGCTGTGCGGCCGGAAACGGGCGCGTTGTCGATCCCGAGCAGCAGGATCGTGGTCGAGTGCGAGAGCAGCAGTCCGCTCTGATGCTGCAGCTCGGTCTTCGCGTCGGGGTCGAGCCGCTTGTTCGCGTCCGAGACGCCGCCCGACACGGACAGCCAGCCTGCAATGCCCCAGATGACGAGCAGCACGACGAGCCCGAGCAGCCCGAGGCCGATCCAGCGGCCCCAGTGGCGCGTCTGCGTCCGTCCGGCGCCGGGGCCGCGGTACTCGGACTTGGCTCCGCCGCCGCTGCGCACGCGACCCCGGCGCGCCGGGGTCGGCACCTTGCCCTTCGCGCGACCGCCGCGGTAGACGCGATAGGGCTTCTCTTCCCGCGCCATTCGGCGGGGTACGTTACCCGCGCCATATGAAGGCCAACCGCGTCATCGGCGTCGACCTCGGCGGGACGAAGATCCTGGCGGGGATCGTGGATGCCGACGGCGGCGTCCACGAGACGGTCGAGCGGCCGACCGTGACGACCTCGCAGGCCGCGCTGCTCGACGAGCTTGCGCGGGTCGTGCAGGAGCTGCCGCTCGAGGGAATCGGTGCGGTCGGCTTCGGGATTCCGTCGCGGATCAACCACGCGACCGGTCTCGCGCTCGGCGCCGTGAACATCCCGATCCGCGACGTGTACTTCGCGCAGGAGATGGAGCAGCGGCTCGGCCTGAAGACCGAGATGGAGAACGACGCGAGCTGCGCTGCGTTCGCCGAGTTCAAGCTCGGCGCGGGCCAGGGCGCCGAGGACATGATCGCGCTCACGCTCGGCACGGGCGTCGGCGGCGGCGTTGTCTCCGGCGGCAGGCTCTACCGCGCGTACACCGAGCTCGGCCACATGGTGATCGTCGAGGACGGCGAGCCGTGCCAGGGCGCGTGCTCGGGGCGCGGGCACGTCGAGACGTATTGCTCCGGGACGGCGGCGACGAAGATGGCGAAGCGCGTGCTCGGTCCCGAGGCGACCGCGCGCGACCTCGTCGAGCAAGGCCATCCCGTGCTCGGCGAGATCGGCCACCACCTCGGCGTTGCGATCGGCTCGCTCGTGAACATCTTCGGCTCGACGCGCGTCGTGATCGGCGGCGGCTTCGGGATCGCGGCGTTCGACTACCTCGTGCCGGCCGCGCGCACCGCGGTGCTGCGCGAGTCGCTCGCGCCGTCGGGCCAGACGCTCGAGATCGAGCGCGCGCAGCTCGGCGTCGAGGCGGGTCTGATCGGCGCCGGCCTGATCGCGCTCGAAGGCGCGTGACCGGTGCCGCTCGCCGTCTGCGCGACGCCGATCGGCAACACGGCTGACATCACCCTGCGCGTGCTCGACGAGCTGCGCGAGGCGAACGTCGTGCTGGCGGAGGACACGCGCCACACCCGAGGGCTGCTCGAGCGGCACGGCGTGCAGGCGACGCTCGTCTCCTACCACGAGCACAACGAAGCGGCGCGCGTCGCCGAGCTGCTGCCGCGCCTCGTGGCGGGCGAGCGCATTGCGCTCGTGACGGATGCGGGCATGCCGGCCGTCTCGGACCCGGGCGCGCGGCTCGTGCGCGCCGCGCTCGACGCGGGTGTGGCGGTGACGGTGCTGCCGGGGCCGTCGGCGGTCGAGACGGCGCTCGTCGCGAGCGGGCTCGGCGGCGGCCCGTACGCGTTCGTCGGCTTCCTGCCGCGGAAGGCGGGCGAGCTCGCCGCGCTGTGGCGGGAGACAGCGGCCTGGGGCTGCGCCGTCGTCGCGTTCGAGTCGCCGCAGCGTGTCGGCGCGTCGTTGCGGTCGCTGGCGGCGTTCGATCCCGGGCGCGAGGTCGCCGTGTGCCGCGAGCTGACGAAGCGGTTCGAGGAGGTCGTGCGCGGGCCGGTGGGTGAGGTGGCGGAGCGGTTCGCCGAGGCGCCGAAGGGCGAGATCACCCTGGTGGTCTCCGCGGGTCGGGCCGAGCTGGACGTCGCGGCCGCGCTGGGGGCGGTCGAGGAGCTCGTGGGCGCCGGTACGCCGCGCCGGGTAGCCGCGGACGTGGTCGCGCGCCTGACCGGAGCGGGGCGGAACGAGCTCTACCGGGGCACTCTGTGACAACTCTGTAATCTCGTTTGACAACACGGCGAGGCTCCTCCTACCGTGTCCGGGCGTTCTCTCTTCGGACAACAAGGTGGTGTCGATGCGTCGTGTACTCCTCGTCGCGGTCCTGGCCGCGCTTCTCGCCACGCCGGCGGCCCAGGCCTGGACCTGGCCCGCGAGCGGCGACGTTCTGCAGCAGTTCGACTTCGATCCCGCGCACCCGTATGCAGGTGGGCAGCATCGCGGCATCGATGTCGCCGGAGACCTCGGCGCCGTCGTTCCCGCTCCCGCCGCCGGGACGATCACGTTCGCCGGCTCGGTGCCGGGCTCCGGCAAGTCGGTCACGATCACGACCGCCGACGGCTATGCCGTCACGCTCACGCACCTTGGGTCGATCGCGGTGACGAAGAATGCTGTCGTCGCCGAAGGCGACCCGGTCGGGACGATCGGCGCGAGCGACGGCGCCTACCCGGTTCCGTACGTCCACCTAGGTGTTCGTACCGCCTCCAACCCGAACGGCTACCTCGACCCGTTGACGTTCCTACCGTCGCGCGCGCCCGCGCCCGCGGCCGATCCGGCGCCCGCGGCGGTCGCGGATCCGTCCCCTGCGGCGGTCGCGGATCCGGCGCCTGCCGGCTCCGATCCCGGGACGGGGTCGGACCCCGGTTCGGGCGAGACGCCCGCGCCGGCGCTCGTCGTCCCGGACGCCGATCCCGTTCCGGAACCCGTTCCCGACCCGGCGCCCGCAGCCGCGACTCCCGACCCGGCGCCGGTCGTGACGGACCCAGCGCCCGCGCCCACCGTCGTAGGGTCTGATCCCGCTCCGGCGGCGGAGCCCGCTCCGGCGGCGGAGCCCGCGCCCGCTGCGGAGCCCACGCCCGCTGCGGAGTCCGCGCCCGCTGCGGAGCCTGCTCTCACGGCGGAGCCCGCTCCCGCGCCATCCGTGCCGGACGAACCGGCGGCAGCTCCGGCCTTGCCGGTCGCGCCGGAGGTCGCCGACGCGAGCGCCGCCCTGCCGGTCGCCCTGCCCGCGCTCGTCGCGGAACCGGTCGCGCAGACGTGGCCCGCGGCCGGGCAGCGGATGCGCGAGGTCGAATCTCCCCGGCCCGCCGTAGACGTCTCACCGCTGCGCGGTGTCCCGGCCCCGCCGGCGCAGCAGCGTCCGATGTCCCACCGGGCGCCGCATCGCCCGCGGCCTACGCGGGCGGATCTGCCGGCGCCCGCGCCGCGGGCGAGTGCGCCGGCGGTACGCGCTCCCGTTGTTCACGGGCATGGGCGCGCCTTCTCGTTCGGAGCGGCGGCGATCGTTGCCGCCGCGCTCGTATCGCTCCTCGGCACCGCGGCGGCGCTCGGGGTGCGGCGCAGGGCGCGACCTACAATGGCCGCCCATGCGCTTCTACGTGACGACACCCATCTACTACGTCAACGACCGGCCGCACATCGGTCACGCCTACACGACGATCGCGGCCGACATCCTCGCGCGCCATCACAGGCAGCGCGGCGAGGAGACGTTCTTCCTCACGGGTGTCGACGAGCATGCGACCAAGGTCTGGCGCGCGGCCGAGGGGCGCGGCCTCACCGTGCAGGAGTTCGTGGACGACATCGCAGTCGCGTGGCGCGACTTGCCGCCGAGGCTGAATGCCGAGACGGACTTCTTCATCCGGACGACGGACGAGGGCCACAAGGCCTTCGTCCGCGACTTCCTGCAGCGGATCTACGACGCGGGGGACGTCTACGAGGACATCTACGCCGGCCACTACTGCGTCAGCTGCGAGGAGTTCAAGACCGAGGAGGAGCTCGTCGACGGCCGCTGCCCGATCCACGAGATCGTCGCCGAGTGGATCGAGGAGAAGAACTACTTCTTCCGGCTCTCGAAGTACCAGGACCAGCTACTCGAGCTGTACGACGGTGGCCTCGTCCTGCCGGAGTTCCGCCGCAACGAGGTGCGCAGCTTCGTCGCGGGCGGGCTGCACGACTTCTCGATCAGCCGAGCCGGCCAGCCGTGGGGGATACCGCTCCCGTGGGACGAGACCCAGGTCGCCTACGTCTGGGCGGACGCGCTCGTCAACTACCTGAGCGCACTCACCTACGCGCGGCCGGGCGAGGACCTCCGCGAGACGTTCTGGCCGGAGGTCCGCCACCTCGTCGGCAAGGACATCATCCGCTTCCACTGCGTCTACTGGCCGGCGATGCTGATCTCGGCCGGATACACCGTGCCGAAGCAGGTCTTCGCGCACGGCTGGCTGCTCCTCGACGACCAGAAGATCTCGAAGTCGCTCGGCAACGCGGTCGACCCGCTCGAGCTGATCGACGTCTACGGCGCCGACGCGGTGCGGTACTGGTGCACGCGCGCGGTGTCGTTCGGCCAGGACGGGAACGCGACGCTGGCGGGGATCGCGGATCGCTACGAGCGCGAGCTCGGCAACGACCTCGGCAACCTCCTGTCGCGCACGACGGCGATGATCGCCCGCTACCGCGGCGGCACGCTGCCGAGCGGCGTCCGGACCTCGCCGGAGATCGCCGAGGCGATCGCGGGCGTGCGCGACGAGGTTCCGGCCCTGATCGACGCGTTCGATCTCACCGGCGCGATCGATCGCATCTGGCTGCTCGTGCGCGAGCTCAACCGCTACGTGACGGAGAAGGCGCCCTGGACACTCGCGAAGGACGAGGCGAACGCGGCCGCGCTCGACCAGGTCCTGCACGATCTCGCCGACGGCCTGCGCGCGGCCGCGGTCGCTCTCTGGGCGTACCTGCCTGAGACGGCGCCGCAGATCCTCGACGCGCTCGGACAGCCGCCGTCGGTGAGCTGGGACCGTGTCGTGCCGGACGCGCTCGAACCGGCGGACGGCGTGGCCGCGGCGACGCCGCTCTTCCCGCGGATCGAAGCGGCCGCCGGCGCCGACGCGGCGTGATCGATACCCACGCGCACCTCGGCGACGACGCGACCGAGGTGCTCGACCGCGCTCGAGCTGCAGGAGTGACGCGAGTGGTGGAGGTGGCGACGAGCGTCGCCGCAGCGCGCGCGACGCTCGCGCGCGCCGAACGCGAGGACGGTGTGTACGCGTGCCTCGGCGTCCACCCGCACGAGGCGGCCGACCCCGGCGACCTGGACGAGCTTCGCACGCTGCTCGCGCATCCCAAGGCCGTTGCCGTCGGCGAGACCGGCCTCGACTACTTCCGCGATTACGCACCGCACGACGCGCAGCAGCGGCTCTTCGACGCACAGCTCGACCTCGCGCGTGAGACCGGCAAGCCGGTCGTGATCCACACGCGCGCCGCCGACGACGACACGCGCGAGCGGCTGCTCGCCCACGACGGCGAGGTGATCCTGCACTGCTTCTCCTCTCTGCCGCTGCTCGACGCCGCGCTCGAGCGCCGCTGGTACGTCTCGTTCGCCGGCAACGTCACCTACAAGAACGCGTACGACCTGCGCGACGCCGCCCGGCGCGTGCCCGCCGACCGCCTGCTCGCGGAGACCGACAGCCCCTACCTCGCGCCGCAGGCGGTGCGCGGCAAGCGCAACGAGCCCGCGTACGTCGTGCACACCTACGACTTCCTCTCCGACCTGCGGGGCGAGGACGTCCGCGCGCAGGTGCTGGAGAACGCCGCGCGGGTGTTAGGGCTGTGACGCTCAGCCCGCGCAAGGATCTCGGCCAGCACTTCCTGGTCGACGACAACATCCTCCGCGTCATCGAGCGGCTCGCGGAGCTTGCGCCCGGCGACGTCGTGCTCAAGATCGGCCCCGGCCTCGGCGTGCTGACGCGCTTCCTCGCCGAGCGCGTGGCGCACGTGCACGCGGCAGAGGTGGACCGCCGGCTCGCCGATCAGCTCGACGGCATTTCGAGGACGACGTTGCACTGGGGCGACGCGCTCGCACTCGACGTGCGCTCGCTCGAGCCGCCGCCGCGCAAGCTCGTGGCGAACCTCCCGTACAACGTCGCGACGCCGATCGTCGCCGAGAGCCTCGCGCTCGACCAACTCGAGCTCTGGTGCGTGATGGTGCAGCGCGAGGTCGCCGACCGCTTCTTCGCCGAGCCGTCGACGAAGGCGTACGGCAGCGTCTCGGTGCTCGTGCAGCTCGCGACGGAACGCACCGGGTTCCATCCGGTTTCGCGTGAGGTGTTCCGGCCGCGGCCGAACGTCGACTCGGCGCTCGTCGCGTTTCGCCGCATCGCGCCCGGCGCGACACACGACGTGAAGCGGGTGGTCGAGGGAAGCTTCGGCCACAGGCGCAAGACGCTCGCCAATGCGCTCGCGCTTGCCGGAGTCGCCTCGCGCGAGCGCGCCGTCGAAGCGCTCGCCGCGATCGGGCGCGACGCGAACGTCCGCGCCGAGGCGCTCGAGCCAGCGGAGTTCGTCGCGCTGACGGAGAGCCTCCGCTGATCGCTCCGGCGCCGGCGAAGATCAATCTCGCGCTGCTCGTCGGCCCGTTGCGCGACGACGGCAAGCACGAGCTCGCGACGGTCTTCCAGCGCATCGACCTCGGCGACCGCGTCTCCGTCGAGCCCGCGGCACGCACCACGGTCGAAGGCTTTGCGGACACGATCGTGACGCGCGCACTCGGACAGCTTCCCGGCGCCTGGCACGTGAAGATCGAGAAACACGTGCCGGTCGCCGCCGGCCTGGGCGGCGGTAGCTCCGACGCAGCAACCGCGCTCAAGCTCGCCGCCGCGCAACTCGACGCGCCGCCCGAACTGCACCCGATCGCGGTCGCGGTCGGCGCCGACGTGCCGTTCTTTCTCTATGACGGGCCGCAGCTCGGCAGCGGGGACGGCTCGCAGCTCGAGCCGCTCGACCTGCCGCAGGACTTCGCGATCGTTCTGCTGCTCCCGCACGGCGAGGAGAAGCAGTCGACGAAGGCGGTGTACGACGCGTTCGACGCGCGTAACGGAGCAGAGGGGTTCGACGAACGGCTCGCGCGTCTGCGTGCCGCGCTCGCAACCGTGCGCCGGCCGCGCGACCTCGCCGCGCTCCCGCCGAACGACCTCGCGAGCTCGCCCCATGTGCAGTCGCTGCTCGACGCGGGAGCGTTCCGCGCCGACGTCAGCGGCGCAGGCCCCGCGCTCTACGGGCTGTTCAATCGGATCGCCGACGCAGAGCGTGCACAACGTTCGCTGCGCCGTTTGGGCCGCACATTCGTGACGGTTCCAGCGTGGTACGGTTGATTCGAGGTGGGCGTGCACGCCATCGAACACGGGTCGAGCCGCAGCGGTCGCTGGTTGCGCGAGCGCCGGCTGCGCATCACGCTCTGGATCGCCGCGATCGAAGGGCTGCTGTACCTCTTCCACGTTCTCCATCTGTGGGAAGCCGTCGGGCTGGCGGTGATCGCGGTCGCGTTCTGGTGGTACGTCGCACGTGTCCACCGCTCGTTCTCGCTGCGCCAGATCGGCTGGATCTTCGCGGCCTCGCAGCTGCTCGTTCTCTGCGTGCCGATCGCGCTCGCGGTCCTCAAAGCGGTGGCGATCGGCGTGATCGCGCTGCTCGCGATCGCCGCACTCATCTTCCTGTTCACCGAGCGCCCCTCCTAGACTTCACCTTCCGTGGGGCGTAGCCAAGCGGTAAGGCAGCGGGTTTTGGTCCCGCGATCCCAGGTTCGAATCCTGGCGCCCCAGTAGGCTCCGAGACGATGAGCGACCTCGCAGCCGTTCTCATGGCCGGGGGCCTTGGCACCCGGATGAAATCCGACGTGCCGAAGCACTTTCACGAGCTGCTCGGCCGGCGGATGGTCGACTGGATCATCGAAGCCGGCCGCGACGCGGGGGCCGATCCGCTCGTCGTCGTCGCGTCGGAGGCGACGAAGGGCGCGTACGCGGACAGTCCCGTGACGGTCGCCGTGCAGGAGCAACCGCTCGGCACGGGTGACGCAGTCCGCTCCGCGCACTCGGCGCTCGCCGGCTTCCAGGGCGACGTCCTGATCCTGTCGGGCGACACGCCGATGCTCACGCCCGACCTGCTGCGCGAGCTCGTCGCCGCGCACCGGGCGGCGGGCGCCGACGCGACGATCCTCAGCGCGGAGCCACCCGACCCGCGCCTGTACGGACGCATCGTGCGCGACGCGGACGGCAACGTGCGCCGTGTCGCCGAGGGCACCGACGCGACCGACGAGGAGAAGGCGATCCGCGAGATCAACTCGTCGATCTACGTCTTCAAGGCGAGCGCGCTCTGGCCGGCGCTCGAGCAACTCGAGCCGAAGAACGTGCAGGGCGAGCTGTATCTCACCGACACGATCGAGATCGTCGTGCGCGGCGGCGGCACTGTCGCGGCGCACATCGCGAGCGACTGGCGCGAGACGGACGGCGTCAACACGCGCGCGGAGCTCGCGCACGCCGCCGCGGTCCTGCGCGACCGGATCAACGAGGCGCACATGCTCGCCGGCGTCACGATCGTCGATCCGAAGACGACCTGGATCGAGCCAACGGTCGAGATCGAGCCCGACGTCACGATCCGCCCGTTCTGCGAGCTGCGCGGAGCGACCCGGATCGCGACGGGCACCGAGATCGGCGCGAACACGGTCGCGATCGACGCCCGGATCGGACGCTCTGCGACCGTGGGGCCGTTCTGTTACCTTCGCCCCGGAACGGTCCTCGGCGAGTCCTCCAAGGCAGGCACCTACGTGGAGATCAAGAACTCAACGATCGGCGACCGCACCAAGGTGCCGCATCTGTCGTACATCGGCGACGCCGAGATCGGGGCTGACACGAATGTCGGTGCCGGTGCGATCACGGCGAACTTCCCGCACAAGCCGGGTCAGCCGAAGGGCCGCACGAGGATCGGCAGCAACGTCAGGACCGGGATCCACAATGGCTTCGTCGCACCCATCGAGGTCGGGGACGGAGCATGGATCGCTGCCGGTTCGGTGATAACCAAGGACGTTCCCGCGGACGCGCTCGGGATCGCCCGCCCGCGCCAGGAGAACAAGGAGGGGTATGCAGCACGGCAGCGCGACCTCTGAGCTCGTCCTCCCAGGCCTCGAGGGAGGCGACGTGGTGAGGCAGCCGAAGCCCGGTCACTGGATCGAGCGCGGTCCGCAGAAGCGGCTGATGGTCTTCTCCGGGCGGTCGCACACGGACCTCGCGGAGCGCATCGCCGAGCAGCTCGGCGTCGAGCTCGGCGAGATCGAGCTGTCGACGTTCGCCAACGGCGAGACGTACGTGCGCTACGACGAGTCGATCCGCGGCGCCGACGTCTTCCTGGTGCAGACGGGCTGCGAGCCGGTCGACCGCAACGTGATGGAGCTCGTCTTCATGGTGCAGGCGGCGAAGCTCGCGTCGGCGAAGCGCATCACCGCGGTCATCCCGCTGTTCCCCTACGCGCGGCAGGACCGCAAGGCGAAGCCGCGCGAGCCGATCTCCGCGCGCCTCGTCGCCGACATGCTGCAGCTCGCAGGCGCCGACCGCGTCCTCACGATGGATCTTCACGCGGGCCAGATCCAGGGCTTCTTCACCATCCCCGTCGATCACATGACGGCGCTGCCGCTGTTCGCGCGCCACTTTCGCGACCTCGGCCTCACCGGCGACGGCATCGTGTCGGTCTCGCCCGACGCCGGCCGCGCGAAGATGGCGGTGCGCTTCGCCGAGATGCTCGATGCGGACTTCGCGCTGATGCACAAGACGCGCCCGGCGCACGACGTCGTCGAGGTGACCGAGGTCACGGGCCGCGTGCGAGGCAAGACGGCGATCCTCGGCGACGACGTGATCATGACCGGCGGCACGCTGCTCGCCAACGTCGACGCGCTCAAGGAGCACGGGGTCGAGGACGTGTGGGTCTTCGCGACGCACGGGCTCTTCTGCGGCGGCGCGCTCGAGCGCTTCGCCGACGCGGACATCCGCGGCATCGTGGTCACGGACACGGTTCCGGTCGACCCGCTCTCCAAGCCCGAGAAGATGACCGTCCTGCCCGTGGCGCCGCTCCTCGCCGAGACGATCATGAACGTCTTCGCCGACGACTCCGTCTCGGCGATCTTCGGCGGCGAGAACCAGCTGTTCTGACCGAGGCCTCGACGGCCTCGGTCAGAACGCAACCTGGTTCTGCGAACCAGGTTGCCGACTTTCGGGCTGGCGCTTCGCCAAAGACTGCAACCTGGTCCTGCGAACCAGGTTGCGTAGCGATCCGGGCGTCGAGCCCGGATCGCTACACTCCCCGGCCGTGGCGGGAGAACGGAAAAAGCTCGTGGTCCAGAACCGGTCGATCCTCGGTTCCGCCGAGGCGCGCCGGCTGCGCCGGCAGGGCTTGATTCCGGGCGTTCTCTACGGCCGCGAGCGGCCGGTCGCGATCTCGATCCCCGAGCGCGACCTGCGCGCGGCGCTGACCGGCGCGAGCGGCACGAACGCCGTGCTCGACGTCGTCGTCGACGGCGGCTCGTCGCACTCGTCGGTGCTCAAGGAGTACCAGCTGGATTCCGTGCGGGGCACGATCACGCACGTCGACCTGCAGGAAGTTCGCCTCGACCAGACGATCCATGCGACGGTCCCGCTGCACCTCGCCGGCGAGGCCGCCGGCACCAAGGAGGGCGGCGTCCTGCAGCAGGTCGTCTCCGAGCTGAACGTCGAGGCGCTGCCGCTCGACGTGCCCGCCTCCGTCGACTTCGACATCTCCGGGCTGCACATCGGCGACTCCGCGCACCTGTCTCAGGTCGCGCTCCCGGAGGGTGTGACACTGCTCGACGACGGCGAGACCGTCTTCGCATCCGTCACCCAGCCGTCCGCGTTCGAGGAGCCCGAGGTCGAGGCCGAAGAGGGCGCCGAGGGCGAGGCTCCGGCCGAGACGGCGGGCGACGAGGCTGCACCTGAGGGCGACTCCGACGCCGGCTCCGGCGACGAGGGCGAGCCCGGCACCACCGAGGGCTAGGAACCGCGCCTCATGCGTCTGTGGCCGCGTCGCCACGGCACCTCGTACGACCTGCTCGTCGTCGGGCTCGGCAACCCAGGCCGCGAGTACGCGCGCAACCGGCACAACGCGGGCTACCTCGTCGTCGACGAGCTGGCGCAGCGGCACGGCGGCTCCTGGAAGGGCAAGTTCCACGGCCAGCTCGCCGAGGTGCGCATCGACGGCCACAAGGTCGCGCTGCTGAAGCCCGAGACGTACATGAACGACTCCGGCCGCTCGGCGAAGGCGGCGCTCCAGTTCTTCAAGCTCGAGCCGGACGCGGTGCTCGTCGTGCACGACGAGAGCGACCTGCCGCTCGGCCGCCTGCAGGCGCGGAAAGGCGGCGGCCTGGCCGGCCACAACGGGCTTCGGTCGCTGGCGCAGCACCTGGGCACGCCGGAGTTCCTGCGCCTGCGCGTCGGCGTGGGGAGGCCCGAGCGCGGCGACCCGCGGCCGCTCGCCGACTTCGTCCTCTCCGACTTCGAGCCGCACGAGGACGCCGAGCGGATCGTGCGCGATGCCGCGGACGCGGTCGAGGTGCTCGACGCGGAAGGGCTCGAGGCGGCTCAGCGCCGCTTCAACGAGAAGCGGCGCTGAGCCTCCGTTGAGTCCCTACGGCAGGAGCGCCGGGCTCGCGAGCTGCGCGAGCTGGAGCGCCTGCTGCGGGAACCAGGCCCCCGCGGCCGGATCGGTGATGCCCCACTCGGGATCGGACGGTCCCGCGGTGCCGCGCGTGCACGAGCCGTCTGACTCGCCCGGCGTCTTCACCCAGAGCAGCGCGTCGAGCAGCGGCACACCGGTGTTCGCGGTCGGCCGCGCGCCGAGGCCTCTCCCGGGCGGGTTGCACCAGTCCTGCGCGGTGCCGGAGTCGGGGTAGCCGGCGCTCGCCCAGTCCCATGCCCCCTGGCCGTTGCGGCTCGTGTCGATCACGAAGTGCACCGTCGGCGTCGCCGCGCCGAGGTTGGACGCGTACCACGCGTTCACCGTGTCGATCGTCGCCTGGCTGAAGTCGACGACGTACGACCCGCCCGGGCCGACGGGCTGGTACTGCCCGGCGCACCAGTCGTAGTGGCCGAGCCGCCAGCCGCCCTCGTCCGCGTTGTTCGCGAACGCGATGCAGTCGGAGATCCACGTGTCGTAGAGCTCTTCGTGCGCGGTGGGCTGGTAGTTCGAGACGTTCGAGAAGAAGCCCTGCGCCTTGAGGACTCCGCCCTGAACGAGCCGCGGCGCCATGTCGCCGACGCCGTGCCACGCGCTGTGACCTGCGTCGAGGTAGACGCTGACGTTCGGATTCGCCGTCGACTCGAACGTGTCGACCGCGTAGTTGATCTGCGTGTACCGGTCGGCGGTGAGCTGCGCCACCTGGTCGGCCGGCAGGTTGTAGCCGCAGTCGCTCGGCAGGTTCGCGAGCGCATCGGGCTCGAGGAGCACGACGGCCTGCGTCTTTCCGATCGCGGCGGACACCGCGTCGATGTACGCCTCGTAGTCCGCAGTCGTCTGCGCGCCGCCCGCCGAGTACCCGCCGCAGTCGCGGCCAGGGATGTCGTAGACGACGAAGACCGGCACCGCCCGCTCGAGCGCGGCCTCGACGAGCGTCTCCTTGATCTGCTTCGACGTCGCCGCCGCCGTGCCGCCCGTGAGCCACACGGCCCGCGGGATCGTCTCCATCTTCGTGAGCAGCGCCGCGTCCTTCACATCGCGGTGGGCGGCGAGGCTCGCGATCTGCTGCACGGCCCCCTGGTCCGGCAGCGGTGTCGAGAAGCGGGTGGTCGCCGCGAGCGTGCGCCCGGACGAGCCTGCGGCCGCAAACGGCACCGCGATGCATGCAGTCGCGAGCACCGCCAGCGCGACCAATCTCTTCGTCATGGATCCCCCTTGTAAGCGCTTACACAGCGACAGTCGCAGAGGTTCCGCGATTCGTCAAGCGGAGGCGCGCCGCACGAGCCGGGGCCGGAGCACGACGTGCTCGGGCGGGGAGCCCGCGATCCGGGCCTGGACGAGCCGGACGAGCTCGCGCGTCATCTCGTCGAACGGCTGGCAGACGGTCGTGAGCGGCGGCGTCGCTGCGGCCGCGAGCGGGAGATCGTCGAACCCGACCACCGCGACGTCGTGCGGCACCCGCCGGCCCGCGGCGGCGAGGGCCTCGAGCGCGCCCAGCGCCATCGCGTCGGACGCCGCGAAGACACCGTCGAGCTCCGGTTCGCGCTCGAGCAGCTCGCGGCAGGCCCGCGCTCCCGATTCGACGCCGAAGTCGCCGTAGGCGACGAGCTCGGGTCGGTCCCCGAGCGCGTCGCGGTAGCCGGCGATGCGATCGGCGGAGACGGGCATGTCGCGCGGCCCGGCGATCGTCGCGACGGTGCTGCAACGCGCGAGCAGGTGCTCCGTCGCGAGGCGCGCGCCCGACCGGTTGTCGGTGTCGACGAACGAGACTGCGCCGGCGCCGGTGCGCGGCCGTCCGGAGAGCACGACGGGCGCGCCGGCCGCGGCGAGCGCGTGCGGCAGGACGTCGTCGGCGTGGAGCGAGAGCATGATCGTCCCGTCGACGTGACCGCCCAGCACGTAGCGCTCGACCTTTCGCTGCTGGCGTTCGCCGCGCGCGGGGAGCAGGACGAGCTGGAGCTCGGTCTCCGCGAGCTCTTCGGCGATGCCGTGGACGACCGCCGAGAAGAACGGGTCGACGAAGAGGCGATCCTCGGGCTCCGAGATGACCACCGCGATCGTGTCCGTCCGCCGCCGGGCCAGGCTGCGCGCAGCGGGGTTGGGCGCGTAGCCGAGCTCGGCGATCGCAGCCTCGACCGCCGTTCGGACCGCGGCGCTGACCGGCGCCGAGTCGTTCAGCACCCGGGAGACGGTCGCCGTGGAGACCCCGGCGCGCTCCGCCACCGCATCCAAGGTCGGCCGCGTCGCCATCCATTCATCATGCACCGGCCGCCGCTCGTGACGATCGCCACCTGAGCGGCGGCCCCCGCTTGGTGCCGGGGAAACGCGCTTGAGCAGGTCTTTCGTTCCGGAAGACCCCGGTTCGGCGACCCCGGCGGCCTACCCCGATCGAGGGAGTCGATATCCCTCGAAAGGGTGGTGGCCGCCCGCTGCGCGGGCTGGCTAACTGCGCCGGCCCAACGACAGCCAGGCGCGCCTGCGGCTTCCTTTGCGCGCGCCGCTCCTGCCGGAGGAACCACCCCTATGACCGATCGCATTCGCTTTGCGCTGCTCTTCCTCGTCCTGCTGGCCTTCGGCGTCGCTCGCGTGAGCGGTGCGCTCGCCGCCACGAAGCACGTTGCGCGTGCCACCCGCGCCACGACGATCGCGCGCGAGCAGCAGCGGATCGTGACGTTCGCGCGCCGCTACATCGGCGTGCCCTACAGCTACGGCGGCACCTCGCCGCGGTCGGGCTTCGACTGCTCCGGCTTCACGCGCTTCGTCTACGCGCACTTCGGGATCTCGCTGCCGCACTACTCGGGCGCGCAGTTCGATCTCGGTCACCGCGTGCTGCGCGGCCGGCTCCGCCCCGGCGATCTCGTCTTCTTCGACGGTCTCGGCCACGTCGGCATCTACGTCGGTCACGGCGACTTCATCCACGCGCCGCACACCGGCACGCGCGTGCAGATCACGCCGCTCGCCGGCTGGTACAGCTCGCTCTTCGACGGCGCGCGCCGGATCGTCTGACGCGCCGCGCGGGTAGCGTGGCCGCGTGCCGCTGCTGCTGATCGATCTCGACGACTCATTGATCGACCGGTCGGCGGGCCTGCGGCTCTGGGCGGAAGGTTTCTGCGCACGGCACGGGCTCGGCGACGAAATCGACTGGATCGTCGAGGCGGACGGCCGTGGCTATACACCCCGGCTCGACTTTCACATCGCCCTGCGGGAGCGCTTCGGGCTCGAGGCGACGGCCGAGGAGCTCGCGCAGCGGTACGACGACGAGTATCCGGAGCTGGCGCAGCGGCCGAGCGACCGGTCGCTGGCGCTGCTCACGCAGTTGCGCGCGGCCGGCTGGCGGATCGGCGTCGTCACGAACGGCCGGGCACTCCAGGAGCGCATGATCGCCGCGGCGGGTCTCTCCGGCCTGATCGATGCCTGCTGCGTGTCGGGCGTGGACGGTGCGCGGAAGCCCGACCGCGCGATCTTCGAGCTCGCGGCTGCGCGCTGCGGCGAGCCACTGGCCGGCGCGTGGATGGCGGGCGACAACCCGGACGCCGACATGCGCGGCGCGCACGCGCTCGGGCTGAGCACGATCTGGTTCCGGCACGGACGCGAGTGGGTCGAGCCCGACTTCGAGCCGACGCTCGTCGTCGACTCGCTCGAAGAGGCGCTGGCCCACCTCGCCGGACTACCATGACCACCCGGCCGAACGCGCAGTTCGGCCCATCGTCATGGACCGGCCGGTACTCCACACACTCGTCGACCGCGTTCGCGCGGAAGAGCGCCTGCAGCAGTTCGCGGCAGCGCTCCCGACGCGCGCGCGTGTGTCGGAGCCCGTGCTGCCGCTCGTGCTTGCAGCGCTGTACGAGGAGCTCGGGCGCGGTCTCGTCGTCCTGCTGCCGGAGGACGCCGACGCGCGCGACGCCGCCGAGGCCGCGGGCTGGTTCCTCGGCGACGAGCACGTCGCGCTCTTTCCGTCGCGCGGAGTCGGGTACGAGTCGGGCCTCGAGCCGCCGCCCCACCTGATCGGCGAGCGTGCGCGCGCCCTCGCCGTGCTCGAGCGCGGCGGGCTCGTCTGCGCGTCGGCCGCCGCGATCGCCGAAGGGCTGCCCCCGGTCGCCGCGCGGCCCGCGCCGCTCACGGTCGCACCGGGAGACGAGCCTGGCATCGACGCGCTCGCGGAGCACCTCGCATCGGCGGGCTACGAGCGGGTCGAGCGCGTCGAGGAGCGTGGCCACTTCGCGGTGCGCGGCGGGCTCGTCGACGTCTTCCCGACGACCGGCCGGGAGCCGCTCCGCATCGAGCTCTTCGGCGACGAGATCGAGCAGATCCGCGCCTTCTCGCCGTTCACCCAGCGCGCGCTCCGGCAGGTCGAGCACGCGACGATCTATCCGGCGGCCGAGCGGCGCCGCGAGCTCGTCGAGATCGATCTCGGCCCCGACGAGGACGAGGAGCCCGCGGCGATCGAGCCGCCGGCCGACCTCGTGCCCGCGTTCGACCGCGCGCCGGACGTCGTCTGGTCGCCCGACGAGGTCGAAGCGGTCTGGGAGGAGCAGCGCCTCGCGCCGGTCGATCTCTCGCGCGCCACCACGCTGACGCAGCTGCCGCAGGGCCAGCCGTTCAGCTTCGATGCGCAGCGGCCGGCGATCGCCGCGCGCGGCCTCGCCGAGGCCGAGAACGAGCTGAACGGGCTGCTGCGGCAGGAGCTCGACGTCGTCGTCGCGTTCCCGCACCGCGGCGAGGCGCTTCGGCAGCAGCAGCTGCTGCGCCGCGCCGAGGCGGCAATCCTCGAACCCGGCGATGCGGCCGAAGGGCTGTCCTTCGCCGTTGCGCCCGCGCGGCGCGGCTTCGTCTGGCGCGAGCTCGGGCTCGCGCTGCTGCCCGACACGCAGGTCTTCCGCAAGCGCCCGCCGCGCGCGACCGCGGCGCCCGGCCGTGCGCTCCAGAGCTTCTCCGATCTGCGCACCGGCGACTACGTCGTGCACGAGGACCACGGCATCGCGCAGCTCCTCGGCTTCGAGACGAAGGAGGTCGCCGGCGTCACGCGCGACTACCTCCTGCTCGCCTACCGCGGCGAGGACCGCGTCTACGTGCCGCACGAGCAGATCGGCAAGGTCAGCCGCTACATCGGCGCCGACTCGAAGGCGCCGCCGCTCTCGAAGCTCGGCGGCAAGGCCTGGGACAACCTGAAGACGCGCGCGCGCGAGCATCTGCGCGAGATGGCCGGCGAGCTGCTGCAGCTCTACGCGCAGCGGCAGACGCAGCCGGGTGTCGCCTACGACGTCGAGCACGAATGGGTCGAACAGCTCGAGAACGAGTTCCCGTACCGCGAGACGGAGGACCAGCGCACGGCGATCGAAGCGGTGATGGAAGACCTCGAGGCGCCGCATCCGATGGACCGCCTCGTCTGCGGCGACGTCGGCTTCGGCAAGACGGAGGTCGCGCTGCGCGCCGCGTTCGCCGTCGCCGTGAACGGCAAGCAGGTGCTGATGCTCGTGCCGACGACGGTGCTCGCGCAACAGCACTGGAACACGTTCAGGGGCCGCTACCGCGACTTCCCGGTCCGCGTCGAGATGGTGTCGCGCTTCCGCAAGCCGGCAGAGGTGAAGAAGGTGCTCGCCGAGTTCAGCGAAGGAAAGGTCGACATCCTGATCGGCACGCATCGCGTGCTCTCGCGCGACGTCATCCCGAAGGAGCTCGGGCTCGTGATCGTCGACGAGGAACAGCGCTTCGGCGTTGCGCAGAAGGAGCTCCTGCGGCAGCTGCGGCTCGAGGTCGACGTCCTCGCGATGTCCGCGACGCCGATTCCGCGCACGCTGCACATGTCGCTCTCCGGCCTGCGCGACATCTCGGTGATCGAGACGCCGCCGGAGGGACGCCGCCCGATCCGCACCTTCGTCGGCGAGCTGGACGACGAGCTGATCCAGCAGGCGCTCGAGCGCGAAGTCGCCCGCGGCGGCCAGGCGTTCTACTTGCACAACCGCGTCGAGTCGATCGAGGAGCGCGCCGAGCAACTAGCGCAATTGCTCCCGCGATTGCGCGTGCTGGTCGCGCATGGTCAGATGCCGGAGCGCGTACTCGAGGAGAAGATGATCGCGTTCCTCGCCGGCGACGCCGACGTGCTCGTGTCGACGACGATCATCGAGTCGGGGCTCGACATCCCGCAGGCGAACACGCTGATCGTCGAGCGCGCCGACCAGCTCGGCCTCAGCCAGCTCTACCAGATCCGCGGGCGCGTCGGCCGCAGCGACGTGCTCGCGCACGCGTACCTCTTCTATCCCGACGCGCACGAGCTGACGCCCGAGGCGCGCGCGCGCCTCGCGACGCTCGCCGACCACACGGAGCTCGGCGCCGGCTTCGCGATCGCGATGCGCGACCTCGAGATCCGCGGCGCCGGCGACCTGCTCGGCGCCGAGCAGTCCGGCCACGTTGCGGCGCTGGGCTTCGAGCTCTACGTGGAGATGCTGCAGGAGGTCGTGGCGGAGCTGTCGGGCCAGCACCGGCTCGCGGCGAGGCCGGTCCGGGTCGACGTGCGCGTGAGCGCCTACGTGCCGGCGGCGTACATCGCCTCGGAGGCGCTCAAGATCGACCTGCACCGCCGCCTCGCCCTCGTCGAGGACGAGGACGAGCTGCGCGAGCTGCAGGCGTCGATCGAGGACCGCTACGGGCCGCTCCCCGAGCCGGTCGCGAACCTCGTCGCGATCCAGGAGGCGAAGCTCAAGCTCGCGCGGCTGGGCGCGGACTACCTCGTCTTCCGTGGCGGCAAGGCGACCGTCGGTCCGGTCGTGCTC
>DASREW010000008.1:0-14283 GCA_035651895.1 Gaiellaceae bacterium
GCGGCGGGTCGCGGAGACCACGAGCGCGACTGCCGCTCGCGACTCGCGCCGGCGACGCAGTCGATCCACTCGTCGCCGCGCGCGCGCACGCACGACGCTCGAGAGCGCCCTCAGCTGCCGCCCCACCTCGCAGTTACCGTACTGGACTCGTCGGTTGCGCACGAGGTCTGCCGGCCACGTGGCCCTCTGACTGCGAGCCCCGCGGGATGTAGGAATCCGACCCGGCCGAGGAGGACCTGCTCGCCTCTAGGTGCACTCTCGGGCGGGCGCGGGTGACCCCCGATGCAAGCCCCGCCCCGCAGGATTGCCGCTTGGACCTCCGAGTTGCACCCCAGTGGCGGCACCCGTGCCGTCTTCTTGGGTGCTTTGGTTTGCCAGTGGGCGATGCCGGTCCGTGCGCGCGGCACTGCTTGGTGATCGCCCGTGCGAGGCAGGCGGGCCGCCCGACTGGCGCATCCCCGGGCTGAGAGCGAGGTACCTGACCAGCTTGTCCGGCGAGCGGAATGCGGCCGAGTCGCCGACCGCGGCGATGATCGAATGCGGACTGTAACGTCGACGCCGCGGATCGTTATCAGCCCCTTCACCTCTCGCGACCCAAGAGCGACGCGGGCAAGCTCGGCCTCGACCAGCTTCAGCTCCTGAGCATGGAAGTTCGAGCTGGCGCAGCAGCGCCTCGACCGCCTGCCGCTCATCCGCAGGCGGCTCTTGCCCGGCCGGCCGCTGCGCGGCACTTGTTATCAACAGGTCGGCGGCGGGAGGACGCTGGATCAAATGCGATGCAGGATCGACTGCAACCCGTTCTTCAACCGCGTCCGTTGCCGCACGATGTGCACCCGCCGGGCGACGTGAGGCCGCAACGCGTGCGTCTCGTCGCCGCGATCCACACCGACGGCAGAAAGCCGGTAGCCAGCAGCTCCGCCGCACCTGCGCATCGAGCTTGTCCGTCTTCACCCTCGCCTCCGCGATCGCCCGCGCCTTCTGCGATTCGACACGAACACCCACGAGCTCGCCAAAGACGCCGTCGACGCGATCAACAGCCCCGTGATCTTCGTTCCACGGTTCGCGAAGGGCCGCTGCTCGGCCTCCGGGCAGGCCGTCACCTTGCGATGCTTCCGCGGGCCTTCGTGGCGTTGACCGCAAGTGTCGCGAGCGCAGCCGCAACCCGCTCGACGGTGACGTCGAGCTCGCGCTCGGCATGGGCTGCCGAGAGGTACCAGATCCCGCGCGCCGCCACCCAGACACCGGCTTCCGCGAGGGCCTCTGCAAACCGGCGGTATCGTGCCGAGTCGCACGCTTCGAGCCCGCGCGCGTCGACGATCTCCTCGCCCGGACCGAACGAGACATGGAGCGCGACCGGCAGGCCCTGAACGTTAAGCGGCAGCGACAGCTCGCCCCCGAGGCGGCGCAGCTCGTCAGCGAGCCGGCTGCCGAGCCGCTCGATCCGAGCGTACGGCGGATCGTTGCGCAGGGCGAGCAGGCTCGCCCGGACGGCGGCCATCGCCATCACGTTGCCGTTAAAGGTCCCGGAGTGGTTGACCTCGCGCGTGCCGAAGAGCGACATGATGTCGGCACGGCCGGCGAGCGCCGCGGCCGGCCAACCGCCCCCAAGCGCCTTGCCGTAGACGGCGAGATCTGGGAAGACGCCGAACCGGTCGGCGGCACCGCCGAGCGCGAGCCGGAAGCCTGTGATCACCTCGTCGAAGATCAGGATCGCGTCGTGCCGGTCGCAGAGTTCGCGCACGCCGGCGAGGTACTGCGGTCGGGGCACGATCGCGCCTGCGTTGAGCATCATCGGCTCCATCAGCACGGCCGCGATCTCGTCTCGATACCGCTCGAAGGCGTGTTCCACGCTCGCGAGGTCGTTCCACGGGAGGAGGATCGAAGCGGCGAGCGCGTCGGCAGGCTGACCGGCGCTCGCGGGCGTGGTGGCGTCCGTCCCCGGCGCGACGAGGACGTTGTCGAACCAGCCGTGGTAGTGGCCTTCGAAGCGGACGAACCGCGGCCGCGACGTCGCGGCCCGCGCGACGCGGATCGCCGCCTGCACCATCTCCGAGCCGGTCGACCCGAACCGCACCATCTCGGGCCAGCGGACCGTCGAGCAGAGGAGCTCGGCCGCCTCGAACTCAAGCGCGTGCCGCGACCCGTAGACGAGCCCGCCCCGCGACGCCTGCTGGACGGCGTCCACCACCTCCCGCGCGCCGTGCCCGAGGAACGCGGCGCCCTGGCCGAGGAGGTAGTCGACGTAGTCGTTGCCGTCGACGTCCCAGAGCCACGCGCCGCGGCCGTGGCTGAAGGTGACCGGCGGACTTTCGAGACGCACATTGGAGTTGACGCCGCCGGGGATGACCTTGCGGGCGCGCTTGTCGAGCCTGCGCGAGCGCGAGAGGGGACGTTCCGTCATGACCGGCAACTAGTCGACACGCCGCTCGCTCACGAACGCGTCCTCCAGCTCGACGCCGAGCCCCGGCTCGGTCGGCGCCTGTGCCATGCCGTCGGCGAACGAGAGCTCCGTTCGGAAGAGCAGACCGGCAGGGTCGAACGGGTTGTCCTGCGGGTCGAAGGTCTCGAGATACGTGCAGCCCGACCAGCCCGCACAGAGGTGGACGTGCAGCTCGGGATAGACGTGAGTCGACACAGGCAGGCCTGCCGCCTCGGCCCACGCGACGACTTTGGCCGCCGCGGTGACGCCGCCGATCGAGGTGACGTCGAGGCGGACGACGTCGAGCGCGTCGTCGTGCGCGAGCCGATGCAGCAGGTGCGGGTCCGTGACATCGTCGCCGATCCCGAGCGGAAACGGTCCCCGGGCGCGCAGCGCAGCGCACGCGACGACGTCCTCCGGCGGGAGCGGATCCTCGAGCCACGCGAGCTCGCTCATGCTCCACGAGCGGACCTCCGCGAGCGCGTCGTGCGCGGAGCGCCAGAACCAGCCGGCGTCGACGACGAAGCGGTCAGCGGCGCCGGCCGCATCGGCCGCAGCGCTCAGCATCGCCGCCGTCTCGACCGGCTGCGGCAGCCGCGCAAGCTTCACGAGCGGGTAGCCGCGCCGGAGGTAGCTCGCCGCGAGCTGGCCCAGCTCCGCCGGGCTGTGGTCGGGCCGCGGGTAGCCGCCGACGAGGAGGACCGGAACCTCGCGCCGGTAGCCGCCGAGGATCGCCCAGAGCGGGAGCCGCGCGCGCTTCGCGGCGATGTCCCAGAGCGCGATGTCAACCAGGCTCAGAGCGCGCATGAGGAGCCCGGTGCGGCCGCCGGCGAGCGTGGCGCGGTAGCAGCGCTCCCACGCGGCCGCGATCAGCGCCGACTCGGCGCCGACAAGGAGCGGTGCAAGCGTCGAGCGGATCGCGGCCGCGATCGGCAGGCCGCGCGTGAGCGAGTAGCTCGATCCGCGCAGGCCGTCGTCCGTCGTGACGGTGACGACGGCGTACTCGCGACTGCGGATCTCGCTCGAGCCGAGCCGGAGCGGCGCGGGCAGGTCGACGGCAACCGTGGTCGCGTCGACGGCGACGATGGGGTCGTGGACGCTCACCGCGCGAGGAACCCGCCGTCGACGACGAGCACCGTCCCGGTCACGTACGCGCTCTCCGCCAGGCAGAGCCAGACGACGGCGTCTGCGACCTCCTGCGGTCGCGCCCAGCGTCCAAGTGGGATGCGCGCCGTGATCTCGGTGCGCCGCGCCGGGTCATCGGCGATCGCCTGCGTCATGTCCGTCTCGACGTAGCCGGCGGCGACTGCGTTGACGCGGATCCCCGCCGGCGCCCACTCGTTGGACTGCGCGCGGGCGAGCTGGGTCACGGCGCCCTTGCTGGCAGTGTAGGCGGCGACACGAAGCCCGCCGACGATCGCGAGGACGGAGGCGACGTGCACGATCGTCCCGCCGTCCCCCTGGCGCAAGAACGCGCGTGCCGCGGCCCGTGAGACTGCGAAGGCGGAGACGACGTTGGTCTCCAGGACGTCCCTAAATGCGTCGAGCGAAAGCTCGAGCGATGGGTCGCGATTGATGATCCCGGCGTTGCAGACGCAGATATCGAGCCTGCCGAGCTGCTCAATCGCGGCGGCGGCGGCCGACTCGGCATCCTCGCCGCGCGAGAGGTCAGCCGCGAGCGAGCGACCGGGGCCGGTGCCGCGCTGAATCGTCGCGACGTCGGCGCCGAGCGTGAGCAACCGATTCGCGATCGCCCGCCCGATCCCGCGGCTCGCCCCCGTGACGAGCGCGGCCTTTCCGGTGAGCGGCTGGTGCGGCATGCAGGCGGGCTCCGCTACGCCGCGGGTGGCGGTGGGGCGGTCGCAGCGGCACTACCGCCCGCCGCCAGCAGCGTCACCGCCTCCTCGGTCGCAGCGGCACGATCGAGCTCACCGACGAGGGCGCCGCGGTGCATCACGTAGGTGCGGTCGCAGACGGCGAGCATCTCGGTCAGCTCGGAGTCGACCACGAGCACGCCCGCCCCGTTCGCCGCGAGCGTCCGGATGACGTTCGCGATCTCTGCCTTCGCGCGCACGTCGATTCCACGTGTCGGCTCCAGAAGGAACAGGAGCTTCGGCTCGCGGGCGATCGTCCGGCCGAAGAGCAGCTTCTGCTGGTTACCGCCACTCAGGCTCGTCACCGCCGCGTCCGGGTTCGCGGGGACGACGTTCATCCGTAGGAGGAGCGTCTGGCTCCAGCGCCGCAGCTTGCGGAATCGCAGCACGCCCAGCGCCGACACGGCGCTCAGGTTGCCGACGGCGAGGTTGCGCTTCAGGTCCCAGATCGGGACGATCCCCTGCGTCTTGCGGTCCTGCGGAACGTAACCGACGCCGCGCCGCCGCGCGACGCGCGGCGTCAGCCGACGGACGCGCCTGCCGCCGATGAGGATCTCGCCGCCATGCAGCCGCTCGAGGCCGAAGAGGCAGTCGACGAGCTCGTGGCGGCCGGCTCCTCGCAAGCCGGCGATGCCGACGACTTCACCGGGCCGCACCTCGAGCGACACGTCTCGGAAGACGCCGCGACGCGAGGCGCCCCGCGCCTCGAGCAGCGGCGGTGCCTCGCGAGCCGCAGCTCCAGAGGCGCGATCGACTGAGCGCTGCTCCGCATCGAGGCTGACACCGCCGACCATCAGCGAGGCGAGCTCGTCCTCGCTCGTCGCGTCGCAGTCGAGCGTGCGCACGAGCCGGCCGTCGCGCATCACCGTCACTCGTTGCGCCAGCTCGAGCACCTCGGAGAGGCGGTGCGAGACGAAGATGATGCCGACACCCGCCTCTTGCAGCTTCTCCACTATCTCCTTCAGCGCCTCGAAGTCCTCGCGAGTGAGGCTCGACGTCGGCTCGTCGAGAACGAGCACCTGGGTCGTCTGCGTCAGCGCGCGCGCGATCTCCGTGATCTGCCGCTCGGCTGTACGCAGGCGCTCCAGTGGCGCTTCGACGTCGAGGCTCGCGCCGAGCTGATCGGTGACGCGTCGCGAGCCCGAACGCATCGCGCGCCGATCGATGAAGAGGCCGAATCGCGTCGGGATCTGCGACAGGTAGATGTTCTCCGCCACAGTCAGGTTCGGGCAGAGCGTTAGCTCCTGATAGACGACCGAGACCCCTAGACGCTTCGCCTGCCGTGGCGACAGGGATTGGAACTCCTCGCCGGCGATGCCGATCGAGCCCGCGTCGGGGGTGACCGTGCCGCCGAGCATGCCGATGAAGGTCGACTTGCCGGCGCCGTTCTCGCCGATCAGCGCGTGCACCTCACCGGCGCGGACGTCGAGCGACATCTGCTCGACGGCACGGATCGCGCCGAAGTGCTTCGTCAGCCCGACCGCGCGCAAGATCGTGTCAGGGCCGGCGATCGCCGTCACCGCCGTTGCCGTCCGCTCACCCACCGGTCGATACCGATGGCGATGATGATCAGCACCCCGACCGCGACCGTCTGTGCGAACGGTGACACGCCGAGCAGGATGAAGCCGTTCTCGGCGACGCTGAGGAACAGCGCGCCGAGCAGCGTTCCGAACATCGTCCCGCGTCCGCCGGCAAGGCTGGCGCCGCCGATCACGGACGCTGCGAACACGTTGAACTCGAGATCCGTTCCGGAGGACGGATCCATGCTGCCGACGAAGCTCATCGCGAGGACGCCGGCGAACGCGGCGAGCGCGCCGGAGAACGCGAATGCCGCGACGATGATGAGCGGCACGCGAATGCCGCCGATGCGCGCGGCTTCGCGGTTTCCGCCCACGGCGTACATCTCGAAGCCGAGCTTCGTGTACCGCAGCACCCGACCGAGGACGACAACGAGCGCGAGGAAGAAGACGAACTCCATGTTGATGCCGCCGAGGTTCTTCAGCTTCGTGGCCAGGAAGAGGAATGTGCCGAGATGGGCGGCTGCCGATCCCGTCTGCGGCAAGGTCACTGAGGTTCCTCCGGTCACGAGCTCAAGAACTCCCGTCGCGATCGTCAAAGTGCCGAGCGTGACCATGAACGAGTTGAGGTCGAGGAAACCAACGAGGCCGCCGTTCGCGATCCCGATCGCGATACCCATTCCGAGCGCCGCTGCGATCGCGGCGGCAGGCGACCCGCTGTGTGACATCACGATCCCAGCCGTGATCCCTCCGGTCGCGTAGAGGGCGCCCACGGACAGGTCGACCTGCCCCGTCACGAGGACGATCGTCATCCCAAGCGCCATGATTCCGACCTCGGAGGCGTTCCGACCGACGGTGAGCAGGTTGTTGACACTCGAGAACGCCGGCGCGGCGATCGACATGCCGATGCAGATGACGACCAGAGCGACGAAGAGCCCCATCTCGCGCGCGCCGAAGGCGCGATGCGCACGCGCACCAGCCCAGCGGCCGAGGCCGCGAACGAGCGAGAGTCCGGCCGCCTCGGCGGCCTTCGTAGGCGCCGTCACCTCGCCGTCCACGTCAAGGACCCCATCGCCGCTTCTCCGCCCCTCCACCGCCGGCCACGAGGTTCACCGCACCCGGCGGCACGGGTTGACGGGCCCGGGTGTCCCGACCACTGCACCGGGTACCCGTCAACCCTCGCTTGCGACCAGTGTCTTAGCCGCAGCCCTTTCCACCACAGTCCGTCGAGAGGAGCGTCTTCGCCGCCGCGGGAGTGTCCACGACGGGATAGCCGGTGTCGATGATCACGCCCGGCTTGAACGGCCTGCCAGTTGTGACGAACGACTTCAGCCACTGCACGGACCAGTACCCCTGCAGGTACGGATTCTGACCGACGACGCCGTCGATGTAGCCCTGGCTCATCAGCGAGAGCTCGGTGGGGAGGAGGTTGTGGCCGACGATGACGTACTTGCCCGCCGACGCGTTCTGCTTCTCCCAGTTCGCAAGTGCCACCACCTGCTCGTCGGCCGAGTACATGCCGACGATGTCCGACTTGCCACGCACCGCCGAGTCGACCTTGCCGACGGCGGCCGAGATGTCGGTGCCGAGCGTCACCGGCGTCTGGAACTTGATGTTCGGAAGCGCCGCATGAACGGCTTTCTCGAAGCCCGGGAAGCGCTGTAGCTTCGAATACGCGGCGGTCGCGTCGGTTGCGAACATCGCGATCGTCCCCGACGTGATGTGCTTCGCCTTCAGCTTGGTCACCATCAACTGCCCGACCTTGAAGCCGGCCTTCTCGTTGTTCTGGCCGATGTAGGCGAGCCGATGGGTGGTCGGCGCGTCGGTATTCCAGATGATGACGGGAATGCCCTTCGCGATCAGCCCGTCGATCAGACCTTTGGCGGACTTCTCGTCCGAGAGCGTGATCGCGAGTCCGTCGGGCTTACGGCCGAGATACGACTGGATGTCCGAGATCTCCTGCGGCTGTCCCGCGCCGACCGGGCCGATCAGCTGGCTCGTCGTGTGGAGCTGCTTCGCGGCGTCGGCGATGCCCTTCCGCACGGGCACGAAGAACGCATCTCCCTGGATCCACGTGAAGACGGGGATGTCGAGTGCCCTCCCGGCTTTCAGCCGCTTCTGGACGTCCGCCCTGATCGAGCTGCTGAGCGTGAACGTCCCCCACGGCATTTTCAGGGTGTAAGGGGCGTCCGCGGACCGTGTGCTGCGACCGCCGCTCGCGGAGGCGACGGCCAATAAAGCAACGGCAGCGGCGATCATCACCGCGATCGCCATCGTGCCGCCGATGCGCGCTTTCATCGCAGATCCTCCTTGGTAGATGAGTCGGCTGCCAGCTCCTCGCGATGGCGATGGACCGGAAAGGCGCTCGGGCGGCCCCGTCACTCGTTACGACGACCTGGCGGCCAGGCACTGGCTGGCCGCGCGACGTGGGACGAGGGCCGACATCGACGACCGAGACGAGCCAGCCAGCGTTGCTGGATTGTGGAACAATCAGCGGTGATTGTCTCACCAGGACCGACAGGGCGTCAAGCGCCAGCGCGCGGCACCGGCGGCGCGGAGGCGGCGCGAGCCTTTCCCTCGCTCGCAGCCGGGGAAGCCGCGGGCGGTCATCAGCACCGTCGACGCAGTCGCGAGCTCGCTCCGGCGACGGGTCCTCGACGGCGAGCTGCCGCCGGGGACTCATCTGCGCGAGGTGCAATTGAGCGAGGTGTACGGTGTCGCCCGTCACTGCGTCCGCGCCGCGATCCACCGGCTTGCTCATGAGGGCCTGCTCGTCCACCACGCGAACCGGGGCGCGTTCGTGCCGAGGTTCACGCCCGACGACGTTCGCGACGTACACCTCCTCCGACGCGCGATCGAGCTGGAGGCGGTGCGGACCCTCTGCGAGCGTGGCCTCGCCGTCGACGGCGTCGCAGCCCGTGTCGAGCGGCTTGTGGCGCTTCCCGTTGACGCCCCGTGGAGCGAGCTCGTGGCGCGCGACCTCGAGATCCACGAGGAGATCGTGAACGTCGTCGGCAGCGCGCGGATGAGCCGCGCCTACCGCGCGCTCCTCGGCGAGCTCCGGCTCTGCCTCGCTTTTCTGAGCGCGATGCCGGCGCGCCGCACGCAGCTCCGCGCCGAGCACGAGCAGATCGTCGATGCCCTCGCCGCGCACGACGTGGACGCCGCCGTCGCAGTCGTGCGGGCCCACCTCGAGCTCGCAGAGCAGAACACGGCGTTTGCGGTCGCGCGCCAGGGCAGCGCGGCCGCCACGCCCGCGACCCCGGCACGCCGTGCGCCTGCGCGTTATGCACGCTAGTTGTTGAACAATCAAGCGATGCTCGTCGGGATCGATACGGGCGGCACGTTCACCGACCTCGTCGCCGACGACCGGGTGACGGGCGGGCTGCGGGTGATCAAGGTTCCGTCGACCCCGAGCACCCCGGCGCGCGCGGTGCTCGAGTCGATCGACGAGCTTGCCGCGGCCCAGGAGGTGGAGCGGATCGTGATCGGTTCGACGATCGCGATCAACGCGATCCTGCAGCGCCGTGGGGCCGACGTGATTTATCTGACCACGGCCGGTTTCGAGGACATCCCGTACATCCAGCGGATCAACCGCCGTCACCTGTACGACTTGCAGTGGCAGAAGGGGGAGCCGCTCGTCCGCCGTGCCCGCACGGTGGGTGTCAGGGAGCGCGTCGACTATCGCGGCGAGATCGTCGAGCCGCTGACCAACGACGAGCTGGAGCGTGTCTGCGCCGAGGTCGAGCGCCTCGCGGTAGCCGCCTCGCAACCGGCGATCGCGATCTCGCTGCTCTTCGCGTACGTCAACGATGTTCACGAGCGGCGCTTGCGGGACGCGCTCCTGCGCGTGCTGCCGTCGGTGCCGGTGTCGATCTCGGCCGACGTCGCGCCCGTCTGGCGCGAGTACGAACGCGGCAGCACGGTGATCGCGGACGCGTACGTCAAGCCGATGATCGGTGGTTTCGCCCGCGAGCTGGGCGAGGGTGTCGACCGACTCGGCGTCAGCGCGCCGATCTCGCTGATGAAGTCCAACGGCGGCCACGTGCCACTCGAGATGGCCTCGGCGCACGCGAGCGAGCTCGTCCTCTCCGGCCTCGCCGGCGGCTTGCTCGCCGGCCGCCATTACAGCGAGACGCTCGAGCGCCCAAACCTGATCACGCTCGACATGGGTGGGACAAGCGCGGACGTAGGCGTCATCCAGAACGGCCGCATCTCCTTCACCGAGAGCTACGACATCGACTGGGCCATTCCGATCGTCGGCTCGTTCGTCGACATGACGACGATCGGCGCAGGCGGCAGCTCGATCGCCGGCTTCGACCGCGGCGGATTCTTGCGCGTCGGCCCCGAGAGCGCCGGTGGCGACCCCGGCCCCGCCTCGTACGGCCGCGGCGGGACCGATCCGACCGTCACCGACGCGAACGTCGTGCTCGGGCGCCTCAACCCGCGCTTCTTCCTCGGTGGCCGGATGCCGCTCGACGTCGAGCTCGCCGCGCAGGCGATCGCGGGGATCGCCCGGCGGCTCGACGCGACCGTCGAGGCCGCCGCGCTTGCGATCGTGCGTATGACGAACGAGAACATGGCGAACGCGATCCGCCTCGTCACCGTCGATCGGGGTCTCGACCACCGTCGCTTCGACCTCCTCGCGTTCGGCGGCGCGGGGCCGCTCCATGCCGGCGAGCTCGGCCAGAGCCTCGGCATAAAGCGAGTCCTCGTCCCGCTGCATCCTGGGCTGACGTCGGCATTCGGCGTCATGTCCGCCGCGCCTAAGGTCGATCGGCGCTGGACACGCGCGCTGACGGCCTCGACCGCGAAGGGCGCAGAGCTTCGCGATGCGTTCGCGCGGCTGGTCGCCGACGCCGTCGGCGAGATTCGCCGCGAGGGCTACGACGGCAGCCTGCAGATCTGGCGAAGCGTCAAGATGCGCTACCTCGGCCAGAACTACGAGCAGGAGATTCCGCTGCCGGAGGGAGAGATCGACGACGGTGCGATTGCGACGCTCGTCGAGCGCTTCCATACCCAGCACGAAGCGTTCTACGGCTATGCGATGCGCGAGAACGACTGCGAGCTCGCGCAGCTGAACGTGACGGTGCAGGGATTCGTCTCGGTGCCGTCGTTTGCCCCGCCAGCCGGCGACGCGGCCGCGAAGCCTACGGAGAGGCGCTTCGTCTTCTTCGCCGACGAAGGGTGGCTCGAGACGCCAATCTTCCTCCGCGACCACCTCGGCGCCGGTGTCTGGCTCGAGGGGCCGGCGGTGATCGAGGAACTCGACTCGACCACGCTCGTCCATCCCGGTAACCGGCTGACGGTCGACGAGCAGGGCGTGATCGAACTCGAGGTCATGACGGAGCCGCAGACGCCCGTCGCGACGGCGGCGGAGGTCGCCCCGTGAAGCTCGACTCCGTCGCCCTGAAGATCCTGCAGAACCGCCTCGTCAACATCTGCCAGGAGATGGCGAAGGCGATGATGCGGACCGCCTACTCGCCGATCTTCAGTGAGTCGCTCGACTTCTGCACGATCCTGCTCGACCGGAACGGCGACCTGCTCGCCATGGCGGACATGAACCCGGCCATGCTGGGATCCGGGGCGCTGTCGGGGAAGTGGATCGTCGAGGAGCTCGGCCGCGAGGCCTTCGAGCCGGGCGACGTGATCGTCGACAACGACCCCTACCGCGGCATGTGTCACATGCCCGAGCACCTCCTGCTCGCACCGTTCTTCCACGGGGGCAAGCTCGCTGGCTTCGTCGGCAACGTCGCCCACGTGGGCGAGATCGGCGGCATGGCGCCCGGGTCGTTCGCGTCGAACGCGACCGACATCTATCAGGAGGGTCTTCGGCTGCCACCCGTCAAGCTGATGCGCCATGGCGAGTACGACGAGAGCATCTGGAAGGTCATCCTCGCCAACCATCGGACGCCGGACAACACGTGGGGCGACTTCAATGCGATGATCGGCTCGCTGAACATCGGCCTCCGCCGGCTCGAGGAGCTGTTCGAAGAACACGGAGCGGACGAGCTCGAAGAGGCAAACGTAGCGCTCTTCGAGCATGCCGAGCAGTGGCTTCGCAGCGAAATCCGCGAGCTCGCGGACGGCGCCTACTCAGGCGAGGACGTGATCGAAGACGACGGCGTCGAAGACCGCGAGTACACGATCCGGGTCTGCGTCGTCGTCGACGGCGACGAGATCGTCGTCGACTTCACCGGCACCGACCCGCAGGCGCGGGGGCCGATCAACGCACCGTACACGGTGACGCTCGCAGCGACGTGCAACGGGCTCTTCCAGCTCTTCCGCGACTTCCCCCTCAACGCTGGCTCGTTCCGTCCGATCAAGGTGATCGCACCCCCGGGATCGCTCGTCAACGTCGTTCATCCGGCGCCGTGCGTCGCCGGCCAGACGGAGATCCAGCCGCGGATCATCGACCTGATCCAGGGCCGCTGTCTCGCACAGGCTGTCCCCGAGCGCGTGGCGGCCGCCTGCGGTGGAACGTGCTCGAACTTCCTCTTCGGCGGCGTCCACCCGGAAACGGGTCGCTACTACGCGCACTACCATTTCGACGGAATGGGCTGGGGCGGTCGCCGCTTCACCGACGGCAACTCGGCGCAGAACGTGCCGCACGGCAATTGCCCGAACACGCCGATCGAGATCTTCGAGACGCGCTTCCCGTTCCGCCACCTCCGCTACTCGCTGCGACCGGACAGCGGCGGCGCCGGCCGGACCCGCGGCGGCCTCGGCATCCTGCGCGAGATGGAGGTGCTGGCCGACGAGGTGACGGTGTCGGCGCTGTACGAGCGCATGAAGCGCGAGCCGTGGGGAATCGAGGGCGGCCGCGCCGGCAAGCGCACGCAGCTGCTGATCAGGCGCGCGGGCGAGGACGAGTTCCGTCCTTTCGGCGCCGTCTTCGGGACGGTCAGCCCGTCGAAGTTCACGAACATCCGCCTGCGGCGCGGTGACCGCGTCCTGATCGCAACGCCCGGCGGCGGCGGGTACGGGCCGCCGTCGGAGCGCGACCCCGAGCTCGTCCTGCGCGACCACCAGGACGGCTGGATCTCGCAGGAGGCGGCGCGCGAGGAGTACGGGGTCGCGATCGCATGAGCGAGCTCCGGGGTGAGTGGCGCGAGCGCTCGCAGGTCTGGCACGACGTACGCGTGGCCAACTGCGACGTCTGCGGTCGGTTGCTTCTTCGTCGCGTCTGGCGCTTCGCCGACCCGGACTTCGGCGAGCTCGACTCGTGCGAGCCCGAGTGCGAGCGGCTCTGGGTCCGCTACGTGAGACCGAGGCGGCTTGCCGCCGGCGTGGGCTGAACCCGACGGGCCGGTTGCCGTCGTCACCGGCGCGGCGAGTGGGATCGGGCGCGCGATCGCGCTCCGGCTCCGCGACGACGGAATCGACGTTGTCGCAGTCGACCTCGACGAGCAAGGCCTCAGCGCGCTGCCGCACGAACGGCTTACGACGGTCGTCGCCGACGTCGCGACTGCAGGCGGTCGCAGCAGCATCGGAACTGCCGTAGGCGGCTCGCTCGACTACCTCGTCAACGCAGCCGGCGTGCTCCGCTTCGGTCCGTTGCCGAACGTGACCGAGGCGGACTGGCGGCATGTCTTCGCGGTCAACGTCGAGGGCCTTTTCTTCCTCTCGCAGCTGCTCGCGCCGCGCCTGCGGTCAGGCGGCGCGATCGTCAACGTCGCGTCGATGGCGGCGAAGACGAGCGAGGCCGACTTCGCCGCCTACAGCGCCTCGAAGGCGGCGGTGCTCTCGGTGACGCGTTCGCTCGCCTTCGAGCTCAGTCCGCGGCGAATACGCGTCAACTCGGTCAGCCCCGGCATCATCGATACACCTATGCAGGACGTCTTCCTGCCGGAGCTCGCCCGTCAGGCGGGGCTCGCACCGGAGGAATTCCAGGCGCAGCGCGTCGCGACGGTGCCACTGCGGCGGGTCGGGACTCCCGAGGACGTCGCCGCCGTCGTCGCCTTCCTGCTCTCGCCTGATGCCGGTTACGTCACCGGCGAGGACATCAATGTCTCCGCCGGCCTCGTCACCTGGTGAGGCCGTTCACCGACGCTCGGCCCGCAGTTGCTCGCGCAGCGCAGCCGTTGCCGCCTCGTCCACGCGCCAGTGCCACGGCTTGTCGCCCTGCAGCACGACGACGCCGAACTCGCGCGCGGCGGCCTCGGCGCTCAAGATCTCGTCCTCGACGTCCTCCAGCACCCACTCGGGCGGCCGCTCGAGCGGGTCGCCGAAGCCGCCGCCGCCCGAATGGAAGAAGTAGAGCGGCCGGTCGCGCCGGATCCGCGCGCCGGTGCAGAAGACGCCGAGGTTCCGCTCCTCGTCGGTCCCGGGGGCGTAGACGATGCGGACGCCCGGTGCCGCCTTGCCGCCGGCGTAGCCCCAGGGGCCGAAGCGCTCGCCGTCGCCGAGGCTCGTGAAGACGGCGTCACCGTGCGTGTAGCGCCAGATCTTCGTCACGCCCGGGGCGCCGCGG
>DASREW010000009.1:0-43600 GCA_035651895.1 Gaiellaceae bacterium
CGGCAAGGAGACGCGCTCGCTCGCCTCCGAGGCGGAGCTCCTCACGATCTCGCTCGAGGACGCGCTCGCGCTCCTCGCGCAGCCGCGCCAGCGCCGCGGCCGGGGGCAGGCGAAGCCGCCGCTCAAGGAGCTCGGCCCCGATCCGATCAGCGGGCGGCCGATGGTCGTGAAGGAGGGACGCTTCGGGCCGTACGTGACCGACGGCGAGACGAACGCCTCCCTGCGGGCCGGGGACTCGGTGGAGTCGATCACCCCGGAGCGGGCCTACGAGCTGATGCAGGCCCGCCGGGAGCGCGGGCCCGTGAAAAAGCGCACGAACCGAAAGCGTTCCTAACACATCGGCCTCGAAAAGCGTCCATAATCAGCGAGCCGGGAAGGAATCGGCTTCCATCGGCCTGCGTTGATAAGAGCGGTACGCTGGCATATCGGAAGGTCTCGGATGCCGCTCGCAGAAACGAAAGGACATCGATTACCACTTGACCCAGAGCCAGCTGACCGAACTGCTTGAGACCGAAAGCGCCCGCACGCTGATCGAGGCGGGAGAGGAGCGTGGCTGGGTCGAACCGGCCGAGCTCGAGGCTTTCTCGGTCGAGAACGATCTGGACGAGGCGTCCGTGCAGGACGTCGTGCGCGAGCTCGAGCGGATCGGGCTCGAGGTGCGCGAGCCGGTCGTCGAGGAGAAGAACACGAAGGCGCAGGCCGAACCGGTGATCTACGAGGCCGACGCTCCTTCCGGCGCGGGCGACAGCCTGCAGCTCTTCCTCGCCGACGTCGGCAAGCACAAGCTGCTGACCGCCCACGAAGAGGTCGTCCTCGCGAAGGCGATCGAGCGCGGTGACGTGCGCGCGAAGCGCCGCATGATCGAATCGAACCTCCGGCTCGTCGTGTCGATCGCGAAGGGCTACCGCGGGCTCGGCGTGCCGTTCCTGGATCTGATCCAGGAGGGGACGCTCGGCCTCAATCGCGCCGTCGAGAAGTTCGACTGGCGCCGCGGCTACAAGTTCTCGACCTACGCGACCTGGTGGATCCGCCAGTCGGTGCAGCGCGCCGTCGCGAATCACGCGCGCACGATCCGTGTCCCGGTGCACGTCGTCGAGCGCCAGCAGAAGCTGTCGCGCGCGGCGCGCCGGCTCGAGGTCGAGCTCGGCCGCGAGGCGACGAAGGAAGAGCTGGCCGAGGCGACGGGTCTCCCGCTCCAGCACGTCGAGGAGGCGCTGTCTGCCGCCTCCGCATCGGTCTCGCTGAACCAGACGGTCGGCGCCGACGACGAGGGCGAGCTCGGCGATCTCTTCGCCGACCGCGAGGCTGCGGATCCGTTCGACGAGGCGGAGGAGTCGCTGCGCCGCCAGAACATCCGTAAGGCGCTCGACGCGCTGCCCGAGCGCGAGCGGCGCATCCTCGAGCTGCGCTTCGGCTTCGAGGGCGAGCCCTGGACGCTCGAGGCGATCGGCCACGAGCTCGACCTGACGCGCGAGCGCGTCCGGCAGCTCGAGGGCCAGGCGCTGTCGCGGCTCGCCGCACTGCGCGAGCTCGCCGGCCTCGCTGCGTAGCTGTCGGCAATAGGCTCCGGGGTCGTGGGGATCCCGGAGCCCGTCCGCCGTCTTGCCCGCGACCCGTTCCGCGAGCTGCCGACGCCGAAGAACATCGAGATCGTCGAGCTGCCCGGCGCGCAGATCGGGTTCAGCCCGCATCCCGGAGCGCAGGTCGCGCTGCCGTCCCCGGCCGGGATGGACGTCCCGGCCGCGGTCGAGGCGGCCCGGGCTGCCGCACGCGAGCGCGGCAAGGAGACGATCGCGTGGTGGCTCGTGCCGGAGCATCTCGAGCTCTACGGCGCGCGCTTCGAGGAGCTCGGCATCGTCAACGCCGACACGCCCGGGTTCGAGGCGGTGGAGAACGGCCTCGCGCTCCTCGAGCCGCCGGCCGGGGAGCGTGTAGACGACGTCGAGGTTCGGATCGTCGAGACGTTCGAGGACTACTGCGCCGGCGCCCGCGTGATCGTCGAGTGCTTCGGGTACCCGGAGCAGTCCGAGGAGGAGCACCGCGAGCGCTTCGCCGAGTACCTCGATGACGACCGGGGGCGGGCGTTCATCGGGATCGTCGACGGTCAGGTGGTCGGCAACTCGTTCGCGGCGTGCGCCGACGCGGGCGTGAACCTCTTCGGTGGGTCGGTGGTGCCCGGCGCACGTGGCCGCGGCGTCTACCGCGCCCTGCTCTTCGCGCGCTGGGACTTCGCCGTCGAGCGGGGCACGTCGGCGCTCACCGTGCAGGCGGGGCGCATGTCGCGGCCGATCTGCGAGCGGCTCGGCTTCCGGTTCGTGGACGCGTCGCGGGTCTACGTCGACACCTTGTAGTGCTAGCGTTCTGCTAGCAGATGGCAACCTTGCACGTACGGAACGTCCCGGATGAGCTCTACGAGCGGCTGCGCGCCTCGGCCGAGGAAGACGGCCGCTCGATCGGCGCCCAGGCGACGGCGCTGCTACGGAGCGCGCTCTCCGATCGGGACTTCCGCCGCGAGGCGTACTCCAAGGTTCGGATCGGCGGGCAGTCACCGTTCCGCAAACGGTTCGCGAAGTCGGCGAAGACGCTCGTCGTTCGCGGCCAGGAGATCGCCGCCGAGCAGGGCTCGCCCGAGGTGCTGCCGCCGCACGTCCTGCTCGCCATGCTCGAGGACGACGTGCTGCGCCCGACGCTCGAGCGCGGCGGCGTCACCGACGAGTCGGTCCGCGCCGCCCTCCCGCCGCCCGCGAAGAAGCTCGACTCCCCGCCGCCGCTTTCCGCCGACGCACGCCAGATGCTGGAGCGCGCGCTGCTCGCCTCGCTCGACGCGTCTCTCGACTGAACCTGGTTCTGCGAACCAGGTTCGTATCTTTCAGACCTCGTGCGCTGCGCCTTCGAGGTGCGGGCGGTCTTCGCGGTTCGCGCCTTCGGCCTGGCGGATCTCGGCGTCCGTCATCGGCCAGCGCTCGAGCGGGTAGTGGCACGCGGCGAGCTGCTGCGGTGCGAGCTCGCGGAGCTGCGGCGTCTCCACGTCGCAGTGTCCCTCGTGGAAGCGCGGGCAGCGCGGATGGAACACGCACGCAGCCGGCGGGTAGATCGGCGACGGCACGTCGCCCGTCAGCACGATCCGCTCGCGCGAGGTGACACCGGCGCGCGGCACGGCCGAGAGCAGCGCCGCCGTGTACGGATGCTTCGGATGGTTGTAGATCGACTCGCTGTCCCCGAACTCGACGACGCGACCGAGGTACATGACCGCGATGCGGTCGGCGATCTGCCGGATCACGGACAGGTCGTGCGAGATGAAGACGTACGTGAGGTTGAACTCGTCCTGCAGGCTGCGCAACAGGTTCAGCACCTGCGCCTGGATCGACACGTCGAGCGCCGAGACCGGCTCGTCGCAGACGATCAGCTTCGGCGAGAGCGCGAGCGCGCGCGCGACGCCGATGCGCTGGCGCTGCCCGCCCGAGAACTCGTGGGGATACCGGTTGTAGTGCTCCGGGCTCAGGCCGACTGTCTCGAGCAGCTCCTGCACACGCGTGCGCGCGCCCTTGACGCCGTGGATCGCGAACGGCGTGCCGATGATCTGCCCGACCGTCTTGCGCGGGTTCAGCGACGCGTACGGATCCTGGAAGACCATCTGCATCTCGCGGCGCAGGGGGCGGAGCTTGCGCTGAGAGAGGTGCGAGATGTCCTGACCGTCGAAGCGAATCGTGCCGGCTGTCGGGTCGAGCAGGCGCAGGATAAGCCGCGCCGTCGTCGACTTGCCGCAGCCGGACTCGCCGACGATGCCGAGCGTCTCGCCGCGGCGCACCGTGAGCGACACGTCCTCGACCGCATGCACCTGCGACTTGCCGCGCGCGAACACGCCCTGCTTGACCGCGAACCGCTTGGTCAGGTGCTCGATCTCGACGAGGTTCTCGCTGCCGTTCGCGCTCATGCGGCCGCCTGTTTCGAGCCGCGCTGCGAGCCGAGCTCGACCTTCTTGTCCCACGGCAGGTGACACGCGTCGAGGTGCGCCTCCGGCGCGGGTGCGACCAGCGGCGGCCGCTCGGTCGGGCACGGCTCGAAGCGGTACGGGCAGCGCGGGTGGAACGGGCAGCCGGACGGCGGCGCGAGCAGCGACGGCGGCGAGCCTTCGATCGGCACGAGCGTCTCGAGCCGCTCCTCGACCGAGGGCATCGAGTCGAGCAGCCCCCACGCGTACGGGTGCTGCGGCTGCGTGAAGATCTGCGCGCTCGGCCCGTACTCCATGATCCGGCCGGCGTACATCACCATCACCGAGTTCGCGGTCTCGGCGACGACGCCGAGGTCGTGGGTGACGAGGATGACGCCGATGTCGAACTCGCGCTTCACGTCCTCGATCAGCTCGAGGATCTGCGCCTGCACCGTCACGTCGAGCGCGGTCGTCGGCTCGTCGCAGATGAGGATCGCGGGGTTGTGGACGAGCGCCATCGCGATCATCGCGCGCTGGCGCATGCCGCCCGAGAACTGGTGCGGATAGTCGCGCGCGCGGGACTTGGCGTTCGGGATGCCGACGCGGTCGAGCAGCTCGACGGCGCGCGCCCAGGCGCGGTCCTTGCTGACGTGCTCGTGTGCGAGCACGGCCTCGGAGATCTGTGCCCCGACGCGGTACATCGGGTGGAGGCACGCGAACGGGTCCTGGAAGACCATGGCGATGTCCTTGCCGCGGATCTTGCGCAGCTCGTCCGGCGGCAGCGTCAGCAGGTCGCGTCCCTCGAACAGCACCTCGCCGGAGATCACGGTGCGCGCGCGGTTCAGCAGGCCCATGATCGCGAGGTTCGAGACGCTCTTGCCCGAGCCGGACTCGCCGACGACGCCGAGCGTCTCGCCGCGCGCGAGCGTGAACGTGACGTCCGACACCGCCTGCACGACGCCGTCCGGCGTCGGAAAGCGGACCGTCAGACCGCGGACGTCGAGTAGCCCTCTACCCCCATTCACGCGTAGCGCACCCGCGGATCGATGAACGCGTAGAGGATGTCGACGATCAGGTTCGCGATCGCAACGGCGACGGACGCGATCAGGACGACGCCGAGGACGACCGGGAGATCCTGCTGCAGCGCCTCGTTGATCGCGAGGTAGCCGAGCCCTTGCAGGTTGAAGACCGACTCGGTGATCACCGCACCGCCGACGAGCAGCGCGACGTCCATGCCGAACATCGTGACGATCGGGGTCAGCGACGCTCGCAGGCCGTGCTTGAAGATCACGCGCCGCTCGGTGAGCCCTTTCGCGCGGGCGGTTCGGATGTAGTCCTCACCTAACGTCTCGAGCAGGTTGTTGCGTGTCATGCGCGCGTAGAACGCTGCGTAGAGCATCGCGAGCACGATCCACGGCAGGATCATGTGCGAGAAGAAGCCTGAGATGCTGTCGACCGGCGAGACGTAGCCGGTGCCGCCTGTGAGCCCGAGCTTCGCCCAGACGAGGTAGAGCGCGATCAGGCCGAGCCAGAAGACGGGTGTCGAGATGCCGAAGAGCGCGAAGCCCATCGCGAGGCGGTCGATCAGCGTGCGGCGCTTGACGGCGGAGAGGATGCCGATGGCGACGCCGCTGAAGAGCCAGATCGTCGCGGCGCCGGCGATCAGGAACAGGGTGCGCGGCGCGCGCGCGAAGACGAGCGACTTGACCGAGGTGCCGCTGGCGTACGTGTAGCCGAGGCCCGGCCAGCCGTACTTGTCGCCGCGGAAGAAGTGGTAGGCGAAGCGAAGAAACTGCTTCCACCAGGGCTGGTCGAGCCCGAGGCGGTGCCGGATCAGCGTGAGCTCGGCCGTCGTCGGGTTCTTCCCGGCGAAGCGGAGCGCCGGGTCGCCGGCGGGCAGGAGGTAGAAGACCGCGAAGGTGATCGCGATGACGCAGAGGACGACGACGATCGTCCAGAGAAGCCTGCGTGCGATGTAGAGCGTCATGTCGGTTGGAGCTCCTTGGCGGTCGAATTGCCCGGGGGCGGGACGCAGTGTCCCGCCCCCGGTGTCGTTCCGGTTACTGCTTGACGGAAACCGACGAGTACGCCGGGCCGTCGGTGAACTGGTCGTAGTTCCAGTGCGTCACCTGCGGACCGATGATGAACACGTTGTTCGGCCAGAGGTACGGGACCCACGGCACGACCGACGTCATCAGGTACTTGTCGACGCCTTCCCAGCAGTTGATGCGGGCCTGACCGAGCTTGGTCACGCACGCGTTGATCTGCGAGTCGGCGCTCGGGACGTTGCTGGTGTCACCCTTGACGCCAAGGGACGCCACCTGCGACGGCTTGAGGCCGACGAGGGAGTAGTTCGTGTTGCCTTCCTTCAGGATCGCCGTCGAGGTGAACAGCTCGGCGAAGAACGTGTAGGGGTCGGCGTAGTCCTTCCCCCACGACGTGCGCTCCGCGATCGGGATGTTCTTCGACGGGGTCTGGATCGTCGGGTAGGCCCCGTTGATCGAGCGAACCGTGAAGGTGATGCCGATCTTCGCCGCGTCGGCCTGGATGATGGGAACCATCGTCTTGTCGACGCTGCGGGTGTCGGCGATCATCAGCACGTGCTTGCAGGCCGCCGCCGTGCACTTGCCGGTGTGGCCCGGGTCGTACTTGGACTGCTTCATCTCCGCGGCTGCCTTGGCGACGCTGCCGGACTCGTTCGGAGTCGCGTACGGGTCGTACTCGGCGAGGCCGCCGTTGTAGAGCACCGGCGGGACGATGTGCGTGGCGATCGAGCCCGGGATCGGGCCGCCCCATGCCTTCTGGAGCGCAGCCTTGTCGATGATGTAGTTCATCGCCTTGCGAACGTGGATGTCGTCGAAGGGCGGCTGCGTCAGGTTCATCGTCAGGTAGTTCGTGCGGTCACCGACGTTCGGGATCATCCGCGGCTTCAGCGACGAGTTGGTCGCGTAGGTGCGGATGGTCTTCGGGGTCGGCGTCGACACCTCGTCGTCGTACTGGCCGGCCTGCACCTTGGCGAAGATGTCGTCCGCGTTCGAGTTCACGACGAACTTGAACTCGTTGATGTAGTTCTTGCGGTACGGGTCGGTCGACTGGTCGTAGTTCGGGTTCCGCACCAGGATGATGTGGTTCCCGTTCGCGCCGGCGTACCCGCTGAACGGCTTGAGCGCCGCGCACGAGGTGAACTTCCCGGCCGCCCCTTGGATCATGTAGGGGCCGCTCGAGATCAGGTCACGTCCGTACGCGCCGTTCGCCGACTTCGAGCCTTCGAAGCACGCGCCCACCTCGGGCGGGATCGGCCCGGTCGCAGGCATCGACATGCGGCGGTTGAAGTCGCCGGTCGGCTGCGTGAGGTGGAAGACGATCGTGTACTTGTCGGGCGTCGAGATGCCGGAGACGGTCTTCGCCTTGCCGCTTGCGACCGCGTCCCAGCCCTTGATGACCGTGTAGTAGAACGGGTACTCGCCGCCGTCGTTCGGGCTCGCGAGGCGGTTCATCGCGTAGGCGACGTCCTGCGCCGTCACTTCGCGGTTCACCGGCGGCGCGAACTTGACGCCATGACGGAGGTGGTACGTGTAGGTCAGGCCGCCGTCGGTCGGCGTCGGCACGCTCGTGGCGAGGTCACCGACCAGATCGTTCCCGGCCGCGCCCGGCTGGTGCTTGTAGCCGATGAGCGAGCGGATGAGCAGGTTGGAGTACAGGCCCCACGCGTTGCCCAGGTACTCGCCGGTCGGGTCGAAGTTGTCCGTGAAGCCGAACGAACCCTCCCAGCCGACGGTGTACGTGCCGCCCTTGGCGGGCGATCCGCTGCTGAACGTGCCCGGATATGAGCCGGTCGAGCTCGAGGAGCTCGAGGAGCTCGAGTTGCCGGTGGAGCCGGAACTCGATTTCTTCTTGCTCCCGCAGCCGGCCGCGAATACCACGAGCACGGCGATGAGGCCGGCCGTGGTCGCGTACCGAAGCATCTTTCTCACTCGGTGTTCTCCTTTCTGGGGGGTCTTAGCTTCAAAGCTCACCGTTCGGACCTCACGTCGAATGCGTCGCGCAAACCGTCACCGAGCAGGTTGAACGCAAGCGTCGTGAGGATCAGAAATGCGCCGGGGAACAGCATGAGCCACCAGGCGACGTCGTACAAGCCCGAGGTTCCGACCTCGCTGAGGATCGATCCCCACGAGGCTTCGCTGTCCGGGATGCCGAGGCCGAGGTACGAGAGCGAGGCCTCGAAGAGGATGTTCGTCGGGATCAGCAGCGTCGAGTAGACGATGAGCGGCCCGACGAGGTTCGGCAGGATCTCCTGCCAGAGGATCCGGAAGTTGCTCGCACCGGCGGCGCGCGCGGACTCGACGAACTCCTTCTCGCGTAGCGACAGCGTGTAGCCGCGGACGATGCGCGCGATGTACGACCACGAGAACAGCGTGATCACGGCGATGACGACGGTGAGGCCCGGCTGGATGAGCCCGCCGAGGCAGCCCTGCTTCGTGGTCGAGCAGGCGGCGACGATGCCGACCGCGATCAGGATCTGCGGCACGGCGAGGAGCACGTCGGCGAGACGCGAGAGCAGCGTGTCGATGATGCCGCCGAAGAAGCCGGCGACGAGCCCGACGACGATGCCGATGAACATCGACAGCGCTGTCGCGACGAACCCGACGAAGAGCGACGTGCGCGCGCCGTACATGACGCGGACGAAGAGGTCGCGCCCGGCGGCGTCGGCGCCGAACCAGTAGGTCGAGTTCGGGCCGAGCGGGATGCCGTACGCATCCGTCTGGTTGTCGAGCACGGCGTTCTGGCCGTGCCCGGTGATCGAGGCGGCGAGCGGGCCGCCGAAGATGCCGATCAGGATCAGGATCACGATGACGACCCCGCCGCCGAGCGCCGCCTTGTCCTGGCGCAGGCGCTCCCAGAAGAGCCGTGACGGGCTCTTCCGCGCGATCGCCGTCGGCGCCTGTAGCGCGATCGCGCCGCCGCTCGAGACCTGGAATTCAGGAGGGTTCGTCATCCGCCGGAGTCGTAAAGCCTAGTACCCCACCTTCCCGCGTGTGGTGATACTCCTGCAGATGATGCGAATCGACGATGCCGATCTGGTCAAGCGGGAATATGCGTCGCTCGATCGGCTGGCGATGCGGCGCCTCGACCGGACCGGTTGGCTGCGCTTCGACGAGCTCGACGAGGAGCAGACGCTGCTGCGCGCGGTGGCCGAGGTGCGCCCCACGCGGGTGCTCGACGTCGGTTGTGGCGATGGTCGCTTGCCGTCGCTCTACGCCGCGCCGGAGGTGGTCGTGGTCGACAGCTCGCCGGACGCGGTCGACCGGGCTGCGGAGCGCGGACTCGACGCGCAGCTCGCCGACGCGACCGAGCTGCCGTTCGAGGACGGGAGCTTCGACGCGGTGACCTGCAGCCACATGCTCTACCACCTGCCCGACCCGGATGCGGCGCTCGCCGAGTTCGTGCGGGTGCTGCGGCCGGGTGGCCGCTTCGCCGGCATCTACAACGCGCCGGAGCACCTGCGCGAGGTGTTCGGCGAGGCGGATCCGGAGGAGTTCGACTCGGAGAGCGGACTGCCGCTCCTGCAGGCGCGCTTCGCGAGCGTGTCGCGGCTATTCCGCGGCGGCTCGGTGCTGTGGCTCACCCGCCGCGACCTGCAGACCTACCTCGACGCGTTCGTGGAGATGTACGGGCCGATGCTCGCGCCCGAGGGGCCGTACCCGTTCACGGCGACGCGGCGAAAGTGCGTGTTCGTGGCGGACGCGGCGTGAGCGATCTCAGGCCGATCGGTCCGCTCGAGGGGAAGATCGTCCGGCTCGAGCTGATCGCCGAGTCTCATCGCGAAGGGCTGCGCGAGGCGGCGGAGCGCGATCCGCAGATCCACCGCTACACGAACATGTACTCGTTCGGCTTCGACGGCTGGTTCGACAACGCGCTCACGGCGGAGCACGAGGTGCCGTTCGTCGTCCATGTCGGCGGCCGGCCGGCCGGGTCGAGCCGCTACCTGAACATCGAGCCGGCGCACCGCCGCGTCGAGATCGGCTGGACGTGGCTCGAGCGGGCGCAGTGGGGGACGGGCGCGAACGTGGAGGCGAAGTACCTTCTGATGCGGAACGCCTTCGAGAGCTGGGGCGCGATGCGCGTGGAGTTCAAGACGGACGCCCGCAACCTGCGGGTGCGCGGCGCGCTGCTCGGCGTGGGCGGGACGTTCGAGGGGATCTTCCGCAAGCACATGGTGCTGCCCGACTCGATCCGCGACTCGGCGTGGTACGCGGTCGTCGACGACGACTGGCCGCGGGTGAAGGCGATGCTCAAGGAGAAGATCGCGCGGCACGTGGATGAGTCGTAGGCTCGACGGAGACTCACAGGTAACGGAGGTGCCGGCTTCGCCGGTGCCGGAGCGGAGTCAGCGGTGCGGCGTCGAGGTCGCGCCGCTCCGGCGGGAGCCGGCCGACGGGGCAGAGCAGGTGACGCAGGCGCTCCGCGGCGAGCTGCTGCAGGTGACCGAGCAGTCGGAGGGTTGGGCGCGGGTCGTGACGGCCTACGGCTATCCGGGCTGGATCCGCGCGGAGGAGCTGTGCGGCGATTCGCCGCTCGAGGTCGCGCGGACGTTCCTCGGCACGCCCTACGAGTGGGGCGGCCTGTCGGCGCGCGGGCTCGACTGCTCGGGTCTCGTCCATCTCGCCTACCGGCTGTGCGGGCAGCTCGTGCCGCGCGATGCCTGGCAGCAGGACGAGGCGGGCGCGGAGGTGGCAGAGCCGGAGCCGGGCGACCTTGTGACGTACGGCGACCCGGTCGACCACGTCGTCTTCTGGGCCGGCGAGGGCCGGATCCTGCATGCGACGGGCCGCGAAGGCGTCCGGGCGGTTGTCGAGGAGCCGGAGCCGGAGGCGCTTCGGCTGCGGCGCAGGCGGTTCGTCCGGCTTCTCCTCTCACCCGTTTGAGGCAGATTCCTCTCAAGGGAGCCCCCTGGGAGGCCGATAGCTCGCACGTGGACGCTGCCCAGCGCAACGAGATCCTGACGCGTTACCGCGAGCACTCGGCTCGGTTCGAGTCGGTGGCCGCGCGGCGCGATGCGGTCGTCGCCGAGGTGATTCCGTTCTCGGCGCCGCCGGTGCAGGAGGTCGGCCAGGATCCGACGGCCCGCGAGATCGAGGTGCTGCAGCTGATCTCGGACGGCCTCGTGAACCGCGAGATCGGCGTCCGGCTGTTCTTGAGCGAGGAGACGGTCAAGAGCCACGTCCGCCACCTGCTCGCGAAGCTCCAGGCCAGAAGCCGCGCCCATGCGGTCGCGGTCGGCTTCCGCCGCGGCCTGATCAACTAGGAACGGGGCACGATGCAACGAGGGCCGCCTTTTCAGGCGACCCTCGATCATTTGCGTTCTCTACGGGTTTTCCACGACCTGTGGACAACGCCCTCAAAAGGGTGACGCCGGTCGGCGGAGAACCCTGTTAACTGCGCGGGCTTACCAGGATGCCGCGCCACCGGCGATCTTGGCGGACTTCACCAGCTTCGCGAACTTCAACATTTGATCCCCCGTTTCAAATAGGACTGACGGCGCCGTGAACCCTATAACCCTTTTGGGGGATATGCAAGCCTTCGATCGGATTCGTCAAGCGTTTGCTGACGTTTCCCGCCCCGTGGCCGTCTACATCGCTGCCGTCGCCGTTGTGATGGCAGCTGTAGCGACCGGCCTTGCGGTCGCCGGGGTTGGTCCAGGCCCCCCGGTCGCCGTCATCGGGCTCGCGATCGTCGCCGCGATCAGTGAGTGGCGGGGCCGAATCGTCCTCCGCACCAAGTTGACCGTCTCGATCTCGCTTTTCCCGGCGGTCTTCGCTGCGGTGCTGTTCGGGCCACTCGCAGGGATGATTGTCTACGCCGCGTCGGCGGTGGCTTTGGACATGCCCGCCGTGGGTCGGCTGACATACGTCGGAAACCGCGCCCTAATCGGCGCGGTCGCGGGGGCAGCTGCCTCGGCCGTAGGTGCTATTACGACGTCCGGTCCGGGTTCCACGGTGGCCGCAGCAACGGCAGCCGCGCTTGCCGCGGAGATCATGGACGCGGGGCTTGCCTCACTGACGTTCGCGCTTCGCAGGAACGGCCGTTGGATCGAGGCCGTGCGCGAACTCTCTCCGGTTGTGGTGGCGTCGGTGCCTTTCTACAGCCCTGTTGTCGCAATCTTGGCTCTGGCGTATCGCGATGTTTCGCCCTGGACGCTGCCGCTCTTCTTTGCGCCAGCGCTGGCGGCGCAGCGATGGTTCTTGATGTACCAAGAGCAACGGCGACTAGCGACCGACTTGCAGGAGGCAAACTCCAAGCTCCAAGCAGCCAACCTTTCGTTCGCAAAGGGGTTGATCGCCACGCTCGATGCAAGGGACCGGTACACGGCCGGCCACTCAGCAGCGGTGGCTATCTATGCCCGTGACATCGCTATCAGGATGGGGCTGGACGATACGCACCAAGACCTCGCCCACCTGTGCGGGCTGGTCCATGACATCGGGAAAATCGGTTTGCCAGCCGGACTACTCGAGAAGCCCGGCGCGCTCACTCTCGACGAGCGCAGGGAGATGCAGCGTCACTCCGAGATCGGCGAGAGGATCCTAGGCAACGTTGATACGTACGCGGAGATTGCCGCAGTTGTCCGGCATCATCATGAGCGAGTCGACGGGCAGGGTTACCCGGATGGAATCTCCGGCGACGAAATTCCATTGCTCTCGCGCATTATCGCCGTCGCAGACGCATACAACGCCATGACGTCTGACCGTCCTTATCGAGATGCCATGCCAAGTCGCGTCGCTCGTCTGCGTCTGGCCCAAGCGGTGGAAACGCAATTCGACACGTCGGTCGTCGCTGTGTTTGAGGCGATTCTTGCGGCTGCTCCCGAGTCATATCGGTTGGCAGGTGGACCAGAGTTCCGGCTCATGCCGGACCGCGAGCCGGCGGTCCTGTCCGAGACTCGCGTCGCCTAAGAATCGCTTCTGAACATCTCGTAGCGGGCGACGGCTTCCGATCGAGTACGGACTCCGAGCTTCTCGAGGATATGCCGAACGTGAACCTTCGTGGTTGAGTCGGCGATGAAGAGGGCCTGCGAAATCTGGCGGTTTCGATAGCCGCGGGCGATAAGACCTAGAACTTCTAACTCGCGCTCGCTGAGCACTTCGCTCGGTTCGGCCACAATCCGCATTCTCAGACCGGCGCGACGGGCGAGGCCGCTGTCTCGCGAGCGCTGATACAGCTCGCCTATGGCGGCCCTTAGCGCAGGCTCGCTTGCAACCGCGTCCGCGAATTCGCTGGAACCGCGGACGGCGCAGACCACGGCGTCCCACATAGCGGTTCGCCGAGCGAGTGCCAGAAGCCTTACGGCGCCGGCGGCAGATCCTTCGTTTGCCGAGGCAATTGCGCGTGCAGCCTCGGCGAGAAGCAGAACCTCACCAGCACCGCTCGTCCTGTCAGCCTGGTCGGCGCTCGCTCGAGCCTCCATCGTCTTCCCGACGCAGGCGAGGGCGATCGCGCGACTCGCGATGTATTCGCCCCGCCAGTGCGGAATCACCCCTGCGTCGGGATCGGCGCGAAGCCGCTCAATCGCTTCATGCGCCTCGCCGTTTTGAAGCAGCAAACGACCTCGAAGCGATCTCGCGTTGATCTCGTGCTGTGAGTTGTGCGATCTCGCGGCCGCGTCCTCGACCGACTGAAGAGAACGTTCTGCCTCGGCGAATCGGCGTCGACCGAGAGCGACCATCGCTTTGGTCCAGTTTCCGAACGGTAGTGCGAAATCAAGCTCGAAGCGCTCGACGTCCTCAAAGAACAAGCGCAGCCAGTGTCGTGCATCCTCGTAGTCCGCACGCAGCGCGAGGCAGTATGCAGCGTGATAAGCGAACGATGTTCGCGCTCGGGGGTCATCTACTTGCGTGAAGATCTGGGACGCGGCGTCGAGGTGAAGTGGCGGACGTAGTCCCTCTCCGTCAGTAGTCAGCCGCTTCCTGTTCAAGTGCGCCGTGACGAATCTGACGAAGTCAAGCGGCGATCGGTCACGGCGCGTCTCTAGCTCGTCAACGACCAGGTTGGCGTCAGGTCGTTCGCCGATGAGCATTGTTTGTGCGAGCCCGTGGAGGGCCTCAACCTCGTCGCGTTCGTCTTGTGCGAACTCGCGAGCAGCCGTAAACGCGGCGACGGCTCCGTCAATGTCGGCGCTGAAGAGGTGCGCTTGTCCACCGATTGCCGCCGCGCGCGACTTGAGTGGGTGACCGTTATCAAGCCGTGAGCTTGCGCGATGCGCGACATCCCTCGCGAGTTCCAATGCGCCGTCGCGCAGAGCTGTCTCGGCCGCAACGACGTCGATCGAGGGAGGCGGGAAGCCTGGGCCGGTTTCGACGCTGTCGACAAACCCAGTCAGTGTGGTCAGTCGACCTCTCCGCGTCAGGGGCTTATATGCCAGGCTCACAACGCGTTCGATGGCATCCGTCAAACCGAACCTTTGGACTAGATCGAGCGCCTTGTCCCACGACTGGGAAGCGAGGTTGGCGTCGAGGGCCTGTCGAACGCGCGTTTCGTAGTCCGGCTCCGCTAGCAGCTTGGACAGTAGAAAGTCACGCATGAGTGGATGAAGTTCGAACGCTCCCTGCCCGGAGTCGAATCCCAGCTCGCGAGCGCGCTCAGTGACGTCGGGAGCCCGGGCGCCGAGCAGGGCATCAATTGCTGCAGTCGAGTCGCCCATCAGCGCGAGTGTTGTGAGATCGCGCCGTAATCCTTCTGGCGTGCGCTGATACAGCTCGTCGGCCAAGTACTGGTGGACAGACTCCGGAAGCGCGGCATTCGGGACGCTTACTCGTGGAAGGGTGGCCGCGAGCGCAACGAGAGCGGGCCATCCCGCAGCCTTTACAGCAAGCCGATTGAGACTCGGCGAGGGACCGGCCAGTTCTCTTACCTCGGCTTCGGTCATCGCGAGATCCTCACGTCCCAGGATCCTGAGTTCGCCGTAGATGACGCGCCGGCTTGTGGCCCACTCCGGGGTTGTGCGGGTTGGGAGAAGCACCCTGCAGTCGGCGGCGTTGTGGATCGTGCTCAGTAGCTCATCTGCCTCCGGTGCACGGTCGAGCTCATGGCAATCGTCGAGGATCAGCCACTGGACGCGTGCGTCTCCGAGTTGGCTCGCCACCTCGAGACCGAGTTGCCGAGCAGCCCGTTGGGGATTCGTTACAGCGTTCAGGTGTTCCGTGACCGCGCGGCTTGCTAGGCCTGCGCCTCCGTCGATCGCCTCGGCGATATCTGTCGCAAGCCACGCCACGTCCCGATGCCGGGGCGTGAGCGTAAGCCAGACCACGCTCTGCAGCGTCTTCGCCCACTGGCGCGCCAGCGTTGTTTTGCCGTAGCCCGCCGGGGCGACGAGCAGGATCGTCCTCGCCGACGTCTCGTCGAGCAGCTTGATCAGCCGCGGCCGTTCGATAATGCGCCGCTGATGCCGAACCTGCCTCGGTTTCGTCCCACTTGCGGTCATGCCTGCCTGCCCTCGTCGAGGCGCGCCGCTCGCCTGAAGTTAACGCTACGCCACCCTCGTCCAGAAGAAAAGGGGGCTGGCATCCGCTACGGAGGGTGTCGCAGCGGATGCCGCTTCGCCGTCAGCCCCCGTTGTCGGCTCGCGCCGACGCCAGTCGCCTCGCCAATGGGTCTTCACCCGTCAGCAGCCGGAATGCGACTGGAATCTGCCGCCGTCGTTGCACACCGAGTTTCTGCCGCAAGATGTCCGAGTGAGCCTTGGCCGTCCGCGGTGAGATACCGAGAACGACGCCGACCTCCTCGTTCGAAAGCCCTTGAGCGATCAGTTCGACGACTTCGCGCTGCCGGTCTGTGATCCCGGCCGGATCTCGCAATGCCTGCATGCCACGAGGCTAGAGCCGGCGTGGCGGCAGAAGTATCGACCGAAGGGTGTATCCGGTGTCAGCCGAGCGCGTGCGCCCGCCGCCCGACGAACGAGGCGTCGTGCCCGCGTGCATTCGCCGCGGCCAGCTCGGATTCGTCCAGGGCGCCGATCCGGTCGAGCAGCTCGAGCTCGTCGCGCAGGTGCGTCCGCATCATCTCCGGCCCGTCCGTCGCGATCGTGAACGGGACGCCGTGGGCGACGAACGTCCGGAACGTCTCGCGCACCGCGTCCTCGTCCGGCAGCGCCTTCGTCAGCAGATTCGACGTCGGGCAGATCTCGAGCGTGATGTCGGCGGCGCGGATCGCCTCCATCAGCGCCGGCTCGCGCGCGGCGAGGATGCCGTGGCCGAGCCGGTCGGGACGCAGCGACTCGACGACTTCGCCGATCTCCTCGACGCCGAAGTCGCCGCCCTCCTCGCCGACGTGGATCGTCACGCCGAGACCGCCCTCGCGCGCGAGCTCGACGTGCTCGCGGATCTGCGTGTAGTCGTAGCGCGCGCCGCCCGGCCGCGGCCCCGCGATGTCGACACCGACGACGCCGCGCGACGCGTACCGGAGCGCCTTCTCGACGATCACCATGTTCTGGGCGGCGGTGAACGTCCGGTCCATCATCAGGATCAGGCCCGCGCGCACCTGGGGATACTCGAGCGAAGCGAGATCGAGCCCGCGGATCGCCGCGAGGATGATGTGGTCGAGGTCGCGCTCGCCGCCGCGGTTGCGCTTCATCGGGTTGAACCGCAGCTCGAGCGTCGTGATCCGCTGCGAGCGGTACGCGCCGCCGATCGCCGCATGCACGCTCCGCTCGACCGCGAGCGGCGACGACTGGATCAGCTCTGTCAGGTGGTAGATGCGATCGAGCGAGTCGAGATCCGGCACGCCGCGCGGATCCGACACGGTGACCATCCGGTCGAACTCCCAGTAGTCGCGCGTCGGGAGCGCGATCCCCTGCTCGTGCGCGAGGCTCCACATGATGTCCGACGCGACCGAGCCGCCGAGATGGGTGTGCAGCTCGGCAAGGCCCTCCTCGAACATGTCTCGGAGTCTACGGTTCGGCGATGGCCACGCTCGACGAGCTGCTTGCCGCCGCGGAGGCGCGCATTCGCCGCTACACACCTGCCGAGGCGCAGGCTGCAGACGCCGCGATCGTCGACATCCGCTCACAGGACGCGCGCGTGCGCGACGGCGCGATTCCCGGCGCCTACCACGTGCCGCGCACGGTGCTCGAGTGGCGCGTCGCGTCAGAGGAGTGGCGCAACCCGCAGCTCGACAGCCGGCCGCTGATCCTCGTCTGCGACCACGGCTACTCGTCGGTGTTCGCGGCGGCTGCGCTGCTCGAGCTCGGGCGCGACGCCGGCGACGTGCTGGGCGGGTTCGAGGCCTGGGCCGCGGCCGGGCTGCCCGTGACGGCGGCGCGCGCCTGGGACGGCCTGCCGGGGATGGGCGGTCCCGACTAGTTCCGCCCGCCGTTCACCGCGTGTTCCCGACCGCTCGCCGGAGACCGAGATTGACGTTCGCCGCGGCGGGTCAATGCTCGGAGTGTGAGCGTGCAGAACCTGATCTGGCCTTCTCTCTACGGCCCGTTCGTGGTCGCGCTCGTGTCAGCGCCGGTCTTCTTCTCGGTGGGCGCGCTCTCCGCAAAGAGCCTGGCTGCGAGACGTCCGCGCGAGCTCGAGCGTTCTGCGGTCTCTCTGGCGGGAGTGAGCGGCGGCGTCGGCCTCGCTCTGATCGTCTTCGTCGAAGCGTCGCCGACCTTTCGGTCCGGTTCCATCCGCTGCCCGAACCTGAACGGCCAGGACGGGACGCTTCTCGCGCTCGGAGCGGCGGTGCTGATCGTGAATGCAGTCGCGTGCACCGTCGCCGGTGCGTCACTGCGCACCGGCCGGCGTGACCGGGCGTGCGGCATCGCGCTCGCCGTGCTCTTCGCGACGCTCATCGCGCTGGCGTTCGGGGTCAGAGGGATCTTCTGCGACGGGACGTAGACGAGCCGACTACCCTCGGTCGCGATGAGCCTGAGAACGGCGCTTGCGAAACTGCTCGGCCGCCGCAGGGAGCGCCACGGTCGCGACAGGCCCAGCGAGTCGGAAGCGGAGAACGCGCGCAAGCTCGAGCAGCTGATCCAGTCCGGCGTCGCAGCGAACAAGTTCCCGCCTCGCTGACTACTCGAGCGCCGCGACGTCGTCGACGAACGCGAGCGTCCGCGCGACGAGGTCGGGTGTCGAGTCCGACCACCAGCGCTTCACCGGATCGGGCCGGTCGGCCACCGCGCGCTCGATCAGGTCTCTCCACTCGGGAAGCTCGCGCATCGCCCACGCGGCCGCTTCGTCCTTCGAGACGATCGTGCCGTTGCGGATCGTCCAGAGGATCCGGCAGAGCGTCAGCACGACATAGGTCTGCTTCCACCAGTTCATCCCCGACGGCGCCTGCGGCATCGGCTCGTGCGCCCACTCGACGTAGTCGGCAAGCGCGGTACGCGCCTCCGCGCGCAGCTCGTCCGCGCCCACCGGATCGACGAGCTCCGCCGCCGGCGGGCCGGCGAGCGCGATCCCGCGCTCGCGCAGCGTCCAGCGCACGAGCGACTGGTTGCAGTGCGTGTCCCACCGCGGCTCGATCGAGCCGTGGTCGAAGTAGAACCACTCGTCGTCCGTCTTCCGCCGCAGCTCCGCACGCGGCGGATACGAGCCCTCGAGGTGCTTGCCCCACTCGACCTCGCCGCCGAAGAGACGCTGGTGCACGGCCTGCAGCTCCGCCTGCTCGCGTTCGTCGGGGTCGCGCTCGACGACGCAGAGAAAGTCGACATCGCTCCACTCGTCGCCGGCGCCGAGCGCGAACGAGCCGTGCAGGTACGTGCCGACGAACGCGTCGCCGAGGATGCGTTGCTGCTCGGCGATCAGCTCGCTCAGGAGCTCGTCGAGCTCCGGAAACGGGGTCAACGCGGAACGGGCCGCGCGAGCTGCGACTCGACGAGCGCGACCGCGAGCGCAACCGCGTCGTCCATCAGCTGCTCGTCGACGAGCTCCGGCGACTCCGTTGGCAGGTGGTACTCGTCATACGGGAAGTGGAGGATCGAGATCGCCGGCACCTTGCGCTCGGCGAACCAGTGTGAGTCGACGCCGCCGTGCGACTGCGCCGCCTCGAGCTCGTAGCGGTCGAGCAGACCGAGCATGCGGGCCGCCTCCACCGCGCGGCCGAGCAGTGCGCCGGGCGTGCCGAGAAGCTCGAGCTTCTCACCGCGGCCGATGCAGTCGAGGTTGACGACGCCGGCGACCTTGCCGAGCTCGCCGCGCAACACCGCCTCGTCGACGTAGTAGCGCGAGCCCGTCAGCTTGATCTCCTCCGCCGTGAAGCCGACGAGCCGCACGCCGCGCTCCAGGTCGCGCCCGACGAGCTTCTCGCCGACACGGCGCACGCCCTCGATCCCCGTAGCGTTGTCGATCGCGCCCGGGCCGCGCCACACCGAGTCGAAGTGCGCGCACACGAGGATGTGGTCGTCGCGCTTGCCTGCGATGTCCGCGATCACGTTCCGCTCGCGCCGTCCCGGCACGAAGCGGCCGCCGACCTTCAGCTTCACGTGCATCCCGTCTTCGAGGCGCGCCGAGTCGGCGATCGACATGAACGCAGCCGGCGGCGTCGTGATCTGCACGTGCAGCGACGCGAACGGGATCGCGCCCGTCGAGAACGGGCTCGTCATCAGACGCGCGCGCTCGACGCCGTCCGCGTCGACGACGGCGAAGAGCGGCAGCATCTTGTCGCCGACCGGCGCCTTCGACTCGCCGATCTTCTTCGCCGTCCCCTCGCCGTCGAACGGGTGCCCGTACATGCACGGGCCGGCGTCCCAGCGCTCGCCCTCGACGAAGAGCTCCGGCTCGTCGGGCTCGTACGCGACGAGGTCGAATTCCTGGAAGCGCGGTTCGAGCCCGAGCTCGCGGAACGCGTCCGCAACCGTGTCGGCGGCGCGCGCGCTCTCGGCGCTGCCGGCCATCCTCGGCCCGACCCCCACGGCGAGCGCCTCGACGAGGTTCACGCGGGGGAGCCTAGACGGAGAACGACAGGATCACGTCGTCCGGGATGTGAGGTTTGTTCGGCACCGGCTGCAGCCGCTCGCTCACGTCGCTGCCGATCTCCGCCGCGAGCCGCCGCCAGAACCGTGCGGCATTCGGATTCTCGTTCTGGAAGCCGACCTCCCAGCGGCCCGGATGACGCCGCACCGTCTGCTCCGCGGCTTCGCGGCCGACTCCGCCGCGACGCTGCGAGCGCACGATGAAGAACTGATCGAACCGCCGCACGTCTCCGGTCAGGCCGAAGACGAACGCGAACCCGACCGGGCCGGTCGAGGCGTGGACGATGTACGCGACGCGATCCGGATCGGCGGCGAGGTACGGCTCGAGGTGGCGTCGCTTGAACAGCCCGTGCTCGTCCGGGTGCGAGTCCCGGAACTCCGACAGGTCATGCAGGAAGAGCTGCCAGAACCGCTCGGCTACCTCGTGCGTCTCAGGTGTCAGCTCGCGTAGCTCGATCACGCTCGGATCGTAGGGATACGATCACGGTGCGATGAAGACGTTCTGCACTCCTTTCGGCCGCGGCGTCTAGCCGCGGCCCCCGAATAGCCGGCATTAGCGCCGGCGGCCGTGGCGCGCCCATGCACCTGCGTCACGGAGGACTGTCATGCATCGCACGCTGCTCGCGCGCACGCTGCGCGGGATCGAAGACGTCGCCGCGGACGAGATTCGCGCGCTCGGAGCACGCGACGTCACGCTCGGACACCGCGAGGTGCGGTTCGCCGCCGCGCCCGAAGACGCGCTGCGCCTGCGCACCGTCGACGACGTGCTCGACGTGCTGCTCGACGTACAACCGGTCGGGCCGCATCGGACCGGCCTGCGCACGCTCGCCGCGCTCGCAGCGAGCCTCGACGTGCGCGCGGACGACGTCACGGCGAGCTTCCTCGGCCGGCGGAACTACTCGCGCTTCGAGATCGAGGAGACCGTCGCCGCGGCGGTCCGCGGCGGACCGCCCGTCTCGCTGCGCGTCCACCTGACGGACGAGCGCACGACGTTCGCGGCGCGGCTCGCGCCGGCGCCGTTGCATCGCCGCGCCTACCGCGTCGTCTCGCGCCCGTTCGCGCTGCATCCGCCGCTCGCGGCGGCGCTCGTCCGGCTCGCGGCGCCGCCGGGCGGCGCGACGCTCGGCGATCCCTTCTGCGGCACCGGCACGATCGCGATCGAGGCGAAGCTCGCGCGCCCGGACCTCCGGGTCGTGGCGTCTGACGCGGACCCGGAAGCACTCCGTGCCACCGCCGCGAACGCGCGCACCGCCGGCGTCGTGCTCGAGCTCGGCGGCGGTGCGAAGGCCGACGTCGTCGTCACGAACCCGCCGTGGGCCGAGCCGGTGCTCTGGTCGCCTGCGGGCAGGGCCGTCGTCCTGCTCGACGAGCGCCGCGAGCCGCCGCGCGGCGCAACCGTCCTCGAACGGCGCTGGGTGCGGGTCCGGGGCCGCCCGGCGGTCTGCTGGACGCTCGAGGGTCGCCGTTAGAGTCACTGCCGGTGGGCCGCCCAAGACCTGAACGCTTGCAACGACTCCCGCAGCAGTACTTCGTCGCGCTGCTCGGCCGCGTCGCGGCCGCAGCCGCCGCGGACGGCCCCGCGCTCGTCGACCTCGGCCGCGGGAACCCCGAGGTCGGGCCGCCGCCGCACGTCGTCGAAGCGCTCGCCGAGCACGCGCGGCGCCCCGACGTCCACGGCTACGCGCCGATCCGCGGCCTGCCGCGCACGAAGCAGGCGTTCGCGGCGCGCTACCGCGACGTCTACGGCGTCGAGCTCGACCCCGAGCGGGAGGTCGCTCTCATTCCCGGCACGAAGACCGGCATCGTCGAGCTCGCGCTCGCGCTCGCCGACGAAGGCGAGACGATCCTGCTGCCCGACCCGTACTACCCCGACTACCCGTCGGGCCCGGCGCTCGCCGGCGCCAGGCTCGAGACGTTCCCGCTCCACGCCGACGCCGGCTGGGCGCCCGACCTCGACGCCGCGCCCGCCGCAGCCGCGCTCTACCTCAACTACCCGTCGAACCCGTGCGCCGTCTGCGCGCCCGACGGCGTGTTCGGCGACGCGATCGCCTGGGCTGCGCGCACCGGCGGCGCGGTCGTGCACGACGCCGCGTACATCGACCTCGTCTACGACGGCCGCGCGCCGCAGAGCTTCCTTGCGACAGCCGGCGCGAAGGACGTCGGCGTCGAGATGTGGTCGATGTCGAAGACGTACGGCATGGCCGGCTGGCGCATCGGCTTCATCGCCGGCAACGCGGAGATCGTCGAGCGCATCAACCTGCTCAACGACCACAACCGCGTCGGCATCTTCGAGCCGATGCAACACGCGGCGATCGCCGCGTTCGAAGGGCCGCAGGACTCGGTTGCCGAGCGCGTCGCGTCGTACGAGCGCCGCCGCGACACGATCGCCGCTGCGCTGCCCGTGCCGGTCGTGTGCGAGGGGACGTTCTTCGTGTGGGTCGCCCTCCCGGACGGCCTCAGCGCGGAGCGGCTGCTCGAAGAGCACCGCGTCGCGGTCGCGCCGGGCGAAGGCTTCGGCCCGAGCGGCGCCGGCTGGGCGCGGCTCTCGCTCGCCGTCTCCGACGAGACGATCGTGCTCGGCGCCGAACGGCTCGCGCGCGCCTTCGAGCGGGTGGCCGCGTGAAGGTCGGCATCGTCGTTCCGTTCTCGTGGTCGTACTGGGGCGGTGTGGTCGAGCACTCCGAGCACCAGGCGGCCGCGCTCCGCCGTCGCGGGCACGACGTGAAGGTGCTGATGGGAAACGACCCGCCGGGGAAGTTCACGCGGTTCCTGCACCCGCGCAGCGGCCGGCACGGGCCGCTGCCGGAGGGGATCGTCCCGGTCGGCCGCTCGGTCGTCGTCCCGGCGAACGGCTCGCTCCCGAACATCATCCTCTCGCCGAGCACCGTCGGCCGGATCCGGCGGATCCTCGACGAGGAGCAGTTCGACGTCGTGCACCTGCACGAGCCGATGACGCCCGCGATCTGCGTCGCCACGCTCGCGATCGCGCAGTGCCCGGTCGTCGTCACGCATCACGCGCACGGCAACCTCGGCTGGATGCGCTACGGCCTCCACTTCTGGGGCTTCCTGATGGACCGCGTCGACGTGCGCATCGCCGTCTCGCCGATGGCGGCCGAGTCGGCCGCGCGCTGGCTGCCGGGCGACTACCGAGTCATCCCGAACGGCGTCTTCGCGCCGCCGGAAGCCGATCCCGCCGACCGCGACCACGCGATCGTCTTCATCGGCCGGCACGATCCGCGCAAGGGCCTGCCGACTCTGCTGCGCGCCTGGCCGGAGATCCACCGCGCGACCGGCGCGAGGCTGCGGCTCATCGGTACCGACCCGCTCCAGTACCGGCTCATCCACTCGCGCCTTCGCTTCGACGAGGACGGCATCGACGTGCTCGGGATCGTCCCGAACGAGGTGCGCACGCACGAGCTCCTGCGCGCGAAGGCGCTCGTCACGCCGGCGACCGGGCAGGAGAGCTTCGGCCTTGTGCTCGTCGAGGCGCTCGCATGCGCGACACCGGTCGTCGCCTCCAACATTCCCGGCTACGCCGCGGTCTCGACGCCCGAGTCGACGATGCTCGTACCGCCGTCCGATCCCGACGCGCTCGCCGCCGCGGTCGTCGACCTGCTGTCGGACGAGGAGCGCCGCGTCGAGATGGGCCGCGCCGCGCGTGTGCACGCGCTCGCGAACTACGCCTGGGACGACATCGCACGCCGGCTCGAGGAGGTCTACACCGAGGTGTGCACGTGAAGCGCTGGCTGCCGTTCCTCGTCGCGCTCCCGCTGCTTGCCGTCGGGATCATCCTCGTCGCCTGGCGCGGGCCCGACTGGCACATCGTGCGCCACGCCTTCGTGGCGGTCTCGTGGCCGTGGGTCGCCGCCGCGATCGGCCTGAACCTGCTCTCGGTCGTGACGCGCTCGATGTGCTGGGACACCTGCATCAGGCAGGCACTCGCACCGCCGCAGCCGGCATACCGCCTCGTCTTCTCGGCGTTCTGCGTCGGTCTGTTCGCGAACGCCGTGCTACCGGGCCGCGTCGGCGAGCTGGCGCGCGCGGCGGTGCTGCGGCGCCGCATGCCCGGGCGCAAGGGCGCCACCGCGACGCTGATCGGCTCGGTCTTCGCGCACCGCGTCTTCGATCTCTTCCCGACGCTCGTCCTCGTCGTCTGGGTGCTCGTCGCCGCCGACATCCCGCAGTGGGCGTACCTGACCCTCGCCGTCGCAATCGGCGCCGGCATCCTGCTCTTCCTCGCCGCCGTCGTGCTCGCGCGGCGGCAGCACCGCGAGATCGAGGGCCTCGGCCCGGTGCGCCTGCTGTTCGCTCGCGGCCGCGCGGGCCTGGCGATCATGAGCGAGCCGCGCGCGGCGGTCCAGGCGGCGACGTTCCAGTTCGCCGGTTGGCTCTGTCAGCTCTTCGCCGTGTGGTCGGCGATGCGGGCGTTCCAGATCGACGAGCCGCTCGCCGCCGCGGGACTCGTGCTCGTGCTGATGAACGTCGCGACGATCGTGCCGCTCTGGCCGGGCAATGTCGGCCTCGTTCAGATCGCCGTCGCCACGCCGCTCGTCAACTACGGCATCGCCTACGCGCACGGGATCGCCTTCGGCATCGGGCTGCAGGCGATCGAGGCCTCCGTGGGGATCGGCATCGGCCTCGTCTTCCTGGCGCGCGAAGGCCTCTCGTACGGGACGCTGAAGACGTTCGACGACGGGCCGCCCGACGACACGGGCGAGAACGGCCGCGCAAAGGAGGCCGAGCCTGCTCGCAGTCGCGTCGCCCGCTAGCCTCAAGGGCGTCTTCTCCCCGGGCGAGGCGGCGGCGCTGCTCGCGTCGGGGATGCGGCGCGTCGACGGGCTGGACGTGGTCGAGTCGCCCGTCGCCGACGGCGGCGAAGGCACCGCGGCGATCCTCCTGAACGCGATCGGCGGCGACTGGCGCACCGCGGCGGTCTCCGACCCGCTCGGCCGGCCGATCGCTGCGCGCTGGGCGCTCCTGCGCGACGGGACCGCCGTCGTGGACGCGGCCGCGGCCGTCGGCCTGCCGCTGCTGCAGCCGTGGGAGCGCAATCCGCTGCGCGCCACCACGCACGGGCTCGGCGAGCTGCTGCTCGCGACGCTCGCCGAGCAGCCGCGTGCGCTGCTCGTCGGGGTCGGCGGCACGGCGACCGTCGACGGCGGCATCGGCATGCGCGCGGTCGTCGGCTCGTGGCTGCGCGGCCTGCCGGTCCGCGTCGCGTGCGACGTCCGCAATCCGCTGCTCGGCGAGCGCGGCGCCGCGCGCGTGTTCGGGCCGCAGAAGGGCGCGGACGAGGCGATGGTCGAGGAGCTCGAAGCGCGGCTCGCGTCGCTGCCCGAGCTCGAGCCCTACCGCGACCTGCCCGGAGCGGGCGCGGGCGGCGGGCTCGGCGCGGCGTTCGCCTCGCTCGGCGCCGAGCTCTGCGAGGGCGCCGAGCTCGTGCTCGACACGACCGGCTTCGACATCCTGGCGGGTGCAGCCGATCTCGTCGTCACCGGCGAGGGGACGGTCGACGCGACCACGTTCGAAGGCAAGGCGCCGGGTGCGGTGGTGCGCCGCTGTGAACGGCTGGGTGTGCGCTGCGAGCTCTTCGGCGGGATCGTGGAGGACGGCTTCACCGCGCACACGCTCTCGGGCCGGCGCGCGCTCGCCGGTGAAGACCTCGTCCAGCTCGGCGAGGAGCTAGCCCGAACCCTCGCCGCCTGAGCGGAGCTCTTCGATCTTGCCCTGCACGGTTTCGAGCTTCGCCGCGCACAGCTTGTAGAGCTCCTCGCCGCGCTCCCACAGCTTCGTCAGCTCGTCGACGCCCGCGTCGCCGCGCTCGAGCCGCTCGACGATCGCCTCAAGCTCGCGCTGCGCCTCCTCGAACGTCGGCTCAGCCAACGGTCGCTCCGAACGTTCCCTCCGCGACGCGCACGTCGATCCCGTCGCCCGCCTGCACCTGCTCGGGCGAGCGGACGAGGTCGTCGCCGCGATGCACGATCGCGTAGCCGCGATCGAGCGTGGCCAGCGGGCTGAGCGCACCGAGTCGTGCGTGCAGCGTGTCGAGACGTGCGCGGCGGCGCTCGAGTGCGAGCAGCGGCGCGCGCGCGAGCCGGTCGTGCGCAGTAGCAAGTCGTTGCGCGTGCCGTTCCGAGGCGCGCTGTGCGCCGCGATGCAGCGCCTCGCGTGCGCGCACGAGCCGTTCGCGCAGCTCGTTCAGGTCGGGGACGACGAGGCGCGCGGCTGCGGTCGGCGTCGATGCGCGTACGTCGGCGGCGAGATCGCAGAGCGGCGTGTCCTGCTCGTGCCCGACCGCGGACACGATCGGCACCGTGCACGTCGCAACGGCGCGCACGACGCGCTCGTCCGAGAACGGCAGGAGATCTTCGAAGCTGCCGCCTCCGCGCGCGAGCACGATCACGTCGGCGCCGCGCCGGCAGAGGTCGCCGATCGCCGTCGCGATCGACACCGCGGCGCGCGGTCCTTGCACGTACGTCTCCGCGACGACGATGTTCGCGGGCGGGAAGCGCTGCACGATGTGCGTCAGCACGTCGCGCTTCGCCGCCGCGTCGTTGCCGGTGACGAGGCCGATCAGGCGCGGGAAGCGGGGGAGCGGCCGCTTGCGCTCGGCGGCGAACAGGCCCTCCGACGCGAGCTGGCGCTTCAGGCGCTCGAGCGCAGCGAGATGCGCGCCGAGCCCGAACCGCTCGATCGTGAGCGCCTTCAGCCGGAGCTCGCCGCGCTGCTCGTACAGCTCAGCCCGTCCGAAGACGTGCACCCGCTCGCCCTCCTGCAGGTTGAGCTCGAGCGCGTCGAACTGGCCGCGCGGCATCTGGGCAGGCAGGCAGGCGCCGTCCTCCGGGTCCTTGAGCGTGAAGAAGACGGAGGCCCACCGCTGCTGGCGGCGGAGCTCCGTCACCTCGCCCTCGATCCAGAGCGTCGGCAGCCGGTTCAGCCAGGAGGCGACCCCTGCGTTGAAGGCCCGGACGCTGTAGACCTTCCGCCCGTCGACCTCCGTGGCCTGCACCTTCACGAAATCGATCGTATCGGGCATGCTGTAGGTGCATGGGCAGGCTCCTGTGTCTGGTGGTGGCGATCGTCGCCGCGGTTTCGGCTGCGGGCGCGTACGCGGCCGCAGCCGACAAGGAGCAGCATCACTTCACCGCGGCCGATCAGGCGGCGGCCAAGACCGCCGTCGTCAAGAAGGCCGACCTCGCGGCGGCGGCCGGCTGGACCGGCGGCCTGAAGGCGCCCGACCTCTCGCCGGCGCCGACCTGCGCGAACTTCCACCCGAAGCAGAGCGACCTCGTTCTCACAGGCGCCGCCGAGAGCGACTGGAAGAACACCGGCCTCGAGATCGACACGGAGGCACAGGTGCTTCAGACCGAGCAGATGGTGACGCTCGACTGGCAGCGCACCGTCGCCGACCCCGCCGCGTTCTCCTGCACGAAGGCGCTCGTCAAGAAGAACTTCAGCAAGGCCGGGCCGATCAAGTTCGTCTCGTTCATCAAGCTGCCGTTTCCGAGGATCGGCAAGCACACGCAGGCGTTCCTCACCACGCTCGACGTCACGTCGAACGGGACGACGGCACGCGTCGTGGTCGAGGACATCCTGATCGCGAACAGGCGCACCGAGATCTCGATCAGCTCGACCACCCAGGCAGTCGAGGCCAAGGCGGTCGCAGCAGCGGACGTGCGCCTCGCGTCCGTGCTCGTCGCTCGCGCAAAGGCGTAGTGTCGGAGGCCGCTTGGCGGCCGACGCCCTTCCGTTCCGGACGAAGCTCGTCTACGCGTTCGACAGTCTCGGCGCCGAGGCGCTGCTCGAGGCGCGCGGGCTGTGGCTCCTCTACTTCTACGCGCCGCCCGCGAACGGCAAGACGGGCACGCTCCTGCCGCTGATCGTCGCCGGAGCCGTGCTGACGACGGTGCCGCTCGTCGCGGCGATCGTCGACCCGCTCGTCGGTCACTGGAGCGACCGCACGTCGTCGCGGCTCGGGCGGCGGCTGCCGTTCATCCTCGGCGCGACGCCGCTCTGGGCGCTGCTCGGCTTTCTGCTCTTCACGCCGCCGCGGCATGCCGGCGAAGCGTGGATCGCGATCTACCTGGGCGTCGTGTTCGCGCTCTACTCGGCCGCCAGCATCGCGAGCGGCGGGCCGTACGAGGCGCTGATGCCGGAGATCTGGCGCGGCAGCCGCGAGCGGCTGAGCGTCAACTCGCTGAAGGTGTACTTCGGCGCCGCGGGCGGCGGGATCGGCCTCGTCGCGAGCGGCCTGATCATCGACCACCTCGGCGGCTTCCGGGCGATGGCGCTCTCGATCGCGTTGCTCGCGCTCGTCTCGCGCTACGTCGGGATGATCGGGATCTGGAGGCGTGTCCGGCGCGACGAGCCGCCGGTGACGTTCCCGCTGCGCGAGGCGCTGCGCGCAGCCTTCCGCAATCGCTACTTCCTGCTCTACCTGCCGGGCTTCGTGCTCTTCCAGGTCGGGCTGAACATGGTGCGCGCGGCGCTGCCGTACTACGTGAAGGCGATCCTCGGGTTCCAGCACACGGGCACGTGGGTCGCGGTCCTCACCGCAGTGCTGATCGTGTCGCTCGTCGCGAGCATCCCGCTGCAGAAGCGCGCCGCACGCCGCAGTACGAAACGTCACGCGTTCGCGCGCGCGATGATCGGCGCGACGATCGTCTTCTCGCTGATCGCGTTCGTCGGTGTCGTGCCGCATGTGCCGCGCACCGCACAGCTCGTTGCGATCATGGCTGCCGCCGGGCTCCCGATCGCCGGCGTCTACCTCTTCCCGGCGACGCTCACGGCCGACGTCATCGACTTCGACCGGCTGCAGACGGGCTACCGGCGCGAGGCGACCTACTACCAGCTGCACAGCTTCGTCGAGCAGGTCGCGACGTCGCTCGCGCCCGGCCTCCTCGCGCTGCTCCTGCTGCTCGGCGACACGACGGGCCACACGCTCGGGGTGCGTCTCGTCGGCCCGTTCGCGGCCGGTCTCGTGCTCTGCGGCTACCTCGTCTTCCGCCACTACGACCTCGCCGACGAGGTGCCGGCGCCGGCCTAACGTGGACAGGGTCGCGGTCGATTACGCGGCCATGACAGCTTTCGCCGCTCGGCTCTCGCTTCGCACCAAGCTGCTCGCCGGCTTCGGTGCCGTCACCGCCCTGCTCGCGATCGTCGGCGCCGTCGGCATCTGGGGCGCCACGTCACAGGGTGCCGCAGCCACCAAGCTGCGCACCGCGGCCGACACGGCCCAGCTCGCCGGTGTGCTCAAGTACGACGCCGCCGACGTCAACGGCTGGCAGACCGCGTACGCCTTCGACGTCGTGCGCGGCCTCAAGGGCGCGCGGTCGAACTCGGCGCCGAGCCGCGTCGCGTTCGTCGCATCCGAGGGGCACTTCACGAAGGATTCGAAGGCGCTCGCCGCGCAGCCGCTCGACGACGCCGAGAAGTCGCTGCTCGCCTCGATCTCGGCGACTGCGACCCGCTTCGGTGCGGTCGACGCCAAGGTGTGGAAGCTCTACCGGGCCGACAGCGCCACAGACGACGCGCAGGCGAACGAGCTCGTGCTCGGCGCCGAGCTTGCGAACTACAAGTCCGTCACGCGCACCATCGACAAGCTGGCTGCGCTCGAGCAGGCGAACGAGGATCAGGCGCAGTCGAACGTCGCCTCGACGAAGAGCCTCGTGCTCGACGTGATGGTCGCGATGATCCTCGCGGGCGTCCTCCTGGCGGGAGCGATCGGCTTCCTGTTCGCGCGTTCGCTCGTCCGGCGGGTCGCGCGCGTGCGCGACGCGGCCGAGCTCGTCGCCGGCGGCGACCTGACCGTCGAGGTCGTCGACAGCTCGTCCGACGAGATCGGCGCAGTGACCCGCGGGTTCCAGTCGATGGTCGAGAGCCTGCGCGCCGTCGTCGGGCAGACCGCGCAGGTCGCGGCGACCGTGTCGGCGACGTCCAGCCAGGTTGCGTCCACCTCCGACGAGGCCGGCCGCGCAGTCAGCGAGATCGCCACTGCGATCGGCGACGTCGCGAGTGGCGCGGAGCGGCAGGTGCGCATCGTCGAAGCAGCACGCCGCTCGGCCGAGGAGGTCGGCGTGTCCGTCGGCGAGTCGGCCGCGAGCGCGCAGGAGACCGCCGCATCGGCGGCCGAGGCGCGTTCGTTCGCCGAGGAAGGCGTCGCAGCCGCGCGCCGTGCGACCGACGCGATGCACGCCGTGCGCGAATCGTCGGTGGCGGTGACCGACGCGATGCGCGGCCTTGCTGCCAAGTCGGAGCAGATCGGCGGCATCGTCGAGACGATCACCGGCATCGCCGGCCAGACGAACCTGCTCGCGCTGAACGCGGCGATCGAAGCTGCGCGCGCCGGTGAGCAGGGCCGTGGCTTCGCCGTCGTCGCCGAAGAGGTGCGCAAGCTGGCCGAGGAGTCGCAGCAGTCGGCGACGACGATCGCCGAGCTCGTCCTCCAGATCCAGCAGGAGACCGAACGGACCGCCCAGGTCGTCGAGGACGGCGTGCGCCGCAGTGATGAGGGCGCCACGGTCGTCGAGGAGGCACGCGAGGCGTTCGAGCGCATCGGCGCGAGCGTCGACGGCGTCACAGCGCGGATCGAGCACATCGCCGCATCCGCGCAGCAGATCGCTGCGGCGACGAGCTCGATGCAGCAGAGCATGAACGAGGTCGCATCGTTCTCCGAGCAGTCGTCCGCGAGCGCCGAAGAGGTATCCGCCTCGACCGAGCAGACGTCCGCGTCCGCGCAGGAGATCGCCGCATCCGCGCACGAGCTCGCGCAGACGGCCGGTGAGCTCGAACGGCTGGTCGCGCGGTTCACCGTCGCCGCCTGACGCATACGATCCCCGTGTGCACGGATGGGAGTGGATCGGGGTGGCCGTCCTGCTCACGCTGATCCCGGCGGCCGTCGTGGCAGGCCTCAAGGGCCGCTGGACGCTGATCCTCGCCGGGCTGCTGCTGCTGTTCCCGCTCGTCTGGTACGGCGCGTACGCCCTCGCCGCGCCCGGCTCGTGGTGGGCGCGACGCTTCTACCGCGGCGAGAAGCTCGAGCGCGCCGAGGCGTTCCAGGCGCGCTGGTCGCAGCGCTTCGCCTCCTAGACGACCCCGCGCCGCGCCAGGAAGCCGCGGCGCTCGCCGGTCAGTGCCGGCCGCGGGTCGATGACGACATAGAGCGCGTCGACGACGAGGTTGCCGACGATCACGATCAGGCTGATCAGGAACACGATCGCGAGGATCAGCGGCAGATCGAGCTGCGTATTGCCGCCCATCGCATAGAGCGCCTCGGACGCGAGGCCGCCGAGGCCGAACGCGGCGCTGCTCTCGAGGTAGATGCACACGCCGATCGCGGTGCCGATCTCCATCCCGACCATCGTGAGGATCCGCATCGCCGCCGTCGGCAGGACGTGGCGCGCGACGACGCGCAGCTCGCTCGCACCCTTGGCGCGCGCCGTGCGGACGAAGTCCTCGTTGAGCGTCTCGGCGACGCTCGTGCGCACCATGCGGAAGTAGAGCGCCAGGAACAGAAGCGCGAAGCTGAGCCAGGGCAGCGCGAGGTGGTACGCCCAGTCCTGAGGCCCGTGACACCCGAGCGCCGGCGCTCCCCCGAGCGGGCAGTAGCCGTACGGCGGGAACCAGTGCAGGTGGTCGGCGAAGAGCGTGCGCGTGAGGATGCCGATCACCATCGGATGCGTGCAGACGCCGAGCAGCGCAACGAGGGAGAGCGTTCGATCGCCGACTGACCCGATGCGGCTGCCCGCGAACGCGCCGAGCGGCACCGCGAGCAGGATCACGAAGAGAACACCGCCGAGCAGCAGCGACAGCGTGATGCGCAGGTCGGGGTAGACCACCGGCGCGATCGGCTCGCGGTGGATCAGCTTGCTGTTGTCGATGATCGCGGCGCCTTCCCAGGCCTTGCCGAAGTCGAAGCGCAGCAGATGCGTCTCGTAGTGCCACCACTGCTCGAGCTTCGGCTTGTCGGTCCCGAGCAGCTTGTGGCCGTGCACCACCTCGTACGGGGTGAGCGCGCCCGCATGGCCGGCGTAGAGGAAGTGCGACGGCTCGGTCTTCGTCGCCCAGAAGAGCCAGAACGTCACGGACGTCATCACGATCAGCGTGAACAGCCCCGCGACTGCGCGACGTCCGATGAAGGCGACGCCGCGCGTCATCGCTGCGTCCACGGGTCGAGTGCGCGACGAAAGCCTTCCGCGAGCTGGTTCAGCGACGCGACCGCGATCAGGATCGCGAGCGACGGGAAGATCGTCTGCCAGGCTGAGAAGTCGTGCGTGTTGTACGGCTGCGGGCCGAGGATCGTTCCCCACGGTCCGGCGAGCAGCGAGCCCCACGTCGCCGTCGACACCTGCACGCCGGCTCCGATGAAGCTCAGACCGACCTCGAGCAGGATGTTCGTCGCGACCGCGACGGCGGCCCAGACGATGATCGTCGGCGCGAGATGGGGGAGCAGGTGGCGGCGCAGGATTCGCCAGTGCGACGCTCCCACCATCTCGGCCGATTCGATGAACTCGGCGCGCCGCAGCTGTAGCGCCTGCGCGCGGACGAGTCGCGTCGGATAGAAGGACGTAAACGCGCCGATCAGCAGCGCCTCGGCGATCACGCCGCGCGGAAACCACCAGCCGAAGCCGATCGGATCGAGCACGCGGTCGAGCTGCACGCTCGCGAAGACGAGGAACAGCAGCAGCGGGAACGCCATCACCGTCTCCGTCACCCGTGAGCCGATCGCGTCGATCAGCCCGCCGAAGTAGCCGCCGAGCGTGCCGAGCGGCACGCCGATCAGCAGTGCGACCAGCACGGCGAAGATCGCGATCTCGAGCGACGTCTTGCCGCCGTCGAGCACGCGGATCAGCTCGTCGCGGCCGAGCGGCCCGTCTGCGCCGAGCACGAACAGCGTGGTCTTCCCCTTCGGCGGCTTGAGCAGGTCGCCGTACTGGTCGTACACCCCGGTCGTGCGCGCGGGCACGCGCGTGAGCGGGCCGACGGGGCGAAAGTCTGCGTTCGTCGCGTACGGGAACTGGTCGTAGCCGTTGTGCCCCTCGAGCCGGCTGACGAGCGGGCCGCCCGCGAACGACACGAGCACGACGAGCGCGAACACCACTGCGGCTGCGACGGACCAGCGGTCGCGCCGGAAGCGGGCGAGCGTCAGCCGCATTCAGTGCAGGTGGAGCGCCGGTCCGAGGCCGTAGGGGTAGTGCCGGCCGACGAGCTTCCCGTCTCTGTCGTAGGCCGCGATCGATACGGCCGACGAGTGAGGCAGCGCGACGATCCAGAGCCGGAACGCAGTCGTCATCCCGCCGGGAGCGGCCGTCTTCGTCGTGAAGACGCGTCCGTGGTCGTCGGTGATCGCGATCGCCGTGACTTCCGGGCGGGCGTCGCCGAACCAGATCTGGCCGCCCGCCTCGTCGACCCATAACGCGCCGAACGGGGGGCCGGTCGGCGCGGGCGGATGCGGAAGGAGCTTCTGCGGCAGGCCCTTCACCGCGAGGAGCGACTCGCCCCACGTGCTCATCACCGTCTGCCCGCGGCCGTTCAGGAGCTGGAGCGCGAATGTCCGGTCGCCCTGGAAGATCGTCACCGACACGTTCCAGACCCCGCCGTGGAACCGGACCTGCGCGGCACCGACGGTCTGGTGGTACGGCGTGGTCGAGAAGAGCCAGAGGTCGCTGCGGGCGAGTGCACCCGCGATGGCGACGCCGGCGATGAGCGACGCGACGATCACCGTTGCCGTGTGCCGGGCGAGCCGGAGGCGGCGGGGACGGGGCGAAGCGGCGATCGCGTCCGCGATCGCGAGCAGCTCGGGCTCGTCGCGCAGCAGCTCGACGAGCTCCGGATCGCGCAGCGCTGCGCACTTCGCGCTCACGGCTCGATCCCTTCGCCGCGGAGCGTCGAACGCACCTGCTCGAGACCGCGCAGGCAGCGCATCTTCGCCGCCGCCTCGGTGATCCCGAGCCGCTTCGCGATCTCGGCGAACGGGAGGCCGTCGAAGAGCTTCAGCAGGACGACCCGCCGCTGCGCCTCGGGCAGCTCGCGGACTGCGCGCGCGATCTCCCGCGCGACGGCCGGGCCGTACTCGCTCTGCGGGGTCGGTGCGAGCTCGAGCGGGGTGTCGACACGTGCGGGTGCGCGCCCGGAACGGCGCGCCTCGTCGGCAAGCCGCCGGCGGGCGACGGTGTACAGCCACGCGAGCGTCTCCTGTTCGGTCAGCGTCGCGCGGGCAAGCGACGCGGACGCCGCCGCGAAGACCTCCTGCGTCAGATCCTCGGCCTGCGCGCGCGTGGGCACGCGCCGACGGACGTACCGGAAGACGAGGTCGTAGTGCCGCCGCAGCGCTGCGTCCAACACACCCTCCTAATCGCTCGGGTGCGCCGAAGGTAACGCGGCGGTGGGCGCTAGATCAGAATCTCGGTCGCCGTCTCGAACGCGCAGCCGGACTGGACGAGCTCGACTGCGCGATGCAGGTCGGCTTCCGAGTGCGCCAGCTTCTCTGCGAGCGGCAGGGGGTAGCCCGCTTCGATCAGCACATGCAGGCGCCAGGATTCGACCTTCTCGCGCTCCGTCTGTGGGTTTTCGATCGTCTGGGGCATCGTGGTCGCTCGATTTCGCTCTCTCCTAGACGAACCCTGCCACAGGAAGTTTGCCCGGAACCGAATCCTTTACGTCTTTGCGGTGAGGTCGTCAAGGCGGCGCGCCAGCTCGTGAAGGCGGCCGTCGAGCACCGCGCGCTCCGTTTCCGCGTCGGCCTCGATCTCGCGCAGGCGCTCGCGCAGGCTGGATTCGACCTGGTGGGCGCGATCCTCGAGCGAGACGAGCGCCTCGTCGCGCTGCCGCTCGAGCGCGTTTCGGAGGCGCGCAAGCCGCTCCTCGACGCGCTGTGCCGCAGCGTCGCTGACCGTGTTCAGGCGCTCGGCCAGCACGCCTTCCGCCTCGCGCGCGAACCGCTCGACTGCGATGTCGAGCTCGCGTGACAGCCGGCGGGCGGCCTCTTCGCGCGCGCTCTTGATCGCCGAGTCGAACTGCAGCGATGCAGCCTCCGAGTAGCGCGACGTCTCGCGCGCGACGATGCGCTGCAGCTGCTCGACCTGGCGGCGCTCGATGTCGCCGATCGCGATCTGGATACGCTGCGCCGCCTCGTTCGATTCGCGCTCGACGAGCTCCTGCAGATCGCGCTCGCGCTTGCGCAGGCGGTCCGCCACTTCGTGCAGCGCGCGCCGCCGCTCGGCGCCGTGCTGCTCGAGCTCTGCAGTCGCCTGCTGCATCACCTCTTCGGCCGCGCGCTTGAGGTCCGCGCGCAACCTCGTCAGGTGGGCGCGCTGCTCTTCGATGTCGCCCTGCAGCCCTTCCGCGTCCTGCCCGATCTTCGCCGCGACCTCGCTCATCAGCTGCCGCTGCTTTCCCTCGACGCGCTTGAGCTCGTCCATGAGGCCTTCCTGCAGCTTGTCGACGTCGTTGCGCCAGTCGCCGAGGCGCCGCTCGACCGCGGCCTGCGCCTGGATGAGCTGCTCGCCGAGCCGTGCGGTCGCGTCGCGCTCGCGCTCGGCGACGTCGCGGCGGCGCTCCTCGGCGATCCGGCGCTCCTCCTCGGCAAGCGCGGACAGCGACTCGGCGCGTTCGCGCGCGAGCAAGGTCTGCAGGTCGGCGGCGCGCTGCGCCACCTCCTGCGCCACGACCTCGTCGAACGCGCTCTTCCCGCGCTCGATCTCACGCGCAAGCGCCTGCTCGCGCTGACGCACCTTGCGCAGCAAAAGCACACAGCCGGCCAGGCACAACGCCGCGAATGCGGCTGCTGCGACGGCGACGATCACGGCGGCGGTCACGCCGTCATCGTAGGCGTGCCGCGACGAGTGCGACGGCGAGCGCGACCTGCGACCAGGGGAGCAGGCGAAGTGCGCGCTCGAGCGGCTCGATTCCGGCCGTGCTCCCGACCTGCCGGCGCGCGTGCCGCACCGGTGTCGAGAGCGTTCGCTGTACGAGCAGCAGAATCGCTCCGTAGACCGCGGCTGCGACCGCCTCGACGCGGATCGTCTGGGCCTCGACGAAGAACCCTGTCAGCACGGTGAACGCGCCCCACGACAGCGCGAGCCCCCACTCGTTGTGGAATGCGAGCTCGAGGTTGTAGACGGGCACGACGATCGCGCCGATCGCCACGAACACGAGCAGGCCCCAGCCCCAGGCGGCCGCGGCGCCGATGCCGATCGCGATCGCGCCGGCGAGCGCGAGCGCCGCGAGCGCGACGAGCACCGCGGACGGGATTCGTGTCTGCAGCGGTCGCCCGTGCAGCTCGTCGAGCGCGTGGGCGGCGACGCCGAGCGCAAGGAAGAACGCCGCCATCCCCCACAGCATCCGGTCGAGGTGGAACCGAGGCGCGAGCGATGCGCCGATCGCGACGTACGCGAGGTTCCAGAGCGTGTACGGCGGATGGAGCAGCGTGACGTAGTCGCGCCAGCCGCCTCCCTTGAGCGCGTAGAAGGCGGGTCTTACCTCTTGCGTCCCCACGTCACGATCCCTCCGCCGAGACTCATGCGTCGCGTCTGCACGTCTTCGATGCCGGCCGCGCGCCAGGCGTCGAGCTGCCGCGGCACCGGCCACGCCTCGTAGTGGTTGCGGATCGAGCCGCCGAGGAACGTGCCGGCCTCGTGCCAGCCGTGACCGATCGCGCGGCCGGCTGCCGGCAGGCCGACGCGGACCCACAGCTCCCACAGCGGCCGCCAGAGGCCGCGCGGCACGGCGAACTCGAGGCCGGCCAGCGTGCCGCCCGGCTTGAGGACGCGCGCGAGCTCGCGCAGCGTCGCTGCGGGATCCTCGACGTAACGGAGCAGGTAGGTGAAGGTCACGGCGTCGAAGAGCCCGTCCTCGAACGGCAGCGCGCGGGCGTCGCCTTCCTGCAGGCGGATCTTCTTCGTCGCGCCCGCGAGCATGACGCGCTGCCGGCCGACGTCGAGCATCTCGGCGCTCCGGTCGAGACCGACGACGAAGCAGTCCTTCTGCCGGACGAGCTCCAGGGAGACGGCGGCGGTGCCGCAGGCGACGTCCAGCACCGTGTCGAGCGGCTGCGCCTCGGTGCGCGAGACGAGGAAGCGGCGCCAGCGCGGGTCCTGGCCGAACGAGAGCAGCGACGCGTAGCGGTCGTAGCGCGGCCCGAGCGGCGCGAAGAGCACCTCCGCATCCATAGCCTTCACTGTATGGCGCTCGACGAGGATCTGGTTCGGATTGCGGCGGCGGCGACGCAGCACGGCGACGTCACCGGGGTGCTGGCGGCGGAGCCGGCGCGCTCGCTGCGGCTCTATCTCGTCGCGCTCGGCGGCGAGAAGGAGCGGCGCTGGGTGGTGCTGGACGACGCAGGTGCGGTCGTCGCCGATCGCAGCGACGTCCGCGCTGCCGCGTCGATCGTCGCGATGTGCGAGCTCGCCGTGGAGCTCGGCGGCGGCGGCGCGGACGAGCCGCGCGTCGCGACGCCGGCGCTTCTGGACGAGCTCGGGCTGGCCGCAGCCGGACGCGGCGAGCCGATCGCGGACGCGATCCGCGGCGCGACCCCCGTCGTCGACGCGTTCGTCAAGGACGTGGAAGGCGGCTATCTGGTCGAGCTTGCGTAGCGGCGTGCGGCAGCCCAAAACCGCTACCTTGACCTCCATGGAAGGCGGCTTTGGCTTCCCGTTCGGCGGCGACCCGGAGGATCTGCTCCGCGGCTTGCGCGAGTTCGCGGAACAGCAGGCCGAATCGGTGCAGGAGGCGCAGCGCGAGCAGTTCGCGACGCTGACGCTCAACACCGCGGTCGAGCTGACGTCGGCGGCGCTCGCGCAGGTGCAGGTCAACGGCTCGGCCGACGAGCAGTCGATCGCGCTGCGCGACGCGATGCGCGTGCTGTTCCCCGAGGCGGTGGCGCTCGTCAGCGCCGCGCGCCAGGGCTTCATGCGCGAAGGCTAGGAGAAACCTAGGTCGCGACCGGCCCGCTCACCGCGCGCCACAGTCCCCACGCCATCAGCGCGAACGCGACGGCGGCGATGCCCACGTCGAACGCGGTCAGCCGTCCGCGCGCGCGGCGATAGCGCGGGTAGAAGCCGAAGACGAAGAGCTGCGAGAGGAACAGTGCGATCAGCGACGGCCGCAGGACGTCGTCGTCGAACGCATCGGGGTTGAGCAGGCTCAGCGCGTCGATCGCGATGAACGGCACGGCGATCCACTGCAGCAGCCGTCGCACCGGCACGCCGGTGACGGAGTAGAGGAGCCGCGAGAGCGCGATGTACTCGGCGACGATCACGCCGGCGACGCTCACGATCGCGCCGAGCCCGACGACGACGGCGAAGCCTCGGCCTGCGTAGTGCTGCGCGACGTCGAGGCCGGTGAAGTCCGTGCTGCGGAGCGCCGGGTCGACCGCCGCGAGCGGGAAGAGCGCGAAGAGCAGGTACGCCGCGGTGACCGCGCCCGCGCCGACGAGCGAGATGCGGATCGTCCGCGCGCCGCCGCGCGCCTCGCCGCCGAGGAAGATCGGCAGGCTGCCGCAGAGGAACAGCAGCCCGATCGCCGCGGAGCCGTGGACGAGCCCGCGCGTTCCCGGGCCGTGCGTGAACGAGCTGCCGGGCGCGCCGACGTGCGCGAGCAGCACGAAGCCGAACGCGAGCAGCACGGCGAGCTGCACCGCTGCCGAGACGAGCAGCACCCTCAGCGCGGGCACCGTGCCGAGCAGCACGAGCCCGACGATGCCGAACGGGATCGTCACCTCGAGCAGCCACCGGTACGGCTCGATCCCCGGGAAGACGTCGACGAGCTGCTCGTAGACGATGTCCGTGACGGTGTACGGCAGGTAGAGGAAGTAGCTGATCGACCAGACCGCGGCCTGCACGAGCGCGACGCGCCGGCCGGCCGCCGCTTCGACGAACGCCGCGAGCCCGCCCGCCGACGCGATCTCCTCGCTGTAGCGCAGCCACACGACGAGCGGGCACGCATAGAGCAGCGCACCGAGGACGAGCAGGAGCCCGGCCGAGCGCATGTTGCCGGCGGACGGCGCGTAGATCGCGCCGAGCGCCAGCGGCCCGCCGAGCGACGCCACCGCGAAGCCGACGACGAGCGACGGCGGGACCGGAGGCCCCGCCGTCGCATCGGGCTGCGTTCGAAGCGAGAGCCTTACGACCAGGCCTCGCCGCCGCCACCGCCGCTCGTCGTGGTGGTCGTCGACGTGGTCGTTGGCGCCGGGGGTGGGGCGCTGCCGCCTTCGGTCCCGCTCCCGCCCGACCCGCCGGCCACCTTGAACGCCGCCTTCATGCCGAGCGCCGCGTGGCCGGGAATGGGACACCAGAGCGTGTAGGAACCCGCCTTCAGGGTCACCGTCAGCGTCGCCGTCTTACCGGGCTTGATCAGCGGCGTCTTCTTCGCCTTGACGCCCGGACCGGAGATCTCGAGGGCGTGCGTCAGCTTGCCCGTGTTCTTGACGACGAACTTGACCGAGCCTGCCGCGCCCTTCCCGGAGACGGTGATGTGGTACTCCCGTTCAGTCACGTTGATGGTCTTCGTTGCCGCGCTTGCGTGCGCGACGACCCCGGCGGCCGCGGCCGCCGGGAGGGCGACCGCAAAGGCGATCGCGACGGTGGAACCCCTCGTCAGCTTCATGCTCATGTGTACGGGTCGGCCGCCCGAGCGGATTGGACTACGATCCGCGCGCTCGTGGCTCTCCTCGATCAGGCGATCGTCCGGCTGCTGCCGGCTGTGCCGAAGCCCGTCGTGCGGCGGCTCTCGTCCCGCTACATCGCCGGCCCGACGCTCGACGACGCGATCCGCGTCGTGCAGCGGCTGAATGCCAAGGGGAAGCTCGCGACCGTCGACGTGCTCGGCGAAGAGGTGGCGAGTGCCGACGAGGCGCGTGCGATTGCCGGCCAGTATCACGACGTTCTGGCGCGGATCGACGAGGAAGGGCTCGACGCGAACATCTCCGTGAAGCTCACGGGCTTCGGGCTCGAGCTCGACGAGCAGCTCTGCCGCGACAATCTGGAGGCGGTCGTCGTCGATGCGGCTGCGCGCGGCAACTTCGTGCGCATCGACATGGAGGACTCCTCGACGACGGATCGCACGCTCGCGCTCTACCGCGAGCTGCGCGGCGAAGGGCACGAGAACCTGGGCGTCGTCCTGCAGGCGTACCTGCGGCGCACGTTCGACGACCTGCGCGGGATCGACAACGCGCGTCTCTGCAAAGGGATCTACGTCGAGCCGCCCGACATTGCCTTCCGCGAGTTCGAGGCGGTGCGCGCGAACTTCGTTCGCTGTCTCGAGGCCCTCGTCGCGCAGGGAACGTACGTCGGCATCGCGACGCACGACGAGCACCTGATCGGCGAAGCGCTGCGCGTCGTCCGCGACGCGGGGCTCCGGACCGACCGCTACGAGTTCCAGATGCTGCTCGGCGTGCGCGCCGATCGCGCTGACGAGCTCGTCGCCGACGGTCACCGGCTGCGCGTCTACGTTCCGTACGGGACGCACTGGTACGAGTACTCGGTGCGACGGCTCCAGGAGAACCCGAAGATCGCCGGCTACGTGGCGGCGGACACCTTCGGGCGACTACTGGGGCGTTGATCGAGGTTGATCTAGTAGGTCGGCGGGCCGGCCGGCTCGTCGACTTCGTCGACGACACGGCGCCTGCGACCCGGATACCCGTACCCACGGTTCTCGACGTACGTCGTCCGGCGGAGATAGCCCGGCCCGTACGGCGACCAGAGCATCAGGTCGAGGATGAACCCGACGAGGCCGACGATGAAGAGGATCCAGCCGACGGTGTTGACGTCGACCGACCCCGGGTTCGTCGGATGGACCGCGAGCGCGAGGATGAGCCCGACTGCGGTGATGATGAGGCTTACGGCGATTCCCATGCGCGGGTAGTCCCCGCGCGCGGTGCTTTCCAACCCTCGTGCCGCCAGGGGACCCTGCGCGAGAGGCTTACGTCTTCGACGCGAGCAGCAGGAACTTGCCGGGGATGCGGGGGTCTTCGCCGCGCCACGACCCCGGCTGTTCGTCGAGCTCCTCGATGCGCAGGCCCGCGCGGGCGAGCGTCGTCACGATCTTGCCGAGCCGCCAGAAGCGCTCGTGCTTCACCTCGACCGCCGGCGCGCCGGTCAGCTCGAAGTGATCCCAGCCGGTGTCGGTGAACACGGATTCGTCGAAGTAGTTCTCGACCCAGCGGTCGCCGTCGAGGCACATCGCGACGGGATGCTCCTCCGCGAGCAGGAAGCGGCCGCCGGCCCGGAGGGCGCGGACGATCCCCGCCGCCCACGGCTCGAGGTCGTAGACCCACACGAGCACGCCGCTCTCGGTCACGACCACGTCGAACTCGCCGAGGTCCGGGAGCGCGTGGACGTCGGCGGCGACGAACTCCGCCTCGGGCACCGCTTTGCGCGCGATCGAGATCGCCTCGTCGGAGAGGTCGACACCCGTCACGTGCGCGCCGCGGCCGGCAAGCTGCTTCGACGTCTCGCCGGTCGCGCACTGCAGATGGAGGACCCGCGCGCCCGCGAGTGGCTCGAGGCGGGCGAGCGCCTGCTCGGAGAGCCCGCGCCACGCGAACGTCTCGCGCCGCCGCGCGTGTACCTCGTTCCAGGCACGCCGGTTCGACTCGACGAAGTCGCTCATCGGGCGACGAGGAGAGAGAAGCCGCCGTCGACGACGATCGTCTGGCCGCGGATCATGTCCGCGTCCGGCGAGCAGAGGAATGCGACTGCGCCGGCGATGTCGTCCGGCGCGACGAGCTTCCCGACCGGGTTCGCCGCACCGGCCTCGAGCATCTCCTCGCGGTTCGGGAAGTGCTCGAGCGCGCCGGTCTCGACGACGCCGCCGGAGACGGCGTTGACGCGGATACCCGGCGCGAGCTCCACGGCGAGGTAGCGGACGAGCGACTCCAGCGCCGCCTTCGAGGTGCCGACGAGGATGTAGTTGTCGAGCACGCGCTGCGCGCCGAGCGACGAGATCGCGACGATCGACGAGCCGGCCGGCATCTGCGGCGCCGCGACGCGGGCGAGCTGGAGCAGTGCGCGGGCGTTCGCGTTCATTGTCCAGTCCCAGTGCTTGTCGTCCGTCTCGAGCGCGGGCCGGATCACGCCCGTCGCGGCGTTGTGCACCAGCACGTCCAGTGGGCCGAGCGCGGCAACCTCGTCGAGCACACGCTGCGACGTGATGTTGCCCCGCACGAGAACCGGCTCCGCGCCGAGCGCGCGCAGCTCCTCGGCGGTCTCCTCGGCGGCCCGGTCGTTGCGCATGTAGCCGATCGCAACGCGCTTCGCGCCGTCGCGCGCGAAGCGCAGCGCGATCGCGCGGCCGATCCCGCGCGACCCGCCCGTGACGAAGACGGTCACCGGGCGCGCGGAAGCGGATTGTCGGCCGGAGCCGACGAGGGGATCTCGTCCCAGCCGATGCGGGCCGGCGACTCGCGCGGGCCTTCGTCCGCCTTCGAGGAGGCGTGGCCGAGCCGGTCGAGCCGCTCGATCTCGCTCTCCGCGTAGCGGCGGACGTCGTTGTCCTCCGGCAGGGCGGCGACGAGCTCCCGCACGCGGGCGCGAAGCTGGTAGGCGAAATGGGGCGTCGCCGGCCCGACGAGGGCGTCGACGTCGTCGCGGGTTGGCTCGCGCTCCATGGCGGCTACAGCGTAGTTAACGTCGTCCGAGTGCGCAGGCGGACCGTCGACCTCATGCTGCTCGGAACGGTTGTCCTCTGGGCGCTCAACTCGACGGTCACCCGCTACGTCCTGACGCACGGCTTCCATCCGCTCGCGTACGCGACGATCCGCTACGCCGCCGCGACGATCCTGTTCTGGCTCTTCACGTGGTGGCGCGAAGGGACGTTCCGGTTCTCGCGCCGCGACCTTCGCTACGTCGGCATCGCCGCGACGATGATCTTCTGCAACCAGCTCTGCTTCGTGTACTCGGTCGACAAGACCTCGGCGGCGACGGTGACGCTGTTTCTCGGGACGACGCCGATCTTCATCGGGATCGTCGCGAGCATCATCGGCCTCGAGCGGATAGGCCGCGGTTTCTGGGTCGCGGCGTTCGTGTCGCTCGTCGGGGTCGCGTTCGTCGCGTCCGGGTCCGGCGGCTTCGGCGGCCATCTGTTCGGCGACCTGCTCGCCGTCGCGACCGCGCTGACCTGGGGGATGTACTCGGTCGCGATCACGCCGCTGATGCGGCGCTACTCGCCGTTTCGCATCTCGGCGGTCGTGCTCGCGATCGGTTGGGTGCCGATCGCGCTCGTCGGCAGCTCGCAGACGGTCAGCCAGCGCTTTCACTTCGGAACGCTGATGTGGGTCGCGATCGCGTTCGCGATCGTCGGGCCGCTGTTCCTGACGAACATCCTCTGGTTCACGGCGATCTCGAAGGTCGGTCCCTCGCGTGCGTCGCTGTTCTCGAACATGCAGCCGGCCTTCGGCGTGCTGTTCGCGCTCGTGCTCCTCGGGGAGCATCTGACGCGATGGGAGGTCGTCGGAGGGCTGCTGATCCTGTCGGCGGTCCTCCTCGAGCGGTCGCGCCGGCCTGCACCCGAGCCTCCCGGCGATTAGCGACCGTTAACGTGGTTAACTGTCGCGAGTGAGCATCCGCAAGCGCCTGGCTCGCAAGCCGCCCGGCTACAACTACACGATCGGCCGCATCCTCGCGATCTACGCGGGGCTGATGGTCACGCTCGCGCTCGCAGCCCTCGACCAGACGATCGTCGCGACCGCGCTCCCGCACATCGTCGGCGACCTCGGCGGG
>DASREW010000010.1:0-32570 GCA_035651895.1 Gaiellaceae bacterium
CTTCCAGAGCGAGTGGATGAGGCCGAGCGCGCCGTAGCAGTCGCGCGTCCCCTCGTCGCGGCCGCGCTCGACGATCACGCGCATCGCCGTGAGGTCGTAGATCTCGTTGAACTCGCGACCCTTGCGAACCATCTTGTCGTAGATGGAGTAGAAGTGCTTGGCGCGGCCCGAGATCTCGGCGGGGATGTCGACCTTGTCGAGCTCCTTCTGCAGGACGAGCGCAGCTTCGCGCACGTGCTCCTCGCGGTCGGTGCGCCGCTCCGCGACCATCTGCTTGATCTCCTCGTACTTGCGCGGGTGCAGCGTCTGGAACGAGAGGTCCTCGAGCTCCCACTTGAGCGCGTGGATACCGAGCCGGTGCGCGATCGGCGCGTAGACCTCCAGCGTCTCCTTCGCCTTCCGCACCTGCGTCTGCTTGCCCATGTACTCGATCGTGCGCAGGTTGTGCAGCCGGTCGGCGAGCTTGATCAGGATCACGCGCGGGTCCTCGGCCATCGCGACGATCAGCTTGCGGTAGTTCTCGGCCTCCGCGTGCTCGCGGCTCTGAAACTGGACGCGGGTCAGCTTGGTGACGCCCTCGACGAGCTTCGCGATCTCGTCGCCGAACTCGCCGCGGATGTCGTCGATCTCCGTGCCGGTGTCCTCGACCGTGTCGTGCAGGAGCGCGGCCGCCAACGTCGGCTCGTCCATGCGCAGGCCGGCGAGGATCTTCGCGGCGCCCCACGGGTGGTAGATGAACTCCTGCCCGGAGCGGCGCCGCTGCCCCTCGTGGGCGCGCGCCGCGTACTCGAACGCGCGCGTCAGCAGCTCGCGGTCGGCATCCGGCTTGTACCCCTCGACATCCGCGATCAGCTCGTCAACGAGATCGTGATGTCGTTCGAGTACCGCCATGGGCCCAGTGTACCCCTGCCCTTTCGGCGATTCACTCGCGCGGGGGAGCAACTCGCGGGCAGGAATAGCCGTTCGGACAGTGAAGGTCGGACAACGTGCTCAGACGACGCCGCCAGACGAAGAAGCTGCTCCGGGTCGCGCGCATGCTGCGCGAGCTCGAGGCGGCGACGGCGCGGGCGGCGACGGCGCGCCGCGTCGACCGCGTCGAGCTAGGCCGCGCGACCTAGTAGGCGCTGCTCCCCCGCATCCTCGAGCAGCGCCCGGAACGCCGCCGACTCGAGCAGGCTGCGGTGCGCGCCGTCGGCGAGCCCGAGCTCGCCGAAGATCGCCGCCGCCTCTGGGCTCCAGGCCGCCTCACCGGCGCGCCACTCGCCGGCGAGCCACTCCCGCAGCTCCTCGTAGCGCTCCGGCGCGTCGAAGATCCACCGCACGACGAGCTGCGGCGCGACCGTGCCGTTCCACCGGTTCTCCTGCAGGCGGAAGGCGACGTCGTAGCGGCCGACGCGGCGAAAGCGGTCGAGCTGCGCACCGCTTCCGAAGGCGATCGCCGAACCGGCGTCGCGACCGCGCTGGCGGACGCGGAAGCGCAGGTGCTTGCCGTCGCCGACGGTCGACAGCTCGGTCAGCTCGCAGCCGTCGATCAGCAGGGTCACGCCTGGGTTTCCGAGCCCGAAGGGCGCGAGCTGCGCCAGCTCCTCGCACAGCGGCAGCCCGAGCTCCCGCCCGGCCACCGTGGCGTCGATGACGGTGCGCGGGCGGAGGTCGCCGTCGGTGAGGAGCGCGTCGGCGTGGTCGGCGAACTCGGCCGCGAAGGCGTCGACGTTCCCGGGCCGGATCGTCAGCCCGGCCGCGGCGCGGTGCCCGCCGAAGCGCTCGAGCCGGCCGGCGCAGGCGGCGAGGGCGCCGTGCAGGTCGAAGACGCCGGGGGCGCGCCCGGAGCCCTTCCACGCGCCGTCCGCGCCGGCGATCAGCACGACCGGCCGCCCGTAGCGCTCGACCAGACGCGAGGCGACGATGCCGATCACACCCTCGTGCCAGTCGGCGCCGGCGAGCACGTAGCCGCGCCGGCGCCGCCGCGCGGGTGGCCAAGCCTCGATCTCGTCGATCGCGGCTCGCAGGATCCGCTCCTCGACCGCCTGCCGCTCGCGGTTCAGCGTCTCGAGCTGCTCGGCCAGCCGCCGCGCCTCGTCGTCGTCGTCGCTCAGCAGCAGCGACAGCGCCGTCTCGGGCCGGCAGAGCCGTCCGGAGGCGTTGATCCGCGGCGCGAGCCGGAACCCGATCGCGCCCTCGTCGCAGGCGGCCGGGTCGACTGCCGCCACCCGGAGCAGCGCACGCAGCCCCGGCTTCTGCGTCTGCGCGAGCCGGAGCAGACCGGCGCGCGCGAGCGCCCGGTTCTCGTCGAGCAGCGGCACGACGTCGGCGACGGTCGCGAGCGCGACCACGTCGAGGTGCCGCTCGAGGAAGGGGTGCCCCGGTCCGAGCAGCGCCTCGGCGAGCTTCCAGACGACGCCGGTGCCGCAGAGGCCCGCGAACGGATAGTCGCCCTTCAGCGGCGCAACCACAGCGCACGCGGGGAACGCGTCACCAGGCCGGTGGTGGTCGGTGACGACGACGTCCAGCCCGAGCCGCTTCGCCTCGGCGACCTCCGTCACCGCGGTGATGCCGCAGTCCACGGTGACCACGAGGTCGACCTCGCTAGCCAAACGCGTCAGCGTTTGGCTGTTGAGCCCGTAGCCCTCCTCGAACCGCGAGGGCAGGTGCCAGCGCGGCTCGACGCCGAGCTCGCGCAGGAGCAGCACCGCGAGCGCGGTCGCGCAGATCCCGTCGGCGTCGTAGTCGCCGTGGACGCAGATGCGGGCGCCCGCCTCGACGGCCGCGCTGATCGTCGCGACCGCCTCGCGCATGTCGCCGAGCGCGAACGGGTCGTGACCGGGCAGGGCTCCTGCCAGGAACCGGCGTGCGTCGTCCGGATCGGCGTAGCCGCGGCGCACGAGCACCGACGCGGTCGTCTCGGAGACGCCGAGCTCCGCCGCGAGCGACCGAACCTCTGGATAGGAGCAGGATTCGAGTTGCCACAGCGCGGAGAGCATCGGGGCCGATGACGGTACGGACCGCGTCGGATGGAACTGCTTCAATCCCGCTCAAATGCTGAGACTGATCGCTGCGCTCGGCATCGCCGCGGTGCTCGGCGGCGCGTTCACGCCCGCTTCGGCGCCGACGCCGGTCGTGCCCGTCGGCGTAGAGGTCGGCGGGATCGCCGCCGGCGGCTTGAGCGCCGAGCCGCTGCGGACCCGTCTCGAGTCCGCCCTCGCCCGGCCGCTCACGGTTGCCGCGGACGGCGCCGAGGCCAGCATCTTCCCGGCCGACCTCGGCGTGACCGCCGACACGGACCGCGCGATCGGCTCGGCACTGAGCGCGACCCCCGGGAGCAACATCGCCCTCCCGGTGAGGCTCGACCGGACGCGGACGGCCGCGGTGCTCGCCCGGCTCGCGAAGCGGTTCGACCGCCGTCCGCGCGCCGCCCGGGTGATCGGCGCGAACGCGGCAGGACCGATCTTCGCGCCGTCGCGGAACGGCCTGAAGGTCGACCTCCGCGCGAGCGCGGCGAGGCTCGAGACCGCGCTGAGCCGCGGCGCGACCGCGGTGCAGCTCGCCGTCACGACCGTCCCGGCGAAGCGGACGGTCGCGAACTTCGGCCCGGCGATCGTCGTCTACCGCGCGGCGAACACGCTGCGTCTCTACAGCGGCCGGAAGCTCGTGCGCACGTTCCGTGTCGCCACCGGCCAGGCGATCTACCCGAGCCCCGCCGGGATCTGGTTCATCAAGGACAAGCAGATGAACCCGTGGTGGTACCCGCCGACCTACGACTCCTGGGCCAAGGGGCTGAAGCCCGTGCCGCCCGGCCCGGACAACCCGCTCGGCACGCGCTGGATGGGGCTCAACGTGCCCGGCGTCGGCATCCACGGCACCGACGAGCCGACCTCGATCGGTTACAGCGAGTCGCACGGCTGTATCCGGATGGAGGTGCCCGACGCGGAGTGGCTGTTCGCCCACGTCCACGTCGGGACGCAGGTCGTCATTCTCTAGGCAGCTGCACGCCGAGCCACGTCAGCACGACGACGGCGCCGACGACGATGATCACGCCGCCCCAGAGCAGGCGCGGATGCCCGGCCTCGCGCCAGGTCTGGGCGAAGGCGCGCCCGAGCAGGATCAGCGTCCCGGCGACGAGGCCGGTGCCGATCACAAGTGCCGGAAGCCACACGGAGAGGCGCACCCAGTCGATGCGGGCCAGGAGGTCCACTACCATGGGATCGTGCCTGAATCGGCGCCTTCCCCCGACGCGAACTACACCTCCGGGAACGACTACATCGTCGAGTTCCTCGGGTATCGCTTCGCGTTCGGCGCCACCGACTTCGAGGGCCGCGTCGTCGCGGCAGCCGTGAAGCTCGGGGTCGTCGAGACTCCCGAGCTCGACGACGACGAGATCGCCGATCTCGTCGAGCTGGCGGCGCAGGGGCTGATCGACGAGCCGGCGTCCCGCCTCGGGCGCTACCTCGTGCGCAACTGGGAGCGCGTCGCGCTGCTCGACGGCGAGTCGCTCGTCTACTGGCTGCGCAAGCTGATCTTCCGCGGCGCCTGGCTCGACCACCAGGTGAAGCGCGGCGCGCTCGAGGTCGTGTGGGACGACGGCGACGCCGAGTTCGCCTACCAGCATCCCGGCGGCGGCGGGCGCCCGCTGCTCGAGCTCGCGCCGGTCCCGTCGTGGCACGAGCTCCAGTACCGCTCCTAGGCATCGCCGCCTTACTGGCGGCGACGCTCGCGCTAGACCACTACTCGGACTATCGCGAGCAACTCGCGCTCGGAGTCGTCGTCTGGCTCGTGCTGTTCGCGCTGCTTGCGCGCGTGCCGTTCGAGACGCGTGTGCAGGCGCTCGGCGTCGTCTGCTTCGCGACGGTCGGCGAGGTGACCGGCTCGCTGATCTGGGGCGTCTACCACTACCGGCTGCACAACCTGCCGCTCTTCGTGCCGCCGGCGCACGGTCTCGTCTACCTCGCCGGTCTCTCGCTCGCGACCTCGCTGCGCGCCCACACGCGCGCCCTCGTCGCGACGGCGGCGGCCGTCTCGACGACGTGGGGACTGCTCGGATTGACGGTGCTGCCGCGCCGCGACGTCGCCGGCGCCTTCGGCGTCCCGCTGCTCCTGCTGTTCCTCTGGCGCGGCCGAAACCGCGCCGTCTACGCGGCGGTGTTCCTGATCGTCGCCGCGCTCGAGCTCTACGGGACGTCGATCGGCACCTGGCGCTGGGAGACGCACCTCCCGGGGACGGGGATCTCCGACGGCAACCCGCCCTCCGGTGTCGCGAGCGGTTACGTCTGGTTCGACGTGATGGCACTCCTCGTCGCACCGATGATCTCTCCGCTCCTCCGGAGTCTCACGAAGCGGAACCACGCCTACACCGCGACCGAAGGGACTCCGTGAACCTGCTCCTCACCTCCGCCGGCATCAAGAACCCGACGATCGAGGCGGCGATGCTCGACCTGCTCGGCAAGCCGATCGCCGACTGCGATGCCCTCTGCATCCCGACCGCGTCGTACGGGCACGCCCCCGGCGGCATTCACGGGTCGTACCGCTTCATCACCGGGCGGTCGACGACGCCGATGTGCGAGCTCGGCTGGAAAACGCTCGGCGTGCTCGAGCTCGCAGCGCTGCCCACGCTCGACCGAGACCGCTGGCTTCCCGTGGTCGAGGCGGCCGACGTCCTGCTCGTGAACGGCGGCGACGCCCTGTACCTCGCCCATCACATGCGCGCGTCCGGTTTCTCCGACCTCGTCCCGTCGCTGAGCGCGGTCTGGGTCGGCCTGAGCGCAGGCAGCATGGTCATGACCCCGCGCATCGGCGAGGACTTCAAGGTCTGGGACCCGCCCGGCGGCGGCGACGAGGCGCTCGGGATCGTCGACTTCTCGATCTTCCCGCACGTCGACCATCCGGCGCTGCCGGAGAACACGATGGCGGCCGCGGAGCAGTGGGCCGCCGGTCTCGGGAACCCCGCCTACGCGATCGACGACGACACCGCGATCCGGGTCGTCGACGGCGAGGTCGAGGTCGTCTCGGAGGGGCACTGGCGGCGGCTGCCGTGAGCGCCCGTCCGGTCAGTAGCTGACGCTCGTCGGCGGCGGGATCACCTTGGTCGTGTCGTTCGGGTAGCGCCACTTCCCGTCGAGCTCCACGTACGAGACCTGGTACCCGGACGAGGTGAAGCACAGCCTCACCGCGTTGACCGTCTGGCCGACGAAGTCCTTGACACCCTCGTGGTACTGCCAGCAGTTGCCGGCGATCTTCTCCGGCCGCCCGAGCCGGCGCGCCATCTGCTGCTTGGTCATCCCGTAGGTCAGGTTGTCCGGGATGAGCGTCAGGTGACGGCTCGCCACGGGTCCGCTGTTGCTGTGATTCTTCGACGCCACGAGCGCGCTGCGGCCGCCCCAGAAGACGATCGCGACGGCGGCGACGACGATGGCTGCCGTGATCGCGCGCCGGCGGTTGCGGGGACCCATCTCGACCGCTACGTCTGCAACTGCCATGTGCGCGAACCTCCTTACGACGCGTCGAGCTTGCCGAACTCTGCGTGCAGGCGAGCCGCCTCTTCGCGGCACCACTCCTGCGTGAGCGCGACGCCGAGGATCGACGACGACACGTCGGCGAGGCGCAGCCCGAGCCGGCGGCAGAGGAGCGTGAAGCCGCGCGGCGCTGCATCGGTGTGCGCGATGAACAGCACGCCGCGCCCGATTCCGGTCAGCTCGAGCAGGTAGTACGAGCGGATCCCGCGCTCCTCGTCGAGCGGAGCCGGCGGCGGGACGACGCTCGCGTCCTGCACGCAATACGGGAAGCGCCCCTCGTCGAGCACGCCCTTCAACGCCGCCTGCACGGAGTCGAGCCCCGCCCGCAGCTGCCAGCCGCGGTCGACGATCACCGTGCGATCGGCGCCGCCGAGGTACACCGCCGCGAGCTCGCACGAGAGCGACTCCGCCGCGACGCGGCCGAGTGCCTCCATCGCGCCTTCGACCGTGTCCGGCGGCACTGCGAGCGCCGCGCGAATCGCCTCGAGCTCCTCGAGCTCGTCCGCGAGCTTCTTCGCCGGCGTGATCTGCTCGACCGCGTCTGCGGCCATCGTCGCGGCCGACTGCAGCGCCTCGTCGGAGGCCGCGTCCAGCTCGTCGTTCTCGGCGCCGAAGACGACCACGACGTCGTTCGTGACCGGCACGAACGACGCGGCTCTCGCGTAGTACGGGCCGAAGACGAGCTCCTTGCCGCCGTGCGCGACCCGCACGGGCGTGCGCGTCTGCAGGCTGCGGCCGAGCTCCTCCGATTCGTCGCTCGTGATCTCGATCAGCCCGGCCCAGCCGGCGCCGCGGCCGCTGCCGCCGAAGTGGACGAAGCGATCGTCGCGGACGCGGCGCAGCACGAACAGGTCGGCGGCGCCGACCGACGCTGCGGCTGCGTCGGCTCTGGGAGCGGTGGTTCCCATCGCCTCAGCCTAGAACAGCGTGCCCGGCTCGGGTAGAGCCGCGCCCAGATGCCTGCGGCCGAGATCGGTGATGATCCGCCCACGCGGCGTCCGCTGCAGGAAGCCGAGCTGGAGCAGATACGGCTCGTAGACATCTTCGATCGTCTCTGCCTCCTCGCCGAGGGCGATCGCGAGCGTCGACAGCCCGACCGGGCCGCCGCCGAACTTCTCGACCACGGCGCGCAGGAGCTCACGGTCGAAGCGCTCGAGACCGGCACCGTCCACCTCGAGCAGTGCGAGCGCCTCCTCGGCGACCGCGGTCGTGACGGCGCCTTCGTGACGGACCTCGGCGACGTCGCGCACGCGCCGCAGGATCCGGTTCGCGATGCGCGGCGTGCCGCGCGAGCGTGCGGCGACGAGCTCGGCCGCATCGCCGTCGATCTCGACGCCGAGGATGTGCGCCGAGCGGCGGACGATCGCCGCCAGCTGCTCGGGCTCGTACAGGTCGAGCCGGAACGTGAGCCCGAAGCGATCTCGGAGCGGCGTGGTGAGCAGACCGGTCCGCGTCGTCGCGCCGACGAGCGTGAACGGCGGCAGGTCGAGCGTGAGCGTGCGCGCCGCCGGCCCCTGGCCGACGACGATGTCGAGCCGGAAGTCCTCGAGCGCGGGATACAGGATCTCCTCGGCGGCGCGGCTCATGCGGTGGATCTCGTCGATGAAGAGCACGTCGCGTTCCTCGAGCGAGGTGAGGATCGCAGCGATGTCCTTGCGCTCGAGCCCGGGGCCCGCGATCTGCCGGATGCCGACGCCGAGCTCGTTGCGGACGATCTGCGCGAGCGAGGTCTTGCCGAGCCCGGGAGGGCCGGCGAGCAACACGTGGTCGAGCGCCTCGTGACGCGCACCGGCGGCGGCGAGCGCGATCGAGAGCTGCTCCTTCACTCCCTCCTGGCCGACGAAGTCGGCGAGGCTGCGCGGCCGGAGCGAGCGCTCGAGCTCCTCTTCCTGGTCGCCGAGCACCGGTGCGAGGAACTGATTCACGCAGCCTGCTTCAACGCCGCGCGGACCTGCTCCTCCAGCGGCAGCTCCGGATCGACGCCCGCGAGCGCGCGTTCGGCGTCGACGAGCGACCAGCCGAGCTCGACGAGGGCGTCGCGCGCGGTGAGGTCTCCGCCTTCGTCGGTCACGCCGGCGAGGCTCATCTTCTCCTTCAGCTCCAGCACGACGCGCTGCGCCGTCTTCAGGCCGACGCCGGGGATCGCCTGGAAGCGCTTCACGTCGTCGCGCGCGATCGCCCGCGCGAGCTCGGCCGGCGTCGAGCCGGACACGATCGCGAGCGCGACCTTGGGGCCGACGCCGTTCACGCCGAGCAGCAGCTCGAAGAGCTCGCGCTCGGCCGTCGTCGCGAAGCCGAAGAGCTGCAGTGCGTCCTCGCGCACGATCGTGTGGATCTCGACGACGATGTCGCCGTCACCGAGGCGGTGGACCGACGGCGTGGCGTTGACGAGGTAGCCGACGCCGTTCACGTCGACCACGAGCGCCTGCCCGCTCCGCCCCACGATCCGTCCTCTCAGCCGCGCGATCACCTCCGAAACGGTACGTCCGTGCCCGGACGGCTCCGCCAGGCCGCCGCCCAGGCGTGCGGATCCCGTTCCCGGGCGCGGTCTCCGCGGAAGCCCTGGCGGACGAACCGCTCGTAGCGTTGCGCGTCGGCCGGACGGACGAGCGGCCGCTCGCGGCGCCGCGCCCGGAGGACGCCCGCGGCGACGGACGGCACGGGAGCGAACTCCCGGGGCTCGATGCGCCGCACCACGGCGAGCTCGTACCACGCACTCCAGAGGACGGTCTGCGCCGTGCTCGGCCACAGCCGCGCGCGCTTGGCGGCGAAGTCCCACTCGACGATCAGGTCGGCCGAGCGAAGCGGCAGGCGCGGGTCGCCGAGGAGCGTGCGGCAGATGTCCGCCGCATGCGCGAACGGGAGGTTCGCAACCACGCGAAACGCCTCGCGCGGCCAGGTGAACGACGCCGCGTCGGCGGCGACGACGGTGACCTGGAGGCGGCGGAGCTTCGCGCGGAGGCGCCGGTCGGGCTCGACGGCGACGACGCGTGCGCCGGCAGCGACGAGGGCGCGCGTGAGCATGCCCGAGCCGGCCCCGATGTCCACGACGAGGTCGCCGGCCTCGATGCCGGCGTCGGCCACGATGGCGCGCGCGAGCGAGCTACTGCGAAGAAGGTGCCGTCCGCCCGGGCGCGCCGCTGGGACGCGAGCGGAAGACACGGCCCGTCACCATGCCCATGACGCCGTGCACCTTAGCTCAGGACGCGACGCGCATCAGCGGCGGCGCGAGCGCGTGGCAGATCGCGACGGCCAGCGCGTCGGCCGCGTGACTCGGCTTCGGGAGCTCCGGCAACCCGAGGATCGCCTTCACCATCTTCGCCACCTGCTGCTTCTCGGCGCGGCCGTAACCGCAGACCGCCTGCTTCACCGACGCGGGCGCGTACTCAGCGCACGCGACGCCGGCGGACGACGCGGCGACGAGGACGGCTCCCCGCGCCTGCCCGACGGAGAGCGCGATGCGGGCGTCGGCGCCGACGAACGACTCCTCCAGGACGACGGCATCCGGCGCGTGCTCCGCGATCAGCCGCTGGACGCCCGTGTAGATCGTGAGCAGCCGGAGCTCCAGCCGCTCCCGCGCGGGGGTTTGCCACCACCCGTGACACGTGGCCCTGAGGCGCCCGTCTCTTTCGTGGACGATTCCGTACCCGCACGCTGCCGTCCCTGGGTCGATGCCGAGAACCTTCACGGCAACACGTTAAGCGCGACCCCGGACGTTCCTACCCGGCGACGGCCTCCAGCACCTCTTCGGAGATGTCGAAGTTGGCGTAGACGTCCTGGACGTCCTCGTTCTCCTCGAGCGCGTCGATCAGCCGCATCACCTGGCGGGCCTTCGCCTCGTCCTCGACGGCGATCGTCGTCTTCGGGATGAGCATCAGCTCCGACGAGTCGACGGTGAAGCCCGCGCTCTCGACGGCAGTCCGCACGGCGGCGAGCTGCTCGGGCGCCGAGGTGATCTGGAAGACGCTGCCGTCCTGCTCGATGTCGTCGGCGCCGCCGTCGGCGGCCGCCAGGAAGAGCTCGTCCTCGTCGACGCCCTCCGCCGAGACGACGACCACCCCGCGCCGCTCGAACTGCCACGAGACCGAGCCGTCCGTGCCGAGGTTGCCGCCGTGCTTCGCGAACATGTGACGCACGTCGGCGGCGGTGCGGTTGCGGTTGTCGGTGAGCGCCTCGACGATGACCGCGACGCCCTCCGGCCCGTAGCCCTCGTAGGTGATCGACTCGAACGCGTCGGCGTCGGCATCCGCGCCGGAGCCCTTCGCGATCGCGCGGTCGATGTTGTCGCGCGGCATCGAGTACGACTTCGCCTTCTCGATCGCGTTCTGCAACGCGAGGTTGTTGGCCGGGTCACCGCCGCCGTTCTTTGCGGCGACGATGATCGCCTTCGAGAGCTTGGAGAAGAGCTGCCCGCGCTTCGCGTCGGCAGCGCCCTTCTTGTGCTTGATCGACGACCACTTGCTATGCCCTGACAACCTCAGCCTCCCGTACGGATTCCAGAAACAGTTGGTGGAGCCGCGTGTCGTCCGTCAGCTCCGGATGGAACGCGGCGACGAGGAACCGCCCCTCGCGCGCGAGCACCGGCCGCCCGTCTACCTCCGCGAGCACCTCGACGTTCGCTCCGACTTCTTCCACCCACGGTGCGCGAATGAACACGGCGCGGACCGGCGCGTCCAGACCGGCGACCTCGAGATCGGTCTCGAACGACGCGACCTGCCGGCCGAACGCGTTGCGGCGGACGGTCACGTCGACGAGGCCCAGGTGGTCGCGGTCGAGCACGATCATCCCGGCGCACGTACCGAACACCGGCCGCTCGAAGCGCCGGATCGCCTCGTCGAGCCCGTAGAGCTCCATCAGCCGCATGAACGTCGTCGACTCACCGCCGGGAATCACCAGGCCGTCGAGGCCCTCGAGCTGCTCGGGCTTCCGGACCTCGACCACCTCGGCGCCGAGCCCGCGCAGCATCTGCGCGTGCTCGCGGAAGTTTCCCTGCACGGCGAGAACGCCGATCCGCGGCTCCATGGCCGCATGGTATCGCCGGGTCTGTTACGACCAGCGGAGCACGGCAGCCGCCTGCAAGCGCGAGAAACCGACCGGCTTCGAGACGACGACACGGAGTGCCGTCCCGGCGACGACCGGCAGCTCGCCGAACGTGCCGAGCGAGCCGGTGAAGAGCGTCGCGCCGTCCGAGACGCGCACGATCCGGAGCTGCGTTCGGTCGTCGACCGCGGGGCTGCCGGAGTGTGTCCCGACGAGCTTGCTGTCGCCCCGCGGCACGACGATCGACGCCGTCGCGCTCGCGCCGCCCCGCAGAGACGCAACGGAGACAGAGACACCGTCGTCGCCCACGCGAAGCGGCGCGGCGGGCGAAGCGCCCGCGTGGGTGATCGCCGGCCCCGAGGCCACCAGGGCAGCGGCGGCCGTACCTGCGGCGAGGAGGAGGCGTGACGGTGCCATACCCTCATCGTCGGCGGCGAGGAAGGCACTGTCGCTCCCGGAAGCCGCGCCGCCTACATCCCCGCTTTGACGTACCCCCGGCCCGTCCGGACGGCCCGGCCCTCGCGCACGAGCCGCTCCAGATGGGCGAGCGACTCGGCGGTCGCAAAGCGACGCAGCGTCGTCGAGAGGTCCGAGGAAAAGAGCGCCAGCGAGACCTCGTAGGCGCTGAGCGGCTCACCGTTCAGCGCCGCCTCGGCATGGGCGAGGCGGTCCGCGTGGTGCGCGCGGATCTCGCGGGCGCGGCCGGCCGGATCCGTCACGGGTGTCTCGTGACCCGAGTAGGCGACCCGCGGCGCGAGCTCCTCGATCCGCCGAAGCGACTCGAGATAGTCGCCGAGCGGGTCGGGCCGGGAGCGCGGGTAGAGGCCGACCGCGGGCGTGATCCCGGCGAGGATCGTGTCGCCGGCGATCAGGACGTCGTCGCGCTGGAGGACGATGTGGCCGTCGGCATGGCCGCGCAGCACTTCGACGCGCCAGCCGTCGACCTCGTCGCCGGGGTCGAGCAGCCGGTCGGGCTCCTCGACCCAGTGGACTGCGCTGATCAGCCGGTCCGACTCGGCGATCAGACCTTCGACCGTCGCCGGCGGCATGCCGTGCTCGGTCCAGTACGCGGCGAACACCTCCGGGTTGCGCTCGCCCCACGCGCGTACGCACTGCGCGTGGTCCTCGCGGCCCTGGAAGACCGGCGCGCCGGTCAACGCCGCGACGTCACGCGCACCGCCGACGTGGTCCGGATGCATGTGCGTCACCACGATCGCCTCGACCGGCGCGTCGAGTGCGTCGAGCACCGGCCGCCACTTCGCCTCCGCGTCGCGGGTGCCGAGGCTCGTGTCGACGAGGATGAAGCCGCCGTTCGACGAGCGCAGGAAGTAGCAGTGCACGTGGTCGATCCCGAGCGGCAGCGCGAAGGTGACGCGAAAGATCCCGGGCTCGAGCTCGTCCATGTGCAGAAGGTAGATGAGCGGCGGCGACGCTCAGGCGCCGCCGCCGCTCTTGGCCCCAATCAGCGCGCCTTGGAGAAGATGTGCCCGAAGGGCTTCCAGGACCCGCTTGCCCCGCCCGACCACTTCTCGAGGATCTGCTGGTCGATCGGGAACCGCTCCGTGGGCGTCGTGACCATCTTGACGCCCGGATACAGGAACGGGTTGACCCAGTTCATGTGGGTCATGGCGTTCATCAGCCCGGCGCGGGTCAGGTTCGGCCCGGCCTGCTTGAGCGCCTGCACCATCGTCCACGCGCTCGCGACACCGAAGAGGTTGTCGCTGTCGACCGGGTTCGCACCCGCGTCGTACTTCGCGAGGATCGCCTTGTACAGCTTCGCGGTCGCGGAGTTCGGGTTGTTGATCGTGTCCGCGACGTACGTCGCCGAGATGTCGCCGTCGAGGTCCGCACCGTGCTGTGCCGCGAGACCCATGAAGAGCGGCGACGCCGAGACGTTGTTGATGAACGTCGTCTGCGGATGCCACCCGATTCCGGTGATCACGGCGAGTGCGTCGATCGTCTGCGTCGGCAGTGAGAAGAGCGCAACGACGTTTGCACCGGCGGCGTGCAGCTTGACGATCTGCGCGCTCACGTCGGTCGCGGTCGAGTCGTACTTCTCGACGTCGACGATCTTCGACTTCGAGTCACCGAGACCCTGCAGGAACCCGTTGTAGTAGTTCTGGCCGTAGGCGTCGTCCTGCATCAGGACGCCGATCTTGGCCTGCGGGATCTTGCTGGCGATGAATGCGCCGTAGACGCGGGACTCACCCGGGTAGTCCGGCTGGAAGCCGATCGTCCACGGGTACTGCTTGTACTGGGCGCCCCAATAGGAGTCGCCGGTCGCGACGAGCACCTGCGGCACACCTGCCTTGTTCAGGTAGGCGCGCGTCGAGAGGATCGGCTCGGTGCCGAGGCTCCCGTACACCGCGAACACGTGGTTCTGCTGCACGAGCTTCTTCGTGAGCGGCACCGTGTTCGCCGGGTTGTAGGCGTCGTCGTAGTAGATGAACTTGATCTTGCGGCCGTTCACGCCGCCGTGCGCGTTCGCGTACTGGAAGTACGCGTTCTCGGCCTTCGGGATCGCGCCGTACAGCGCGGCCGGGCCTGTGAGCGGGAACGTGCCCCCGATCGTGATCGTCGACTTCGTGACGCCCGGCGTGGCGGTGCTCGCTGCGAACGCCACCGAGACGAGAGTCGCCGCGACGGCGAGCACTACGAGAGCGAGCGCTCCCTTCATCCTTCTGGTCATCTGCCCTCCGTGCCTAGGGGATTGTCGGAATGTTGACCGATTTGGGATCCGAAATGCAAGAACATCCGCAGGAGATTCGCCGCACCGAGCGGTAGGAGCGCCATGACCCCAATGACGACCGCACCGAAGATCACCGGTACCGATTGAGACGATCCGACCCCTGCGCTGGTTAGACCGAGCGGGAGCAGCTCCACGAAGGCGGCTCCCACGAGCACCCCCCACAGGGATCCGAGACCGCCGACGACGGCCCCGATCAGGATGTAGAGGGAAAGCGTCAGCCCGAAGATCGTGGGGCTCGCATAGCTGTTCACGAGGACGTACAGCGACCCGGCGAGGGCCGCCATCGCCGCCGAGACACCGAAGGCGACCGTCTTGTAGACCGCGAGCGTCACGCCCGAGGACGCGGCCGCGACCTCGCTGTCGCGGATCGCGCGGAAGGCCCGCCCGGTCCGGCCGCGCAGGAGCAGCCAGGCGCAGACGAACATGATCCCGGCGACCGCCCAGCTGACCTCGTACAGCCACAGCCCCGAGTGGCTGGGCAGCGACAGGCCGACGACCCCGCCGGTGAACTTCGAGTAGTTCGAGACGAGCTGCGGCACCGCGAGCGCGACGGCGAACGTCGTCAGGGCGAGGTAGACGCCGTGCAGGCGGAGCGCCGGGAGGCCGACAATGAGACCGGCGACGAATCCCGCGATGACGGCAACCGGCAGCGTGGCGAGGTCGTTCCAGCCGTGGTTGTGCGTGAGGATCGCGGTCGTGTAGCCGCCGACGGCCATGAACGCGCCATGGCCGATCGAGATCTGACCTGTGTACCCGGTGACGATGTTCAGCGCGAGGATCGCGATGAAGAACACCGCGACCGTCGCGCCGGTCGAACGGTGGTAATCGGAGAGGCCGAACGGCAGCAGCGCGATGATCGCGGCGACGACGACCGTCACCACGATTCCGGCGAGCGTCGGCGGGCGCAGCCTCATACCTTCCGCACTCTCGTACGCCCGAAGAGACCGGACGGTTTGACCAGCAGGAACACGAGCATCAGCAGGAACGCGACCGGCAGCAGGAGCTGGGGCGTCACCCAGCTCACGTAGGCGGAGAGCAGGTTGAGCGCGACGCCGATCAGGAGTGCGCCGATCACCGCGCCCGCAGCGCTTTCGAGCCCGCCGAGGACGGCGGCCGCGAACGCGTAGATGAGGACGCTGTCCATCATCGACGGCTGCAGGAGCGTGGCCGGGCTCGCCGCCGCCATCAGGCCCGCGACGGCGCCGAGCACCGCGGCGAGCCCCCAGCCGAGCGACAGCATCCAGCTGACCCGCACGCCGACGAGCCGCGCGGCATCGGGACGCACGGCCGCCGCGCGCATCGCGAGGCCCACCTTGGTGAACTGGAAGAAGAGCCACAGGAGCACGACAGCGGCGATCGAGATGCCGATCGTGCTCAGGTCCTGCCGCGAGAACGACACGCCGCCGACGCGATAGATGTGCGCCGGGAACGGCGGCGGCATGAACTTGATGTCGTTCCCCCAGATCCAGCCGATCGCGCCCTCGACGAGGATCAGCAGGCCGATCGCGGCGATGACGACCGTGAGCTGGTTCCCGCGGCGCTCGACCGGCCGGATCGCGACGAGCTCGACGCCGAACCCGACCACGAACGCGATCGCGAGCGTCGCGAAGAAGCCCTCCCAGTACGAGAGGCCCCAGGCGAAGAGCTGCCACGCGATGTACGTCGTGAACGTCGCGAGCGCGCCCTGCGCGAAGTTGATCACCTCGGTCGCGCGGTAGATCAGCACGAGCGCCACCGCGAGGCTCGCGTAGATACCGCCGTTCGCGAGGCCCGACACGGTCTGCTGCGCAAAGAGCGCGCTGTCGAGCGAGCCGATGACGAGGAAGAGGCAGATCGCGGCGAGGCCGGCCGGGACGATCCAGCTGGTGGTCGGACGGATCGCCATCAGTAGCCCAGGTAGCTCTTCCTGATCGTGTCGCGCTCGGCGAGCTCGTCGCTCGAGCCGGAGAACGCGACCTGCCCGACCTCGAGCACGTACGCACGCGACGCGGCCGCGAGCGAGGTGCGCGCGTTCTGCTCGACGAGCAGCACCGCCGTGCCCTCGCGCTCGTTCAGCTCGCCGACGATCCGGAAGATCTCGGCGACGACGAGCGGCGCGAGACCGAGCGACGGCTCGTCGAGCAGCAGGAGCCGCGGCCGCTGCATGACGGCGCGCCCGAGCGCGAGCATCTGCTGCTCCCCGCCCGAGAGCGTGCCCGCCTGCTGGGCGCGTCGCTCCTCGAGCCACGGGAAGTACTCGAAGACGCGCGCGAAGTCGTCCTTGAGCGAACCGCGCCGGACGTGCGCGCCGAGGCGGAGGTTCTCCCAGACGGTGAGCTCCGAGAAGGTGCCCCGCCCCTCCGGGACGTGGGCGACGCCGAGTCGCGCCATCGCCTCCGGCCCTTTCCGTGCGACCGACCGCCCCGCGAGCTCGATCGTCCCGCTCCGACGCACCGTTCCGGACACGGCGCGCAGCGTCGTCGTCTTGCCGGCCCCGTTCGCGCCGAGGATCGCGACGATCTCCCCCTCGTCCACCGTGAGCGTGACGCCGCGCAGGGCCGCGACTTGCCCGTAGCGCGCATCGACGTCGCGGAGCGCCAGCAGAACCGCCATCCGTTCGGCAGTCAAGCGACATTTGACTTGTCAGTCAATATTGAGCCATGCCAGAAGCCGTCATCGTCTCAGCCACCCGCACGCCGATCGGCCGTGCCGCCAAGGGCTCGCTCGTCGACGCCCGTCCCGACGACCTCGCCGCGTTCGCGATCAAAACCGCGGTCGAGCAGGTGCCCGAGCTGCCGCCGGAGGAGATCGTCGACGTGATCGTCGGCTGCGGCTTCCCGCAGGAGAAACAGGGCATGAACCTCGCCCGGCGCGCCGCGCTCCTCGCCGGCTTGCCGGTCACCGTGCCCGGGACGACGGTCAACCGCTTCTGCGCGTCGTCGCTGCAGACGATCCGCATGGCCTTCCACGCCGTCGCCGCAGGTGAGGGCGAAGCGTTCGTGGCCGCCGGCGTCGAGTCGATCTCGCAGGTGAGCGGCTACCCGAAGTCGGAGGAGGAGATCCACCCCGCGCTGTTCGGCGACGACGCGCCGATCGCGAACGTCTACATCCCGATGGGGCTCACGGCCGAGAACGTCGCCGAGCAGTGGGACGTCTCGCGCGAGGACATGGACCGCTTCGCGCAGCAGTCGCAGGAGCGCGCGGTCGCGGCGCAGGAATCCGGCTTCTTCGCGCGCGAGCTCACGCCGTACGAGGGCGTCACAGCCGACGACGGCCCGCGCCCCTCGTCCACGCTCGAGAAGCTCTCGGCGCTCGAGCCCGCGTTCAAGCCCGGCGGCAAGGTGACCGCCGGCAACTCGTGCCCGCTGAACGACGGCGCCGCGGCGGTCGTGGTCATGTCCGCCGATCGCGCGCGCGAGCTCGGGATCACGCCGCGCGCGCGGATCATCGCGTCGTCGGTGTCCGGCGTCGCGCCCGAGATCATGGGCGTCGGCCCGATCGAGGCGGTGCGGAAGGTGCTCGCGCGGGCCGGGATGACGATCGACGACGTCGACGTGATGGAGCTGAACGAGGCGTTCGCGGCGCAGGTCATTCCCGTGTGCCGCGAGGTCGGCGTCGATCCGTTCTCCGACAAGCTCAACCCGCACGGCGGCGCGATCGCGCTCGGTCACCCGTACGGCATGACGGGGGCGCGGATCATGTGCACGCTGCTCAACGACCTGGAGACGATGGACCGCACGATCGGGCTCGAGACGATGTGCGTCGGCGGTGGCCAGGGAATGGCCATGATCGTCGAGCGTTTGAGCTGACCTGGGCGTTCTCGCACTCGCACTCGCGCTCGGCTCGTCGCTCGTCTGGGGCTCGGCGGACTTCGCCGGCGGCTCCCTGACGCGGCGGCTGCCGGTCTTCCCGGTCACCGTCTTCTCCCAGTCGGCGGGGTTCCTCGCGCTCGTCGTGGCGGTGCTCGCGCGGGGCGAGATCGGCACGCGGTCGTTTCTGCTGGGGCTGCTCGCAGGCGCCGGCGGCGGGGCGGGCCTCGCGGCGTTCTACCGCGCGCTCTCGCTCGGGACGATGAGCATCGTCTCTCCCGTCGTCGCCTGCGGCGCGGTCGTGCCGTTCGCGATCTCGCTCGCGACCGGCGAGCGGCCCGCACACGTTGCGATCGCCGGCGCGGTGCTCGCGCTTGCCGGCGCCGTGCTCGCGTCGTTGGAGGAGCGCCGTGCCGACTCGCCGGAGCGGGCGCGCGCGATCACGCTCGCTTTGGTTGCGGCGATCGCGCTGGGGCTGTTCGTGTACTTCCTCGGGCTCGGTTCCCGGGAGGGCGATGCGCTCTCGACGCTGTTCGGTGCGCGCGTCGGCTCGCTCGCGCTGCTGTTCGCGCTTTCGGCAGCGCAGCGCGCGCCGCTGCGCGTGCCGCGGGCGTGGCTGCCGGCAGTGGCCGCCGTCGGTCTCGCCGACGTGAGCGCGAACGCGCTCTTCGCGTTCGCAAGCGGCCACGGCCTGCTCGCGCTCGTGTCGGTGCTCGGCTCGCTCTATCCGATCGTCACCGTCCTCCTTGCGCACGTGCTCCTCGGCGAGCGCCTCACCGCCGCGCAGAAGGCAGGCGTCGCGGTGGCGATGGCCGGCGTCGTCGCAATCGCCGCCGCGTAGCCCGCACCCCTGTGGAACGTTTGTCGCACTTCTGTGACCCTTCCCAGGGAAGGGTCACAGAAGTGCGACGCGCTCAGCGGTAGGCCGCTTCCTGCACCGAGAAGAGCTCGGCGTAGATGCCGTCGAGCGCGATCAGCTCCGCGTGCGAGCCGCGCTCGGCGATGCGACCCCCGTCGAGGACGAGGATCAGATCCGCCATGCGCACCGTCGAGAACCGGTGCGACGTGAAGACGCTGATCGCGCCGCTCGCCGCACCGGCTGCACGGGTCGACGCCGCATAGCGCTCGAAGAGCGCATGCTCGGCGTGCGCGTCGAGCGCCGCCGTCGGCTCGTCCAGCACGAGCAGGAGCGGCTGCGGGCGGATCAGCGCGCGTCCGATCGCCAGCTTCTGCCACTGCCCGCCGGACAGATCGACGCCGTTCGCCCAGTTCGTCCCCAGCTGCGTCTCGAGCCCATCGGCGAGGCTCTCCGCGAGCTCGACCGCGTCGGCCTCGCGCAGCGCCTCGGCGATCGCGTCGTCGTCGTCCAGCAGCGGCAGCTCCCCCACGCCGACGTTCTCGCGCAGGAGCAGCTCGTAGCGCTGGAAGTCCTGGAAGCCCGCCGCGATGCGCTGCCGCCACTCGACGGGGTCGAGATCGCCGAGCGGCGTGCCGTCGATGTCGATCTGCCCGCTCGTCGGGTCGTAGAAGCGACACAACAGCTTGACGAGCGTCGTCTTCCCGGCGCCGTTCTCGCCGACGAGCGCGACGACCGCGCCCGGCGGGAGCTCGAGGTCGACCCCTGCAAGCGCGTCCTCGCTCGCACCTGGGTACCGGAAGGCGACGTCCCGCAGCACGATGCCCCGCTCGATCCGTTGCGGCACGCTCGCACGCGCGGCTGCCGGCTCCGTCTCGGCGACGAGCGCGCGAAGCCAGCGGAGGCGCTCGACCGCGCGCGCCACCCGCTGCAGCTGCGCTGCGGTTGCGACGACCGCGCCTACCTGCTGGTTCACCTGCGAGGCGAGCGCAACGACGAGAACGACCGTGCCCGCGCTCCGGTGGCCCTCGATCGCCTGGTGCACGATGAGGTACACCGCGCCGAGATAGCCGGCCGCGAACAGGAGCTGCCCGCCGAGCACGAATACCGACGACACGAGGTTCGCGTGCACGAGCCGGTCGGTGGTCTGCTCCCAGAGCTCCTCCTGGCGGCGGCGGACTTCACCGGTCAGGCCGAAGAGGCGGAGCTCCTTGCCGGCTTCGGGGTCGATCGCGAGCGCGAACAGGTGGCGCGAGCGCCGGATCGCCTCGGCCTGCTCGATGCGTATCCGCTCCACGTAGCGCGTCGCCCAGCGGCCGCCGACGAGCGGCGGGATCGCAAACAGCGGCAGCAGGAGCAGCAGCGGCTCGGTGCGCGCAAGCAAGACGGCCGCGGTGACGATCGCGGTCAGGTTCGCGAGGGTGCCGAGGATCTGCTCGAGCGAGTTCCACATCAGGTTGCTGTCCTGCCGGACGAGCTCCATCCGGTCGGCGAACCCGTCGCTGTCGAAATGCGCGAGGCTCGTCGTCGCGTTCGAGAGCTCGGCGAGCTGGATGTCGAACCACACCTGGAGCTCCTCGGAGACGCGGAAGTACAGGTGATGCGCGACGCCGCCCGCCGTCAGGCTGAGCACCATCAGCGCCGCCGTCACGATCGCAGCGGCGACCGCCGCGCTCGAGTGGCCGCGGAGCGCATCGTTCGTGATGTGCTTCAGGCCGAGTGCGGTGAGCGGGCCGCTCACGCTGCCGACGAGGAGCAGCGAAAAGGCCGCGAACATCCGCGGGCGCGACTGTCGCCACGCCGCCGCGAGCACGAACCGAAGCGCAATCAGGACGTCGATCACTCTTCGACCTCGGCCCCCGCCGCGAATCGCGCCGCCTGCAGCTCGAACATCTCGGCGTAGCGGCCCCCGAGGCGCACGAGCTCCTCGTGCGTCCCGTCCTCGACGACGCGACCGTGCTCGAGCACGACGATGCGGTCGGCGCGGCGCACCGTCGAGAAGCGGTGCGAGATCAGTATCGAGGTGACGTCGCGCGTCGTCTCGAGAAAGCGCTCGAAGAACTGCGCCTCGGCGCGAACGTCGAGGTTGGCCGTCGGCTCGTCGAGCACGAGCACCGACGCGCCGCCGTCGACGGCGATGAGCGCACGGGCGATCGCAACGCGCTGCCACTGCCCGCCCGAGAGATCCGTGCCGCCGGCGTACGCGGTCGAGAGCGGCGTCTCGAGACCGCCCGGGAGCGAGGCGAGCAGATCGGAGCCACCGGAGCGCTCGAGCGCACGGCGGATCGCGTCGTCGTCGTGCACGAGCTGCAGCGCCCCGAAGGCGACGTTCTCGCGCAGCGGCAGCTCGTAGCGGCGGAAGTCCTGGAAGATCGCCGCCACACGGCGTTGCCAGGCGGCTCGGTCGAACTCGCGCAGGTCGGTGCCGTCGCAGGTGATCCGGCCGCCGGTCGGCTCGTAGAGACCGGCGAGCAGCTTCACGAGCGTGGTCTTGCCGGCGCCGTTCAGGCCGACGATCGCGAGCGACCGGCGCGCGGGAATCGTCAGGTCGAGCCCGGCCAGCACCGGCCGCTCGCTGCCGGGGTACGAGAACGAGACGTTCTCGAAGCGGAGCTCCCGTTCGGGCCGGCTTCCCGGATCGAGGCTCCCGGAGGTATCACCGGCGGCGGCGATCGCCTCCTCGAGCACGAGCAGCTGGCCGTAGTTCTGGCCGCCGTACGCGGTCTGGATGTCCGCCTCGGGGTACCACGAGGCGACGGTCAGCACCGCGAAGCCCGACTGGAGAACGAGCGCCAGCGTGCCAAGCGACACGTCACCGTGAGCGGCGCCGCGCGCGACGGAGACGAAGACGACCGCGAGCACGCCCGCGGCGACGATCGAGCCGGCGAGCCACGGCGCGATGAAGCTCCGCCAGCGAGCCGACCACTGCAGCGCCATGAAGTCGTCCATCGCCGCGCGGTATCGCGCGGCGAGCCACGGCACGAGCGCGAAGATGCGGATCTCCTTGGCCGCGGCCGAGCCGAGCCCGAGCTGGCGGAAGTACCACGCAAGGCGCAGATGGCGGAAGCCCTGCTCTTCGCGGGCGACGACGCGCCCGAAGCCGTGCCGGAAGATGCTGCGAAGGACGAGCCCGCTCGCCAGGAGCCACACGGCGGCCCACCAGGCGAAGAGGATCCCGATCGGGATCGCCATTGCGATCGCGCCCGCGTAGCGCGCGGCGACGGAGATGTTCGCGGCGGCGGCATCGCCCGGAGAGAACCACCATCCCTGGAGCGCCTGCCCGGACATCGTGGCCGCTTCTCGGGCCGTCGGATCCTCGAGGGGCGCGATCGAGCGCGGCGCGAACGCCGCGTCCATGAAGCGCCCGCGCGCCCAGCCGTCGAAGCGGCGCGCGAGCCTGACGATCGTCAGCGTCTGGATCGGCACGAGCGCCTGCCGGAGCGCGAACGACGCGGCGGCCAGCGCGAGCGCGACGTACGCCCGGTGGGCGCCGTGCGATCCCGAGCCGTCGCGGATCGCCGCCGGCAGCGCGCCGATCATCACGCTCGTCGCGACGACGAAGCCCACGGGCAGGGCGCCCGCGAGCACCGACACGAGCAGCGCGGGCGCCAGCGCGCCCAATCCCGTCACGCGCAGATCGCGCGCGAGCACCAGCCGCTTCCGGTCGACGAACGTCTCGAGCACGCAGTGGTTCTAGCGGCTGTGGATGACTTGTGGCGCTTTTGTAACCCTTCCCAGGGAAGAGGACGTGGCTGAGCTAGCCACGTCCCTGGCGGTGGGCGGGAAGCTCCTGCAGCGCCCAGCGGTTCCCGTCGGGGTCGGCGAAGAAGACGAACTTCCCCCAGGGGTACTCCTCGACGCCACTCGTCTCGATCCCGCGTCCCGCGAGCTCGGCGTGCGCTGCGGCGGCGTCCGGTACGACGATCTGCGGCCGCGCGGAGCCGACCGGCGCATCGGTGAGACCGGTGCCGATCGCGATCGAGCAGGCCGAGCCCGGCGGCGTGAGCTGCACGAAGCGCAGCTCCGGATTGACGGTGTGGTCGTGGTCGAGGTTGAACCCGACGCGCTCGTAGAACTCCTTCGCGCGGTCGACGTCGGTCACCGGTACCGCAATCAGCTCGAGCTTCCAGTCCACGTCCTCTCCTTCCTATGACAGAATGCTGTCATATGAGTGTACCGAAACGACAGCATGCTGTCGAACGCACACCCGAGGGCTCGGCGCTGAGCGCGCTCGCCGTGCAGGTCTTCCGGCTCGAGGGTCTGCTGTCCGAGATCGGGGACGAGCTCGCCGCGCCGGCGGGGCAAACCACGGCGCGCTGGCGGGTGCTCGCCGCGGTCGAGCACGAGCCCAAGCCGGTCGCCCGGATCGCGCGCGAGTGGAGCCTCGCCCGGCAGAGCGTTCAGCGCCTGGCCGACGTGCTTGCGGACGAAGGGCTCGTCACCTACGAGGACAACCCGGCGCACCGTCGCGCGAAGCTCGTGCGCCTGTCGCCTTCGGGACGCCGCGCGCTCACGCGCATTCAGCGCGCGCAGGTCGTCTGGGCGAACGAGCTCGGAGCGGCGATCGGGCTCGACGACCTCGCCGCGGGCGCCCGCGTGCTCGACCGGCTACTCGCCGCGCTCGTCGAGCCATGCGCGTAGCTCGGCCCAGAGATGCTCCATCGTCGTCGTCCGCGCCGGATGCAGCGGGTCGTACGGGATGTAGTTCACCGTGCGGACGATCCAGGTCCCGTCCGCGCCGAGGTCGAGGACGTTGATGCACGCGGGCGCCTGCTCGAACGTCCCGAAGTACGTGCGACCCCCGGCGAGCGCGTGCGAGATCAGGATGCGGTTCACGCCGCCGTGGAACACGGCGAGTGCCGTCTGCCACTCACGCGCGACGAGCTCCTCGAACGCGGGCAGCACGCGGTCGAGCGCTTCACCGAGCGATTCTCCACCGAGAAAGCGCGCGCGCTCGTCGCGGATCTGCAGCGAGCCGACGAACACCCCCTCGAGCTCGTCGACGGGGATGTCGTCGAGGCGGCCGCCGCGCCACTCAGCGAAGTCCCGCCACGCCTCGAGCTCGTGCCCCGGCGCGACGACCTCCGCCGTCTCGATCGTCCGCGGCAGGCCGCTCGTCACGACCAGATCGAGCTCGATCCCCTCGAGCGCGCGCCGCGCCGCCTCCGCCTGCTCGAGCCCGCGCGGCGTCAGGTGCACGACCTCGGGGTCGCGCTCGCCGACGTACGACACCTCCGCGTGCCGCATCAGGTAGAGCCGCCTGCGCACGGTGCGTAGCATCGCAGTCGTGCTCGCACCGCTCGTCGTCGAGGAGAAGGTCGAGGAGTTCCTCGACGCGCACGGGCTCGGAACCGGACCCGTGACTGCGACCCGCATCGGCGACGGCGGCGGCTCGAACTTCACGTTCCTGATCGAGCGCGGCGACGAGCGGTTCGTGCTGCGCCGGCCGCCGCGGCCGCCGCTGCCGCCCTCGACGCACGACATGGTGCGCGAGGCCAACCTGCAGAACGCCATTCGTGCGGCCGGCTTCGACCGGCTGGCGGAGATCGTCGCGGTGTGCGAGGACACGAGCGTCCTCGGCGTCCCGTTCTACGTCATGCGCTTCCTCGACGGGCACGTGATCACGCAGGAGCTGCCGCCCGGTCTCGAGGCCGAAGCGGCGCGGCGTGCGCTCGGGCTCGATCTCGTCGACACGCTCGTCGAGATCCACGCCGCGCACGGCCCGTCGCTCGACGCATTCCGGCGGCTCGGCTCGTACAACGAGCGGCAGGTGCGCCGCTTCACGCAGCTGTGGGAGATCAACCAGACGCGCGAGATCCCCGAGGTCGACGAGGTCTCGCGCCTGCTCGCCGACCGACTGCCCGAGCCGCTGCCGGAGACCGTCGTGCACGGCGACTACCGGCTCGGCAACATGATGGTCGCGCGCGACCGGCCGACACGCATCGTCGCGGTGCTCGACTGGGAGATGGGCGCGATCGGCGATCCGCGCGCGGACGTCGGCTACCTGCTGTCGACCTACAGCGAGCCGAACGGACGCACGTCCGCCCTCGGCTCGTCGCCCGTCACGGCCGAGCCCGGCTTTCCCACGCGCGCGGAGCTCGTCGAGCGCTACGTCGCGCAGAGCGGCCGGGCCGTCGAGCCGATCGAGTGGTTCGAGGCGCTCGCGCTCTGGAAGGCGGCCGTCTTCTGCGAGGCGATCTACGGGCGGTTCATCCGCGGCGAGCTCGGCGCCGAGGACACGCGCGCGGCGATCTTCGAGCACGCCGTCCCGCTGCTTGCGCAAACGGCGCTCGACGCGCTCGCATGAGGAGCCTGCCCGGCGTCGGCCCGCGTGCTGCCGCGACCGTCGTCGACGGAGTCGTCGGCTTCGTCGTCGTCGGCATCCCGGTGCTGGTCGTGTTCGGCAAGAAGTCGCACACCGTCGGCCCGAACGGCGGGCACGGGGTCAGGTACTCGACGAGCGACCCGAAAGTGCTCGTGCTCTGGATCGTGCTGGCGATCGCGTACTACGCGCTGTTCGAGCGCCTCCTCGGCGCGACGCCGGGCAAGTTCGTGCTCGGGCTGCGGGTGCGGATGGCCGACTTGACGCCGCTCACGTGGAAGGCCGCAGTGATCCGCAACGTGCTGCGCGCGGTGGACGCGGCGCCGTACGCGGTGCCGTATCTCGTCGCGGCGATCGCCGTCTGGTCGGACGGGTCGAGCACACGACGCATCGGCGATCGCGTCGCGGGAACGGTCGTCACCCACCGCGACGTCAGCTAGCCGCTTCGGCGACGCCTCTGAGCGTCTTCTCGTCGCGCGTCGAGACGAGCAGTGACGTCGCTCCGCTGTCGCGGAATGCTGCGAGCCGCTCGCGAATGCGTTCGACGGAGCCGACGAGCGCGACCTCGTCCACGAACGCATCGGGAACGGCGGCGGCCGCCTCGACCTGCTTGCCGTCGAGGAACAGCTCCTGGACCTCGCGCGCCTCCGCTTCGAAGCCGTAGCGCGTGAACAGGTCGTTGTAGAAGTTGCGTGACCTTGCGCCCATGCCGCCGATGTAGAACGAGTAGTACTGCTTGAGCGCATCGCGGCCGCTTTGCACGTCGTCGGTGACGATCGCAGGCGCGGTCGGCGCGATGTCGAAGCCGTCGCGCACGCGCTCGAGCGGGAACACGTCCCGCGCCTTCTCCGGCGACCAGAAGATCGGCAGCCAGCCGTCCGCGATCTCGAACGCCTGCTCGACCGCCTTCGGCGCGATCGCCGCGAGGTAGATCGGGATGTCGCTGCGCAGCGGCCGCGCCATCAGCTTCAGTGGCTTGCCGAGCCCGGTCCCGCCCTGCACGGGAATGTCGTAGTGCTCGCCGTGGTGCTCGAGCCGCTCGCGGCGGAGGATCGTGCGGACGATCTCGACGTACTCGCGCGTCTTCGTGAGCGGCTTCCCCCACTCCTGGCCGTGCCAGCCCTCCACGACCTGCGGCCCGGAGGTGCCGAGCCCCATCAGGAAGCGTCCGCCCGAGAGCAGGTCGAGCGTCACCGCCGTCATCGCCGCGTTCGCGGGCGACCGGCCGGGAAGCTGCATGATCGCGCTGCCGAGCTTCAGCGTCGTCGTCGTCGCCCCGAGCCACGCCAGCGGCGTGACCGCGTCCACACCCCACGCCTCCGCGGCCCAGGCCGAGTCGTAGCCGAGCCGCTCCGCCTCACGGGCGAGCTCGAGTAGCTCGAGCGGGTTCGTCCCCGGCTGCGCGTAACCCATGTAGAAGCCGAGCTTCATCGCGTGCGATGCTACGCCAATGACTGCCACCGCCTGGGCGCCGCCGACCGAGAAGCTCGAGCAGGTGCGCGCCTTCATGAACGAGCGTGTGCTGCCGAGCGAGGCGATCCTCGACAGCGAGAGCGACGAGGCCGACGCGCTGATCGCCCAGCTACAGGGCGAGGTGAAGGAGCTCGGCCTCTGGGCGCCCCACGTGCCGCCCGAGGCGGGCGGCACCGGTACCGGCTTCCTCGACTACGCGTACCTGAACGAGCAGATCGGCCGCGTGTCGTGGGCGCAGCTCATCTTCGGCTGCCAGGCGCCCGACGCCGGCAACGCCGAGATCCTGCACATGTTCGGCACCGACGAGCAGAAGGAACGCTGGCTCTTCCCGCTGGTCTCCGGCGAGATCCGCTCGTTCTTCTCGATGACGGAGCCGGAGGTGCCGGGCTCCGATCCGACGACGCTGCGCACGCGGGCGGTGCGCGACGGCGACGAGTGGGTGATCGACGGCCACAAGTGGTTCTCGTCGGGCGCGCAGGGTGCGGCGTTCGGGATCGTGATGGCGGTCACCGATCCGGATGCGGACCCGCACGCGCGCGCGACCCAGATCATCGTCCCCGCGAACACGCCGGGGGTCGACGTCGTCCGCCCGATCGTGGTGATGGGCCACGCCGGCAAGGGCTGGTCGACGCACTGCGAGGTGCGGTACACCAATGTGCGCGTGCCGGTCACGAACACGCTCGGCGCCGAAGGCGCAGGCTTCCTGATCGCGCAGAAGCGGCTCGGCCCGGGCCGCATCCACCACGTCATGCGCTGGCTCGGGCAGATGCAACGCGCGTTCGAGCTCATGTGCTCGTACGCGAACGAGCGCGAGACTTTCGGCGAGCCTCTCGCCCGCAAGCAGACCGTGCAGAACTGGGTCGCAGACAGCTACGCGGAGATCCAGGCGTGCCGGCTGATGACGCTCGATGCGGCGCACAAGATCGACGCAGGCGACGAGGCCCGCGTCGAGATCTCTGCGATCAAGTTCTTCGCCGCGAAGGTCCTGCAGGACGTCATCGACCGTGCGATCCAGGTGCACGGGGCACGCGGCCTCACCGACGAGACGCCGCTCGCGCACATGGCGATGATGGCGCGCGGCGGCCGCATTTACGACGGCCCGGACGAAGTTCACCGCCAGGTCGTCGCCCGCCGCATCCTCAAGGCGTTTGCGGCCGGCGATTCGTGGCAGTTCTCCTGACGTGAACTCACTCCGCGGCAAGCTGCTCGTCTCTTCGCCGTCACTGCTCGATCCGAACTTCCGCAAGACGGTCGTGCTGATCGCGCACCACGACGAGGACGGCGCGATGGGGCTCGTGCTCAGCCATCCCTCCGATGTCGCCGCCAACGACGTCGTGCCGGTGCTCGACGGCCTGCCGGGCGCCGACGACCGCGTCTACGTCGGCGGCCCGGTGCAGCCCGAGGCGTTCATGGTGCTCGCCGAGTTCGAGGACGTCGCGCAGGCCGCCGCGCCGATCATGGATCGGCTCGGCTTCATGCCCGCGGACGCCGAGCCCGAGGATCTCGCGATCAGGCGGCTGCGGCTGTTCGCCGGCTACTCGGGCTGGGGCGAGGGCCAGCTCGAAGCCGAGCTCGAGGAGGACTCGTGGATCATCGTCGACGCGGTCGCCGACGACGCCTTCGCAAACGATCCCGACGAGCTGTGGCGCACGGTGCTCCACCGCAAAGGCGGGTCGTTCGAGCTGATGGAGAACATGCCCTTCGACCCGGGGCTGAACTAGAGCGGCGGCTCGCCGACGCTGTCGCCGTCGACGCGCGGCCCGGGCAGATTGGGGAAGCGGAACGGCGCCGGTTCACGGCCCGGCTGGACGAACCAGCACTCGCCGGTCCCCTCGCTCGTCGCTGCACGCCACATCGCCTCGGCGACGTCGTCCGGCGCGAGCAGCGGGAAGCCGGCCGCCGCGAACGCGTCGCGCTGGTGATCGATCATCGGCGTGTCGGCGATCCCGGGGCAGACCGCGTTCAGGCGGACGGGCTCGACGTGCGGCGCCATGCTGCGCACGAACCCGACAACCGCGTGCTTGGTCAGCGAGTAGACCGCGTCACTCGGCATTGCGGTCAGGCCGGCGAGCGAGGCGGTCGCGACGATCGCACCCTCACGCATCACCTGACGCAGCCGCAGCACCCCGAAGACGACGCCGTCGACGTTGACGGACACCGCGCGGCGGTAGCTCTCCGGGTTCAGGTCACCGGTCAGCACGCCGGCGTTGAGGCAGGCGAGATCGACGGGGCCGACGCGCTCCCACGCGGCCGGGTCGGACACGTCGAAGCCGGTTGATATATCAAGCGACTCGACCTGATATCCCTCGCGCTCGAGGCGCGCCCGGAACGCCCGGCCGAGGCCGCCTTCGCCGCCGGTGACGATCGCCTTCACGGCTCGAGCACGACCTTGCCGACGTGGCGGCGCGCCTCGATCAGCGCATGCGCGTCGCGCGCATCCGCGAGCGGGAACGTCGCACCCACGGGTGGGTCGATCTTCCCCGCGCGCCAGAGCGCGAGCAGCTCCTCGGCTGCGCCGCGCACCAGCTCCGGCCGCAGCTTCATCAAGCGGCCCAGGTAGACGCCGACGACGGCGGCGTTCCGGCCCACGAGCCACTGGACGCTCGGGTCCTGCCAGAGCCCGCCGGCGAAGCCGATCGCGACGATCGCGCCGAGCGGGTTCAGCAACGGCAGCGAGCGAGTGAACACGTCGCCGCCGACCGGGTCGATGACGGCATCGACGCGCAGATCGTCGATCTCGTCGTAGTCGCGCACCTCGTCGGCGCCGACCGAGCGGGCGTACTCGCGCTTCTCGTGGCTGCTCGCCGTCGCGACGACGTGCGCACCGCGGAGCTTCGCAAGCTGGATCGCGGCAACGCCGACACCGCCCGATCCGGCGTGGACCAGAACGGACGAGCCCGCGCTGATATGCAACTGATATCCCAGTGGTATATGAGCGGTGAGGTACGTCGTCAGGAACGACGCACCGGCCGCGTACGACGCGTTCTCCGGCAGGTCGAACACCCAGTCCGGGTCGACTTCGACCCGCTCCGCGTAGCCGCCTGCCGAACGCGGCAGGGCGAGTACGCGGCGGCCCTCCAGCTCGCCGGCGACCTCGTTGCCGAGCACGTACGGCAGCTCGGGCATCTGCGGATACAGCCCGCGGCGGATGAGCACGTCGGCGAAGTTGACCCCGGCCGCACGGACGTCGACGACCGTGCCCCCGGGCTCGTCCCAGTCCTCGAGCGCGAGGTCGCCGCCGACCTCGCGCAGGACGACCGCTCTCACCTGCCGGTCCAGACGGGCGCGCGCTTCTCGAGGAATGCTGCGACGCCCTCCTGCCCGTCCTCGGAGGTGAGACAGGCTGCGAACGCCTCCACCTCGCGCTCGTCGCTGCGCGCGTCTCGCGTCTCGTGCATCAGCTTCTTGATCTGGCGGAGCGCATGCGGGCTCTGCTTGTCGAGCGGCTCGACGTACCGGGCGATGCCCGCGTCGAGGTCGTCGACGAGGAACTCGACGAGCCCCCACGCCTCGGCGGTCTCGGCCGGGATCCGCTCGCCCGACAGCGTCAGCCAGCGCGCGCGACCGGCGGAGATGAGCCGCGGCGCGCGCTGGGTGCCGCCGCCGCCCGGCAGCAGCCCGAGATTCACCTCCGGGAAGCCGAGCTGCGCATCGCGCGTCGCGATGCGGAAGTCGCACGCGAGCGCGATCTCGAGCCCGCCGCCGAGGCAGTAGCCGTGGATCGCTGCGACGACGGGGACCGGCGCCGCTTCGATCAGGTCGGCTACCGGCTGGATGCCGCCGGGCCGGTCGCCCTCCCGGTTCCCGCCGACGAAGCCGGTGATGTCCGCTCCCGCGGAGAACGCGCGCTCGCCCTTGCCGCGCAGCACGACAGCCCGGACGTCGTCGCCGAGGTTCTCGAACGCGTTCCACAGCGTCTCGAGGATGCCGCCGTTCACGGCGTTGACGGGCGGGTTGTCGAGCCAGACGGTCTCGATCACGTCGGCACCCCGGCGAACATGTCGCGTAGCTCCGTCTTCCTGAACTTGCCGACGCTCGTCTTCGGGATCTCGGCGACGAACTCGAAGCGGTCGGGCAGCCACCACTTGGCGAAGTCGGGCGCGAGGAAGTCGCGCAGCTCGTCGGCCGTCGCGGACTGCCCTTCGCGTAGCACGACCGCCGCGAGCGGGCGTTCGTCCCACTTCGCGTCGGGGATCGCGATCACCGCAGCTTCGGCGACGGCCGGGTGCGCCATGAGCGCGTTCTCGAGCTCGACCGACGAGATCCACTCGCCTCCGGACTTGATCACGTCCTTCGTGCGGTCCTGGATGTGAATGAAGCCCCTCGGGTCCATCGACGCGATGTCGCCCGTCCTGAACCAGCCGTCGTCGGTCCAGCGGCTGGCCTGGTCCGGCGCGTCGTAGTACGAGGCCGCGATCCACGGCCCGCGCACCTCGAGCTCGCCCATCGCCTCGTCGTCCCATGGCAGCTCGTTGCCGGCGGGGTCGCGGATCCGCACCTCCACGAACGGGAGCGGCAGCCCCTGCAGCGACACGAAGTCCAGCTGACGCTCCCAGTCGAGCGTCGCGAGGTCGCCCGTCAGGTCGGAGGTCGACGCCACAGGCGACGTTTCCGTCATGCCCCACCCGTGGATGATCGCGATTCCGCGACGGTGGTAGGCGTCGATCAGCGCGCGCGGCGGCGCCGAGCCGCCGCAGAGCATTCCCTTCATGTGCGAGAGGTCCCAGCGGCCGGGATCCTGCTCGAGCTCGTTCAGCACCCCGAGCCAGACCGTCGGCACTCCCGCCGACCACGTGACCTGCTCCTGCGTGAAGTCCTCGAGCAGGCTGACCCCGTCGAGGTGGGGGCCAGGGTAGACGAGCTTCGCACCCACCATCGTCGCCAGGTAGGGGTAGCCCCACGCGTTCGCGTGGAACATCGGGACGACCGGGAGAAAGGTGTCGCCGCCGAAGACCGGCATCCCGTGCGGCGCGCCCGACAGGACGCCGAAGGTGTGGAGCACGGTCGAGCGATGGGAGTAGACGACGCCCTTCGGCAGCCCCGTCGTGCCACTCGTGTAGCACATCGCGGCCGCCTCGTCCTCGTCGAGCTCGGGGTCGCGCCATTCGTCCGGATCGGCCGTGGCGAGCAGCTCCTCGTACGAATCCTCGACCACGAAGACGTGCTCGATCGACGTCTCGCCCCGGAACTGCTCGAGCAGCGGCAGGAGCATCCTGTCGACGACGATCGCGCGGTCGCCGCCGTGACTTGCGATGTACGCGAGCTCCGACGGGTGCAGACGGAGGTTGAGCGTGTGCAGCACGAAGCCGCCGCACGGGACGCCGAGGTAGCACTCGTGATGCTGGTAGTGGTTCCAGCAGAGCGTCGCGACGCGGGCGCCGCGCTCGAGGCCGAGCCGCTGCAGGGCGACCGCGAGCTGCCGCGCGCGCCGGCACGACTCGGCGTACGTGTAGCGGTGGAAGCTCCGGTCCGCGAGGCGCGTGACGATCTCCCGGTCGCCGAAGTACGTCTCCGCGCGGCGGAGGATCGTCGGCAGCGTCAGCTGGTAGTCCATCATCTGGCCCTTCACGACACGTCTCCCCGGGCCAGCCGCGCCCGCTTGTCGGCGTCCGCGGGGTCGACGAGATGGCCGTCGCGCTCCACGTAGCCGCCCTTGCCGCCAACGGCGAAGACGACGAGATCCTCGTCGGCCGAGGCGTTCGACATCCGCCGCGGCGTCGTCGACTCGACGTAGAGGAGACCGCCCTCGCCGAGCTCGCGCGTCTCGCCGCCGACCTCGAAGCGGGCACGCCCGCGGTGGACGAGGTAGAGCTCGTCCTGCGTGTCGTGGTAGTGC
>DASREW010000011.1:0-4412 GCA_035651895.1 Gaiellaceae bacterium
GCCCGAGCGCGAGCAGCCCGACGCCGATCAGCCAGGTGAGCTCGCGCGGGAACTTGTACGCGCCGAAGAGGAACACCCGGCCCATGTGCATGAACATCAGGATGATGAAGACGGAGGCGCCCCACCTGTGCATGCCGCGGACGAGCCAGCCGGCGAAGAGGTCGTTCGTGATGCGCTGGATCGACGAGTACGCCGTCGTCGGTCCGGGCTGGTAGTACATCGCGAGGATGACGCCGGTCGTCGCCTGGACGAGGAATGCGGTCAGCGTCGCCGAGCCGAGCGTCTGGAACCAGTTGACGTCGCCCGGGACCTTGCGGAAGAGGAAGTAGCGGATCGCGCCGACGAGCCCGGACCGCTCCTCGATCCAGTCGAGCGGATAGAGGATCGCGTCCTGCATCTGCTGCTGCCGCGTGCGCCTGCGCGTCGCCATCAGTGCGGCGCCTGGATCGGGTACAGCCAGGACTCGATCCCGTGCACGTGCTCGCCCGGGAACGCCAGCGACCACTTGTGGATCTTCGCCTGTGCACCGGTGCCTTCGACGAACGAGACGGAGAACGGGGCGCCGAGGAAGAGGTGCCCGTCGCGGATCGAGAACGAGTAGCGGTCGAGCGCGCGCACCGGGGGCCCTGCCGTCCGGTTGCCCTCGGTGTCGTAGGCGCCGCCGTGACACGGGCAGCCGAAGCCGGCGACGTTCAGCGCCGGGATCAGCGTCACGTCCTTGTACTGCTTCTGCTCGTCGCCGAAAGGCGAGCCCTTGCCGAGCAGCGGACCGTTCGGCTGCACCGGGCAGCCGAGGTGCGCGCAGTGGTTCGAGATGACGGTGAAGCTCGGGTACTGGCCGAGCATGCCGTTGTTGCGGACGAAGGCAGTCTTGCGCGAGACCTCGCCCTGCGCCGGATCGGCCATGAACGTCGTCACGACCCACGTCCCCTCGGGGAAATCGGTGACCGGGCCGACGTCCTGGCTCTTGAACTTCTGCTTCAGGAACGGCGGCAGCACCATGAACCCCAGCGCCGGCACCGTGACGAGGCCGCCGATCACGCCGCCGAGGCCGAGCGTCGAGAGCTCGAGGAACACCGAGCGCGGGAACCGCTCCGGCCGCGGCGGCACGTAGCCGTCCTCCTGCGGTGCCTCGACCCGGCGCTCCGGCTCGACCTCGCCCGTCCGCAGGAGCGTGCCGGCGCCCGCGAGCCCGCGCACCCACGCGAAGCCGGCCGCGACCGCGACGACCGCGCCGACGGCGACCAGGATCCACGACACCACGATCCCGACCAGGACGAGCACGACGCCGAGCGCGAACGTCCACGGCCAGAGGCTCGGGCGCGCGGAAGGTCGATGTTCGCGGCTCGGTTGCATCCGGTCGTCTGGCGTTCAGCGTCGCGTCAGCCGCGTCGAACTATGACGGAAAGACCCGTTGCCTGCAGCAGGATCCCGAGGAATTCCGTACTCCGCCCAGCGGCGGGTGACGAGGTCGCGCACCTCGTCGCTCATCTCGATCTCGGGCGGCCACTCCCTCGTTCCCTCGTCGGGCCCCTTCGCGGTTGCGTCGATCCCGAGCTTGCCGCTCACGAACTGCCGCGTCGACGCGTGGTCGAGGTGGTCGGTCGGCCCGTCCGCCAGCACGACGTCTCGCGCAGGATCGACGTTGGCGCCGACGTAGAAGAAGACCTGCTCGTAGTCGTGCACGTCGACGTGCTCGTCGACGACGACGACGGCCTTCGTGAGCGAGAGCATCCCGAGCCCCCAGACGGCGTGCATCACCTTGCGTGCGTGGCCCGGGAAGGCCTTGCGGATCGAGACGATCGCGCAGTTGTGGAACGCGCCCGCGACCGGGAGGTCGTAATCGACGATCTCCGGCACCGTCGCGCGGATCGCGGGTAGGAAGATTCGCTCCGTCGCCTTGCCGAGCCACGCATCCTCCTGCGGCGGCTTGCCGACGACGATCGACGGGTAGACGGCGTCCCGCCGCATCGTCAGCGCGGTGACGTGGAAGACCGGGAACGGCTCGGCCGCGGTGTAGTAGCCGGTGTGGTCGCCGAACGGGCCCTCGTCGACGAGCTCGCCGCGCTCGACGTAGCCCTCGAGCACGATCTCCGCGTTCGCCGGCACTTCGAGGTCGACGGCGACGCCCTTGACGAGCTCGACGGACTCGCCGCGCAGGAAGCCTGCGAACATCAGCTCGTCGATGTGCTTCGGCAGCGGCGCGCTCGCGCTGTACGCCGTCACCGGGTCGAGGCCGAGCGCGACCGCGACCTCCATCCGGCCCTCGCTGAACAGGTAGTCGGCGCGTCCGTCCTTGTGGATCTGCCAGTGCATCGCCGTCGCGCGCGGTCCGAGCACCTGCAGGCGGTACATGCCGACGTTGCGCTGCCCGGTGCGGGGGTCGCGCGTGATCACGGCCGGCAGGGTGATGAACGGCGCGGCGTCGCCGGGCCAGCAGGTCTGCACCGGCAAGCGGCCGAGATCGACCTCGTCGCCACGGAAGACGAGCTCCTGGCAGGCGCCGCGGCGGACGGTCGTCGGGAGCGAGTCGGCGAGCGACTTCAGCTGCCTCAGCCCGCGCAGCTTGTCGACGAGGCCGGTGGGCGGCTGCAGCTCGAGCACGCCGGCGAGCTTCGCGCCGACATCGTCGAGGCGCTCGACGCCGAAGGCGAGGCACATGCGGCGCTCGGTCCCGAACTGGTTGATCAGGAGCGGGTGCTCGCTGCCCTTCAGCCGCTCGAAGAGGAGCGCGGGCCCGCCTGACTTGACGGTGCGGTCGACGATCTCGGTGACCTCGAGGTACGGGTCGACCTCGGCGGCGACCCGGACGAGCTCGCCCTCGCGCTCGAGGAGGGCGATCCACTCGCGCAGGTCGGCGGGCGGCATCTCAGCCGGTCAGGAGCGTCGGGTCCTTGACGAGCGTCCGGATCCATTCGACGAGCGAGCGCATCACCTTCAGCTCGACGCCGGGGCTCGAACGCAGCAGTTGCTTGAAGTCGCGCTCCGTGAGCACGAATGCACGCAGCGGCGTCTTCGACGTCGCCGTCACCTCCCGCGGCTTGCCGACGACGAGCGAGAACTCGCCGATGAAGTCGCCGGGCCCGATCGTCTTCACGCGCCTTCCCTTCTTCGTCAACTCGACCTCGCCCTCGACGATCGCGAGGAACTCGCGGCTCATCGTGCCCTCGCGCGCGAGGACGCGACCGGCGGGGAACTCGAGATCCTCCGCGACCCTCGCGAGCTCGCTCAGCTCGCGCTTCGAGAGGCCGGAGAGCAACGGGACGCGACTGAGCGCGGCGACCTTGGCGTTCTGCGAGAGCAGCCTCACACCGCGACGCCGCTACTGCGAATGGATGCCGTACTTGCGGTCGCGGCGCCGATGACCCGCCCACTTCGTCAGCTCGCCGAGCAGGACGACCAGCAGGAAGACGAGGCCGGTGACGAGCATGATCGTGATCACGTCGAGCCCCTGGTCGGCCTGCGTGGTCGGATGGCTCATGAAGCCGATCACGACCCGACTCTAACGTAGTGACGGGCCAGGGCGCGCACGATCTCGGCGTCGCCGGGGTCGCCGCCGAGCCGCCGCGCGGCGTCCACCCACACTTCCCCGTCGCCGCGCGCACCGCGCGCGCGCAGCGCCGCGCACGTCGAGATCAGGTCCGCCATCACGGCGACCGCGTCGACGCCGCCCGCGCTCGCGATGCGCACGAGCCCGTGCGCGTACAGGTAGTCACCGAGCAGGACGCGTTCGTGATCGGGCGGCGAGTCGAACAACCGCGAGGTGCCGTAGTGGACGAGGTACGCCTCGTAGACGGTCTCGAGGCCGAGCGCGAACCGCTCCGGAGCGAGCGGCGAGAAGACGGCGACAGGCTGACGCTCACAGGCGGGGAGCAGTGCCGCGGCCCAGAGCGGGCTCTCGTTCGAGACGTCGGCCGAGATGACCTCGAAGGCGTCCACTAACGGTTCGCGACGACAGCGGAGACGGCTGCGACCGTCTCGTCGATCTCGTCGTCGCCGTGCGCGAGCGAGGGGAACAGGCACTCGTACGGGCTCGGGGCGACGTACACGCCGCGTTCGAGCAGCCCGCGGAAGAGCTCGCCGTAGCGTTCCCTGTCGAGGTGCGAGAAACGGCGGACGGGACGGACGCCGCCGAAGAACGTCAGCATCGCGCCGACGCGCTGCACGCGACCGAACTGCGCGAGGCCGGCCTCGAGCCGGGCGCTGCGGCGCTCGAGCGCGTCGTAGACGGACTGCTCCCGGAGCCGGCGCAGCACCGACAGGCCGGCCGCGGTCGCGAGCGGGTTGCCGGAGAGCGTGCCGGCCTGGTAGACGTCGCCCGCCGGCGCGAGCCGCGACATGACGTCGACGCGGCCGCCGAAGGCCGCGAGCGGCAGCCCGCCGCCGACGATCTTGCCGAGCACGGTCAGGTC
>DASREW010000012.1:0-111218 GCA_035651895.1 Gaiellaceae bacterium
CCGACCTCGCTCGCGATCCGCGCCGCCGAACGCCCGCCGGCGGCGGCGAGCACGATCCGCGCCCGCTCGACCGCCCGCCGCTCGGCCGTCCGCGAACGCGTGATCCGCTCCAACTCACGCCGATCCTCAACAGCGACTTCGATCCGTTTCACCGGTGCAGCCATCTCGATCGCCTCCATCGTCGCCCACCAGGACGACGACCTCTTCGATCGAAAACCCCCGGACCCTGCTACCAGAAACGAACTAACCGGAGCGACCACTAGTAGGCTTCCGGCCGTGCGCCGACTCGCCCCCGCCGCGCTCGCGGCGCTCGCGTTCGCCGCCCCGGCGCACGCCGCCTCGCCGACGCCGCGGCTGCTCGACCTGCACGTCGACAACGGCTCGACGCCGTATGCGGGCGACGGCAGGCTGCTGACGACGATCAGCCCGAACGGCGACGGCTTCCGCGACGCGGCCCACGTCCGCTTCTCGCTGGCGGAGCCGGCGACGGTGACGATGGAGGTGACGCGCACCGTCAAGGCGCCGCACGTGATCTGGACGAGCGGGCCGCTTCACCTCCGCCGCGGCTCGCACGTGATCACGTGGCGGCCGGCGAAGCTCAACCCGCGGACGTACCTGATCCGGCTCTTCGCCTACGACGCGCGCGGCCGCGCCGTGCGCTACGGCGCCCCGAACGCGTTCGTCGGCCGCTACGCCCGGGGGCCGGTCGTGCGGATCCAGGGGATCGACGCGGGCTTCTTCCGGCCGAGCTACGCGCCCGGGCAGGTCGCCCGCATCCACGTCGCAACCGATGCGTCGCAGCTGACGATGCGCGTCTTCCAGTCGGGCCCCGAGCAGGTCGTCACCTATGCGGACAACCAGATGGCGGGGATCGAGATCGACCGTGCGCCGGTGCAGATCGACATGACGCGCTACCAGTCGCGGCCGCGCGACATCCTGTTCCGCGTCCCGGCCGTGCCGAGCGGCCTCTACTACGTCCAGTTCGGCTCGTCCGACGGCCGGATCGGCTACGCGCCGTTCGTCGTCCGCCCGGTGCTGCTCGGCGCCGCGAGCCGCGTGCTCGTCGTCCTGCCGACCAACACGTGGCAGGCCTACAACTTCCAGGACGACGACGGCAACGGGTACGGCGACACCTGGTACGCCGGCCCGCCGAACCTCTCGGTGAACCTCGGCCGGACGTACATCGCCCGCGGCGTGCCGCCGCGCTTCTACCGCTACGACCTGCCGTTCCTGCACTGGCTCTACTGGTCGGGCAAGAGCGCCGAGTTCGTCTCCGACTCGGACTTCGCGGAGATCCCGAACGGCGACGCGCTCGCCCGGGCGTACGACCTGATCGTCTTCGAGGGCCACGAGGAGTACGTCACGGCGCACGAGTACGACGACATCCAGCGCTACCGCGACCTCGGCGGCAACCTGATGTTCCTGTCGGCCGACAACTTCTACTGGAAGGTCGAGCAGAAGGGCCAGGTGATCCGCAAGGTCGCGGCGTTCCGGATGATCGGCCGCCCCGAAGCCGGCCTGATCGGCGTCCAGTACCGCGCGAACGACAACGGCCGGCACCAGGGGCTCTTCACCGTCGAGAACTCGGCGTCCGCGCCGTGGCTGTGGGACGGCACCGGCCTGAGCGACGGCTCGACGTTCGGGCAGGCGGTCGGCGGCTACGGGATCGAGATCGACGCGACGACGCCGCAGACGCCGCCGGGGACGATCGTGCTCGCGGAGATCCCCGACCTGTTCGGGCCGGGCCTGACCGCGCAGATGACGTACTACGAGCTGCCGAACGGCGCGAAGGTGTTCGCCGCCGGCGCGCTCGACTTCGGCGGCTCCGCCACGTTCTCGCCGATCAAGCAGATGCTCGACAACCTGTGGGCGCGGCTGACGGTTCCGTGACCGTCGACGAGGTCGCCCTGTTCGTCGTCCGCGGCGGCCGGGTGCTCGTCGCGCACCGCTCACCCGCCCAGGGGAGCTACTGGCACGTCGTCGCGGGCGGCGTCGAGCCGGGCGAGAGCGCGCTCGAGGCGGCGCGGCGCGAGCTGCGGGAGGAGACGGGGCTCGTCGCGGAGCCGGAGGAGGGCGCCGACGTCACCGAGTACGTCTACCGCCTCGACGAAGAGCGGCCCGCCGAGCCGGGCCCGGACGCGTTCGCCGTGAACGTCCGCTGCTTCCGCGTCACCGCCCCCGACGGCTGGGAGCCGACACTCGACTGGGAGCACGACGGCTACCGCTGGTGCACGCCGACGGAGGCGGTCGAGCTGCTGCGCTGGCCGGAGACACGCGACGCGCTCGCGCGCCTCTTCGGCCTGGCGTCGGGCTAGTCGCCCCAGTCGAAGTCGCGCGAGCGCGACCAGAGATTCTCGTCGGAGGGCTGCTCCTCGGAGGCCTCCGGGACGACCACCGAGTCGGCCACGGTCGGCTGCTCGACGAAGGTGTCGTCGTGGACCGGCCAGTCGAGCTTCGTCTCCTCGGCCTCGATGCCCTGCACGCCGTCCATGGTGTCCTCGATCCGCGCCTGCTCCTCCGTCTTGAAGAGCGGATGGTTCTCGAACGGATCGTCCGAGAGGTAGCGCTCGAGCGGCATCTCGTGCTCGAGCGCGGCGTTCCTCCGCTTCAGCTCGAGATGCTCCTGGATCACCTGCGCAAACAGCGACGCGCTGTCGACGGCCATGGAATCCTCCTGCTCCGACACCGTTTTTCCCTCCCGGCGCGGGAGTGTACCGCGTCCCGATGGGGGCGTGACAGAATGGCGCCGTGCCCCGTGTGAGGCTCACCCGCCGCATCGGCCCGATCGGGGTGGCGCTGACGCTCGTCGACGTGTGGCGGCGGCTGCCGCCGAAGCAGCGCCGGCTGCTCGCCCGGCAGGTGCGCAGGCACGGGCCGGCGCTCGCGAAGAAGGCCCTCGCGGCGCAGCGCCGGCGGAAGCGCTAGAGACCGAGCGCCGCGCGCGCGATGCGGTCCTGCTCGATCAGGTGCGCCGTCGGGTAGCCCTCGGACGGGCTCGCCCGCCAGGTGCGGCCGACGTAGCGCAGCGGCCTGCCCGCGCAGGCCTCCTCGAGCCGGTGGCGGATCGACCGCCACGGCCCCATGTTCTGCGGCTCCTCCTGCGCCCAGACGACCTCGTCGAGCGACGGGTAGGCGGCGATCAGCGCGGCGACCGCGCCGGCCGGGAACGGATAGAGCTGCTCGATCCGGGCGACCGCGACCGGCCCGTCGGAGCGGTAGACCTCGTGGCCGGTCAGGTCGTAGTAGATCTTGCCCGCGCAGAGGACGAGCCGCCGCACCGTCTCCCGCTCGCCGCGCGGATCGTCGAGCACCGGCCGGAACTCGCCGCCGGCGAGCTCGGCGAGCGTCGAGGCCGCCTCCTTGAAGCGGAGCAGCCCCTTCGGCGTCACCACGACGAGCGGCCGCCCCGTCGCGTCGAGCGCCTGCCGGCGGAGCAGGTGGAAGTACTGCGCGGCGGTGGTGCAGTTCGCGATGCGCAGGTTGTCCTGCGCGGCGAGCTGCAGGAATCGCTCGAGCCGCGCGCTCGAGTGCTCGGGGCCGTTGCCCTCGTAGCCGTGCGGCAGGAGCAGCGTCAGCCTCGACGTCTCGCGCCACTTCGAGAGCCCCGAGGAGATGAACTGGTCGATGACGATCTGCGCGCCGTTTGCGAAGTCGCCGTACTGCGCCTCCCAGAGCACGAGCGTCTCGGGCGCCGCGGCCGAGTAGCCGTACTCGAAGCCCACACAGGCGTACTCGGAGAGCGGCGAGTTGTAGACCTCGAAGGAGGCGGCCGCCGCGTCGAGGTGCTGCATCGGCGTGAACGTCTCACCGGTGACCGAGTCGTGCAGCACGAGGTGGCGCTGCGCGAACGTGCCGCGCTGCGTGTCCTGCCCCGACAGCCGGATGGGGATGCCGTCGACGAGCAGCGACGCGTAGGCGAGCGCCTCGGCGTGACCCCACTCGATGCCGCCGTCGTCGAGCGCGCCGCGCCGGCGTTCGAGCTGGCGGGCGAGCTTCGGGTGGACGGTGAACGTCTCGGGCGTGCGCAGCAGCTGCTCGTTCAGCTCGCGCAGAACCTGCTCGGGGACGGCCGTGACGACCTCGCCTCCGGTCGCCGGCGGGACGGAGCCGTCGTGCTCCTCGTTCGCCTCGCCGAGCGACGCCCGCAGCCGCTCGTGCGCGCCGCGCAGCGCGTCCTCCACCTCGGCGACGAACCCGTCGGCCTCCTCGGGGGTGAGCACTCCTTCGGCGACGAGACGCTCCTGGTAGAGCTCGCGGACGGTCGGGTGCGCGTTGATCTGCTCGACCATCAGCGGCTGGGTGTAGGCGGCCTCGTCCTGCTCGTTGTGGCCGAAGCGCCGGTAGCCGACGAGGTCGATCAGCACGTCCTGGCCGAACCTGCGGCGGTAGGCCATCGCGAGCCGGACGGCCGCGATCGACGCCTCCGGGTCGTCGGCGTTGACGTGCACGATCGGCACGTCGAAGCCCTTGGCGAGGTCGGACGAGTACCGGGTCGAGCGGCCCTCGCCGGGGTCGGTGGTGAAGCCGATCTGGTTGTTCGTGATCAGGTGCAGCGTGCCGCCCGTCGAGTAGCCGGCGAGGTGGTGCAGGTTGAACGTCTCGGCGACCACGCCCTGGCCGGCGAACGCCGCGTCGCCGTGCAGCAGCACCGGCAGCGCGACCGACGGGTCGTGCGCGCCGTTCGGGGTGGAGCGGTCGGTCTGCTCGGCGCGCGCCCGGCCCTCGACGACGGGGTTGACCGCCTCGAGGTGGCTCGGGTTGGCGACGACCTGGACGCCGACCTTGCCGTGCGCCGTCGTCCGCGTGCCGTGGGCGGCGAGGTGGTACTTGACGTCCCCGGTGCCGCCTTCGGGGTCGCCGGCGACCGCCTCGATCGTCCGCTCCCCCTCGAACTCGCGCAGGATGTGCTCGTACGGCATCCCGATCGTGTGCGCGAGGACGTTGAGGCGGCCGCGGTGCGCCATACCGATCACGACGTCGTGCGCCCCGGCCTCGGCGGCGAGCTCGACCGTCTCGTCGAGCATCGGGATCATGACGTCGAGCCCTTCGAGCGAGAACTGCTTCTGGCCGAGGAACCGCTTGCGCAGGAAGCGCTCCATCCCTTCCACCTCGCAGAGGCGGCGGAACAGCGCCTTCTTCTCCTCGGCTGCGAGCGGCTGGCGGTAGCGGCCGGATTCGATCGCCTGCCGCAGCCACACGCGCTGCTGGTGGTCGGAGAGGTGCTCGAGCTCGTAGGCGATCGTCCCGCAGTACGTCTCGGCGAGCTGCGGCAGGACGTCGGCCAGCGTGTCGCCGGGGACGTGCACGCGCAGCACGGAGGCAGGGATGCGCGCCTGGAGCTCCGGCGTCAGCTTCGGCTCGAGGCGCAGCGGCTCGAGCGAGGGGTCGCCGACCGGCTCCGACCCGAGCGGGTCGAGCCGCGCGGCGAGGTGCCCGTGCGTGCGGTGTGCCTTGACGAGCGCCATCGCCGCCGCGACGCCTCCGAGCAGCTGCCCGTCCGGCACCGTTTCCGCAGGAGCGGGCGCCGCCGCAGCCTCGGCATGGCCGTTGCCGGTTCCGTTGCCGTGGTCCGGGAGCTTCTCGAGCAGCCGCTGGATGCCCGGGTGCGTCGCGACGAGGGCGGAATCCCCGCTCTCGAAGAGGGCGCGCCACTCCGACGGCACCGCCTCGGGATTCTCGAGGTACTCGTCGAGCAGGGCGCGCGCGTAGCCGGCGTTCAAGCCGTCGACGTCGTGCGTGCTCACCCCTGTGTTGTACCAGGGGAATGTGCGTTGTCCTCTGCTAATAGAGAGGGTGGTGCGTGAGAACCTGGATCGCGGCGCCGACGACGAAGCACACGCCGACGATCGCGAACCCGACACGCACGAGCCGCTGCTGCGGGCCACTCATCACGGTCGCCGCGAGCAGGAGGATGAGCGCGGCCGGCGCCATGCGGAACGGGCGGTAGAAGAGCTCCATCGCACCGAGGAAACACGCGCCGGCGGCCATGATCCCGGCAACCGCCTCGCTGGGCTTGATCGGCTCGCGCGCGCTCGACGTCACGACGCGACTTTATCGCGTCGCGCGCGCGTGGCACGTGCGGAGTCGCGCGTGCCGTGCGGGCCGCCGCGCCGCGGGCGAGGGCCTGACGAGCGGCGCCACGGCCGCCAGATCGAGTAGTCGTCGGGCGTCGTCCCCGGTTCCGGCTCGGCCTTGATGGCGTACCAGACCACGAACACCAGGTAGATGATCGGGATCTTCAAGACGAGCATCAAGAAGATGAACCCCCACGCTTGACCCGACATTGCTACGAAGTGTACGAGATCGGGTGCATACCTGGTTTTCTACCCGGGAGCCGGGAGCGTGTAGCTACAGTCGGCACAGATGACGCGCCTGGCACATGTCGTCCTGCGGCACCGGAGGGTCGTCGTCGGCGCCTGGCTCGTGCTGACCCTCTTTGGAGCCTTCTCGGCCAGCCAGGTGTCGAAACGCTGGTTCCAGTCGTTCTCGATTCCGGGGTACTCCGCCTACGAAGCGAATCAGCGAACGCTCAAGGCGTTCGGCAGCGGGGAAGCGGCGCCGCTCGAAGCGGTCGTGACCGTGAAGGGCGACGTCACGCGGACACCCGGCGTCAAGAAGGCGCTCGAGGCCGCCGCCGCCGCAAGCCCCGGCGCGCGCGCGAGCTCGTACTTCACCACCGGCAGCTCGCTCTATGTGTCGAAGGACCGGCACACGACCTACGAGCAGGTCTTCCCGTCCGGCCAGCCGGGCTTCAGCTCGGGAATCGGCGACGGGCCGATCAGGCACGCGCTGCTCGCGACGCTGCCGGCGGGCGCGACCGGGCACGTGACGGGCTACAACGCGATCGTCTCGGCCGCCGACAAGGGCGGGAACGGCGGCCCGTCGGTTCTCGGCGAGACGCTCATCGGCGGCATCGGCGCGCTGATCATCCTGCTCTTCGTGTTCGGCACGCTGCCGGCAGTCGCAATGCCGCTCCTCACGGCGGCCGCCGCGATCCTGAACACGTTTACGCTCGTCTGGCTCCTGACCTACATCACGAACGTCTCGATCATCGTCGAGTTCCTGATCGCGCTCGTCGGGCTCGGCGTCGCAATCGACTATGCGCTGCTGATCATCTTCCGGTTCCGCGAAGAGCTCCGACACGGCGCGACGGTCGACGACGCGGTCGTGACGACGATGCGGCACGCGGGGCGTTCCGTGATCGTCTCCGGCTCCACCGTCGCGGTCGGGCTGCTGAGCATGGTGTTCCTGCCGCTGCCGTTCATCCGCTCGATCGGGATCGGCGGCCTGCTGATCCCGGCCGTGTCGGTCCTCGCGGCGATCACGCTCCTGCCGGCGATGCTGGCGATGCTCGGGACGCGCATCAACAGGGGACGCGTCATGCCGAAGCGCATCGTCGAAGGCACCGACGCGGGCGCCGGCTTCTGGAGCTGGTGGTCCCGCCTCGTGCGGCGGCGGGCGCCGCTGACGGCGCTGCTCGGCGCGGTGATCGTCGCGGCACTGCTGATCCCCGGCCTTCAGCTCAACCCGAGCCAGGCGAAGGCGAAGGACCTCCCGGGCGGAGGCGATGCGATCGCGGGGCGCACGGCTCTCGCCGATGCCGGCTTCTCACCGGGCGTCTACATGCCGTTCGAAGTACTCCTGGAGGGGAACGTCACGAGCGCGAAGATCGCGCGCATCACGCACGAGATCTCTCGGGCGGACGGTGTGGTCGGCGCCGCCGCACCCGCTGCGTGGCGCCGGCCGGGCAAGGCGATCATCGAGGCGGTCCCGACCGCGGACGGGTCGAGCTCGACGACGGTGCACACCGTTTCGCGCCTGCAGCATTCGGTGCTGCCCGCTGCGGCGGCGCAGACCGGTGTACGCGCGACGCTGGGCGGCGTCGCCGCCGAGAACGTCGATTTCGTGCACGCGGTGTACGGGAACTTCCCGTACGTCCTGCTGTTCGTGGTGCTGCTCACGTACATCCTGCTCGCACGCGCGTTCCGGTCGATCGTGCTGCCGCTCAAGGCCGTCGTGCTGAACCTCGTCTCGCTCGGCGCCGCGTACGGCATCGTCGTCTTCATCTTCCAGTGGGGCCACGGGTCGGAAGCGATCTGGAACGTCCCGGGCACCGGCGCGATCATCGCCTGGATTCCACTGATGATCTTCGCGTTCCTCTACGGCCTCTCGATGGACTACGAGGTCTTCATGCTCACGCGCATGCGCGAGGCGTACGACGAGGTCGGTAGCACCGACCAGGCGATCGCACTCGGACTGTCACGCACCGGAAAGCTCGTGACGAGTGCGGCGCTCGTTCTGTGCCTCGCGTTCTTCGTGCTCTCGACGAGCCCGGGCACGGACATCAAGCAGTTCGGCATCGGTCTCTCGGCCGGCGTGATCTTCGACGCGACGATCATCCGTGCGCTCCTCGTGCCGTCGCTCATGCATCTGCTCGGCCGCTGGAACTGGGTCTTCCCGCGCCCGGTCGCACGCGTTCTGCTCGTCGAGCAGCCGGCGCCGGCGCCGGTCGACTAGCCCGTCACGTACGTGATCGTGCGCCCGCGCCACTCCGCGAGCGACCACGTGACTCCGTCGACGGAGACGCGACGATCGCGCCGCGACGCGATCGTGCGCACCCAGGTGTCGAAGCGACACGGGCTCGGAATGAACAGGCCTGCGTCGCACTGCCGCTCGTAGAGCAGTCGCGTCGAGTCGGGCGACCACGCGAGCACCTGGTACTCGACGCCGATGTCCTGCGGCATCGCGATGACGCTACGGGTCCTCTTCACCGTGTCGACGAGCCCGGCGCCGCTGTTGTAGTTGCCGAACAGCTGCGTTGCGAGGTAGCGCCCGTTGGGCGACCAGAGCGGCTGCCAGCCTCCGTGCGGATAGCGGCGCGTCGTTCCGCCGCGGGTGACGCAGAGCGTGCCGCCGCCCGTGTTGCCGCACACGTATGCAACCGAGCGGCCGTCCGGGGAGAGCTCCGGTGTGGAGTCGTCGTCTGTATCGAAGGAGGCGCCGCTCGCGAGCAGCGTCGCCGTCCCGCCCGCTGCGGGAACCGCCAGGACGGTCGCCTGATCACCGACGATTCTTCCCGGATAGACGATCGTGCGCCCGTCGTGCGACCACGAGCCAAGTGCGGCGTCCACCGCCACCACGCGGAATCCCGCTCCGCTCGCCGGGGCGACGGCGAGCACCCAACTCGCCGGGCTGCTCCCGTAGTCACCGAGGCTGAACAGCACGCTCGAACCGGACGGGGAGAACACCGCGGCCTGTACAGACTGCGTCTCCGGCACGAGCGTTTGGTCGCCGCCGTCCGAGTTCTCGAGCACGAGCCCGTCACCCGTGTCGACTGCGAGCCTGCCGGTCGGCGCGCGTGCCAGGATCAAGCCGTCGACGGGAAGCGTGGTCACCGCCGTCCGCTGCGCGCCGTCGTCGCGGATCGACCACAAGACCGGGATGGTCGGCGCCGCCGCCGCCGACGGCGCGGCAAGGACGAGCGCGGCACTGACGGCGACGAGGACCCCTCGCACGCCCGTAGCTTGGCGAAGAGTTGTCGGGAACCTGTGACGGTTCCGTCAAGAGTGCAGGTCGGGAGTCCGGCGCTCCCGACCGAAGCGCGCGCTAGCCGCCGGACGTTCCCACCGTAACGACGGGAGATCGGCCGTGATGGTGATGGCTATGTACGAGCAGGAGCACTCCGACCAACGCGAGGTAGACGACCGCCACCACGCCGAGCACGCTCAAGAAGACGAGGACACCGCGAACCACCGACGTCTTGTAGGACTCCGCCACTAACACCCCCAGACGTTGCCCCAGCCGTCGACCTGGACGCACGTCGCGTCGGACGAGTCGTAGTGGATGGGAATGCCGAAGGGCACCTGCACGTCGCGGAACGTTCCCTTGTCCCGGTGCCCGTAGCTGAAGTCGAGGTTGTAGTTCCAGCCCTCGAACGAGCAGGCGGCAAAGCACGCCGCCTCGTCGCCCCAGCCGTAATTGGAGCTGACGGAGCCGTTGAGCCAACACCAGTGGTAGTACGACCTGACCCAGTTGCCGAAGCCGTCGCCGTTGTTCGTGTACGCGGTGGCGCAGCCTTGGACATTCCCCCCGCCCGCACCGCACGTCGCACACGCTGCGCGCGAGACGACCCTGGCGCCCGTTGCGATCAACGTCTTCCCGGCCGGCGCCTTCGACGGATCGGTCGTGATCGTCACGCCGGGGTCGGGGATGAACCCGCTGGTCGCGACCGGCGGTGTGGTGGCGCCGCTCGGACGACCGGTGGCGCCGGCCGTTCCCGCCGCACCCGCCGCGAGCGCCGACACGGCGGCGATCACCAGAAGCACTTTCCGCACGAGTCTCTCCTTCCGTTGTCGTTTGTGACAACGGTACGGGGGAACGCGTTACGTGTCTGTTCCGTCTTCGTGCCGAAAGCGTGACGCTTGCAGCGCGGCGGCGCCAGTGTCGGAAAGGGTCAGTGGGCGTGCCGGGCGCGGTACGCGTTCACCTTCGCACGGTTGCCGCAGCTGCTCATCGAGCACCACGCCCGCGAGCGGTTCTTCGCCGTATCCAGGAACACCCAGCGGCAGTCCTCGGCGCGGCAGGCCTTCATCCGGTCCCAGGTGCCGTCGGCCATCGCCTCGGACACGTCGGCCAGGATCTTCCCGACCGCACCCCTCACGCCGCCCACACCCGGGACAAGCCGCATGTCGCAGTCGACGAAGCGGAGCGCGAGCTTCGCCCGGCAGATCGCATCGTCGAGCTCGACGCCGGCCTTCGGGACGTCGACCGGCAGCTCGTTCTGCGCCGCGAGCAGGTCGCGCAGCGCCTCCCGCACGCGAATCGTCTCTTCGAGATCGGCGCTCGTCACGCGCGCGTCCGGCTCGAGCAGGCCCTGCCCGGCCAGCCACTCGCGCAGCGCCTGCGGCGAGTCCAGACCCTCCTCGTAGGGCCGCAGATCGAGCGTGTTCACGAAATCGAGGATCAGTTGATGGTCGTTCGTCACCATTCACCTTGCTTAGAGGGTTACGTAACTGCTATCATCGTATCACTGGTTACTCGAGGCGCAAGGGAGGCACGACATGCAGGACTACGCGCTGCGGCAGATGCTGATGAACGATCGAATCGAGACGCTCCGGCGGGCTGCGGCGCGGCCTGCGAAGGCGGCCCCGCGCCGCATTCAAGGCCCGGACGTCGAACTCCGGCTCTGCAAGCCGACGGACGATCCCGCTCTCGACGACCTGGCGGCGCTCTCCGAGCAGCCGGTCCCGGCGGGCCGCCTCGTCGTCGCCCTGCTCGACGGCCGGCTCGTGGCCGCCCTGCCCGTGGCAGGGGGTTGCGCGCTCCGCGACCCGTTCGTCCGGACCGCGCACCTGATGCGGCTGCTCGAGCTGCGCGCAGCGCAGCTGCGCGAGCCGGTCGCACGGCCGCTCGTGCCGCGCCTGCTCCGGAGGCATGCGTAAGGGTCGACGGAGGCGGTTATACGAGCGTCCATGGCGGAGACGATCGAGATCGACGTGCCTCGGGAGGGCATCGGGGAAGCCCTGACCGAGGCACTCGCGGCGCACGGGCTGCACGCAGAGGTGATCGACGAGGACGATCGCTGCGCGCTGCGCGTGCGCTTTGCGGACGAGCACGGGCGGCTCGTCGACGACGCGGTACACGCGATCGAGTCGTATCTCGCCGAGCAGGGATCGCCGCTCGTCGTGCAGCGGGCAAACGGCGGCGCGGTCGTGCGGCCGCCGGGAGACTAGAAGCGCGAAAGCCGCCCCTCGGGCGGCTTTCCAGTGGACCCAGCCGGGCTCGAACCGGCGACCTTCTGCATGCCATGCAGATGCTCTCCCAACTGAGCTATGGGCCCCAGCAGCGTTGTCAGTGTAGCTTCGAAAGACGCGAGCCTGGTTCGCTCCGCGAACCAGGTTCGAGACTAGGCCGTGGCCGCTTCGACCGCTTCGTGCGGGACGTCGTCCCACAGGTCTTCGAGGCGGTAGAACGCGCGCGCGTCGGGCGTGAAGACGTGCAGGACGACGTCGACGTAGTCGCCGACGATCCAGGTCGCCTCCTGCTGGCCGTCGGCGTTTCGCGGCAGCAGGTCGTGGTCGCGCTTCATGACGGCGTGCACCTCGTCCCAGATCGCCTTCGTCTGGCGCGGGTTGCCGCCGGTGACCACGACGAAGTAGTCCGTGTACGCACAGACGGGCTGCATGTCGAGAATGACGACGTCGCGACCGAGCTTGTCCTGGGCGATGGCCGCGATCCGCCGTGCCTGTTCGAGAGGGCTCAAGCGGTCGAATTGTACCCGTGGTCAGCGCGCATACAGGCGATCGCGGTGGATGATCTCCGCCACGGCGGACGGCACATCCTCGGCCACGAAGGTGTCACGGAGCTCGCGGGAGGCGACCGGGGTCGGCGGGATCTCGAAGAAGTGGACGCGTTCCGGGCGCTCGAGCCGGTCGAGCACGGTCTGCAGCCGCTCCCGCGCGAAGCCGGGCCGGGTGGCGACGCCCAGCTCGACGTGCCCGAGCACCTCGTCGGGCTCCTTCCACGAGAGGAAGTCGCAGAACTCGTCCGCGCCGACGAGGAAGATCGCGTCGCGCCACTCGGGGTGGTCGCGTAGAAGGTCGATCGTGCGCGCGTGGTCGTCGAGAACGACGTCGTCGTCCGGGAACGCCGCGCGGGCGAGCTCGAGCCGCACGCCGGCGGGAGTCGCGACCGCTTTGTGCCCGGGCTGTGCGGCGACGAGCACGAGCAGCCGGTCGAGCTCGAACTCCTCCTTGGCGCGCCGGGCGAGCTCGACGTGCCCGCGGTGCGGCGGGTCGAACGCGCCGCCGAAGAGCCCGACGCTCACGCGAGCTCGAACTCCTCGTCCCCCACCTCGATCGTCGCGCCCTTGCGCGCGCCGGCGGCCTTCAGCGCGCGCTCGAGCTCTTCGTCCGACGGTGGTGTGCCCAGCACGCGGTAGCCGCCTTCGACACGCAGCAGGCGCCAGGACCGCGCCTTCGCCTCGGGGCGATACACGAGGTAGTCCGCGAGCTCGTCCGTCCGCTCGTCCACCTCCGGCTCGGGAACGAGCGTGAAGAGGCGGCGCCTGAAGTCGTCCACGCCTTCGCCGGTTGCACAGGACAAACGAAAGACGGCGACGATGCGCTCGTCTTCGATCGCGAAGACCGGGTCCGGCTCGAGATCGATCTTGTTGAGGACGACGATCTGCGGGCGCTCGTCGAGCCCCGCACCGTACGCGCCGAGCTCGGCGTCGATCGTCCGCCACTGCTCGTCCGGCGGCTCCGAAGCGTCGATCACGTGCACGAGGGTGCGCGCACGCTCGAGGTGCGCAAGGAACTCGTGACCGAGCCCGACGCCTTCGCTCGCGCCCTCGATCAGGCCTGGAACATCAGCGACGACGAGCTGCCGCCCGTCGGGCGCCTCGACCGTCCCGAGCACCGGCTGCAGCGTCGTGAACGGATAGTCGGCGACCTTCGGCCGTGCGTTCGAGATCCGGGCGATCAGCGACGACTTGCCGGCGTTCGGCAGTCCGACGAGCGCCGCATCCGCGAGGAGCTTGAGCTGCAGCTCGACTTCGAGCTCCTCGCCCGGCGGGCCGACCTCGGCGAAGCGCGGAACCTGCCGCGTCGACGAAACGAAGCGCGCGTTGCCGCGTCCGCCCTGGCCGCCGCGGGCGAGCACGACACGCGCGCCGACGTGAGCGAGGTCGGCGACGAGATCGCCGTCCTCGTTGAGCACCTGTGTCCCGACCGGCACCCGCACCTCGACGTCGTCGCCGTCCGCGCCGTGCTTGCGGGCACCGCGCCCGTTCTCGCCGCGGCCTGCCTTGACGGAGCGGCGGCGCTGCAGCGACGACAGATCGCGGAGCGACGGATCGGCGCACAGGATGACGTCGCCGCCGCGGCCGCCGTCGCCACCGTCAGGGCCGCCTTTCGGCACGAACTTCTCGCGCCGGAACGAGAGACCGCCGTCGCCGCCCTTGCCGGCCTGGAGCTGAATCCGGGCCCGGTCGCTGAACATTGACGCTACTCCGCGTCGACAACCGACACGAAGCGGCGCTCACCGCTCGTGCGGAACTCGATCGTGCCCGCGCGCACCGCGAAGATCGTGTCGTCGCGGCCGATCTGCGTGCCGGGGCCCGGGCGGAACTTCGTGCCGCGCTGGCGGACGATGATGTTTCCCGGCTCGACGGCCTGGCCGTCGAACATCTTCACCCCGAGGTACTTCGGGTTCGAGTCGCGACCGTTCTTCGAGGAGCCGAGGCCTTTCTTGTGTGCCATGTCCTACGCCTCCTTCGCCTTCAGCGCCGATTCGAGCGCCGCGATCGCGCCCTTGCGCGCAGCGTGCGCCTGCTCGTAGGCGAGTGCCGCCTCGAGCATCGGCTTGTTCCACGTCTTCGCACCCTCGGAGACCTGCGCGACCGTCAGCTCTTCGTAGCCGTGCGGCATGCCCTTCACGTGATCCGCCGTTGCCGCCTCGGCCTTCGGGGCCTCGGTCTTCGGCGCGGCGGCCTCCGCCTTCGGCGCGGCGGCGGCCTTCTTCGGCGCCGCGGCGGCCTTCTTCGCACCGCCGAGCGAGATCTCGATCCGCGACGTCGCGGCGCGGAAGCCGTTGTGGCGGCGGTAGCCGGTGCGGCGCTTGACCTTGCCGATCCGGATCTTCGGGCCGCGCTCGTGCGCGACGACCTTCGCCGTCACCGTCCCGTCGCCGAGGAGGACGTCCGGGGTGAACGTCTTGCCCTCGTCGGCCTTGACGCGGTCCACGATGAGGGTCTCGCCCTCGCGGACGCGGTACTGCTTTCCACCGAGACGGATGATCGCGTAGTCCATGACAGGAAAAAACGCGGGCGGAGGCCCGCGAACGGCCGCCAGTGTAGCGGCTAGCGGTCGGGCTCGTCCAACCCCCACTCGCTCATCGGGGTGTAGCCCCAGTCGTCGTCGCCGCTGCCGTTCTCCGACGGCGCCGCGGTTTCGAGGGCCGCGGCTTCGAGGGCCGCGGTCTCCGGCACCTCGGCCTCGGGTGCCTCGGCCTCGAGTGCCTCGAGCTCGGGCGCCTCGGTCTCCGGCGCTTCCGCCTCGACCGTCGCCGTGCCCGTGCCCACCGGCTTCTTCTTGCGGTTCTTGCCGCCGCGCGAGCCTCGCCGAGTTTTCTTCTTCACGGGCTCGGTGCCGTCGCCGTTCGCCTCGACGCCGAGATCGCGATCGGGCAGGTGGATCACCGGGCCGTCGGCGGGCTCCGACTCCGGCTCCGGGTCGTCGGTGGTCTCCGGCGCCGGCGCTGCGTCGGACACCTCGCCGGCGCCGTTGGCCTCGGCTGCGGCAGTCGCCGGCTTCTTCTTGCGGTTCTTACCGCCGCGGGAGCCGCGGCGCGTCTTCTTCTTCACCGGCGCCGGCGCGTCGTCGCCCTCCGCGGACTCGGCGGCCGCATCGGCCTCGTCGGGCTCCTCGGCCTCTTCCAGCTCGGCGACCGCGTCCGCTTCGGCCTCGGGCTCGGCAGCCTTCTTCGCCGGGGCGCGCTTCGCGCGGGTCGGCCGCTCGGCCTCCGCCTCGGCGGTCAGCGGCTCCTCGCCGTGCTCGACCGGCGAGACCAGCTCCGCCCAGGCGAGATCGTCCGTCACGGCGGAGATACGCGCCGTCACCTTCTTGCCGACGAGCTTGGCCGCGTCGCCCACGACCACGCTCAGCTCGTCGATCTTGCCGACGCCCGCATGCGGGTCGTGGAGACCGACCTCGACGAGCTTCAGATCCACCTCCTGGCCGACCTCGACCGGGAGCTTCGGCGCGACCTTCTCCAGCGTCCCCTGCTCGAGCACCTTGAAGTGATCGAGGTGCTCGCCCTCGACGCCGACGAGGAAGAACCGGCGCTTCGTCGTCTCCTCGAGCTCGCGCAACCGCATCCCGCCGGGTCCGGCGACGAGCCACGCAACGCGCGCCGCGACCTCGACCTTGAACGCCTTGGCCCGCGAGCCCGGCATGACGAGCCCGCGCAGCCGCCGTTCGACGTCGACCGCAGCGGTGTGCTCGGAGACGACGATCCCGTCCCCGCCACACGTCGGGCACTTCTTCGTCATCACCTCGCGCGGGCCGTCGGTGACGTTCTGGCGCGTCATCTCGACGAGGCCGAGCGGTGAGATCTCGACGACGTACGTCTTCGTCCGGTCGCGCTCGAGCTCCTCGCCGAGGGCCTTCTCGACCGCAGCGCGGTTCTTCGGCGACGCCATGTCGATGAAGTCGATGACGATGATCCCGCCGATGTCGCGCAGGCGCAGCTGGCGGACGACCTCCTTCACCGCTTCGAGGTTGTTCTTCGTGATCGTGTCCTCGAGCCGGCCGCCGGACTTCTTCGAACGCGAGCCGACGAAGCGGCCGGTGTTGACGTCGATGACGGTGAACGCCTCGGCGTAGTCGAAGATCAGGTAGCCGCCCGACGGAAGGTCGACGCGGCGGCTGAGCGTCGAGCGGATCTCCTGCTCGACCCCGAACGCCTCCATCAGCGGCTCGCGCTCCTTGTAGCGCGTGACGCGCTCGGCCATGTGCGGGGACGTCTTCTTCAGGTAGCCGACGATGCGCTTGTAGGTCCGGTCGTGGTCGACGAGCAGCCGCTCGAAGTCGCCGGTGAAGAGGTCGCGCACGACGCGCAGCGGCAGCTCGGCCTCCTGGTAGATGAGCGACGGCGCCTTCGCGGTCTTCGCCTTCGCCTCGATCGACTTCCAGAGGCGCTGCAGGAACTCGAGGTCGCGCTGGATGTCCTCCGCGCTCGCACCCTCGGCCGCGGTGCGCACGATCACGCCGCCGGTCTTCGGCGCGCACTCCTTGAGGATCCCTTTGAGCCGGTTGCGCTCGTCGTCTTCGAGCCGGCGCGAGACGCCGAGGCCCTCGCCGTGCGGGACGTAGACGACGAAGCGGCCGGGGAGCGAGATCTCCGTCGTCAGCCGCGCGCCCTTGGTCTTCATCGGGTCCTTGACCGCCTGGACGAGGATCTTCTCGCCGCGCTGGATCAGATCCTGGATCTTGCGCGCGCCCTTGCGACCCTCGAGCTCGGGACCGACGATCTCGTCGACGTAGAGGAAGCCGTTCTTCTCGAGGCCGATCTCGACGAACGCCGCCTCCATGCCGGGCAGGACGTTGTCGACGACGCCGAGGTAGACGTTGCCGGCGATCGACCGGCGCTCCGGGCGCTCGAGGTACACCTCGGCGACCTGGTCGTCTTCGAGCACGGCGACGCGCTTCTCGCCGGTGTCGACGGAGACGACCAGCTCGCGCTTCGCCTTCGGCAGCGGCGCGCGCTTCGGCGCGGTGCGGCGGCGGGGCGGCGTGCGCGGCTTGCGCTCGGCGCCGCGTTTCTCGGCGGCCGGCTTCGGCTCCTCCGTCGCAGCTGCGGCACCGGCCGTCGTGGCCGTGCCGGTCTTGCGGCGGCTGCGGCCGCCTCGCGTGCCCCGCCGGCGCTTGCGCGCGGCGGCTGCTGCGGTGGCGGTGCTCTCGTCTCCGTCGGCGTCCGCCTCGGCGGCAGGCTCGGCGACGGTCAGTGGTTCAACTGCGGGTGTTTCTTCGGCGCGTTGTTCGCGCGCCTGATCTTCCGGCTTGTTCCGCCGGAACCAAGGAAGTGGCAAACGATCTCTCCTGAGTCGGATGCGCGCGCAGCCACGCTGTGCTTTGGAACGGCTCGAGCGGGCGCGCGTCGCTGATTAGTGGGAAAAGCCCTGGCATAGGCCTGTCCCAAGGGTAGCAATGCGTTGTCTGCGCAGTCGTCTACGCAGCTTCCGCGGCGGGGCGGAGCTTCGCCCGCCGGGCTCGGATCGCCCGCAGACGCTGGGAAAGCCGGGCCCAGGCCCACGGCTCGACCTCGACGTATCGAACGGCGGACTGCCCGCGCGTCGCGTCGAGGTACTCGAACCAGGCATCCGCCTCTTCGATCAAGAGCAGCTCGAACGCTTCTTGGTGTCCGGTCAGGGCCATGCGGGGCTCACCTCCGTTTCGATGGCTGAGAGCCTAGGACCTGGACCGGACGGACCCTCGTGCGAGGATCGGCCCGTGGCCGTCCCGCTCCTCGTCGTCGTCACCGGCATGCCGTCCTCCGGGAAGACGACGGTCGCCGAAGCGCTCGCCCGGGAGCTGCAACTGCCCCTGCTCGCAAAGGACACGGCGAAGGAGTCGCTCTACGACACGCTCGGCGCCGGCGACGTCGAGTGGTCCGGGCGGCTCGGCTCGGCGGCGTACGCCTTGATCTTCGCCTTCGGTCGCGCCTTCCTCGGCGCCGGCGTGTCGCTCGTCGTCGAGGCGAACTTCTTCCGCAGCCAGGCGAGCGAGCTCTCGACGCTGCCGGCGCATCGCACCGTCCAGCTCCACTGCCACGCGCCGCTCGGCGTGCTCCTCGCGCGCTACGCCGCGCGCGAGCGGCACGCCGGCCACCACGACACCGAGAAGATCGCAGAGCTGCCGCAGCGATTCGCGAGCGGCACGCACGAGCCGCTCGAGCTCGACGGCGAGGTGATCTCGCTCGACACGACGCAACCGGTCGACGTGGGCGCGCTCGCAGCGCGGATCCGCCCGTTGCTCTAAGAGCTCCTTTCACAATGACGTTCGGCACAAGCGCTCATTGTGAAAGGAGCTCTAAAGGGGTATCGACGGCGACCCGCGCCGAGCCGATGTGTGGGGCATGGCCGTGCTCGTCACATGGGGAGCCGTCGGCGCCGTCCTCGGCACGCTCGTCACCGTCGCGCTGACGAAGCTGCCTGCGCCCGGCCGCAGGGTCTTCAGCGCCGCCGCGACGATCGGCGTGCCGTTCGCCTCCGAGCGGCTCTTTCGGGCGCACTTCGAGGGCGACGAGCTCTTCGGAGGCGTCGCAGCGCTGCTCGTCTGGGCGGCGTTCGTCGCCGGCTACTGGGGCGCGTCGATCCTGACGGAGCTCGCCCGGTTCGCGAACGCGCGGTGGCGACGCGCCTAGGCGCGCGCTTCGAAGTAGCGCACCGCCGCCTCGCCGACCGCCTTCGTGCCGCTGAAGGCGACACCGCCCTTCAGCGCCCAGCCGGCGACCGGGACGAGGTCGAGCAGCTCGCGCGCGAGCGCGCGGAAGCCGAAGCCGGCTCCGACCACGCCGAGCAGCTCGAGCCGCTTCGGGTCGACCTCGACGCCGTAGGCGAGCCCGATGCGCAGGACGAGCCGGATCTGGTTGAGCGTCAGCACCGGCATGTCGACGCCCGGCACGAACACCGCGGCAGCGATCAGCGCGTTGCGCCGCGAGAAGGACGCGATCAGCGCATCGCAGACGGGGCGGCGCAACACGGGCAGGCGCGCGGCGAGGCTCGTGCCGTTCTCGCCCAGCCGGCGCGCCACCGCCGCGGCGAGCTCGTCGATCGGGAAGCCCCGGCCCGGCTGCACGCGAACGATGTCCGTCGCGAGCACGTACGGGACGCTGTCGTCGTCGGAGAGCGCGACGATCGGAGTGCCGCCGCGGGACGCAGCGCGCAGCTTCTCCTCATCCGGGTCGCCGACCCAGATGAGCGCTGCGACGTCCTCGACACGATTCTCGACGACGGCTGCCGGTTCGCCGCCGGCGCGTAGCTCACGCGCGAGCAGCGGCACGAGCTCGCGCGCGCCCGCGACGCCCAGCGGGCGCGGATCGCCCGAGCCGCGGCGCAGCTCGCGCACGATGCTGAGCACCTGGAGCGGCCCGAGCTTGGCCGCCTTGCCCTTCTTGCTCACCGGCGGCGGCGAACCGGTCGCCGGATGTAGATCGCCTGCAGCACGCCCATGGCGATGAAGTCGGTGATGATCGCCGACCCGCCGACCGAGACGAAGGGCAGCGGGATCCCGGTGATCGGCGCGATCCCCATCGTCATCGCGGTGTTGATGAACACCTCGAACAGGAAGAAGAACGCGATCGCGCCCGCGACGATGGCCGAGTAGAGGTCGCGCGCGACGGTGACGATCTTCAACGCTCTCCAGACGACGAGCAGGTAGAGGAGCAGCAGGATCGACGCGCCGAAGAAGCCGTGCTCCTCCGCGAGCGAGGCGAAGGCGAAGTCGGTCGAGTGCGACGGGAGATAGTCGAGCGCCGTTTGCGTCGCTCCGAGCACTCCCCGTCCGCGCAAGCCGCCGGCGCCGACCGTGATGATCGACTGCCGCAGGTTGTACGTCGCGCCGCTCGGGTCGTTGGACGGATGCGTGAAGCCGGTGAGGCGCGCCGTCTGGTACGGCTTGAGCACGCTCAGTCCGGCCGCCGGGAGCAGCCAGAGAATCATCACAGCGCCGAGCACCGTCACGACGAGCAGCAGCCCGAGATGCAGCCAGCGCGTGCCGGCGACGAGCAGCGCACCGGCGAGCGCCGCGACGTACACCAGCGCGGTGCCGAAGTCCGGCTGCACGAAGACGAGCACGATCGCGACCAGCGCATAGCCGATCGTGCGGAGCGTCGCCGTCGCAGAGGTCACCGGGCGCGACCGGTCGCTGAGCACGCCGGCGATCGAGAGCACGAAGAGCAGCTCGCCGAACTCGGACGGCTGGAACTGGAAGAAGCCGATGTTGATCCACCGCGTCGCGCCGTGGCTCGCGGCGCCGATGACGAGCACGAGTGCGAGCAGTCCGAGCGTGACGAGGTAGATCTGCCGGTGAAGTCGCGCATATCGCGCCGGGTCGATGAAGAGCGCCACGAGAAAGCCGACGCCGCCGACGCAGACGTACAGCGCCTGGCGCGAGAGCGACGAGCCGCCCGGATCGTTGGCGGTGATGCCGTTGATCGCGTACAGGCCGTACAGCGCGACAGCGGCGAGAGCAGCAGCGAGCACCCAGTCGAGCCGGCCGAGCACGCCGAGCCCGGAGATTCCCGACTCCGACTGGCCGCGGAGGCCGCGCGTGCGCGTGTTGACCGCTTCGATGCTCATCAGTCGGAGGCCTGCTGCGTCACGAGGGTCGGGTTCTTCTTGAAGTACTGCTCGAACACCTTGAGCGCGGCCGGCGCGGCGGCGCTTCCGCCCTCGCCGCCGTTCTGGATCATCGCGCACACGACGATGCTCGGATCCTCGTACGGACCGTACCCGCACCACCACGACTGCGTCAGCTTGAGCCCGTTGGGATAGCCGGGGACGCTGACGACCTTCTCGGCCGAGCCGGTCTTACCGGCGATGTCGATCGGGAAATGGCCGAAGACGCCGTAGCCGGTGCCGTACGTCGCGTGCGTCGCGTCGTTCAGGCCGGCCTGCACGACCTGGAGCGCACCGGGGTCGACGCCGCTCGCCTGCGGCGACTGGGCCCCGAACGTGCGCAGCACCTTCGCCGACGAGCCGTTCGGACCGAGCTCTTCCACGTCGTTCGCGACGTACGGCGTCACGAGCTTGCCGCCGTTCGCGATCATCGCGTAGAAGCGCGTCATCTGCAGCGGCGTGACGAGCAGGTCGCCCTGCCCGATCGCGAGCTGGATCGAGTAGCCCGGCTTCCAGGTGCGGTCGATCGTGTCGCACGTCGCCCCGCTGTACGGCGGCTTGCCCCCGAACGCCTTGCAGCGCCACTCGGGTGTCGGCATGAGCCCGTCCACCGAGCCGCCGATGTCGAGCCCGGTCGGCTCGCCGAGACCGAAGCGGTTCGCCCACGCCTGCAGCGGATGCCCGCGGTCGGGAGGCAGCTGGTAGAAGCGCTCGCCGACCTGGTAGAAGAACGTGTCGCACGACTCGGCGATCGCCTGCTCGAGCGTCATGTACTGGTCGATCAGGTTCGTCCAGTTGTTGAACGTCTGGCCGTATGCCTTGAACGACGGCGAGCAGAGCAGCGGCTCGCCGGGCGTGAGCAGATGGCCGCCGTTCGGGCCCGGCTCCATCATCGCGGCGAGGGCTGTCACGGGCTTGAACGTCGACCCCGGCGGATACGTGCCGCCGATCGCGCGGTTGAGCAGCGGCGCGGACGGGTCGTTGAACAGCTGCTGCAGCTTCTTGGCGTTGTGCGTGCCTGAGAAGATCGACGGCTCGTACGTCGGGTTCGACGCCATCGCGAGAATCGCGCCGGTGTTGGGGTTCATCGCGACGATCGAGCCGCCGTCGGCGTGCGATCCCTCCTCGCTCGCGTGCGCGAGGTGAATGCCGTAGGTGATCGCCTTCTCGGCTGCGCGCTGCAGGTTGATGTCGATCGTCAGCTTCAGCGCGTCGCCGGGCGTGGGCTGCGACTCGAGCGACTCCCGGCCTTTCGGCTGCCCGAGCGAGTTGACCGTCAGCTGCGCCTTGCCGTCGTGGCCGCGCAGATAGGAGTCGTACGCGCTCTCGACTCCCGACTGACCGATCTGGTCGGTCGGGAGGTAGCCCTTCTTCTTCAACGTCTTGTACTCCTGCGGGGAGATCGCCCCGACGTAGCCGAGCACCTGCGCTGCAAGCGACTGGTACGGGTACTTCCGCAGCCAGCTGTCGGCGAGGTGGACGCCGGGGAACTGCGCCTCGTGCTCCATCAGGTAGAAGACCTGGTTCTGCTTGATGCCGCGCTCGACGACGATCGGCGTCAGCGGATCCTCCCTGCTCTTCTCCAGGCTGGCGAGCATGTCCTTGACGGTCACGCCGGTGATGTCCGACAGCGCGCGCAGCTCGCTGCGCTCCGCCGGCCACTTCTTCGGCAGGTCGGCCGGCCAGAGCTCGACGCGCGTGCCGGCGACGTTCGTGACGAGCACATGCCCGTCGCGATCGAGGATCTCGCCGCGCGGCGCTTCGATGTCGAGCGTGCGGACGCGGTTGTCCTTCGCCTGTGCGAGGTACGTGTCGCCCGACAGCACCTGCAGCGCCCAGAGGCGCAGGAAGAGCACCGCGAACACGCTGAGCGTGAGGAAGGCGAGGATCGCGACGCGGAACGCGAGCTGCGGCGTCAGACGGTACGGCTCGGAGACGCGGGGATCGCCGGGCAGGAACCGCCCGCTGCCGCGCTCAGCCAAGGAGACGCACCTCGCGCACGCGGTCGCCGAGCTCCTGCGGCGGGAACAGGCGGCGCGCGAGCGCATAAACGGGCAGCGTCAGCAGCAGGTTGAGCAGCAACGCGCCCGGCACGCCGCGGACGGCAGCGCCGGCGGGAGCGGCCTCGCCGAGCACGAACTCCAGCGTCAGCTGGCCGAACACGTAGAGCATCGTCACGACGGCGACGGAGAGGAACGGCGCGTGGAAGCGGTCGCGTGCGGTCGTCTCGCCGTAGCGGCCGATCCAGAAGCCGGCGATCGTGAGCAGCAGCGACGTCACACCGAGCGTGCCGAGCGTGCCGGTGTCGAGCATCAGCCCGACTGCGAAGCCGGCGACCGCGCCGAACAGGGAGCCGCGCAGCAGCGCGATCGAGAGCAGCGCGACGAGGACGATGCTCGCCGTGCGGAACGGGTGGTACTCGGTCAACACCGACAGCTGCAGCAGGCAGGCGATGAAGAGAACGACTGCGGCCTTCAAGCCGTCCATCAGCGGTTGCTCGGCGGCGTCAGGACGATGACGGAGCGGATCGAGGAGAGATCGACCAGCGACTGCAGCTGGATGTTCTGGAACAGGTCGGCATCGCTGTTGGTGACGCTCGTGACCGTGCCGATCGGAATGCCGCGCGGGTAGCGCGACTTGAGCGGTCCGTCGCCGAGCGAGCCCGCCGTGATGATCGTGTCGCCGCGGCGGACGTTCGGCTCCTTGGGCACGCGGTCGAGGATCAGCGAGCTGCCGCCTGGCCGAACCGAGCCGATCACGTTCGAGTCGGTGAGGTCGGTGGCGGTGACGGCGCTGTCGTCGTCGGTGAGGAGCATCACGCGCGAGACGTGCGACGTGACGCGGTCGACCGTGCCGATCAACGCACCGGTGCCGTCGGGGTTGCCCGTCGGCTCGACGACGACGTCACCCGTCTGCAGGCCGTTCACCGAGCCGGCGGAGATCGTGATCGAGTCCTCCGTCGAGCTCAGCGGGTTCGCGAGCACCTCTGCACGCACCTGGCCGTAGGCCCGCACCGACGGCGGCGCCTGGTAGTTCAGCTCCTGGGTCAGCTGCGCGTTCTGCTGCACGGCGCCCTCATCCTGGATCAGCTCCTGCTGGAGGCCAGCGATCTGCACGCGCAGCTTCTTGTTCTCGCTCCGCGCGTTGACGAGGCCGTGGAACCAGCCGATCGTGTCGCGGAACGGCCGTGCGACCCGGTTGGCGGCGGTCTCGAAGGGGCGCAGGGCGGTCGCACCGTCGCCCTGGATGCCGTCGAGCGCGCTCGAACGGAACGAGAGCGTGATCAGAACGAGCGAGAGCAGCACGAGCAGACCCACGACGATCCGGCGCCGGATTGCGCTGGAGCGGCTCGAGGGGAACCCGTAAGGGGCGGCGCGCTGGACGGACGAGCCCAGGACCGCAAAACGGACGGTCCGGTTGCGTGGCACGTGGGAACAGCCTAGCCGCCCGGGCTGCCGAGCGTCCTAGATTCTCAGACTGGGGTCAGCTCGACGGCGTGGCCGGCGTCGATCGCCTCGGCGTCCTGCTTGCGGACCGTGCTCGCGAGGACGAGCCCGGCGAGCGCGAGCATCCCGGCGCCGACGGCGAACGCAACGTGGTAGCCGCTCGTCTGGGCTGCGTCCCGCACCGAGGTGCTGACGGTGCGGTGGCCCAGCAGGTGGCTCGTGCGAGATGCCGCGAGCGTCGAGAGGATCGCGAGCCCGAGCGCCCCGCCGACCTGCTGCGAGGTGTTGAGGAGCCCCGAGGCCAGTCCCGCGTCCTCGTCCGCGACGTTCGTGGTCGCGAGGAGGGTGCACGGGACGAACGTCAGCCCCATGCCGAGCGACGTGATCAGGATCGTCGGCAGGATGTCCTTCGCGTACGCCCCGTGCGTCGGCAGGCGCGCGAAGTAGAGCAGCCCGGCCGCGCCGAGCACGATGCCGATGTACGCGACGGTGCGCACCCCGACCTTTCTGATCAGCGCCTGCGACGCTCCTGCCCCGACGATGATCCCGGCGGTGAACGGCACGAACGCGAAGCCCGCCTTGAGGGGGTGGTAGCCGAGGATCTCCTGCAGGTAGAGCGTCGCGAAGTAGAACATCGCGAACAGCCCGGCCATGGCGAGCAGCATCGTGGCGTTGCTCCCCGTGAGCGAGCGCAGGCGGAAGATGCCGAGCCGGATGAGCGGCGCGCGCGAGCGCAGCTCGACGACGACGAACACGGCGAGCAGCGCAAGTCCCGCGAGGAACAGACCGATCGTCTTCGACGAGCCCCAGCCGTAGCTCTGCGCCTTCACGATCGCGAACACGAGCACGAGCAGCCCGCCGGTGACAGTCACTGCGCCTGCGGTGTCGTAGGTGGCGGGGCGCTGCTCCGCGCGCGAGTTCGGCACGAAACGCAACGACAGCAGCGTCGCCGCGATGCCGATCGGCAAGTTCACGAAGAACACCCAGCGCCATGAGAACTCCTGCGTGAGGAAGCCGCCGATGATCAGACCGAACGCGCCGCCGCCGGCGGCGATCGCGCTCCAGACGCCGAGCGCTTTCGTGCGCTCGCTCCCTTCGTCGAACGTCGTCGTGACGATCGAGAGCGCGGCGGGCGAGACGAGCGCACCGCCGAGACCTTGCAGCGCGCGCCCGGCGACGAGCACGCCGGCGCCGTTCGCAAAGCCGTTCAGCGCAGACGCGCACGTGAAGAGGATGACGCCGGCGATGAAGAGCCGCTGGCGGCCGATGAGGTCGGACGCGCGGCCGCCGAGCAGCAGAAAGCCGCCGAACATCAGCGTGTACCCGTTGACGATCCACTGCAGGCTGCCGGGGCTGAAGTGGAGCGCGTGCTGGATCGACGGCAGCGCGACATTCACGACGGTCGCGTCGAGCACGACCATGAACTGCGCGACGCAGACCAGGACCAACACGAGCCAGCGGTTCGGTTCGGACCTCACGCCGCCACGCTACCTACGAGCGTTCGTCTTGCCGAAGCTCGACGACCGCGGTCGTCAGGTAGACCGTTGGCACGAATCCGAGCTTCGTGTTGACGGCGCGCATCGCGTGGTTGTGCTCGGCGTTCATCGTGCCGACCCGTTCGACGTCTGGACGAGCCTCGCGCACGCGCCGGAGATTCTCGAGCTTCACCGCGTACGCGAGGCCGCGGCCGCGGTGCGACGGGATGACGGCGGTGTCGTCGGTCGTCACGTACGGACACGGCGGTTCTTGCACGCGGACAGCCGTGAACGCCACGACCTCGCCGCCGTCCAGGACGACGGTCGTGTACGGCGGGGTGCCGCGCGCCACCAACGTCGCGTCGTCGTCTCGCTGGCGCTCGATCGTCCACGGGATGTCACCGATCCCGCCCGGCGTCGGGGCGTCGTTCATCGCGTTGCGCGCCGCGACGAACGTCTCCATCAGCTCGTCGGGCACCGGGCCGATCCACGTGCGCAGCTCGAGCCCCACCGGCGGCGCCGGCAGCTCGGCCTCCTGCAGGTCGAGCACCGACTTGACGTCGCGCAGATCGGCGCGCGCACCGACCGCGGCGGCGAACCCGGCGCCTGCTTCCGAGCCGTGGTGGCCGAAGAACGACGGAATCGAGTGCTCACGCGCAGCTCCACACATGACGTCGAACAGGGCGCGCCCGATCCCGCGCCGGCGAAACGCCGGCCGCACGAGGACGTCTCCGATCGCGAAGGTCTCGCTGTGCACCTGCAGCTCGGCCAGCCCCGCGGGCTCGTGATCGGCATGGACGAGCCAGCGCCAACGCAAGCCGGTCCCCGGGTTGCGGTACCGCGCGACGCGCTCGGCGAGCGTGGGCGCAGGCGCCGAGCCGAGCAGCTCTGCCGACGCCTCCGACTCGACGAGGTAGATCTGCTCGAGCACCTCGTCCGGGGCCGTCGAGGCGTCGACCTCGACGATGTCCATTACCTGTGACGGCCGTTGCGGGAGCGTGCGCGGTTCGAGCGATGGATTGCGTCGAACTCTTCGAGGCTGCGGCCGGAGCCGACGGCGACGCAGGTGAGCGGCGACTCGGCGAGATGCACCGGCATGTGCGTCTCGTGGCGCAGGCGCTCGTCGAGATGCTGGAGCAGCGAGCCGCCGCCGGCGAGCACGATGCCGCGGTCCATGATGTCGGCAGCAAGCTCGGGCGGTGTCTTGTCGAGCGTCGACTTGATCGCGTCGATGATCTGGTTGACCGGCTCCTCGAGCGCGTGCCGCACCTCTTCGCTCGAGAGGATGACGGTCTTCGGCAGGCCGGTGAGCATGTCGCGCCCGCGCACCTCCGCCTGCACCTCTTCCTTGAGCGTGTACGCAGAGCCGACCTCGAGCTTGATCTCCTCGGCCGTCTGCTGACCGATCAGCAGCTTGTACTCACGCTTGATGTGATTGATGATCGCCTCGTCCATCTCGTCACCGCCGACACGCAGCGACTGCGACACGACGATTCCGCCGAGTGAGATGACAGCGACCTCGGTGGTACCGCCACCGATGTCGACGATCATGTTCCCGGTGGGTTCCGCGACCGGAAGGCCCGCGCCGATCGCCGCCGCCATCGGCTCCTCGATCAGATACGCCTTGCGTGCGCCGGCGTTCAGCGTTGCCTCTTCGACCGCGCGCTTCTCGACGCCGGTGACGCCCGACGGCACGCACACGACGACGCGCGGATGCGCGAAGCGATGCTGGTGCACCTTCTGAATGAAGTGGCGGAGCATCTGCTCGGTCACGTCGAAGTCGGCGATGACGCCGTCCTTGAGCGGGCGGATGGCGCTGATCGTCCCGGGCGTGCGGCCGAGCATGCGCTTCGCCTCGAGCCCGACGGCGTGCACGTCGCCGGAGCGCTGGTCGATCGCGACTACCGAAGGCTCGGAGAGCACGATCCCGCGCCCGCGCACGTACACGAGCGTGTTCGCGGTGCCGAGATCGACGGCCATGTCGCGGCCGCCGAACCCGGTCAGATAGTTGAAAACGCCCATGAGGAGCCGTCACTCTAGCCGTCGAGCACCGAAGCCAACCAGCGCGTCGCCTCCGCGTGAAGCGGCGGGTTGCTCTCGGGCGTGTAGTAGCCGAGCGCGATCAGCGCTTGCGACACGCACCAGCCCTTGGCGCGGAGCCACGTTGCATCGTCGACGCCGAGGCGCTCACGGAAGCGGTCCCGGTCCTCCGGCGCGAGCAGCTTCCATGCGACCTGCACGTCGACCGCAGGGTCGGCGATTCCCGCTCCGCCCCAGTCGAGCACACCGGTGAGCCTGCCGTCACGCACGAGCACGTTGCGCCGATCGAGGTCTGCGTGGATCCATACGCGCTCGTCCTCCCATTCCGGTGCGTGCAGCGCCTGCTCCCAGAGCTCGAGTGCGCCGGGCGCGCGGACCCGCTGAAGCGCGTCGCGCACGTACTCGTCGCGAAACGCGAGCGGCTTGCTGCGACCGCCCGCCGCCTCCGGGCCGCCGGCCGGGTCGGCTGCCTGGATCTCGGCGACGAGTGACGCGACGTCGTCGACCGGGAGATCGGCTGTCGGGTGCGCGCCGTGCAGCCACGTGTGCACGACCCACTCCCACGGGAAGTCGGCGGTCGGGGCGCCGACGGCGACGAGCCGCGGCACTTCGAACGTGAGCGAGTCGAACGTCGCCAGGATGCGATCCTCGACGTGCCCGCGCTCCGCTCGTCGCGGCAAGCGCACCGAATAGTCGTCGCCGAGCCGGTACACGACGTTCACCGTTCCGTCGCCCGCGCGCTCGAGCGGCAGGTCCGCCCACTGCGGAAACTGCTCGCGCAGCAACGTGCGCACGAGCGCGTCGTCGACGTCGAGCTCGTCGTCGTGGACGCGCATCTAGCGCGGCGGCCCCGCTTCGATGCGTGGCAGGACGTGCGTAGGATCGCCCCAGACGTTCTCGACCCACCACGTGACGCCGGCAGCCTCGTACGCGGCGAGGTCGGCGCCGTCGGAGTAGCCGATGAACGCGACGTCGCGCAGGTCGAGCCCGTCGATCCGCTCGCGTACCTCGTCGGGCGAGAAGCGGTTGCGCTCCTGGTCGGAGCTGTCGGCCAGCCAGCCGTCGTAGCGGGCGGCGCGGCGCCGCGCGCCGGGCGAGTTGCCGCCAACCCAGATCGGCACCGGCCGCAGCGGCAGCGGCGCGAGCGTCAGCCCGTCGACGGTGAAGTGCTCGCCGTGGTGGTCGACGCGCTCGCCGGCGAGCAGCCGTGCGACCACCTCGAGCCCTTCGTCGAGCAGCGCCGCGCGGTGCCGGTCGGACGACGCTTCTCCGAAGGCGTCGAGCTCGGGCGCGATCCCACTGCCCACGCCGAAGATGACGCGGCCGCCGCTCGCGAGCGAGAGCGACGCGATCTGCTGCGCGACCACTTGCGGCCGCCGCCGCGGCAGCGGCGTCACCGCCGTCCCGAGCAGGATCCGCTCCGTCGCGGCTGCACAGGCGCCGAGCGTCACCCACGGGTCGGCCGAAGGCCGGCCGGAAGACGCCCACGCGAGGTGGTCCCAGACGAACAGCGCCTCCCACCCGGCCGCTTCCGCGGCACCGGCCGCGCGCACGGTCTCGCGCGGATCGGCGTAGGCGCCGAGCGTGCAGAGCTGGATCCCGAATCGCATCTACCCGAAGCCGTACACGCCGGCAAAGCGCGTCGCCAGCAGGCGGACGAGCAGCGACCCCGGCAGGCCGACGACGTTGAGGAAATCGCCCTCGACGCGCTCGACGAGCGACGCGCCGAGCCCCTGGATCGCGTACGCGCCTGCGCGCCCCTCCCACTCGCCGGCGGCGACGTAGTGCGCGAGGTCGCGCGGCGTCAGCCGGCGGAACGTGACGTGCGTCGTCTCGTCATGCAGCTCCTCCCACGCCGCCGTGCGCAGACAGAGACCCGAGACGACGTCGTGCGTGCGCCCGGCGAGCGCTTCGAGCATCGCCTCCGCCTCACCGGCGTTCGCGGGCTTGCCGAGCAGCTCGCCGTCGAGCAGCACCTCGGTGTCGACGCCGAGCACCGGACGGTCGCCGCCGGCGACCGAGCGCGCCTTCCCGGCAGCGCGCTCGAGCGGTGAGGTTCCCGGCGTCTCCTCGTAGTCGGGCGCGACGACGTCGAACGGGATCCGCAGCTGCTCGAGGATCGCTCGCCGTTGCGGCGAGGTCGACGCGAGAACTAGGGGCGGTTCAACCGGGCTACCCATAGGTCCTCCGACGGCCACTGTTTCGCCCAGTCGGCGGTGACGAAGGTGTAGAACTCGTGCGTCTCCGAGTCGGCCGGCGCCTGCAGCTCGACGAGGCGCTCGACCTCGAAGCCGTTCGCGCGCAGCAGGTCGATCCATTTCCCGTGCGGCGTGTGGAACTCGATCCCCTCGTCGCCCTGCCACTCCATCCGGTGCAGGCCGAAGAGCGGCCGCTGCAGCTCGGTCGTCGCCGAGCCCTCGTCCTGCGAGCACAGGATCACGAGGTTCGAGTTCGTGAGGAACGCGAGCCGGCCGCCGGGGCGCAGCAGCCGCGCCGCCTCGGGGATCCAGCGGTACGGGTCGACCCAGAGCGACGCGCCGTACTCCGACACGACGAGGTCGGCGCACGCGTCGGGCAGGCCCGTGTCGCCCGCGTCCGCCTCGACGAGCGGGAACTCGATCCCGGTCTGCTCCTGCATCCGCCGTGCGGTCGCGAGCTGCGCGGGCGTGATGTCGACGCCGACCGGCCGGGCGCCGAGCTTTGCGAGCCACGCCGAGAAGTACGCCGTGCCGCAGCCGAGCTCGACGACGTCGAGGCCGGCGACGTCGCCGAGGACGTTCAGCTCCGACTCGGGAACGCCCCAGATGCCCCAGAAGACCTCGTCGAGCGCCCAGTTGGTCTCGGCGTTCTCGTCGGTGTAGTCGGCGTTTGCCCGGGTCCAGTTCGCGGCGTTCCGCGCGGCGTCGCTACGCCAATCAGGCGAGGCCATCCGGGAACCAGATCCCGATCTCGCGCTTCGCCGACTCGGGCGAGTCGGAGCCGTGCACGAGGTTGTTCGGCATCGCGAGCGCGAAGCGGCCGCGCAGCGAGCCGGGCGCCGCCTCGGCGGGATTCGTCGCGCCGATCGTGACCCGGCACGTGGCGATCGCGCCCTCGCCCTCGAGCACAAAGGCGAGCGTCGGCCCGGAGGTGATGAAGTCGACGAGCTCGCCGAAGAACGGCTTCTCCTTGTGCTCGGCGTAGTGCGTCTCTCCGAGCTCGCGGCTCGCGGTCACGAAGCGGGCGGCGCGCAGCTTCAGCCCGCGCCGCTCGAAGGTCGCGAGGATCTCACCGGCGAGGTTGCGCTCGACGGCGTCCGGCTTCGCGAGGATCAGGGTCTGCTCGACGGCCATGCGGCCGCGCAGATTACCCGCTCTGGCGGCGCTGGCGCATCCGCGGGCGCTTCTGCGCTTCCGCGATCGGCACCGGCGTGTCGTCGTGGTCGATCGGGGTCTCGCAGTACGGGCACACCTGCCAGAGCGCCTCGAGCGGGCGGCCGCAGGTGACGCACGCCTGCCGCAGCTTGGTCGTGCAGACCGGGCAGACGAGGTAGTCCTCGTCGACCTCGGCGCGGCAGACCGGGCAGTGGAGGTCGCGGCCGCCGAGCCGCTTCTCCATCGCCTTGATCTCGAGCTCGCGCTCGCGGACGTCCTCGAGATACTCGGGCGGCCGGAACAGCATGTAGATGACCGGGCCGATGAACGGGACGACGCCGACCGCGGTGACGACCCAGACGATCAGCGGATCCTCGACGCGCCGGCGGGCGTCCTTGTAGACCCAGTAGACGGTCGCGATCCAGAAGACGAGCACGAAGAAGATCGCGAGGTTGCGGATCACGTACCACGTCGACGAGTGGAAGAAGTCGTGGACCCCGCCGAAGGTCGAGAAGATCAGCGTCACACCAGCATCCTTCCTATTCCGTAGCCCGCGGCAAACGCGAGCGCGACGAACAGGGCGAGGAGGAACAGAGCGAACAGGAACACGGTGATCCGTTCACGGGCGCGACTCATGGTACGGGGATCTCAGGACGGGTTGGCAAGGTCGGCGAGAAGGTACAGCGATCCGGTCACGAGGACCCGGCTCCCGAGCGTGTGCGCCCGGGTGAGCGCGGCGCGGGGATCGGGGACGGCCTCCACGACTTCGAACCGGGCTCGCCCGAGCTCGGCCACCGTCTCGGCCGGCAGGGCGCGGGGGTTCGCCGACCGGGTAGCGACGAGCGTCCGGCCGGCCCGGGCGAAGCGGTCGAGGAGCGCGGGGGCGTCCTTGTCGCCGAGGATCGAGGCCACGACGACGTAGTCGTGCGGCTCGGGCAGGCGCTCGAGCAGCCAGTCGGCGGCCTCGGGCGTGTGGGCGCCGTCGCGCACCTCGCCGTCCCGGACCTCGAGCCGGCCGGGAAGACTCGCTTCGGCGAGCGGCACGTGCCGACCGAGGAACGCGTCGGCTGCCTCCTGCGCGCCGCCGAGCACGACCTCGCCCCGGACGAGCCCGGCGAACTCGTCGTCCGGCAGGACGACGGTCGCGGCCGCACCGGCGACGGCGAGCTTCTCGGCCGCAATTGCCTCACGCGTGTCGCCGAGCACCTCGGTGTGCTCGAGCCCGACGTTCGTGAGCAGGACGACCCGGGCGTCGATCACGTTCGTCGCGTCGTGCCGGCCGCCGAGCCCCGCTTCGATCACAGCGACCGTCGCGCCCCGTGCGGCGAAGTCGGTGAAGGCGGCGGCGGTCAGGACCTCGAACTGCGTCGCCTGGAGCTCCTCGGCGAACCGGCGGACGCGGGCGATCGCCGTTGCGAACCCCGCCGGATCCGTGTCGAGGCGCTCGTGCCAGCCGGCGACGTGCGGGCTCGTGTAAGCCGGCCCGCCGATCGTGCGCGCGATTCGCCGCGCCGCGGTCGACTTCCCCTTCGTGCCGACGACGTGCACGGCGTCGAACCGCTGCTGCGGGTCGCCGAGCCGTGCCAGGAGCGTGCGCATGCGCTCGGTGCCGAAGCTGTCCACCGGCCACGGCGACAGTGACTCGAGCCAGGCGACGTCGCTCATGCGGAGACGCGGTAGTGGTACGCGTAACGCTCGCCGAAGCCGAAGCGCGCATACAGCGACCGGGCCGGGTGGTTGTCGCGCTCCACCTGGAGCAACGCGCGCTCGCAGCGCCGGCTCCGTCCCCATGCGGCGAGCGCGCCGACGATCGCCGCGCCGAGCCCCTGCCGCCGCGCGGAGGGCACGGTGACCATCGACGTGATTCCGAGCCACGAGCCGACGGCAACCGCGCGGCCGACGGCGACGGAGCCGATGCGCGCGAAAACCGCCTGGCCCGGGCCGCCGGTGAGCAGGGCGCGCGCGGTCGCCTCGTCGTCGAAGCCCCGCGAACCGGCCCAGAGCCCAAGCCACTCGTCGTCGGGCTCGGCCGCAAGCGCGACGCGCCCGTCCGCTTCGACCGCCGGTAACGGCGCGGTCTCGACGCAGACCGGCTGCTGCGGCACGACGTAGCCGCGCGCGGCGAGCGCGTCGTCCAGACCGGCGGGCAGCGAGGCGTCCGTGAGCTGGAAGCGCACCGGCAGCCCGCGTTCGGCGTACCACCGCTCGACGCGGTCGATCTTCTCGTTCAGCGGGAGCCGGCCGGGCTCGTTGGGGAGCACCGAGTTCGCGCGTCCCGTCAGCCCGCGCGCGGACCGGAGCCGCCAGCCGTCGAGCTCGGCGATCTCGGGCGCGACCCAGATCGCCGCGCCGACCTCCTCGAGCGCGCGAATCTCGTCGCCGGTCACGGGTACACGAACCTCAGCGCGCTCGTCTCGCCGTCCTTGAACTGCGCGTAGTTCTCGACCACGCCGTCGCGGCGGAAGCCGGCTCGCTCCGCGACGCGCTGGGAGCGCACGTTCCGCGGGTGCGTGCACAGCACGAGCGGCTGCGCCATCCAGTCGCGCACGAGGATCAGCGCGCGCGTCGCGAGCCCGCGCCCCCACGCATCCGGGAGCAGGAAGTAGCCGACCTCGAAGGGACGCGCATGCGCGGCGAACCAGATGCGACCCACCGGCACGCCGTCGGCGACGATCGCGAACCACGGCGCGCTCGGATCGGGGTCGGCGGAGAAGCCGCCGAACGGCATCCCGAAGTACCGGCCGACCTCGCCGTCGCTGCCCGGTCCGACGCCGACCGCCTCGGCATGCCCGTCCCGCCACGGGCGCAGGAGGAGGTCGCCGTCCCGCAGTTCAACGGCCGAGGGCATCGAGCTCGCGCCGGTAGCGCTCGAGCTTCTCCCGTTCCGCCGCCACGACCTCGCCGGGCGCGTTCGCGACGAACCGCTCGTTCGCCAGCATCTTCTCGGCGCGCTCGACCTCGCCGCGCAGGCGCTCGCGCTCCGCCTCGACGTTGCCGTTCTCACGCTGCGGCGCCCGATCCGGCTTCACGACCGCGTCGAAGATTCGCTTCTCGTCGCCGTCGAGCTGCGGCACGACACCCGACCGGCGGAACACCTGCGCGTACTCCTGCACGCGCGCGAGCGCGTCGGCTTCCGCCTCGTCGCCTGCTTCCGGCCACGGCGCGACGATCAACCTCGACGCGCGCGCCGGCAGATGCGACCAGATCTCCTCGGTGACGTGCGGGAGCGCGGGATGCAGCAGCTCGAGCAGCCACTCGAGGGCGAACGTCGCCGTCGCGCGCACGTCCGCGTCGCCGTCGTACAGCCGTCCCTTCACCGCCTCGAGGTACCAGTCGCAGAAGTCGTCGAACGTGAGGTGGTACAGCTCGTCCATCGCGTGCGCGAAATCGAACTCGTCAATGAGCGACTCGACCCGCCGCTGCGTCTGCGACAGCCGCGCGAGGATCCACCGCTCCTCGAGCGAAGACGGCTTCGCGGCCGGCGCTGCGCCTTCGCATGACGTGACGATCAGCCGCGCCGCATTCCAGAGCTTGTTCGCGAGCTTGCCGCCCTCCTCGATCGCCGAGTACGAGAAGCGCACGTCCTGCGTGAGCGAGTTCTTCATCAACCCGTAGCGCGTCGCATCCGTCCCGTAGCGCTCGATCAGCTCGAGCGGGTCGATGCCGGTGCCGAGCGACTTCGACATGCGCCGCCCGTCGGGCGCGAGCACGGTCGAGTGGATGATCACGTCCGTGAACGGGATCTCGCCCAGCAGCTCGAGACCCGAGAAGATCATCCGGTTCTCCCAGAGGCGGATGATCTCCCGCGCCGTCGTCTGCAGGTGACCGGGATAGAAGTACGCGAGGTCTTCGGTCTCGTCCGGCCAGCCCAGCGTCGCGAACGGCCAGAGCGCGGAGCTGAACCACGTGTCGAGCACGTCGGTCTCGCGCTCGAGCTCGCTCGAGCCGCACTCCGCGCAGGCGGCGGGCTCGGTCTCCGCGACGGTGACGTGCCCGTCCGGGCAGTACCAGACCGGAAGCTGGTGTCCCCACCAGATCTGGCGCGAGATGTTCCAGTCGGGCGCGTGCTCGAGCGAGTCGATCGCGAAGCGGTGCTGGCTCTCCGGGTGGTAGCGCACCTCGCGGCTGCGGAGCGCCTCGAGCGGCCGCTTCTTCAGCTCCTCCATCGAGCACCACCACTGCAGCGAGATCAGCGGCTCGATCCGCGAGTGGCACCGCTCGCAGAACGCCACGCTGTGGCGGTAGTGCTCGCGCTTCTCGAGCAGGTCCCGCTCCTTGCACCAGTCGAGGATCTTCTGCTCGGCCTCCTTCTGCGTGAGGCCTTCGAGCCCGGCGGCGGTCACGAGCCCGTCGGGGCCGATGCAACTCGGCTCGGGCAGGCCGTGGTCGCGGCCGATCTCGAAGTCGGTCGGGTCGTGGGCAGGTGTGATCTTGAGCGCGCCCGTACCGAAGTCGCGCTCGACGCGCTCGTCCGCGATCACCGGCACGCGGTTCTCCGTCCACGGCACGATCACCTCGCGCCCGACGTACTCCGCGTAGCGCGGGTCGTCCGGATGCACGGCGACGGCGACGTCGGCGGGAATCGTCGCCGGACGCACGGTCGCGATCGGGATGTAGCCGTCGCCGTGCGCGAGGGGATAGCGGATGGTCGAGAGCGAGTCGTCGACGTCCTCGTGCTCGAGCTCGAGGTCGGAGAGCGACGTCTCGTGGTGCGGGCACCAGTTGATGATCCGGTTCGCGCGATAGATCCAGCCGCGTTCGTACAGATGCACGAAGAAGCGCATCACCGCGCGCACGTAGTCGTCGTCCATCGTGAAGCGCGTGCGGCGGTAGTCGAGCGACGCGCCCATGCGGCGGAACTGGCTGAGAATCTTGCCGCCGTACTCCTCGAGCCACGCCCAGACCCGCTGTTCGAACGCCTCGCGACCGAGCTCGACGCGCGACGTTCCTTCGGCGACCAGCGCCTTCTCGACCACGTTCTGGGTGGAGATGCCGGCGTGGTCGTAGCCCGGCTGGAAGAGCGCGTTGAACCCCTGCATCCGCTTCAGACGGATGACGGTGTCGCCGATCGCGAGCTGGAGCGCGTGGCCGGTGTGCAGCTCGCCCGTGACGTTGGGCGGCGGATGCGCATCCACGTACGGCGTGCGCGACGGATCGGGGTCGGCGTTGTAGAGGCCCTCGGCCTCCCACGTCTGCTGCCAGCGCTCCTCGACGCCGTGCGGGTCGTACCTCGGTTCCATGCTCCGCCCCTCGCTCATTGGGAGCGCCTCTCGTGGGCCAGATGGGGGCTACGCCGGAACTATGGGTAGGAGTATGCCGAAGATGGCAGGCGCCCGCCACGCACGGCTCGCCGTTCCCCTCGTTCTGCCCGCGGTGGTCGCTGCGCTCGAGCTGATCGGTCTCGACCACGGCTGGACCGCCGCCGTTCCGACCGTCCTGATCGCCGCGCTGCTCGCGCCGTTCGCCCTCCTGACGCACAGGCGGCCGCACCTTCTGCTGCTGGCGCTCTGCATCGCGATCGTCGCCGTGTTCGTCGGGCTCGTCGTGAACCTGGCGATCTATCCGCTCGAGTAGTCCCAGCCCTCAGGCAGCGTGAGCGGCGCGAGATCCGGCGGCGGCCGCCAGCTCTCGAGCCCGGTCGGCCACGGCCGCTCGGCGATGACGCGTTCGCCTTCGGCGCGCAGCGCCACGGCCTCGTCGGGTGCGATGCGCCCGACCTCGATCGCGACCGCGAACTCGTCCTCGTCCTTCCACTGCGGCTCGCCGGTCTCGGCCGGCACCCAGATGTCGAGCACGCCGTCCCGCGTGGTGATCGTCCGCCCCTCGATCACGTGCGCCTCCTCGAGGTTGACGTACCAGCCGAGCACCTCGCCGTGCCGCCGGAAGATCCAGAGCGAATAGAGACGTCCACGGGGGAAGATCATCAGGAGCTCGCTGTCCGTCCACGGCCGAAGCTCCGTCGCGCGCGGGTGGCTCCAGCGCTCCGCGAGCGGCACGTCGCGCAGGCCCCGGCCGTCCGCGAGCACCGGCACGGCGATCGTCGTGCCCTCGGGCAGGAAGCCGACGATGCGCTCGTCCGTCCACTCGACGAGGTGCAGCGGCCGCGCCGCGCGGAAGTGGCCGTCGAGCGCGCGGTAGCGAACGACGAGGGTGTCGCTCAGCGCGAGTGGGCCCAGTCGGAGCTCACGTGGGCGAGCACGGTCGTCAGCAGCTCGAAGCTGTGCATGACGTGCTCGTGGGCGAGCTCGCGCGCGCCGGCGACCGAGCCGGCGGCGAGCGCCTGCTTGATCGCGCGGTGCTCCGCCTGGTTGCGCTCGTAAAGCGCATCGAGCTCGTCGTCGACCGGCGCCCATACCGTCGTGCCGGTGAAGGTGCGCCGCGCCGCCTTGGCGACCGACTCGATGTACGGCAGCTGCGCGGTGCGGTACAGCACGTCGTGGAACGCGTGGTTCGCGCCCATCCAGTCGGCCATCAGCGAGCGCCGCGCGCCGCCGGGATCGTGCGAGCGTACCTCCTTGGTCAGCCGCGTGAACCGCTTCTCGGCGGCGTCGAGCTGCTCGAGCCCTTCGGGCGTGATCTTCCGCGCCGCCTCCTCGGTGATGAGCGCCTCGAGCTCCGCGCGGACGAGGAACGCCTCGCGCAGGTCCTCGTGCGTCAGCGTCCGCACGCGGACGCCGCGGTTCGGCTCGAACGAGACGAGGCTCAGCGCCGCGAGCCGGCGCAGTGCCTCACGCACGGGCGTGCGCGAGACGCCGAAGCGCTCGGAAAGCTGCTCCTGCCGCAGGACGGTGCCGGGCGCGAGCTCGCCGGAGACGATCGCCTCCTCGATCAACCCCGCAATGTCGTCGGCCTTCGTGGATTCAAGCGTCACTGCAGGAGATCGTACGCCGAGAGCGTGAGGAAGTCCTTCAGCGGCACGCTCAGCGCGACGTCGGCGAAGACCTCCTTCGCGGCGTCGGACGCCTCGATCTGCGCAATCTCCTCGCGGACGCGCGCCTCGTCGAAGCGCCCGCTCCGCACCCACGACCAGACCTGGGCACGCGAGATCTCGGCGGTGGCGGCGTCCTCCATCAGGTTGTCGATCGCGGCGGCGCCGACGCCGTGCAGCCACGCGTCGACGTAGCGCACGCCGACACTCACGTTCACGCGCAGGCCCTCGTCGGTGATGTCGCTGCCGGGGACGTCGAAGTCGATCAGCTGCTCCTCGACGACGTGCACGTCGTCACGCTTGCGGTCGACCTGGTTCGGCCGGTCGCCGAGGACGGCGTCGAACTCGGCCAGCGCCGTCGGCACGAGATCGGGGTGGGCGACCCAGGTGCCGTCGAAGCCGTCGCCGGCCTCGCGCCGCTTGTCCTCGCTCACCTTCGCCAAGGCGACCGCGTTCACCTCGGGGTCGCGGCGGGAGGGGATGAACGCCGCCATGCCGCCGATCGCGTGCGCCTCGCGCGCGTGGCACGTCTGCACGAGCAGCTCGGTGTAGTTCCGCATGAACGGCACCGTCATCGTCACCTGCGCACGATCGGGAAGCACCGCCCCCATCTTCTTGATGCAGCTGAAGATGTAGTCCCAGCGGCCGGCATTGAGCGCGCACGAGTGCTCGCGCAGCTCGTAGAGGATCGCGTCCATCTCGAACGCGGCGAGGATCGTCTCGATCAGCACCGTGCACTTGATCGAGCCGTGCGGCAGGCCGAGCTCGTCCTCGGCGATCCGGAACGCGCGCGCCCACAACCGCGCCTCCTCGTGCGACTCGATCTTCGGCAGGTAGAAGTACGGCCCCGTCCCGCGTGCGAGCTGCTCCTCGGCGTTGTTGAAGACGGTCAGCCCGAAGTCGAACAGCGATGCGCTCACCGGCTCGCCGTCGACCTCGTGGTGGCGTTCGACCATGTGCCAGCCGCGGTTGCGGATGACGAGCGTCGCCGTCTCGTCGTTCAGGCGGTAGCTCTTCTCAGGCGTGTCGAGCTCGATCTGGCGGCGCACCGCGTCGTAGACGTTCCGCTGGCCGTCGCGCACGTTGTCCCAGGTCGGCGAGTTCGCGTCCTCGAAGTCCGCCATGAAGACCTTCGCGCCCGAATTGAGCGCGTTGATCATCATCTTGCGCTCGACCGGGCCGGTGATCTCGACGCGCCGGTCCTGAAGGTCGGCCGGCGCCGGCGCGACGGTGAAGTCCTCGGGCGCGCGCACGAACACCGGCGTGCGGCCCTCGCGCTCCTTGCGCGCCGCCAGGAGCCGCAGCCGCTCGGGATTGAGCTCACGGTGGAGGCGGTCGACGAACCCGAGCGCCTCCGCCGCGAGCGGGTCTACGACCTCGTGAATTGCGCCTCCTCGGTCGAGCCGTGGAGCGCGAGCGTGGATGAGTCCTTCGACACCGCCTGCATCACCAGATCGAAGTATCCCGCACCGACCTCGCGCTGGTGGCGCGTGGCCGTGTAGCCGTCCGCCTCGAGCGCGAACTCGCGCTCCTGCAGCTCGACGTACGCGCTCATGCCGTGCTCGCGGTAGCCGCGTGCAAGCTCGAACATGCCGGCGTTCAGCGAGTGGAACCCGGCGAGCGTGATGAACTGGAAGCGGTAGCCCCACTCGCCGAGCTGCTGCTGGAAGCCGGCGATCTGCTCGTCCGACAGCGCCCTCCGCCAGTTGAACGACGGCGAGCAGTTGTACGCGAGCAGCTTGCCCGGGTGCCGCTCGTGAATCGCCTGCGCGAACTCCCTCGCCTCGCCGAGATCGGGCGTGGAGGTCTCGAACCAGAGCACGTCGGCGTACGGCGCGTAGGCGAGCGAGCGGGCGATCGCGGCGTCGAGACCGTCGGTGACGCGGTAGAAGCCCTCGCCTGTGCGCTCGCCGGTGACGAACGGCGCGTCGTACTCGTCGACGTCGCTCGTGAGGAGCGTCGCGCTGAGCGCGTCCGTGCGTGCGACGAGCACCGTCGGAACGCCGAGCACGTCCGCCGCCAGCCGAGCGGCGTTCAGCGTGCGGATGAACTGCGCCGTCGGAACGAGCACCTTGCCGCCGAGGTGACCGCACTTCTTCTCCGCCGCGAGCTGGTCCTCGAAGTGCACGCCCGCTGCACCTGCCTCGATCAGAGCACGCATCAGCTCGTACGCGTTGAGCGCGCCGCCGAAGCCTGCCTCCGCGTCGGCGACGATCGGCGCGAGCCAGTCGGTGCCGTTGCGTCCCTCCGCCCAGTCGATCTGGTCGGCGCGCAGGAGCGCGTTGTTCAGCCGCCTGACGACCTGGGGCACCGAGTTCGCCGGGTAGAGGCTCTGGTCGGGATAGGTCGCGCCGGCGAGGTTCGCGTCGGCGGCGACCTGCCAGCCCGAGAGGTAGATCGCCTGCAGGCCCGCCTTCACCATCTGCACGGCCTGGCCGCCGGTGAGCGCCCCGAGCGCGTTCACGTAGCCGCCGCCGGTCAGGAGCGCCCAGAGCCGCTCGGCGCCGCGGCGCGCGAGCGTGCACTCGGGGACGACCGACCCGCGCAGGCGAACGACGTCCTCCGCCCCGTAGCTGCGCTCGATTCCGGCCCAGCGTTCGCCGCTCCAGACTTCTTGGATCCCATCCAGCACATGCATCTCCGCTCCTTCGCAGGAAAGTGGCTTGAACAGGTGAACATAGCACGTGTTTCGGATCCGAGTTTTGGATATACTTGGATCCAGTCCCCGCGAAGGAGGCACGGCATGAGCGAGATCGTCGAGATCGAGTCCAGTCCCGCGTTCGAGCAGAGCGAGCTCCTCGCGACCCTCGACGAGCGGGGGATCGTGGCCCGCGTCGTCACGAACCGGCGGGAGTCGCTCGAGGCGGCCCTCGTGACTCTGAGCGTCGAAGGCGCGGAGATCGCGCCCCGGCTCTTCGCCGCGCTCGAGGACGCGATCGAACGGCACGGCCGGCCGCTCGTGTGCTCGCCGATCGGCGCCCTCTCCTACTCGATCCATGCACCCGCGGCATGAGCGTCACCGAACAGACGGAAGCAACGCATGAGGAAGCGCCCGAGCGCGACCCCGAGGCCCAGTGGGAACGCGCCGAGTGCACGTGCCCGGACCCGTGCGAGCGGGACCACGAGCTCGACTGAGAGACTACCGGTACTGGCGTGAGACGGTCTCGGCGACGCAGACCGGCTTGTCGCCGCCTTCGCGCTCGACCGTCGCCTTCATCGTCACCTGCGCGCCCCACTCGTGCTCCTCGACGCCGATCACCTCGAAGGTCGCCCGAACGCGCGAGCCGACGGGCACCGGCGCGGGGAACCGCACCTTGTTCACGCCGTAGTTGATGCCCATCTTCCCTTCATGCGGGACGACTTCGGACGACGCGGTCGGCAGCAACGACAAGGTGAGGTAGCCGTGCGCGATCGTCGTCCCAAACGGTCCGTCCTTGGCCCGCTCGGGATCGACGTGAATCCACTGGTGGTCGCCGGTCGCCTCGGCGAACTGGTCGATGCGGGACTGGAGGATCTCGACCCAGCTCGAAGGACCGAAGGTGTCGCCGACTTCCACGCGGCGATCTTACGCTGATTCGGCGGCCGGCTCTTCGGGCTCGGAGTCGGCACCCGCGCTCGTGACGAGCGTCGGCTTGAGGCCCTTTTCGATCGTCTCCTTGGTGATCACGCACTTGGAGACGTCCTTGCGCGACGGCAGCTCGAACATCACGTCGAGCAGCGCGTTCTCGATGATCGAGCGAAGGCCGCGGGCACCGGTCTCGCGCTCGAGCGCCTTGTCGGCGATCGACCACAGCGCGTCGTCGGTGAAGACGAGGTCGATGTCGTCGTAGTTGAAGAAGCGCTGGTACTGCTTCGTGAGCGCGTTCTTCGGCTCGGTCAGGATCTGCACGAGGTCGTCGCGCTTCAGCTGGTGCACGGCCGACAGCACCGGCAGGCGTCCGATGAACTCGGGGATCAGGCCGAAGTTGAGCAGGTCCTCCGGCATGACGTCGGCGAGCAACTCGGCGCTCTCGGCGTCGCGCTTCGACGAGATCTCGCGCCCGAAGCCGACGGCGTTCTTGCCGATGCGCTTGGCGATGATCTTGTCGAGGCCGGCGAACGCACCGCCGCAGATGAACAGGATGTTCGTCGTGTCGATCGACAGGAACTCCTGGTGCGGATGCTTGCGGCCGCCCTGCGGCGGCACCGAGGCGACCGTTCCCTCGAGGATCTTCAGCAGTGCCTGCTGGACGCCCTCACCGGAGACGTCGCGCGTGATCGACGGGTTGTCCGCCTTGCGCGCGATCTTGTCGACCTCGTCGATGTAGATGATCCCGGTCTCGGCCTTCTTGATGTCGAAGTCGGCGGCCTGGATCAACTTCAGGAGGATGTTCTCGACGTCCTCGCCGACGTAGCCGGCTTCGGTGAGCGCGGTCGCGTCGGCGATCGCGAACGGGACGTTGAGGATGCGCGCAAGCGTCTGCGCGAGGTGGGTCTTACCGCAGCCGGTCGGCCCGAGCAGCAGGATGTTCGACTTCTGCAGCTCGACGTCGCCGTCCTCGGTGCCCATCTGGACGCGCTTGTAGTGGTTGTAGACGGCGACCGACAGCGTGCGCTTCGCCTCTTCCTGCGACACGACGTAGTCGTTCAGCGCGCCGTAGATCTCCATCGGGCGCGGCAGGTTGTCGAGGTCGAGCGAGCTCGGGGTGGTCAGCTCCTCGTCGATGATCTCGTTGCAGAGATCGATGCACTCGTCGCAGATATAGACGCCCGGGCCGGCGATGAGCTTCTTGACCTGGCGCTGCGACTTGCCGCAGAAGCTGCAGAGAAGCTGCTCGTTACCTTCGCTTGCGCGCGCCATCCCAGACTCCTTTTACCCCGATTTCAGCGAAACGGCTAGGGCCGATTCGTTAAGCGGCCTCAGCCCGCGCCTGGTCGCGATGGGTGATGACCGTGTCGATGATCCCGTAGTCCACGGCTTCCTGCGGGCTCAAGAAGAAGTCCCTCTCCATGTCGCGCGAAATCTCTTCCTGGGTCTTGCCGGTGTGGTTGGTGTAGATCTCCTCCAGGCGCCGCTTGAGGCCGATCACCTCGCGTGCCTGGATCTCGATGTCGGTGCCCTGGCCCTGGAAGCCGCCGGACACCTGGTGGATCAGAATCCGTGAGTTCGGCAGGGACATGCGCTTCCCTTTCGCGCCGCCGGCGAGAAGCAGCGAGCCCATGCTCATCGCGATCCCGACGCAGATCGTCTGGATGTCCGGCTTGACGAACTGCATCGTGTCGTAGATCGCGAGACCTGCGTACACGGACCCACCGGGCGAGTTGATGTAGAGCGAGATGTCCTTGTCGGGATCCTCCGACTCGAGGTGCAGGAGCTGCGCGATGATCAGGTTCGCGATCTGATCGTCGACGGGGGTGCCGAGAAAGACGATGCGCTCGGCGAGCAGGCGGGAGTAGATGTCGAAGGCGCGCTCGCCGCGCGAGGTCTGTTCGACCACCATGGGAATCAACGGGCTCATCTGATGCTCAGCTCCTTCACGTGCCGGGGGTCCAGAGTTTCGGGGTCTCGGCCGGTTGCTCCTTCTCCGGCGTCCAGATCGATTCGCGTGCTTCGTGCAGCTCGGGCGCGATCGGCTTCACCTCGGCGGCGATCCGGTCGAGTGCGCGCTTCAAGCGGATGTCGTCGCGAACGCGGTCTGCCCCGCCCTGCGCGACGAACTCTTCGATGTCATCGTCATTCTCGCCCGCGTTTCGCAATTCCTCGCGGATCTCGTCGTCCGTGACCTCGATTCCGAGCTTGTCGGCGACCGCCTCGAGCACGAGCTCGCGTGAGACGGAGAGCGACGCCTCGGCCCGCAGCCGCTGCTCGAGCACCTCGGGCGACTGGCCCGTGAGCTGCAGGTAGCTGTTCGCGTCGATGCCGCGCGCCTGCAGGCTGCGGGCGAGCCCGTTCAAGAGCTCGCGGGTGCGCTGCTCGACGAGCGGGCCGACGGCGACGTAGCCGGTCGCCTGGACGAGCGCGTCGATCGCGGCGGCCCGGAAGGCGCCCTCGATCTCGTCGTCGATCTGCGCGCGGAGCCTCTGCTCGGTGTCGGCGCGCAGGTCAGCGAGCGTGTCGAACTCGGTCGCCGCCTTCGCGAGCTCGTCGTCGAGCGGCGGCAGGACGCGCTCCTTCAGCTCCTTCAGCTCGACCGTCGCCTTGCGGTGCGTGCCGTCCGCGAGCTCGTAGGCGATGTCGCGGCTCTCGCCGGGCGAAAGGCCGCGCAGGCCGTTCTCGATCTCCTCGACGAGCCGTTCGGAGCCGAGCTCGACGATGTAGTCGCGCTGCGCGGTGCCGTCCTCTGCGATCAGGTCGACGACGGCGACGTCCCCGTCCTGCGCCGGACGGCTGTCGACGTCGACCAGCTCGGCGACCGTGCGCTGCAGCAGCTCGAGCTCGGCCTGCAGCGCCTCCTCCGGCACGTCGACTTCGGCCTTCGGCACCTCGAGCGTCGACCAGTCGGCCGGCTCCGGCCTCGGCTGCACCTCGACGGTTGCCGAGAAGCTCCAGTCGTCCTTGTCGTTGTCCGGGAGCTCGTAGTCGTAGTCCGGCATCGCGATCGGATTGACGCGCGCGCGGGCGGCGGCGTTCCAGAACCAGCCGCCGATGTGACTCTCGACCGCCTCGGCGTAGATGCGCTCCTTGCCGATGCGCTGCACGAGGAGCGGCATCGGCACCTTGCCGCGGCGGAAGCCCGGGATGCGGACGCTCGCAGCGAGGTCGGAGGCGGCGTGCTCGACCGCGTGATGCACCTCGCGCGCAGGCACGTCGACGGTCAGCTTGACCTTGTTCTCCGGGAGCTCCTCGACCTGGGCGGACATCGTCGGGGCATTGAACCAGGTATGTACCTTGCGGGGCCGTGGACGTTGCCAGCGCCATTCGCGCCCGCCGGACGCACAAGCAGTACGGCCCAGAGCCGGTCGACGCGGCGGTCGTCCGCGAGCTTGCGGAGCTGGCGCGGTTCGCCCCGAACCACAAGCTGACGAACCCGTGGCGGTTCCGCCTCCTCGGCCCGGAGACGCGTGCCCGGATCGAGGAGATCGTCGGCGAGAACGAGACGCTGAAGCTCCGCCGCGCACCGACGCTCGTGCTCGTCACGGCGGTGCTGTCCGAGGACCCGGTGCTCGCCGAGGAGGACCTGCTCGCTGCCGGCTGCGCCGCCTACGTGATGCTGCTGGGTGCGACCGGGCGCGGGCTCGCGTCGTACTGGCGCTCGCCGCACTGCTTCCGCGAGGAACCTGTCCGCGCGTTGCTCGGGCTCGCGGACAACGAGACGCTGGTCGCGCTCGTGCATCTCGGCCCGCCGGCGAGCGACCCGCCCGGCAAGGAGCGCGCGCCGCTCGACGACGTGTTCAGCGCCCTGCCCTAGCTTCGACGATTCGCTTGAGCGAGACGAGGTCAGCCGCGACCGCAGCGGCGTCCCGTTCGAACTCGGCGTCGGTCATTCCTTCCTGCCGCCGAAGCGTGAACACGACCTCGCACGCGTCGCCGTCCGCGATCACACGCAGCGGGTTGTAGACGACTTCACCCGACGGAAGCGTTACGTCGTGGTCGAGGACGCCGAAGTCGTTCGGCGGCGCGAAGACGAGCCCGACTCGGCCCATCCCGCTCTCGACGAACCAATCGTCGCCGATTCGTTCGACCGCGGTCCCGAGCCCGGGCGCCCAGTCCGGCAGGTGCGCAGGATCGGACGCGTAGTCGTAAACGGCCGCGGCCGGAGCGTCGATCCACTCCGCGATGTGCCTCGATTCGCGTTGCACAGTGCGGGCGGAGGGACTCGAACCCCCACGGGCCGAAGCCCACCAGGACCTAAACCTGGCGCGTATGAGCCAATTTCGCCACGCCCGCGCGTTTCGCTACAGCGTACGCGGCCTACCCGTGGACGTGCACCCACGGCATCCAGGCCGCGGGCGGTGGAAGCATGTAGCCGGCGTGCGTCCCGTTCGGGACGACGAGCCGCCAGCGGCCCGGCCGCGGCAGGGTCACGACCGCGCGCCAGGTGTAGGTGCCCGTGCGGACGAGCTTCGCCGCGAAGCCGTCGCGCGGGAGGTTCGCCGCGGGCCTCGTCGGGTAGCCCTCGACCGCGCTGACGACGCTCTGCCAGCCCTTCCCGGGCGCGACTGCAACCAGCCGCAGCCAGTCGTTCGCCGGCACGGCGTAGCCGGTGTGGACATAGACGGTGAACGACTCACCCGCGGCCGGCGTCGAGTCGCCGAGCCGCACGGTGATGTTCCCCTTCGCCTGTGCGGCCGGCGCGGCGAGCGCCGCGGCGAGGATCGCGAACCCGAGGAGCCTCACGAAGGAGATACGTGCGCGGGCGATCGCAGGTCCCTCACGGATGCTCCCAGACGACAGCCGCGCCGGTGTCGGAGAGCTCGACGGTCTCGCCCGGAACGCAGCCGAGCTTCTCGGCCACGCGGCGCGAGGCGATGTTCTCCGGAGCGATCACCGAGATCAGCCTCCCGATCCCGAGATCGTTCCGCGCCCAGTCGCGGACCGCGCGCGCGCCCTCGGTCGCATAGCCGTTCCCCCAGTAGGTTCGGGCGAGCGCCCAGCCGAGCTCCGGCTGCGCGTGCTCGCCGGCCTCACTCGTGGACGTGATCGTCCAGTTGCTCGTGTCCCAGACGTTCAGGCCGATCCGGCCGAGGAGCGCGCCGTCGTCGCGGCGGACGGCGACGAGCGTTCCGAACCCGCCGTTCCGCTCCCAGCGGTCGAGCCAGCGGTTGACGACGAACTCCAGGTCGAGCGGCCCGTCGTGCACGCCGCCGATGAACCTCATCGCCTCCGGGTCGGAGTACAGCAGGACGAGCCCGGGCGCGTCCTCGACCCGCGGCGTGCGCAGCACCAGCCGATCGGTCTCGATCTGGAGCAATGGCCCCGGTAGGAATCGAACCTACGCACGGAGCTTCGAAGGCTCCCGCTCTGTCCTCTGAGCTACGGGGCCGAGCAGACTGAAGCCTAGCGAGGGTGGCGAACGGGACTCGAACCCGCGACCACCGGGACCACAACCCGGGGCTCTACCAACTGAGCTACCGCCACCGTGCGGCGTTCATCGTAGCGGCGTCGAATCGAGCCCTTCGCGCAGCTCGACGAGCGAGTCGAAGACGGCGACCGCGCCGTGGTCTCGCAGCTCCTGCTCCGACCAGCCGCCGGTGATCACGCAGACGGTCTCGAGCCCGGCCTTCGCGGCCGCCTCGATGTCCCAGCGCGAGTCGCCGACCATCACCGCGTCTTGCGTCCCCGCCTTCTCGAGCGCGGCGAGGATCACATCCGGATGCGGTTTCGTGCGCTCCACGTCGTCGGCCGTCGTCCAGTCGTCGACGATGTCGCGCACCTCGAGCTCGTCGAGGAAGTGATCGAGGTCGTCCTGGTTCGACGACGACGCGAGCACGACCGTGTGCCCGCGTCGCTTCAGCTCGACGATCAGATCGTGCGCGCCTTCGAGCGGCACGCACTCGTCGCGCAGCTTCTTGAACTCCTCCTTCGACGCGTCGCGCAGCGAGTCGCCGAGCCGCTGCTCGACGTCGTCACCCGCGACCGCTTTCACGAACTGGTCACCGCCCATGCCGATGTGGCGGTGGACCCGCCACATCGGCACGACGAGGTCGTGACGGCGAAACGCGCGGTACCACGCGAACGCGTGCTGGTAGTTCGCGTCGACGAGCGTGCCGTCGAGATCGAGCAGCGCCGCGCGGCTCAGCGCGCCGCCTCGGTCTTCTCGCGCTGCTCGCTGTGCTTCCCCTCGCAGAACTCCTCGATCATCTTCTTGTTGAACGCAGGGATGTCGTCCGGCTTGCGGCTCGTGACGAGGCCCTGGTCGACGACGACCTCTTCATCGACCCAGTTGCCGCCGGCGTTGCGGATGTCGGTCTGGAGCGTCGGCCACGACGTCACCTTGCGGCCTTTCACCACACCCGCTTCCACGAGCACCCACGGCCCGTGGCAGATCGCCGCGACCGGCTTGCCGGACTCGAAGAAGTCACGCACGAACGACACGACGTTCTCGTCGCCGCGCAGCTGGTCGGGGTTGCCGACGCCGCCGGGGATCAGCAGCGCGTCGTACTCGGAGGCGTCGACTTCCTCGATCGCCTTGTCGACCTTGATCTTGTCGGCCGGGTCGAAGTGGTTGAACCCCTGGATCTCACCCGGCTTCAACGAGATGAGGTGCGTCTCGGCGCCGGCCTCCTCGAGTGCCTTGCGCGGCTCCTCGAGCTCGACCTGCTCGACCATGTCCGCCGCGATGATCGCGACCGTCTTGCCCTGCAGCTTCTTGTCGGCCATTCGTTCCTCCTCGGTCGTGTCTCGAGAAGAAGATGGCCGTCTCGGGCGCGGGGGAAACGCGGCATGCGCCCGGGAGGATTCGAACCCCCGACCAACGGCTTAGAAGGCCGCCGCTCTTCCACTGAGCTACGGGCGCGCGCGAAACACGCTAGCGCGCCTGGGGGCTAGTGCCGGACGCCGAAGTCCGTCGTGATGATCGTGACCGGCATCCCCTTGTAGGTGCCGCCGGCCGCGTCGAAGTGGATCGCCGAGATGCCGATCTCGCGCCAGCGCGCCGCCAGGATGTTCGCGCGATGCTCGGGCGAGTTCATCCAGAGCTGCAGCGCAGCGGGTGCGTTCACGTCGGGCGACGACCAGAGGAGGTTCTCGCCGACCGACCAGTAGCCGTAGCTCGCCTCCGGGTACCAGTGCTCGATCCGCTTCCAGAAGAGCGTCCCGTCGGCGGAGGCGTGCTCGAAGTAGCCGTCGGTGCCCATCTCCTCGGTGTGCTGCGTCGCCGAGGCGGTCAGGGCCGCGCTCAGCTTGAGCGGGACGAGGCCGTGGGCGACGCGGATCGCGTTCAGCTGCTGCAGCACGCCCTCGTCGAGCGCGGCCAGCGTTCCCTGCGGCTGGGCGCTTGCGGGCGTCCCGACCGGGGCGACGACGACCGCCAGACCCAAGGCGGCGACCAGAGCAACGAACGTCCTCAGCACCCGACAAGAATCGGCCGTCACAAGCGGAGCTACATGGGCCGTTTGGAGGATCTTTACGGCCTGAAAGACCTACTCCTCCGCGGCCGCCTGGGGCACGACGAGACCGCGGCGGGCGGCGAGCTGGTCGCGGATCACCACCTGGAGCGCGCCGGCCACGGGGATCGCTGCGAGGGCGCCGAGAATCCCGGCGAGCTCCGCCCCGACGAGCACCGAGACGAGGACGGCGAGCGGCGAGAGCTGCACGGTCCGGCCGTAGATCACCGGCTGCAGCAGATGGTTCTCGAGCTGCTGGTAGACGACGAAGAAGACGAGCACCACGACCCCCGCCGGAACGGAGTGCAGGAACGCGACGAGGCAGACGATCACGCCGGCGACGGTGGCCCCGGCGAGCGGGATCAGGTCGAGCACCGCGACGAGCAGGCCGAGCGCGGCCGCGTACGGCACGCCCATGATCACGAGCACGATCGTGTTGCCGGCGCCGGCGATCAGGCTGATCAGGATGTTCCCGGTGACGTAGCCGCCGACGGTGCGGTAGATGTCGTGACCGACCCGGCGCCAGCGGGCCTGCGACCGCTCGGGCATCAAGCCGTACAGGCGCTCGATCCAGTCCCTGCCCTCGAGCAGCATGAAGAACGTCAGGAAGACGATCGTGATCGTCGCGGCGATGATCGAGATGACGCTCTTCGTGATCGTGAGCGCCGCGCCCGACAGGCCGAGCACCTTCCTCGCGCCGCCGTTCTGGACCTGCGTGCGGACCTTCTCGACGACGTGGTACTTGCGCTCGAGAAAGCCGAGCCGGCCGCGGCCGTGCGTCAGGTCGTGCACGTAGTTCGGGAGCGCGTCGACGAACCCGTTCACCTCGTGGACGAGCCGCGGCACGAACGTCGCGCCGACCGCGACGGCGACGATCAGGACGATCAGGTACGCCACCGCGATCGCGAGCCCACGACCGAGACCGGTGCGGCGCTGAATCAGCCCGACCAGCGGGTCGAGCGCGAGCGCGAGGAACAGCGCGATCACCATCCACGCGATCACGTGCCGAGCGATCCAGATGACCTCGAGCGTGATCGCGACGACGAGCAGGATCCCGAGGATGCGCAGGATCGTGCGTGCGCGCAGGTCGACGACCCGATCGATCACCGCACGAGCATCGTCCGCGCACCGGACGTTGTACGGTGCGCATGGTGAGCCTGCGCAACACCCCAGCGGTCGAGCATGCGTCCCTGCCGAACGGCGGCACGGTCACCGTGTGGGTCGGCGTCCCCGAGGACTCCTATATCGACCATTCGCAGGTCACGAACGTCGATCTGCAGCTGCACGAGGGGAACGGCGTCGTCGCCTCGATCACGACGTCGCTCAGCCCGGACGAGGAAGACGAGGCGCACGAGCTGGCTCGGCGGGTCAAGGCGGCAATCGAAGCCGGCGACGTCGGCCTGCACGCCGGCGACCTCGAGCGCTTCGCCTAGCCAGGCTCTCTAAAGCAGCTCGCGGTCGAGCCAGTCGAGCGTGACGGCGAGCTGGCGGCGCTGCAGGTCGCGCACGGTCGGCGCGGTCTCCGGCGGCGGTAGCCCGACGACGGCCGCCCACACGCCCGCGACGAGCGCGACGAGGTCGCCGGCGCCGCCGACGATCTCCCACGGCGGCGGGCCACCTTCCGTCGTCACGCTGGGCGCCCACGCGACCAGGTCGAGTCGCGAGTCGGCGAGGGCGCACCAGTTCCAGTCGACGAGGATCGCGTGGCCGCCGCGGAAGCAGATGTTGTCGCTGCGCACGTCGAGGTGGCAGAGATCGTCGCCGTCGCCGGGTGAGCGTGCGATCGCCTCGTCGACGCGCGGAAGCGTGCGCTCGAGCCAGTCCGCATCTCGGAGCCCGACGGAGAGAAACGGGGCGGGATCGGCTGCGACCGCCTGCCAGCGGTCCCAGAAGTCGGCGTGCGCGACACGGCCGCGCGGCGTGTTCGGGGGAGGCGTGCTGACGGCGATCGCCGCGACCGCGTCGAGCACCGCCGCGACGCGCCCGTCGTCCCAGCGCACCGACCAGTCGGCGTCGCTCAGGTCCTCGATCGCGAGCAGGACCCGCTCACCGTCGTCGTCGAAGCCCTCCAGGCGCGGCAGGAACGGCCCTGTGAGCGCCGAGTACACCTCGTGCTCCCGGCGCAGCCACTCGGCGAGGTTCGGCGCCGCCGCCGACTTGACGAACACGCTGCGGCCGTCCGCCAGGTCGACGGCGAACCGGTCGGCGGTCGAGTAGCCGCCGGAGCGCGGCGTGTAGCGCACCGGCGTCGCGCCGACCGCGCGCTCGATCGGCTCGTCGAGCTCGTGCATCGCGTCATCGTGGCAAGACTTAGGGACGGCTTAGCGAAGAATGGTCAGATGAGGTCGATGCTGAACCGCGGAGCAGGGGCTGCGCTTGCCGTCGTGCTGATCGCGACCGTCGGCGCGCGGGGCGCCGGCGCGGCCGCCGGCCCGTCCGCGACGGCCGGCCCGACCGTGAGCGGGACGCTGCAGGTCGGGAAGAAGCTCACCGCGCTCAGCGGCACGTGGAGCGGCACGGGCGCGGTCACCTACACGTACCAGTGGTACCGCTGCGACCAGAACGCGGCTCACTGCAGCTCGATCCACGGCTCGACGAAGTCGACGTACACCGAGGTCGCCAAGGACGTCGGGCACTCGCTTGCGCTGACGGTGACTGCGAAGGACTCGAGCGGCGCGACGCCCGCGTACGCCCCCGTCACCGGTCTCGTCACCGCGGCGAGCACGAAGCTCGTGGCGACGGCGCAACCCGCGCTGGCCGGTGATCCGATCGTGGGAACGGCGATCGACATCCAGGCGCCGGCCTGGTCGGCGACGCCCGCCACGACGACGTACGCCTGGCTGCGTTGCAATGCGAACGGCCGCGCCTGCGCGCCGATCGCCGGCCAGACGTCGGCGAGCTACACGCTGACGACCGCCGATCTCTCGTTCACGGTCATGGCGGCGGTGACGGCGACGCTCGGCACGCAGAAGTCGACCGTGCTCTCCCTCCGGAGCGACGTCGTCCGCCAAGCACCGGGTCCGGTGCTGAGCACGGGACCGACCGTCACCGGGCTGCTGCAGCAGGGCAAGAAGCTCACCGCCTCCCCCGGCACGTGGACGTCGGGCGGGACGATCACGTACGCCTACCAGTGGTACCGCTGCGATCCGAACGGCGCGCACTGCAGCTCGATCCACGGAGCGACGAAAGCCACCTACACCGCAGTCGCGAAGGACGTCGGCCAGTCGCTCGGGCTCACCGTGCGTGCGACGGACTCCACCGGGACGAACCCCGCCTACGCGGCGATTGCGGGCCTGATCGCCGCGCCGACCTCGGCGCTCGTCGCCACCGGGCAGACCGGGCTCGCCGGCAACCCCGCCGTCGGCACCGCGCTCACCGCCCAGGCTCCGCTGTGGTCGACGACGCCAAGCTCGACGTCGTACGCGTGGCTGCGCTGCAACGGGAACGGCCGCGCGTGCGTCACGATCGCCCGGCAGACGACCGGCAGCTACACGCTCACGTCCGGCGACGTCGGCCACACGATCATCGCGGCGGTCACGGGGACGTCTGGCACTGCGAAGCAGACCGCGCTGAGCTTGCCTTCCGCGCTCGTGCACACCTAGAGAAAAGAGCGGGTGGCGGGAATCGAACCCGCGTAAGTAGCTTGGAAGGCTACGGCTCTACCATTGAGCTACACCCGCGACGCCCGACTAGCGTAGCCGCGGTGCTCCTCGCGCACACGCACTCTCCGTACGCCTGGCAGGCGGACGTCGATACGACCGTCGTCATCCCCGCGCTCGGACTGCTCTACCTGTTTCTCGTCGGCCGCTTCGGCGCGCCGCGCAACCGCATCGTCTGCTTCGCCTGCTCGCTCGTGCTGCTCGCGATCGCGTTCTGGACGCCGCTGCACCACCTCGGCCTGCACTACCTGCTGACCGCGCATCTCCTCCAGAACGTGATTCTGGCCGAGTGGGCGCCGCTCTTCGCCGTGCTCGGCATCTCACGCTCGATGGCCGAGGCTGCCGCACGCTTCCGCGTCTTCCGGATCGCAACCCACCCGGCCGTCGCGCTGCCGGTCTGGCTCGTCGACTACTTCGCGTGGCATGTCCCGCTGATCTACGACACCGCGCTCCACCATCAGGAGTGGCTGATCCACATCGAGCACGCGTGCTACTTCGGCACAGGCCTGCTCTTCTGGTGGCCGGTCGTGCACGACGTTCCGCGCCGGTTGCCCTCCGGCGCGCGCGCCGCGTACGCGTTCGCCGCGTTCGTGCTCGCGTCGCCGCTCGGGCTGCTGCTGGCGCTTCTGCCGAAAGCGGTCTACCCGTTCTACGTGCACGCGCGCCCGCGCATCTGGGGCCTCAGCCCGCTCGCCGACCAGGAGATCGCCGGCGTCACGATGGCGAGCGAGCAGGCGATCGTGCTCTTCGCCGTGTTCCTCTTCTGGTTCCGCCGCTTCCTCGAAGAAGAAAGCTGACGCTACTTCTCGAGGCAGCCCGTGACCGTCGCGATGTCGGCGTCGCTCGGATGCGCGTGCCAGAGCATCACCGCGTTGTTCTGCGGCCGGAGCACGTCCGCGAGGCCGACCTTCTGAGCATGGAACTGCTCGTACGCCGCCTCGAGGTTCGCCGCGTCCTTCAGCGTGAGCCCGAACGAGACGGTGACGAAGTTGTCGGCGAGGTGCGCGCGGAACGCACCGCCTGTCGCCGAGTTGGCGACGAAGTCCTGCGCGTTCGTCACCGGCCCCACCTTCACGCCCTTCTTGACGAGGCAGGCGCTCGTGGCCTGCTTCGTGTAGAGGGGTGTCGACGTGCTGCCGCAGGCCGCAAGCATGAGCACGAGTGCAGCGAGGGGGGCGACACGCTTCACGGCGCGTCAGTGTACGGGCCGCCCCGGCTCGACGGGCCGGACTATCGTTGGCGGCCATGCCTGACGCCGATGCCCGCCTCGAGCGCTACGCCGAGCTGACCGTCCGGGTCGGTCTGAACCTGCAACCGGGCCAGGTGCTCGCTCTCCAGGCACTGCTCGAGCACGCACCGCTCGCGCGCGCGATCACGCGCGCCGCCTACGCGGCCGGCGCCGCCTACGTGGACGTCCTCTACGGCGACCAGCACGTCAGGAAGGCTCACATCGAGCTCGCCGACGGCGACCGCCTCGGCTTTTCGCCGCCGTGGCTCGTGGAGCGCTTCAAGCAGCTCGGCGAGACCGGCGGGGCCCTCTGCGCGATCACCGGCGATCCCGAGCCCGAGCTCCTCGCCTCGCTCGACGGCGAGCGGGTCGCCAGGTCGCGCATGCGCGAGGTGAACGAGGCGTCCCTCGAGCTCACCGACGGCCTCTGCAACTGGACGATCGTCGCGTTCCCGAACGAAGGGTGGGCGCGAACGGTCTTCGGCGAGCCCGACGTCGAACGGCTCTGGGATGCCGTTGCGCACGCCGTGCGGCTCGACGCGCCGGACCCCGTCGCCGCCTGGCGCGAGCACCTCGCCCGGCTCGTCGAGCGCGCCCGGCTGCTGAACGAGCGGCGGTTCGACCATCTGCGGTATCGCGGGCCCGGCACCGACCTCACCGTCGGGCTGCATCCGGACGGCGAGTGGCAGGCGGCCGACGACGAGTCGAACGGCATCAAGCACGTCGCGAACATGCCGACGGAAGAGGTGTTCACCGCCCCGGATGCACGGCGCGTCGACGGCACCGTCCGCTCGACGCTGCCCCTGCAGATGCAGGGGACGATGGTGCGCGGTCTCGAGATCCGGTTCGAAGGCGGACGCGCGGTCGAGATCCACGCCGAGACCGGCGAGGACTTCATCCGTACGCACGCCGCGACCGATGACGGCGCCGCGCGGCTCGGCGAGGTCGCGCTCGTCGACGGGAGCTCCGCAGTCGGCGAGACGGGGCTCGTCTTCTACCAGACGCTGTTCGACGAGAACGCGTCCTCGCACATCGCGCTCGGTGCGGCGATCGTCCAGGCGGTGCCGTCCGCCGGCAAGATCGCTCCCGAGGAGCGGCACGAGCGCGGCGTCAACCACTCGTCGATCCACACGGACTTCATGATCGGCTCGGACGAGCTCGAGATCGACGGCGTCAGCGCGTCGGGCGAGGCGGTGCCGATCCTGCGCGGCGGCGACTGGATCCTCAGCTAGTCGCGAGTCGGGACGGTCGGATTCGAACCGACGGCTTCCGCCTCCCAAAGGCGGCGCTCTGACCAGGCTGAGCTACGTCCCGCGACGATCTCCGTCTTCAAGTGTAGGGCTGATCGCGGAGAGCTCCGCGTCGGCGAGCTCGTAGCCGCGCGCAATCAGACGGCGCTTGTCCTCGTCCGACCAGCGCGGCTGCGTACGGAAGCCCGGATCGAGGCCGACGCCCTCGAGATTGCCGCGGACGACGATCCGCGGGATCACCCGGTCGTGGCGAAACGGGAACTGCGCCGCGGCGAAGCGCTCCTCCACGGCAGCGCGCACGTCCGGATCGGCGATCTGCGCGAGCACGTCGTATCGCAGCGAGCGCAGCTCGCGCAGCGACTGGTCGGTCATCTCCGCGAAGCGCTCCTCGCGACGCGTGTTGCGCAGGATCGACACGCGCGCCAGCCGGACGATCATGTCCGCGAGGTGGGCGGGCTCGCCCCGCTCCGCACGCGCCTCCGCCTCGTCGATCTCGGCGAGCAGCGCACGGACGGGCGCAACGCGCCCGATGCGGCGCAGGCGCCGGCGCAACGGCTCGAGCGCGCCGATGCCGAGCTTCGGGTACTGCGGTAGATAACGGAACGCGGCGATCAGCTCGACGTCGGGATGGTCGTACGCGACGCCGAGCGGGAAGTTCCGCACCCAGGCACCGTCCGTGGCGATGCGGTCGCCGACGCGCATCGGCAGCACGAGCGCCGAGACAGCGGCCGACGCGAGCACCGCTTGCGCGAATTCCTCCGGCGGCGTCGTGCGCGAGGAGTAGTGCAGCTCGTACTCGTCGCGCTCGCGCTCGTGGTCGTCGCTCAGGTCGGTGGCGATCACGACGAGCTCGACGGGCGCGTCCACGAGATCACGCGCGAGCTGCAGCGCGTTCCCGAACCACGCATCGACCGTGCCCGGCAACGCGTAGTCGTGCAAGCCGAGAAACGGCAGCCGCCAGAGCCTGTTCGGCCGGAACGCCTGCTCGGGTTGCAGCTGCAGCAAGAACGCCTCGAGGTCGTCGAGCCGGTCGAGCGCGGCGAGCACTCCGGAGAGCGCTCCGGACGACGTGCCGAAGATCGCGGCGATGCGCGGCCAGAGCACGCTCTCGCGCAGCCGCTGGAGAAAGCCGAGCTCCATCATCACGCCGTTCACGCCGCCGCCCGACAGGACGACGCCCACATCCCGCTTCTCGCTCACCCCGGAAAGGTACGTTCGGGACATGCGGCGGCTCGCCGGAGCGGACGACTGAGCGAAGCGGCCTTTCCCGTCGAGCCGGCGCGTGTGCGGCATCCGCGGCTCGGGTACCTGATGGCCGCGGTCGCGGCCGTGCTCTGGGGCGTGAACGGCGCGGTGTCGAAGACGATCCTCGCCTCCGGCCTCTCGTCGGAGCGGCTCGCGCAGGTGCGTTCGCTCGGCGCGGCGCTCGGGCTCGTCGCGGTGCTCGTCGTCACGAACCCCGGCAGGCTGCGACTCACGCGCCGCGAGCTTCCGTACGTAGTCACCTTCGGCGTCGGCGGACTCGCGTTCGTGCAGTTCTTCTACTTCCTCGCGATCCACCGCCTGGCGATCGGCATCGCGCTGCTCGTCGAGTACCTCGCACCGCTCCTCGTCGCCCTCTGGGCGCGCTACGCGCAGCACGCGCACGTCCGCCGGCGCATCTGGATCGCGCTGGCCCTCGCCCTGACCGGGCTCGGCCTGATCGTCGACATCTTCGGCGGCGGGCGGTCGCTGTCGACGAGCGGGCTCGCGTTCGCGCTCGGCGGCGCGTTCGCCTACGCGCTCTACGTGCTGCTCGCCGAGCACGTCGTCGGCGACCGAGACCCCGTCTCGCTGCTCGCCTGGGGGTTTCTGTTCGCGTCGGTCTTCTGGGCGATCGTCGTGCCGTGGTGGTCGTTTCCGGGGCACCGCCTGACTGCGTCCACGAGCCTCGGCGGCCACCTCGCCTCGCACCATGCGCCCGTCTGGCTGCTTGCAGCCTGGATGATCGCGCTCGGCACGATCGTGCCGTTCTTCCTGCTCGTGAGCGCGCTCCGCCACGTCAGCGCGACGACGGCGGGGATCGTGGCCATGCTCGAGCCGGTGGTGGGCGCGATCGTCGGCTGGGCCTGGCTCGGCGAGTCGCTCGACGGCGTCCAGCTCGCCGGGGCCGCGGTCGTGCTCGCCGCGATCGGACTGGCGCAGACCGCCCGCTAGGTGAGTTTCGAGTAGGTTCGCCCTGAAATATCCCCCATAAGGGGGTGGTTTGTAAATCACATCGTTGCCAAAGTCACCCCGTGCTCAAGGTCGTCATCGGAGCCTGCCTGACCGTCGCCCTGCTCGTTCCCGCCACCGCTCTGGCGAGGACGGCGAGGACGAGCAGGGCGACGGCGCTGCTCGACGCGATGAACAGCGTGCGCCGTCAGCACGGCCTCCGGCCACTGCGGATCGACGCACACCTCGAGCGCGCGGCGCGGTCGCACAGCGACGCGATGGTCGCCGACGACGTGTTCCAGCACGGTGCGTTCGGGAGCCGCATGCTCCGGTTCCACGTGACCGGGACGGTCGCCGGCGAGAACCTCGCGTGGGGCACCGGCACACGGGGGACGGCGATGGGCATTGTCCGCGCCTGGCTGGCCAGCCCCGCGCACCGCGCCAATCTCCTACGGCCGTCGTTCGACCGGGTCGGTGTCGGCAGCGTCGTTGCGACGTTCCTCGGCAACCGGAACGCGAACGTCGTCACCGCCGACTTCGCCGGCTAGGAGTCGACGCTCGTCGGGAATGCGAGGGGGCCGGCCGGGGGGCGGCCTCCTCGTACCTTCGAGCTGCTCCAGCTCTAGAGGCCGCGGTAGAGCGCGGCGAATGCGCTGCGCCGCGAGAGGTCGAGCGCATCGGTCGAGTCGACGATCTGGTCGATGCCGCCGATCGCGGGCAGCGTGCGCAGCGCGGGATCCTCGATGCGCGCGACGCACGCTTCGACGATGCGGTCGCCGCCGATCACGCGGAACGGCCGCGTGTAGTACGCGTGCGTCGACGGATCGATCGGCTCGGCGATGCCGAGCCCGTCGAACCGCCGCGCGGCGGCCTCGTAGGCGGCGACCAGCCCGTTCTCGCGCTCGGCCCAACTGCCGGCCGCGAGCGCCGCGTCGAGCGCCGGGCCGACGTCGCGCGCAGCGTCGAGTTTCGCAAAGGCGCTGCCGAGCCACTTCGCGTACGGGGCGTAGCGCCGCTCGAGCAGGAAGCACAGCCGCATCACGTCACGCGCGAGCCGCGCCGTGATCACGCGCGACCCGAGCTCGTCGCCGACCTCGGCGGCGCGACCTGCGAACGACTCCTCCTGCGCGATGCGCCGCCACTGCGAGGCGAGCAGCCAGAGCCACACGTCGGGCGGATACCAGCGCAGCGCCTCGCGGACGGGACCGAGCCGCCCGTCGTCGTGGAAGACCGCGCCCGCGGTCACCTCGAGCAGGCGCTGCTGCGGCGTCAGCAGCCAGTCGATCGTCGCGATCGGCTCACGCGCGTCGAAGCCGATGCGACCGGCGAGCCACTCGCCGAGCTCGCCGACCTGTACGTGATGCGTCACCGGAACGTCGTCCCAGCCGAAGCGCGTGGGCCAGCCGGCCACATCGTCCGGGAGAGCGGCTTCGATCGCGTCGGCGGCCGCGGCGACCTGATCCGCGTCGACGAGGACGGTGAGCCGCGGGCCGAACCCGTGGTCGGTCGACCGCGCGTCGTCGAAGCCGAGCACGTCCGATCCCCAGCCGAGGTGCGCGGCGGCGTGCGGCATCGGCAGCACCGCCGCAAGGTGCTCCTCGTAGAGACGCCGCGCGAGCTCCGCGCCGGCGACGCGGTCCGTCACTCGTGCTCGAGCAGCCCGCGGAGCTCCGTCAGCTTTTCGCGACGGAGCGCGTCGCGCTCGCCGCGTTCGACGCGAGCGAGCAGGTCGCGCACGAGCGGTGCGAGCTCGACCGGGTTGAACGGCTTCGTCACGTAGTCGACGCCGCCCAGGTCGATGCCGCGCGCACGGTCACGCAGCTCGGCGCGCGCGGTGAGGAACACAATCGGGATCGACTCGGTGCGCGGATCGTCCAGCAGCTCTTCCGCGACCCGCCAGCCGTCGAGGCCGGGCATCATCACGTCGAGCAGCACGACGTCGGGCCGTTCGGCCCGCGCCTTCTCCAGACCGCTCGGTCCGTCGGCCGCCTCGAGCACCTCCATCCGCTCCGCCTCGAGGTTGACGCGGCACAGCAGTCTGATCGGCGCTTCGTCGTCGATGACGAGCACGCGTGTCGCCATGTGGTCCCTTATCCCTCCCAATTAGGAAATCTCACACATCGGACGCAGCTTGTGGCAGTTCGAACGCGAACCGCGACCCGCGTCCCTCCTCGGATTCCACCCACATGCGGCCGCCCATCTCCCGGACGAGGCCGCGTGCGATGAAGAGGCCGAGGCCGGTTCCCTGGCCGCCTCCTGCTTTGTAGAACTTCGAAAAGATGCGGTCTCGGTCGGACGGAGCGATGCCGACTCCCTCATCGGCGACCGCGACTTCGATCGCGTCGACGCGGCGTTGGGCCGAGACTGTCACCGTTCCCCCGGACGGCGAGTACTTGACCGCGTTGGAGACGAGCTGGTCGAGCACCTGGCGGAGCCGCTCGGGATCGGCGTGCGCGGTGCACGGGCCGCCGTTCAGCTCGGCGACGATTCGATGCCCGTTCGACACCGTCGCAGCCGACGAGACCACCTCCTGGACGACCGCGGCGACGTCGGTCGGCTCGAGCGCGACCGAGAGGTCGCCCGTGTCGAGGCGCGCGACGTTGAGCAGCGCGTCGACGGTCGTCGTCAGCCGCTCCGATTCGCGGGCGATGTAGTCGAGGAACGTCCGGCGCTCGACGTCGCTGAACGCGACATCCTCGCGCAGCAGCGTCTGCGCGAAGCCGTAGATCGACGTCAGCGGCGTGCGCAGCTCGAGCGACACGGTCGAGACGAAGTCGGACTTCATCTGCTCGACGACATGCTCGGCCGAGATGTCGCGAAACGCGAAGATGCGGCCGGCAACGGCGCCGGTCGGGTCGCGCATCACCGCTTCTGACAGCGAGAGCCAGACATCGTCGCCTCCGCGCGGGATCGCGACCAGACGATTGGCGCTGCCGCTCTCCGACTCGAGCTCGCGCTGAAGCACCTGCGCCGGTGTGCGTCCGATCGCCTCGGCCGCCGGCACGCCGGTGATCTCCTCGGCGGCGCGGTTCCACAGCACGACGCGGCCGTCGCGGTCGACCGCCACGATGCCGTCCGCGATGTTGGCGAGGATCGCGACGCTCTGCTCGCGCTCGACTGCGACGCGCTGGTAGAGCTCGGCGTTCGAAAGCGCCACCGCCGCGCTCGCGGCGAGCGCGCCGAGCGCCTGCACCTCCTCTTCCCGCCACGCGCGCGGAGACCGGGTGTACACGGAGAGCACGCCGTGCAGCGCGCCGTCGCGCCCCGCGAGCGGGACGCCGAGGTACGCAGTGTTGCCGCGCGCGAGAAACGCATCCGCACCGGCGACGCTTTCGTTCCGCGAGAGGTCCTCGTAGGCGACGGGCGCGCGCGACTGCACGACGTCGCCGGCGACCCCGCCGGTCGCGGGAGAGCGATCCCCGAGGACCGCGTCGGCGCCGTCGCCGACTGCCGCGGTGACGACGAGGTCGCCTTCGGTGAGCGCGGCGAGCGCCGCGGCGTCGGCACGGAGCAGCTCGGCCGCCTCGCTGACGACGGCTTCGAGGACTGCGACGGGATCGAGCTCCGTCGAGAGCAGCCGGCCGGTCCGCGCGAGCTGCTGTGAGAGCGAGCGCGCGCTTCGCTCCGCCTCGAACAGCCGGCTGCGCTCGAAAGCGCCGCGCGCCGCGCCCGCGAGGTGCTGCGCAAGCTCGAGATCGTCACGCGAGAACGCGTGCGGCGCCTGGAAGCCGACGAGCACGAGCGCGCGCGTGTCGCCGCGGAACGGAATCGCGAGCACCGAGGTGAACGGCGCCGACGCCCAGCCGCCGCCGAAGCGGCTGTCGGTGCGAAGGTCGGACGCGGCGAGGATCTGGCCGTCGGTGATCGCGTCGGTCAGCGCCCGCGGCGGTTCCAGGCCGCGCACCGCGGCGTCGAGCTGATACTCGCCGACGATCACGAGCCCGCCGCCGCCCTGCTCGAGCACCGCGGCGAAGTCGCCTCCGAGCGTCTCGGCGGCCGCTTGCGCTGCGGCGTCGTAGCTTTCGGCCAGCGACAGCGGCTCGCCGAGCAGCGACGCGATCCGATAGAAGCCGCGCTGAACGCGCGCCTGCCGTGATCGCTCCGCGTACAGCTCGGCGTTGCGCAGCGCGAGCGAGGCAAGCGACCCGAACGCCTCGAGGAGGTCCTCGTCGTCGCGCCCGAACGACCGGTCCGCGTCGCGATACCCGACGCCGATCACGCCGAGCGTCTCACCTGCCCACACCATCGGGGCGACGAGCGCGCGCGAGAACCCGTCGTACGCGGGGTTCGGAACGGGAGCGGCGAGCGCTTCGTAGTCGTCGACGGAGACCGCGCGGCCGGCGACGATCGCCTCACCTGCCGCTCCGTGCTCGGGCGTGAACTCGAATCCGACGACTTCGGCGCTGAGCCCGTGCACGGCGGCGCAGCGAAGGACGTTGCGATCGCGGTCGAACAGGTAACAGTCGGCGGCGTCCGCGTCGAGCAGCTTCGTGACCTGCTCGACGAGCCGGCGCAGCACGGGCTCGAGCTCGAGCTCGCTCGCGACCACCTGGGCCGCATGCAGCAGCGCTTCCTGCTGCGCGAGTCGGCGGCGGTTCTCTGCGAGCACGTCGCCGAGGGTCGCGGCGGAGCTCAACCGTTCGAGCGCGAGCGCCGCCTCCGATGCGATCGCCTGCAGCAGCGCCAGCTCCTGCGTCGAGAACGTCCGCTTCACGTCGGTCGAGGCGACGACGAGCACGCCGACGACGCGCTCCTCGGCGATCATCGGCACCCACGCACCGCTCTTCGCCCCGACGAGCTCCACGAGCCGCGGATTGACAAGCGGGGACGCGGCCGCGTCGTAGACGGTCACCGGCGCCGCGTCGAAGACCGCGCTCGCGATCCCCGACGGCTCCGTGCGGAGGTTCACGCGGGTGTCGTCCCAGAAGTCCGCCCGCTCGCCACCGAGCTCAGCGTAGAGCCCGGTCGCATGCAGGCGGTCGTCCTCGACGACGGCGACCCCGGCGAAGCCGATCCCGAGCAGCTCGGCGACGTGCTGGACGAGCGGGCTGGCGGCGTCGCCCGGCGTGGTCGCACCCGCGAGCGCCGCCGAGACGCTCGCGACGGTCGCGAGCTCGCGGTCGCGCTCGGACGTCAGCTCCTGCGCGGCGCGGGCCTCGCGGCGGGCGCCGGCCAGCCGGCGGCGGCCGAGCACCAGCACGACGGCCACAACGGCCGCTGCGCAGACGGCGATCACGACGACTTCGGTCAGGTCGTTCACTGGGCTCCCAACGAGGGTCAAATGGTACGCCGCGGGATCGGTACGTGCCCTGCTTTGAAAGATGGGCCTTTCGGCCCATTTCCCCGCCAGGCGAGGCCCGTTACGTTCTCCGCACTGGGCGATGCGAACCGCGGCGCGCGTTCCTGGCCATATGCCGCGGTGAGCGATCACGAGAGGCCCGCTGCGACGACCCCCCGAGCAGCGGGCTTCCTCGTTTCTGGGGGCGCTACCCTGCCGCGGATGGTCCGGAAGATCCTGCTGGCGTCACCTCGCGGCTACTGCGCCGGCGTCGAGCGCGCGGTCGAGACGGTGGAGCGGGCGCTCGAGCTGTACGGCCCGCCCGTGTACGTCCGCAAGCAGATCGTCCACAACCTGCACGTCGTGCGCGACCTCGAAGCGCGCGGCGCGATCTTCGTCGACGAGGAGACCGAGGTCCCGGAAGGTGAGACCGTCGTGTTCTCCGCGCACGGCGTCGCGCCGTCGGTGCATGCGAACGCCGCCGCGCGCAAACTGACGACGATCGACGCGACGTGCCCGCTCGTCACGAAGGTGCACGTGCAGGCGAAGCGGTATGCCGCGGCGGGTTACACCGTTCTGCTCATCGGCCACGGCGGCCATGAGGAGGTCGTCGGGACGATGGGCGAGGCGCCGGAGGCGATGATGCTCGTCGAGTCGGTCGAGGACGTCGCGCGTCTTTCGTTCGCCGACGATGCCAAGCTCGCGTACGTCACGCAGACGACGCTGTCGGTCGACGAGACGTCGGAGATCATCGGCGCGCTGCGCGACCGCTTCCCTGCGATCTACGCGCCGAAGAAGGAAGACATCTGTTACGCGACCTCCAACCGGCAGTGGGCGGTGAAGGAGATGCTGAAGGAGATCGACCTGCTGCTCGTCGTCGGGTCGCGCAACTCGTCGAACTCGAACCGGCTCGTCGAGGTCGCGCGCGCCGGCGGCGTGCCGTCGTACCTCATCGACGACGAGGCCGAGATCGACGAGGCGTGGATCGAGGACTCGATGGAGATCGTCGGCGTGACGAGCGGCGCATCCGCACCGGAGAAGCTCGTGCAGCGTGTGTGCGAGTGGTTCCGCGCACGCGGCGTCACCGAGGTGGAGCCGTACCGGCTCGTGAGCGAGGACGTCGAGTTCCGCCTGCCGGTCGAACTGCGCCGCGAGCTCGCGCTCGCCGAGACGCAGAGCTAGTCCGCTCGCCCAGCCCGGTCTTAGGGGCAGCTGTGATAGAAGCGGCTCATGAGTGCCGCCGGCTGCGCGCGTTTGGATGAGGTCTGAGCCGGTCGTGGAGGCCGCTGAGCGCCAGTACACGGTTCGTCCTTACAACCAGCGCATGGCCAAACGCGTGGCCCGCAGGGCTCACGTCGACGGCGAAGGTGCCGTGGCTGTGGCGTTCACCTTCAACAATCTCGCAACGATGATCGTCCTCGGTTTGATCGAGGACGCCGTGAAATTCGTGCCGGTCATCGGTTCTTTTGTGGAGCTCGCGCTGAGCGTCCTCGGTTTCTACTTCCACCGGATCGTGTTGGTGACGGAGCAGAACGTCTACGTGTTCCGCGACTGGCCGTTCCATCGTCCGGGCAAGTTGCTGATGAAGGATGCACGAGGGCCGGGCGTCGTCCAGCTCGGTGCGCCTGCCGCCTCGGCGTTCATGCGATTCGTTCGTCGCGGCCAGCTGACCTTTCAGGACGGGACGATCGTGTACCACAGCGTCATCTTCATTCGCCGGGCGCGGTACATCGCACAGGAAGCCAATCTGCGGCCGGGCTCGTAGAGCCTGCGCCCTACCCGATTCGGTTTCCCTCCTTCCGGCGTGAAGGACGCTCGCGCAGCCGAGAGTCGGACTCTCTTCTCGACCCTCGGCCCGTTTCGCCGCCCCGCGTCCACCGGCCGCGGTATCCCGAACTGGTAGGGGATCGTTACCGACACGAAAGGCCACCTCTGCTGTGGTCGCCCACCGCTTGGCCGTGAACTCAACGCCGACAGCAAACCTCGCCCGCACCGTCCGCTCCGCGGAAGCGGTACTTCCCGATGTGCCGCTCGCCTCGATCCCGCGACGGATGCTCGCGCGTTTGATCGACTACCTGATCTTCCTCGTGCCTGCGATTGTCGCCGCGGCGGCGATCCCTTCCGCGACAATCGGGTTCCCCGTGTTCTTCGTGCTGCTGATCGCAGGTGGCGCGCAAGACATTCTGGGCACCGCACGGTGGGGCCAAAGCGCCGGCAAAGCGCTCTTTGGCATCCGCGTCATCGACGAGCGCAGCCACCGACCGCCTGACCTATGGCACGCCTTCCTTCGCTGGTGGTTACCCGCGCTGCTCCCACCGCTGCTGGTCTGGGTGACCTGGGACAAGCGCCGCCAGGGCATCCACGACAAAGCCGCCGAAACGTTCGTCGTCCGCGCCTAACGCCGCCGTCACCGGGCGCTGGATAAGGGCATTGAACCGCCAATACCGCACCGCCGCTCAGGGTGTATTCGCGAACACTGGCCCAGCCGAGCGCCTACCCTCGCGGCAGAGGATCACCACGGCGAAATCGAACGACGTTCCGGAAGCACAGCGCAGCGAAGGCGATACAAGCCACGCAAGCCGCCGCGCTAAGAATCTCGCCTACAGCGTTGGTTGCCGTCACCGCCCACCAGCCCATCAGTGCTGCCACGACGATGGCGCCCGCAACGCCCATCGCGGAGCGTCCGGCGCTTCCCCCCGCGACTGCCGCTCGACGGTGCTCGTTCCACGAACCCATGCGCACTCGGAAGTTCCGTCTGGCGTCACTCCCGAACACTCGCCCAGCCGAGAGCCGGAGTCTTTTCTCGATTCGCGGCCCGTCCTGGTTGGCAGTCACTCACCCCCAGCCTTGGCCGCGCGGATCGTTCGACGACGTACAAGGCCCAGCAACGCAACGCCGATGAAATAGACGACGACGGCCCAAGACCCGCTAACGCAGGCCCAAACGGCGACGGCAACGCCGACCACGGCGGACGCCGCGAGCCACCCCGCCCACCACGGGAAGGCCAACGACTTGCGCGAAACCCACCATGGGAGCCGTGTTCCTGTGGGCGCTTCGGCAATACGGCGTCGCGTGTCGTTCTCGCCCGTCTTCGCCAGCAGACCAACCCCGAGGAACGCAACGAGTCCGACCCAGACGTTCGCGGCTGTATTCGACGGAATCAAGTAGGCAACCGACATGACGCCAATCACCCCGCCGGTAAGCAGCGGGAGCGTCTTCCAGGTGAGCCGTGCGTCCCAGAGCCGTCGCCAGGGCATGCCTCAGCCGTACCCGCCGCTCGTAGACGCCGCACGCGAAGGGCGGGTATCGAACCGCCATTCGCGGTCGCCGCTCGGGGTGTATTCCCGAACACTGGCCCAACCGTGTGTTGGATTCTGAGCGCGTTCGATTGGTCGATTCGGGGAATTGAGGCGCAGTGGTTGGTGGCGTCCCGTGGCATGACGGCGGTGTCCTTCTCGGTCTCGCCGGGTTGGCGTTCGCCGTCGTCTTTGCGGTTGCGATATCGCCGATGGCAGGGATTGAGACAGCTCTCCTCGCAATCTTGGCGATCGCTGGTCGGATGGCGTTCGTCCGCCTGAAGCCTCATGCCGAGGCGCGACGCGCGCGATTGAAGGCCGACCGGAGCAAGCTCTAAAGCACGGCAGCAGTCGTCAGGCGTACTTCGCGAAGCTCGCCCAGGCGACGTCCACGACTACTCGGGACCGTGCCCGGTCGCAATGGCGACTGCCAGCACTGCCATCTCTAAGACGAACGGCGACGCCAGCCCGACCGCAAATGAGATGACACCGGCTGTGAGCGGAGTCGGCAGAGCAAAGTCCCGCTCCCTCGCCCCAAACGCCGCGCCGGCCACAACGCCCGGCACCAAGCCCGCCGCGGGCAGCAAGACCCAGTGCCACCACCAGACGACGTTGCCGCCGGACGTCGCAACCCGAACGGCAAGCGCCGTCCCGAGGACCGCTGCCGAGATGATCCAGGCGACCGCGAGCCGTCGCACGACACGGGGAGACGTCAGCGTCTCGATCACGTCGGCTCGTTCTACCCCTCAGCGTGCATCGCGCAACGCTCGCCCAGGCGGAGGTCTGCGCTCTACTGATGGAGGTTAGGTAGACCGGTTGTCCTGGCTGTACGGGCGATCCCACCTCTCCGACAACCGCCTACAGAGTCGTCTGGGAACAGCCTGATCTCGAGGGCGTGCCGCCGGACCGCATCGGATGGGGCGAGGCGGCTTTCGACCTGACCAACGTGAGTGATGTTCGCGAGGTTCTCCAGTGGGCCGAGGAGCAGCTCGCTTCCGGTGCCGGGGGCCATAGTCGAGCAGGGCGAGCGGTTCGTGACCGCGAGTACGTCGTTTACGCCAAGGTCCCGGGCGAGGACACGCTCGTACAGATCGCTGCATGGGACCCTACGCGTGCTTCGCAAGCCGACACCCTGCCGCGATTCGGGCGTCATTCCTGAACGCCGCGCAGGCGAGAACTAGCCCTCGCCGATGACGCCCTCGATGTGCAAACGCAGCGAGTTCGTCGCGCCGACTTCATCGAGAGCCCGCCGAGCGGAGCTCTCTGGGGATTGCCGCGTCATCGCGAGGAGAATGTGCTCGGTGCCGATGAACCCGTGACCGCGAACCTCCGCGATCCTCGCTGCGTCTCTGAGTAGCGCCTCTGCCGTGCCCGTCAACTGAGCCATGGCGAAATCATGGCTGACGCTCAGGCGTCATTCCGGAACACTCGCGCAGCCGACTGTGTCAAAGGCTCGGTGTTATTCACGCGCCTTCGGAATACAGTGTCTCAACAGCCGGTTCGACGAGGCCTTGTGTACCGGCGCAGCACGCGTCGGCTCTCCGCATAGATTTGCGGTGCGATGACGAGCTGGTACGACTCCTGGGCGGACCGATACGACGACAGGCCGGCCGGCGTCGCGGCTGACGTCACGTTCTACGCCGGGCTCGCCCGTGAGGCGGACGGGCCGCTCGTCGAGCTGGCGGTCGGCACCGGGCGCGTGGCGATCCCGGTTGCGCAGTCGACGGGCAGGCGCGTCATCGGGATCGACTCGTCGCCGGCGATGCTCGCGCAGGCGCGAGCGCGCGCAGCGGAAGAAGGAGTCGAGCTCGACCTGCGCGAGGGTGACATCCGCGAACTCGAGCTCGAAGAGCCGGCCGCGCTGATCTACTGCCCGGCGCGCTCACTGCTGCACCTGCCCACGTGGGCGGATCGCCGGCGCTGCTTCGAGCGAGTCGCAGCATCGCTTCGGCCCGGCGGGCGCTTCGCCTGGAACGCGTTCGCGCTCGACCACCACCTCGCAGCCGCTGCGGACGGCGTGCACGCCGACGGCGCACCGGGCCTGCCTGTGCCGCACACGACCCGCTACAGCGTCAGCGACAACCGGGTCGACATCACGCTGGACGACGGCGGCACCGGTTCGCTCTGGTGGGCGACCAAGAACGAATGGCTGGGGCTCCTCGACGTCTCGGGCCTGAGCCTCGAGGCCCTCTACGGCGGCTTCGCCGGCGAGCCGCTCGAGGACGACAGCCGCGAGTACGTCTTCGTGGCGCGCCGCTAGGCGCGCCGCCGTGTCAGACCTCGGGGTCGGGCAGGATCTCGCGAACCTCCTGCGCGCAGCGGCAGGCGGCGGCGAACTTGCCTGCCCACGCGAGCGCTTCCTCGCGCGAGCCGACGTTCAGAATCGAGAAGCCCCCGAGATACGCCTTGTTCTCCGGGCCGTCGGTGACCGTCCCGTCGGTCCCCACCACGCTCACCTCCTCGTGGGAGTGCAGGCCGCCGCCGAACACCCACACCCCGGCGTCCTTCGCCTCGTACATCACCGCGCGCGCAGCGTCGGCGACCGCAGGCAGGTCCTCCTCGGGGAAGACCATCGCGCCGTCGTCGAACGAGATCAGGTAGCGCGTCATCACGACTCCCCCGTGTCCGCGAACAGTTTCCACTCACCCTCCGAGACGACCTCGACGACGCCGTCCACCACGGTGATCGCGGTGTCGTCGTCGATCGCGTACGCCGGGCACGTCAGCCCGGCGGCCCACTCCTCGATCTCCTCGAGCGGCGTGCTCGGCATGCCGTCCGCACGCTCACCGAGGTGAGGGAACACCGAGAAGTCGACGAGGCCGAGACCGCGTGCACTTGCGGTCAGCGGCTCGCTGTCGTCGTAGGTCACGCCGCCGAAGTCGGGCGCAGCCACCATCGCGCCGCCGCTCGTACCGACGTAGACCGTCTCGGGCCGCAGCGACGGGAAGAGGCCGGCAAGGCCGGATTGCCGCAGCCAGTAGCAGAGGTACAGCGGGCTACCGCCCCAGACGAGCAGTGCGTCGGCTTCCTGCACGGCCGGGACCCAGTTCTCACGCTTGATGCTGGGGAGCGCGGTGAGCTCGAGCACGCCGAGCGACTTCCAGCCGAGCCCGCACATCGGGCTTTGCGTGGCGCCGCTGATGAACCGGTAGACGTGTGACGGGCCGCCCGGGAACGGCGCCACCCCGGTCGGGATGGCGAGGGCGGTGCACTCGGCAATCGGCTTGCCGAGCAGATCGACGAGCGCGTCATGAATGCTCGGGTTGCTGATGCCGCTGGAGGTGAGGAGAAGCTTCATGCCTCACAGACCGGCAGCGCGCCGCGAACTCATCGCCGCGCGCGACGGGCTTACGCCGCGCCGCCCGTGCCGGGGCAGGTGTTCGCCTTGTACTCGCGGTACTTCTGCGCCGGGAGGATCCACTTCCACGTGCCGTCCTCGGCGACGAGATGCACCGTCTGATCGGCGTGGAAGCCGCCGGGGAATCCGAGCCGCACCGCAACGGCGGTGCTCGGGACGAACGTGCCGTCGCCGAGGCCGACGGACTCGTGCGTGACCCGCAGGACCTTCACGCTCGACGGCGGCGAGGTGATCGGCGAGCGCTGCTCGCACGCGACGTACTCGTTGCGCGGGGCGACCTTCTGGTCCGACGAATGCAGCGTGTCCCAGGCCTGCGTGTAGCGGTTGTGCACGATCATCGCGACGACGTTCACGGCGGCTTTCTTCGGATCGGCGGTCGGTTGCTTCGCGCTATGTGAGCCGCCGCAACCCGCAGCCGCAAGCGCGAGCAGCGCGAGCGCCGCGACGCGCTTCACGCCTTCTCGATTCGCAGCTCGCCCGAAGCGAGCTCGACCGCGAGCGTCTCCTGCATGATCCGGTCACCGTATCGCTCGATCAGCTCGGCGTCCGGGATCGAGAGGCGGATGCGGTCGGTGAGCTCGAGCCCGCGCTCCTTGCGCAGCACGTTCACCTCGTGCACGCGGTCGTACAACCGGCCTTCGAGCAGGAGCTCGTCGTCGAGCGTCAGGTCGAGCGCGACGGTGACGATCCCGTCGGTCGCGACGGCCCAGCCCTCGCGCCCGACGCGCTCGACGAGCACCTCGTCCGGCTCGAGGACGTGGCCGTCGACCTGGAACCGGCCACCGTCGAGCTCTTCGAACTCACCGCGCGCCAGCCGCTCGCGCACGTCACGCAGCGCCGCGCCGAGCTTCGGTCCGAGCACGGGCAGGTTCGGCTTCACGCGCAGCTCGGACGCCTCGACGTCGGCGAACTCGATGCTCTTCACGCGCAGCTCGTCGGCGATCTCGTCTGCGTGCGAGTGCACCGCCGCGGAACAGCCCGCGACGACGAGCCGCCGCAACGGCTGCCGCAGCTTGAGCTGCGACGACGAGCGCGCCTGGCGGCCGAGCTCGACGACGCGCCGCACCTCGGCGATCTCGGCGAGCAGCGACCCGTCTGCCGGCTCGTCTCCGGGCCAGACCGCGAGATGCACCGACGCGGGGCCGTCCTGGACGAGGTTGCGCCAGAGGTGGTCGGCGAGGAACGGCATCACCGGCGCGATCACGCGCAGCGACTGCACGAGCGCGTACCAGAGCGTGTGGAACGCCGCCTCGTCGAACGAGTAGAAGCGGCGGCGCGACCTGCGGATGTACCAGTTCGAGACGTCGTCGACGAACACTTCGAACGCACGCACGACGTCGACGGTCAGCGTCGCCTCGTAGCCGGCGGTCGCGTCCGCGACGAGCTGCTTCGTGCGCTCGACGAGCCAACGATCGAGCGGGCGCAGGTCGCCTGCCGGCTCGAGCTGTGACCACGACGGCGCGAAGCCCTCGATGTTCCCGTAGTCGACGAGGAACTTCACCGAGTTCCAGAACGTGAGCAGCCTGCGCTTGATCTCGTGCGCCGGCCCGAAGCCGAAGAGCAGATTGCGCTCGGGTGGCTGCGCGCAGTACTGCCAGCGCATCACGTCGGCGCCCATCTGCGAGAACGCATCCTCGGCCGGAATCGTGTTCCCCCACGACGCGTGCATCTCACGCCCCTGCTCGTCGAGCATCTTCTCGTACGAGAGGACCCGCTTGTACGGCGAGCGGCCGACGAGCGCGACCGCCATGAAGAACTGCGAGTAGAACCACAAACGGATCTGCTCGCGCATCTCGCTCACCCAGTCGGCGGGGAACCATTGCTCCCAGTACGCGTGATCCGGCAGATCGGCTTTCGTCAATCCCTTCGCGGCGCCGGTCGCGTAGCCCTCCTCGATCCACTCCGGGTTCTCCCAGCCGAGCGTCGAGAACGGGACGATGCCCGCGTCGAGCCAGACGTCGCCGACCTCGGGGATGCGCGTGACCGCCTCGCCGCATTCCGCGCAGCGGATCGGCACGCGGTCGATCCACGGCCGGCGCAGCTCCTCGAGCTGGTCGAACCCCTCGACCGCACGTTCCTTCAGCTCCGCCTTCGACGAGATCACGTTCAGGTGTCCGCACGAGCACGGATAGAACGGCAGCGGCAACCCGTAGTAGCGGCGGCGCGAGATGTTCCAGTCGCCCATGTTGCGCAGCCAGTCGTCCATGCGCTTGCCCATGTACTCGGGCACCCACTCGACCTTCGCGTTCTCCGCGAGCAGCGTGTCGCGCAGCTCCTCGACCGAGATGAACCAGTCGTCCGAGAGGCGGAAGATGAGCGGTGTGTCGCAGCGCCAGCAGTGCGGATAGCTGTGCTCGAACTGCTCGGCGGCGACGAGGAAGCCGGTCTCGCCGAGCCGGCCGATGATCTGGTCGGCGGCCTCGGTCGTCGAGAGCCCGTGCAGCCAGCCGTAGTCGTCGTAGAAGCGCCCCGCCTCGTCGACGGGCGTGAGCACCTGCAGGTCGTGCACCCGCGAAAGCTCGAAGTCCTCGCCACCGCAGCCCGGCGCGATGTGGACGATGCCGGTGCCCTGGTCCATCGTCACGTCGTCCCAGGGGATGACGCGATGCTCGACGCTCGCGCCCGGCGGCAGGTCGTCGAACGGGCCGCGATAGCGCCAGCCGACGAGCTCGCGTCCAGGCTTGCGCTCGACGAACTCGTCGTCGGGGAAGAGCTTGACGGCGACCCAGTCGCCGTTCTCGCGCCGGCCGTACTCCTCGTCGGGATGTACCGCCGCCGCGACGTTCGCCGGCAGCGTCCACGGCGTCGTGGTCCAGACGACGATGTGCTCGCCCTCGCGGTCCTCGAGCGGGAAGCGCACGAAGAGCGACGGGTCGGAGCGGTCCTGGTAGACGCCGCTCTGGCTCAGCTCGTGCTGCGAAAGCGACGTGCCGCACCGCGGGCACCATTCGGTCGAGCGGTGGCCCATGTACAACCAGCCGCGCTCGTTCAGGATCGAGAGGAACTTCCAGATGTACTCGATGTTCGTGTCGCTGAACGTGAAGTAGTCGTTCTCCCAGTCCATCCACTGGCCGAGCCGGACCGAGCCGCGCACGAGCGCCTCCGACGACCGGACGACGACGTCGCGGCAGCGGCGGGCGAACTCCTCGAGCCCGAACTCCTCGATCTCGCGCTTCGAGTTCAGCCCGAGCGAGCGCTCGACCCCGACCTCGATCCAGAGGCCCTGGCAGTCCCAGCCGTTCTGGTAGCGGAGGTCGAAGCCCTGGAGCGCCTTGTAGCGCTGGAAGACGTCCTTGAGCGTCCGCCCCCAGGCGGTGTGGACGCCGAGCGAGAACCGGTTCGCCGTGACCGGGCCGTCGATGAACGACCAGCGGGGGCCGCCGCGGTTCCGCTCCCGAACCTGCTCGAATGTGCCCTCGCGCTCCCACAGCTCGAGGATCTCGAGCTCGAGCGTGGGATGATCCGGCTTGTCCGGCAGCGGCGTGAACATGGCTTGGTGAGAGTACCGAGCGGGAAGAACTCCTCCTGCTCCGGCGTTCTCACTGGGGCAAGACGAAAACCGGAAAGGAACGAATGGCAACCAACGCAACAACCGAGACGTTCGAGCAGGAGGTCATCCAGACCGGCGGGAAGGTCATCGTCGACTTCTGGGCCGAATGGTGCGGCCCCTGCCACGCCGTCTCGCCCGTGCTCGACCGGATCGCCGAGGAGCACGATGTCAAGCTCGTCAAGGTGAACATCGACGAGCAGCAGGACCTGGCGCAGCGCTACGGCGTCGCGTCGATCCCCTTCATGGTCCTCTTCGAGGACGGGCAGCCGCAGGCCTCTGCGGTGGGCGCGCTGCCGAAGGGCTCGCTCGAGAAGGCTTTGGGGCTCGCCGAGGGTTAACCCTCGGCAGCCTCCACCTTCTCCTTGCTCGCGACCGGTGCGGCGGCTTTGAGCGCCGGCTCGTCGACGAGCGACAGCACGCGCATCCCGTGCACGTAGGTGATCGCGCCGCCGAGCCAGCCGCCGACGAGCAGCGTGGCGAAGCCGACGAGCGTCAGGACGAACGCGCCGGTCGTCACGCGGTGCTCGACGTAGCCGCCATGACCGAAGATCGCCGCGAGGAGAAACAGGACGCCGGCGCTCAGGTTCACGAGCGCGTGCGCGGTTGCCGTCTTCCAGAGCTCGCTGCCCCACGTGATCGTCAGCCAGTCGAGCAAGCCGGTGAGCGCGGTGAGCACCGTCGAGCAGAGGGCGACGACGACGGCGAGCCACCACGCCTGCGCGAGCCCGTGCTCGGCCAGCCCGAACTTCGAGAGCACGGCGGCGATCGCGGCGAACGTGTACGCGCCGATCGTCACGTCGGTCAGCGGCGGGTGCAGCGGATGGCCGGGGAGACCCCGGATCAGGTAGCTGGGCTTGAACTCGGCCATGGAGGCCGAATCCCCGCGCCGCGCAGGCGGAAAACTAGGAGGTGGAGTCCTCGAGGAACGACTGGAACGCGAGGTGCTTCGCGAGGTACGCCTCGATCGACAGGACGCCGTTCGAAGCGAGATCCTCGACCCACGTCTCGGTGAGGTCGTCCTCGATCCGGTGGAGGATGCCGCGGTCTTCCATACCCGAGATGATCGACCGCCGGGCGGACGGTCGCATGAGCCGTTCGGCCCATCTTTCGAATGGGCAAAGCCCAGGTGGAGAGCAACCGAAGGAGGACGATGATGGAGAATCCCGAGCCGAGCGAGACCGAGCAGGAGCTCGCCCAGACGGATCGCCAGGAAGAAGAGGAAGACATGCGCGGCACGACCCCACCCGACGACCAGGACGACAACTGAAGCGGCCGAAGGTCGTCCTGCTCCACTCCGCGCTCGGGGACTCGCGTCTCTGGCGGCGGCAGGTCGACGCGCTCACGCCACGGTTCGACGTGGTCACTCCCGACCTGCCGGGCTTCGGGCAGACGCCCGAGCCGAAGGAGCCGTTCTCGTTCGTCGACCGCGTCGTGCCGCACCTGCCGGCGGCGCTCGTCGGCAACTCGATGGGCGGGCGCGTCGCGCTGAACACCGCGCTCGCGTTCCCGGACCGCGTCACGAAGCTCGTGCTCGTCGGCGCCGGCGTGGGCGCGTGGGACTGGACCGAGACGATGCGCGACTACTTCGCCGCCGAGGAGGAGGCGTGGGCGGCGGGCGACCGCGAACGGGCGATCCAGATCAACCTCGACTTCTGGCTGCCGCCCGCGTTCCACGACGAGGTGCGGCCGCAGCTCGAGCGCGCGTTCGAGCTGCAGTCGGTCGACGACGAGCAGGAGGTGCTGTGGCCCGACGGAGGCTCGCTGTCGTCGCTCGAGATGCCGACGCTCGTCGTGATCGGCGAGCTCGACAAACCGGACTTCCACGTGATCGCGCAGCACCTCGCCGAGGAGATCCCGAACGCCGACCTCGTGGTCGTTCCCGGCGCCGGCCACCTCGTCGGCATCGAGCAGCCGGAAGAGCTGAACGCCCTGCTCGAGGAGTTCCTGTCGGAGTAACTCTGGAACCTAGTTCGCGCCTTCGGCGCGAACTAGGTTCCCTGGGTTTCGCCCAGGACCGCGTCCGAGAGCCGAGGCCACGCGTCCGCCGCCCAGTCGCCGAAGGCGAGATCGGTGAGGCACGCGAGCGCGACGCCTGCGTCCGGGTCGACCCAGAGGAACGTGCCGCTGCGGCCGAAGTGGCCGTAGGTGTTCGGCGAGTTGCGCGCGCCGGTCCAGTGCGGCGACTTCGCGTCGCGCAGCTCGAAGCCGAGACCCCAGTCGTTCGGCTCCTGCCGGCCGAAGCCGGGCAGCACGCCGTTGAGACCGGCGAACTGCACGCTCCGCGCCTCGGTGAGCGTCTCCGGCGCGAGCCGGGTCGGCGACTGCAGCTCACGCGCGACCTCGAGCAGGTCGGCGAGCGTCCCCTCCGCCCCGGATCCCGCCGAGCCGTGCAGCACGACGCCCGTCGCCCAGACCGACGCGAAGTACTCCGCGAACGGCATCTCCGCGCGCTCTTCGACGAGTGCAGCGGCGACCTCGAAGCCGTAGTTCGAGTAGATGCGATTCACGCCGGGCCGCGCGATCGGCGGCCCCTGGTCGAACGGCAGTCCCGAGGCGTGCGCGAGCAGGTGGCGGAACGTCGCGCCGGGCGGCCCGGCCGGCTCGTCGAGGTCGACGATCCCCTCTTCGGCGGCGACCAGCATGGCGACGGCAGTCGCGAGCTTCGTCACCGACGCCCACGGAAACCGGCGGTCGGCAGCCCCGTACGTCGCCTCGACCGCGCCGGCGACGCCGACGGCGACGTGCTCGCACGGCCAGCCGTCGACCTGACGCAGAGCCTCCACGGGGCGAGACGGTAGCGGGCGCTAGCCGACCGGACGGCACGTCGGCTCGGACGCCGTGCCGTCCTTCGTGCTCTCGACCGTGCTCGAGTTCGTTCCCTTGTAGGTCGCAGTGCACGACCAGCGCCCGTCGCTGACGGTAACGCGAATCAAGCCCTGGTGCCCGTGCGGCCCCATGTCCTCGTGATTGCAGTGGTAGCGGCCGGGCGGCTGGCTGGCGGCGGCGTCCGGGTGGTGCCAGAAGAACTTCGGCGTCCCCTGGCCGACCTCGACCTTCTCGACCTCCGGCTTGGGGATGCCCACGCCGGCGTTCGTGCAGCCGAGATCGACGGCGGCGCCGGAATCGGGAGCGCCGGGGCTCTTCACGCCGGCCTTGTCGACGAGCTCGAGCGTGAGCGACCACGAGACCGTGACCGGCCTCGGCGGCCCGTGATGGGTTCGCTGGATCGAGTACTGGGTCATCAGGTCGGCCGGGATGAACGCGGCGTGGATCGGAGTGATCTCGAGCGTCGGGCCGGCGGCCGCCTGGCCCGTCGCCCCGCGCGCGGCGAGCGCGCCCGCGAGCGCGATCAGGATCGCAACCGCCACGAGTGCCTGCCGCACCAGCCGATTCGAACAGAGCCGCCGAGCCCTGTCAACGCGGGCGATACTTGCCTCGTGGATCGGCAGCTCATCTCCTCCGGCGCGGCGTTCGAAGAGCGCGTCGGCTACTCCCGCGCCGTGCGCGTCGGCGACCGCGTGTGGGTGTCCGGCACGGCGCCGATCATGCCGGGGGACGCGGACCCGCCGGCGACCGCGTACGAGCAGGCGAAGGTGTGTCTCGGGATCATCCGTCGAGCGCTGGCGGATGCGGGCGCGAGCCTGGACGACGTGGTGCGGACGCGGATCTACGTGACCGATGCGGCGCTGATCGACGAGGTCGGCCGAGCGCACGGTGAGGCGTTCGTCCGCGCTCGCCCGGCGACGACCGGGATCGTCACGCAGCTCCTCGATCCGCGCTGGCTCGTGGAGATCGAGGCCGAAGCGGTGATACTGCAAACGTGAACCAGATCTACCCGCCGTCGATCACCGGGAAGGGCGCGCGCGGCGCGCCCGGCGGCGAAGCGAGCGTGCTCGATCACCGCTTCGGCAAGGGCGAGCCGTACACGCTCGGCGTCGAGGAGGAGTACATGCTGCTCGACCCCGAGACATGGGATCTCGTGCAGCACATCGACTCGGTGCTGGCCGCGGTCGAGGACGGCGAGCACATGGAGCGCATCCACGCCGAGCTGATGCAGTCGGTGCTCGAGGTGACGACACCGGTGTGCCGCAACGCGAGCGACGTGCAGGCCTCGCTCGCGAAGCTCCGCGGCTACATCGCCGAGACTGCGCGCGCCGAAGGCTGCCGCTTCGGCTCCGCCGGCACGCATCCGTTCTCGCTCTTCGAGCGCCAGCGGATCACCGCCCGCGACCGCTACCGGCAGCTCGTCGACCAGCTGCAGTACATCGCGCGGCGCGAGCTGATCTTCGGCATGCACATGCACGTCGCGATCGACGATCCCGAGAAAGCGATCCAGGTGATGAACGGGATGCTCGTGCACCTCCCGCAGATGCTCGCGTTGTCGGCGTCGTCGCCGTTCTGGCGCGGCGAGCCGACGGGGCTCTCGTCGAGCCGGCAGATGGTCTTCGCCGCCTTCCCCCGCTCCGGCCCGCCGCCGCGGTTCAAGGACTACGCCGACTACGCGGAGGTCGTCGGCCAGCTCGAGCGGACCGGCTGCATCGCCGACTACACGCACATCTGGTGGGACATCCGCCCGCACCCGCGCCTCGGCACGCTCGAGATGCGCGTCTGCGACGCGGTGACGCGCCTCGAGGACGTCGTCGCGATCACGGCGTTCTTCCAGGCGATCGCGAAGATGTACTGCGAGCTCTTCGACGCCGGCAAGGAGATCCCGACCTGGCACCGGCTGCTGACGACAGAGAACAAGTGGCTCGCCGCGCGTTATGGGCTCGAAGCGCCGATCATGGATCTCGCAACGGGCCGGCGGAACCGCGTGCCGGTTGCGCAGCTCATCCGGCGCACGCTGCGCGACGTCGAACCGCACGCGCGCGAGCTCGGCTCCGACCGCGAGCTCGAAGGCGTGCGCGAGATCCTCGCGCGCGGCAACGGCGCCGACCGCCAGCTGCGCGTGTGGAACGCGAACCGCGACATCGTCGAGGTGGTGCGCGAGGTGGCGCTTGCCACCGAAGAGGGTGCGGCGGCTACTTCCAGCGAAGCGGCGTCAGTCGACTGACGCGGCTCCGCTCGCCGACCACCCACAGCGCACTCTGATCGGGCGCGAAGGCGAGCGCGGTGGCGACGTGCGCCGGCTCGGCGACGACGCGCGCCAGGTCGGGAATCGCGAGCCAGACGTGCCTTCCGTCCGTGAAGGCGATGTGGCCCCCGTCCGGCGCCTGCACGCCGATGCCGGGGTTCGACAGCCAGTCGGCGCGCTGGAACGAGTAGTGGAAGCGGACGACGTGCGCCTGGACGTCGATCGCCAGAACGCGACCGAAGCCGGGACTCACCGCCCAGACGGTGCTGTTGTCCACGTCCGACACGAGCGTCCAGGTGATCGCGGCGGCGTAGTCGCCGTAGCCGGGAAGATCGATGCAGTACGCGCGGCCGGCCGCCAGGTCGAGCTCGTGAACCATCGCGGTGCCGCTGCCCACGTACAGCGTGAACAGATAGCGGCCGTTCGGGGTCGACGCGCGCGCGAACGGCGCGCCCTCGATCAGCGCGCCCTCGTGTGGATCCTTCAACGGCTGCGGCTGCAGCTTGTTCGCAGCGAGGTCGTAGAGGCGAACCTCGTAACCGTCGGGGACGACCTGGATCAGATAGAGAAACCGGCCGCTCAACGCATCGAACGACCACACTTTTCCGGGCAGCGTGATCGTGCGGCTCGTACCCGTCTTCGCCAGCACGACGAACGTCGTCGACAGGCGCTGCGTGCGCGCGAGCACTGCTCGCGTAGCCCGCTGCGAGGCGCCGACGAGCTCGAACGCCGCGTGCTGTCCGTCCACGGCACTCCCCGTGCGCGCACCGGTGGCGGCGTCGTACCAGGTGACGAGCTTGCCGTCCTGGTGGAGAAGCGTCTGGCCCTGCACGATTCCCGGTGGAAGCCGCCACCTGGTCCTGCCGGTGCGCAGGTCGATCACACGGAGAGGCGACTGGACCGAACCGCGGGTCGCGAGCAGCGTTCCGTGCGCGAGGACGAACTGGCTCGGCGCACAGTCGAGCGGCGAGCAGGCGGCGGCGCGCAGGCTACCCGGCAGGAGCAACAGCGAAGCCGCTGCGAGCAGGACCGCGAGACGGGTCATGCGAGCCTGCGCAGCAGGCCGTCCGGGGCGTAGCCGATCGCGAGCTCCTTCGCTTTCGTCTGCGTCACGAGCTTGCCGCGAGACAGGTCGTAGACCGCGAGGTAGGCGCCGTCGGTGAACGCCAGGGCGTGCCCGCCGGGAGAGACGGTCGATCGCGTCGCGCTCGAGACGTCCCACCAGGGCAGCGAGATGCGGTGCGAGACGACCGCTTCGTGGCGCGCGACGTCGATCCCGACGACCCGGCCGTAACCGGGATTCGCAGCCCAGAGCGTGCGGCCGTTCGGCGACAGCGCCATCGTCCAGGAGACGGCGAAGTTGAAGTAGCCGCTGCCCGGCAAATCGATGCAGCGCGCCGTCGCGTGGACGACGTCGAGCTCGTGCACCATCGCGGCCCCGTTCGCTGCGACGTAGAGCGTGAACAGGTAGCGGCCGTCCGGGGACGCAAGGCGCGCGAACGGAGATCCCCAGATCTCCGCCGTCGCGTGCGGGTCCTTGATCACGCGCGTCGGATACGAGTCGTTCGCCAGGTCGACGAGCACGACCTCGTAGCCGCCGGTGCGCAGGTACTTGATCAGGAACAGGTTCTCGCCCGAGAGCGCGTCGAAGTCCCAGTTGCCCTTCGGCAGCGGGACCTGGCGCTGCCACCCCGCTGCGGTCGCGATCACGGCCGTCTGTGCGCCGTGCGGCGCGCGGAAGCCGACCGCTCGCGACCCGTCCTGCGACACGCCGGCGAACCGCATCGACCACGGCAGCGTGATCGTCGCGGTCTTCGCGCCCGTGCGGAGGTCGTACCAGCTGAGCGTGTGACCGCTGCCGGCGTGGACGAGCGTGTGCCCGCCGACGAATCCGCCGGGAACCGTGAAGCGGGCGGCGCCGGTGCGCAGGTCGACGACGTGCACGGCGCCGAGCGCAGCGGAGCGGTAGCCGAGCAGGGTTGTCCCGGAGACGGCGAACTGGCTCGGTGCACAGTTCAGCGGGGAGCAGGCGGCCGCGTGCGCGGCCCCGGGCGCGAGGACGATCAGGAAGGCGGCGAGGGCGGCGAGACGTGTCATGCCTGCGATACGGCCGCAGGACCCGCGCAGGTCCCGGATTCGTATGGACCTCGTGAGACCGAACCGTCGTAGAGTCGATGGGTGGCGGAGCGCGCCTGGATCAGGGGTGCCCAACAGGGGTCTGTCGCCGATCTCGAGCGACTGTTCCGCGAGCACTGGCCGCGGGCGTACCGGGCTGCCCGGCTCGTCACCGGGGACGCCGCCGCCGCGGAAGACATCGCCCAGGAGGCGTTTCTCGCCGCCGTCCGCAACCTCGATCGCTTCGACCGCCGCCGCCCGTTTGCACCGTGGCTGCATCGCATCGTCGTCAACCGCGCGATCGACTGGACGCGCGCCCGGCGGCTGCGCGCCGAGGTCGAGCTCGGCGAGTGGGTCCCGGCTCCCCCGGCGGTCGAGCCGGGCGACGGGACGCTCGCGCGCATTGCCGAGCTGCCGCCGGAGCATCGCGCGGTGGTCGTTCTGCGCTACGTGCTCGAGTACACGCCCGGGGAGATCGCCGAGCTGCTCGACCTGCCGCGCGGCACCGTCAACTCGCGGCTCCGCCGCGGCCTCGACCGGATGAAGGACGGAAGCGAATGACCGAGGCCGAAGACCGGGTCTGGGAGGTCGTGCGTCGCGCGTACGAGGAGCGCACGCCCGCGCCGGCGCCGCGGCGGGTGAACGCCCGTCTCGCCGTGGCGGCGCTCGTGATCGCCGCGGGGGCCGTCGTCGCCGCCGCGCTCTCGCCGCCCGGCCACGCGGTCTTCGAGCGCGTGCGCAAGGCGGTCGGCGTCGAGCACGCAGCGCCGGCGCTCTTCTCGCTCCCCGGCGGCGGGCGGCTGCTCGTCCGGTCGGGCGACCAGGTCTCGATCGTCGAACCGGACGGCGCGAAGCGCGCACTCGGCACGTACACCGACGCTGCCTGGTCGCCCCACGGCCTCTACATCGCGGCGACGAAAGCGAACGAGCTCGTCGCGCTCGACCCCGAGGGCAACGTGCGCTGGACGCTCGCACGCCGCGACCCGAGCTCGCCGACGTGGTCGGGGACGCGCACCGACACGCGCATCGCGTACGACAGCAACGGTGCTCTGCGCGTCGTTGCCGGCGACGGGACCGGCGACCGCCTGCTCGACCGGTACGGCGGCGGCGATCCTCCCGCCTGGGACCCGGCACGGCACTTCACGCTCGCGTACTACTCGGGCGGCGCGATCCTGCTGCGTGAGGTGACCGGGAAGATCCTCTGGCGGCGGGCCATCTCGGTGCTGCCGACGAGCCTCGCGTGGTCGTCCGACGGCCGCTACCTCGCTGTCTTCTCGGCGACGCGCATCGTCGTGCTCGACGGGTCGGGTCACGTGCGGCGCACGATCTCGATGCTCGGTGCGACGCTCCTCACCGGCGCCTTCGCACCTGGCACGCACCGGCTCGCCGTGAGCGTGCGGCTGCACGGCCGCAGCGAGCTGCACGTGGTCGACGTCGACCGGCCGGGCCGCGGACGCCTCGAGCTCGCCGGCCCGGGCGCGTTCGGGGACGTCGCCTGGTCGCCGGCAGGAACGACGCTGCTCGTCAACTGGCTGACCGCGAACCAGTGGGTCTTCGTGACCGGAACCCATGCCCACGCGGTCGGCAACATCCGCGCGCAGTTCCCCGGCGGCACGATGTTCGCCGGCGGCTGGTGCTGCCCGGGCTCGTAGCTAGCGTTCCAGCCGATGCTGACCGTGGGGGAACGCGTCCCGGACGTGAGCGTGTATCTCGGGCCGAACGAGCCAGTGACGATGAGCGAGCTCGTCGAGGACGGGCCGAAGCTGCTCGTCTTCTACCTCTTCGACTGGTCGTCGACCTGAACGAACGAGCTCGAGCTCCTGCGTGACAGGAGAGAGGACTTCGACGCGCTCGGCGTCCAGCCGGTCGGCATCTCGCGCGACTCGCCGTGGACGCACATCGCGTGGACGCAGGCACTCGACCTGAACTTCGGGCTGCTCTCCGACTTCAACGGCGACGCGGTGCGCGCGTTCGGCATCGGCTTCGAGTTCCGCGGCTTCCACGACGTCGCCCGGCGCACGACCCTCCTCGTCGACGGCAGCGGCGTCGTGCGCGCGGTCTGGGAGTACGAACCCAGCGACGTGCCGGACATCGACGAGTGGCTGGACGCCGCGAAAGCTCTGCGGCCGTAGTTCCCGCGTTTCCCAACCTGGTTCGGTTTCTGAACCAGGTTGGTGCCTTAGGCGCAACGAAAGACTGCAACCTGGTTCAACGAGCGAACCAGGTTGCATGGGCATGTAGCCCTCGAGGGCTACATGCCCATCGCGTGGTAGCCGGAGTCGACGTACAGGGTCGTTCCGGTCACGTTCTGGGCGCCGTCGCCGAGGAGGTACTGCGCGGCGGCGCCGACGTCTTCGGCGTCGACGTGGCGGTGCAGGGGCGCGCGCTCCTCGACGATCGACTCCATCGTCGGGAAGCCCGCGATCGAGCGCGCTGCGAGCGTCCGCACCGGACCGGCCGAGATCGCGTTCACGCGGATGTTCTTCTCGCCCAGGTCCCAGGCGAGGTACTTCACGGCCGAGTCGAGCGTCGCCTTCGCGACGCCCATGACGTTGTAGTGCGGCACGGCGCGCTCGCCCCCGAGGTACGTCATCGTCACGATCGAGCCGCCGCCCGCCGCCTCCATCAGCGGCTCGGCCGCGCGGGCCGTCGCGACGAGCGAATACGCGCTGACGTCGATCGCCATCCAGAAGCGGTCGCGCGGCGTATCGGTGAAGCGGCCTTCGAGATCCTCGGCCGCCGCGAACGCGACCGAGTGAACCAGGATGTCGAGCTTCCCGCCGAACACACCGCCCACCTCGTCGAACACCCGCTCGATCGCGGCGTCGTCGCGCACGTCGAGCTCCGTGACGAGCGGGCTCGAGACGGACTCGGCGAGCTCGCGCACGTTCTTCTCGATCCGCTCACCCTGGAAGGTGAAGGCGACCTCGGCGCCGCCGTCGGCGAGCCGCCGCGCGATCGCCCACGCGATCGAGCGCTTGTTGGCAACGCCGAGAACAAGTGCCTTCTTCCCGTCAAACATGTCACGCGATGCTAACGGTCTTCGGCTACTGTCCGTCACCTTGCGGAGGCCACTGATCCTCGCGACGGTGCTCGCGCTCCTCTTCGCGGCCCCGGCCTCCGCGAAGCTGACGCCCATCCGGCGGCCCGTCGGTGAGACGACCCTGCCGCGCGTGCGCGCCGGGAAGATCGTGGTCTCCCAGGCGCACAAGCTCGGCCTCACGCGGGTGATCGTCCGCCTCGCGGCACCGCCCCTCGCCGTTTGGAACTCCGAGCGCACGCTTCTGTCGACGAAGGCGACGCAGCACCTGAACGTGCACTCCACCGCCTCGCGGGCGTACGTCGCAAAGCTGCAGCAGGCGCAGAAGGTCGCGGTCGCCGAGCTGCACGCGGCGATCCCGCAGGCGCAGGTGCAGGAGCGCTACTCGATCCTGCTCGACGGCTTCACCGTGCAGCTGCCGGAGCGCGCGCTCGCGAAGCTCGAGAAGCTCGCATTCGTCACGCACGTCTACCCGAGCCTGACGTACTACGCGACGTCCGACCCCGGGCCGTCCGTCATCCGCGCCGAGGACCTCTCGAACGCGACCGGCGACCAGGGGCAGGGGATGAAGATCGCAATCGTCGACACCGGCGTCGACAGCTCGAGCACGTACCTGAGCGCGGCTGGGTTCAGCTATCCCCCGGGCTTCCCGAAGGGCGACACCAAGCTGACGACGCCGAAGGTGATCGTCGCCAAGGTCTTCCCGGGCCCCGTTCGCGACAAGCTCAGCAATCAGCCGTTCGACCCGAGCGAGCCGCACGGGACGCACGTCGCGGGCATCGCCGCCGGCGATTCGAACACGAATGCGCCCGCGGGCGTCAGCCATCCCGCGGTCAGTGGCCTCACCGGGGTCGCACCCAAGGCGTGGATCGGCGACTACCGCGTCTTCACGATCCCGACGCCGCTCGGACACACCGCCGATACGCCGGAGATCGTCCAGGCGTTCGAGGCGGCGGTGAGCGACGGGATGAACGTGATCAACTTCTCCGGCGGCGGCCCCGAGACCGAGCCTGCGAACGACGCGATGTTCGAGACGATCCACAACGTCTCGCTCGCGGGTGTCGTGCCGGTCGTCGCGGCTGGGAACGACCGCGACCAGTTCGGGCTCGGCACCGTCGGCTCGCCGGCCGTCGCCCCCGACGCGATCTCCGTCGCGGCGACGTCGACGGGCGAGAACTTCGCCCCCGCGCTCAGCGTCCTCAACGGCCCGGTGAACCTGAGCGACGTCGCGATCACGGGCGCGGGCGGCGTGAAGCTGCCGGCTGTCTGGGCGACGACGCCGGAGCCGATCATCGACGCCAGCACGATCATGGGCACCGACCACAAGCCCGTCGACCCGTACCTCTGCGGAGCCGCCAGCGACCCGAACGGCACCGAGGGAACGCTGCCGCAGGGCTCGGCGAACGGCCTGATCCTGCTCGCCTACCGCGGCAAGTGCTCGTTCGCGTCGAAGGCCGAGCGGGCGATCGTGGCCGGGGCGCTCGGCCTGATCCTGATCGACAACCGCTCCGGCTACGGCGACGAGATCGGCGTCCAGCTTCCGGTGCCGACCGGTCTGATCACCGACCTCGACGGCGCGAACCTGCGCGCGTACCTGGACGCGCACGGCGGCGAGGCGCAGATCTACGTCTCGAACGGCATCAAGGACATCACCACCAACAACAGCGGCGTGATCTCGTACTTCTCGTCCGCCGGGCCGACGGACTTCGGCGACGACCAGAAGCCCGACATCGCAGCGCCCGGCGTCGACGTCCTCTCGTCGACGCCGCCGCTCACGACCGGCGAGCCGTTCTCCGTCTTCTCGGGCACGTCGATGGCGACCCCGCACATCGCCGGTGCGGCCGCGCTGATCCTCGAGCGCCACCCGAACTGGTCGGCGGCCGAGGTCAAGTCGGCGTTGATGTCGACGGCAGGCCCTGCGTGGTCGGACACCGCCGCGACGCAGGAGGCATCGGTGCTGCTCGAAGGCGCCGGCCTCGCGAACGTGCTCGCGGCGGACGACCCGAAGATCTTCACGGACCCGCAGTCGCTCTCCTTCGAGAAGATCGACGTCGCGAACGGCGACCAGCGGAAGTCGCTGCTCCTCAGCGTCTCGGATGCGGGCGACGGCGGCGGCACGTGGACGGTGTCGCTCGCGCCGCAGGCCCAGACCTCGGGCGTGCAGATCGAGACGCCCGGCTCGGTGACGCTCCCGTCCGGCGGCTTCATGGCGATCCCCGTGACGGTCGTCGCCCCCGCGAGCGCCGGCACGGGCGAGAACTACGGCTTCGTCGAGCTCACGGGCAACGGGGTGACCCGTCGCGTTCCGTACTCGTTCCTCGTCGAGCGTCCCGCGCTCGCCGGCGTCGCCGCCGTGCCGCTGAAGAAGCTGCAGACCGGCAACACCGCGCAGGGCCCGAACCGCGTGTCGCAGTACTGCTGCCCGTCGGAGCCGTTCGGGCCGCCCGCGACGTACACCGGCGCGCCGATGAACGAGACGGGAAGCGAGCACCTCTACTACAAGGACATCAACGAGCCGGTCGTCAACTGGGGCGTGTCGATCTGGGCCGAAACCGCCGGTGCGGTCGTCGATCCGTTCGTGCTCGGCTCGAAGGACGAGAACGACGTCGAGGGCTATGCCGGCATCCCGACGGACGTCAACGACCTCACGTTCGACGCGAATCTCGACGTCGGCGCGGCCGGCGCGTCGTTCCCGCGGCTGCAGCGCTTCTACGTCTCCGTCGACTCGGGCACGGATGAGTTCACCGGCGCGTCGGAGAAAGGTCAGTACCTGCTGAACTCATGGGTGAACGACCTGACACCGCCGGCGACGGTCATCCTGACCAAGCGCGTGACGGCCGGGCGTCCGCTGATCGTCGCCGGTGCGCTCGATGCGCAGTCGGGCGTCGATCCGCTGTCGCTCACGATCGGCTACAAGGGCGCGCTCGTCGGAGCCTCCCAGTACGACCCGACGAGCGGGCTCACGGTCTTCGGCATTCCCGACACCGCGCCGGCGCTGAAGCCCGGGAAGGTGGCCGTGACGTTCCAGGCATCCGACTACCAGGAGGCCAAGAACATCAACACGGTCGGCGATGCGCTGATGCCGAACACGTCGTTTCTCACGAAGGACATCACGGTCGTCGACGGCCCGACCGTGAGCTGGATCGGGCCGCCCGCGAACGCGTGCGCGCTGAAGCACGATCAGCTCACGGTGATCGCCGACTCGACGAAGAAGGTGAAGGACGTCGTCTTCACCGAGAACGGCAAGCGGATCGGCGTCGACAAGGGCAGCCTCGTTCAGGTGTACTCCCACACGTGGAACACGACGAAGCTGAAGAAGGGCAAGCACCTCGTCGTGGCGACCGTCGAGGACGCGGCCGGCCGGAAAGCGTCGTCGGGCCGCATCATCCGCATCTGTCAGTAGCTGCTGTCACCGGCGCGTCGTCCGGCATCGGCGCCGAGCTCGTGCGCGCGCTCAAGCAGCGCGGCGTGCACGTCGTCGGGCTGTCACGCTCGCCGTCGGAGGCGGACGAGCACGAGGAATGCGACGTCGGCGACCGTGACGCGGTCTACGCAGCCGCCGAGCGTGTGCTCGCGCGCCATCCACGCCTCGACCTGCTCGTCTGCAACGCAGGCGTCGGCGCACGCGGCTCGTTCCTCACAGCGGAGCTCGAGCGCATTGAGCAGGTGATCCGCGTGAACTACCTCGGTTCGGTCTGGACCGCGCTCGCGTTTCTCCCGGGCCTCGGCGACGGCTCACATCTCGTCAACGTCGTCTCGGTCGCGGGCCTGGTCGCCGACGGGCCGTACTCCGCCTCGAAGTTCGCGCAGCTCGCGTTCTCACGCTCGCTCGCCGTGGAGCTCGCGCCACGCGGGATCAAGGTGCACACCGTGAACCCCGGGTTCGTCGAGACGCCGGGGTTCCCGCAGCGCGTGAAGCTGCCGTGGTGGTTCAACCGCTTCATCGCGACGCCCGACTTCGTCGCGGCGCGCATCCTCGAGGCGGTCGACAAGGACAAGCGCGAGATCGTCGTGCCGCGCTGGTACCGCCCGGCGGCGTGGCTCGCGCTCGCGCCGGGCCTGCTCACGAACGTGCGAGCACGTACCAGCCGGTGATCGCCTCGTAGCCCTTCGGCACGAGGTTCCGCGCCCGTTCGCGCTCGAGGCCTTCACAGCCGGCGAGATCGAGGTACGCCTCGAGCTCCCGCGGCTCACGCGTGACGCGTTCGCGGCGGAGCACGAGGTCGTTCGCGTCGAAGAGCGCGCGCAGGTCGCCGTCGGCGAGCACGCGTGTCGTCGACGGGTCGCGCGCGCGCTCGAAGCGGTTCAGCTCGAACGCCGCCAGTGGGTCGACCGGCGCGAGCTGGTCGGCGACGAGGATCGTGCCGCCCGGCTTCGTCACGCGCGCGAGCTGGGCGACGAGCAGCTCGGGACGCGGCGTGTGGTGCAGGACACGAAGGCACGCGGCGACGTCGAACGAGAACGGCTCCAGCTCGAGCCGCTCTCCGTCTCCGATGATCACCTCGACGTTCGCGGGCGCGTCGGTGCGCAGCCGCGCGGCGAGCTCCTCGTCCCGCTCGACGGCGACGACCTCGCGCGCCCTCGGCGCGAGCGCGAAGGCGAGCGCGCCGGTACCCGCGCCGACGTCGAGCACGCGCTCGTCGCCCGAGAGCGGCAGCAGCTCCTCGAGCAGCGTCGACAAGGCGGCGGCGCGCTCCGCCTGCAGCGCGGCGCGGCGGTCTGCGTTCGAGCCTGCGCTCATGCGGCGTCCACCACCACGCGCCGTGCGCGCGTGGGCGAGGTGTTGAGGTTGCAGACGAGCTCGTAGCCGATCGTGTCGGCGACGCGGGCATGCTCTTCGATCGGCATGCCGCGACCGACGATCGTCACCGGCGTCCCCGGCGGCAGCTCGCGGTCGAGCTCCACCGCGAACGCATCCATCGACACCGTGCCGACGACGCGGCGGCGCTCGCCTGCGACGCGCACCTCCGTGCCGGTCAGGTCGCGGCGAAAGCCGTCGTCGTAGCCGACCGGGACGATCCCGATCCACGTCTCGCGCTCCGCGACGAACCGCCGGCCGTAGCCGGTCGACTCGCCCGCGCGCAGAAGCCTCGCGAGCGCGATCTCGCTCGTCCACGAGAGAACCGGCTCGAGCCCGTCGTCGGTCGGATCGGTCCCGAACGGCGACACGCCGTACAGCGCGATCCCGCAGCGGGCGGCGTCGAGCCGTGACTCGGGGATGCGCAGCGCGGCGGCGCTGTTCGCGGCGTGGCGGACGAGATGCGAGACCGGCTCGGTCGCCTCGCGGAACCGCTCGAGCTGCACGCGCGCGAAGTCGGGGTCGCTGTCGGCGGTCGCGAGATGCGTCATCACGCCGACCACCTCGCGGGTCAGCGAGGGTAGCTCGGACAGCCCCCACCGCCCCATCCCCGTGTCGAGCTTCACGTGCACGGCAACGCCCTCGGGGATCTCGTCGCTCGAGACGACGAGCGCAAGGCCGGCGTCGCGCGCCTGCGCGATCTCGCGATTCGACGTGGGCCCGAGCACGAGGATGCGCGCCTCGGGCAGCTCGGCCCGCAGCTCGAGCGCTTCCGGGACAGTCGCGACGCACAGCACCGACGCGCCCGCGCCGAGGGCCGCCGCGCCGCAGTCGACGGCGCCGTGCCCGTACCCGTTCGCCTTGACGACGGCCCAGAGCTCGGCGCCGTCGAGCGTGCGCAGCAGCGTGCGCACGTTGCGCCGCAGCGCGCCCAGGTCGATCGTGATCTCGGATCTCACTGCAGCGGCGCCCGCTGGAGGCCGTGCCCGGCCAGCGCGCGCTGCAGCGCCGGCAGCAGGTCGGACGCGATCGTCCCCGGCTGCGGGTCGAGGAGCTCCGCGGCGACGCCGTGCGCGACCGCCGCAGTCGCCGCTGCGAGGCGCGTCTCCATTCCCTTCGCGAGGAATGCCGCGACGATGCCGGTGAGCACGTCGCCCGAGCCGGCGGTCGCGAGCGCGGGCGTTCCGTAGGTGGCAACGAGCACGCCTTCGCGTGGCGACGCCACGATCGTGTCCGCTCCCTTCAGCAGGACGACCGACCCGAAGCGGGACGCCGCACGGCGCGCGGACTCGAGGCGGTGCGCGTCGATCTCGCGTGCGGTCGCGCCGAGCAGGCTCGCGAGCTCACCGCTGTGCGGCGTGAGCACGGTCGGCGCGGAACGCGCGAACGGATCGAGCTCCCACAGCGCGTCGGCGTCGAGCACCACCGGCAGCTCGAGGCGCTCGAGCAGGATCCGCACGAGCTCGATCGTCCCGTCCGTCCGGCCGAGACCTGGCCCGATCGCGACCGCGTCCGCCTTCTCGGCCGCCTCGAGCACGGCATCGGCCGCGCGCGGTAGCAGCCGCCCGGACGAGTCCTCCGGCAGCGGGCGCTTCACGACCTCGAGCAGCCGCGTCTCGAGCACCGGCAGCGTCGACTCCGGCGCCGCAACCGCGACGTAGCCCGCGTCCGCGCGGAACGCGGCGAGCGCGGCCATCATCGGCGCGCCGGTCAGGCCCCGCGAGCCGCCGACGACGAGCACGGAGCCGGACGAGTACTTGGTCGAGCTCGACTCCTTGCGCGGCACGTCGAGGAGTGCCGAGGCCGGAACGAGCGCGTGCTCGTGCTCGCGCGGGCGCAACCCGATCGGCGCGATATGCACGCGTCCTGCGTGGTAGCGCCCGGGCGCGATCGCAAGCCCCACCTTCGCCGCACCGAACGTCACCGTCGCCGCCGCCCGCACCGCTGCTCCCGCCACTTCGCCCGTCGACGCGTTGACGCCGGACGGGACGTCGACCGCCACGATCGGCCGGCCGCTCGCGTTCATCAGCTCGATCATGCGCGCCGCGTCCTCGCGGGGCGCGTCCGTCAGGCCGATCCCGAGCAGGGCGTCGACGACGACGTCCGGCGCGCCGAGGTCGCCGACCCCCTCCACGACGTCCACCTCGCGGCCGGCGTCGCGCAGCACGCGCGCACACACCTTGCCGTCGCCGCCGTTGTTCCCTTTGCCACACACGACCGTGACCCGGCCGGGGAACTGGCGCAGGACGATTTCCGCGACGGCGGCGCCGGCGCGCTCCATCAGCTCGTCCATCGGCCCCGGATGCCCCTCCTCCGCGCGCCGCGTCTCGTCCGCCGTGAGCAGCGGCTCGAGCCTCATTCGTTCACCGCGACCGCCACCGCCGCCGCGAGCTCGCGCGAATGCGTCATCGAGAGCTCGATCTGCGTCGCCCCCACCTTCGCCGCCCACGCCGCCGTGCGGCCGCTCAGGTACACGCCCGGCTTCGGCCGGCCGCGCACCTCGATCTCCTTCCACGTGAAGTAGACACCGGAACCGAGCGCCTTCCCGACGGCTTCCTTGGCTGCGAAGCGGCCGGCGTAGTGCTGCGGCGGATTCGGCTTCGAGTCGCAGTACGCGCGCTCCGCCTCGGTGAAGCAGCGCTCCTTGAACGACTCGCCGTGGCGTTCGAGCGCGCGGCGAATCCGCTCGATCTCGATCAGGTCGACGCCGACCTTCATGGTCATAGGTTGGCTTCGAGCCAGTCGGGCAGCTGCGCGATCGACGAGATGATGCCGTCCGGCTGCACCGGCGAGCGCTCGACCTCGTCCGGCCGGAACTTGCCGGTTCGCACGAGGATCGTGCGCATGCCGTGCTTGTGCGCGCCGAGGCAGTCGCTCTCGAGGTCGTCGCCGACCATCCACGTCAGCTGCGGCTCGGCGTCGAGCGCCGCGAGGGCCGCCTCGAAGTACGCGCGCGACGGCTTGCCCAGCACGGTCGCCTCGGTGTCGGCCGCGAACTCGAGACCTGCCACGAACGCACCGGCGTCGAGCCGCGGCCCGTCGGCGGTCTGCCACCAGCGGTTCTTGTGGAGGCAGTACAGCTCGGCCCCGGCATCGAGCTCGTGGAACGCCCTGTTCAGGTTCAGGTACGAGAAGACGCGGCCGGTCTCCTCGCCCTCGTCGGCTCCGCCGAGCAGAACCGCATCGACGTTCATGCCGACGAGCTGCAGGCCCTCGAGGTCGTCGAGCAGCCCCGGCATGGTGAGCGCGAGCACCCGCTTGCCGGCGAGGACCCGCGCCGCGACGACGCCGGTCGTCTGGAGCTCCTCGTCGACGAGCTCGATCCCCATCGCCCGCAGCTGCTCGGCGAGCTGTGCCCGCGACCGGATCGTCGAGTTCGAGACGAACCGGATGCGATGACCTGCCTCGCGCAGCGCGCGCACCGCAGCGGCGCCCCCCGGGATGGGCGCGCCCGACACGTGCAGGACGCCGTCCACGTCCAGGAGAATGGCCGCCATGGACGCCGAGTCTATTCGGTCGGAGATCGCGTTCCGGTTCTCGCGCTCGAGCGGTCCGGGCGGCCAGCACGCGCAGAAGAGCTCGACACGGGCGGAGGCGCTGTTCGACGTCGAGGAGTCCACGGGCCTCAGCGCGGCCGAGCGCAAGCGCGTGCTCGCAAAGCTCGGCCCCGTCGTCCGCGCGGTCGCGCAGGACGAGCGCTCACAGCTCCGGAATCGCGAGCTCGCGACCGAGCGGATTCTCGAGCAGCTGCGCGAGGCGGTGCGGGTGCGACGAAAGCGCCGGCCGACGAAGCCGACGGCGGCGTCGCGCGAGCAGCGGCTGGACGAGAAGCGCAGGCGCGGCGAGACGAAGCGGTTACGACGTACCGTTGAGGACTGAGCTCTGATGGAGGCAGACGAGGTCATCGACGAGGCCCGCGCACTTGTTGCGAGGGGCGGCACCCCCGACTGGAAGGCGCTGCGGGACCGCATCCGCGCGCTCCGGCTCGGCCGGAACGCGCAACGCGACGCGCTGCAGCGCCTCGAGCGGGTCGGCGCGGTGCACCGGGCCCGCGCGAGCGTCACACCGAAGACGCCGCCGCCTGCGCCGGCCCCGGCGCCGCTCCGGAAGCCGGTTCTGCGCACGCGGCCGACGATCACCGGCAACATGGACGTCCGCCGGGGCGACGGTGATGCGCTCGTCTGGCGGCGCGAGCCGAGCGTGACCAGCTGGGAGCTCCGCGTGAGCGCGAAGCCGGACCCGCGCGGCGACTACGAGGTGCGCAAGAGCGGCGAGCTTCCCGGCGAGGCGACGAGTGTCGAGCTGCCGCTCGGCGACGAGCCGCTGCGCGTGCATCTGCTCGGCCGCGCCCGGAACGGCCGGCTCGTCCGGCGAGCGATCGTCTCCGGCCTCACCCGTGAGACGTGGACCGAGCGCTGGCAGCGCCGTGCGAGCGCGAGCTGAACGTCTCGCGGCAGTGCGCGCTGCAGAAGTAGTACGTCCGTAGACCCTGACGCAGGCTCAGCCCGTCGCGACCGACGGTCATCCCGCAGACGGGATCGCGCGCATCGCGCCGAAGCGTGACGCCGACCAGGACGAGGAAGACGACCCCGAAGACGATGTCGAGTACCGACGTGTAGTTCCAGGTGACGGCCCGGTCGGCGATCGACGACACGGCCGGCCGGCGGCTCGGCGTCAGGCCGGCCAGCGAGAAGAGACCGGCGATCGCGAACGCAGCCACGACGACCGCGCCGGCCATGACGGCGACGAGCAGCGGCGCGAGCCGGCCGTACACCTTGCGGTAGTAGACGAGGATCGGCGGAATCAGCAGATCGGCGAAGAGGAACGCGATCACACCGCCGAACGACACGCCGCTCGCCCACAAGACCGCCGCGAGCGGGACGTTCCCGATCGAGCAGACGAACGCGAGCGCGGCGACGATCGGCCCGACGACCACGTTCTCGGGGACGCGCAGCCACCCCGGCCCGTTTGTGACGAAGAGCGCGTCGAAGAACCCGCGCGGCAGCAGCGACACGTAGCCCGCGATCAGGAAGCCGACCGCGATCTCCTTCCAGAGCATCTGCCAGTCGTTGCGGAAGTTGCGGGCGACGGCGTCGAGACCCGATCCGGTGGGATGCACGTGCCCGGAGTCCGCTCGCGCAGCCTCCGCGCGCACACGCTCTTCGCGCTCGCGCGAGACGAGCGCGCGCAGCGCCAGCCACATCACGGCGATCAGGATCAGGCCGCCGGCGAACTCGGCGAGCGTGAAGCGCCAGCCGACGAACAGCCAGAGGACGATGCCGAGCTCGAAGACGAGGTTCGTCGAGGCGAACTGGAACGCCATTGCCGAGGCGAGGCTGGCGCCCTTCTCGTAGAGCGACTTGGCGATCGCGATCGCGGCGTAGGAGCACGACGACGACGCGGCGCCGAGGCCGGTTGCGAGGGCCGCCTCGCGCGGACCGCGGCCGCCGAGCGCACGCTGGAGCCGGTCGCGGGGAACGAGTGCCTGGACGGCGGCGGAGACGCCGAAGCCGAGGACGAGCGCCCACCAGACCTCCCAGGCCATGCGGAGGGAGCTCTCGAACCCGTGCCAGACCCACATAGGGCGAGGCTAGCTCGGGGCGCAACTCCGGATCTCGGTTCGGCGAAGCCGAACCGAGATTCCCGCGTTTCCGTGGCTAGAGCTGGCGGCCCGGGCGGTCGAAGCGCGAGTCGCGGCCGTAGAAGGCGGACGCGATGCACACAGCGACGATGGCGATGAAAAAGGCAAGCAAGGTCATGTGCTCATCGTGCCTACGCAGGGACTATCAGCGCAAATGAAGCTATGATTGATATTGATTATGGAACCTGATGGATGGCTCGGGGTCGAGTTGCGCCACTTCGCGGCGCTCCAGGCGCTCGCGTCGGAGGGCTCGTTCGGCCGCGCCGCGCAGAAGCTCGGCTACACGCAGTCCGCGATCAGCCAGCAGATCGCGACGCTCGAGCGCATCGTCGGCGAGAAGGTCGTGGAGCGCCCCGGCGGGCCGCGCGCGATCTCGCTCACCGAGGCCGGCGAGCTCCTGCTCCGTCATGCCGACTCGATCGTCGCGCGGCTCCAGGCCGCGCAGGCCGATCTTCACGCACTGCGGGCCGGCGAAGCGGGCGAGCTCCGCGTCGGCACCTTTCAGTCCGTCGGCGCCCGCGTGCTGCCGGAGATCATCCGGCGCTTCCGGGAGGCCTGGCCGGCGGTCGAGCTCGTGCTGGCGGAGATGGACGACGCCGAGATCGAGTCGGCGCTCGAGCGCGGCGAGCTCGACGTCGGATTCGTCCAGCTGCCCGTGATCGACGCGCCGCTCGAGACGATCGAGCTGCTGCGCGACCCCTACGTCCTCGTCGCGGGCGCCGGCTCGGCGCTTGCGGCGATGCCGCGCACACCCACGCTGCGCGAGATCGCCGCCGAGCCGCTCGTCGGCTTCCAGTCCGACCGCTCGATCGAGCCGGTCGAGGCGGCGATCCACGGCGTCGGTCTCGAGCCCCGGTTCACGTTCCGCTCGAACGACAACCCGACCGTCCAGGGGCTCGTCGCGGCGGGAATCGCAAACGCCGTCATGCCCCGCCTGACCGTCGACGAGACCGACCCGCGCACCGTGGTGCGGGAGCTCGGACAGGCCGTCCCGCCCCGGATCATCGCCGTCGCACGGCACCGCGACCGCTACCACTCGCCGGCGTCGCGAGCCTTCGTCGAGACGGCACTCGCAAGCGTGAGCGGCAGCGCGTAAGTCGCGAGCGGGGCGGCGGCCAGGCTGCGGCACCCGACCAGACCGCCCCGCTCGCGGGAGAGGGCAACGCGCGCAGTACGCCTGAAGGCACGACGTTCCCCTCCGATGGTCGCATCTCTCGGGAGGTGCGTCCATCCCCGAAATGGGTTGACTGTAGTTTACTCGACCGTGACGGTTTTCGCCAGGTTCCGCGGCTGATCGACGTTCAGGCCGCGGATCCGGGCGATCCGGTAGGCGAGGAGCTGCAGCGGCAGGATCGCCAGGGCGGCCTGGAGAAACGCCGGCGACTTGGGGACGTAGATGACGTCGTCCGCATGGTGCTGGATGTCCTCGTTCCCGTCGGTCGCGATCGCGATCACGTGGGCGCCGCGGGCACGTGTCTCCTGGATGTTCGAGACGATCTTGTCGTAGACGTGGATCCGCGTCGCCACGACGACGACCGGCGTCCCCTCCTCGAGCAGCGCGATCGGGCCGTGCTTCATCTCGCCGGCCGAGTAGGCCTCGGTCGGGATGTACGAGATCTCCTTCAGCTTGAGCGCGCCTTCGAGTGCGACGGGCAGCCCGATGTGCCGGCCGAGGTAGAGGAAGAACGGACGGTCGTGGAAGCGCTGCGCGATCTCCTCGATCGGATGGTCGGCGTCGAGGAAGCGCTGCATCTTCGCCGGAAGGTCGTAGACCTCGTCGAGGATGAACTCGACCTCCTCTTTCGGCAGCGTGCCGCGACACTGCGCAAGCTCGAGGCCGATCAGGAAGAGCAGCGCGATCTGCGCCGTGAACGTCTTCGACGCCGCGACACCGACTTCGAGCCCGGTGCGCGTGTACAGCACCGAGTCGACCTCACGCGTGATCTGCGACCCCATCATGTTCGTGATCGCGACCGTGCGCGCACCCTTCTCGCGTGCGAGCTTCATCGCCTGGATCGTGTCGCGCGTCTCGCCGGACTGTGAGATGCCGATCACGAGCGTGCCCGGGTCGAGCACCGGGTTGCGGTAGATCCACTCGCTCGCGACGTCGGGCTCGACCGGCACACGGGCCCACTCCTCGATCGCGTAGCGGCCGACGACACCGGCGTGATACGCGGTGCCGCAGGCGACGACGACGATGCGGCGTAGCTCCTTCAGCTCGTCGCGCGTCATGCCGAGGCCCTCGAGCACGAGGCTGCCGTGACGGACGCGGTCGCCGATCGTCTCGGCGACGCCTTCCGGCTGCTCGTAGATCTCCTTGAGCATGAACGTCTCGTAGCCGGAGCGCTCAGCGGCGTCGTCGTCCCAGTCGACCTCGACGACGTCGTGATCGACGGTGTCACCGGTGTGCACGTCGATGATCGTCACGCCGTCCGGCGTGATCGACGCGATCTCCCCGTCGTTCGGGAACTGCACGCGGCGCGTCTCGGTGAGGAACGCTGCGAGGTTCGACGCCACGAAGTTCTCGCCGTCGCCGAGCCCGACGACCATCGGCGTCTGGTGGCGGATGCCGACGAGGTGGTCCGGATGGTCGGCATGGATCACGACGAACGTGAAATGGCCCTCGAGCTTCGGGAAGACGGCGCGCACTGCCGCCACGAGGTCGCCGTCGTACGACTCCTCGAGCAGGTGCGCGACGGTCTCCGCATCCGTCTCTGTCGTGAACGTGTGGCCACGGTCGACGAGCTCCTGCTTCAGCTCGCGGTAGTTCTCGACGATGCCGTTGAGCACGATCGCGAGCTTGTGCTCGTCGCACGCGGTGAGTGGATGCGCGTTCTCGTACGTGACGCCGCCGTGGGTTGCCCAACGCGTGTGACCGAGGCCCGTGCGCGACTGGGAGCCGTTCGGCCCCGCCGCTTCGATCAGGTTGTCGAGTGGACCGACAGCACGCACGTAGTCGAGCCCGTCTGCTTCGAGCAGCGCGATGCCCGCAGAGTCATAGCCGCGATATTCGAGGCGCTTCAAGCCGTTCAGCAGCAGCGGCTTGGAGGCTCGCCTGCCGACGTATCCGATGATCCCGCACATCCGAAGGCTCCTTCCGACGAGACCCCGATCCTAGGAGGCGTCTCCTAAGAAACGATGAAGAGCCCGGCAATCGGACGCTCCCCGCGTCGGGAGGTCAGCCGAGCTCTTGGCGAACGAGCGCCGCGATGCTAGCACAGGCCTCCTGGGCGACCCCGGCGTCCTCGGCCTCCGCGAGCACGCGGATCAGAGGCTCCGTCCCGGAAGGCCGCACCAATACACGCCCCTGGCCGTCCCACTCGCGGTTCAGGCGGTCGACCTCGCTGCGGATCGCGTCCGTCAGCTCCCGCTCGGCGACGCGCACATTCTCCTTCCACTGCGGGAAGCGCGGCATCACCGCGGCAGCCTCGGAGAGCGTCCGGCCCTTGAGCGCACCGCACAGGAGCAGGCCGGCCGCAAGCCCGTCGCCGGTGACGTGGTCGCGCAGGAACAGGATGTGCCCGGATTGCTCGCCGCCGAGGATCGCATCGTGCTCCTGCAGCGCTTCGAGCACGTAGCGGTCGCCGACGTCGGTCGTGTGCACGGTGATGCCGTGCTCGCGCATCAACGCGTGGAAGCCGAGGTTCGTCATCACGGTCACGGCGACCTGGTCGACCTTCTGGTCGAGCGCGAGGATGGCGATGATCTGGTCGCCGTCGATCGCCTCGCCGTTCTCGTCGACCGCGAGCATGCGGTCGCCGTCCCCGTCGAACGCGATGCCGAGGTCGAAGGTCCCGTCGCGCACCGTCTGCTGCAGCAGCGCGAGGTCGGTCGCCCCGCAGCCGACGTTGATGTTCTCGCCGTTCGGCGCGTCGCCGATCGCGTGCACCTCCGCGCCGCAGCGCTCGAACGCGTGCGGCGCGAGGCCCGAGTACGCGCCGTTCGCACAGTCGACGGCGATGCGCAGCCCGGAGAGGTCCGTGCCGAAGCGCTCGAGGATGTGCGTGAGGTACGAGTCGGTGGCCACCTCGACGTGCTCGATCTTCCCCTGGTCGATGCCCGGTGACGCGGCAAGCAGCTCCTCGATCTGCTCCTCGTACGCGTCGCGCAGCTTGTTGCCCTTCGAGTCGAAGAACTTGACGCCGTTGTACTCGGGCGGGTTGTGCGACGCCGAGATGACGACGCCGAGGTCGAGCGCGAGCAGCGCGACCGCCGGCGTCGGCAGGACGCCGCCGAGGATGCAGTCGCCGCCGACGGAGACGACTCCCCGGGCGAACGCCTCTTCGAGCTCGACTCCCGACGCGCGCGTGTCGCGCCCGACGAACACCTTGCGTGCACCGGTCCAGGTCGCGGCGGCGCGACCCAGGCGCTCGACGAGCTCCGGGGTGAGGAACTCACCCACGACGCCACGGACACCATCGGTGCCGAAGTACCTCCGAGCCATGAGCTGGGCGCGCGGCTAGCGCTTGGAGAACTGCGGCGCCTTGCGGGCCTTGTGCAGTCCGGCCTTCTTGCGCTCGACCTGCCGTGCGTCGCGCGTCAGGAAGCCGGCGCGCTTGAGCGGCACGCGAAGCTCCGGGTTCACCTCGACGAGCGCGCGGGCGATGCCGTGGCGCACCGCGCCCGCCTGGCCGGACGGCCCGCCGCCGTGCACGCGAACGCGCAGGTCGTACTGCCCCTCCAGCCCGGCCGTCTTCAGCGGCGAGGTCGCAAGCATCCGATGGACCATGCGGGGGAAGTACTCCTCCAGCGACTTGCCGTTGACCCACGTGGCGCCGTCGCCGGGCCGAAGGATCACGCGCGCGACGGACGTCTTGCGCTTGCCGGTGCCGAGATACTGAGCGGGAGTCGACATTTACACCTCGAGAGGGGTCGGAGCCTGCGCCTCGTGCGGGTGCTCGGGGCCTGCGTAGATCTTGAGCTTGGTGAGCTGCGCGCGGCCGAGCTTGTTGCGAGGCAGCATGCCCTTCACGGCCTTGCGGATGACCTCGGTCGGCTGCCGGTCGAGCTGCTCGCGGAGCGTGCGCTCGCGCAGGCCGCCGGGGTATCCGGAGTGCTTGTAGTACATCTTCTCGTCGAGCTTCTTGCCGGTGACGGCGATCTTCTCCGCGTTCACGACGACGACGAAGTCGCCCGTGTCGACGTGCGGGGTGAAGACGGGCTTCCCCTTGCCGCGCAGGCGATCCGCGATCACGGTCGCAAGGCGGCCCAGGGTCTTGCCCTCGGCATCGACGATCAGCCAGTCGCGCTGGATCTCGCCCGGTTTGGCGCTGTAGGTCTTCATACGGAGAAAGGGCGGACCAGGCGTCCGCCGGGCGCGAATGGTAGCAGCCCCTCGCGAAAGGCGACAGCGCCGCCGTGGGACGGGTGGCGGACGTATTCGGCTCCCAGAGCGGCCGCGGCGATCCGGCCGACGGCGATCACGCGCCGCCCGGCCGCCAGCTCGCGGGCGAAGGCGAGCCCCTGGGCGACCTCGGCAGCGGTCGGAGCGCGGTTCGAGCCGGCGGTGCCGGGATGGGTCGGGACGACGTTCCAGAGGAGCACCTCCTCGGTCAGGCCGAGCTCGGCAAGCACCCGGTGCACGACGGTGGCGGTCGCCTCGCCCGGTCCGGCGCCCGTCAGCTGGCGCTCCGAGGTGAACGGAATGCCGGAGACGCGGGCGCCGCGGTACCCCGGCGCCTCGCCCACGAGGACGAGCGGCGCGTCCCGGCGTGCCTCGAGGTAGGCGGCGAGGCGCTCGCGGCGCAGCGCAGCGCCCCGGCCTTGCCGGTAGAAGTTCGTCGTCCGCCCGATCCTGGCGGCGGCGAGCCGGTCGATGAACGAGCGCATCGAGATCAGCACTCTGACGGACGGCGGCCAGCAGCCGGCAGACATCGCGCACGCCGTCGCAGCGTTCCTCGACGGGGCGAAGGCGACCCTCGACCTCGCGCAGTACGACTTCAACCTCGGTGACGAGACGAAGGCGATCGTCGGCGCCGCGTTCGAGCGCGCCGCCGCCCGCGGCGTCAAGACGCGGCTCGCCTACAACATCGACCACGCGAACCCGATCCCGGTGCCGCCGCCGCCCGAGCCCGACGTTCAGCTGATCGAGTCGCTCCCCGTGACGGGCAAGGGCATCGCCGGCGTTCCCGACCTGATGCACCACAAGTACGTCATCCGCGACGGCGAGTCGGTCTGGACCGGGTCGCTGAACTGGACGGACGACTCCTGGTCGCGGCAGGAGAACGTGATCGCGATCGTCCACTCGGCGGCGATCGCGAAGGGCTACCGCATCGACTTCGACCAGCTCTGGGCGACGGGCGACGTCGAGAAGAGCGGGTTCGTCGACCCGCGCTGGGACAACGGCGTCCGCGCCTGGTTCACGCCGGGCCACGGCGAGGATCTCTCCGCGCGCATCGCAAAGCTGATCCGCCGCGCCAGGCGCCGCGTGCGCATCTGCTCGCCGGTGATCACCACGGGGCCGGTGCTCGGAACGCTCGCGCAGGTGATCGCCGACAAGAGCGTCGACGTCGCCGGCTGCGTCGACACGACCCAGATCCGCGAGGTGATCCACCAGTGGGAGACGAACCGAAACGTCTCGTGGAAGCTCCCGCTCCTCGAGCAGGTGATGGGCGCCGGCGTCTTCACCGGCAAGCTCTCGACGCCGTACGGCGCCGGCACCGTGCACGACTTCATGCACGCGAAGGTCACCGTCTGTGACGACACGGTGTTCGTCGGGTCGTTCAACCTCTCGCGCAGCGGCGAGAAGAACGCAGAGAACGTGCTCGAGCTCGAGGACGCGGCGATCGCCAACCGCCTCGCCGAGTACATCGACCAGGTGCGGGCGCGCTATCCGGCGTTCACCAGCGCTGCCAGTGCACCAGCGAATCCAGGTCCCGCTGCCTCGACTTGAGCCGTGACCCGGTCGGCGGGCTCTCGCCCGGCTTGCCCATCACCGCGAGCCCGATCGGCACGACGTCCTCCGGGAGGCCGAGCAGCTCGGCGAAGATCCGCTTCTGATCGGGGTGGCCGACGAACGCGCTCGCGAGCCCTTCGTCGATCGCCGCCATCAGCACCAGCATCATCAGCGCGCCGCAGTCGACGAACCAGTACGGCACGGGCCAGGTCACCTCGACCCCGCCCGTCGCAGCGAGCTTGTCGGCCTCGTTGTACCGCGCGTGGTACAGCGACTCGTTGGTGGAGATGACCATGTGCACGGGTGCGTCGGCGAGGTAGTTGCGGCCGCTCGTCGAGTAATGCTCGTCGCCGAAGGCGCGCGCGATCTCCGCGCGCTTCTCCTCGTCGGTGACGACGACGATGCTGCCGCCCTGGCTGAAGCCGCCGGACGGCGCCCGGCGGATGACACCGGCGATCCGCTCAATCGTCTCCTGTGGGATCGGATCGGGCAGGAAGGCGCGATGCATGCGCCGTTTCGCGAGGATGTCGCGGAACTCCATGCGCGGACCGTATACGTTCCTGCGCATGACGAGATTCCAGGGCAAGACAGCATTGGTGACGGGCGGCGCGAAGGGCATCGGCGCCGCGACGGCGAGGCGGTTTGCGTCGGAGGGTGCGACCGTGATCGTCGCCGACTTCGACGAGGATGCGGCGAAGAAGACGGCGGACGAGATCGGCGGCCAGGCGGTCCGCTGCGACGTGACCAAGCGCGAGGACGTCGAGGCGGCGATCGAGGCCGCGGCGAGCCACGGCTCGGTCGACATCCTGGTCACGTGCGCGGGAATCATCCGCGACAACCTGCTCTTCAAGATGACGGACGACGACTGGAACGCGGTCATCGACACGCACCTGAAGGGCACGTTCTACGCCGTGCGCGCCGCGCAGAAGCACATGGTCGAGCAGAAGTCGGGGAAGATCGTCGTGATCTCCTCGACGTCGGCGCTCGGGAACCGCGGCCAGACGAACTACTCGGCGGCCAAGTCCGGGCTGCAGGGGATGTGCAAGACGTTCGCGATCGAGCTCGGCCCGTTCAACGTCAACGTGAACTGCGTCGCCCCCGGGTTCATCGAGACCGACATGACGCGGCAGACGGCGGAGCGCGTCGGCGTCGACTTCGATCAGTTCAAGGAAGGTGCCGCGGCCCAGGTGCCGCTGCGGCGCACCGGCAAGCCCGAGGACGTCGCGGGCACGATCGCGTACCTCTGCTCGGACGACGCCGGCTACGTCAGCGGCCAGGTCATCTACGTCGCGGGCGGACCGCGGAATTGAGCCTCTGCGAGGTCGCTCCGGGGCTCTGGGACTGGCAGGCTCCGCACCCCGAGTGGCAGGAGGGCCAGAAGTGGGGCCCGACGGTCTCGGCGCACGCGTACGACGACGGCGAGCGGTTGCTGCTCTTCGACCCGCTCGCCGTCCCGGCTCCGATTCTCGAGCTCGCCGCGGAGCGCGAGACGGCGATCGTGCTCACCGCGCCGTGGCACGAGCGCGACACGCAGTCGCTTGTCGCGGAGCTCGACGTCCCGGTGTACGCGGCGCGGCCCGAGACGGGCCCCGAGCTCGTCGAGCTGTACGACGTCGATCCCGCCCGCGTCGAGGGGTTCATCAGCTCCGACCTGCGCTGGCTCGTGCACGAGGGCGGCGGCGAGTTTCACGAGATCCCGCCGGCGCCGTTCGGGCTCGAGCTGTTCGTCGGCCGCACGCGCTGCGACCTCGTCCTCTGGCTCGAGCCGGCGCGGGCCGTCATCGCCGGCGACACGCTGGCCGACTGGGGCGACGGCCTCGCGATCCACGACGAGTGGCTGTCGGCGAAGGTGAGCCGCGGGGACGTCGTCGCCCGGCTCCGGCCGCTGCTCGAGAAGCCGGTCGAGATCGTGCTCGCCGCCCACGGCGAGCCGACGGATCGTGCCGAGCTCGAGCGGGCGCTGGCCTAGAGCCTGCGACCGGTCACGTCGTACGCGACGTACTCGTATGCGGCGCACGGTGACGCGGCGAGCTCTTCGCGCACCATCGTGAAGAGCATGTCGTCGCGCCTCGCACCGCCTTCTTTCTTCGGCGGGAGACGTCGGCGCAGCGTGCCTTCGTGCGTGAAGCCGAGCTTGCGCGGCACGCCGGCGCTGCGCTCGTTCTCCGGATCGATCTGGATGTCGACGCGCTCGACACTGCAGATCTCGAACGCCGCGCGCGTCAGCACGGCGGTCAGCTCGGCGGCGTACCCCTGACGCAGCGCGTCCGCACGGATCCAGTAGCCGATCTCGAGCGACGCAGGCCCGCCGCGAGGATGCAAGCCGGAGCCGCCGAGCAGCCGTGACTCGTCACGCGCGAAAACGCCGTAGGTGTAGTTCTCGTCGGCGTCGAACCCGGCGCGGAAGCGGCGCAGGAGCTCCACTTTCTCCGCGAGCGTCTGCGGCTCGAACTGCGCCCACGGCATCCACGGAGCCAGGTGGTCGATGCTGGAGTCGATCGCCTCCTTCAGGAGCGGAGCGTCGGCCGCTGGGTCGTAGCAGCGGATGACGAGACGGTCGGTCTCGATCCGGTACGGCGCAGTCGCGACTCCTTCTATTCCCACTCGATCGTCGCGGGCGGCTTCGACGTGACGTCGAGCACGACGCGGTTCACTGCGGGGATCTCGTTGACGATGCGCGACGCGATCACCTCGATCAGGTCGTACGGGAGCCGCGCCCAGTCTGCTGTCATCGCGTCCTCCGAGGTCACGGCGCGGATCGCGATCGGGTAGCCGTACGTGCGCGAATCGCCCTGCACGCCGACCGAGCGGATCGCCGGCAGCACGCAGAAGCTCTGCCACAGCTCGCGGTAGAGCCCGGCCTTCCGCACCTCGTCCTGCAGGATCGCGTCCGCTTCGCGCAACGTCTCGAGCCGCTCCTCGGTGACGTCGCCGATGATGCGAATCGCGAGGCCCGGCCCGGGAAACGGCTGGCGCCAGACCATGCGCTCGGGCATGCCGAGCTCCTCGCCCACGCGGCGCACCTCGTCCTTGAAGAGGAGCCGCAGCGGCTCGACGAGCTTCATCTTCATGTCGGCCGGAAGCCCGCCGACGTTGTGGTGGCTCTTGATCGTCTCGGCGACGCCGTCGGTGCCGCCGGACTCGATCACGTCGCTGTACAGCGTCCCCTGCACCAGCCAGCGCACATCGCCGAGCTTGCGTGCCTCGTCTTCGAAGACGCGGATGAACTCCTCGCCGATGATCTTCCGCTTCCGCTCCGGGTCGGTGACGCCCTCGAGCTTCGCGAGGAAGCGCTCCTGCGCCTGCACGTGTACGAGCGGCACGTGGAAGACGCCGTCGAACGTGTCGACGACCTGCCTTGCCTCGCCCTTGCGCAGCAGGCCGTGGTCGACGAACACGCACGTCAGCTGGTCGCCGACCGCCTTGTGCACGAGCAGCGCGGCGACGGCGCTGTCGACGCCGCCGGAGAGCGCGCACAGCACGCGCTCGTTGCCGACCTGCGCGCGGATGCGCTCGACCTGCTCCTCGATCACCGCGGCGGGCGTCCAGGTGGGCGTTGCGCCCGCGACCTCGTAGAGGAAGTTCTTCAGTACCTGCTGGCCGTGCGGCGTGTGCACGACCTCCGGGTGGAACTGCACGCCGTACACCTTCCGTGCTCGATCCTCGAAGGCGGCGACCGGCGTGTGCTCGGAGGTCGCGACGACCTCCGCGCCGGACGGCGGCTCGATCACCGTGTCGCGGTGCGACATCCACGCGGTCTGCTCGGCCGGCAGCGTCGAGAAGAGCGCGCCCTCGCGCGCGCGCAGATCGACCTTGCCGTACTCGCCGGCGCCGGTGCGGTCGACGCGGCCGTCGAGCTCGAGCGCGAGCAGCTGCGCGCCGTAACAGATGCCGAGCGTCGGGATGCCGAGCTCGAAGATGCGCGGATCCATCCGCGGCGCGCCGTCGGCGTACACCGACGCGGGACCGCCGGAGAGGATCAGCGCGAGCGGGTCCTTGCGCCGGATCTCCTCCGGCGTCGCGCGGTGCGAGACCAGCTCGGAGTAGACGCGCGCTTCGCGCACGCGGCGCGCGATCAGCTGCGAGTACTGGCCGCCGAAGTCGAGCACCAACACAGGCCGATCGCCGTCGTCCGGATGAAGCTCGATCACCTCAGCTGCGGCGGTAATTCGGCGCGTCCTTCGTGATTGTGATGTCGTGCGGGTGCGACTCGCGCAGCCCGGCGCCGGTGATGCGCACGAAGCGCGCGTCCTTGAGCGCCTCGATCGTCGGCGCGCCGCAGTAGCCCATCGCCTGGCGAAGCCCGCCGACGACCTGGTGCAGCACGCCTGCGAGCGGGCCCTTGTACGCAACGCGGCCCTCGATGCCTTCGGGGACGAGCTTCTCGACGTCCTCGACATCGCCCTGGAAGTAGCGGTCCTTCGAGTAGCCGCGCGCCTTCATCGCGCCGAGCGAGCCCATGCCGCGGTACTCCTTGTAGCGCTCGCCCTGCTGGAACACGACGTCGCCGGGCGACTCTTCGGTCCCCGCGAGCATCGAGCCGAGCATGACCGTGTCCGCGCCGGCGGCGATCGCCTTCGCGACATCGCCCGACGAGGTGATGCCGCCGTCGGCGATCACGGGCACGCCGTTCGCGGCCGCCGCGACCTCGTAGATCGCGGTGACCTGCGGCACGCCTACGCCCGCGACGACGCGGGTCGTGCAGATCGACCCCGGCCCGATGCCGACCTTCAGTCCGTCCGCGCCGGCGTCGATCAGTGCCTCGGCCGCTTCGGCGGTCGCGATGTTGCCGGCGACGACCTCGAACTCGCCCGACAGTCCGCGGACACGCTCGACCATCTCGACGACGCCGCGCGAGTGGCCGTGCGCGGTATCGACGACGAGGACGTCCGCGCCGGCGGCGATCAGGCCTGCGGCGCGCTCGAGCGCATCCGGGCCCACGCCGACCGCGGCGCCGACACGAAGGCGGCCGTGCGCGTCCTTCGTCGCCTGCGGGAACTCGACGCGCTTCTGGATGTCCTTGACGGTGATCAGTCCCTTGATGCGGCCGTCCGCATCGACGATCGGCAGCTTCTCGATGCGGTGGCGATGCAGCAGCTGCTCGGCGTCGGCAAGCGTTGTCCCGACCGGCGCGGTAACCAGATCGCGGGACGTCATCAGGTTCGAGACCGCCTGCGCGAGGTTCTTCTCGAAGCGCAGGTCGCGGTTCGTGAGGATGCCGACGAGCTTGCCGCCGTCGTCGGTGATCGGCACGCCGGAGACGTGGTAGCGCTCCATCAGCCCGACCGCGTCGGAGACGAGTGCATCGGGCGGCAGCGTCAGCGGCTCGACGATCATCCCCGCTTCGGAGCGCTTGACCTTGTCCACCTCGCCGACCTGGGCCTCGATCGACAGGTTGCGGTGGAGAATGCCGAGGCCGCCTTCGCGCGCGAGCGCGATCGCCATCCGCGCCTCGGTGACGGTGTCCATCGCCGCCGAGACGACCGGCACCTCGAGGACGATCGTGCGCGTCAGCCGCGTTGCGGTCGAGACGTCGTTCGGGAGCACGCCGGACTCGGCCGGCACGAGCAAGACGTCGTCGAACGTGAGCCCCTCACGCGCGAACTTCTCAGGAAGACCGGTCCCGGAGGGCGCCAGGTCGAGTTTTCCGACGTCCATTGCGAGATGGTACAGGCGGCCTCGGCGGGGCCAGCTCTAAGCCTCGACCGGCTCGAGCTCGGTGAGCTCGACACCCGCCTGCAGGCGCCCTGCCTGGCGCGGGTCGAACCGGCCCGCGCCGACCTCGAGCGTCGCCGCGGCGCCCGCCGCGACCGCTGCGCGCAGCGACTCGTCGTTCGAACGGCCCGCGTGGCGCGCCGCGAGAAACGCGGCCAGCAGCACGTCGCCGGAACCGACCGCCGACACCGGATCGACGCGCGGCGCGTCGGCGCGGTAGCGATGCGCCTCCCGGTCCTCGCGCAGCAGCGCGAGCGCGCCGTCCTCGGTCGTGATCAGCACGTTGCGCGCGCCCAGGTCCGCGATGCCGTCGAGTGCGAGCCGAAAGTCCTCGTCGTCGTGGAACTCCTGGCCGACGAGCGCTTCCGCCTCGATCTGGTTCGGCGACACGAGGAACGGCTCGGCCTCGACACCGAGCCGCAACGGCTCGCCCTCCGTGTCGAGCACCGTCGGCACGTGTCGCTTCGCGAGCTCGCGCGTCGCCTCGGCGTAGAAGTCGTCGCTCACGTCGCGCGGCAGCGAGCCCGCGAAGACGACGAACTCTGCGTCCTGCGTCAGGTAGCGCAGCTTCTCGAGCAGCGTCTCCAGCTCACCGGCCTGCACGGCCGGGCCCCACTCGTTGATCTCCGTGTAGGTGCCGCCCGTCGGATCGACGACAGCTGTCGAGGTGCGCGACTCGCCTTCGATGTGCACGAAGTCGTTGAGGATCGCCTCGGTCGTCAGCTGCTCGATGATGCGCGAGCCCGTCGAGCCGCCGACGAGGCCGGTCGCGACGACGGGCACGCCGAGGATCTTCAGCGCACGCGCGACGTTGATCCCCTTGCCGCCCGCGAGGGTCGCGCCGGCGCTCGCGCGGTGGCGCTGCCCACGCTGGAAGTTCGGAACGGTCAGCGTCCGATCGATCGCCGCGTTGAGGGTGACTGTGACTATCACTCAGATGAAGTGGGCGAGATGGTGCAGCGTCCTACCGGCATACCACCCTAGTCGGCGGGCAAGCCCCGGTTTGTTAATCGTGCGAGCCGCAACGAGGGATCTGCTCCCGAGCACGCGGCCGTGCAGACGGACGACCACCTTCCCGAGCACAGTGCCTGCGCGCACGGGCAGGGACGCCCGCGCAGCGGCGGTCACGGTTTCGCTGATCCCCTGCCCCAGCCGCACCGTCGCAAGCAGTGCCGACCGGGCGACGAGCGGCACCGACCCGCGCCCGTAGGGAAGCGAGACGTCGGCGTAATCACGGCCGGTCTGCACCGCCGGAACGACGCGGAACTGCGCGAGCCCCCAGATGAGCAGCGAGCGCAGGTCGTCGTCGCGCTGCGTCTCCGACGGCGAGCCGAGGACCGTCGCATAGATCGCGACTCCCGAATCGCCGCGCGCAGCCGCGACCTGGCACCAGCCGGCGTTGTCGGTGTGCCCGGTCTTCACACCGAACGTGCCCGGCAGCTCGGTCAGCAGGTCGTTCCACGTGTGGAGCACCTCGCCGTCGGCCAGCGTCGCCGTCTCCTTTCGCACAGTCGCGCGGACGAACGCGTTGCGCATCACGATCCGCGCGAGCTTCGTGACGTCGTACGCGCTCGAGTACTCGCCGGGCGCGTCGAGCCCGTCCGCGCGCACGTAGTGGGTGTCGTGCAGCCCGAGCTGCGCCGCTTTGGCGTTCATCATCGCGGCGAACGCCGTGTAGCTCGGCGCCATCGACAGGGCAAGCGCGTCGGCGGCGTCGTTTCCCGACTGGATGAGCGCTCCCTCGAGCAGGTCGTGCACGGTGATCTTCTGGCCCGGCTCGAGATCGATGCGTTCTTCTCCGACCTCGGCCGCGCGCGGATCGACGGTGACGACATCGGTGAGCTTGTGGTGCTCGAGCGTCAGGAGCACGGTCATCAGCTTCGTGATCGACGCGATCGCCACGCGTGCGTGCGCGTTCGACGAAGCGAGGATCTCGCCGGTCTGCGCGTCCTCGATCACGTACGCGTGCGAGTCGACCGGCGGCGCCGACTCGGTGCCGGCAGCGCGAGCGGGCGCGACGCAGACGAGCGCCAGCGCGCAGACGACAGCGAGCCGTCTCACCGGATGCGGATCTTCTCGCCGATGAAGAGCGAGGTCGACTTGACCGTCGGGTTCAGCTGCTCGATCGTCGCCGCCGGTACTCCCGTCTCCGAGGAGATGACACCGAAGGTGTCCCCCGCTTTCACCGTCCAGTACCGCTTCGCCGTGGTGTGCGGCTTCGACGCGGTCGTGGTCGTCGAGACCGAGGCGAGCGTGGGCGGCCGGGAAGTCCGCGGCGGCGGGGACGCGCTCGACCCTCCCCCCGACTCCATTCCCGAGCGGATCAGCACCACGGCGATCGTCACCGCGAGCAGGAACGCTACGGGCGCGATGTACCGGCGCCAATCCTCGGGCAGGTCGGGCACGGCCTACCAGCCGGAAGCGGCCCAGATCTCCTGCTTGAGCCGCGCCGCCTCGGCTCCGGCCGCGTCGCGGAAGTCGCCGCCGGTCTCGCGATATGCGTAGTTGACGGAGCGCGAGGCGTTCACGATCGCGCTCGCGGGGCCGCTCTGGAACGCGCGCTCGAGCGAGGCGACGTCGCCGCCCTGCGCGCCGATCCCCGGCAGGAGCAGGATCGCCTGCGGCATCAGCCGCCGTGCCTCGGCAACGGCACGCGGATGCGTCGCGCCGACGACCGCGCCGACGGACGACAACCCGACCTCGCCCACGAGGTCCTCGCCCCACTCGGCGACGAGCGCCGCCACGTGGTACCAGAGCGGACGCCCGTCGCTCAACGTCACGTCCTGCACGTCGGCGCCGGCGTTCGACGTCTTCACGAGCGTGAAGATGCCGGCGCCGCGCCGTCGCGCGGCGGACAGGTACGGCTCGATCGACTCGCGTCCGAGATACGGGTTGACGGTCAGCGCGTCGGCGCGCGGCAGGTCGCCTTCGAGATACGCCTCGGCGTACGCGCGCGCGGTCGAGCCGATGTCGCCGCGCTTGCCGTCCGCGATCACGATCAGCCCGGCGCGGCGTGCGTAGAGGCACACGTTGTCGAATGCGGCGAGCCCCGACGGCCCGAACACCTCGAAGAACGCGAGCTGCGGCTTGACGGCGACCGCGTGCGGACCGACCGCGTCGATGATCCCGCAGCAGAACCGCGCCAGGTCACCGCGCACCTCGACCGGCATCAGGTCCGGCTGCGGGTCGAGCCCGACGACGAGCTGCGACCGTTTCCGCTCGACCTCGGCGGCGAGGCGGTCGGCGAACGTCTGGGTGGCGACGGCCATCGGGACGAACGGTAACCGCAGACGCGGAAGGCGGCTTGCGCCGCCTTCCGTGAATCGATCGGTTCGCTCCGCGGCGTTAGCCCTTGAGGGCTGCCTTGAGCTGGCTGCCGGCCGAGAACTTCGGCACGGTCGTCGCCGCGATCTGGACGCGCTCGCCGGTGCGGGGGTTGACGCCCTGGCGCGCCGCGCGTGCGGATGGGGAGAACTTCCCGAAGCCGGTGAAGTTGACGGAGTCGCCGCTCTTCAGCGTCTCGGTGACGGTCTCCATGAAGGCATCCACGGCCTTGCCCGCGTCGCGAGCCGACAGCCCGGTCTTCGTGGCGACCTTCTGGATGAAGTCCTGCTTGGTCAACGAACATCCTCCTGCGTCGGGGACTCTGGGGTCAGACCTTGGCGGACCAGGCTAACACCGTGGTCGGATATCGCTCAACCATGCGGATTTGCGGGGGAATTCAGCCCGCGGAGATGAGCTCTTCGGCCGTGAAGAGCGCCCGCAGGCGCACGGCCTGCCGTGCGAATGCGTCGACACCGCCCTCCTCGCGGTCGACGACGCAGATCGCGGTCGAGACCCGCAATCCGGCATCGCGGAGCACCTGGACGGCCTCGAGGGCCGCGCCGCCGGTGGTGACGACGTCCTCGACGAGGCAGACGCACTCGCCCTCTTCGTAGACGCCCTCGAGCTGCTTGGCGGTGCCGTAGCCCTTCGCCTCCTTGCGGACGATGACGAACGGCAGGCCCGTCTCGAGCGACGCCGCGGTGGCGAGCGCCACCGCTCCGAGCTCCGGGCCGGCGATCCGGTCGGCGTCGGGCTCGTGCTCGCGGACGGCGGCAGCGATCGCCTTTCCGAGCGGTGCGAGGACGTCCGGGAGCGTCTCGAAGCGGTACTTGTCGAGGTAGTACTTCGAGCGCTTCCCGGAGCGGAGCACGAAGTCGCCCTCGAGGTACGCGGCGTCGCGCAGCGCCTTGGCGAGCTCGGCGCGCGTCATGCGCCGGCGAGCAGCTCGCTCGCAATCGGCAGGAGGCGCTCGGCCTCGGGCGTTCCCTCGGTGTAGGAGTGCATCGAGCCGTCCGTCCCGTAGAGGTCGACGCGCGCCTGCCGGCGCGCCGCGCGGCGGCGAACGAGGAGCGACCCGGCGAGCGAGCCGGCCGCGAGCAGCACGCCGGTGACGAGCTTACGCCTCGCCATCGGCGGCCTTCTTCGTCGTGCGGCGCTTCGGCTTCGGGGGATCGATGGAGCGGAGGCAGGTCTTCAGGTCGTAGAAGACGAGGCCGACCGTCGGCTCGGGGCCGGTGGTCGCGGCGACCATCCGGTCGCCGTCGCGGACGACGAACAGGCTCCCCGAGGCGGTCGACGCTTCGGCCTGCGTCAGCGAGCCCTCGGAGCGCACGCCGCGAGCCGCTTCGAGCAGCTCCTGCGCCGCCCGCGCCACGCGCTCCGAGCCGGCGACGAGCTGCCCGTCGGGACCGACCAGCGCGGCCTCGCGGATCTGGGACGAGATCTCCGTCAGGTCTGCGAGTGCCCGGGCGGCGTCCATCGCCCGGACGCTAACCGATACTCCCGCGTGTGCGCGTACGCAAGCGAGCCCTGGTGGAGAAGTTCTTCGCCGACCGCGGGACGCACCTGGCGGCGATGATCGCGTACTTCGCGCTGCTCGCGTTCGTGCCGCTGACGTTCCTCGCGCTCGCGGCGCTC
>DASREW010000013.1:0-406255 GCA_035651895.1 Gaiellaceae bacterium
CTCGTCGACGCCGGCGACGTCCTTGAAGCCGATCTTCGGCGAGTCCGGGGCCATCCGCTTCGCGCGCGACTTGCCGAAGCTCATCACCTTCGAGCCGCCGCCCTGCACCTGGTTCATCAGGAAGATCCAGAAGCCGATCAGGAGCAGGAACGGCAGGAAGGACCCGATCAGCGCGGTCCACGAGAAGCCGCCCGTTCCCTTCGAGTCCCACACGACCTGGTGCGCGGACAGCGCGTTCTGGAACTGGAACTGCGCGTAGTCGGACGCGTAGTGGACGGTGGCGCTCTTGCCGGTGTCGAGCTTCAGCTCGATCGAGCGCTTGTTCGGGTTGAACACCGCCTGCTCGACCTCGTTCGCCTTGACGTCGGCGAGGGCCTGCGACGTGGTCAACTTCGCGCTGGAGCTGCCCTTCGGGATCAGGGTCTGGCTGGCGAGCCAGACCAGGAGGACGATCACGAGGAGCGGGAAGAACGCGCTGCGGAAGAAACGGTTCACGTCAGGTCTTCGGTCAGGGTAGCCGAGTGGATCTGGGTTGGGCTATCGGCATAACCGCTTCGTAATCCAATGGGTTACGCCCCTTCAGGGAGCAAATCGGGGTGGAGAACGCCCACATAGGGGAGATTTCGGTACCGCTCGGCGAAATCCAGCCCGTAGCCGATCACGAATTTGTTCGGAATCTCGAAGCCGACGTACCGGACGGGGACCTCGATCTCGCGCCGCTCGGGCTTCGTCAGGAGCGCGCAGATCTCGATGTCGGCCGGCTCGCGGGACTCGAGGTTGCGAAGCAGGTACGAGAGCGTCAGGCCGGAATCGATGATGTCCTCGACCACGAGGACGTGCCGGCCCTCGATGTTGATGTCGAGGTCCTTGAGGATCCGGACGACCCCGGAGGAGTCGGTCGCGGCGCCGTAGCTCGAGATCGCCATGAAGTCGATCTCGCACGGCACCGTCAGGGAGCGCATCAGGTCGGCCATGAAGAACACTGCACCCTTCAAGACGCCGACGAGCAGAAGTTCCTTGCCCGCGTAGTCGGCGGAGATCTCGCGACCGAGCTCGCGGATGCGTTCCTGCAGCCGCTCCTCGTCGATCAGGATCTCACCGACCGCTTCTTCGAGCTGGGCCTCCCTAGCCTGCGACACGGTGCGCCGTCACCCCCTCCGCCTCGACGATGCCCGGGACGGCGACCACGTCGTCGCCGCGCACGACGAGCGGCCAGCCTTCACGGTCGGAGCGCGGGATCTTCGCGTCGACGAACACGTCCTGCACCTTCTTCCTACGGCCTGCGAGCCGGTCGCCGGGCCGCCACCCCCGTACCTTAAGCCCTGGGAGCCGGGACTCGATGCGCCAGCCGCCGAACTCGACCGGGCCGTCCAGCGCAACCGGGCCGGACTCGAGCCACAGGCGGTCGTGCTCGCGCACGGCCTGGACGCCGCCGCCGAGATCGACGCGCTTCGAGGCGGGCGCGGCGTCGAGCAGCTCCGCGAGCGCGGGCGGCAGCGTGCGCCGCTCGTCGAGCACGTTCAGGACGTTCTCGCGCGCCGCCGGATGGATGCGCTCGAGGCGCGGCACGATCTCGCGGCGGATCAGTCCGCGCACGGTCGCGTCGTTCGTCGAGTCGACCCGCCAGTCGAGCCCGCGCTCCCGGCAGAACGCCTCGGTCTCCTCGCGCCACACGCAGAGGAGCGGCCGTACGACACCGTCGGCCCTGGTCACCTTGATCCCCGTCGTGGAACCTCGGGCGACGAGGCGGTAGAGGATCGTCTCGACCTGGTCGGAGAGCGTGTGCCCGGTCGCCCGCAGCCGGCCGGCGTGAAACGAGTAGCGCGAGTGGCGGAGCTCGGCCTCGGTCGTGCCGCTCCCGCGCACGACCTCGGCGTCGAATCGCTCACGGCACCAGGCGGCGTCCGCATCCGACTCGGCGCCGCGCAGACCGTGGTCCACGTGCAGCGCCGAGACGCGGAAGCCGAGCTCGCGCAGCGCGTGGTAGAGACAGGTCGAGTCGGCGCCGCCCGAGACCAGGCAGAGCACCTCGCCGCCGGGCGCGATCAGCCCGTGCCGGCGGATGTGCGCGTCGATCCGCTCGAGCAGCTCCAAGCGGTCATTGAAGCAGGTCGCCCACGTCGCAGCCTTTCGCGGCGAGCCCCTGCTGCGCCGTCTGCAGCGTGTACTGGACGCGGGCGCCGATGTCGTAGGCGAGGTACATCTCGCGGCCCGCGTCGCGGCCGGCCGAGCGTGCCTTCACCGCGGCCGCGTAGTCGAGGAACATCACCGGTGCGAGCGCGCGGACCGTCTTCAGGGAAGGGTCGAGCGGCCGGGCCGCGCGGACGACCTGCGCGGCGTCGTCGGCGGCCGATTCGACCTGCTTCGCCTTCGCGTCGCCGCTCAGGTAGTCGCCGCCGTAGACGCCGACGTTCTCGAGCTCGAGCTGGTAGTTCACGATGAACTCGCGATCGGTGAGGCCGCACGTGTGCTGGATCGGCGCCGTGTTGGACGCGTGCGCCGCCCGTCCCTGAACGACCAGGAACGAGCTCACGCCTACGAAGACGGCCGCAACGACCCCGAAGCGAAGCATCGTCCTCCGGCCATCGGCCGTGCCGGATTGCGGCTTTATCCCCCTTTCAGAACAGGACGCTCCGGTATTCGAGCGCCTGTTCCATGCCGATTCGCTCGTACAGCGCGATCGCAGGCCCGTTCTCGGTGCGGACGAACAGGGTGACCGTCGGCGTCGTCTCGAGCAGGAGCCGGCACAGATCGCGCAGCCCGCGGGTCGCGTTCCCTTGCCCGCGCGCCTCCGGATCGGTCCAGACCTGCGCCACCTGCACCGCGTGCGCCGTCCACGCGGAGGCCTCCGCCTTGAAGCGGATGACGCCGTCCTCGAGCCAGACCCAGGACCGCCCCTCGTCGATCTGCGCCATCGTCCGCCAGCGAAACCCGTCGGGGTCGCGCGCGAGCGGGTCGACACCGAGCTCGAGCTGGTGCGCGGCGGCGCACGCGGGCAGCAGCCGGTCGAAGTCGCCGGGGGTCGCCGGCCGCAGGCCGGTGCCGCCCGGCTCCGGCGGCTCGGCGAGCGAGTACACCGGCTGGTGCGGGCGGTCCTCGCGCGGCCGCGGCAGCCGGTCGCGCGCCGCGTCCCACAGCTCGCCGACGGCGCCGGCCTCGCCGATCAGCATCCGCACCGGGGCCGCGCCGACGACCCCGGCGAAGGCGTCGCAGCCTCGACCCGACGGCACGAGATTCGCACCGACGTGACAGAGCGCGGTGAGCGCGCGCGCCTCGTCCTCGACCGCTGCGAAACGTCCGAGCCCGCGCCGCGCGACATCCTCGAGGAAGACGCGCTCGACCGGGCTCTTCGCGCAGAAGGCGAGCACCTGGTCGCGGGTCGGCTCGATCACGGTCATGTGCGGAGTCTTCTATAGGGTGAGCGCCCATGCCGATCCACGTTCGCGCAGACGAAGGCGACTACGCAGAAGCGGTCCTCCTGCCCGGCGACCCGCTGCGGGCGAAGTACATCGCCGACACGTATCTCGAGGACGTCCAGCAGAAGAACTCGGAGCGCGGGCTGCTCGGCTTCACCGGCACCTACAAGGGCAAGCCGGTCTCCGTCCAGGGCACCGGCATGGGTTGCCCGGGCGCGACGATCGTCTTCGAGGAGCTCGTCCAGCTCGGCTGCAAGAAGCTCATCCGCGTCGGGACCTGCGGCGGCCTGCAGGCGCATCACAAGCTCGGCGACGTGATCGTGTCGCTCTCGGCGGTGCCCGCCGACTCGACCGCGATGCACCTCGTCGGCAACGAGCCGCACTGCCCGACCGCGTCGTGGTCGATCGTTCACGGCGCCGTCCATTCGGCGAAGGAGCTCGGCCAGGAGATCCACGTCGGCCCGATCGTCTCGAGCGACCTCTTCTACAACCCCGACGAGGGCCAGTACGAGCGCTGGTCGAAGCGCGGCGTGCTCGCGGTCGAGATGGAAGCCGCCGCCCTGTTCACGGTTGCCGCGATCCGCGGCGTCGAGGCCGGCTGCCTGCTCACGGTGAGCGACATCGTCGTCGAGGGAGTCTTCACGCGCATCTCCGACGAGGAGCTTCGCGCCTCCGTCGACCGGATGACGAAGATCGCGCTCGAAGTCGCCGTTGCCGACTGACGTCGTCTTCCTCGTCAACCCCGCCTCGGACAACGGCAGCACCGGGAAGCGATGGCCCGAGCTGGCGCGCCGCGCGTCGGCGCTCGGGCTCGAGGGCGAGACGCGCTTCTCGGAGCGGCCGGGCCACCTGATCGAGCTCGCGCGCGCCGCCGTCGACGACGGCGCGACACTCGTCGTCGCAGTCGGGGGCGACGGGACGCTGAACGAGGTCGTGAACGGGATCGCGCAGCGCGACGTGGACCTCGCGACGATCCCGCTCGGAACCGGCATGGACTTCGTGCGGACGTACGGCATCCCGACGCGCTTCGACGACGCGGTGCGCGTCGCACTCGACGGCACACCGCGGACGATCGATGCCGGCCGAGTCCACTACCGCACCTGGGCCGGCGAGCCGGCGGAGCGCTGGTACGCGAACGTCGGCTCCGTCGGGATGAGCGGCGCCGTCGCTCAGCGCGCGAACTCGATGTCGAAGGCGCTCGGCGGCAAGGCGACCTTCTTCTACGCGCTGACCCGCGTGTTCCTCGAGTGGCAGAACACCGAGGTGACGGTGACACTCGACGGCGCCGAACGGCGCGGCCGCATGCACGACGTGATCGTGGCGAACGGCCGCTGGCACGGCGGCGGCATGAAGCTCGCTCCGGACGCGGAGCCCGACGACGGCGTCTTCGAGGTCGTGCTGATCGGAGACGTGTCGAAGGTGGACTTCCTGACGACCGCGCCGAAGATCTACAAGGGCACGCACGTCCACCACCCGAAGGTGGAGGTGCTGCGCTCGCCGCGCGTCCAGGTCGACGCGCCCGCGACGCTGCCGATCGAGCTCGACGGCGAGCAGGTAGGGACGACGCCGGTGACGTTCGAGGTCGTGTCGGGGGCCCTGCGGATCCGAACCCCGGAACTTAGTTCGCCGAAGGCGAACTAAGTTCCCGAGCTTCCGGACTTCGTCGCCGTCTTCTTCTTGCGCGACGCGGACGTCTTCCGCGAGCTGCCGCCTTCGAGCTTCGCCAGCCGCTTCTCGACATCGGCGAGCCGCTTCTCCATCTTCTCGAGCCCGCGTACGCGCTTCGACAGATCGTCGACGCGGTCCTTCATCTGCATCGCGCTCTGGATCACGCGCGCGGCGGTCGGGCTCTGCGATGCCTTGCCGAGCACCTCCTCGCCGAGCTCAGCGAGCCGGTCGAGCGGGTTCTTGGTCATGCGCCCTCCTTTCCCGGTCATGGGTGGATTATCACCGGCGTGCCCGCAACTGCGAGCTTGAAGAGCTTGCTGAGCGTCGCATTCGGCAGCCGCACGCACCCGTTGGAGACGTTCTTCCCGATCGACCAGGGCTCATTCGTGCCGTGGATCCCGATCGGCCCGCCCTGCGCCCAGCCCGTGAGGACGTTCGAGTACGCGGACACGCCGATCGCAGCGGGGCCGTACGGGCCGTTCGGATCGGTGGGGACGAGCCGCTGGTTGACGTAGTAGCGGCCGATCGGCGTCGGGGTGGCCGGGGAGCCGACGGCGACGGTCGCGGTGAGCGTCGGGCGTCCGCCCTGGAAGAGGGTCAGCCGCCGCTGCGAGAGATCGACCTCGATGCGCGTGTCGACGGTCTCGAGCGTCACCGCCGACGCCGCGACGTAGCCGACGGCGCCGTTCGGCCGGATCGGCAGCTGGACGCGGTACCAGCGTGCGGCGCAGCTCGCGTCGACGATCTCGCCGATCGCGCCGAAGAGCGTCTGGTAGCCGTTCACGTTCGCCTTGCCGAAGCGCGCCTCGACCGCGCCGCCGGGCGTGCGCTGGGCCACCGCGCCGTTCGGCGCGACCGCGACGTACGCGCGCGTAGAAGTGCCCAGCGGGTGCAGGGAGCCGGCGGCGCAGCGCGCCACCGTCGTCCCGAGGACGCGCGGGGGCGGCGACGCGGTGTGTCGCGCGCCGCAGCCGGCGAGGGCCAGGACGGCCACCGCGGCGCCTACCCTGCGTGCATGATCGTGGCGCATCTCGACCTCGATGCGTTTTTCGCCGCTGTCGAGGAACTCGAAAACCCCGAGTTGAGGACGAAGCCGCTGATCGTCGGCGGGGACCCGCACGGTCGGGGCGTCGTCGCCACCGCGAACTACGTCGCCCGCACCTTCGGGATCCACTCCGCGATGTCAGCAGCGGAGGCGCTGCGCCGCTGCCCGCACGCGGTCTTCGTCCGTCCGCGCCACTCGCTCTACCGCGACTACTCGCGCGAGGTGTGGTCGGCCGTGCGGGAGATCGTCCCGTCCGTCGAGCAGACCGGGATCGACGAGGGCTACCTCGACCTCGGCGAGATCGCACCCGCGTTCGACGATGCGCGGGCCCTCGCCGAGGCGGTGCGAGCGGTCGTCCTCGCGCGTACGCACCTGTCGTGCTCGCTCGGCGTGGCGACGTCGAAGGTGGTGGCGAAGGTCGCCTCGGACCGGCGCAAGCCGGGCGGGCTCACCGCCGTGCGCCCGGGCCGCGAGGCGGCGTTTCTCGCGCCGTTCCCGATCCGGCTGCTGCCGGGAATCGGACCCCGCGCCGAGGAGCGGCTCCACGCAGCGGGGATCGAGACGATCGGCCAGATCGCGGCGCTGACCGACGCGGAGCTCGCAGGCGTGATGCGCGGCAAGGTCGGCCGGGAGCTCCGCGACCGCGCGCGCGGGGTCGACCCGCGCCGGCTCGAGCTCTCGGTCGAGCGGATCTCGATCTCGCAGGAGGAGACGTTCGAGCGGGACATCGCCGACGTCGAGCGACTGCACGACGAGCTGCGCCGCATGGCGGTGAAGCTCGCAGAGCATCTGCACGGCCGCGGGCAGGTCGCGCGAACGGTGACGACGAAGGTGCGCTACCCGGACTTCGCGATCCGCACGAGGTCGGTCTCGTTCGACGTCGGCACGGACGATGCCCGCCGGATCGGCGAACTTGCGTGCTCGCTGCTCGACCGCGCGCTGCGCGACCGTCCCGGGCCGCTCCGTCTCGTCGGCGTCGGAGTCTCCGGGCTGCAGGAGCACGTGCAACTTTCCCTGCCCGCCGTCGTCTGAACGGTTACAGAGCAGTTGCAGGATTTTCACCTTTTCGGTCTAGGAATCTGACGGCGCAGGGTCTACGGTGAGGGGCGGATGAACAAGCGACATCCCATTCAGGTTCACGAGCACGTCGCAAAGCGCGTCCACGTCCTGCTCCAGCGTGCGGGCGTCCCGTACGAGGTCGAGCAGCAGGTGTGCACGGGCTGCAGCCGGGTGCTCGACGAGAAGCCCGTCAGGCGCGCGGCGGCCTAGTTCCCCCGGCGACTGCGGGCGACCGGCGCTACGGTGGCCGGCGCAGTCAACGGCGGTCCTCGGGACCGCAGGGGGGAACACATGAAGAAGTCCACGACGCGGCGCACGCCGCGGATCCTGGCCGTGCTCGTGCTGGCGATCGCCGCCGTCGCCGCATTCGGCGTCGCCGCATTCGGTGCGAGCAGCACTCCGGCCATCCAGACCTTCACGCCGAGGTCGGCGAACCAGATCACGAACCTCGACGTGCTTCGCCAGCAGATCCGCAACTACTACGGCGACCCGAACGGCACCGGCACGTTCGGCACGAACAGCAACTACGCGAAGGAGGCGGAGTCGGTCGCGAGCGACGGCTCGCACTGGCTCGCCGCGAAGGCGCACCACTCCGATCGCGGCAAGCAGCAGGCGATCGTGCTCGACGTCGACGACACGACGCTCGCAACGTGGAACTACGAGGTGGCGAGCGACTGGGACTACAACCCGACGACGAACGCCGAGTACGTCACCGACCAGAAGTTCCCGGCCGTACCGGGGATGGTCGACATGGTCAAGAAGGCCGCGCAGGAGGGGTACGCGATCTTCTTCCTCACGGGCCGGCCGGCGAGCCAGGAGCAGCCGACACTCGGGAACCTCACCTCGGACGGGGTCGGCGTCGACGCCGGATATCCGGATCCGACGCGGCTGAACGACGGCGAGGACGGCCTCTTCACGAAGCCGGCCGTCGCCGACTATCCCGGCTACCTGAAGACGGCGTGCGCGAGCGATCCCAACGGCTCGTGCACGACGATCGACTACAAGTCGGCGACGCGGAAGCACATCGAGTCGCTCGGCTACGACATCGTCGCCAACTTCGGCGATCAGTTCAGCGACTTGAAGGGCGGCTACGCCGACAAGACGTTCAAGCTGCCGAACCCGAACTACTACCTGCCGTAGGCGCTTCCCAGAACGTGAGCCAGTTGCCGCCGCAATCGGCGACGGTGAACTCGCTCTGACCCCAGGGGCGGTCGGCGAGCGGATCGACGATCTGCACGCCGGCCGCCCGCAGACGCTCGTGGTAGGCGTCGAGATCCTTCACCTCGATGTAGAGCGAGTGCGGCGACTGCGAAGCGAGTCGCGCGCGGATCGCCGCGTTGTAGGCAGGGTCGTAGAACTCGCCTGCCTCTTCGAGCATCACGCGCGCGTCGCCGTACGAGAGCGCGACGTTTCCCGGCGCTTCACGGGCAACATCGAAGCCGAGCTTGTCCCGGTAGAACGCAACTGCCTCGTCGAGATCCGCGACGCGGATCGATGGGATCACCCCGTACATGCCGTCAGTATCTCTCCTGCCGACGCGTGCACGACGAGATCGGCGCGGGTGTCGAACGGCGTCGGCTCGCGGTTCACGATCGCGAGCCGCCCGCCGGCAGCGAGCGTCGCGTCGGGCAGCCCGGCGACAGGCCAGACCTGCAGCGACGTGCCCACGACGAGCAGGAGCGCCGCGCGGCACGCGAGCTCGGTGGCGCGGTCGATCGCCGCGACCGGCAGCAGCTCGCCGAACATGACCACTCCCGGCTTCAGCACCGCGCCGCAGCCGGCGCAGCACGGAAGCGGCAGCAACGGGCGGACGTCGGGCTCCTGCCGGCCGCACGCGAGGCAGACGGCCCCGCCGATCGCGCCGTGCACCTCGACGACGTTCCGCGAGCCGGCCGCCTGGTGCAGGCCGTCGACGTTCTGCGTGACGATCGCCTCGACGAGCCCGGCATGTTCCAGGCGTGCCAGGGCGAGGTGCGCCGGGTTCGGCTCCGCGTCCGCGAGCACGTCGAGCCGCAGCGAATAGAACTCCCACACGCGTTCGGGATCGCGGCGGAAAGCGTCGATCGACGCCACTTCGTACGGATCGAACCGCGCCCAGACGCCGCCGGCGCTGCGGAAGTCGGGGATCCCGCTCTCCGTCGAGACACCGGCGCCGGTGAGCACCACACACGGCTGATTCGCGCGGATCAGTTCTGCGAGCATTGCTGCGTCGTGCACGGCTTCAGTTTCTCAACCGAGGTGAAGGTGCGGTTCGCCGAGACGGACGCGCAGGGCATCGCACACAACTCGAACTACTTCGTGTGGTTCGAGGTCGCGCGCGTCGAGTACCTGGAGCGCTACTCGGGTGGCTATCAGCGGCTTCGCGATCTCGGCATCGAGGCGGTCGTGCTCGAGACGCACATCCGCTACCTCGAGCCGGCGCGCTTCGACGACCGGCTCACAGTGCACGCGCGCTGTGTCGACGTGCGCGGCGCCCGCTTCCGCTACGAGTACGCGATCGAACGCAACGGCGTGGTGATCGCGGACGGCTGGACGGCGCACGCGACGGTCGACGCACAGACGATGCGACCTACCCGGGTGCCGTCGTGGTTACAGGAGTCGATCGCGTCTGCGGAGTCGTCGTTGTCGTCGACGTCGTAGTCGTCGTAGTGGTCGTAGTCGTCGTGGTGGTCGTCGTCGGTGGCGGCGTCTTCTTCGGGCCGACCCGGACGATCTCCGGCTGCGAGCGGTAGCTCGAGTACCACGTCTCGTCGGAGAGCAGCGTTCCGCTCGGTGCGTACACCTTGCGCTCGACGTACGTCGACTGCGCCGGGACGCCGGGATCGTCGACGACTACCTGCCCGGGCTTCAGCGTCGCGTCGACCGTCTTCTGCACCGGCGGCGGCGCGACCGTGACGAGCGGGTGCGCGATCGTGTCGACCCTCCGGTGCTGCGGTGTGCCGTAGAGCACGACGGTCAGCTCCCCGGGATTCACGAACGTCCGCAGCAGCAGCCAGTGCGGCGTGTCGTTCACGAACTTCAGGTCGATGTCGGGATAGTCGACCGTCGCGTCGCGGCCGAGCGGATAGTGCGAGATGTAGAGCGCATGATTGGTGCGCGCCGTGATGCGAAGCCCCGCGACGTACGCCGCGTTGAAGACGGTCGTCGACACCTGGCACACGCCGCCGCCGAGACCCGTCTGCAGCTCCCCGTTGACGATCACCGGCGCCTCCAGGAAGCCCTTGGCCGCAGACCGGTCCCCGGTCGTGCCGTTGAACGAGAACGTCGCGCCGGGCGCGATCAGCGTTCCGTCGATGAGGTGTGCGACGAGCGCGACGTTGTGCAACCGGTTCGGATCCCCGCCGTAGTCCGTCTGGTAGCTGCCGACGACCCCGGTGATCCCCATTGCTTTCGCCTCGTCGGTCGTGCGCTTCGGTGCCGTCGGGACGAGCGCCAGCGTCGCGACGCGGTCCGCGGGCCGCTCCGCCGCCGCGAGCGCGCGGTCGGCACTCGCCGGCACGTCCAGGCCGATGCCCTCCTTCGCTGCGACGAGCTCGATGCCCTTGCTCGTCACGGCCCAGGTTGCGTCCTTGGGCTCGGCGTCGACGGTCTTCTCGAGTTTCGCGAAGTACGTGTCCGCCGCCGATGCCGTGAAGCGGAGCGTCGTCAGGTCGAGCATCGTCGCGAGCCGCCAGCGCGGGACGCGGTAGCGCGTCGGACCGGCCACGAGCGTGATCGGAGCCGACACGATCCGGCTCGCCGTACGCTGCTTCGCGGTCAGCGACGCGACGGTGACCGTCGGAGGGTCGCTGCTCACGGGGAGCGGCACCGGCGTGCGCGTGAACGACGCCAGCGCATCGAGGATCACGGAGCGCGCCAGGGTCGCGTCGAGGACGCGGCCGGTCGTTCCCGGTGCAATCGTGATGTGGAGCCCGTGCCTGACAAGGCGCGCCTCCCGATGCGGCTTGTTCACGCTGGCGGCGATGAGGCTGAGCTCGTAGTCCACTGCCGGCTTGTACGACTGCGCGGAGGGCATGAGGTTCGCCGGAAAGAGCTGCAGCGAGAGGCGCCGGTAGCCGCGCACGATGCCGACGCCGCCGCCTTGGCGCTGGGCTTCCAGCACGGCGGCATGCCAGTCGATCCGGACGCCGAGCTCCTTGGCCGTCAGCCGAAAGGACTTGCCGCCGGCCGTGAACGACACCGGCACCGCACCGAGCCGGCTGGCGCGGCCTGCAAGCAGGCGCTGCGCGTCACCGACCGTCAGGCCGCCGACGTCGACGCCTGCAATTCGTGTCCCGTCCGCCAGCCGGTCGGGCGACCCGGCGAAGACCAGCGGGATGACGACGAGGACGATCGCGATCGCCCCGAGCGCGAGCAGGGCGATCCGGGGGACGAACCGGGACCGCGGCACGCGGGCAGAGTAGCGCCCGTCCTAGAAGACGAACAGCTCGACGCCGCCCGAGACGTTGAGCTCGATCCCGGTGACGTACGCGGCCAGGTCGGAGCAGAGGAACGCAATCGCGTTCGCGATGTCCTGGGGCTCGCCGGGGCGCTTGAACACGGTGCGGTTCGCGATGCGCTCGTTCATCGACGCGTTCCCGAAATGAAATGCCTCCGTGCCGATGATCCCCGGGACGATCGCGTTCGCGGTGATCCCGTGGCGGCCGCCCTCCATCGCCAGCGTCTTCGTCAGGCCGAGGATCCCGGCTTTCGTCGTCGAGTACGACGCCTGGCCGAAGCCGCCGAGTGTCCCGGCGACGGATGCCATGTTGACGATGCGGCCCCACTTCCGCTCCTTCATGTGCGGCCAGACAGCCTGTGCGCAGTTGAAGGCGCCGCTCAGGTTGACGCGCAGGTCGCGCTCCCAGAGCGACGGGCTCTGGTCGGGGAACTGCCCGACGTGATCGAGCGTGCCGGCGTTGTTGATGAGGATGTCGACCGAGCCCAGCTCCTCGACGGCGCGCTTCACCGCGGCGTTGACCTGACCGCGGTCGGTCACGTCGCACTTCACCGCGAGGGCGCGGCGGCCCATGCCGCGGATCTCCTCGGCCGCCGACTCCGTGCCCACGAGCCCCTGCGTGCGCGCGACGGTTGCGAGCGGGCCGTACTCGTCGGTCTCCTCGGAGAGCTCGGACTCGACGAGCAGGTCGGCGATGACGACGTCGGCCCCCGCACGCGCGAGCGTCAGTGCGTCGGCGCGCCCGAGGCCGCGCGACCCGCCGGTCACGAACGCAACGTGCCCTTGCAGATCGATCTCGATCGACATTTCCGGATCCTCCGTCGAGCCTGCGGATCTATCCCCGCGGAATGAATATCTCTTTTGCGATGACGAGTCGCTGGATCTGCGACGTGCCCTCGTAGATCTGGAAGAGCTTCGCGTCCCGCATCAGCTTCTCGACCGGATACTCCTTCATGTAGCCGTACCCGCCGAAGACCTGCACCGCGTCGGTCGTGACCTTCATCGCGGTGTCCGCGGAGAAGCGCTTGGCGAAGGACGAGTACAGCGTCGCCCGCTCGCCCTGGTCGAGCATCCATGCCGCCTGCCAGGTGAGCAGACGGGCGGCTTCGATCTCGGTCGCCATGTCGGCGATCATGAAGTTGACGCCCTGGTGCATCGCGATCGGCATGTCGAACGTGACGCGCTCCTTGGCGTATTCCACTGCGAGCTCGTACGCGGCCTGGGCGACGCCGACCGCGCCGATCGCCGTTCCCGGGCGCGTGAAGTCGAGCGTCTGCATCGCGATCTTGAAGCCCTGCCCCTCCTCGCCGAGCCGGTTGGCGGCGGGAATGACGACGTCCTGGAGCGCGAACGCCGACGTGTCCGTCGCACGCTGCCCCATCTTGTCCAGGTGCTGCTCGATCGTGACGCCGGGCGTGTCCATCGGGACGATGAACGCGGAGATGCCGCGATGGCCCTTGCTCGGATCGGTCTTCGCGAACACGACCGTCCAGTCCGCATAGCCCGCGTTGGTGATGAACGTCTTCGAGCCGTTCAGGACGTACTCGTCGCCTCTGCGCTCGGCGGTGGTCTTCAGACGCGCGACGTCCGAGCCGGCGTCCGGCTCGCTGAGCCCGAACGAACAGAGGATCGGATCCTCGAGAAGCGGCGGCAGCCACTCGGCCTTCTGCTCGTCCGTGCCGGCGATGATCACCGGCCCTGCCCCGAGGCCGTTCGCGCCGAGCGAGGTGCCGATCCCCGAGCAGCCCCAGTTCAGCTCTTCGCCGACGAGCATGCCGTCGAAGGCTCCGAGGCCGGGTCCGCCGTACTCGACCGGGACGTGCAGGTTCATCAGGCCGACCTCGTGCGCCTTCGCGATCACCTCGACCGGGTGCTTCATCGCGACGTCGTGCTCGGCCGCGACCGGGCGGATCTCCTTCGCGGCGAACTCCCGCGCGAGGGCGCGCAGTTCCTTCTGCTCGTCGGTGAGGGCAAACGAGATGCCGCCCACAGTGCTCTGCTCGGTCGCAGCCATGCCCCGCTCCTGGACTTGATTGACTAGTCAGTCAAGAACTCTACCACGCTCAGGCCACGGCAAACCGGGGCACAGGAGCGAGCGGCAGGCGCACGCGGAAGTGGGCCCCGCGCCCGGGCTCGCTCTCGACCTCGACGATGCCGCCGCTCTGCCCGACGATCCCGTGGACGGTCGAGAGACCGAGGCCCGATCCGGAGCCGAACGGCTTGGTCGTGAAGAACGGGTCGAAGACGCGGGCCTGCGTCGCCTCGTCCATGCCGACGCCCGTGTCCGCAACGGTCAGCACCGCCGTGTCGCCGTCGCGCCGCACGCCGATCGTGAGCGTCCCGCCGTCCGGCATCGCCTCGCGCGCGTTCGCGGCCAGGTTCACCACGACCTGCTCGAGCTGGGTCGGATCGGCGTGCACGACGACGGGCTCGTCGTCGACGATCGTGACCAGGCGGATGTCCTCGCCGATCGTGCGGCGAAGGAGCGGCTCGATCCGGATCACGGCGTCGCGCGCATCGACGTCGACCGTCCGCAAGATCTGGCGCCGTCCGAAGGCAAGCAGTTGCTGCGTGAGCTCGCTCGCGCGAACGGCAGCTTCGCGGATCGCCTCGATCTTTTCCCGCGCGGGGTCGTCCGGCTCCAGCGTCGTGAGCAGCAGGTCGCTGTAACCGAGGACGCCGGTCATGAGGTTGTTGAAGTCGTGCGCAACCCCGCCGGCGAGCTTGCCCACCGCCTCGATCTTCTGCGCTTCGCGCAGCTGCGCCTCGAGCTCGAGCCGGTCGGTGACGTCCTGGATGATCGCGATACCGAGCCCGTCTTCGATGTCGAGCGCCATCTGCACGTGCGTGTCGACGACGCGGCCGTCCTTGCTCACGTAGCGCTTGTCGACGGAGAACGAGTCGCGCTCGCCCGCGTCGAGCTCTGCCTGCACGTCGAGCCCGCGATCCTCGGGATAGGTCAGCTCGCTGTAGTGCCTGCCCTTGAGCTCGTTCGCGGAGTACCCGAGCATGCGCTGCAGCGCGGGGTTTGTCTCGCTCATGATGCCGCCGCGGCCGACGGAGATGCCGACCGGCGCGCGCTCGAAGATCATGCGCAGCCGAAGCTCGGAGTCTTTCGCCCGGCGCCGTTCCCGCTCGAGCTCGTTCACGAGCAGCACGCCGCGCGCGACGAGGCCGGCGATCAGCACCGCCATCGCCACGAACAGAACAGCGACGTCGGGGCGACGTCCCGTCAGCTCCTCGGCGATCGCAGCGATCGGCAACGCGAGCACGGCGAGCCCGCCGAGCCACATGCGGCGGAGCGCAACCGGCACTCGCTCAGGGCCGCCGGCTTCGTCCGCGACATGGCACATCGACGGGTGCAGCGCAGCAGCGCCGATGAGCACGTAGTTCCCGAGCCAGCCGGCGTCGAGCCAACTCCCAAGCTTGTATCCCCCGCCGAGCGAAGGCACGACGTAACTGGCATCCGCCCCGATCAGCAGTGCGAGCGATGCCACCAGTAGCCAGTAGGAAGCCGTTCGCCGACCGGGCAGTAGGGCGAAGCGGATCATGACCCCGATCGCAATCGTGTCGGCAACCGGGTACGCAAACGACACGACCGTCTCGCTCGAAGCGGCGAGCGGCACTTTGTCGTCCAGGAACACCATCCACGCCGCGACTCCGAGCGACAACGTGATCAGGATCGCGTCCACGTGCCCGCCCCAGTCGCGCCAGGGAAAGGTTCTGCCGCCGAGCAGCACGAAACCGGGTAGCAGGAGGCCGTAGCTCGTGAGGTAGAGGACGTCTGCCGGTCCGGGAAACGTCGTCCAAGAGGTGGCGTGGGTGACGATGTCTCCCGCCGCGAACAGGCCGAGTGCACCGGAGATCATGAGCCAGCCGGCCGCGTTCGGCGGACGGTAGACGCCGACGGCGAGCAGGACGGTGCCGGCCGCAGCGAGGCTGATCGCCTGATAGATGCCCGCGCTGCCGCCGACCGCGAGGTGGACGGCGATCAGGAGCAGGCCAAAGCCGGTGTAGGCGCGCGCCGCAGTCGCCATGTTCCAAGTATCGGCTCAGGCGCGCCGGGACGGGGTCACCCCTGGCGCGCGGCCACCCTCCCCCGTTTCGGGGAATCGCACCGCCGCCGCCCCGCTACTGTTGCCGCGATGGACTTCGAGCTGACCGACGAGCAGCGCCTCATTCAGGAAACCGTCCGCGCCTTCGTGGACGAGCGCGTCCTGCCGGTCGCGGTGCAGAACGACATCGATCACAAGCTCGATCTGGAGCTGATCGAGGGCATGGCGGAGCTCGGAATCCTCGGCATCGTCATTCCCGAGGAGTACGGCGGCGCCGGGCTCGACTTCGTCGCGGAGGCACTCTCCTGCGAGGAGATCGAACGCGGCGAGGCTGCCTTCCGGACGCTCATCTCGGTGCACGTCGGACTCAACTCGCTGTCGCTGCTCAAGTACGGCTCGGAGGAGCAGAAACAGCGGTGGCTCACACCGCAGGCGAAGGGCGAGAAGCTCGCCTGCTTCGGCCTGACCGAGCCCGGCGCGGGCTCGGACGTCGCGTCGATGCGCTCGACCGCCCGGCGCGAAGGCGACGTGTACGTGCTGAACGGCCAGAAGAACTGGATCTCGTACGCCTCGGTTGCCGACCACGCCCTCGTGTTCGCGAAGACGGACACGGGCGCAGGCCACAAGGGGATCAGCGCCTTCGTGCTCGAGAAGGGGATGAAGGGCTTTACCACCGCCGACACCGAGCACAAGCTCGGCGTCTGGGCCGGCTCGACGGGCGAGCTCTTCTTCGAGAACGTCGAAGTGCCGGCCGAGAACCTGATCGGCGAAGAGGGACAGGGCTTCGAGATCGCGATGCACTCGCTCGACCAGGGACGCTTCACCGTCGCCGCCGGCGCCTGCGGCGTCGTGCGCGCGTGCCTGGAGCGGTCGGTCGAGTACGCGCGCGAGCGGGAGACGTTCGGCCAGGCGATCGGCAAGTACCAGTTCGTTCAGGACATGCTCGCGAAGATGGTCCTCGGGTACGAGACGTCGAAGCTGCTCGTCATGCAGGCCGCCTGGATGAAGAACCAGGGAAGGCGCAACACACGCGAGACGTCACTTGCGAAGTGGCACGCCACCGAGTCGGCGTTCGAGGCAGCACACCTCGCGATTCAGGTGTTCGGGTCGTATGGCTACTCGGCCGAATACGGCATCGAGCGGTACTTCCGCAACGCACGGGCGCCGATCATCTACGAAGGCACGACCCAGATCCACAAGATGATGCAGGCCGAGCACGCGCTCGGCTACCGGCGGCTGAACGGCCGGGACGGCGACGTCTCGCCGATCTGCTCCTGGGCACCGGCACTCTCGCCCGTGCACGCGGCGCGCTAGTCGCGGCCGCGCGCGGCGGCGCGCACAACTGGTTCACTCTTGGCACAGGTTTGCGCGCGTTGGTGGCATACCTCGAGGTACCTCTACGCCATGGCGCATCGTCTGCAAGTCCTCCTGAGCCGTGAGCAGTACGAGTTCCTCGATGCCGAGGCCGATCGGTCGAGCGTCTCGATGGCAGAGCTGATTCGGCGCGCGATCGACACGACCTATGGTGTCGACGGCACCCGTGGCGTGTTCGTGATCACGCACACGCTCGGCCGGCGCGTCGGCCGGCGGCTGCGCGACTAGGCCTCGCCGGTGAAGTAGTCGACGGCGTCGCCGAGCCGAAACAGCTTGCCGGGCGGCCAGGCGCCGACCTTCTCCGAGTCCGGGTAGACCGAGGTCGCGACCGCGAGCCGGTTCGACCAGATGCAGACCCGCACCGTCTCGTCGGTCCGATTCGTGACCTTGTGGGCACCCTCCTCGCCGGTCGGGAAGAACGCACAATCCCACGGGGCGAGCTCGCGTTCGCCGTCCGGCGTACGCAGCGTCGGCCGGCCGACGAGAACGATCAACCACTCCTCCTCTGCGTTCTCGTAGTGGTACGGGCAGATGCTCTGGCCGGGCGGAATCTCGTATACCGAGAGCCCGAGTTGTTCGCCGCCGACGAGCGGCCCGACGCGGGCGTAGGACGTGCCGTATCCCGGCGGATCGTCCTCGTCCGACTGAACCTCGACATCGAAGAGGTTGACGATGCTCACGGCTCACCCTCCCAGTACGGCACTTCGTCGCCGATCCAGCCCCGGTGCTTGAACCCCGGCCCGCGCATGCCGATCTTGCCGCTGTCCGGATAGACCGTCGCTCCGCCGAAGCGAGCGCGCGTCGAGGGCATTGCGTAGCGCACGGTCGCATCTGTGTGGTTTCGCAGCGCGTGCGCTCCCGCCGCGCCGGCGGGGAAGCACGCAACGTCTCCGGCGCGAAGCACACGCTCACCTTCCGGCGTCCGGAGCGTGACTTCGCCCTCGATCACGATCACCCACTCTTCTTCGCCGAGCTCGAAGTGGTAGGGCCACGAGGCGTTGCCTGGCTGGATCTCGTAGACGGCCATGCCGGTCGCGACGGCACCGACGTCATGGGTCAGCGACGAGCCCGAGAACGCGCGACCCTCGCGCGTCTCAGCCGACTCGAGCTCGAGCTCGCGCAGGTTCTGAATGCGACCGGCGCTCATGCGGCCAACCCTAGCCAGGCAACTTCGACGACCGTGGCGACCGCGCGCTCGACGTCCTCCTCACCCGACGGGAGCTGACCGAGCACCCACCCGGTGAGGATCTCCTCCAACGCGCCGTACACGGCCCAGGTTGCGAGCGTGGCGTTGCAGTCGGCGCGAACGTCTCCGCGCGTCTTCGCAGCTTCGATCATCCGCTGCAGCGACGCCGTGACGCCGCGGATCTGCACCCAGCCGCCGCTCACCTCGGGACTGCGCGCGATCTCGCGCACGAGAACGCTTACGAGCTCCGGCGTCATCAGCCACGAGCCGAGGTAGATCCGCGCGAAGCGCCGGAGTTGTTCGCGCAGCGGTACGTTCGCGTTCTCGATGCGCTCCGTGTCGTTCTGCAAGAGGTCCCACGTGTCGCGGAAGATCGTGGCGAGCACTTCGTCCTTCGAGCGGAAGTAGTGGTACAGGAGCCCGTGCGCGACGCCTGCTTCTTCCGCGATGTCGCCGACGCGAGCTGCATGGAACCCCTTGCGGGCGAACACACGGACCGCCGCGTCGACGAGCTCCTTCTTCCGGTCGGTGCTGCGCTGAGCCAATCCGCGCGGAGCATAATCGGGCCGCCATGCCTGCGCTCTCCGGCGTCACGGTCGCCGACTTCACGCGCCAGCTTCCCGGCCCGTTCGCGAGCCGCGAGCTGCTTCGTCTCGGCGCCCGCGTCGTGAAGATCGAGCCGCCCGAGGGAGACAGCACCCCGGAGAGCTGGTACCGCGCGTTGAACGACGGCAAGGACGTGATCGTCTGGGATGCGCGTATCGAGCCGCAGCCGTCAGTCGTACTCGACGCGGACGTCGTGCTCGAAGGGTTTCGGCCGGGCGTGTTCGAGCGGCTCGGCGTGGAGGTCGCTCCCACCGCGATCGTCTGCTCGCTCACCGGCTTCGGCCGCGACAACAAGCATGCACTCGAGGCCGGCCACGACCTGAACTACCTCGGCTACGCCGGCGTGCTCGCTGACACCGCTCCGGCTCTGCCGCCGGTCCAGATCGCCGACCTCGCCGCCGGAGCGCAGGCAGCGGTAATCGAAATCCTCGCCGCGCTACGCGAGCGTGACCGCACCGGGGCGGGGATGCGGATCGTCGTCTCGATGACGCACAACGCCCACCGCTTCGCCGCCCACCGGCTCGCGGGCGAGCCCGTTCCGCGCCTGCTCACCGGCGGCGCCGCCTGTTACCGAATCTACGAGACCTCGGACGGGCGGCACCTGACGGTCGCGGCGCTCGAGCCGAAGTTCTGGCGGAACCTCTGCAGCCTGCTCGAGCGGCCCGACCTCGAAGAGCGGGCGTTCGAGCCCGACCTGCCCGAGCTGACGGAGCTCTTCCGAACGAGGCCGCTCGCCGATTGGCGCGCGCTCCTCGAGGGCCGGGACACGTGCGTGGGGCCGGTGCTGACCCTCGACGAAGCCGCGGCGGAGCTCGAGTGAACGGCCTCGCAGCACTGGCGTTCGCGCTCGCCGGCATCCACGTCGGCTCCGCGCACGTCCTGCCCGTCGGCTACGCGCCTGCGTGGAGCCCGGACGGCAGGCGCATCGCCTACGTGACGCGAGGCGATCTGTGGACCGCCGACACGAACGGCACACACGCACGGCTCTTGCTCAAGGACGCCGACCAGCCGGCCTGGTCGCCGAACGGGCGACGGCTGGCGTTCACGCGAGCGGGCTTCGTCTACACGGTCCGGGCCGATGGCGACGACGTCCGCAAGCTCGCGCCGGGCGAGCATCCGGCGTGGTCGCCGAACGGCGCACGGATCGCTCTCGACCGCGACGACGAGATCGTCACGCTCAACTGGTTCGGGGGCGACGTCAAGCCTGCGGGGACCGGCACCGACCCGGCGTACGCGCCGAACGGCGAGCTTGCAGTCGTCCAAGACGGCGAGATCGTCACGGACGGCAACTCGATCGGCACGGGCGAGCAGCCCGCCTGGTCGGCCGACGGGAAGCACCTCGCCTACGTGAACGACGGCGAGATCTACATCGACGGCAAGGCGGTACATGCCGGCACGCAGCCGGCGTGGCGGCCGCAGCCGAAGGTGGTCGAGCTCCTGCCCGACTTTCAGCAGCGGCCGCCGAGCGGCCTGACGATCGGCGGCGAGCCCGGCAGCTGGCTGCTCGGCTTCACCTCGCTCGTCGACAACATCGGGCTCGGCCCGAGCACGTTCGTCGGCGTCCGTCCGCCGGGAGCAAAGCGCATGATCGGAACCCAGCGCGTCCTGCTCAGCAACGGGAAATGGCGCACGTACACGAACGTTGCGCAGTTCCGCTACACGAACTCACCGCCGCACCATCACTGGCACCTGATGCGCTTCGACTCGTTCGAGCTGCGCACGCTCGCCGGCACCACGCTCGTGCGCGACCGCAAGAGCGGTTTCTGCCTCGCCGACCACTGGGGTCTCGCACCCGGTCACTGGCCGAACAGGAAGCCGCACTTCCTCGGCAACTGCGCCCAGTTCCAGCCTGAGGCGACGCACGTCGTCATGGGTACGACGCCCGGGTTCACCGACCGCTACCCGGCGTTCTTCCACGGGCAGAACGTCGACATCACCGGCGTGCCGGCCGGCGTCTACGACCTCGTGCACCGCGTCAACGAGAGCATGCGGCTGCACGAGCTCCGCTACGACAACGATGCCGCGTCGGTGCGCATCCGCCTGCAGTGGCGCGGCGGCGTGCCGAGCGTCACCGTGCTACGAAGCTGCCTCGCGGCAACCTGCTGAGCGCGCCCTGCGCGTGCCACGCGCCGAGCGCGAGCACGAAGACCGCCCCGGTCGCCATCAGCAGCGCCTGTGCGGCGATCCCGAAGGCGACGGCCGCGTCGGTATGAACGCCCGACGCAACGAGGATCGCAGCGCCGGCACCCGCCTGCACGGCGGCGCCTGCGGGCGCGACCGGCAGCACCGCCGACGCCGACGAGGCGCAGACGAAGGCGAGCGCGAGCGAGAAGTCCGTCCCGAGCCCGAGCGCAGCGAGCAGCACGAACACCGCGAGTGCACGCAGCACCCAGGAGACGGCGACGCCGAGCCATGCCCACCCGGCCTCGCGCGGGGAGGCGGCGTTGTCGCCGACCCAGCCGGCGAGCCGGAACCGGGCGACCGCGCCGAAGCGCGCCAAACGCGGCAGGAAGACGACGACGGCGGCCGCCAGCACTCCGGCAACCGCGACGACGATGAAGCCGGCGCGCAGCCAGCCGTCGATGCTCGACGTGCCGAGAGCAACCGACGCGAGCGGCGTCATCGCCGCACTGTCGAGCAGGCCGAGCACAAAGAGCGACAGCGCGACAGCGCCGATGCTTGCGCGGCGGCGCCGGCAACGGCGGACGACGGCGACGCGGATGACCTCGTCGCAGCGGCCCGGGAGCGCGATGCCGCCGACCGACGCGGCGCCGCCGGCAGCGGCCAGCGTCAGGACGGCCGGACGCTGCTCATGCCGGAACAGATGCTGCCAGCCCCAGGCCTTCGCCGCGTACGCCGCGAGCATGACGACGACCGCCAGCCCGACGAGCCAGAAGTTCGCGCGATGGAGCGGCCAGCCTGCGCGAGCGAAATGCCTCGCGACGAGCCCCGCTACGGCAAGCGCAGCCAGGACAAAGAGTGAGTTGAGAAGCCGCTTCAGAGAGAGCACGCACCGAGGTAATCGGCAGCTGGGCCCTCACGTTGTATCGGAATTGTCCCCCGACCGAGGGAGGAGGCGATCCGAGATGCCGCCGAGCGCCTGAGTGAGCTCGCTCGGGATGACCCAGACCTTGTTCGAGTCGCCCTGCGCAATCTGCGGCAGCACCTGGAGATACTGGTAGGCGAGAAGCTTCTGATCGGGATTTCCTTCGTGGATCGCCTTGAAGACGGTCTCGATCGCCTTGGCCTGGCCTTCGGCGGAAAGGATCGCCGCCTGCCGCTCGCCCTCGGCCCGGAGGATCGCCGATTGTTTCTCGCCCTCCGCCTGCAGGATCTGCGACTGCTTGACGCCCTCGGCCTGCAGGATGGCGGCGCGCTTCTCGCGGTCGGCGCGCATCTGCTTCTCCATCGTGTCCTTGATCGAGGGCGGCGGGTCGACCGCCTTCAGCTCGACGCGATGCACCCGGATGCCCCACTTGCCTGTCGCTTCGTCGAGGATCCCGCGCAGCTGGTCGTTGATCGAGTCGCGCGAGGTGAGCGTCTGCTCGAGCGTCATGCCGCCGATCACGTTGCGGAGCGTCGTCACGGTGAGCAGGTCGATGGCGTTGACCGGGTTCGCGATCTCGTAGGTCGCGGCCTTGGGATCGGTCACCTGGAAGTAGATGACCGAGTCGATGTTCACGACGAGGTTGTCCTCGGTGATCACCGGCTGTGGCTCGAACGAGACGGCCTGCTCGCGGAGATCGAGCAGCGGCCGCACCCGGTCGACGAACGGGATGACGAGCGCAAGCCCCGGCGTCAGCGTCCGCGAGTACCTGCCGAGCCGCTCGACGACGCCCGCGCGCGCCTGCGGGATGACGCGGATCGTGCGCGCGAGCAGCACGAGCACGAAGAGCACGAGGACGGCGAGCACGATCAGGGCAGCCACGCGAACCTCCTATTCGGCGACGAGGGCGGTCGCGCCCTCGATCTTTATGACGTCGACGGTAGCGCCGACGGGGAACTCGCCGCCGTCGAGATACGCGCGGGCCGACCATTCCTCTCCGCCGATCTGCACGCGCCCGCCGCCGGCGGCGCCGATCGCCCGGGTAACGACTGCTTTGCGGCCGATGAGCGCATCCGTCCCGGTGCGTGAGAGCGCGGGCAGGCGCACATGGCGACGGGCGATCGGACGCAGGAACCCGAGCGAGAGCAGTGCAGCGACGATGAACACGATCAGCGAGCCGGCAGCGCCGGCGCCGAGCACCGCCGCAACCGCTGCCGCTCCTGCGGAGAGCGCGAGTGGCCCGAGGAAGAACATCCCAGGCGTGAGCAGCTCACCGATCGCAAGGACGATCGCCGCCACCACCCACACGACCCAGCCCACGGATATGACTCTAGATCAGATTCAGGACTGCGCGGAGGTCGGGAAGCGACTCGCGCTCGGGGTACAGGCCCTCGCGGTCGAGGAGCATCGCCTGCATTCCGGCGGCGCGCGCTCCCTCGATGTCGTCCTCGAGCGAATCGCCGACCATCAGCGTGGCCGCCGCCGGGACGTCGAGCAGCTCGAGGATCCGGCGGAAGATCGTCTCGTGCGGCTTCGTCTTGCCGTGGTCACGCGAAGTGAGCACAGCGTCGACTGCGAGGCCGTGATGACGAACGAACTCGTCCAGGTCGCGGGCCGTGTTCGAGAGCAGCCCCAGCTTGAGCCCGCGCGCCCGTAGAGCCTCGAGCGTCGGCAGCGCGTCGTCGTAGAGCTCGAAGTGATGTGCGTGCACCCAGGCACGCTCCATCTCGCAGGCCGCCGCGTACGTGTCGCCTGCGCCGCCCATGCCTTCGATGATCCGCTGCGTGAAGCGCACCCACACCTCGTCGTCGTGGTCGAGCTCGGGATGACGCTTCACCTCGAGGAGTGCCGCTCGCCGCGCTTCGTCGTACCGCTCCGGGTCGAGCGTCAGCCCGTGACGCTCGCCGAGGCGGCGGTAGCCATCCGGGCCGAGATCGGGACCCGGGCGCGAAAGCGTGTAGTCGACGTCGAAAACAACCGCTTCGATCACGACTCCGACGATAGCCTCGATGCGTGGACGAACCTCGGGCAGGCACGTTCGCGGCGTTCGGGAGCCGCGACTTTCGGCTTCTCCTCGGCGGGCAGACCGTCTCGTTCCTCGGGGACGCGGCGTTCATCGTCGCGCTCGGCTGGCGCGTCACCGACCTGACCGGGAGGGCGAGCTCGCTCGGGTACGCGCTGTCGCTCGAGTCGCTCGCGATGCTGACGACGCTGCTGCTCGGCGGCGTGCTCGGTGACCGCTATTCGCGCCGCCTGCTGATGATCGGCTCCGATCTCGCGCGGTGCGTCGTGATGGCCGTCGTCCTCGTCCTCGACGCGACCGGCCGCCTGACGTACACAGACGTTCTCGTGCTCGGCGTCCTGTTCGGGCTTGCGGACGGGTTCTTCCAGCCGGCGCTCGGCGGCATCGTCGCGCTGCTCGTCGACCAGCCGCTGCTCGCGTCGGCGAACTCGTGGGTCGGAATCGTTCGGAACGGCACCGCGATCCTCGGGCCGGCGCTCGCGGCATTCCTCTACCACTCCGGCGGCCCGAGCATCGTCTGGGGAATCGACGCCGGCTCGTTCGTCGTCTCCGCGTCGGCGCTCTGGTTCGTGCGCCCGCGGGCGCTCGACGGACCGGCTCAGCTCGGGCTGCGCAAGGAGCTAGCGACCGGCTTCCGCTACGTGATCAGCGTCCCGTGGATCTGGACAGGCATCGCGTCGGCCACCGTGATCCTGATGGTCGCGATGGCGCCGTACACGGCGCTGCTGCCGCGCATCGTGCAGGAGCACTACCACCGCGGTGTCGGCTCGTACGGGGTGCTCTTCAGCGCGATGGCCGCCGGCGTCGTCGCCGGCTCGCTGCTCTGGGCGCGCTGGAACCCACGACGCCATCGCGTCGCGATCTGCTTCGCGAGCTTCGGCATCAACGACCTCGGGATCATCGTGCTCGCGCTCTCGCCCTGGTATCCGCTCGCGGTCGTTGCCGCGACGTGGCGCGGCTTCTGGATCGGCGTCGGCATCTCGGCCTGGATGACGCTGATCAGCGAGCTCGTCCCCGCCCATCTCCTCTCGCGCGTGCTGAGCTTCGACTTCTTCGGCTCGATGGGGCTCACGCCCGTCGGCTTTGCGCTGGCCGGCGCCGTCGCCACGGTCGTCGCGCCCACCTCGATCCTCGCGGTCGGCGGCGTGATGGGCGGCTCGCTCTGGTTCGTGCCGCTCGCCTGGCGGCGGGTGCGTACCGCCGCTTAGCGGCGGACGACTTCGCAGTTCTTCGACACCTTGTCGAGCTTGTCGGCGATCACGACGTCGTGGCCGGTGCCGCAGTCGACGACGTCACGCTGGCCGTCGCGCACCTCGATCGTGTCGTTGCCACCTTCCGCGTAGATCGTGTCCCTGCCCGGCCCGCCGATCAGCGTGTCGTTGCCGACGCCTCCGTAGATCACATCGTCGCCGCGCCCCCCGTTGATCGTGTCGTTGCCCGGCCCGCCGCTCAGGACGTCGTTACCCCCTTCGCCGTTGATGACGTCGGCGGCATTCGTCCCGATGATGCGATCCATGTGCGACGTGCCGTTCTCGACGTTCGTGAGCTTGCTCGTCGCCGTCCCGAGAATCGAGCGGCCGGCCCCGCCGGTGCTCGCGCTCGAGGCCGGTGCTGCGCCCACCGTGAACGCCACCGAGGCGCTGTCGTTCGAGATGTTGGCATCGGTCCCGTCGTAGCCGACCGTTGCATAGACCGTCGCTGCGCCCGCGTTGGCAAAGCTCAGCCCCACGATGACGTTCCCGACCGGAGAGTCGCTCGAGAGGTAGTTGAGGTTGCAGGAGAGCCCGCCGGCGATCGTGACGCAGCCGTTGCCGCGATCCTCTTGCGAGTAGGCGACGCTGACGCCGGCGGGAAGCGACAGCGTGATCGTCGCACCGACCGCAGCGGTCTTGCTCAGGTCGGTCGCGGCGACGCGAACCACCGATTGGCCGCCGACCGCGACGGTGGTCGGCGAAGCGCTCAGCGAGACCGCGAGGTCGGTCGGCCCGCTGCCGCCCCCGCCGCCGCCCGAGCCGCCCCCGGCGCCCGAGCCGCTGCCGGAGCCGGTTCCCGAGCCGCTGCCGCCGGAGCCGCTCCCCGAGGAGCCGACGGTGTCGGTCGGCTCCGAGATGCCGGAGGCCGACCCGCCCCCGGTCGTGCCCGTCACCTCGGCTTCGAGCGTGTGGCCGTCGTCGTCGGAGGTGACCTGGTAGGTCGAAGCGGTGGCGCCGGGGATCGCGGTGCAGCCGAAGACGGGGATCGGAGCAGCGAACGCCTGGTCGAGGTCCAGGCAGCGACGCCACTGGTAGGCGTAGGTCGCGCCGGCGCCGCCGCCCCACGTCCCGGCGGAGACCGACAGCGTCTGCCCCACCGCGGCCGAGCCGGAGACGACCGGGTCCACGGTCGGATACGGGGCGGCCACGGTCGCCGTCGAGGTCGCCGCGCTGAAGCTCGCGGTACCGGCCGAGTTCGTCGCCGTCGCGGTGAACTGGATGCGGCTGCCGACGTCGGACGACGTGACCCGGTAATCGGTCGAGCCCGTCGCGACGGTCGAGCAGGTCGTAAGCGTCGCGTCGCAGTCGCTCCACGTGTAGGTCAGCGAAGGCGTCGGATCGCCGGTCCATTCCTTCGTCTCCGCGTGCAGGTCCTGTCCGACCGCCGGAGTGCCATCGATCGTCTCCGCGCCGCTCTCGGAGGGAGCCTGCGCAGCCGGTGTCCCGATCCACGAGAGCGCCATGACCGACGAGCTCGTGCCGGGAAGCCGGATGGCTCCGACGACACGGCCGGACAAATCGACGAGTGCGACCGAGAGCGACCCATTCACGTACGTCTCGTACGCAACCGATTTGCCGTCCGGGGACCAGGCGATGCCGAGGCCCGAAGAACCATTGCCCGCCAGCTCGGCAGCGCCCGTCCCGTCAGCGTTCATCACCCAGAGCTCTCCACTTGCGAGGTATGCGAGCTTCGTGCCGTCCGGCGACCAGGCCACGCCCTCGGCGCCCGAGGCGAGCGCCGACGAGACGTTCGTCCCGTCCGCGTCGACGGTGTAGAGACTGCTTCCGTCGACGAACGCCAGCTTGGTGCCGTCCGGCGACCACGACAGCTCGTCGTAGGTGACGTTGGGGTAGATCTCCGCCGCGTTCGAACCGTCGGCGTCCATCGTCCAGAGCTCGCCGTCGTGGTCGAACGCGATCTTCGTTCCGTTCTGCAGCTGCGCAGCGATCGACGCGTTGCTTCCGGAGCTCGTGAGCGTCGTCTCCGTTCCGTCCGGCGCGAGCGACGAGACGTCGGACTGCGCCCCGTCCTCGAAGAGGATGTCGCCGTCGGCGTCGTAGCTCATGCCGAGCGCAGCGTAGGACGGGACGACCTGCTCGAGGCCCGACCCGTCGGGCGAAGCCGTCCAGATGCCGTCACCGGCGATCTCGATCGCGATCCGGCCCTGCTCGTCGCTCGTCGCTCCCGCCGGCGGGTACCACGAGAACGCCTCGCCGGCTCCGGTCGTGTCGCTCTGTGACGCTTGCGCTGAGTGGCGCCCGGCGCGCGCCACGACTTCGGCGCGCAACTGGGCGAGCGTCAGCGAGGGGTCCGCGCCGAGCAGCACGGCGGCGAGGCCGGCGACGTTCGGCGAGGCGGCGGAGGTCCCGGCGAAGCCGGTGTAGCCGCAGCCGCCGTTTGCGTCGGAGTAGTCGCCGTACGCGTTCGTGCCGGACGTGCTGTCCGGCCCGATCACGTCGGGCTTCATGCGGCCGTCGACCGTCGGTCCCTGCGAGCTGTAGAACTCGAGCTGACCGGTCTTCCAGCAGGCGGCGCCGACGGCGAGCGCGTCCGGCGACGAAGCCGGGTCGCCGATGCTGCCGGACGCAGTCGCGTACTGCAGATTCGAGTCGCCCTCGAAGGTGAGGTCCATCGTCGGGTCGTCGGCCGCAGACCAGCGCGCGATGACCAGACCGAACGACGAGTTGCTCGTGAAGTTGTCGTAGCAGAGCCACTCGACCGGCGGCGACGGAGTCGTGCTCTGATCGTCGTTCGCGGACGCGACGACCGCGCCGTTCTGGTCGACGAGGTAGAGATCGAAGTCGTCGTTGGTGACAGGCCAGCGGTCCCACGAGAGGTATGCGCAGCCCTCGTGCCCCGGATCGATCGTCACGTTGTTCTCGACGTCGCCCCCGCCGAAGTCGTTGTAGTCGGCATCGGCCGCAGACGGCGTGTACGTGCCTCGCCAGTGGCGCTGCGCATCGTTGCCCGCGGCGTTCACCCAGAGGATCCCATGCGCGGCCGCGTCGGCCACGATCGCTTCCGGCGAGGCTTCCGACGCATCGGACGGGTACGTCGACGTCGTGCCGTCGCCGCGCCCCGCAGTGAACCACTCGACGGAGTGGTTGATGATCTTGATCCCCTTCGCGATGGCGTCCTGTTCGTCGGCCCAGAGGTCGACGACGTCCGACGCGCAGTACAGGTAGAGCTGGACGTCGGGCGCCTGGGCGAGCAGCGTCTGCGCGACGGCGGCTCCGTGCGGCTGGTCCGGATCGCAGTCCTCGTCGGTCGTCGCACCGCCTCCGTCCGGCACTGGGACGGCGACGGGCGTGATACCGGTCGTGTTGCCGGCGAAGCCCAGGTCGATGATCCCGACCTTGACGCCGCTGCCGTTCTGCCCGTTCGCCTGGTACAGCGCGGCGCCGGTCGTCGTGACGCCCTCGTCGGTCGAGTCGTCGTACGGCTGCGCCGGCGGACGGACGAAGGAGACCGAGCCGGTGGCGGCGAGGGTGGTCAGCTTGGCCGGCGCGACCGACGCCTCGACGAGACCGTCGACGCCCCCGTCGACCTCTCCGCCGGCCGCGGTGACGGCTTGTGCAACCGCCTGCGTGTCGCGGCCGACGACCTCGACGTCGATCTTCCCGCCGCTCGCGTCGAGCCCGTCCGTCACGGCGCTCGTCAGCGCGGCCGGGGCGCCCGAGCTCTGCGCCGTCGCGGCGACCTGCGCGAGCTGCGAGTCGAGCTTCGGCGTGCCCCGCACGGCCGCGCCGACCTGTGGCAGGCCCGGCGCTGCCGTCCCGGCGCTCCCGCCGAGCGCGAGGGCGCCGATCAGCACCAGTGCAGCCGGAGCGAATCTCGCTGCCGGTAGACCCCGCCGCGCAGACATCGGTCTCGGATTCGTCGGAATCCGATGTACACGTCATCCCTGGTTCGAGGGATCGAATCCCCCGTTCGAGAACTTGACGGCGCAAGTACGCTCCACGCATGGCATACGGACTGCTCTTCCTGCGCGTGGTCGTCGGGCTCATCTTCTTCGCCCACGGCGCGCAAAAGCTCCTCGGCTGGTTCGACGGCCCGGGGCTCGCCGGAGTGCGCGGCTGGCTCGGCAGCATGGGCATGCGAATGCCCGCGCTGATGGCGTTGCTCGTCGCGTGCTCGGAGACGAGCGGGCTCCTGCTCGCCCTCGGCCTCCTCACGCCGTTCGTCGCACTCGCGCTCGTCACGACGATGTTCGTCGCAATCGCGACCGTCCACTGGAAGAACGGGTTCTTCAGCGGGAAGGGCGGCTACGAGTTCAACCTGTCGCTCGTCGCGGCGGCCGTCGCGATCGCTGCGACGGGACCCGGCCGCTTCTCCCTCGACCGCGCGTTCGGCTGGGACGACAACCTGAGCGGCCTCTGGTGGGGTGTCGGCGTCCTCGTCGTCGCCGCGCTCACCGCCGCGTTCATCGTCACCGCCCTGCGCACACCTCCGGCGCCGGCCCCGGCCGAGTAGAGAAAAGGGGTCTGACCCCTGCAGGGGTCAGACCCCGTATCGGGGTGCCCAGATTTGAACTGGGGACCTCTCCGACCCGAACGGAGCGCGCTACCAGGCTGCGCCACACCCCGAGTCGCCGCATAGGGTAGCGGTTCGCTAGAGCGCCTCCAGGATCGCCCGCGCGCATGCATCCGGGCGCTCGCCGATCAGCAGATGGCCGCAGTCGGCGATGACCCGCAGCGGCGCGCGCAGGCGCCGTGCGTACTCGAAACCGTCCGCGAGCGGCACCTGACGGTCGCGCGCGCCGAACAGCACGAGCACGGGACAGCGCACACGGTCGAGGTCGCGGCGTGGGTCATCGCGCGCAAGCGCGAGCCCGGCGCCGAGCGCATCCGTGTGCAGCGTCGGGCCGCGCAGGAACCCGTGGACCATCCGCTCCGACAGCAGCTCGGCATTCGACACCTCGAACCGCCCGAACACGAGCTGCTTGAGCCGCGGCGAGCGCGCGATCCGGTCGGCGCGGCGGCCGGCGATCCGGCCGGGCTGGACGAGGCCGCTGAGCCCGAGCGTGATCGTCGCGAGCCGGGACGAGCTGGAGATGCCGGCCGGCGCGGCGAGCACGAGCCCGCGCACGAGCTCGGGGCGGCGTTCGGCGAGCCGCAGCGCGACCACGCCGCCGAGGGAATGGCCGACGACGCCGGCGGGCTCGTCGAGCAATCCCGCGACGGCATCGGCGAAGCCGGTCAGCGACACGGCGGGCAGCGGCGGCGAGCCGCCGTGGCCGGGCAGATCCGGGATCAGCAGCCGCCGGCCGGCGAGGAGCGGCGCCAGCTCCGTCCAGTTCCACGCGGCCCCGCCGAACCCGTGGACGAGCAGGAGCGGCGGCCCTTCGCCGCCGTGGAAGCAGCGGATCCGCGCGCCGCGGACATCGTGAAACCGCTCAACGAAGCCGGGAAGGAGATCTGTCGCATCCGTCACGAAGATCGATTATCCTGGGGCCAGATGAGCTGTCAGACGACAGGACGGGGCGCGTGAGGAAGTTGCCCGTCCTGCGTGAGCAGCCGAAGATCTTGCCCGTCAGCGCACACGCGCGGCGGGCTTTTTTGTGTGCCCGGACAACTGTCTCTGACGACCAAGGAGCGACATGGCGAACCATCTGACGCCGGACGAGCTGTCGAAGGAAGTCGGGATCGATCGCGATGAAGTGATTCGCATCTGCATGGAAGAGCACGTCCCGATCTACCACGGCAAGATCGACAAGTTTCTCTTCCAGGCGCAGCTGCAGGCGATCGGGGCGTTTCCCGCTCAGCACTGACGCGGCTCGGCAGGCGAGCTACTTGGAGGCCGCGGCCCGCTTGCGGGGCGCGGCCTTCTTCTTGGCCTCGGCCGGCTTCTTCGCGGACGCAGCGGCGACCGACGCGCGGAGCGCCTCCATCAGATCGACGACCGGCGCCGGCGTCTCCTCCTGCGGGATCTCGATCTCCTGGCCGGCGAGCTTCGCCTCGAGCACCTCACGCAGCGACTCGCGATACTCGCTGCGCAGCTCAGAGGGTTCGAACGGCCCGGCGAGCGACGCGATGATCTGCTTCGCGAGGTCGAGCTCGGGCGCCTTGACCTCCGAGGACGCCACGGCTTCGTCGATCTCGGCGTGGTCCTTGACGTCTTCGTGCACGAACAGCGTCTCGAGCGCGAGCGCCTCGCCCATCGGCCGGATCAGGCAGAGCTTCTCCTTGCCGGCGAGGACGAAGCGGCCGAGCGCGGCGACCCCCGCCCCCTTCATCGCCTCGAGCAGCAGCGCGTACGGACGACGCTGCGCCTCGGCCCCTGCGGGCACGAGGAAGTACGTGCGATCGAAGTAGATCGGGTCGACCTCCTCGAGCTGCACGAAACGGGAGATCTCGATCGACCGGCTCGTGTCGCGCTGCTCGATCGCCTCGAGGTCGGCATCCTCGACCAGCACGAACTGGCCCTTCGCCACCTCCCAGCCGCGCACGAGCTCGTCCGACTCGACGTCGCGCTCGTGCACCGGGCACCAGCGCTTCTGCTTGATCGGCGTACCGCACTCGCGGTGCAGCATCCGGAACGAGACGTCGGACTGGCGGGCAGCCGGCTTCGTGGCCGGCGCGAGGCCGACGGGGATGTTGACGAGACCGAAGCTGACGGAGCCGTTCCAGGTTGTGCGCATCTGCAGGGTAATTGTACGGGGACCGGGCAGATTCGCGCTCGCGGGCCCGGTTCCTGCGGGCTATGGTTCACGCGCCTTGGCTCGCCCGCGGACGATCGCGAATCTCTGGCGGGACGCGGTCGCCGCCGCCCACCCTGAACCGGCCTACCTACACGAGGTGGACGGCGAGTGGCGCGAGGTGAGCCGCGCCGAGGCGGCGGCAGCGGTGGACGAGCTCGCCAACGGCCTGCTCGCGCTCGGCGTCGAGAAGGGTCAGTCGTTCGCCCTGCTCGCGCGCACCAGCCTCGAGTGGGCGTTGTTCGACTTCGCGCTCGGCCTCGTCGGCGCCGTCGGTGCGCCGATCTACGCGAACAGCGCGCCGCGCGACGTGCAGTACGTGCTCGAGCACTCGGAGGCGGTCGGCGTCCTCGTCGAGGACGACGACCAGCGCGCGAAGCTCGGCGACTTCGCCGGGCACGTGATCTCGTTCGCCGAGCTGGCCGCGCTGCGTGAGCACGGACGCGCGTTCGCGGCCGAGCACCCGAGCGCGCTCGACGCGCGCGCGGACTCGATCGAGGAAGACGATCTCTTCACGTTCATCTACACGTCCGGAACGACCGGGCCGCCCAAGGCCTGCATGATCCGCCACCGCAACTACTACGCGATGGTGCAGAAAGGCGACGAGATGGAAGAGCGTCCCGCGATCGCCGGCGACCTGACGCTGCTCTATCTCCCGCTCGCCCACAACTACGGCCGGCTGCTGCATCTCTCCGCCGCGTACGTCGGCTTCGCGATTGCGTTCCTGCCCGATCCGCTCCAGGTCGGCGACGCGCTGGTACGCGTGCGTCCGACGCTCTTCCCAAGCGTGCCGCGCGTGTACGAGAAGATCTACACGGCGGTTCAGGCGAACTTCGAAGCTCAGACCGGCACCAAGCGCAAGCTGCTCGACTGGGCGCTGCGCGTCGGCTACCGGCGCTCTGCGCTGGAGCGCGCGCACCGTCCGATTCCGCTCTCGCTGCGGCTGCAGCATGTAGTTGCCGACCGCCTCGTGTATTCGAAGGTCAAAGAGCGCCTCGGCGGGCGGCTTCGCTCTGCCGGTGCGGGCGGTGCGCCGCTCGCGCGTGAGATCGCGGAGTTCTTCCACGCGATCGGACTCCTCATCCTCGAGGGCTACGGGCTCTCCGAGGTGACGACCGCTGCGACCGTGAACCGGCTGACCGACTACAAGTTCGGCACGGTCGGAAAGGCGCTGCCGGGCGTCGAGATCAAGATCGCCGACGACGGCGAGATCCTGCTGCGCTCGAACACGGTCTTCGCCGGCTACTACCACGACCCCGACGCGACCGCGGCGACGATCGACGACGAAGGCTTCGTGCACACGGGCGACGTCGGGCATCTCGACGAGGACGGCTTTCTCGTCATCACCGACCGCAAGAAGGACATCATCGTCACCGCGGGCGGCAAGAACGTCGCACCGCAGAACCTCGAGAACGAGCTCAAGTCGCACACGGTCGTGTCGCAGGCGCTCGTCGTCGGCGACCGGAAGCCCTACGTCGCCGCGCTCGTGACCGTCGACCCAGGCGCAGTTGACGGCATGAGCCCCGACCAGGTGCACGACGCCGTTGCGTCGGCGGTCGAAGCCGTGAACGCGGAGCGGTCGCGCTATGAGCAGATCAAGCGCTTCACCGTCCTGCCGCGCGAGTTCTCGCTGGAGCGTGACGAGATGACGCCGACGCTGAAGCTACGGCGCAAGGTGATCCTCGAGCACTTCGCGAGCGAGGTCGCGGAGCTGTACAGCTGACGACTCGACGTCGTCAGCTGTACGCAACCTGGTTCCCAACCAGGTTGCAGTCTTTTCAGTCGCGTCACAGACACGAACCTGGTTCGAGCGAACCAGGTTCAGAGGATGCGGCGCGCGCCGACGTAGGACGCCGCGTACCAGCCGCCGAGAGTGGAGATCTGCACGTCGGCGCCGGTGTGCGGCGCCTCGACGAACTCGCCGTTGCCGATGTAGAGGCCGACGTGGCCGAGCCCGTCGAAGAAGAGGATGTCGCCGGGCTCGAGGTCGTTCTCCGACACGGGAACGCCGTAGTTCCACATCGCGTAGGACGAGTGCGGCAGCGATACGCCGACCTGCGCGAACGCCCACATCACGAGCCCGGAGCAGTCGAAGCCCACCCCGGGGGTCGCACCGCCCCAGACGTACGGGACGCCGACCTGCGAGAGCGCGTAGCCGACGGCGCCGCTGTGTGACGACGGCGGTGCAACCACGTCGTTGCTCGGCGTCGCCGCGCTGATGCCGACGACCGTCTGACTCTGCTGCTGCTGTTGTTGCTGCTGCTCTTCCTGGAGCCGCTGCTGCGCCTCGCGCTGCAGCTCGGCCTGGTGTGCCTGCTGCGCAGCGACGAGCCGCTTGATCTCGCCTTGCAGCGACGAGTAGAGCGACTGAGCCTGCGAGATCTTGGACTCGATCTCGTGCTTCGCCGCGGCACGCTCTGCGACGACGCGCGACTGCTGCTCGTTCGCGTTCTTCAACCGGTCGCCGCTTCGCCTGATCGCAGTCTTGAACTGCTTGACCTGCGCGAGGATGCTCGTGTCGACCGACGCGACCGTCTTCGCGTTGTCGAGACCGGTGATGACGTCGTCGAGGCTGTGCGCACCGAGGATCACCTCGAGCGTCGACTCCTGATCCGACGTGTACAGCGCGCGCAGACGTGCGGCGATCGTCGCCTGGCTGACCTTCAGGTTGTGCTTCGCGACATGAAGCTCGTAGCGGTTCTCGCGCTGCTCACGCTGAATGCGTGCGAGCTGCGTCGTCGCCGCGTCGTACTGCGAGCGCGCACGCTCGAGCTGATCCGACAACGTCTGCAACTGCCCCATCACCTGCTGCGCCTCGGCGCGCTTGGATGACACCGACGGGTCGGCGAACGCGGGGACCGCCGCCAGAAGGGCTATGCAAATCCCTGCAAGAACGTATGGCGCCTGCCCCAACCTGCGTTTGACGACCCCCTGCCGGGGACGGGACGGGCGCACCGGTAGGGGCCGGCACGTCACGAGTACAGGAGGTTACCAAGGTGTGCGGACGATCGTCAACGCACATCTACCCAAAACAGGCGCAAAACCTGTGTTTTTCTACACGAACGGCATGCCTCCTGCTCCCGACCTGTGGTACGGTCCCGAGCCGTGCTTGGGCAGGCACACACGTCGCGGCGGCGACTTCTTCCGTTTGCGGCCATCGCCCTTGCCGTCCTGGCTGCGCCTGCAGTCGGCGGCGCGAATCCGTCACACGACGTGACGTCGCTGCGGGCGCGCGACCACGCGATCGAAGCGAAGTCCCGCTCGGCAGTGCTCGGGCTCTATTCGCTCGACGCACAGCTTGCGCAAGCGAACGGGCGACTCGCGACACTGAACGCGGAAAGCGCATCGCTGCGCGAACAACGTGCGGCGCTGCAGAAGCAGCTCGACATCGCGAAGCACAGCATGCGCATCGGCCAGATCGAGATCGCGCAACGCATCCGCATGCTCTACGAGACCGGCCCCGTCGAACCGCTCGAAGTCGTTCTCGGCGCGAAGAACCTCGACGAGGCGATGACGAACCTCGACAGCCTGGACCGCGCGTCCGCGCAAGGCGAACAGGTCTTGTCCGAGTTGAAGGCCGCACGACGCAGCGCGAGCGCAGATGCACGCGCGCTTGAAGCGAAGCAGTCGGCACTCGCGGCCGAGACGCGTGCGGCGGAAGCGACGGAAGCGTCGCTGGAGTCGGCGCGAACGCAGCGTGCGCTGTATATCTCTTCGCTCTCGGCGCAGCGGCAGATGACGGAGCGCCAGATCACGACGCTCGTTGCACGCGCACAGGCAGCGCAGGCCCGCAGCGAACAGCTCGCCGCTGCGCGCTCGGCGCAGAACGCTGTCCGCCAACCCGTCGGCTCCTCGTCCGCGCTCGTGTCCGACACGACGCCGCAGCAGTCGTCTCCGCCCTCCGGCGGCACGTCGCTCACGGTCAGCGCCACGGGCTATGCGCTCCCGGGCACGACCTCGACCGGCCTTCCGGTCGGCTGGGGGATCGTCGCGGTCGATCCGTCGGTGATCCCGCTCGGAACTCACATGTACGTGCCGGGGTACGGCGAGGCGGTCGCCGCCGACACGGGTGGGGCGATCGTCGGGGACACGATCGACCTGTGGTTCCCGTCCGTCGCGCAGGCGGACCAGTGGGGCCGCCGCACGGTGACGATCACGCTTCACTAATCGACGCCGCGGGTAGACTGGCGGCCGTTCTGACCGACGCGGCGAACATCTCGCAAAGCCCAGAGCCCCGCGTGCTGCTCGTGGACGACCACGACCTCTTCCGCACGGGCCTCCGCAACCTGCTGGAAGAGCAAGGCGTGCAGATCGCGGGCGAGTGCGACAACGGCACAGACGCGCTGCGCGCCGTGCGTGAGCTCGCCCCCGACGTCGTCGTCATGGACCTGAACATGCCGGGGATCAGCGGTGTCGAGGCGACACGGCAGATCTCGATGATCGCGCCGCTCACGCGGGTGCTCGTGCTGACGATCTCGGATCAGGACAACGATGTGATGGACGCCATCCTTGCCGGCGCCTGCGGGTACCTGCTCAAGGACGCATCGATCAACGAGCTGATCCAGGGCATCCAGGCCGCGGCGGTCGGCGAGTCGCTCGTCTCGCCGACGATCGCAGCGAAGGTGCTGCAGCGCGTTCGCGCCTCGAGCGCGTCGCATCGCGAGGCGGAGCTGATCCAGTCGGAGCTTTCCGACCGCGAGATCGAGGTGCTGAAGCTGATCGCGAACGGCAAGGACAATGCGATGATCGCAGCCGAGTTGCACATCAGCCCCAAGACGGTCAAGAACCACATCTCGAACATCCTGATGAAGCTGCAGATCGAGAACCGGATCCAGGCCGCGGTCTACGCGGTGCGCTCCGGGATCGTCTAGCTCTTCAGGGTCGCGCCGGACGCGTCGACGTTCCACGTTCGGCGCTTCACGTTGGCTCCGTTCGCGTCGAACGTGTACACGTCGGTGGTCGCGCCGCCGCGCGGACGCGCGGTCGCGACGAAGCTCGTCCCGTCGGCTGACCACGCAAGCGTCGTGACGGCGACGAACGGCGTGGCGAGAACGTGAATCGCGCTGCCGTTCCAGATGCCGATGCGGATGTCTCCGTCGCGTTGCTGGTCCGCGAAGGCGAGCCGGCCGTCGCGCGACCAGGCGAGCGCCTTCGGCTTCTGCACCGGCTCCAGCTTCACGGCGCCGGAGCCGTCGGGGAGCGCGGTCCACAGCACTCCGGTGTTGGGGTCGACGTAGGCAATGCGCGTCGGCCCCCAGGCGACGTCCATTCCTGCGAGGTGGAGATCGGTGGCGGTGCCGCCGGCCGCAGGGATCGTGTAGAGCTCCGGCTCGCTGTCGCAGCCGGACCGTGAGAAGGCGATCCGCGTCCCGTCGGGCGACCACGCGGGTTGCGCGTCGAAGGTGCAGTCGTCCGGATTCGTCAGCTGCAGCGGCTGCGAGCCGTCCGCGTTCGCCGTCCACAGCGACGACGGGCAGCCCTTGCAGGACAACAGCGTGGCCGGCGACTGGATGTACGCGAGCTTCGTGCCGTCCGGCGAGAACGCCGGGCTGATTTGCTCGCTCCGGGCCTTCGTCAGACGCGTCGTGACACCGCCTCCGATCGAGTACAGGTTCGCGAACGGCTCTTCGCAGTCGGACATGTAGACGATCGAGCGGCCGCCGGGCGTCGGCTGTACCGAGGACGCGGCCGCAACGAAGTTGCCGTCGGAATTGCAGCCTTGGACCGTGCCGAATGTCCGGCGGCCGGACGCGGTGACGAGCTGGATCGCAAAGCTCGAGCCGTGAGCCGTCGCGGCAGCTCCGTAGCGCCCGAGCCACTGGACCGGCCAGGCGCCTGCCGGCACGGCCTGTGCCCGGCCCGTCTCGGCGTCGATGTCGCTCGCACCGGTCGCGGTGTCGACGTAAAGCGTCCGGAGGCCGGCCCAGGTGAAGTACGTCTGCGGGATCGCGCGGATCCGGCGAAGCAGGCGGCCTTGCGCAGTGCGAATCTCGAGCCACCGGCCCTCCTCGAGTGCGAGCATCGTCCCGTCGGGCGAGAACAGAGCACTTCCACTCCCGGGTTGTGCGCCGGCGGGGTACCGCTCGACGACACGGCCTCGCTCGTCGAGCACGACCAGGTGCCCGTTCGTGTCCTCGCCGCTGAACAGGCCTTGTGCCGTCCACGGGCCGTTCTCGGACTGCAGCTGGACCGACCACTCGAGCCGCCCGGTCGCCGACGAGAACGCGTCGAGCACGCCGTCGTCGAGGGCGGTCAAGAGCTTGCCGTCCGGCGTCCACCAGAGCCCCGTCGTCCACGTGCCCGTGGTGCGCGCGAGGAGGCGTAGGCGCCCGTGCGCGTCGAGGTAGATCCGGCTGAAGACGCCGGGGCGGGCAGCGGAAACCGCCAGGGTCGCGCCGTCCGGCGACCAGGCGTAGACGAAGCTGTCGTTCGTGGTCGTGACGCGGCGCAGGTGCGAGCCGTCGAGCCGCACCGTGTAGACCGCGGACACACCGCCGCGGTTGCTGAGGAACGCGACGTGCCCTCCCGCCGGCGCGACGACCGGTTGCTCGTCCCTGAACGCGCTCCGGCTGAGATCGACCCGGTGGCCGTCGGGGTCGAGGCGATAGATCTCGAACTGCAGCTTCGGCGCATTGTCGGCGCTGAAGACGATCGTGCCGCCGCCAGACGCAGACGCGGCGTTCGCGACGGCGAAGAGGACGAGCGCGGCGGCGACCGTGCGCGCGATCACGCGCCGGAGCGTATGACGCAGTCGTGACGGATCCGTTAGCTCAGCGTGTGGGACTTCCGACGCGGACGCCGTCGGCGTGCCGGCGCAGGTCACCGAGCGCGGCGCGAAGTACCGTCAGGTCGTCGCCGTTTCCGTCGAGGCGCTTCGCGAGCGCCGAGAGCTCGCGGGTCTTCTTCGCCGTGTCGCCGCGCTGGATGCTCTGCGCGACCTCTGCGATCCGCCGCTGGAGGCGCGAGCGCTCTGCCTCGAGCGAGAGCGCGTGGGCGTAACCGTCGGTGAGCGTCCGCTCGATCCGGTCGATGTCACGGTCGGACCGCTCGATCAGGCCCTGGATGGTGGTGAGCAACTCGGTCATGTCAGGGGGCGAGGACTCCCGCCTGGCGATTCTTCGGGCAACGGCAGTTTGCAACAAGGGCCGCCCGACCCATCTTCCGCCGACGCCGGTCCCAGTCACAATGGAGCGCGTGCGGAACGTGCTCCTTCTCGCCGCGGCCATGTGCGTGCTCGCACCAGTGGCGGCAGCGACGGGCAGCTCCCTGCCCTTGCCGACCCGTCTGGCCGACGCGCTCGCCGTCGGCGGGAACCCGACTGCCGCCTCGGGCGCGATCGCGCTCGATCTCGACACCGGGCAGGTGCTCTTCGCGCGCCACGCGGACCTGCCACTCGCGCCCGCCTCGAACGAGAAGCTGACCGTCACGTTCGCCGCGCTGCGCGAGCTCGGTCCCGACTACCGCTTCGGCACGGAGGTGCTCGCGACCGGATCGCAGAGCGGCGCCGTGTGGGAAGGCAACGTGTTCCTCAAGGGGTTCGGCGACCCGAGCCTCACGAGCCTCGGCCTGAGCCGGCTCGCGACGCAGCTGCACCAGCTCGGGATCACGCGCATCACCGGCCGCGTGTTCGCGGACGAGTCGTGGTTCGACACGGTCCGGACGGCGCCCGGCTGGAAGCCCTCGTTCTACGTCAACGAGTGCCCGCCGCTGTCGGCGCTCGAAGTGAACGGCGACGTCGTCGCCGACCGGATCTCACTCGAGCCTGCGCTGTCGGCGGCGATCCTGTTCAAGCAGCTGCTGAAGAAGCACGGCATCGCCTCCGGCGCCGTCGGCAGCGGCACCGCGCCCGACTCTGCGAACGCGCTCGCGATCACGGAGTCGGGACCGCTCGCATCGATCATCGAGCAGATGGACCGGAACAGCGACAACTTCGTCGCCGAGATGCTCGTCAAGGATCTCGGCGCGCAGATCGGCGGCGCCGGCACGACCGCGGCCGGAACGGCGGTCGTTCGCAACGACCTCTCGGCCGCCGGTGTGCCGCTCGCGGGCGTGCGCCTCGCCGACGGCTCGGGCCTGTCGGAGCTCGATCGTCTGACTCCGCGCGCGGTTGCGACGCTGCTGCTCGACGCGTGGAAGGACACGACGCTGCGAACGGTCTTCTGGCAGGCACTGCCGGTCGCGGGCGTGAACGGCACGCTCGAGGACCGGATGGAGCAGGCGCCGGCACGCGGCAACGTGCGCGCGAAGACGGGCACGACCGACCTCGCGTCCGCGCTGTCAGGGTACGCGGGCACGCGCTACGCCTTCGCGGTGCTGCAGAACGGCAGCCCGGTGCACGAGTGGCCCGCGCGCAAGGCGCAGGACCGGTTCGCGACCGCGCTCGCCTCAGCGGCCGAGCAACTGCAGTAGGTCGGCCTCGGCGAGGATCGGCACGCCCGCCTTTTCCGCCTTCGCGACCTTCGAGCCGGGGCTCTCGCCGACGAAGACACCGGTGGTCTTCTTCGAGACGTTGTCGGACACCTTCGCGCCGAGCGCCTCGAGCGCCTCACGCGCTTCCTCGCGCGACATCGACTCGAGCGTTCCGGTGATCACGTACTGGCTGCCCGTGAGCGGGCCCTCGACCGGCTGCTCGCTCTCGTCGAGTCGGAAGTTGAGGCCGATCGCGCGCAGCTCCTCGACGAGCCGGCGGTTGTCCTCGTCGGCGAACCACTCCGCGACTGCCTCGGCGCGATCGGGCCCGAAGCCCTCGACCTCAGCGAGCTCCTCCGGCGTCGCCGCCATCAGGCGGTCGACGTCGCCGACGTGACGCGCGAGGTTCTGTGCGAGCACCCAGCCGATCCCGGCGAGGTTGAGGCCGAGCAGCACCCGCGAGAACGGGACGCGCGTTCGGGAGGCCTCGATCTGCTCGATCGCGTTCGTCGCGGAGATCTCGCCGAAGCCGTCGAGCTCGAGCAGCTGCTCCTTCGTGAGCCGGTAGAGCTCCGGCAACGAACGGACGAGCCCGTGGTCCCAGAGCGTGCGCACGGTCTGCTCGCCGACACCGTCGATGTCCGCCGGGCCTTCGACCCACGCGATCAGCGTCTCGAGGCCGCGCGACGGGCACGCGCGGTTCGGGCACCGGTGCGTCGCCTCGCCCTCCGGCTTCACGACCTCGGTTCCGCACAGAGGGCAGTGCGTCGGCATCCTGAACTCGCGCGTGCCTTTGCGATGCGCGCCGGCCGGGCCGACGATCTGCGGGATCACGTCGCCCGCGCGCTGAACGATCACGTCGTCCCCTTCGCGGATCTCCTTCCGGTTGATGTCCTCCTCGTTGTGCAGCGTCGCGCGTGAGACGGTGACGCCGCCGACCTCCACCGGCGCGAGGATCGCCCACGGGTTGAGGGCACCGGTGCGGCCGACGCGGATCATGATCTTCTCGAGGCGGGTCGTCGCGGTCATCGGCGCCCACTTGAACGCGCGTGCCCAGCGAGGCCGCTGATGCAGCGCACCGAGCCGCCGCTGCTGCTCGTAGTCGTCGACCTTGATCACGATCCCGTCGATCTCGTAGTCGAGCTCGTTGCGCCGGCGCTCCCAGTCGCGGCAGGCCTTCGCCACCGCCTCGATCGACTCGAGCCGCTCGGCGAACGGGTTGATCGGGAAGCCGTGCCCTTTCAGCCACTGCAGCGTCTCCCAGTGCGTCGCGAGCGGAGCGCCCTCGTGCACGCCGATGCCGTACGCCCAGAACGAAAGCGGCCGGCTCGCCGTGATCGCGGAGTTCTTCTGGCGCAGCGATCCCGCCGCCGCGTTCCGCGGGTTGGGTGTCGGCTTCTTGTCTTCCGCGATCAGGCGCTCGTTCAGCGCACGGAACCCGGAGAGCGGCATGTACACCTCGCCGCGCACCTCGATCAGCGCAGGCGCGTCGTCGCCGAGCAGCCGCAGCGGGATCGCGTTGATCGTGCGCAGGTTCACCGTGACGTCCTCGCCGACCTCGCCGTCCCCGCGGGTCGCCCCGCGCGTGAACACGCCGTCCTCGTAGGTCAGGTTGATCGCGAGCCCGTCGATCTTCGGCTCGAGCACGTACGCGACGTCGTCGGCGTCGTCGAGCCGCTTGCGAACGTCCTCGGCCCACTTCACGATCGCCTCGTCGGTCGTCACCTTCTCGAGCGAGCCCATCGCCGTGAAATGCCGCACCTTCTGGAACTTCTCCGACGGCGGCGCACCGACGCGCTGCGTCGGCGAGTCCGGCGTGATCAGCTCCGGATGCGCTTCCTCGAGCGCGACGAGCTCGTCGTAGTGGCGGTCGTACGTCGCGTCGTCCACCGAGGGGTCGTCGAGCACGTGGTACTCGTGCAGCCAGCGGCTGAGGAGCGTGCGGAGCTCGGCCGCGCGGGTTTTCTCCTTAGACGAGGTCGAGGAGCTCATCGGCCTGGTGGATGACGATGTCGGCGTCGGTCAGCTTGTCGGCGGCGTGGATGCGGCCCCACGAGACTCCGATCGCATGGAGGCCGGCTGCCCTGGCGGCCTGCATGTCGAAGGGCGAGTCGCCCACGTAGGCGGCCCTCTCGGGCTGCTCGCCGAGACGCGCGAGCGCGAGCTGGAGCGGCGCCGGGTGCGGCTTGTGCTCGGTCGTCTCGTCGCCGCCGACGACGACGTCGAAGAAGTGCTCGAGCGGCAGCCGGGCGAAGGCGAGGTCGACAGTCGAGCGGCGCTTGGCGGTCACGACGCCGAGCCGGTGTCCCCGGTTCTTCAGCTCGTCGAGCACCTCGTCCATCCCCTCGCAGGTGGAGATCGTCTGGTGCAGCGGCTCGTTGTGGGCTCGGTAGACGCGGACGAGCTCGTCGACGCGGCTCGGTTCGAGCGCGTGCATCTGCGCCTCGAGGCCGGGCCCGCCGACCGCGGCCATCAGCTGCGCGTCGCTGTACTGCCGGCCGAGCACGGTCTCGGCCGCGTGGCGCATCGACGCGAGGATGATCGCGCCGGTGTCGATCACGGTGCCGTCGAGATCGAAGAGAACGACTGGGTAACGCACGCTCTACTTGTATCGAACGCAGGTGAGGTAGAGGCCGTGCGGCGGGGCCGTGGCGCCCGCCTCGCTGCGGGGACGGCCCTGGACGAGCGATCCGAGATCGCGCCCCTCGAGCATCGTGCCGACGAGCGTTCGCACCATGTGACGCAGGAACGAGTCCGCAGTGACCTCGAACGCGAGCACGTCCTCGTCGAGCTCGAGCCAGCGCGCGGATTCGACGACGCGGACGAGCACCTCGTGCTGGGTGTCCGTGGGGGTGAAGGCGCGGAAGTCGTGCTCGCCGACGATCGCCTGCGCGTTCGCGTTCAGCGCGTCGAGGTCGAGCGGCCGCGGCCACCAGAGCGAACGACGTGCCTCGAACGCGGAGCGCTCACGCCGCCGCCAGACGCGGTAGCGATACGACCGGGCGCGCGCGTCGAAGCGCGCGTGGAACGTGTCCGCCACCCGCTCGGCGGACTGCACCGCGACGTCGCCCGGTAGCGCCGTGTTGAGCGCCTCGGCCGCGCGCTCCGGCGGCGGGCCGCCTTCGACGGACAGGGAGACGACGTTCACGAGGGCGTGCACGCCGGTGTCCGTGCGGCCGGCGACCGCCAGGTCGTCCACCATTCGGTACAGCTCGCCGAGGGCGCGGCGCAGCTCCGTCTCGACGGTCCGCTCCCCGGGTTGCCGCGCCCAGCCGCGAAACCCGGTGCCGTCGTACTCCAGCGTTAGCTTCAGCCGCACCCGTACGATCCTCTCTCGTGTCCGACGAACACCACTTCCTGCTTCAGCGGGCCCAGCCTGCCATGGTCGGCCTGATCGACGGCTCGCTGTCGACGCTCGCGCCCATCTTCGGCATCGTCTTCTACACGCATCATCCGCATGCGGCATTCGTCGCCGGCCTGTCGACGTCGATCGGCGCGGCGATCTCGATGGCGTTCTCGGAAGGGCTCTCGGACACCGGCGAGCTGACCGGCCGAGGCAACCCCATGCTCCGCGGCTCGATCACCGGCGTCGGCACGTTCCTCGGCGGCATCCTGCACACGCTGCCGTTCCTGATCACGAACTACCACGCAGCGGTGATCGCGGCGGTGATCGTCGTCGCGTTCGAGCTGCTCGCCCTCGCCGTGCTGCGCTGGCGCTTCTTCGAGACGAGCTTCGTCCGGAGCCTGCTGGCCGTGTCGATCGGCGGCGCGGTGATCGCCGTCGTCGGCGCGCTGATCGGCTCGACGGCCTGACTACGAGCCCTCGACGGGCTCGGAGTCAGGAGTGTCGGACACGTCCGTGTCTGACGCTTCTTCGTCCTCGGACGGCTCTTCTTCCTCGGGAAGCGGCTCCTCCTCGAGCTCTTCCGGCACCTCGGGCGCGACGTGCGTCTCCGACGCCTGCGGCTCGGGGGTGCGCGCCTCGCGCTGCTCGGCCACGTACTCCTCGGCGACGAGCTCGAGGTACGCCATCTCGGCGGAGTCGCCGGCGCGCGGGCCGATCTTCACGATCCGCGTGTAGCCGCCGGGCCGGTCCTTGAAGAGCGGCGCGACCTCGTCGAAGAGCTTGTGCACCACGTCGCGCGAGCGTAGAAACGCCGTCGCCTGGCGGCGGGCGTGGAGGTCGCCGCGGCGGCCGAGCGTGATCATCTGCTCGGCCAGCGGCTTCACCGCCTTCGCCTTGGTGACCGTCGTCCGGATCCGCCCGTGCTCGATCAGCGCGCCCGCAAGGTTCGAGTAGAGCGCCTTGCGGTGCGCCGAGTCGCGGCCGAGCTTCTTGCCTGTGCGCGCGTGGCGCAAGGAGCTAGGCCTCCGCCCCGTTCGACGAGCCGCCGCGGAGATTGAGACCGTGCTGCTGCAGGGTCTCCTTGACCTCCTCGATCGACTTCTTGCCGAAGTTCGGGATCGCAGCGAGCTCCGACTCCGTCTTCGTGACGAGGTCGCCGATCGTCTCGATGCCGACACGCTTCAGGCAGTTGTACGAGCGGACGCCGAGCTCGAGCTCCTCGATCGGGAAGTTCTCCATGCCGCCGGCGAGCGACACGCCCGCGGACTCGCCGCCGACGCCGTCGATCGCGGCCGACGCGGACTCGCCGAAGCCCTCGATCTTCTCGAGGTCGGTGAAGATCGCGAGCTGGCGGATGAGGATCTCGGCCGCCTGCGCGATCGCGTCCTTCGGATCGATCGAGCCGTTCGTGGTGACGTCGAGGATGAGCTTGTCGTAGTCGGTGCGCTGCCCGACGCGCGCCGCCTCCACGTCGTAGGCGACGCGGTTGATCGGCGAGAACATCGAGTCGACCGGGATGACGCCGATCGTGTGCGACTGCCCACGGTTGCCCTCGGCCGGGAGGTACCCGCGGCCGCGGCCGATCGTGAGCGTGACCTCGAGGCGGCCCTTCGACGAGAGGTTCGCGATCTCGAGATCCGGGTTGAGGATCTCGAGGTCGGCGGGCGCCTCGATGTCGGCGGCCGTGACGACGCCGTCGCCGCGCTTCGTCAGACGCACCTCCACCTCCGGCGACTCGCCGTGGAGGATGCAGACGAGCTGCTTCAGGTTGAGGATGATGTCGGTGACGTCCTCGCGAACGCCCGGAAGCGTCGTGAACTCGTGCGCGACGCCCTCGATCTTGACCGAGGTGACCGCAGCGCCCTCCAGCGAGGAGAGCAGCACACGGCGCAGCGAGTTGCCGAACGTGTAGCCGAAGCCGCGGTCGAGCGGCTCGATCACAAACACGCCGCGGTTCTCGGTTACTTCCTCGTGCGTGATCTTCGGCACCTGGAAATCGGTCGCGCGTACTGCCAAGGTGTGTCCTTTCTTCCTGAGCGAGCGCTACTTGGAGTAGAGCTCGACGATCAACTGTTCGGAAACCGGTGTGTCGATCTCGGTCCGCTCGGGCCACTTGAGCACCGTGCCGGAGAGACCGTCGTGGTCTGCCTGCAGCCACGGGGCGACGGCGGCGGTGAGGTCGGTCGCGTCGCGGATGATCTGCTCCGCGCCGGAGCCGCCCTTGATCGCGACGACGTCGTCGGGCTTCACCTGGTAGCTCGGGATGTTCACCCGGCGGCCGTTCACGGTGAAGTGACCATGGCGGACGAGCTGGCGCGCCTGCGCGCGCGAGGCGGCGAAGCCGAGGCGGTACACGACGTTGTCGAGCCGCGTCTCGAGCATCCGGAGCAGGTTGTCGCCGGTGACGCCACCCTGCTTGTTCGCCTTCTCGTAGTAGGTGCGGAACTGCGTCTCGAGGAGCCCGTAGTACCGGCGCGCCTTCTGCTTCTCGCGCAGCTGCAGCAGGTACTCGCTCTGCTTGATGCGGCCGCGGCCGTGCTCACCCGGCGGATACGAGCGGCGCTCGATCGCGCACTTCTCGGTGAGACAGCGCTCGCCCTTCAGGAAGAGCTTCATGCCCTCCCGGCGGCACTGCTTGCACTTCGGGGAACGATCGCGAGCCACTACACACGCCTCCGCTTCTTCTGGCGGACGCCGTTGTGTGCCTGCGGCGAGACGTCCTTCACTCCGAGAATCTCCAGCCCTGCCGCCTGCAGCGAGCGGATCGCCGTCTCGCGGCCCGAGCCCGGGCCCTTGACGAAGACCTCGACCTTCTGCAGGCCGTGCTCCATGCCCTTGCGCGCCGCCGCATCGGCGGTGACCTGCGCTGCGAACGGCGTGGACTTGCGCGAGCCCTTGAACCCGGCCGAGCCGGCGGACTCCCACACGATCACGTTCCCCTCCTTGTCGGTGAGGGCGACGATCGTGTTGTTGAACGACGTCTTGATGTGCGCCTGGCCGATCGCGATGTTCTTGCGGACGCGGCGCCGCGTGCGACCACGAGTCGCTGAAGTTCTGCGAGTGGGTGGCACTAGCAGCCCCCTTCCGTGGCCCGTGTGCTCTGCGGCCGCGAAAACCAAGCAGCGCAAGGACGCAGGTCCGCGGCGATGCGCAGGTTTGCAGCGCCCCGCAGAGTGCGCGGGATGCGGAAGGTGGCTGCATTCATCACTTCGCCGCCTTCTTGCCGCGCCCGACGGTCTTCTTCGGGCCCTTGCGCGTGCGCGCGTTCGTCTTCGTGCGCTGGCCGCGCGCCGGCAGGTTGCGCCGGTGGCGCAGACCGCGGTACGCGCCGATCTCCGACAGGCGCTTGATCGCCTGGGTGCGCTCGCGGCGGAGGTCGCCCTCCACCTGGTAGGTCGCGTCGATGTGGTCGCGGAGCTTCGCGACCTCGTCCTCGGTCAGGTCACGCACCTTCGTGTCGGGCGAGAGCCCGAGCGCCGCGCAGATCTTCTGCGCGCTCGGCTGCCCGATCCCGTAGATGTAGGTGAGCCCGATCTCGAGCCGCTTCTGGTTCGGCAGGTTGACGCCGGCGATGCGTGCCAAATTGCTCCTTTACCCCTGACGCTGCTTGTGGCGCGGATTGGTGCAGATGACCATGGTGCGCCCATGCCGCTTGATGACGCGGCAGCGCTCGCACATGGGCTTGACGGATGGTCTGACTTTCATGAGCAGAAAAGGACGCGCACGGGCTTTCGCCTCGCGACGCGGGCCGTCATGGTACCAAAACTCCTGTTCCCGTGAGGATTCTCGGGCCCTCGGCGGTCACGGCGACGGTGTGCTCGAAGTGGGCCGCCAGCGACCCGTCCGTGGTCGAGATCGACCAGCCGTCGTTGTGGATGTACACGTCCGGGCCGCCGGCCGTGATCATCGGCTCGATCGCGATCGTCATCCCCTCCTTGAGCTCCGGCCCCTTGTAGGAGGAGACGAAGTTCGGCACCTGAGGATCCTCGTGCATGGAACGCCCGACCCCGTGGCCGACGAGGCTCCGGATGACGCTGAAGCCGGCCGCCTCGGTGAGCGTCTGAACCGCCCGGGAGATGTCGGAGATCGTGTTCCCGGGCCGCGCCTCGGCGATCCCCGCCTCCAGGGCCGCCCGGCAGGTCTCGAGCAGCCGCTGGGCGTCGGCCGAGATCGTGCCCACGGGGAACGTCCAGGCCGAGTCGGCGACGAAGCCGTCGAGCGTGACGCCGACGTCGACGGAGAGGATGTCTCCGTCGAGGAGCTTCGTCTTGCCGGGGATGCCGTGGACGACCATCGAGTTCGGGGAGAGGCACGTGGCGGCCGGATAGCCGCGGTAGCCCTTGAACGTCGGCTCGCCGCCGCGGGAGCGGATGTGCTCCTCGGCGATCGCGTCGAGCTCGCCCGTCGTGATCCCGGGCTGGATCTGCTCCTCGAGCAGCGCGAGCGTCTCGGCGACGATCGCGCCCGCCCGGTCCATCGTGTCGAGCTCGGCGGCGGACTTGCGGATGATCATGCGGCGTCCTCGTCGAGGAGATCGATCGCGGAGCGGATCTCCTCCCACACTTCCTCGACCGAGCGTTCGGCGTGCAGCGGCACGAGCTTGCCGGTCGCGCGGTAGTGCTCGACGATCGGCTCCGTCTGCTCGTGGTAGACGGCGAGCCGCGTCGCGATCACCTCCGGCGTGTCGTCGGAGCGGCCCTCGAGCTCGGCGCGCTTCAGGGCGCGTTCCATCCCGACGTCGTCCGGCACGTCGAAGAAGAGGATCGCGTCGAGGCCGCGGCCGATGCCGCCGAGCATCTCGTCGAGCGCCTCCGCCTGCGCCAGGTTGCGCGGGAAGCCGTCGAGCGCGAAGCCGGACTCGGCGTCGGGCTCCGCCAGGCGGTCCTTGATCATCGCCACCGTGATCTTGTCCGGCACGAGCGTCCCCGCGTCCATGATCGCCTTCACCTTGCGGCCGAGCTCCGTCGTCGTGTCGAGCGCGCGGAACATGTCACCCGTGGCGATGTGCGGGATGCCGTACTCGGCTGAGATTCGCGCGGCCTGCGTTCCCTTGCCCGCGCCCTGGGGACCCAGGACCAGCAGGTTCACCGAAGGAAGCCCTCGTAGGAGCGCATCATCATCTGCGACTCCATCTGGCGCATCGTGTCGAGCGCGACGCCGACGACGATCAGCACCGAGGTGCCGCCGAGCGCGCGTGACGTCGCCTGCGAGAAGTGGAAGTGGTTGATGAAGATCGACGGCAGCACCGCGATCACCGCCAGGAAGAGCGAACCGGGCAGCGTCAGCCGCGTCAGGACGCGGTCGAGGTACTGCGCGGTCGGCGGGCCGGGGCGGATGCCGGGGATGTAGCCGCCGTACTTGCGGAGGTTGTCGGCCTGGTCGACCGGGTTGAACTGGACCGCCGTGTAGAAGTAGGTGAAGACGATGATCAGCACCGCCTCGACGCCGAGGTACGTGTAGCCGTTCGGCGAGAAGTGCGTGTTGATCCACGTCTGCGTGCTGGGCACGAACGAGCTGACCGTCTGCGGCAGCGCGAGCAGCGCCGCGGCGAAGATCACCGGGATGACGCCGGCCATGTTCACGCGCAGCGGCATGTAGGTCGAGCCGCCCGACGTCTGCCGCCGGCCCACCATCCGCTTCGCGTACTGGATCGGGATGCGCCGCTGGCCCTCCTGCACGAACACGACTGCGACGACGACTCCGAGCGCGATCAGCGGGAAGAAGAGCTTCTCGAGCGGGCCGCCGTTAATCCACGCGCTGATGCCCGCCGGTGCCGAGGTGAGGATCGAGGCGAAGATCAGCAGCGAGATGCCGTTGCCGATGCCGCGCTTCGTGATCAGCTCGCCCATCCACATCAGGAGCGTCGTGCCCGCGGTGAGCGTGACGATGATCAGCACGAGGCGACCCGCGTTCGACGGGAGCGCGCCCTGCTGGTGGAAGAGGTACGCGTAGCCGGACGCCTGCGCGGCGGCGAGCACCACGGTCAGGTAGCGCGTGTACTGGTTGATCTTGGCGTAACCGGCTTCGCCTTCCTTCTGCAGCTGCTCCAGCGTCGGGATGACGACGGTCAGGAGCTGCAGGATGATCGACGCCGTGACGTACGGCATGATCCCGAGCGCGAAGATCGAGAAGCGCGAGAGCGCCGAGCCGCTGAACAGGTTCAGCAGGCCGAGCAGCGAGCCGCCCTTGCCGTTGAAGAAGTTCTGGATCTGCTGCGAGTCGACGCCCGGTGCCGGCATCCACGAGCCGAGGCGATAGCAGGCGAGGACCGCGGCCGTGAACAGGAGCCGGCGCCGGAGCTCCGGGACCCGCCACGCGTTGGCGAGCCAGGAGAGCAAGCCTTACTCCTCCCCGGCTTCCGTCTCGGTCGCTTCGGTCCGGGCGGGACGGCCCTCGGGCCGCCGCTTGAGGTTCTTCGGCTTGCGCTGCTTCGGCTCGCGCAGCAGGTTCAGGGTGCCCCCGGCCGCCTCGACCTTGTCGCGGGCGGTCGCCGAGGCGCCGTGCACGGTGATCGTGAGCTTCTTCGTCAGCTCGCCGACGCCGAGCAGCTTGACGTCCTTGCGGATCGAGCGGATGAGGCCCTTCGCCTTCAGCGACTCGGGCGTGACTTCCTCGCCCGCCTCGAAGCGAGCCTCGAGATCGCGCAGGTTGACCGGTTGCGTGTACGTCCGGAACGGGCCGACCGGCATCGCGTCGGCGGACGTGTTACCGCGGAGCTTGGCGGTGCGCATGTAGAGCGGCATCTGGCCGCCGGCGAAGCCGGCGCGCATCGCGTGCGAGCCCGCGCGCGACTTCTGGCCCTTGATCCCGCGGCCGGAGTAGCGCCCCTTGCCGGAGCCGAGCCCGCGCCCGACGCGCTTGCGGTCCTTCCGCTCCTGCGCGGGCTTCAGGTTCGACAGATTCAGGTCGCCGGCCACTAGCTCTGCTCCACCTTCACGAGATGACGGACCTTGCGCAGCATGCCAGCGAGGACCGGGCTCTCGTCGATCTCATTCGTGGAGCCGATCTTCCCGAGGCCGAGCGCGCGCAGGGTGCCGCGGTGGCGCTCGGACTGGCCGATCTGGCTACGCACCTGCGTCAGCTTCAGCTTCGCCATCGGTCGTCGTCACCTCCTCCGCGGGCGCCTTGTACGGCAGCACCTCGCTGATCTGCTTACCGCGCGCCTTCGCGACTTCCTCGGGGCGGCGCAACTGCCGCAAAGCGACCTCGGCAGCCTTCAGCATGTTGATCGGGTTCGTCGTGCCGAGCGACTTCGCGAGCACGTCGCGGATGCCGCCGAGCTCGAGCACCGCGCGCACGCCGCCGCCGGCGATGACGCCGGTACCGGGCGAGGCGGGACGCAGGAGCACGCGCGCCGCGTCGAACCGGCCGAGCGTCTCGTGTGTGATCGTCTGACCGTGCTTCGGCACGGTGAACATGTTCTTCTTCGCGTCGTCGACCGCCTTCGAGATGGCGAGCGGCACCTCACGGGCCTTGCCGTAGCCGACGCCGACGCGATCGACCTCGTCCCCGATCACGACGAGCGCCGTGAACGAGAACCGGCGGCCGCCCTTGACGACCTTGGCCACACGGTTGATCTCGACCACGCGCTCCTTGAGCTCGCGGGTCTCCTGAACGTCCATGGCAGACACTAGAAGCTCAAGCCTCCTTCGCGTGCGCCGTCGGCGAGTGCCTTGACGCGACCGTGGTACAGGTAGCCGCCGCGGTCGAACACGACGCCTTCGATGCCCGCCTTCTTGGCGGCCTCCGCGAGCCGCTTGCCGACCTCGGCCGCCTGCTCGGTCTTGTCGCCCTTGAACGACTTCGGCAGGTCGAGCCACGACGAGGCGGCGAGCGTCTTGCCCGCATCGTCGTCGATGAGCTGGGCGAAGATGCCGCGGTTCGAGCGGAAGACGAGCAGGCGCGGACGCTCCGCGGTGCCGCGGATCTTGCCGCGCACACGGCGGTGGCGGCGAAGCCGCGCTTCGCGCGTCGTCAAAGTGCTAGGCACGCTTACCAACCTTTCTGCGGACGTACTCGCCCTCGTAGCGAATGCCCTTGCCCTTGTACGGCTCGGGCGGGCGTACCTTCCGGATCTCGGCGGCCGTCTGGCCGACCATCTGCTTGTCGATGCCGCGCACGATGACCTGCGTCGGCACCGGCACCTCGAACGAGATGCCCTGGCGCGGCTTGATCTTCACCGAGTGCGAGTAGCCGACCTGCAGCTCGAGGTCGGTGCCCGAGAGCGCGGCGCGGTAGCCGACGCCCTGAATCTCGAGGCGCTTCTCGAAGCCGTTCGTCACGCCCTCGACCATGTTCGCGATCAGCGTGCGCGTGAGACCGTGCAGCGCGCGATCCTCGCCGCGCTCGGTCGGGCGCGACACGGTGATCGTGCCGTCCTCGGTCGTGATCTCCATCCGCTGCGGGACCTGCTGGCGCAGCTCGCCCTTCGGCCCGGACACGGTCACGCGGCCAGGGTCGACCGAGACGATGACGCCGGCGGGGACTTCGATGGGCTTTCTGCCGATACGACTCATGCGCTCCTACCAGACGTAGCAGAGGACTTCGCCGCCGATGCCCTCGGCCTCGGCGGTGCGGCTCGTGACGACGCCGCGAGAGGTGGACATGATCGCGATGCCCATGCCGCCGAGCACGCGCTGGCGGCGCGACTTGCCGGCGTAGATCCGCCGGCCCGGCTTGGACACGCGCTTGAGACCGCTGAGCACACGCTCACGGCCGCGCCCGTACTTCAGCTCGACGACGAGCGTCGGGTGCGTGCCGGCTTCCGACACGTGGTAGTCGCGGATGTAGCCCTCCTCCTTGAGGATGCGGGCAATCTCGACCTTGAGCTTGGAGGTCGGCATCTCGGCGCTGTCCTGCAGCGCCTTGTTGGCGTTGCGGATGCGCGTGAGCATGTCGGCGACGGGATCGGTGAGCATCTCTTGTCTCCTACCAGGAGCTCTTCGTCATGCCGGGGATCACGCCCTGGTGGGCGAGCTCCCGCAGGCAGATCCGGCAGAGTCCGAACTTCTTGAACACGGCGCGCGGGCGCCCGCAGCGGTTGCAGCGGGTGTAGTTGCGCACCTTGAACTTGGCGGGGCGGGCGGCCTTCACCCGCAGGGACTTCTTGGCCACTAGCGATTGCCTCCGTCGGTTGCGAACGGCAGACCGAGCGCGGTCAGCAGTGCGCGCGCCTCGGTGTCGTTCTTCGCGGTCGTCGTGATCGCGACGTCGAGGCCGCGGATCTGGCTGATGCTGTCGTAGTCGATCTCCGGGAAGATGATCTGCTCGCGAATGCCGAGCGAGTAGTTGCCGCGACCGTCGAACGAGTCGGGGTTGAGCCCGCGGAAGTCGCGGATACGCGGGAGCGCGATCGACACGAGCCGGTCGAGGAACTCCCACATGCGGTCGCCGCGCAGCGTCACCTTGACGCCGATGGGCATCCCTTCGCGGATCTTGAACTGCGCGATCGACTTGCGGGCGCGGCGCACCTGCGCGCGCTGGCCGGCGATGATCGTCAGCTCCTCGAGCGCGGCGTCGATCTGCTTCGCGTCGGTCTTGCCTTCGCCGACGCCCATGTTGAGCGTGATCTTCTCGACCGTCGGAGACTGCATGATCGACGACAGCGACAGCTCGTCCTTGAGCCGAGCGCGGAGCTCGTCGTTGTAGCGCTCCTTGAGGCGCGGAATGTAGGTCTCTGCGACAGCCATCACTTGTCGATCTCCTGGCCGCAGCCTTCGCGCTTGCAGACACGCACCTTCACCTTGTCGCCCGACTTGCTCACTTCCTTGAAGCGGTAGCCGACGCGCGTCGGCAGCTTGCACGTCGGGCAGACGAGCATCACGTTCGACGTCGACACGGCGGCGGGACGCTCGATGCGGCCACCGGGCGCCATCTGCGTGCCGCCCATGCGCGAGGCATCGCGCATCGGGCGCGGCTTCTGGTGCCGCGTCATGAGGTTCAGGTTCTCGACGATCACCTTGTTGTCGCGCGGGCGCGCCTCGAGGACACGGCCCTGCTTGCCGCGGTCCTTGCCGGCGAGCATCTGCACGGTGTCGCCTTTCCTGATCTTCAGCTGTGTCGACATCTTGTTAGAGCACCTCGGGAGCCAGGCTCACGATCTTCATGAAGTTCTTCTCGCGCAGCTCGCGGGCGACAGGCCCGAAGATGCGCGTCCCACGCGGGTTGCGCTGTGCGTCGATGATCACCGCCGCGTTCTCGTCGAACGCGATCAGCGTTCCGTCGTCGCGGCCGAAGGGCTTCTTCGTCCGCACGACGACGGCCTTCACCACGTCACCCTTCTTGACCGTCCCCTGCGGGGCAGCAGCCTTGACGGTGGCCGTGATGATGTCGCCGACGCGCGCGTAGCGGCGCCTGGAGCCGCCCGCAACGCGGATGCAGAGTAGCTCACGCGCACCCGTGTTGTCGGCGACCTTGAGCCTTGTCTCTTGCTGGATCACTTTGCTTTCTCCACCACTTCTGCGAGGCGCCAGCGCTTCGTCTTCGACAGCGGGCGCGTCTCGACGATGCGCACGGTGTCGCCGACGCCGGCGTTGTTCTGCTCGTCGTGCGCGTGGAACTTCACCGAGCGGCGGACGACCTTCTTGTACTTCGGATGGCTCTTGATCACGTCGACCTTGACGATGATCGTCTTGTCGCCCTTGTCGGAGACGACGACGCCGCGGCGCTCCTGGCGCCGGCCCAGCTCGCTCTCCGGCTTCTCGGTGCGCGTGATCGGCTTGCGCGTCTTCGGCTTCTCGCGCACGGGCTTCGTGCGCGTGCGGCGCTGGGAGCGCGGGACGTGCTTCAGCGAACGCGACCGCTTCGCGGGCGCAGCCGGCTCCTCCGGAGCAGCGTCAGCTTCCTCAGCAGACTCCGGAACTGAGTTCGGCTCCTCCGAACTCGGTTCCGGCGTTTCCGCCTCGACCTCGGTCGGCGTCTCTTCTGTCTCTTCGATCTCTGTCGTCTCGTCGTCGGCCATCTCAGCTCACCTTCTGCTTCTGGGAATCTCGATCGAGCCGCACCGTGAGGATGCGGGCGATCTCGCGCTTGGCGATCTTCAGGCGCGCCGTGTTCTCAAGCGCGCCGGTCGCAGCCTGGAACCGCAGGTTGAACAGCTCCTGCCGCGTGTCCGCGAGCCGGTGCTCCAGCTCGTCGTCGGAGAGGTCGCGCAGGTCCCTAGCCCGCAAAGAGATCACCACCCTCGCGCTTCACGAACTTCGACTTGACCGGCAGCTTCTGCGCGGCGAGGCGGAGCGCCTCCTTGGCGAGCGGCTCCGGCACGCCGGCGAGCTCGAACATGACGCGGCCGGGCTTGACCACGGCCACCCAGCCTTCGGGCGAGCCCTTGCCCTTGCCCATGCGCGTCTCGGCCGGCTTCTTCGTGAACGGCTTGTCGGGGAAGACGTTGATCCAGACCTTCCCGCCGCGCTTGATCTTGCGCGTCATCGCGATACGGGCGGCCTCGATCTGACGGTTGGTGATCCAGCCGTCCTCGAGCGCCTTGATGCCGTAGTCGCCGAAGTGGACCGCGGTCTGCCCCGTCGACTCGCCGCGCCGGCGGCCGCGATGCATCTTGCGGAACTTGGTCTTCTTGGGCAGAAGCATTTACGACTTCTCCTCGTCGCCCGACTTCTCGAGCTTCGTCGGATCCTCGGTCTTCTTCTTGCGCGTCGTCGACTTCGGAGCGTCGGCGACCGGCGGCGAGGTCGTCTCGACCTGCGGCTCGATCGCCGGCTGCTCGCGGCCCTCCGCCGACACGCCCTGCTCGTCGGTGCGAGGCTGCTCGACCTGGCCGGTGCTCTCGGGCTGCTGCTGGCGCCGCGGGCGCGAGGCACTGCCGCGCGTGCGCGGTGCGCCCGGACGGTTGCCCGACCCGCCGCCGCCGGGGCGGTTCTGGCCGCCGCGCTGGCCGGGACGGCCGCGACGCACCGGGCCGAGGTCGGCGCGGTCCTGATTGCGGTTACGGCCGGACTCGCGCGAAGCGCCGAGACCCTCGGTGACGCCGCCGCGGCGGCGCGCCGTGTCCTGGTCGCCGAGGCGGGTGTCGCCTCCGCTGATCCCGCTGTAGCCCTCCGGCATGATCTCGCCCTTGTTGATCCAGACCTTGACGCCGATGCGGCCGGTCGGGGTCTTCGCCTCGACGAAGCCGTAGTCGATGTCGGCGCGAATCGTGTGCAGCGGGACGCGGCCCTCCGAGTACTGCTCGGAGCGCGACATCTCCGCGCCGCCGAGGCGGCCGGAGCACTGCACCTTGACTCCCGCAGCACCGCTGCGGATCGCCGACGCGAGACTGCGCTTCATGGCGCGCCGGAACGACACGCGGTTCTGCAGCTGCTCGGCGATCGACTGCGCGACGAGCTTCGCGTCGAGCTCGGGGCGCTTGATCTCGTTGATGTTGATGTGCACGTTCTTCTGCGTCATCGCGTGCACCTCTTTGCGCAGCGCGTCGACCTCGACACCGGACTTGCCGATGACGATGCCGGGGCGCGCGGTGTAGATGTCGATCGTGATGCGCTGCTTGTCCTTGCGGATCAGGATGTCGGACAGGCCCGCGTGCGACAGCTTCTTGAGGATGTGCTCGCGGATCTTGATGTCCTCGATCAGCGCTCCGGCGAACTCCTTCTTGCCGACCATCCAGTTCGACTTCCAGTCGTGGATGACGCCGACGCGCAGGCCGCCGGGATGAACTTTCTGTCCCATTAGCTCTCTGTCTCCTCTGTCTTCTTGCGCGTCGCGCGGCGCTTCGGCTTCGGCTCCTCGACGGGAGCGGCGGCCTCGGGGTTCTGCGCGACCTGGATGGTGATGTGACACGTCCGCTTGAAGATGCGGGCGGCGCGGCCGCGCGCACGCGCGCGGAACCGCTTGAGCGTCGGGCCCTCGTCGACGAACACGGCGTGGACGACGAGGTCGTCGCCGTTCCAGTGCAGCGCGGGATTCGACTCCGCGTTCGCGACCGCCGAGCGCAGCACCTTCTCGACGTCGACCGCAGCAGCACGCTCGGTGAACGCCAGGATCGTGCGCGCCTCGGGCACCGATCTGCCGCGAATGTGGTCGGCCACCAGGCGCGCCTTGCGCGGCGACACCCGCACGAACTTCGCCGTCGCCTTCACGACGGTCCTTGCTTCGGCGCCGGCCGAGCCGGCACCTGCGCGGCTGCGCGACTCCGTCGAGCCTACGTCGCGAGGCTGCGTGGCACTCACCTCTTCTTCACCTGTGTCTTCTGGTCGCCGGCGTGACCACGGAAGTGGCGCGTCGGCGCGAACTCGCCGAGCTTGTGGCCGACCATCTGCTCCGAGATGAACACGGGCACGTGCTTGCGGCCGTCGTGGACCGCGATCGTGTGCCCGACCATCTCCGGGAAGACCGTGGACGTGCGCGACCAGGTGCGCACCATCTGCTTCGAGCCGGAGGCGTTCATCGCCTCGATGCGGCTCAAGAGCCGCTCCTCGACGAAGGGCCCCTTCTTGGAACTGCGACTCATTAGCGCTTGTCCTTCCCGCGGCGACGGCCGCGAACGATCAACTTGTCCGATTCCTTGTGCTTCGAGCGGGTGCGCTTGCCGAGCGTCGGCACGCCCCAAGGGGTGACCGGATGCCGGCCGCCCTTCGACTTGCCTTCGCCACCGCCGTGCGGGTGGTCGACCGGGTTCATCGCGCTACCGCGGACTGAAGGGCGCTTGCCGAGCCAGCGCGAACGCCCGGCCTTGCCGATCGTGACGTTGCCGTGCTCGACGTTGCCGACCTGGCCCACGGTCGCGCGGCAGGTGAGCAGCACACGCCGCATCTCACCGGACGGAAGCCGCAGCGTCGCGTAGCCGCCGTCCTTCGCGACGAGCTGGACGCCGGAGCCGGCGGAGCGCGCCATCTGGCCGCCCTTGCCCGGCTTGAGCTCGACGTTGTGGACGAGCGTGCCGGTCGGGATGTTCTCGAGCGGCAGGGCGTTGCCCGGCTTGATGTCGGCGCCGACACCCGACTGCACGACCGAGCCGACGCGCACGCCGGCCGGCGCGAGGATGTAGGCCTTGAAGCCGTCTGCGTAGTGCAGCAGCGCGATGCGCGCCGAGCGGTTCGGGTCGTACTCGATCGCGGCGACCTTCGCCGGCACGCCGTCCTTCGTGCGCTTGAAGTCGATGATCCGGTAGCGGCGCTTGTGCCCGCCGCCCTGGTGACGCGTCGTGATGCGGCCGGTGTTGTTGCGGCCGCCCTTCTTCGTCAGCTTCTCGGTCAGCGCCTTCTCGGGCTTCGACTTCGTGACCTCCGCGAAGTCCGAGACGGACATATGGCGGCGGCCCGGGCTGGTCGGCTTGAATCTGCGGACGGGCATCAGTGGTTCTCCTCGTGGCACGAGTGGATGCCCGGGGCGCTAGCACCAAGCCAGGCAAGGACGCAGGTTTCGTTCGGGCCGGTTGGCCCGGACGAAACCGAGGACGCGGCATGGCGCAGCGTGATAGCGCGCCGGGCGCCGCTCAGTGTCGCGTGGAGAGCCACTAAATTTGGGCTCCCTGGAAGATCTCGATCGTGTCGCCGGCGCGCAGGTGCACGACGGCCTTCTTCCAGCCGGGACGCGTGCCGCGATGGAGGCCGCGCCGCTTCGGCTTCGCGGGCACCTTGATCACGTTGACGCGCTCGACCTTGACGTCGAAGAGCTCCTCGACGGCCTGGCGGATCTGCGTCTTGTGCGAGTCCGGGTGCACCTTGAACGTGTACGTCCCGCGCGTCGATCCCTCGTAGGACTTCTCCGAGACGATCGGGGCGAGGATGACCTGTGACGAATGCATTACTGCGCCCTCCCGTTCACGATTGGGAGCGCACCCTCACTGATCACGAGCGAGCGGGCCCAGACGAGGGCGCCGACCTCGAGCTCGCTCGGGCCTATCACAACGACGCGCTCCAAGTTCCGGAACGACTTGCGGAGCGTCTCCTCCTCGTGCAGCGCGACGACGACGGTGGGCGTGTCCTTCCCCCACTTGTCGAGCAGCGCCTTCGCCGCCTTCGTCGAAGGAGCGTCGAACTGCTCGGCAGAAACGATGGCCAGCGAGTCCGCCGCCGAGTGACTGGCGAGAGCTGCGCGCAGCGCGGCTCTTGCCGCCTTCCGGTTCACCTTCTGCACGAACGTGCGCGGCACCTTCGCGAAGGTGTGACCGCCGCCCGTGAACTGCGGGGCGCGGATCGTGCCCTGGCGCGCACGGCCGGTGCCCTTCTGGCGCCACGGCTTCGCGCGGCCGCCGGAGACGAGGCCGCGGCTCTTCGTCGCAGCGGTGCCGGCGCGCAGCGCGTTCTGCTCCGCGCGCACGACCTCGTGCACGAGGTGCGGTTTGACCTCCGCCGCGAAGATCGCCTCTTCGAGCGTGACGGTGCCGGTCTTCCCGAGCAGAGGTGCCTTGGGAGCAGCCATTACCCGCGCACCTCCACGAGGCCGTTCTTGGGACCGGGGACGCCGCCCTTGACGAGCAGCAGGTTCTTCTCGGCGTCGACGTCGAACACGGTCAGGCCGAGCTGCGTGACGCGCTTGCCGCCCATGCGGCCCGGAAGCTTGATGCCCTTGAAGACACGCGACGGCGTCGCCGACGCGCCGATCGAGCCCGGCTTGCGGATGTTGTGCGAGCCGTGGCCGCGCGGGCCGGAGCCGAAGTTGTGGCGCTTGATCGTGCCCTGGAAGCCCTTGCCGATGCCGATGCCCGCGACCTTCACCTTGTCGCCGGGCTGGAAGTTCTCGACCGTCACCGTTTCCCCCTCGACGGCGCCGTCGATCGCGCCGCGGAACTCGACGAGCTTGCGGTGCGCGCCGACGCCGAACTTGGTCAGGTGCCCGCGCTCGGGCTTCGAGATCTTGCGGTCGGCGACGGCGTCGAACGCGAGCTGCACGGCGTCGTAGCCGTCGACGTCGGCCGTCTTCACCTGCACGACCGGGCACGGGCCGGCCTCGATCACCGTGACCGAGGTGACGCCGCCGGTCTCCGGGTCGAAGACCTGCGTCATGCCGAGCTTTCTGCCGAGGATGCCTTTGGCCATGGTCTTAAATCAGCACCTTGTTAGAGCTTGATCTCGATGTCGACGCCCGCCGGGAGATCGAGCCGCATCAGCTGGTCGATCGTCTTCGGCGTCGGGCTGAGGATGTCGATGAGGCGCTTGTGCGTGCGCACCTCGAAGTGCTCGCGTGAGTCCTTGTCCTTGAACGGGCTGCGGATCACGCAGTAGACGTTCTTCTCCGTCGGCAGAGGGACCGGCCCAGTGATCGTCGCGCCGCTGCGCTGCGCGGTGTCGACGATCTGCTGAGCCGACCGGTCCAGCTGCTGGTGGTCGTACCCCTTCAGGCGGATCCGGATTTTTCCCTGTGCCATGACGGTTTCTTTCGCTTTCTACTTGATGACTTCGGTGACCACGCCGGCGCCGACGGTGCGGCCGCCCTCGCGGATCGCGAAGCGGAGTCCCTGATCCATTGCGATTGGCTGGATCAGCTCGATGTCCATGTTCGTGTTGTCGCCCGGCATGACCATCTCCTGGCCCTCCGGGAGCTTCACCGCGCCGGTCACGTCCGTCGTGCGGAAGTAGAACTGCGGGCGGTAGTTGTTGAAGAACGGCGTGTGGCGGCCGCCTTCGTCCTTCGACAGCACGTACACCTCGGCCTTGAACTGCGTGTGCGGGGTGATCGACCCCGGCTTCGCGAGCACCTGGCCGCGCTCGACCTCCTCGCGCTTGACGCCGCGGAGCAGTGCGCCCGCGTTGTCGCCTGCCTGCGCGTAGTCGAGCGACTTCTGGAACATCTCGAGCCCCGTGACGACGGTCTTCTCGACCTTGTCGTGGATGCCGACGATCTCGATCTCGTTGCCGACCTCGATCTTGCCCTGCTCCACGCGGCCGGTCACGACGGTGCCGCGGCCGGTGATCGTGAAGACGTCCTCGATCGGCATCAGGAACGGCTTGTCGGCGTCGCGGACCGGCTCCGGGATGTAGGAGTCGACCGCTTCCATCAGCTCGACGATCTTGTTCTCCCACTCCTCGTCGCCCTCGAGCGCCTTCAGCGCCGAGACGCGGACGATCGGGATGTCGTCGCCCGGGAACTCGTACTTGGAGAGCAGCTCGCGAACCTCGAGCTCGACGAGCTCGAGGAGCTCCTCGTCGTCGACCATGTCGGCCTTGTTCAGCGCGACGACGATGTACGGCACCTCGACCTGGCGGGCCAGGAGGATGTGCTCGCGCGTCTGCGGCATCGGGCCGTCGGCGGCCGAGACCACGAGGATCGCGCCGTCCATCTGCGCGGCGCCCGTGATCATGTTCTTGATGTAGTCGGCGTGACCAGGGCAGTCGACGTGCGCGTAGTGACGGTTCTCCGTCTCGTACTCCACGTGCGACGTGTTGATCGTGATGCCGCGCTGGCGCTCTTCCGGCGCGTTGTCGATCTCGGCGAAGCTCTTGACCTGCCCGCCGCCGCCGCGCTTGTGCAGCACGCTCGAGATCGCTGCGGTCAGCGTCGTCTTCCCGTGGTCGATGTGCCCGATCGTGCCGACGTTGAGGTGCGGCTTCGTGCGCTCGAACTTCTGCTTGGCCATATCCCTTTCTTCCTTTGACTAGGACCCCGAGCCTTGCTCGGTGATCTCACTCGCGATCGACGCCGGCACTTCCTCGTACCGGTCGAACTGCATGCTGAAATCGGCGCGGCCCTGCGACATCGACCGGAGGTCGGTCGCGTAGCCGAACATCTCGCTCAGCGGCACGAGTGCCCTGAGCACCTGGGCGTTGCCCACCTGGTTCATCCCCTCGACGCGCCCGCGGCGCGAGCTGAGGTTCCCCATCACGTCGCCGAGATACTCGTCCGGCGTCGTCACTTCCACGGCCATCATCGGCTCGAGGAGCTTCGGCTTGGCGCGCTTCATCGCCTCCTTGAAAGCCATCGAGCCGGCGATCTTGAACGCGCGCTCCGAGGAGTCGACGTCGTGGTAGCTGCCGTCGATGAGCTCGACGCGGACGTCCACGACCGGGTAGCCGGCGAGGATGCCGCTGCCCATCGCTTCCTGGATGCCCTCGTCGATCGGCTTGATGTACTCCTTCGGGATCTTCCCGCCGACGATCTTGTCCTCGAAGACGTAGCCCTCGCCCGGCTCCTGCGGGTAGAGGTTGATGACGGCGTCGCCGTACTGGCCGGAGCCGCCCGTCTGCCGGACGAACTTGCCCTGAATGCGCTCCGCCGGCTTCGAGATGGTCTCGCGGTAGGCGACCTGCGGCCGGCCCACGTTCGCGTCGACGTTGAACTCGCGCTTGAGGCGGTCGACGATGATCTCCAGGTGGAGCTCGCCCATGCCGGAGATGATCGTCTGCCCGGTCTCCTCGTCGGTCTCGACGCGGAACGTCGGGTCCTCCTCGGCGAGCCGCGCGAGGCCGTTGCCGAGCTTGTCCTGGTCGGCCTTCGACTTCGGCTCGACCGCGACCGCGATCACGGGGTCCGGGAACGTCATCGACTCGAGCACGATCGGCGCGCTCTCGAGTGAGAGCGTGTCGCCCGTCGTCGTCGACTTGAGGCCGACGCCTGCGGCGATCTCGCCCGCGCCGATCTCCTCGCGCTCCTCGCGGTGGTTCGCGTGCATCTGGAGGATGCGGCCGATGCGCTCGGTCTTGCCGGTGGTCGTGTTGAGGACGCGATCGCCGGCCTTGAGCGTGCCGCTGTAGACGCGGAAGTACGTGAGCTTGCCGACGTACGGGTCGGACATCACCTTGAACGCGAGCGCGCTGAACGGCTCGTCGACCGACGCCTTGCGCTCGGCCTCCGCTTCGGTCTTCGGGTCGACGCCCGACACCGCCGGCACGTCGAGCGGGCTCGGCAGATAGTCGATGACGGCGTCGAGGAGAGGCTGCACGCCCTTGTTCTTGAACGCGCTGCCGAGCAGCACCGGCGTGATGTCGTCCGAGAGCGTCGCGTTCCGGATCGCGCGCTTCAGCATGTCCGGCGTCACACCGGTCTCGTCCTCGAGGTAGGCCTCGAGCACCTCGTCGTCGTAGTTCGAGACGGAGTCGATCAGCTGGTGGTGGTACTCCTGCGCCTGCTCGGCGAGCTCGGCGGGAATGTCGGTCGTCTCGAACTCCTGGCCGAGGTCGTCCTTGTAGACGATCGCCTTCATCTCGACGAGGTCGACAACGCCCTGGTGGTGCTCCTCCTCGCCGATCGGGATCTGGATCGGCACCGGGTTCGCGCCCAGGCGGTCGCGCATCGACTGCACGGCGGCGAAGAAGTTCGCGCCGGTGCGGTCCATCTTGTTGATGAACGCGATCCGCGGGACCTTGTACTTGTCGGCCTGGCGCCACACGGTCTCGGACTGCGGCTGGACGCCGGCGACCGAGTCGAACACGGCGACGGCGCCGTCGAGGACGCGGAGGCTCCGCTCCACCTCGACGGTAAAGTCCACGTGCCCGGGCGTGTCGATGATGTTGATCCGATGGTCGCGCCAGAAGGCGGTCGTGGCAGCCGACGTGATCGTGATGCCGCGCTCCTGCTCCTGCGCCATCCAGTCCATCGTGGCCGCTCCCTCGTGCACCTCACCCAGCTTGTGGGTGCGGCCCGTGTAGTAGAGGATCCGCTCCGTCGTCGTGGTCTTGCCCGCATCGATGTGGGCCATGATCCCGATGTTGCGGACGCGGTCCAGCGCGATCCGTGTGTCAGTAGCTGCCAATGCTTCCTCTCGTTACCAGCGGTAGTGCGCGAAGGCCTTGTTCGCCTGCGCCATCCGGTACATGTCGTCCTTGCGCTTGTAGGCGTTCCCCTGCTGCTCGAGCGCGTCCAGGATCTCGCCGGCCAGCTTGTCTGTCATGTGCTTCTCGCGACGGTCGCGCGCGAAGGTGACGAGCCAGCGGATCGCCAGCGTGCGGCCGCGGCGCTGGGGAACCTCGACCGGAACCTGGTAGTTCGCGCCGCCGACACGGCGGGAGCGAACCTCGAGGACCGGCGTGACCGTCTTCACGGCCTGCTCCAGCACCTCGACCGGCGGCCGGCCGGTCTTCTCGCCGACCTTGGCGAGCGCGTCGTAGACGATCTTCTCGGCGACGGACTTCTTGCCGTCCAGCATCACGCGGTTCATCAGCTGCGTGACCAGCTGGCTGTCGTAGATCGGGTCGTTCCCGACCGGGCGCGCCTGGATCTCTGCGCGGCGCGGCACTAGCTTGCGCTCCGCTTCGCGCCGTACTTCGAGCGTGCCTGCTTGCGATCCGAGACGCCGGCGGCGTCGAGCGCCGACCGGATGATCTTGTAGCGGTAGCCCGGGAGATCCTTGACGCGGCCGCCGCGCACGAGCACGACCGAGTGCTCCTGCAGGTTGTGGCCCTCGCCGGGGATGTAGGTACCGACCTCGAGGCCGTTCGTCAGGCGAACGCGGGCCACCTTGCGGAGGGCCGAGTTCGGCTTCTTCGGGGTCATCGTCGAGACGCGCGTGCAGACACCGCGCTTCTGCGGGGCTCCCGCGAGCGCAGGGGTCTTCGTCTTCGCGGCCTTGGTCGACCGACCTTTGCGAATCAGCTGATTGACGGTGGGCATAGAATGTGTGGTTTTCTCGGCGTAAGACGACCGAGACCAGGTCTCCTCGTACGGGTCGTATGCAGACAGAAAGCCGGGGAAGCTCGCGGCTTCCACCGACCGCGGCATGGTAGCGAAACGCCGTAAGTGCCGCAAACCTTGGCCGGGACGTGGCCAAGACCCCCATTTGCGGGATATCGCGGCTCCCGAAGAGGCTCTTACAGTGGGGGGTCAGGCGGTGGTGACCCTCATTCTTATCTGCGCGCTCGGGGTCGCGCTCCTTGCGGTCGTGGGCGCGATCGTTGCCGTTTGGCGCGTTCGAAACGACTCCGACAAGCGGATTGCGGAGGCGGTGGCGAAGCTTGCCGCCGGGATGCACGAGACGATGCGCGACCTCGCCGACGCGGTCGAGAACGCGCAGGCGGCCGGCAAGGCCGAGCGGTTCGCCGGCGAGCTCGCCGCCTCCCTCGACCTGGACGAGGTGACCGAACGGACGCTCGAGGCGGCCACGGCGGTCGCCGGGGTGGAAGCGGCGTTCCTCGAGGCGGCCGCCCCGGACGGCGGCCGGGTCCAGGCGACCGTCGGGATGCACGACGAGGAGGCCCTGAAGTCCGCGATCGTCCTGCCGGAGAACGACAACCTGCGGGCCGTCGAGGTGAACTTCCGCTACCGGATCGACGACGTCGACGAGTCGGCCCCGGTCGTCCGCGGCGGTGTCGTCTTCCCCGTCCGGGCCGACGGCAGCTCGGTCGGCCAGCTGAGCGCCTTCACCCGCGCCTCGGGCACCAAGCTCTCCGACGACCAGATCGACGAGCTCGAGCGGCTGGCCTTCAAGGCGGGCCCCGCACTCGAGAACGCCCGCCGCTACGCCGAGGCGCGCGCCCTCGCCGACCTGGACGCTCTCACCACCGTCCACAACCGCCGCTACTTCCACGAGACGCTCGCCCGCGAGGTCGCCCGGGCCCAGCGCTACCACCGCCGGCTGTCGGTGATCGTCTTCGATCTCGACGACTTCAAGGCGATTAACGACCGCGTCGGCCATCTGGCCGGCGACGCCGTGCTCGCCGAGGCGGCCGAGCGGATGCTGTCGGTCGTGCGCTCGGCGGACATCGCCTGCCGCGTCGGCGGCGACGAGTTCGCGATCGTCCTGCCGGAGTCGTCCGCCGAGGACGCACAGCTCCTCGCCGGCCGCATCGCCCGCGCGATCGGCAACCGCCCGATCGGCGCCGCCGGCACGCTCTGCCTCTCGGCCGGCGTCGCCGAGCTCCGCCCCGGCGACCGCCCGAACGATCTCTTCGAGCGCGCCGACGAGGCGCTCTACCGCGCCAAGGAGCTCGGCAAGGCCCGGACCGTCCTCGCGGACGGGGCGAGCGCTTGACGCGAAGGGCCGCTCTCGCGGCCCTTCGCGGAAACTCTGGAACTTAGTTCGGCTTCGCCGAACTAAGTTCCATGCGTTGCCCGGCCGTCGAGGCCAGGCAACGCGTCAGTCGTCTAGAGGCGAATCGACCTCGGGGATCTCCTCGGCCTCGCCGGCCTCGTGGGAGGTCGGGACGTCGGAGCCCGGCTCGCCGCCGAAGCCGACGTCGAGGTCGGAGAAGTCGATCGCGGAGCCGCCGTCCTGGCCGATCTCCTCGAGCGCCTGCAGGAGCGAGTCGCGCTCGTACGCCTCGCGCACGATCGGCTCGCTCGGGGCGATGTCGATCATCCGGTACCGCTTCAGGCCCGTGGCCGCCGGGATCAGCTTCCCGATGATCACGTTCTCCTTCAGCCCGAGCAGCCGGTCGACCTTGCCCTCGATCGAGGCGTCCGTCAGCACCTTCGTCGTCTCCTGGAAGGAGGCCGCCGACAGGAACGACTCCGTGGCGAGCGACGCCTTGGTGATGCCGAGGATGAGCGGCTCGAACGTCGCCTTCTCACCCTTCGCCTTCACCTTGCCGTTCTCGCGCTCGAGCACGACCTTGTCGACGAGCTGGCCCGGCAGCAGGTCGGTGTCGCCGTTCGTCTCGACGCGCACCTTCTTCAGCATCTGCCGCACGATCAGCTCGATGTGCTTGTCGTGGATCTCGACGCCCTGGCTCTTGTAGACCTTCTGCACCTCGCCGACGAGGTACAGCTCGGTCGCGGTCGTCCCCTTCAGCGCGAGCAGGTCGCCCGGGTTCTGCGAGCCCTCGTTGAGCGCGTCGCCCGGCTCGACCAGCTGGCCGTTGCCGACCAGCAGGCGCGTGCGCCGCGGCAGCTGGTACTCGACGGGGTCTCCGAGCTCGCCGTTCGGGCCGACCTCGTTGGGCGTGATCGTGATCTTCGGCCCACGCTCGGTCTGCTCGACGCCGATCGTCCCGCCGACCTCGGCGAGGATCGCCGCGCCCTTCGGGTTCCGCGCCTCGAAGATCTCGACGACGCGCGGGAGGCCGTGCGTGATGTCGGCGCCGGCCACACCGCCGGTGTGGAACGTCCGCATCGTCAGCTGCGTGCCCGGCTCGCCGATCGACTGGGCGGCGATGATGCCGACCGCGTCGCCGATCTCGCACATCTCGCCCGTCGCCGGGAAGATGCCGTAGCAGGTCTTGCACACACCCGTCTCGGCGCGGCACTTGAGCACCGACCGGACGGGGACGAGGAACTCCTCGCCGAGCTCGGTCTCGAGCTCCTCGAGCAGGATGGGCGTGACGACCGCGCCGCGCTCGGCGACGACGGTCTTGCCCGGCTTGCCCGACGAGAGCGGCTTGTGCAGGTCCTCCGACAGCACGCGGCCGAGCAGCGACTTGTTCAGCCCCTCGCTCGTGCGGATCGGCAGCTCGATGTGGTCGTCCGTGCCGCAGTCGTCCTCGCGGACGATGACGTCCTGCGAGACGTCGACGAGACGCCGCGTCAGGTACCCCGAGTCCGCGGTGCGGAGGGCCGTGTCGGCGAGACCCTTGCGGGCGCCGTGGGTCGAGATGAAGTACTCGAGCACCGACAGGCCTTCCATGAAGTTCGCCTTGATCGGGCGCTCGATGATCTCGCCCTTCGGATTCGCCATCAGGCCGCGCATGCCGGCGAGCTGGCGGATCTGCTTGAACGAGCCGCGGGCGCCGGAGTTGGCCATCATGAACACCGGGTTCAGCTCGTCGAAGTGATCCTCCATCGCGGAGGCCACTTCGTCAGTCGCCTCGGTCCAGATGTTGACGATCGTCTCGTGGCGCTCGTCCTCGGTGATCAGCCCCATGTCGTACTGGCTGTGCACCTCCTCGACGCGCTTCTCGAACCCGGCGAGGATCTCCTCCTTCGCCGGCGGGATGACGATGTCGTTCTTCGAGATCGTGACGCCCGCACGGGTCGCGTACTTGAAGCCGAGACCCTTGATCGTGTCGAGCACCGGCGCCAGCGTGTGCGCGCCGTACCGGTCGGACAGCGACAGCACGTAGCGGTCGGTGTCCGGCTTGGTGAGCGTCTGGTTCATGAAGTCGAACTCGAGCTCCTCGTTCGGCGGCAGCAACTCGTCGAGCGCCCGGTAGACGGCCGAGTTGATCAGCACGCGGCCGGGCGTCGTGAGGTGCAGCTCGTCGTTGAAGCGGAACTCGATCGGCTCCTGCAGCCCGACGGCCTTCATCTCGAGCGCGACCTCGATCTCGTCGGCCGAGTCGAACCGGCGCGGATGCGGGTCGAGCTGCGAAGCCTCGAGCTTCTGCAGGTCCTTGTCCGAGTACGTCAGGTAGTAGATGCCGAGCACCATGTCCTGCGTCGGCGTGGCGAGCGGGCGCCCGGACGCCGGCGACAGGATGTTGTTCGAGCTCAGCATCAGGATGCGCGCCTCCGCCTGCGCCTCCGCCGACAGCGGCAGATGGACGGCCATCTGGTCGCCGTCGAAGTCCGCGTTGAACGCGTGGCAGACGAGCGGGTGCACCTGGATCGCCTTGCCCTCGACGAGAATCGGCTCGAACGCCTGGATGCCCAGGCGGTGGAGCGTCGGGGCGCGGTTCAGGAGCACCGGATGCTCGGCGATGACCTCCTCGAGGACGTCCCAGACCTCGGGCGTCATCGAGTCGACGTACTTCTTGGCCGCCTTGATGTTCTGGACCGACTTCCGCTCGACGAGCCGGCTCATGATGAACGGCTTGAAGAGCTCGAGCGCCATCAGCTTCGGCAGCCCGCACTGGTGCAGCTTCAGGCTCGGCCCGGCGACGATCACCGAGCGGCCCGAGTAGTCGACGCGCTTGCCGAGCAGGTTCTGGCGGAACCGGCCCTGCTTGCCCTTCAGCATGTCGGAGAGCGACTTCAGCGGCCGGTTGCCCGGGCCGGTGACGGCGCGGCCACGGCGGCCGTTGTCGAACAGCGCGTCGACGGCCTCCTGGAGCATGCGCTTCTCGTTGTTGACGATGATCTCCGGCGCGCCGAGGTCCAGGAGCCGCTTGAGGCGGTTGTTCCGGTTGATGACGCGGCGGTAGAGGTCGTTCAGGTCGGAGGTCGCGAAGCGGCCGCCGTCGAGCTGCACCATCGGGCGGAGCTCCGGCGGGATCACCGGGATCGCCTCGAGGATCATCCACTCGGGACGGTTCTCCGACTTGATGAACGCGTTGACGACCTTCAGGCGCTTGATCGCGCGCTGCTGCTTCTGGCCCTTCGACGTCTTGATCGTGTCGCGCAGCGTCGCCGCCTCGAGATCGAGGTCGAGGTCGCGGAGCAGGTCGCGGATCGATTCCGCCCCCATGCCGCCGCGGAAGTAGACGCCGAAGCCGTACGGGGAGCCGAATCGGTCCTTCAGCTCCCGGAACAGCTGCTCGTCGTTCACGACCATCTTCGGCTCGAGGTCGCGGAAGAGCTGCCACGTCTGCTCGAGGCGGCGGACCGAGTCCACTGCAGCCTCGCGCGTGTCCTCGCGGCGCGACTCGATGTCGAGGTACATCTCACGGACCTTCAGCGCCCACTGGATGAGGAAGTCGAGATCCTCCTTCTGGATCTTCCCGTCCGTCCGCAGGCAGAGGTCGTTCGTGAGCTCGCGAATGTCCTGGCCGTCCTCCCAGGTGTCGACGACCTCCTTCAGGAGGCCGTTGCCGAGCTCGCGTGCCTTGTCGAGGTTCTTCTGGTCGACGCCCGCGGTGAGGTCGCCGTCCTCCTCGTGCAGCTCCTCGCCGAGCAGCAGGCCGTCCACGATGCGGTGGATGTGCTTCGTGATCGCGCCCTTCTTCGCGCCCGTCGCCTTGCCCAGCTCCTTCTCGAGCGGAGCGATCGAGGCCAGGATCTGCTCGGCGCCGACAGCGACCTGCTCGAGCTCACGCGGGGTGAGCTTGCGGTCGTCGCGGATCGCCGCGTTGCGGACGAGCTCGCGGATCTTCTTCGCGTCCTCGGTGGTGATCTGCGGCACGAGCTCCAGGAACAGGCCGCCCACGAGCTTGCGGGCGTCCTCGAGCGGCGGCAGCGCAGACTCCTCCGCCCAGGTGGCGAGGCCGCGCGTCCAGAAGTCGTCGTCCTCGTCGAAGCCCTTCTCGGCGCCGTTCGAGAAGAACGCGCGCCGGCGGGCAAGGCGCTTCTCGAGATCGGCGAGCTGCTCGTCGCGGTCGACGTAGATGCGCTCGGACTCGGCCTTGACCTTGTCCTCGAGGTCGTTCAAGTCCTTCGCGCGTGCCTCGTTGTCGACGTACGTGACGATCGAGGCGGCGAAGTACAGGACCTTCTCGAGCTCGCGCGGAGCGATGTCGAGCAGGTAGCCGATGCGGCTCGGCACGCCCTTGAAGAACCAGATGTGCGAGACGGGCGCAGCCAGGTCGATGTGACCCATGCGCTCGCGGCGCACCTTCTGGCGCGTGACCTCGACGCCGCAGCGCTCGCAGATGATGCCCTTGTAGCGGACGCGCTTGTACTTGCCGCAGTAGCACTCCCAGTCCTTCGTCGGACCGAAGATGCGCTCGCAGAACAGGCCGTCGCGCTCCGGCTTGAGCGTGCGGTAGTTGATCGTCTCCGGCTTGGTGACCTCGCCCGACGACCAGTCGCGGATCTGCTTCGACGACGCGAGACCGATCCGGATCGCGTCGAACTCGTTGATGTCGATCAAGTGTTTACTCGCCTTCTTTCAGTGGTCGTCGGTGGTTCTAGTCTTCGATGTCGATGGGGCCGTCGTCGTCGGCCGCGCCCACAGGCTCGGCCTCCTCGTCGTCGAGCTCGATCGCGTCGAGGTCCTCGAGCGACTCGTCCGCCGGGAGCGCGAGCTCGCCGTCGGAGTCGACGCGGTCCTGACCCTCCTCGGCCTCCTGGGCCGTGGGCTGGCGGGCGGCTGCGCGCAGCGAGCCGGGCGAGAGGTCGATGCCGAGCTCTTCCGCAGCGCGGAGCAGCTCGTCGTCCTCCTCGCGCACCTCGACGGCGCCGCCGTCCTCGGAGATGACCCCGACGTCGAGCGCCAGCGACTGCATCTCCTTCAGGAGCACCTTGAACGACTCGGGGATCGACGGCTCGGCGATGTTCTCGCCCTTGACGATCGCCTCGTACGCCTTCACGCGCCCGACCGTGTCGTCGGACTTGATCGTGAGCATCTCCTGCAGCGTGTACGCGGCGCCGTACGCCTCGAGCGCCCACACCTCCATCTCGCCGAAGCGCTGGCCGCCGAACTGGGCCTTGCCGCCCAGCGGCTGCTGCGTCACGAGCGAGTACGGGCCCGTCGACCGAGCGTGGATCTTGTCGTCGACGAGGTGGAGCAGCTTGAGGATGTACATGTAGCCGACGGTGACTTCCTGTTCGAACGGCTCGCCGGTGCGGCCCGAGAACAGGCGCACCTTCCCGCTCGCCTGACGGCCGAGCGGCGCCTTGTCGTCGGTGACGATCGTGATCGGGCTCTCCGGGTTCTGCTTCGTCCACTCGAGCAGCGCCGTGTCGACGTCCGCGACCGTGGCGCCGTCGAACACCGGCGTCGCGATCGGCGTCGGCTTCGGCGCGTTGATCACGCGGCCCGCGTTGCCCTCCATCGGCACGACCTCTTCGGTCGCGAACACGCCGTGCGCCGCCGACCAGCCGAGATGCGTCTCGAGGATCTGGCCGATGTTCATGCGGCTCGGCACGCCGAGCGGGTTCAGCAGGATGTCGACCGCGCGGCCGTCCTCGAGGAACGGCATGTCCTCCTCGGGGACGATCTTCGAGATGACGCCCTTGTTGCCGTGGCGTCCGGCGAGCTTGTCGCCCTCGGAGATCTTGCGCTTCTTCGCGACGTAGACGCGCACGAGCTCGTTCACGCCCGGGCTGAGGTCGTCACCGTTGTCGCGGGCGAACGTCTTGACGTCGATGACGACGCCGCCTTCGCCGTGCGGCACCTTGAGCGACGTGTCGCGGACCTCGCGCGCCTTCTCCTTGAAGATCGCGCGGATCAGCTTCTCCTCCGCCGTGAGCTCGGTCTCGCCCTTCGGCGTGACCTTGCCGACGAGCAGGTCGCCCGAGCCGACCTCGGCGCCGACACGGACGATGCCGCGGTCGTCGAGGTTGCGGAGCGACTCCTCCGAGCGGTTCGGGATGTCGCGGGTGATCTCCTCGTCGCCGAGCTTCGTCGAGCGGGCGTCGATCTCGTACTCGTGGATGTGAATCGAGGTGAGCACCTCGTCCTTGACGAGGCGCTCGCTGAGCACGATCGCGTCCTCGAAGTTGTAGCCCTCGAACGGCATGAACGCGACGAGCAGGTTCGCGCCGAGCGCGAGCTCGCCGTGATCGGTGGACGAGCCGTCCGCCAGCACTGCGCCGGCGTTGACCTTGTCGCCCTGCCGGACGATCGGCTTGTGGTGGATCAGCGTCCCCTGGTTCGAGCGCATGAACTTCGTCAGGTCGTACTCGTCGCGCGTGCCGCGGCCTTCGACCACGATCCGCTCCGCGTCGAGCTCGACGACGGTGCCGGCGTTCTTCGAGACGATCACGTCACCGGAGTCGACCGCGGCGCGGTACTCCACGCCGGTGCCGACGAGCGGCGCCTGCGGGATCATCAGCGGCACGGCCTGCCGCTGCATGTTCGCGCCCATCAGCGCGCGGTTCGCGTCGTTGTGCTCGAGGAACGGGATCATCGCGGTCGCGACCGACACGATCTGCGCCGGGGCGACGTCCATGAAGTCGATGTCCTTGGCCGCGGCGATGACCGCCTCGCCCTCGGACGAGCGGCAGAGCACCTGGTCGTGCTCGAACTTGCCCGCCTTGTCGACCGGTTCCGAGGCCTGCGCGATCGTGTACTGCGCCTCCTCGGCGGCATCGAGGTACGTGATGTCGTCGGTGACCTTGCCGTTCACGACCTTGCGGTACGGCGTCTGGATGAAGCCGAACTCGCTCACCGTCGCCATCGAGGCGAGCGAGCCGATCAGGCCGATGTTCGGGCCTTCCGGCGTCTCGATCGGGCACATGCGGCCGTAGTGCGTCGGGTGCACGTCGCGCACCTCGATCGGCGCGCGCTCGCGGGTCAGGCCGCCGGCACCGAGCGCCGACAGGCGGCGCCGGTGGGTGAGGCCGTCGAGCGAGTTCGTCTGCTGCATGAACTGCGAGAGCTGCGAGGAGCCGAAGAACTCCTTCAGCGCGGCCACGACGGGCCGGATGTTGATGATCGTCTGCGGCGTGATCGTGTCGACGTCCTCCGTCGTCATCCGCTCGCGGACGACGCGCTCCATGCGGTACAGCCCGACGCGGAACGCCTCCTGGATCAGCTCGCCGGTCGTGCGCAGGCGGCGGTTGCCGAAGTGCTCGTACTCGTCGAGCTCGGTGCGGATCGCGTCACGGTTGAGGCCGATCGCGTCGGCGGCGAAGTCCTTCGAGTCCTCCGGCACGCCGATCGCGTGCGGCAGGGACACGAGCTTCTGGACGAGCGCGAGGATGTCCTGCGTCGTCAGGACGCGGGTGTCCTCGGGCACGTCGACGCCGAGCCGCTGGTTCAGCTTGTAGCGGCCGACCTTCGTCAGGTCGTAGCGCTTGGGATCGAAGAAGAGCGAGCGGAGCAGGTTGCGGGCGTTGTCGAGCGTCGGCGGCTCGCCCGGGCGCTGCTTCTTGAAGACCTCGATCAGCGCCTCCTCCTCGCGCGTGGTCGGGTCCTTCTCGAGCGTCTTCTCGATGAAGTGCGAGTTGTCGAACAGCTTGAGGATCGCCTCGTTCGTCGAGGTGTCGATCGCATAGCCGGTCGTCGGGTCCTCGGCCGGAAGGGCGCGGAGGAGCGTCGTGATCGGCAGCTTGCGCTTGCGGTCGATGCGGGCGTAGACGACGCCCTTCTTGTCGATCTCGAGCTCGAGCCACGAGCCGCGGCTCGGCATCAGGTTCGCCGTGAACACCTGCTTCGTGGCGTCCTTCGGCTCCATCAGGTAGGCGCCGGGCGAGCGGACGAGCTGCGTGACGATGACGCGCTCGGTGCCGTTGATGATGAACGTGCCCCACTGCGTCATCATCGGGAAGTCGCCCATGAACACCGTCTGCTCGCGGATCTCGCCCGTGTCCTTGTTCACGAAGCGGACCGTCATCGAGAGCGGGGCCTGATAGGTCAGGTCCTTCTCACGGCATTCCTGGATGGAGAACTGGGGCTCGCCGAAGCGGTACTCGCCGAACTCGACGGCGAGCGAGCCCGTGTAATCCTCGATCGGAGAGATGTCGTCGATCGTCTCCCGGAGCCCTTCGCTGAGGAACCAGTCGAAGGACTCGCGCTGGATGTCGATCAGGTTGGGGAGGTCGAGGACGTGCTTGAGGCGGGAAAAGGAGTGGCGCGCGCGAGGCGCTGTGACCGTCTTGGCCAAGTAGAACAGCCTCCCTTACTGGCTAGCTATATGAGGGGCGGAGCGGAAAAAAGGCGTGCAAAAAGTGGACGTGTCCGGACGTCGGCGCAACCCCCTACGGTACCGAAGGTGTCCCTCCAGCCGCAAGCACGCGACGAGGGACCGGTTGGCCGAGCTGGAAGCGTAGCAGATGGCTTAAACCCAAGGAACTTAGGACGCCTTCGGCGTCCTAAGTTCCCGAGTTTCGAAGCGGGCGAAACGCCCTATTTGAGCTCGACGGAGGCGCCGGCCTCCTCGAGCTGCGACTTGATCGAGTCGGCCTCTTCCTGGTTCACGCCCTCCTTGACCGGCTGGGGGGCGCCGTCGACCAGGTCCTTGGCCTCCTTGAGGCCGAGGCCGGTGACCGCGCGGACGACCTTGATCACCTGGATCTTCTGGCCACCCGCATTGGTCAGGACGACGTCGAAGGAGGTCTTCTCCTCCGCCGCCGCGCCGCCGTCGCCGCCGGCGGCGACCGCGCCGCCTGCCGCGACCGCAACCGGAGCGGCGGCCGTGATGCCCCACTCCTCCTCGATCTTGTTCTTCAGCTCGACCAGCTCGAGGACGGTCATGCTCCCGAGCGTTTCGAACACGGTGTCTACAGCTGCCATTACTCGCTTGCCTCCTGGGTTTCAGAGTCAGGAACCTGGTTCTCCGAACCAGGTTCCGGGGTTTCGCTTCCGAGCTGCTCGATGCGTGCGTCCAAGAGCCCGTAGAGGTTCTGCAACGGGGCGTTCACGAGCCCGGCGATCGCGTTCAGCGGCGCCAGGATCGCGCCGATCACCTGACCGCGGAGGATCTCGAGCGGCGGGAGCTTCGCGAGCTCCTCGACGTCCGAGCCCGAGATGACGCGGCCCTGCATGACGCCGCCGCGGATCTCGAGGACGCGGGTGTCGCGGGCCGAGTCGGCGAGCGCCTTCGCCACGGCGACTGCGTCGCCGTCGGCTTCCACGAACGCGATCGCGGACGGGCCCTCGAGCAGCGCCAGCAGCGCCTCCGCCCCGGCGTCCTGCGCCGCGCGGCGGGTGAGGGTGTTCTTCACGACCGTGAACCGGGCCCCGCTCTCGATCAGCTTGCTCCGGAGAGCGTCGATCTGGGGCATGGTCAAGCCGCGGTAGTCCGCGACGATCATGGTCTCCGAGCCGCGGAGCTTCTCGGTCAGCTCAGCGACGACCTTCTCTTTGTCGGCTTTCTGCATGTGCCTCCTCGGCTGGGCTTCTGCCGTTCTGGGCTGCCAGCTGTCTCTGGGGGAACGGAGCTGTCCTAGGCGGTCGCCTCGACAGCCTCCTGGGATTCGGTCAGCTCGTCGACGATGTCGCGGGTCCGTGTCGGATCGACGTGGATGCCCGGGCCCATCGTGGAGGTGAGCGTGATCTTCTTGATGTACCGGCCCTTGGCGGCCGACGGCTTCGCGCGCACGATCTCGTCGATCAGGGCGGCGTAGTTCTCGACGAGCGCCCGCTCGTCGAAGCTCCGCTTGCCGATCGGGATGTGCACGTTCGCGCCGCGGTCGGTGCGGTACTCGAGCTTGCCGGCCTTCGCGTCCTTGACCGCCTTCGCCACGTCGAAAGTGACGGTGCCCGTCTTCGGGTTCGGCATCAGGCCGCGCGGACCCAACACGCGGCCGAGCCGTCCGACGTTGCCCATCTGATCGGGCGTCGCGATCGCGACGTCGAAATCGGTGAAGCCCTCCTCGATGCGCTTGGCCAGGTCGGCCGAGCCGACGACGTCCGCGCCGGCCTCTTCCGCCTCGCGCGCCTTGTCGCCTTCGGCGAACACGGCAACGCGCTGCTCCTTGCCGGTGCCGTTCGGGAGCATCAGCGTGCCGCGCAGCTGCTCGTCCGCGTGGCGGACGTTGAGCCCGAGGTTCAGATGCACCTCGACCGTCTCGTCGAACTTCGCCTCGGGCGCGTCCTTGAGCAGGCGGATCGCCTCGACCGGGGTGTACAGCTGCTCGCGGTCGAACGCGCCGCGCGCCTGGCGATAGCGCTTCCCGTGCTGCATTACCGCTCCACCTCCACGCCCATGCTGCGGGCCGTACCGGCGATGACGAGCATCGCCTGCTCGACGTCGCGCGCGTTCAGGTCGGGCATCTTCGTCTCGGCGATCGAGCGGAGCTGATCGCGCGTCAGCCGCCCGACCTTGTTCCGGTTCGGCTCGGCCGAGCCCTTGTCGAGCCGCAGCGCCTCCTTGATCAGGACGGCGGCCGGCGGCGTCTTCGTGATGAAGTCGAAGCTCCGGTCCTCGTAGACCGTGATCTCGACCGGCGTGATGCGGCCGTTCTCCTGCGCCGTCTGCGCGTTGAACGCCTTGCAGAACTCCATGATGTTGACGCCGTGCTGGCCGAGCGCAGGGCCGACCGGCGGCGCCGGGTTCGCCTGCCCGCCGGGGATCTGGAGCTTGATGATCGTCAGAACTTTCTTCGCCATAACGCCTTCCTAGTCGAGCTTCTTGACCTGGTCGAAGCCGAGCTCGACCGGAACCTGACGCTCGAAGATGTCCACGAGCACCTTGAGCTTCTGCTGATCGGGGTTGACGTCGACGATCTCGCCGTCGAAGTCCGAGAGCGGGCCGCTCGTCACCTTGACCGACTCGCCGAGCGAGTACTCGATCGTCGTGCGCGCGCGCTCGCCGCCGGCGGTCGTGCCGGTCTTGAGGATGCGGTCGACCTCGGGCTGCGACAGCGGCACGGGCTTCGAGCCGGCACCGACGAACCCGGTCACCCCGGGGGTGTTCTTCACGACCGTCCAGGCGTCGTCGTTCAGGTCCATGTTCACGAGGACGTAGCCCGGGAGCACGCGCTTCTCGGCCTGCACCTTCTGGCCGTCCTTGGTCTCGATCACCTGCTCGGTCGGGACGACGACGCGCCGGAAGCGCTGGCGCTGCCCCATCGACTCGATGCGGTGCTCGAGGTTGGCCTTGACCTTGTTCTCATGGCCCGAATACGTGTTGACGACGTACCAGCGAAACATTCCTGTCCTTATCTCTCTATTGCCCGAGGATTTTCGGGACGACGTTCTTCCAAATCTCGTCGTTCAGGTAGAGGTAGGTGCCGACGACCAGGCAGGCGATCAGCACGACGACCGTGCCCTGGATCACCTGGTTCTGGCCCGGCCACTCCACCTTCTTGAGCTCCGCCCACGACTCCATGACGAAGTTGCCGCGGCGGCGGGGCTCGTCGGCCGGCGCAGGCTGTGACTGCGGCCGGACGGCGGGATGGCGCTCTGAGCGCGCGTCCGCCATGTCGCCTACCGGGTCTCCCTGTGCGGCGTGTGGGTGCCGCACCAGCGGCAGTACTTGCGGAACTCGACGCGGTCGGGCGTGTTCCGCTTCGACTTCATCGTCTGGTAGTTCCGCCGCTTGCACTCGGTGCACGCGAGCGTGATCGCAACTCTGACTCCGGTCTTGGCCATATCTCTTCTCTCGTGAGGAAGCTTCCGGCCCCGGGCACGCTGACGCACTGCCCTCGGGCCGCGGAAGTGTAGCGGGACCCGAGCGAGCCGGCCGGATCGGAGCTAGGGTGTCCGCGTCGTGGAAACGCCTTGGGAGCGGTTCCTCGCGGACGGGCTGGAGCCCGGGCACGGGGTCGAGATCTACACGCGCGACGAGGAGCTCGTCGACTCCGTCGTGGCGTTCCTGGCCGCGGGCTTCGCAGCGAGCGGCGCCGGCGTGGTCGTCGCGACCCCAGCGCACACAGAAGCGATCCGCGCGCGCCTCGACGCGGACGCGCCGGTGGATTTCGTCGACGCCGCCGACACGCTTGCGAGCTTCTACGACGCCGACGGCTCTCGGCCGAGCGGTTCGACGCCGCCGTCGGCGGTCTCCTCGACCGCGCGTCGGAACGCGCTCCCGGCATCCCACGGGCATTCGGCGAGATGGTCGACCTGCTCTGCATCGGCGGGGCGACGGAGGATGCGATCGCGCTCGAGGAGCTCTGGGAGGAGCTACGCCGCCGGCGGACGTTCGCGCTCCTGTGCGGCTACCAGCTCGACGTCTTCGACGCGAAGACGCAGAAGGCGCCGCTGCCGGAGATCTGCAACGTTCACTCGCACGTCCTGCCGGCGCACGACGTCGACCGTTTCAACCGCGCCGTCACCCGGGCGCTCACCGACGTGCTCGGAGCGCCGACGGCGCGGGACATCTTCTACATCGTCAATCGCCCGCTGCGCGCCCGGCGCGTCCCCGTCGCACAGGACGCTCTCCGCTGGCTCGCAGCGAGCTTTCCCGCCTCCGCGGACGAAGTGCTCGCAGCAGCCCGGCGCTACTATGAGCCCGTCGAGGCGGCGTAGCTCAGCTGGTTAGAGCGTCGGACTCATAACCCGAAGGTCGGTGGTTCGAGCCCACCCGCCGCTATCCAAGTCTCGCGATGTGCCTCAACGCTGTCGACGCTCTGCGTCGACAGACTTCTTAGCCCGAAGGTCGGTGGTTCGAGCCCACCCGCCGCTATGTCGCAACCTGGTTCCGTGAACCAGGTTGCTGTCTTTCGAGCCCACCCGCCGCTCTGTCGCAACCTGGTTCCGTGAACCAGGTTGCTGTCGTTCGCGGCCGCTCAGGCCGCGCGGTGCTGAACGACCCAGACGGTCGCTGCGACGAGGAGCGCGGACAGGGCGAGCAGCCAGCCGCTCTCGATCGCCTGGAAGGTCCAGAAGCGGCTCGCGGGTTGATAGTGGTGCCAGAAGGCGTAGCCATGGCGGTTGAAGCATTGAATGACAGCGTTGAACTGCGAGGTCGATTTGCCCTGCCCGACCACCGAGGGCGGGCAGAGCCGAAAGGCGAGGTCGCCGGGAGGCCACGGGGCGTAGGCGAACGTGCCGTCCTTCGTCCACCACTGCCCCACGATCCAGGCGGAGCTCGGCAGGTTGAGGCGGGTGGTGGCCAGCGGCGCGAGGTAGTGCTGACGCAGGAACATGCCGACCGCGATCGCGAGAGCCGTATAGGCGGCAAGCGTGGCCGCGAGCGCGGCAACAACTTGACGGATGAGTGCGCCGGCGAGCGCGCCGATCGCGAACGCGACGAGCGTCCAGGCGGCGAACGCCGTCCCGCGCAGGTCGAACAGGTAGGCGTCGAGCGGCGACCAGGCGCGGAGCGCCAGGGCGCTGTTACCGGCGCCGAAGTACGGCCGGTAGTACCAGGAGAAGAGCACGCTCATCGCTGCGGCGGCCGCAACGACCACGAGCGCGAGCAGGATCAGCTTGGCGAGCGTCCAGCGCCACCGGCCGAAGCCCTGCGTCCAGGCGTAGCGGAAGGTGCCGGTCTCCAGCTCGCGCGCCAGAAGCGGCGCGCCGATGAATGCCCCGATCAGCGCAGGCAGCGGCTGCAGGACGTAACCACCCAGGAAGAAGCGGTACAGGCTGTTGAACTCGCTGATCGCGTCGACGCACGCAACGGAGCTCGCCGAATGGCAGGCGATCGCGGCCGCGTAGGCGTGATGCAGCCGCCTGCCGATGATCCACAGATACGTCGCGAGCCCGCCCAGGAACAGCGCCATGCCGGCGACGGCGAAGCGGTGCTGGCGCCAGGTGACCCAGGCCATCCGCTGCCATGGCACGGGCCGTAGCCCGTTCGGCCCCTCGAGGACGGGCCCCGCCAGAGCGCTCATCCCGCCACCGCCGTCACGGTGCGGCGAGCGGGACCGGGCAACGCTGCGGCGTCGGGCTCGCGCAGGTACGCGAGGGCGAGCTCTTCCAGGCCGACCGGATGCGCGTCCCATCCGGGCGGGACGCGCGCGGCGTCGCCGTTCATCCGGACCAGCAGATGGGCCTGCGCACCGCCGCTGCGTGCGTGCACGACGGCCAGCCGCTCTGCGTACCGGTCCGCCTCGGCGGCCGGGCCGACCAGCACGCGGTGGCCGGCGAGCAGCTCGTCGACCTCGCCGGCGACCTGGACGCGTCCGTGCGAAAGGAGGACGAGGAAGTCGGCGACCCGCTCCAGCTCGGCCAGCACGTGTGACGACAGGAGCACGGAGACGCCCTCGTCGACGGCGGTCGTCAGCACCGTGGCCATGAAGTTGTGCCGGGCGACCGGGTCGAGCATCGCCATCGGCTCGTCCAGGATGAGCAGCCGCGGCCGCCTGGCCAGCGCCAGGGTCAGCGCGAGCTGCGCCTGCTGGCCGCCCGAGAGCCTGCCTGCCTTGCGCTTCAACGGGATGTCCAGCTCGGCCAGCCGGCGCTCGGCCGCTCGCTGGTCGAAGTGCCGGTTCAGGTTGCGCGTCAGATGCAGCATGTCGGCGGCCGACAGGTTCCCGTAGAGCGGGACGTCCTGGGCAACGAATGCGATTCCGTCCAGGGCGGCGGGCGAGCCCGCTGCCTGCCCGCCCAGCACCGTGACGCTGCCGACAGTCGGGGTGACGAGGCCGACCGCGAGGTTCAGCAGCGTTGTCTTCCCCGCGCCGTTCGGGCCGACGAGTGCAGCCACGTGGCCGGCGGGGACCGCAAGCGAGCAATCCCTCAGCGCCCACGTGCTTCCGAAGCGCTTGCCGAGGCCGTTTGCCTCGATGACGCTCACGCGACGCGCTCCGAGCCCTCGGCGACTGCGCCGCCGCTACGGCGCTCGGCGAAATCCCGCACCACACTCGCGAAGAGCGCGGCCATCCCATCCGCGTCCAGTCCGACCGTGTCGGCGTCGGAGACCCACCCGAGAAGGGAGCGGCGAAGCTTGGTCAGCTCCGGCAGGCCGACCCGGTTGAGCGTCGCCTTGATGAACGTCCCCTGGCCCGGCCGCCCCTCGGTGAGACCTTTGAGCTCCAGCTCGCGATAGGCCTTCAACACGGTGTTCGGATTGATCGCGAGCGACGCCACCGCGTCCCGGACTTTCGGCAGCCGATCGCCGGGCTTCAGGTAGCCGAGGCGCAACGCATGCTCCACCTGCTGCACGAGCTGCTGCGAGGTCGGCACCCCGGACGCAGGATCGAGCCGAAACTCGAGAGCGGCGCCGCCGTCCACGTTCCTGACATCCTGATCTATCTCCATAGGACAGGATTACAGCACACGGCACCCCGCTGCGCAACCCCAACCCGTCAGGCCGCTCTTCTATGCTCGCCCGCGTGGCCGAGACGGAGATGTGCTGGCGGTGCCCGACCCCGATGGCGTGGGTGCACGGGACCTGGCAGTGCCCGCGCTGCAAGTTCAAGCTCGGCTGCTGCGAGGGCGATCCGCAGACGCCGTGCGACGTCCCGGCTAAGGTCGAGCCGTGGCGGTCATCGACGCACGCGAGCTGAGGCGGACCTACAAGACGACGACCGGCATCCTCCGGCGGCGGCCGCTCGAGGTCGAGGCCGTGCGCGGGATCACGTTCTCCGTCGAGCAGGGCGAGCTGTTCGGCCTGCTCGGCCCGAACGGCGCCGGCAAGACGACCACGATCAAGATGCTGATCACGCTGCTCCTGCCGACGAGCGGCGACGCGCACGTCCTCGGCCTCGACGTCGTCAAGCAGGCGAAGGAGCTCCGCACCCGGATCGGCTACGTCTTCGGCGGCGACCGGGGCCTCTACGAGCGTCTCTCGGCGCTCGACAACCTCCGCTACTTCGCCGAGCTGTACGGCGTGTCCGGCAAGACGCAGCGCACGCGGATCGCCGAGGTGCTCGAGCTGGTCGGGTTGAAGGGCCGCGAGCAGGAGCGCGTCGAGGGCTACTCGCGCGGCATGCGCCAGCGCCTCCATATCGCGCGCGGGATCCTCCACGATCCCGAGGTCGTCTTCCTCGACGAGCCGACGATCGGCGTCGATCCGGTCGGCGCGCGTGAGCTGCGGACGACGATCGGCGACCTGATCGCCGCCGGCAAGACCGTCCTCCTCACGACGCACTACATGTTCGAGGCGGACGCGCTGTGCGACCGCATCGCGGTGATCGCCAAGGGCAGGATCGTCGGCGAGGGAACGCCGGCCGAGCTGAAGAGCCGCGTCGCAGGCGGCCGCGTCACCGAGATCGAGGTCTTCGGCGTCGACGACGCCGCCGTCGCCCGACTGCGCGAGATCGACGGCGTCGAGGCCGTGAATGTCGAAGAACGGGAGCAGCGGCAGCTGCTCGTCGTCCAGACGACGGGCGAGCGCGAGCTGACCGCGCCGCTTCTCGCCCAGCTCGACAGCTTCGAGATCGGACGCGTCGAGTCGCGCGAGCCGACGCTCGAGGACGCGTACGTCTCGCTCGTGACCGCCGAGGACTAGAGAGGCTCTCTACGCGAGCTCGAGCGTCGCGCCGCGGCGCGCCTCGACCTCGAAGAGCCGCAGGGCCACGAGGCCCGTCGCGAGGTAACACGCGCCGACGAGCAGCTCGGCTCCGAGCAGCGGCGCCACGTGCTCGAACCCGGCGCCGGCGACGAGCTCCCGGGCCGCCTTCGCGCCGTGGGTCACCGGCAGCCCCTGGGCGATCGTCGAGAGCCAGCCGGGCAGGCGGTCGAGCGGCACGTTGACCCCGGCGAACATGAGCAGCACGAAGAGGAGCAGGTTCCCGAGCACCGCCGTCTCGCGCCAGCGGAGCCCGAGCGCCGCGTTGACGAGGCCGAGCCCGACGCAGGAGAACGACGTCGCCGCGATCGCGCCCGCGAGCGGCACGACCGCACCGGCCGGCACGGAGACGCGGAAGAGCAGCGCTGCGACGGCGAACGTCCAGGTCGAGAGCACCATCCCGTTGACGATCCCGGGCAGCGCGCGCCCCGCGAAGACGGCGACGCGGCTCGCCGGCGAGGCGATCAGGAGCGCCAGCGTGTTCGAGTACCGCTCGCCTGCCACCGCCTGGGCCATCCCGAAGAGCGACGGCGTTGCGGCCGCGAGCAGCGCGTTACCCGCCACGTAGTAGCTGTCGTCTGCCACGTGCGCCGCCCGGCCGAGGAACACGAAGAACGAGAGCTGCGCGACCGCCGGGAGCAGCAGAGCGAGCGAGTACATGTACGGGTTGAGCCAGCCGAAGAGCGCGCGGTAGCTCAGGTAGCCGCCGATCGTGAGCAGGCGGAGGTTCCTCATGCCGTGAGGGCGAGCGTCGCCTTCGCGCGTGCAGCGTCGAGGAAGAACCGCAGAAAGGCAGTGCCGATCACGAAGTAGCCGGCGGCGAGGACCGCGCACATGCCGACGTCCGCCCAGGGATGACCGGTGCCGAGCGTCGCACCGCGCAGCGCAGCCATCCCCCACGTCGGCGCGAGGAACCACGACACCGGCCGGAGCCAGCCCGGCAGGACGGATACCGGGATCAGGAGCCCGCAGACCATCCACACAGGCCACTCGAACAGGTTCCCGAGCATGAACGCGGAGCGAAAGCGGACGAGACCCGACGCGAACACGAAGCCCAGCGAGCCGACCGCGACGATCGTCGCCGGGACGGCGACGACGAACGCGGGCCAGGAGTGGATGACGATCGGCACCCCGAACAGCACGCGGACGTAGACGAGCCCGACCGCGAGCGAGTACACGCCGATGCCGGAGATGGCGAAGCTGATCGGGAGCAGCACGCTCCAGAACGGGGCAGGCGCTGCGACGAGCAGCTCGAGGACGCCGAGGCGCCGCTGCGTCTGCAGCGCTCCCGCTCCGGAAGCCGTCGTCGACGACCAGATGCCCATCACCCCGGAGGCGAGCGCTGCGACGAGCATCTGCGGACCGCCGTTTCCGGCGAAGAGGAAGTGCGCGAGCGTCGCGAAGATCAGCGGCGAGGCGACAACGACCCAGATGTCGAACGGCGAGCGCGAGAGCAGCTTGAAGTGCGCGCCGAAGCCGAACCAGAGCACGCGCGCGAGCCTCGCCATTGCCCGCGATTGTGACGTGACGCGCGGCTAGGCTCGAGGCATGAGAGTTGCGCGGATCATTGCGAGCGGGTTCGTGATGAACCTGAAGATGGTCGGGACGTCGAGCTTCTTCCTCGTCACCTCGACGGTGCAGCCGGTGATCTTCGCGACGATCGCGTTCTACATGTTCAAGTCGGGCGGGCAGTCCGGCACGCTGCTGTATGCCGCGCTCGGCGCCGGGATGATGGGCGTCTGGTCGACGACGCTGTTCGGCTCGGGCGGGATGGTGCAGTGGCAGCGCTGGCAGGGAACGCTCGAGCTCGGTGCCGCAGCGCCGCCGCCGCTCGCGCTCGTCTACCTGCCGTTCTCGCTGGCGAACTCGTTCCTCGGGATGTACGCGCTCGCGGCGACGCTCCTCTGGGGCCGCCTCGTGTTCGGCGTGCCGCTGCGGCTCGCCCATCCGTGGCTGTTCGTGCTCTCGCTGCCGGCGACCGTGATCGCGCTCGGGCTGATGGGCCTCGTGCTCGCCTCGACGTTCATCCTCTACCGCTACGCGAACGCCCTCTCGAACCTGCTCGAGTACCCGGTCTGGATCGCCTCCGGGCTGATCTTCTCGACGTCGCTGCTCCCCGGCTGGACGCGCCCGATCTCCTGGATCCTGCCGCCGTACTGGGGCGTGCTCGCGATCCGGCATGCGGCGCTCGGCGGCGCGGTCTGGGGGCCGCTCGGAATGGTCTGCCTGGTCGGGCTCTGCGCGCTCGCCCTCTCGACGCTCACGTTCCGCTGGTTCGAGCACGCGGCTCGCGCCCGCGCGACGCTTTCGCTGACATGAAGCGCTGGCTCTCGATCTTCTTCGTCGGCGGCGTGATCGCGTACCGCGGCCTGTTCAACTGGATCCGCCCGGCGATGTACATCCCGACCATGCTGGGAAGCCCGCTCTTCCAGCTGATCTTCTTCACGAAGCTCGGCCAGTACGCACACGCGGAATCGCGCGACTTCTACATCGTCGGCAACTCGATTCAGGTCTGCGCGATGTCGTCCGTCTACGGCATGACGATGGCCGTGGCGAACGAGCGCTGGTTCGGGACGCTCGGCCCGCTGCTGGCCTCGCCGGCGAACCGCGCCGCGGTGTTTCTCGGGCGTGGCGTGCCGGTGCTCGCGAACGGGCTGCTCGTCTCCGCGTTCACCTTCGGGATCGGCGTGCTGCTCGGCTTCCGGCCGCCGGTCTCCGCCGTTCCCGCACTCGCGCTGATCGTCGTCGTGACGACGACGTCGTGCACCGCGTTCGGGATGCTGCTCGGCTCGATTGGCCTGCGCGCGAAGGACTTCTGGTTCGCCGCCAACATGGCGTACTTCCTGATGCTGCTCTTCTGCGGCGTGAACATCCCGCTCGGCGACCTTCCCGGCTGGATGAGCTTCGTCGGCCGCTGCCTGCCGCTGACGCACGGGATCGAGGCGGCGAGGCGTGTCTCCGACGGCGCGTCGCTCGGCAGCGTCGCCGGCCTCGTCGGGACGGAGCTGCTCGTCGGCGCCTGTTACGCGGCCGCCGCGTTCATGTTGTTCCGCGTGCTCGAGCACGAGTCACGCCGGAGCGCCGTGCTCGACGCCTACTGAGAAGCCCTACGAGTGGTGCGAGTAGCGCGGCGACCAGTGTGCGCGCGGCCGGCGGCGTTTCTTGCCGCCGCCGCCGTCGTCGGCCGCCTCCGATGAGAGCGGCTCCGCCACCTCCTCGAGCGGCTTCTGCTCGGCATCGACGGCGAGGAACCACGACGTGATCGCGGCGAGCAGCAACCAGACCGCTGCGATCAGGAAGCCCACCATCGTCTCGGTGAGGCTCTTCGAGCCGATCAGCTTGCCGAAGAGCGCCGGCCCGATGATCCCGCCGAGCCCGGTGCCGACCGCGTAGAAGAACGCGATCGCCATCGCGCGAATCTCGAGCGGGAAGACCTCGCTCACCGTCAGGTACGCGGCGCTCGCGGCAGCGGACGCGAAGAAGAAGACGACGCACCAGAGCACCGTCAGCGTGATCGCCGAGAGCGAGCCGCGCTGGAAGAGGATCGCCGTGACGACGAGCACGCTTCCCGACACGCCCCAGTTGAGCGTGAGCATGATCCGGCGCCCGACCTTGTCGAAGAGCGGCCCGAGGAGGAGCGGTCCGAGGAAGTTCCCGATCGCGAACGGGACGATGTACAGGCCGATGTGCGCGCTGTTGGCGTGCATGAACGTCGTCAGCACGAGGCCGTAGGTGAAGAAGACGGCGTTGTAGGCGAACGCCTGCGCGCTCATCATCATCAGGCCGAGCACGGTGCGGCTCCGGTAGCGAGAGAACATCGTCTTCGCGATCTCGACGAACCCCGTCGCCTCGCGCGGCTCGAGCTCGATCGTGTCGTCGACGCGGTCGAGCTCCTCACCCGTCGACGAGGCGACGCGCTTCTCGATCCTCGAGACGATCTTCTCCGCCTCGTCGGTCCGCCCCTTGATCATCAGCCAGCGCGGGCTCTCCGGAATCGCGCGCCGGGTGAGGAGGACGGCGATGCCGAGAATCGCGCCGAGCCCGAACGTCAGCCGCCAGCCGAGGTCGATGCGGAAGATCTTCGGGTCGAGGAAGACGAGCGAGAGTGCGGCGCCGCCGGCCGTGCCGAGCCACCACGAGCCGTTGATCGCGAGGTCGACCCACCCGCGCACGCGTGCCGGGATCAGCTCGTCGATCGCGCTGTTGATCGCCGAGTACTCGCCGCCGATGCCGGCCCCGGCGATGAAGCGGAAGAGGAAGAAGCTCCACGCGTTCCACGAGAACGCCGTCGCCACCGTCGCGAGCAGGTAGAGCCCGAGAGTGAGCATGAACAGCTTCTTGCGGCCGAAGCGGTCGGTCAGGTACCCGAAGAAGAGCGCGCCCGTGACCGCGCCGCCCACGTAGAACGCGCCGATCGCTCCGACCTGGAACGACGAGAGGTGCAGCGAGGCCTTTTGGAGCGTCGGCCCGATCGAGCCGACGATCGTCACCTCGAGGCCGTCGAGGATCCAGACGAAGCCGAGCGCGAAGACGACGAGCCAGTGCCAGGACGACCACGGGAGGCGGTCGAGTCGCTTCGGGACGTCAGTTTCGACTGTTTCTGACACCGAGTCTCCGCATTCCTCACCTGTCCCGACCGGAAACGTCACCCGGACTGGGGAAGTCGGCGCCCGCGTCGCGGGAATGGGCCGGTGGGCCGGTCGGATCGATGCTGAGTGAGCAATGCGGCGCGCGGCTCTGATCCTGCTCACTGGCGTCCTCGCCCTGGCGTTCGCCCAGGCGGGGAAGGCGGCCGGCGGCAGCTACGTCTTCCAGGGCGGCACCGCCTACGAGCAGGCGCAGGTCGTCTCCGCGCTCGACGTCTCGAGCTTCAACTGGAGCCTGATCCCGCAGACGATCACGGTGCACATCGGCGCCTACGGCGACTCGTACTCGACCTACGGCAACGTCTACCTCGACGCATCGCTTCTCGACAGCGGCGAGTTCAGCTGGGGCGTCGTGCAGCACGAGTTCGGCCACCAGGTCGACTTCTTCCTGCTCGACGACGCGAAGCGCGCGATCCTCCAGCAGGCACTCGGCGGCAAGGACTGGTGCTACGAGGTGCCGGGGCTCCAGCACTCCGACAACGCCTGCGAGCGGTTCGCGTCGGAGCTCGCGTGGGCGTACTGGCCTTCGGCGCAGAACTCGATGCGCCCGACACCGCAGGACGACGAGGCGGGCGCCATGCCGGTCGCCGCGTTCCGCACGCTCCTCACCCAGCTCATCGGCGCCCCGAGCACGGCGACGGCGCCGCCTTCGACGGTCACGGCGTACGCGCCGCCGGTGAAAGTGAACACGGCGAAGAAGAAGCGGCTGCGCGTCCGCTAGCTATGCGATCAGGTGCTCGCGGAGCGCCTTCGCGACAGCCTGGGTGCGCGTGTCGGCGTCGAGCTTGTCCATCGCCTTGCGCACGTGTGTGCGCACGGTCTCGGCCGAGATGAACAGACGCTTCCCGATCTCCTCGTTGGAGAGGCCGTCGGCGAGGAGCCGCAGCACGTCGCGCTCGCGCTGCGTGAGCTCGGGGAACTGCGAGCCCAGCGACGACGCGGCAAGCGTCCCCGCGAGCACGGCGTCGACGTATGTCGTTCCGGCCGCGACGTCGCGAACGGCGCGCAGCAGATCCTCGATCGGCGCCTCCTTGAGCACGAAGCCGGCGACCCCGACGTCGAGCGCTTCCGTGAGCAGCGCGCGGTCGCCGTAGCCCGTGTACACGAGCACCGCTGTCTCCGGCGCCGAGCGCTTGGCCCTGCGCGCAACCTCGATCCCGCCGAGCTTCGGCATCCGCACGTCGACGAGCGCCACGCGCGGCTTCCGCTGCTCGATTCGCTCGAGCGCCTCCTCGCCGTCACCGGCGCGGCCGACGATCTCGATGCCGCCCTGCTCGAGGAACTCGGCGACTGCTTCGAGCACCGCCGGGTGGTCGTCGGCGATCACACAGGTGATCGGGACCGAGTCAGCCAACGAGCACGCGCGGAAGTGGAGGTGCGGGCTTGGCCGGCGCCGGAGCGGAGACCGCGTTCCCGGGGATCCCCGATTCGGGGGAGGGCCGCAACACACCTGTAGGGATACCGGTTTCGGGCCCGGTTGCCAATAGTTGTCCCGACACTTCTGCGGGAGTTTGTAGCGACTTTGCGGCCTTCGACGACTGCCCCACCCACTGCCGGTAATCCCGGCGACCTGATCGACGCGGCACTCGCCGTGAATGCTGCGCCGACCCTCGGTGAGGCGTTTCGGGCGCTCGCCGAGTCGGGCCTGCGCCTGCTCGGCGCCGACCGTCTCGCCGTCAGCCTCTGGCAGGACGACTCCGGGCAGGGGACGCTCGTCGCGGCCGCCGGCTCTCCCGGGACGGAGCTCGGACTGCCGGTCCCGGCCGACGGGCTCATCACCTCCGCGCTCGCGACGGGCACGCCGTATGTCGAAGGTGCGGCGGTCGGCGTTCCGCTCGACTTCGACCGCTGCGGTGCGCTCATCCGCGCCTCCTGGCAGACGGAGCTCGAGGCAGGCGAAGCCGCCGACGCCGTCGCCCTCCTGCAGACGCTCGCCGGGCTCACCACGCTCACCGAGCGCACGCGGCGCGAGCGCGGGCAGACGCACTTCGACGTCGTCCTGAACGGCGTCGCCGACGGCGTCATCGTCACCGACGGGACCTCGGTCACGCTGAACGACACGGCCCGCGCGATCCTCGCGCTTCCACCCGGCGTTCCGTATCAGACGTCGCTCTTCAATCCGCGCACGCTCGACGGGGAGCCGTATGACCTCGTGAGCGATGCGATCCCGGGGACGCGCGTGATCGAGACCGGCGAGCCGGGTCGGTTCCGCATCCGTGCGACCGCGCTCGACGGACGCGAGCTCGTGATCGACGGCAGCGTCTCACCGGTCGCAGGCGGTGCGGTCATCGTCTTCCGCGACGTCACCGACGAGCACGCACGCGAAGTCCTGAACGAGCACACGCTCTACGCGCTCTTCAACTCGCTGCCGATCGCGCTCACCGTCGGCTCCGCACGCCGGCGCGAGATGCTGTCCGTGAACGAGGCGTTCCTCGACCTCACCGGGTTCGAGCGCGACGAGGTTCTCGGTGTCCGGCCGCCGTTCCCCTGGTGGGATCCGGACGAGGACGAGACCGCGGGCTTCGAGCCGGGCTCCGTCGTGCACCGTGTCTTCCGGCGCAAGGACGGCCGCGCCGTGCCGGTCGAGGTCGCCTCGCACGGCGTTCCCGGCGACGACGGCGAGATCGAGCTGCTGCTCGGGATGATCACCGACCTGACGGAGAAGCACCGCCTCGACCAGCAGCTCGTCCAGAGCGGCAAGCTCGCGGCGATCGGCGAGCTCGCCGCAGGCGTCGCGCACGAGATCAACAATCCGCTCTTTGCGATCCTCGGTCTGAACGAGTTCCTGCTCAAGGAGGCCGAGCCCGGCTCGAAGGCGCACCAGCGGCTCGAGCTGATCCAGCAGACCGGCCTCGAGATCAAGGAGATCGTGCGGGCACTGCTCGACTTCGCGCGCGAAAACGCCGAAGAACGTCATGTGGTTCCGCTCGAAGACGTCGTCCACTCGACCGTCGATCTCGTCCGCCGCACGAACGCGCACAAGGGCGTCGAGCTCGTGGACCACTACGACGGCTCGGGCGCTCTCGTCATCGGCAGCCCGAACCAGCTGAAGCAGATCTTCCTGAACCTGATCGGGAACGCCCGCCAGGCGATGCCGAACGGCGGCACCGTGCAGGTCGACGTCCGCCGCGAGCGCGACCACGTGGTCGCATCCGTCTCCGACGACGGCCCGGGGATCGAGCCGTACGTGCTCGACCGCATCTTCGAGCCCTTCTACACGACCAAGCGGCACAACGGCGGGACCGGTCTCGGACTGTCCGTCAGCCTCGGCATCGCCGAGGCGCACGGCGGCAGCCTCACCGCCTCGTCGGAGCTCGGCCGCGGTTCGACCTTCACCCTCCGGCTGCCCGTCGCACGCGAGGAAGATGTATGAGCCGTAGGCTCGACGGAGGCTCACAAGGAGCGGAGGTGCCGGCTTTGCCGGCGCCGGAGCGGATATGAGCCGTAGGCTCGACGGAGGCTCACAAGGAGCGGAGGTGCCGGCTTTGCCGGCGCCGGAGCGGATATGAGCCGGATTCTCGTGATCGACGACGAGGACGTGATCCGCGTGCTCGTGATGGAGATCCTCGAAGCCGCCGGGCACGACGTGGTCGGCGCCGAGGACGCCGAGCGCGCGCTCCTGCTGCTCGACGACGACTTCGATCTCGTCGTCAGCGACGTCGTCATGCCCGGGCTCTCAGGCCTCGAGCTGCTCGAGGCCGTGCGTACGCGCCGCGCATCGCTGCCGGTCGTGCTCGTCACGGGCGCCGGCACCTACGAGACGCTGAGCCAGGCGCTGATGCGCGGCGCGGCCGGTCTCGTGACGAAGCCGTTCGCGCACGCCGACCTGCAGGCCGCGGTCGCGCATGCGCTCGAGCGCGCGTCACGCAGCCGCGACGAGCTGCGTGAGCAGCTGCTCGCACCGACGCTCGCGAGCGCGCTCGCGAACGCGATCGAAGCGCGCGACTCGTACCTGCACGGCCACTGCGAGCGGCTCGCTGCGCTTGCGGTCCGCATCGCGGAAGATCTCGGCCTCACGCACGACGACGTGGAAGCCGTGCGGCTCGGCGCGATCCTGCACGACGTCGGGAAGATCGGCATCCCGGACCGCGTGCTCCTGAAGCCGTCGGCGCTCGACGACGAGGAGCGGCGCATCGTCGAGACGCATCCCGAGATCGGCGACAAGCTGCTCGAGCCGCTCGACCTGCTCGCGAGCGCGCGGCCGGTCGTCCGCCACCACCACGAGCGCTGGGACGGCACCGGCTACCCCGACCGTCTCGCCGGCAACGACATCCCGCTGATCGCGCGCATCGTCTCTGTCGCCGACTCGATTGAGGTCATGTCCGCGCGCCAGCTCTACCGCCGGCCGCTCAGTCCCGACGGAGTCGTCGCGGAGCTGCGTGACGGCTCGGGCAGCCAGTGGGACCCGCGCATCGTGGAGATCGCGCTTCGCTTGATCGACACCGGCGAGCTCGTGCTCTCCACCGACGGCCTGCACCTGCTCACGCCGACGCCGGGCGAGCCCGTCACCGCCCCGCACGCCGTGCTCCTCGTCGAGGACGACGAGCAGGACGCCCGCGCGTTGACGGGCGCCCTCGAACGGGCGCTACCGGGCGCCGTCGTCGTTCGCTCGCGGACCGTCGCGGACGCGACCGAGTTCGCGAACGGCGCGGAGTGGTCGCTTGCGGTCGTCGACTATCTGCTTCCGGACGGGTCCGGCCTGCGCGTGCTCGACGCGCTGCACGCGGCGCATGCCGCGACTCCCGTCGTGATGCTCACAGGGAACGGTGCCGAGGACACCGCGATCGAAGCCTTCCGCCACGGGGCTTCCGACTACGTCGTCAAGGGCGGCCCGTACCTCGAGGCGCTCACCTCCCGCGTTCGCGGGCTGGTGATGGCGCGCGCCGCATCGCCCGTCCTCTCGGAGGTGAACCGATGAACGACCCCCGTTGCCTGCTCGCCGACGATCATCCTGCGCTGACCTCGGCAGTCTCCAACTACCTGACCGAAAGCGGCTTCGAGGTGGTCGGCCCGGCCGCAGACGGCCGCCGCGCGGTCACGCTCGCCGCGGCCGAGCAGCCGGAGCTGGCGCTGATCGACTTCCGGATGCCGCGTCTCTCCGGGCTCGAGCTCATCGCCGAGCTCCGCCAGGCGGCGCCCGACACCCGGATCTGCGTGTACACCGGCGACGCGGACGAGCAGATCGCTCAGGCCGTGCTGGAAGCGGGCGCGGCGGCGCTCGTCCTCAAAGAGGCGCCGCTGGCCGACCTCGTCCGCGCGCTCGAAGCGGTGCTCGCCGGCCGCTCCTACCTCGACCCGGGCGTGAGCCGGCAGGAGGTGGCGAACGCCAAGCTCACGGCGCGCGAGCTCGAAGTGCTGGGGCTGCTCGCGGAAGGCCTCCAGCACGAGGAGATCGGGCGCCGTCTGGGAATCAGCTCCGAGACCGTGCGCACCCACCTCCGCAAGGCCTGCGACCGCCTCGGCGCCTCGACGCGAACCCAAGCAGTCGCGACGGCTCTCCGTCAGGGTTACATCGCGTGACCGGCTCGCTCCGTCCCGAGCTCGAAGTCGCAGCCCTCCATGGGGAGGTCGACGCGGTGATGCGCGGCATCGTCGACCGGTTGATGGAGCTGCCGCTCGCCGACGGAGCTTCGATGTCGACGCTCGACGACGGAATCGTCGAGTTCCGGCATTCGGCTGGCGAAGACCTCCCGCTCGAAGGCCGGAGCTTCCCGCTCGAGGAGACGCTCGGCGCCGCCTGCATCGAGCGCGGCGACGTGACCGTCCTCCGGCAGACAACCGGACCTGAGGTCGACGGCTCGCTGACGCCGGGCGCGCTCTCGATCGCGCTCGTCCCACTCGAGTGGAACGGTCGCGTGCGCGGGATTCTCGGCGTGCGCAGCCGCTCGCCGGACGCATTCGACGCCGCCGGTGTCGAGGAGATCCGCATGCTCGGTGTCGGCGCGTCGATCGCGCTGCGGAACGCCGAGCTGCTCGAACGGCTGATGGCGACGGAAGAGGACGTCTCGCAGCACAAGCAGAACGAGGAGCGGCTGCGCACGAGCCTGGGGCGTCTGCACGCGATCGTGCAGACGCAGCAGGAGATCTCGGCCCTGGAGCTCGACCCCGACGCCGTCACCGGCGCGATCGTGCAGCGCGCGCAGCGGCTCGCCGGCGGGGACGGAGCGGCCGTGCAGTGGTTCGAAGGCCACGACTCGGTGCTCCACTTCTGCTCGGGCACCGCCGCGCGCGCCGTAGGCCTGCGCATCGATCGCGCGCACAGCCTCGCCGGCGTCGCAGCGCTGCAGGGAGAAGCCGTGTACTCGCCCGACACGCGCGTCGACGCGCGCGTCGACGCCAACGCATGCACGCAAGTCGGCGCGCGCTCGCTGATCTGCGCGCCGCTCTACCGCAACGGACAGATCGAGGGCGTCCTCTCGGTGATGGCCGAGGCGCCGAGCGCGTTCGACGAGCTCGCGATCGAGTCGACCCGGCTGATGGCGGAGTTCGTCAGCACGGTGATGCGCAACGCCGGCGAGCTCGAGACGAGGCGGCGGCTCGTCGAGGACCTGCGCATGCAGGGACAGGTCGTGGAGTACATGCAGACCGCGCTGTGGGTGTGGCAGGTCGAGGGCGACTCGATGCGGCTCGACTACGCGAACCGTGCCAGCGAGCGGGCGACGGGCATCAAGGCCGAAGACATCGTCGGACGAACGATCGAGGACGTTCTGCCCGCAGTCTCCAACGAGCTGACCGCGCTCCTCCGCAGCGCGCTCGACGAGGACCGGCCGATCGAGGTCGGCGAGATCGAATACGGCGACGCGCGCATCCCGCCGAGCGTGTTCACCGCGAAGGCGTTTCCGCTTCGGAGTGCCCGCGTCGCGATCACCTTCGAGAACGTCACTGCGGTCGTCCGCGGCCGCCGCGCGCTCCAGGAGAGCGAGGCGCGCTTCCGCGGCGCGTTCGACTCGACGTCGGTCGGGATGGCGCTCACCGCCTTCGACGGGACGTTCGTGCAGGTGAACCGCCATCTGGCCGACATGCTCGGCTACAGCGAGGCCGAGCTGATGAAGCTCGGAGTCCGCGGGATCACGTATCCCGACGACCTGCCCGAGAACGAGGCCCAGATCTCGCGGCTCCTCACGGACGAGATCTCCGACTTCAGCCTCGAGAAGCGCTACGTGCGCAAGGACGGCTCGCTCCTGTGGGCGAACCTGACCGTGTCGCTCGTGCGCGGCTACGACGGCGAGCCGACGCACATGGTCTCGCACATCCTCGACATCACCCGGCAGAAGGAGGCGAGTCTGCTCTACGAGTCGATGTTCGAGCGCTCGGTCGTGCCGATGCTCGTCATCGACAACACCCGCGCCCTGGTGGACGTCAACCAGGCCGGAGCGAACCTTCTCGGCCTGTCGCACGACGAAGCGCTCGGCCTCTCGATCGACGATCTCCTCGTCGACGAGCCCGTCGAGCGGCTGTGGCCGCGGTTCGTCCAGTCGGGAACGATGGAGGCCGAGGTCTGGATCGAGCTTCCGAGCGGCCGGCGCCACCGGATCGAGTTCGTTGCAACGGCGAACGTCGAGCCGGGCCGTCACATCGCGGTCGTCCGGGACCTGACGCGCCAGAAGGAGCTCGAGGCGCAGCTCGGACAGGCGCAGAAGATGGAAGCCGTCGGCCGGCTCGCCGGCGGTATCGCCCACGACTTCAACAACCTGCTCACGGCGATCGCGGGCTACGCGGAGTTCCTGATCGGCGGCGAGGAGGACCCGAAGCTGCGCCGGCACGCGGAGGAGATCAAGAAGGCGACGGCGCGCGCGGCCTCGCTCACGGGCCAGCTGCTCGCGTTCAGCCGCCGGCAGGTGCTGCAGCCGCGCGTGCTCGACCTCAACGCGGTCGTCAGCGACATGGACATGATGCTGCGGCGGCTGATCGGCGAAGACGTCGAGCTCGTGACCATGCTCGACTCGGAGCTCTCCACGGTTCAGGCGGATCCGACGCAGATCGAGCAGGTCATCGTGAACCTCGCAGTCAACGCACGCGACGCGATGCCGCACGGCGGGTCGGTCACGATCGAGACCGCGAACTTCATCACCGACGACGGGCCGTTCGCCGAGCTCCGGCTGACCGACACCGGCGTCGGCATGACCGAGGACGAGCGCCGGCAGCTCTTCGACCCGTTCTTCACGACCAAGGAAGGCGGCACCGGACTCGGCCTCGCGACGGTCTACGGGATCGTCGAGCAGAGCGGCGGGACGATCGAGGTGGAGTCCGCGCCCGGCATGGGATCGTCGTTCCGCATCATGCTGCCCGCGGTCGAGTCGCCGGTCGAGGAAGTCGTCGAGGTGCCCGACGTCGAGGCGCCGGCGCAGGGGGTCGAGTCGATCCTCCTCGTCGAGGACGAGACCGTCGTGCGGCACCTCGTCGCGGAGATTCTCGAGTCCTCGGGCTACTCGGTCCTGCAGGCCGGCGACGGGCCGTCGGCGCTCGAGCTCCTGCGCCGCCACACCGGCGCGATCGATCTGCTCGTCACCGACGTCGTCATGCCCGGCATGAGCGGCCCCGAGGTCGCGAACGCGGTCACCTCGATGCGCCCGGGCACCCAGGTCCTCTACATCTCCGGCTACACCGATTCGGCGATCGGCCACCACGGCGTGCTCGAGCCCGGGATCGCGTTCCTGCAGAAGCCCTTCAGCGCCGACGACCTGACCCGCAAGGTGCGCAGCATCTTCGACGGCGCGACGCTCGCGGTCGACTGACGCAGGCTCGAAGCGCAGCAACTTAGTTGCCGGCTTCGCCGGCAACTAAGTTGCAGGGTCGTGATCCCGCCGCTCCTCCGCCGAAACGCGAACTTCCGTCGCTACTTCATCGGCCAGGCGGTGTCGCTCCTCGGCGACCAGATCACGCTGATCGCGCTGCCGCTCACTGCGGTCCTCGCACTGCACGCGACGCCCGGGCAGATGGGCGCGCTGATGACGGTTGCCCTGATCCCGAACCTGCTCTTCTCGCTGCACGCAGGGAGCTGGGTCGACCGTCGCGGTGACCGCCGCCACATCATGCTCGTGACCGACGTCGTGCACGGCGTCGCGATCGCGACGATTCCGATCGCGTTTGCGTTCGGCGACCTGACCTGGACGCAGCTGTACGTCGTCGCATTCGCGGCAGGCACGTTCGACGTCGTGTTCTGGGTCGCGTACGGCGGGTTCTTCCAAACGGTCGTCGAGCGCGAGGACTACGTCGCCGCGAACGCGATCCTGAACGGCAATCGAGGCTTCGCCGGCCTGGCGGGGACGAGCCTCGGCGGCGTGCTCGTGCAGCTCCTGCGGGGCCCGTACGCCCTCGCCGTCGACGCCGCCTCCTTCTTCTGGTCGGCGCTGCTCCTCGGCCGGATCGACGCACCGGAGCCGAAGCCGGAAGGAGACTCCGGCGGCGTGCTCGAGGGCGCGCGCTGGCTGCGGAACAACCCGATCCTCCGCGCCGACCTGCTCGGCGTCGCGACGATCAACTTCTTCAACTTCATGTTCTTCGCGCTGTTCGTGCTCTACGCGTCGCGGCACCTGCACGTCCAGCCTGCCGTTCTCGGAGTCGTGCTCGGAGTCGCCTCGGGCGGTGCGATCCTCGGCTCCCTGGTCACCGGCCGGATCAGCCGCCGCATCGGACTCGGCCCCGCGTTCATCCTGGGGTGCCTGCTCTTCCCGGCGCCGCTCGTGCTCGTGCCGGCAGCAGGCGGGTCGCATCCGCTCGTGATCGCCTTCCTGTTCGCGGCCGAGTTCGGATCGGGCTTCGGGGTGATGCTGCTCGACATCACCGCTGCCACGATGAGCGCGGGCCTCGTCCCGCCGGCGCTCCGCTCGCGCGTGTCGGGGGCGTTCATGGTCGTGAACTACGGCGTCCGCCCGCTCGGCACCGCGATCGCCGGCGTGCTCGGCTCGACGATCGGCTTGCGGCCGACCCTCTGGATCGCGACGCTCGGCCCGCTCCTCGGCATGCTGTTCCTCTTGCCGTCGCCGATCCGCACCCTGCAGGACGTTCCCGAGATCGCCCCATGAAGTCCGACCCTCTTTCGCTCTTCCACGAGTGGATCGAGGGGCCTGAGGTCGCGCTCGCCACGGCGACCGCCGACGGCCGGCCGTCGGCGCGGATGGTGCTGCTGAAGTCGGCCGACCAGCGCGGCTTCACGTTCTTCACCGGCTACGAGTCGCGCAAGGGACGGGAGCTCGAGGAGAACCCGCGCGCGGCGCTGCTCTTCCATCGCGACGGCGTCCAGGTGCGCGTCGAAGGCCGCGTCGAGCGCGTACCTGCGGACGAGTCGGACGCCTACTGGGCCTCGCGGCCGCCGGCGTCGCGCCGCAGCGCCGCCGCATCGCGGCAGTCAGAAGCGATCGGGTCGCGCGAGGAGCTCGAGGCCGCCGTCGCGGCGCAGCCGGACGAGCCGCAGCGCCCTGCGCGCTGGGGCGGCTACCGGCTCGTCCCCGACACCTACGAGTTCTGGCGGCACCGCGACGACCGGCTGCACGAACGTCACCTGTTCAGGGCACGACCCGGCGGCTGGGACGTGGTACTCCTCCAACCGTGAGGCTGCTCGCCGCCGCAGCGACCGCCACGCTTCTCTTCACCGGAGCCTCTTCGGCGCCGTCGCCGCCGAGGATCGCGACCTGCCCGGTCTTCCCGGCGAACAATCCGTGGAACGAGCCGGTGAACAAGCTGCCCGTGGCGAAGAACTCGGCGACGCTGATCACGTCGATCGGCCTCGACACGGGCGTTCACCCCGACTTCGGCAGCGGCCTGTACGACGGCTCCGAGATCGGCATCCCGTACGTCGTCGTGCACGGCAGCTCGACGCCGAAGGCGAAGGTGACGTTCGACTACGCCGACGAGAGCGACAAGGGCCCGTATCCGATTCCGGCGAACGTGCCGATCGAGGGCGCACCGCAGCACGCGAACGAAGGCGACCGGCACGCGCTGATCGTCGACGAGGACTCGTGCACGCTCTACGAGCTCTTCGCGCTGCGACGCACTTCGAGCGGCTGGCACGCCGGCGCGGGCGCGATCTTCAACCTGCGTTCGAACAAGCTGCGCCCCGCCGGCTGGACATCCGCCGACGCCGCGGGTCTGCCGATCTTTCCCGGGCTCGCACGCTGGGACCAGGACGCGTCCACCGGCGTGATCCGCCATGCGCTGCGCTTCACCGCCGAGGAGACGCGCAAGGCGTTCATCTATCCCGCGCGCCACTACGCGAGCGACGAGACCGATCCGTCGCTGCCGCCGATGGGGCTGCGCGTGCGGTTGAAGGCGGGCGTCGACATCTCGAAGCTCCCGCCGCAGGCCCGCATGGTCGCGCAGGCGATGAAGACCTACGGGATGATCCTCGCCGACAACGGCTCGAGCTGGTACGTCTCCGGCGCCCCGAGCCCGCACTGGTCGAACGATCAGCTACACGCGCTCGGTGTCCTGAAGGGCTCCGACTTCGAGGTGGTCGACACCTCGAAGCTGCGGCCGTGACCCTTTCAAAAGGACGGTGAACGTCGTCCCGCCCGGGCCGCTCTCGACGCGGACGCTGCCGCCCATCGCCGTCGCGAGCTGCTTCACGATCGCGAGGCCGAGCCCGCTCCCGACCGGGCGGTCGCGGCCGATCTTGTCGTACAGGTAGAAGCGCTCGAACGCGTGCGGCACGTCCTCCGGCGGGATGCCCGGGCCGGTGTCGGCGACGATCAGCCGGCCTTCGCGTGCGATGACGCTCACATGCCCGCCGCTCGGCGTCTCCCGCAACGCGTTCTCGACGAGGTTCGACGCGACCTGCAACAGGCGGTCGTGGTCGGCGTCGACCCACGACTCGGCACCTCCCGCGCTCAGCTCGACGCCGAACTCGTGTGCCTTCGCGTTGTGGCGCCCGACGACCTCGCGCGCGATCTCGGCGAGATCGACCGGCTCGCGCCGCACCGAGAACTCGGACCGGTTCATGCGCGCGAGGTCGAGCAGGTCGAGCACGAGCCGCTCGAGCCGGTGCGCCTCGACGATGATCGTGCGCGCGGCCTCGTCGGGTCCGAACGCGCCCTCGGCCAGACCTTCGGCATACCCGCGAATCGCCGTCAGCGGCGTCTTCAGCTCATGCGAGACCGAGAGCAGGAAGTCGCGTTCGGCCTGACGTGAGACGGCGAGCTGTTCGGCCATCTGGTTGAACGCCTCGGCGAGCGCCGACAGCTCCCGCGTTCCCTCCGGCGCGAGCGGCTCGTGTCGCTCGTCGGCAGCAAGTGCGCGCGTCGCGGCGACGACGCGCCGCAGCGGCCCGGCGACCGACCGCGCAAGGAAGAACGTCATCACGGCGGCGAAGATGACACCGGCGAGCGCTGCGAGCAGCAGGTCGCCGAGGAACGGATGCCAGGCCGCGCTGCGCGCGGACGCGGGCCGCAGCATGAGCAGCCCGCGGTCGGGCAGCGTGCGGTACGAGTAGAGCTCCGTCTCGCCGTTGTAGGTCGTCTCGCCGTTCGACGACTTGTTCACGTCCGGCACGAGCTGGGTGAAGAAGCTGCGCGGCTGGACGATCGTCCGCACCTGGCCCGAAGGCTGGTTCTCGGTCGTGTAGTTGACGTGCTGGCGGCGCTGCGCCGCCAGATCGTCGGCGCGCGAGGCGAGCGCGGACACCTGCGATCTGTCGACCTGCCGCCGCGTCAGGACCGCGCCGATCCCGATCGTGAGGACGAGCGTGAGGGCCAGCGCCGCGAGCGTTCCCGCGAACAGCCGGACCCTGAGGCTGCTCATGACGAGACGGCCTTGTAGCCCGAGCCTCGCAACGTCCGGATCAGGTCGGGACGGCCCAGCTTGCGCCGCAGCTGCGCGACGTGGACGTCGACGGTGCGGGTGCCGCCGGGGTACTCCTGACCCCAGACGCGATCGAGCAGCAGGTCGCGTGTGACGACGACGCCCGCGTTCGCCATGAAGAACGCGAGCAGGTCGAACTCCTTCGCGGTCAGCTCGACCGGTTTGCCCGCGACGGTGACGTCGTGCGACTCGCGGTCGAGCGAGACGTCTCCGAGCGTGAACTGGTCGCGCCGCTCCTGCGGCTCGGTGCGCCGGAAGATCGCCTTCATGCGCGCGACGAGCTCGCGCGGCGAGAACGGCTTCGTCAGGTAATCGTCGGCGCCGACCTCGAGCCCGACAACGCGGTCCGGCTCCTCGTCGCGCGCGGTCAGCATCAGGATCGGCACCTGCGAGCGCTGCCGCATCGTGCGGCACACGTCGAACCCGTCCATTCCCGGGAGACCGATGTCGAGGATGACCAGCTTCACCGGGTGACGATCGAGCTCGACGAGCGCGTCCTCGCCGGACCGCACCCAGACGACGCGATAGCCATCGCGCTGCAGATAGCCGCGGACGAGCTCTCCGACCGAGGGCTCGTCTTCGACGACGAGGATCGTCCCCGCCATAACGCCCGAATTATGGAGCGAGCGTCTCCCGGACGCGGACGGCTGCGCCGCCGTCGATGATCATCGTCTCGGCGTAGAGGCCGCGGCGCAGCTGGGCAGCGGTGATCTGGCGGGCGCGGAACATGATCACGGTGCTCGCGTCGAGGGGAACCGGTGTCGGCGTGCCGAGCTCGCGGAGCGTGATCTGGGTCGGCGAGACCTGCATGATGCGGCCGCGGTCGAGGATCAGGGTGTGCGGCTTCTTCCCGATCCGCACATTGATCTCCGCGTGCGCCCAGTTGCCGGGGATCTGCGGAAAGCCGGGAGGCCCGCCGCGCGCAGCGGTGATGGCGGCACCGCCGGCGAGCGCCAAAAAGGAGAGGACGGCGATGGTCGCGGCGAGCCTCCGCATGCACAGACTCTTCCCTGTCTCGGTGACGCCTCGGTTGCACATACGTAAGACGACGGTAAAACAGCGCCGCCGGCGGTGTCGCCGGCGGCCCTGAGCAAGATTTCGCGCTTGGTCGGTGGGTCAGTTGGCACCTCAGCCCGACCTCACCCGTCAATGTGCCTTCGACCTGCGCCTTACGAGACTTCGAAATCCTGTCTATGCGTCCGGACGGAACCGGTACGCCTACTGAACGTCCGTACCTCCTCCGGAGGTTCGCGCCTGACCAAAACCTTCCTGCTCTCGGATCATCGGCATTTCGCGCCGCCGCGGCAATGGGCCGTTCGGCCTACCGCGAGAATGGCTCCATGCCCCTCCGGAACCGCGTGACCCCGCTCGGCGAGATCGTCGCCGTTCCCGAGCGCGGCCTCGTCTACGGCAACCGCGGGTGCCTGCACGACGCCGCGGGCCGGCTCGTCCGGCGGCAGGCGACCCGGCGGTGGATCGCGTGCCGCCTCGAGTTCCGAGGCCGCTACCGCCCGCCGCAGCCACGGCCCGGGCGTTACACGGGGCTCTTCTTCCTCGACGACGCGACCGCGATGGCGGCGGGCCACCAGGCCTGCGCCGAGTGCCGCCGCGAGGACTACAAGCGCGTCGTCGAGGTCCTCGGCCTCGGCGGCGCGAACGCGATCGACGCGCAGCTCGCGACCGAGCGCGAGGGGCGCCGCCCGATCGTCGATCCCTCGACGTTGCCGGACGGCGCCTTCGTGCTGCTGCACGGCGAGGCGCACCTCGTCGTCGCCGGCTCGCTACGACGCTGGTCGCCGGGCGGGTACGGCCCGCCGCTCCCGGTCGACGGCCGGGTCGAGCTCGTGACCCCGCCGTCGCTCGTGCGCGTGCTCGCGGCCGGGTGGGAGCCGCTCGTGCCGTTCCTGCATCCGTCCGCGACGGGTTAGGTCCCGTACGCGCGAAAGATGGGCCGCCGGGACCTGGCGGCCGTCTGGCGGCGACGGAACCATGGCGTCGTGCGCAGGGGTCTCCTCGTCGCGGCGCTGGTCGCGGCGCTCATCGCCGGTGTCACGCGGTCCAGCGCAGCGCCCTCTCGGCTCGCGCCGTTCACCGGAACGGGCAGCTGGGTCTCGCTCTACGACCGCGGCGCGCTCCGCCATCCGGAGCGCGTCGTCGCCACGTTGCAGGCGCATCACATCCACACGCTGTACGTCGAGACGTCGAACGACCGGCAGCGGCACGACGTCATGCATCCGGTCGCGATCGCGCGGCTGCTCGATGACGCCCATGCCGCGCACATCTCGGTTGTCGGGTGGTACCTGCCGTCCTTCGAGCATCCCGGACGCGAAGTTGCGCGCGCACTCGCGGGTGCGCGCTTCCGCAGCCCGAACGGCAACGGGTTCAGTGGGTTCGCGCTCGACATCGAGTCGACGGCGATTCGCTCGCTGAGCGTGCGGAGCGACCGCGCCGTCGAGGTGGCGCACGGCGTTCGCGCGGCGCTGCCGGCGCGCATGGCCCTCGGCGCGATCACCATCGATCCGTATGGCGCGCACTACTGGAACGGCTATCCGTTCTCGCGCCTCGCGCGCTACGTGAGCGTGTTCCTGCCGATGGAGTACTTCACCTACCGCACTTACGGCGTGCGGCACGTCGCGAACTACAGCGCCTCCAACGTGCGCCTCGTTCGCGAGCTCGCCGGCGACTCCGGGTTCCCGGTCAGTCCGATCGGCGGCAACGCGGGCACTGCGCACCTCCCCGCGCTGCGCGCGTTCCTGCATGCGACGACCGCGAGCAAGACCACGGGCGTAAGCCTGTGGGAGTACGGCGGGATGACGCCCGCCAAGTGGTCGCTGCTCGGTTAGCCCCAGCTGCGGACGACGCGCCAGGTGCGGCCGGCATCGGTTGTCTCGAGCAGGCGGGTCGTCCGGCCGAGGTGCTCCATGAGGACGAACCCGACGCCGTGCGCGAGCGCCACCCCGGAGCCGCCGAAGTCGATCTCCGGCACCGCGACCTTGGGCAGCCCGAGCCAGTGGTGGCCTCCGTCTCGGGTGACGTAGAGCGTCCCGCGCGACTCCCAGAGGAGGCCGAACCCGTTGTCGGCCATCGCGATCCCCTGCGGATAGCCGTAGAGGGAGATGCCTCCATGCGCCGGACCGGTCCCCGGCGTCGCGGCGATCAGTCTCCAGGCGCCGTTCACCGCCTCGTACACGAACTTGCTCTGGCTGCCGGCGGCGGGCTGGCCGACGCACAGCGCGTACTCCTTGCCGGCGGGCGTGAAGACGACCTGGTTGGCGCTCGTCGCAGGAACGCCGGGCGGGCAGGGCGCGGGCGGCACCGGGATCGGCGTGGTCGAGAGCTGCCACCGGCGGCCGCGGTCGCTGCTCATGAGCGTCTCGCCGTCGTCGAACGTGGCATAGCTCGTCGAGCCGAGGATCCGAATCGAGACGACCGGACGAGCCGTGCGGCGAACCTGGCGCCAAACGCGGCCGCCGTCCACGGTCAGCGAGATGCCGTGCTTCGTGCCGGCGAGCCCGTCGCGGGCGGTGAAGAACGCGATGGCGTTCGGCGCCGTCGCTGTGGGGGTCGCGACGAGCGCCAGCGCGGCTGTCGCGGCGGCGATCCGCATGGGCGGACCTTACGGCGCCGGTGTTAGGACCGTTTGAGCGTCACGATCGCGACCTCGGCGCTCTGCTGCACGGACGTCACCTGGAACTTCTTCACGTCACCGGCGTCCGGGAAGAGCTTCTTGCCGGTCCCGAGGAGCAGCGGGAACACCATCAGGTGCAGCCGGTCGACGAGGTCGTGCTCGAACAGCGCGTGCGCAAGCGTCGCGCTGCCGGCCACGAGAATGTCGCCGTCGTACTGCGTCTTCAGGTCGGCGACGCCGTCGACCGTGCGCAGAATCGTCGAGTTCTCCCAGGTCGCGACCGTGAGCGTCGTCGAGACGACGACCTTCGGCATCGCGTTCATCTTCTCGCCGAACGCGTCGTTCCGCATCGAGGGCCAGGCCTTCGCAAAGCCTTCGTAGGTGACGCGGCCGAGCAGCTGGGCGTCGGCATCCTCGAGCTCCTTCACCTTGAAGGCGTCGCCTTCGGCGCCACGGTCGAACCGGAACGCCCAGCCGCCGTTCGGGCCGCCTTCGGCCCCGCCCGGATCCTCGATCACGCCGTCGAGCGTGATGAACTCGGTGACGACTACCTGCCCCATCGCATCCTCCTTCGGTTCTGTTCAAGGATGACTGTCCAGGCGGCCCGAACTCATCGGACGGGCGGGCTCAGACGAGACGTGCGAGCTTCCCGAGCAGCGTGTCGGCCGGAAGCAAGAGGCCGCGGCTCGCGAAGCCGACCATGCTGTCGAGCACGTCCAGGAAGTCGCCGGCGAGAGGCGGCGAGCCCCGCAGGCCCCACAGCGTGCGGCCGTTCGTCCAGGCGGCGTCACGAGCGTGGGTGACGTCCCACATCGCGATCACGTCGTCGAGGCGGTGAAACCGGTGCAGCAGGCGATCGACCGCTCGCAGCCAGCCGGTCAGGTAGAGCGCCTTGAGCTTCTGCTCCACCTGTCCGAGCAGCACGTTGACGCGCTCGAAGGTCGCGTGATCGGGGGCGACGTCGAAGATGTCGACGGCGAGCTCCCGGCACGAGTCCACCAGTGCGACGGGGAGATCGCGGTTGATATGCGCGTTCACACCGGCGAGCGCGAACTGGAGCGGCGCGACCCCGCGCCTCGACCGCTCGGAGAACAACGGCACCCACGCCGACGGGACGTCTGCCGCTCCGCGCTCGAACGCATCGAACGCGGAGAAGAACAGGCCGGCGAAGCCGACGTCCAGGCGCTCGAGAAACTCCCCTTCGCTCGCGCTCTGCGACGCGAGCTCGTCGCCGACGCCTTCGGTGACCTCGCGGTACAGCCGCGCGAAGCACACGACGCCGTCGGAGGGCGGAGCGGACTCCTCGATGGCGCGCAGCCGCGCGATCACCGCGGGAACCGACTCCGGGAGCGGCGTCCCCATGCGCTTCACACCTAAGCGCACTCGCCGGACGGCCGGCCGGGCTCGGGCGAGCGGAAACCGTTCGCTACTTGACGAGCGAGAGCATCTTGAACATCGGCAGGTACATGGCGACGATGATCACGCCGACCATGAGGCCGACGCCGATCATCATGACCGGCTCGATGATGCTCGTGAGCGTCTCGATCGACGCGTCGACTTCTTCCTCGTAGAAGTCGGCGATCTTCCCGAGCATCTTGTCGAGCTCTCCGGTCTCCTCGCCGACCTTGATCATCTGCGACACCATCGGCGGGAAGACGGGGTTCTCGACGAGCGGCTGCGAGATCGGCACGCCTTCGTGCACCTTCGTCTTCGCCTCGATCAGCGCTTCCTCGACCTTCCAGTTGCCGGCGGTCTGCGCGGTGATCTCGAGCGACTTGATGATGTCGACGCCGGCCGCGACGAGCGTCGCGAACGTGCGCGAGAAGCGCGCCATCGTGATCTTCAGGACGACTTCGCCGATGCCCATCGGCAGCTTGAGCTTGAACGAGTCCCACGCCTTCTTGCCCGGCTCCGTCTTCCGCCACTTCTTGAAGCCGAAGAACCCGCCGATCGCGCCGCCGAAGACGAGGTACCAGTACGCCTTCAGGAAGTTCGACGCGTCGACCACGTACAGCGTCAGGGTCGGAAGCTGTCCGCCGAGCGTCGCGAACACCTTCATGAAGAACGGAACGAGGAAGAGCAGCATGCCCGTGAGCACGAGGCTCGCGAAGATGAGCACCATCGACGGGTACATCATCGCGCCCTTCACGCGCCGCTTGAGCTTCGTCTCGCGCTCGATCTGGAACGCCATGCGGTCGAGCACCTGGTCCAGGATCCCGGCCGCCTCACCGGCCTCGACCATCGACACGAAGAGGCGCGAGAAGACCTTCGGGTGGCGGCTCATCGCCTGGCTGAGCAGGAGACCGCCTTCGACGTCGCCGCGAAGCTCGTGGATCACGATCGCGAGGTAGCGGTCGTCGGTCTGCTCCTCGAGGATCAGCAGGCCGGCGACGACGCTGAGCCCCGCCTCGATCATCGTCGCGAACTGCCGCGAGAACACCTGGAGCGACTTCGGCTTGATCGCCTTGAGCGCGGTGCGCAGGCCCTCCTCGCCGGCCGACGGCATCTCCTCGAGCTTCTCGGCGAGCAGACCGCGCATGCGCAGCTGCTCACGCGCCGCATCGAGCGTCGGTGCGTGGATCTCGCCGTCGGACGCAAAGCCCGCAGCGTTGATCGCGGTGTAGGCGAACGCAGCCATCAGCAGCCCGAGTTGAAGGTCGTCCCTCCCTGCGTGGAACAGTCGAACGACGAGGACTCGCGCGCGAGCACGCGCGCGCTGCCGTACTTCGTGTTCGGGTCGAACACGACGATCGTCACGAGCTTGCCCGCACGCGGCGGGCTGCCGCCCGACGGCGTCGGCGCCGTGTAGTTCTGGATGTACGTGTCGACGCGGTACGACTTGCCGTCCGGCCCGGTGACGTTCTGGATCATCGCGCACGGGTTGGGCGGGTTCGTCCCGATGCCGACCACGGTCACCGGGTTCGACGTGCAGCCGCTCACCGAGATGTCGCCGCACGTGCCGGAGTGGCCGGTGCAAACGGAGTCACCCGTGTACGTGGCGTCCGTCGTGCCGCCCGTGTTGAGGCCGATCTGACCGTAGATCAGCGCGTGGTACTGCTCCATCGCTCGGTCGGCGATCCCCGAGGCGACGCCGAGCCGCGAGGCCCGGCCCATCGCAACGGCGCCGGACGAGAAGACGGAGACGAGCGCGAGCAGGGCGATCTGGAGGATGGTCATCGCGATCAGCAGCTCGATCAGCCCGAATCCGGACTCGTTCTTGAGCCTTGCCGCTGGCACATCTCTCCTATCGGCCTCGACGGCGCCGGGCTACAGCCCTTATGGGGTCGAGAGGAGCTCGACCTTGTACTTCGCGCCGGTCGTCTGGTTCTCGAGCGTGACCGGCTTGCCCTGATCGAGCGTGAGCGCCTGGTCGCCGTCCTGGTACGACCCGCCGACGATGCCGATCTGCGCGGTTCCCTTGCCGTAGCTGATCAGCCGGAACACGGGGCTGGCGGTCGGGAACGTGTCGTTCGTCGAGACCCGCGAGACGACGCCGTTCACCGAGATCGCGACCTGCGGCTGCGCCGCGGTGGTGGTTGTGCCGGTCGTGCCGGTCGTCGCCGTCCCGGTCGTGCTCGTTCCCCCGTTCGAGGTACCGCCGCTCGGGGTCGTGCCGGTCGGCGGGGCCCCGAGGCCCGGCACGGACAGCGGGTTCGGCGTCGTGGGTGTGGTCGTCGTCGTGGTCGTCGTTGTTCCGGTCGACGACGAGCCCGCCGGCGGCGTGGTCGTCGACCCGTCGTCAGGCGTCGTCACCTGCGGCGTGAACGGGTCCTTGCTCGGGAAGAGGTCGAACGAGACGAGCTGGCCCGGCCCCGCCTCGGGCGGAACGTCGCTGTTCGCAAGCTCGCCGTCGGCGGTCGTCGTGGCGGCCGAGCCGCCCGCGACGCTCGGCAGCGGGATCGAGCCGTCCGGGTTGCGGTTGCCCGCGTCGCTGAACTGGGATCCGGGCGGCGGCTTCTGGTTCAGCATCTTCATCACGCTCGGAACCTCGTACGCAGCGAGCGCGAGAAAGAGAACGCCGCCGACGATCGCAACGATCTTCGCGCGCTTTTCGCGCTGCTTCATCGGGTCGACGCGCTTGCTCTTCTTCGCCGCCATCAGGGCTGCGCTCCCGCCGCGGTCGCGTCGCTCGGAAGGTCGGTCGACGAGTCGGTGCTCGTCGTGTCGGTCGGAGTCGTCGTCGTGCTCGGCGGGGTCGCCGGTGACGAGCTCGACGCGCCGCTGCCGCCGTAGAGATACGCGTCGACGTACAGCTCCGCCGCGATCTGCGGGAACGCGTCACCTGACACGTCGAACGACACCGAATCGACGTTGAAGAGACGGCCGGTTGCGTTCAGCGCGCCGTTGCGCACCGTGACGAGGCTGCGCAGCCGGTACAGGAAGTCGCTCAGGCCGTAGAAGTCGCCGTTGAAGAGCAGGTGCACGCGCACGACCTGAATGCCGCCGCTCGGCTGCGTCACGCCGGTGACCGGCTCGATCAGGTCGAACGAGATCCCCGCCTCCTGGGCGACGTTGCTCAGCGTCAAGATGATGCCGGGCATGTCCTCGGACTCCGGCATCGCCCGGTCGAGCTTGAAGATGTCGGCAACCTGGATCGCCGGCGGATGCTCGCCGCTCTTCAGTTCCGCGCGCTTCGTGACCATCTGGGTCTGCTCGTCCGAGACCTGCTGCTGCAGCTTGAGCGCCTGTGTCCCGAGCGGCGCGACCATGAACAGATAGCCGCCGGCGGCGACCCCGACGAGCAGGATCACGACAACAGCGAGCTGGATGCGCATGTCGAGCGCCGCGATCTTCTTCTTCACGACGACGAACCTCCGATGCGCACGTTGCCCTGCAGCGTGAACGTGTCCATGCCAATCGGGCACGTGCTCGATCCGCCGGAGCTCGCACCCGAGCTGGACGATGAGTCGGACGACTCGGAGCTCGCGAGCGTCATGTCGGACAGGTCGGGGACGAGCTCGAGCCGCGAGAGGAACCGCGCGACCGAATCCTGTGAGTACGTGCAGCCCTCGACGATGAACCCGCCCGGGAGCGCCGCCAGCGACGAGGTCGATCCGGTCACCTCCGTCGTCGCGCCGCCCAGGTAGGCCGGCGACTGCGCCTTCAAGTCGACGAGCCAGACGTCGCTCGGCACGACCTCGGAGACCTCGCGGAGCAGGCGATCCCAGACGACGCGCTGGCCGAGCTCGGTTGCGAGCGCAGCGACGCGCGCGGACTTCTCGCCCGGGAGCTGCTTGTCGATCGTCGGCGCCGCCGGCGGCGCCGGAATGGCGTCGACCTCGGCCGTCGCCTGCGCGAGCGCCTTCCGCTGCGCCCCGACCTTGCTGCTGCCCGACATGTACATGAACGCGAGCAGCGCAGCGACGAGCACGAGCCCGACGCAGCCGACGATGACCGGAAGCGCGGGGCCCGACCGCCCCTCGCTGGACTCGTCTCTCGGGAGAAGGTTGACGGCGCGCATCAGTCGTCGATCCCCAGCCCGATCGCGACCGTGAGCGATCCGAGGGCGTAGTCGTCGGGCGCGTGGAACCGCTTGGGCACCGCGACGCGGTTGAGCGGGTCGCCGACGCGAACCGGCACGCCGATCAGGCGATGCAGCTCCTCGGCGAAGCCGGGCAGGTGCGCCGAGCCGCCGGTGAGGACGACCTCGGCGATCCCCAGCGAATCCGGCTGGTTCTGGTAGAAGCGCAGACTCGACACGAGCTCCCGCGCGAACGCCTGCAGCTCGCGCAGGACGGCGTCGCGTGCGGTCGCGAGCGTCTCGGGCGACACACCGGGCGGCGGTTCGATCTGCGCGACGAGCGAGAGCGCGTGCTTGATGACCGATGCCTCGGCCGGCGTGATCTCGAGCGCGGCGCCGATCGCAGCGTCGAAGTTGCCGCCGCCCCAGCCGAGGACACGGGTGAACTCGCAGATCTTCCCGGCCGACACGGCGAACGTCGAACGCTGATGGCCGATGTTCACGGTCACCTGGGCGCCCTGCACCTCCTCGTCTTCCGTGCGCTCCGGCGCTGCGAGCGCGCGCAGCATCGCGAACGCCTCGAGGTCGATTCCCGTCAAGCGGATGCCTGCCTTGCGGCACGCGGCGACGTACTGGTCGACGAGCTCGCGGTACGCGACGACGAGCAGCACGCGGCGCGTCGTGATTCCGGTCTCCGGATCGGTGCGCTCCGAGAGGATCTGCCAGTCGAGCACAGCCTCCTCGAGCGGGATCGGCAATGTCTCCTGCGCGCGGAACCGAATCGCGTTGGCGAGCTGCTTCGGATCGTCGATGCCGCCGATCTCGAAGGTGCGCACGCCGATGCGGTTGTTGGCGATGCCGAGACGGACCGCCTTCTTCGGCAGCTTGTGCTTTGCGAACAGCTCTTTCAGTGTGCGCGCGAGGGTCTCGACGTCGCGCAGCTCACCGCTCACGACGACACCGTCCTGCAACGTCGCGCGTGCGTACTGGTGCAGCTGCGACACGCCGTTGCTCGTCGACACGCGTGCCGCGGCGATCTGCGACGCGCCGATCTTCAGACCGACGAGCTCGCCCTTCACCGGCGCGGTCGGCCCGCTGAGATCCTTGACCTTGCCGCCCTTCGCCGCCTTCGGCTTGCCGAACTCCTTCTTCCAGAACGGAACGCTCTCGCCCTTCGGCTCCTTCGCGGCCTTCGGCTCCTTCGGCGTCTTCGGCGCCTTGGGCTTGCCGAGCTCGCGCTTCCAGAAGGGGACGCTCTCGCCCTTCGGCTCCTTCGCGGCCTTCGGCTCCTTCGGCGCCTTCGGCGTCTTGGGCTTGCCGAGCTCCTTCTTCCAGAACGGGACGCTCTCGCCCTTCGGCTCCTTGGCGGCCTTCGGCTCCTTTGCGGGCTTCGCCGCCTTGGGCTGTTTCGGCGCGCGCGAGAACGACAGCTCCTTCTTCCAGAACGGCACGTTCTCGGCCGGAGCCTGCCGCGCCGGCTCGACGGCGACCGGCGGCGGCTGGACGGCGGGCACCTCGACCTCGGGCGGCCGCACGGGCGGAACGTCGGGCAGAGGCGTGGGCTCGACCGGCTGCGCCGGCAGCGAAACGGGGGGCGCGGCGATCGTCGGCATCGCGTCGGGCACCGCGTTCGGATCGAAGTTGGCCGTCAGCCAGCCGTAGTCGCCGCTCGGGAGGACGGTCGCATCGGCAGCGGGCGCGGCCGGCTGCGGCGCCGCTGCTGCCGGAGCAGGTGCAGGCGCCGGTGCGTGTGCGGGTGCGGGCGCCGGCGGAGCCGGAGCAACGGGAACCGGAGCAACCGGCGCCGGCGCCGCGACCGCGGGCTGTTCCACCTGCGGCTGCAGGTCGGGCTCAGCCGGCGCAGCCGCCTTCGGCTTGCGCAAGTGAATCTCTTTCTTCCAGAACGAGCTCGACAAGGCCGCCCCCGCGTGCTCCTCAGTCGGCTACCCGAAGGCCACCGAAGACCGGCTCCTGCGCGGCCGGCGCGGCGTGGCCGTTCGCCGCCGCCGCAGGCGCGTCGGGATCCTCGAAGCCTGCGCGCTCGAGCAGTCCCTGCAGCTGATCGGGCCGCGACGAACGAGTGAGCGCCACCTCCTTCAGCACGATGCCGCGGAGGACGAGCTCGGCGAGCGACTGCTCCATCGTCTGCATGCCCTTCGCCGTCCCGGTCTGCATGACCGAGTAGATCTGTTCAACCTTGCCCTGGCGGATGAGGTTCCGCACCGCGTCGTCCGGCAGCAGGATCTCGAGCGCGGGCACGCGCCCGTTTCCGTCTGCGGTCGGCATCAGCGCCTGCGTGACGACACCCTGCAGCGTCCCGGCGATCTGGACGCGGACCTGCTCCTGCTGCTCCGGCGGGAACACGTCGATGATGCGGTCGATCGTTCCCGGCGCGCTCTGCGTGTGCAGCGTGCCGAACACGAGGTGGCCGGTCTCGGCGGCCGTCATCGCGGTGGCGATCGTCTCGAGGTCGCGCATCTCGCCGACGAGGATCACGTCCGGGTCCTGGCGGAGCGCACCGCGAAGGCCTTCGGCGAACGAGATGGCGTCGACGCCGATCTCGCGCTGGTTGACGATGCAGCCCTTGTGCTTGTGCAGGAACTCGATCGGATCCTCGACCGTGAGGATGTGGTCGTGCCGAGTCGTGTTGATCTCGTCGAGAAGCGACGCGAGCGTCGTCGACTTGCCCGAGCCGGTCGGGCCGGTGACGAGCACGAGCCCGCGCGGCTTCTCGGAAAGCTGGTGGAGCGCCGAGCTGAGACCGAGATCCTCGAGCGACTTGATCTCGTTCGGGATCAACCGGAACGCGGCGCCGAGGGTCTCGCGCTGGAAGAACACGTTGACGCGGAAGCGCGCGACACCCGGGATCGAGTGCGCGAAGTCGAGCTGCCGTCCGAGCTCGAGCCGCTTCTGCTGGTCACTCGAGAGAATGCGGTAGAGCAGGTCGCGTGTGTCCTCGGCGCTGAGCGCCTGGACGCCGTCGAACCGCTGCAGGTGCCCGCGCACGCGCACCACCGGCGGCGCACCGACCGTCACGTGCAGGTCGGACGCATTGAGCTGCACCATCTGCGTGAGCAGCTGATCGATTGAGGTCACTTCGCTCATCCGCGTCCGCTATCGGCACGCGGCTTGCCTGACTTGAGGGATTCGCTACGGCCGCCGCACCGGCGGGGGTCACTCGATCGGCGTCACTCGTTCGGACTAACGCACGCCGAGGGACTGCGAATCACTCAATTGAGGCTGCGCGTGGGTGAATCGCAGGTCGATACATCCGGAGCCAATCGGTACCTACCTCATGCTTTTGAAGGGAGCTACGAGGATGCTGGACAAGATGCGCATGCGGCTTAAGGGCGAGGGTGGCTTTACCCTCATCGAGCTCCTGGTCGTGATCATCATCCTGGGGATCCTGCTCGCGATCGCAGTCCCCTCGTACCTGAAGTTCAAGGATCGCGCGAACAACGCGGCCGCGCAGGCGAACGTCAGCGCCGCCGTCCCTGGCATGGAGGCCTACAACGCCGACCACAACGGCTACGGCGGCGTCACCTCCGCGATCCTGCAGGCGTCGTACGACGCAGGCATCAAGCACATCCTGGTGAAGACCGCGACGTCGACCACGTACTGCATCCAGTCGACCGTCGGTGCGGCCGTCTACAAGAAGGCCGGCCCGGGCGCGGACATCACGCCGGGCGCTTGTCCGTAACGTTCGTCTGATCGTGTTTCGCCCGAGGGGCGCGGGAAACCGCGCCCCTCGTTTTGTATGCGGCCGATCCCCCGGAATGGGGGATACGTGACCTTCGCGTCCCCTCCGATACCTCACCCGTCAACCCGCATGACTGCGAGCGCAATAGGCAGGCACGACTGCGGTAAAACGGCAGGAAGGGAGTACCCAAGTTGGACGCAATTCGCAGGCGGATCGGGAGTGACGAGGGCTTCACCCTCATCGAGCTCCTGGTCGTGATCATCATCCTGGGGATCCTGCTCGCGATCGCAGTCCCCTCGTACCTGAAGTTCAAGGATCGCGCGAACATCGCGGCTGCGCAGGCGAACGTCAGCGCTGCCGTCCCTGGCATGGAGGCTTACAACGCCGACCACAACGGTTACGGCGGCGCGACCTCAGCGGTCCTCCAGGCCTCGTACGACGCCGGCATCAAGCACATCCTGGTGAAGACCGCGACGTCGACCACGTACTGCATCCAGTCGACGGTCGGAGCGGCCGTCTACAAGAAGGCCGGCCCCGGGGCGAACATCACGTCCGGCGCCTGTCCGTAACCGTTCACCCCTGATCTGACGGAGGACACGTAACCCCATGAGAACACTCCGAGGACGGCTCTCGAGCGAGAGCGGCTTCACGCTCATCGAGCTGCTCGTCGTCATCATCATCCTGGGCATCCTGATGGCGATCGCGATCCCGTCGTACTTGAAGTTCAAGGATCGCGCGAACACGTCCGCCGCTCAGGCGAACGTGCAGGCAGCGGTGCCCGGCATGGAGGCCTACGCAGCCGACCACAACGGGTACGGCGGCGTCACGTCCGCGATCCTGCAGGCGTCCTACGACGCAGGCATCAAGCACATCCTGATCAAGACGGCGACGTCGACGACGTACTGCATCCAGTCGACGGTCGGCCCGCAGACCTACCACAAGGCAGGCCCGTCGAGCGACATCGTGACCGGGGCTTGCCCGTAACCCTCGCTCAGCAAGCTCGGCACGTCTCCGCGGGGCCCGGGAAACCGGGCCCCGCGGCCGTTTCCGGCTCAAGGACTGGGGTTTCGACGCCGATAGGAACAGTGTGAGCGTGAGCGGAGCGACGCATCTGCGCGGCATCGTGATCGCGGGCGCCCTGGCGGCGGTCGCGCTCGTGGGCGGCTACTTCACGCTGGTGATGAACCAGACGGCCTCGCCCGCGGCGGTGACGACGACGATCCTGCCCCTGAAGGATCGGCATCCCGCCTCCGCGCGGACGTCGACGACCGCTGCGACGACGGCTGCGAAGCCGGCGAAGACGGCGAAGATGCCGGCGAAGGCCGCGCCGAAGGCGGCGAGCACGACTGCGACCACGGCCGCCACGAAGCCGGCCACCAAGCCCGTCGCGAAAGCGAAGGCGAAGGTGACGGCAAAGCCGAAGCCCAAGCCGGTGAGCCCGTACCTGAAGGAGGCACTCGCAGCCGGGCTGCCGCGCGCGATTGCGGAAGGGCTCGCGCAGGCTCCGGTCGTGGTAGTCGAGCTGACGACCAAGGAGGACTCGCTCGCCGAGGAAGGAGCGGCCGAGGCCGAGGACGGCGCGAAGCTCGGCGGCGCGGCGTACGTCCCGGTCAGCGTCGACACCGACAACGCAACCGTGCAGGCGCTCACGCGGCTGCTCGAACAGGTTCCGGACGCGCCTGCGGCCTTGATCTACACGCGGCCCGGAACGCTTGCTCTCACGCTCACCGGGTACGTCGACCGGACGGTGATCGAGCAGGCCGTCGCATCGGAGAAGGCTGCCGCCGCCGGCACGGCCGGCACAACCGGATCGAGCTCGAGCTCGTCCGGCGGGGCGTCCACCACCACGGCGGCCCCGACAACGGCGGGCGCCTCCGCGTAGCGGAGGGACGATGGCGGGACGGGAGCTCTTCGTGCGTCATGCGCGCCGCGACGGTAAGTCTGTCGCGGTTCTGCGTGCGATCGACTACGGCACCGAGTGCATCGTCGAGACGGAGGTCTTCCCGCCGAACGCGTCGACCGCGCTGCGCGCGGGCCCGTACACGTTCGCCGACGCGCGCCAGGCAACCGCGTTCGTCACCGAAGCTGTCGAGGCGCTGATGTACCTCGGCTGCGACGTCCAAGCCGCCTGACGGCCTGCCGCTCCCCGTTCGGACACGCCCCGCGAGCCGTGCACCGGTCGCCAAACGACGTGACAGAAGCGTCACAAACGTTTCACAGAGGGCTGGCCGCGCCGCGGTTCGTTCCCTGGGAAGGGTGACAACACTGCGCGCTTTCTTCCACAGCCGGTAGCTACGGTCGCGGTTCGCGAGCCGTGCCCCGTCGCCAAACGACGTGACGGTAGTGTCACAGACGTTCCACAGGGGGCTGGCTGCACCGCAGTTCGTTCCCTGGGAAGGGTGACAACACTGCGCGCTTCCTTCCACAGCCGGTAGGTACGGTCACGGCTGATGCGGACGCTTCTGTTGGCGCGGCACGGGCAGTCGGTGTTCAACGTCGACGGCGTCGTGAACGGCGACCCGGCGCGCGACCGGGGGCTCTCGCCGTTCGGCGAGGAGGAGGCGCGGAAGCTCGAGCAGCAGCTCGCCGCGATCGCGATCGGTCTCTGCGTGACGTCGCGCTTCCCCCGCGCACAGGAGACCGCGGCGCTCGCGCTCGGCGAGCGCGCGAGCAGCACACCGCGCGAGATCGATCCGGATCTCGACGACATCCGGATCGGCGAGCTCGAAGGCGACACGCTCGCCGCGTACCGCACGTGGAAGCGCGCGCACACCCGCAGCGACCCGTTCCCCGGCGGCGAGAGCCTCGACGCCGCGGCGCACCGCTATGCGGACGCGTTCGCGCGGCTGCTCGACCGCGCCGAGGAGACGATCCTCTGCGTCTGCCACGAGATCCCCGTGCGCTACGCCGTCAACGCCGCCGCGGGCTCGGACGACCTCGACCGGCCGCTCCACGACGTGGCGAACGCGACCCCGTACGTCTTCGACGCCGCGGGCCTCGAGCGCGCGGTGAAGAACCTCAGACGGTGACGCGTGCGAGCTCTTCGACGGAGGTGAGCCCGGCGGCCACCTTCGCGAGCCCGTCGTCCCACAGCGTGCGCATCCCGGCCGCCATCGCGCAGCGCTCGATCTCCTCGCGCGACGCCTTCGTCGCGGCGAGCGTCTCGAGCTCCTCGTTCATCGTCATCAGCTGGAAGATGCCGATCCGGCCGCGGTAGCCCGTCTGGTTGCAGCGCGGGCAGCCGCGCTTGCGGTAGAGCGCCATCCCATCCGTCATCGCCGCGACGTCCGGCGAGACCTTCGCCTTGATCAGCTCGTCGACGGTCGGCGTGTACATCTCGCAGCAGTGCGTGCACAGCTTGCGCGCGAGGCGCTGCGCGAGCACCGCCGTCACGGCCGAGCCCGTGAGGAACGGCTCGACGCCCATCTCGTTGAGGCGCGTCAGCGCGCCCGGCGCGTCGTTCGTGTGCAGCGTCGAGAGCACGAGGTGACCGGTGAGGGCGGCTTCGATCGCCATCTGCGCCGTCTCCGAGTCGCGGATTTCGCCGACCATCACCACGTCCGGGTCGGAACGAAGGATCGAGCGAAGCGCACCGCCGAACGTCAGCCCGGCGCGCACGTTGATCTGCACCTGGTTGATGCCGGGGATCTTGAACTCGACCGGGTCCTCGACGGTGATGATGTTGATCTCCGGCCGGTTGACCTGGGTGATGCCGGCGTAGAGCGTGGTCGACTTACCGGAGCCGGTCGGCCCGGTGACGAGCAGCGCGCCGGTGGGGCGCATGAAGATCTCGACGAGCTTCGCCTGCATGTCGTCGGAGAGTCCGAGCTCGACGAGCGTCGGCACCTTCTTCGACTTGTCGACGAGACGCATGACGATCTGCTCGCCTTCGACCGTCGGCAGCACCGCGACGCGGATGTCCATCATGCGGCCGGCCGCTGCCGAGTTGAGCGCGATGCGGCCGTCCTGCGGCTTGCGCCGCTCGGCGATGTCGAGCTTCGCGAGCACCTTCAGACGCGTGACGACACCGTTCGCGAGGCGCTTCGGGATGCGCTGCACCTCGTGCAGCACGCCGTCGATGCGGAGCCGGACGACCAGCGCGTCTTCCTGCGGCTCCCAGTGGATGTCCGAGGCGCCGTCTTCGGCGGCCTGGAAGATCACCGAGTTGACGAGGCGGACGAGCGGGGCGTCCGAGATGCCGTCGTCGACTTCGAGGTCGTCGGCATCCTCCTCCTGCTCGAGATCGAATGCAGCCTGTTCTTCCTCGAGGGCGGAACGCGCGCCGAATGCCTCCGATGCGCGCACGAGGCGGCGCACTTCGGTTTCGACGTCCTCGCGCGTTGCGACCGCGAGCTCGACGGTGAGCCGCGTCGCGATGCGCAGCTCGTCGATCGCGTGGACGTTCGCCGGGTCGGCGACGGCAACGCGGAGCACGTCACCCGCGATCGCGTACGGGATCGCGACGGTGCGCTCGAGAACGTGCAGCGGAACGGCGCTCGCCGCGTCCGGATCGACGCCGACGGCGGCCAGGTCGACGAGCGGCAGCTGGTAGCGCGAGGCGTAGGTGCGCGCGATCCCTTCCTGGGTCGCGATCCCCTCTTCGATCAGCGCCTGGGCGAGCGAGCCGGTCGCGCCGGCGCGGCCGCGCGCGACCGCGAGCTTGTCGGCGGGGATGAGCCCCGTCGCCGCGAGCAGGTCGGCGAGCAGCTCGGCGGTCTCGTTGACGCTCGGTGCGCCCTCAGGGCGAAGCGGACCGACGTCGGTCGGGGGCGTCGGGTTCCCGACGCCCGGTGCAGTCCGAAGCGTGAAGTCGTCGCTCATATCCCTCAATCGAGGTATCGGCAGCGAAGGCCGAGCCCTTGAGGGGGTTTGTGCCTAGTGCAACAGGCTCAAATAGGCGTCGAGCAGGGGTTTTCCGGCGAAGAGCGCGAGCAGCCCGCCGAGCGCCAGGAACGGGGCGAACGGGATGCCCATCTTGCGGGCAGCGACGCCGTGGCGGGCAAACAGGACGGCCGAGGGGACGAGCGCGAAGATCATCCCGGCGAAGAGGGCGATCGGCACGGTCTTCCCGACCATGAACCCGAGGAGGAGCGCGAGCTTCACGTCTCCCATGCCCATCCCGCGCGGGTACGCGAGCGCAGCGAGGAAGAGAAACAGCGACGCGCCGAGGCCGCCGAGCACCCACTGCACGGACGGCTTGACCGCCGTCTGCGCCGCGAGGACGATCACCGCCGCCGGCAGCACGATCCGGTTCGGGACGATCCTGCGGTCGATGTCGATCGACGACAGCACGACGAGGACGGCGCAGTAGAACGAGGCGACAGCGGCTTCGCCGCTGAGCCCGAACTTCCAGAAGCACGCCGCGATCAGCACGGCGGTCGCGAACTCGACGGCGGGGTAGCGCCACGAGATCTTCGCGTCGCAGGAGCGGCAGCGGCCGCGCAGGACGAACCACGAGAGCACTGGCACGTTGTCGTACCACGCGATCGGGGTTCCACACGCCATACAGGCGGATCCGGGCCGCGCGATCGACCGGCGCAGCGGCACGCGCGCGGCGACGACGTTCAGGAACGACCCGAGCGCAAGCGCTGGGAAGAACGCGATACCTGCGGCAGCGAGCGCCATCGGTCAGCCGGTGAAGTTCATCGGCGTGTTCGCGTCGTTGTTCGACGGCTCGTTGCCCGGCGCACCCGACGGCCCCTGGCCGCCCCAGGTGCTCTGCCACGCCGTGACGTTCGAGTTGAGCTGCAGCTGGTTTCCGATCATCGGCCCCATGATCGTCGTGGTCGACTCCGCGTGGATGTTGTTGGTCGCGTACAGCCAGCCCTGGAAGGTCGAGCCGGCTCCCAGCTCGATCCCGTCCCCGGCCGGGACGGCGCCGCCCTGACTCTGCACCGTGTTCGGCGTGGAGGCGTTGCCGTTCGCGGCGATGACGAAGAACCCGAACAGGCTCCAGAACGAGCTACAGGCGCCGTGCGACACCACCCAGGCGCACACCTCGGTGTTCGCGCCGAGCAGGAAGGTCCCGGAGAGATAGATCGTGCCGTAGCCCTGGTAGGTGTTCGCCAGGCCATTCGCGATCGTCGCGCTGCCGTCGATGAAGATCGTCCCGCCGAGCTGCAGCTGGTCCTTCGAGGCATCCCAGTAGATGTGCCCGTTGTTCGTCCAGCACTTGTACGAGTAGTTCGGTGTGAGATTGACGATCTGGTTGTACGGCGCCTTGTCGAGGGTGTCGTCGCGGAGCAGGTTGTAGTCGAAGACGGGCCACTGGCTCGACGGCGACGACGACTTGCTCGCCACGCAGTTCACGTGCGGGCCGGGCGCCGCTGAGCGGTACCACGCGTCCCAATCGACGACCGGCGGCGTGATCCCGTCGGTGGTGCCGCTCGACGACTTGATGAACTGATGGGCGGAGCTCGTCGCGCACGGGTGGTACGTGGTGCCGCTGTAGATGCAGCCGAAGTTCGTCTTGACCGTTCCGACCGCCGAGTTCGTCGACGTGCCGACGAAGCTGTTCGTGCTGCTCTGGAGCTCGATGTACCCGTTCGCCTCGACCTTCGTGCTGTGGCTCGACGAGTCGATGAACTCGCCGTTGCCGCTCAGACAGAGGTTGCCCTGCGCGTAGACGAAGGTCGAGATCTGCGTCGTGTAGGTCTGATCGCAGGCCTTGTTCGCCGACTGCGTCTGCGTCGAGAAGAGGTAGCTCCACGAGTCGTCGACGGCAGAGGTGTCGTTCTCCGCCTGGAGCTGGATCTGCGCGCTCACCTTGTGCTGGATCGGCCGGGCGCCCTGGCTGTCGGTGTTCGCGGCATAGCCGTACGCGGTGAGGGTCCAGACGGACGCGGAACCGCTCGTGTCCAGCGAGCCGCCGTACGTCGCCCACGTCCGCTGGCCGGCCGGGCAGCTGCCGTTCACGGCCGCGACGTTCGGGTCGACGCAGATCAGCGTCATGTTGCCCGCGGACCCGAAGAGGGTCGAGTCCTGGTCGTTGTTGTTCGGGTTCTGGATGACGGCGATCGCTGCTGAGAGCCCCGCCTCGGCCGCGTGGTAGGCGTCGCCCTGGGCCCGCGACTGGGTCGACTCCCGCGAGTTCGACTGGGCGTAGAAGTACGCGGTCGCGGCCCCGGTCGTGAGCACGAGCATCACGATGAGCGCGAGCACGAGGGCCATTCCGTCTTGCTGAAGAATCAGCTTCCGCACGATCAGCTCCTTGACGAGTTCCTCAGCACGATCACGTCGTTGACCTCGTACTTGTCGAACTTCTTCGACGTGCGGAGGGAGACCGGAACGTCGAGGTAGAGCAGAGAGAGGTCGTGTGCGTCGTTGCCGCTCGAGACGCCTGCGGTGTAGGTGAAGATGTTCCCGGTGGTGAGGTAGTTCGCTTCCTGCTTGCCGCCGGTCGTGCCACAGGCCGACGCGTTCGGAAGGCGGTACAGCTGGTAGACGCTGCCGCTCGCGCGCGTGCACCAGACGATGCAGGCGCCGACATAGCTCGAGCTCGTGCAGTTCGAAGCCGTCCAGCCCGAGTCCGCCGAGTAGCACTGGTTGTTCGAGCTGTCCCAGTAGTAGAAGAGGACGCTCGAGTTGCCGGTGAGGGTCGCGCTGCACGCGCTGTGTCCGTCGGTGCGGATCGTCGAGATCGCCATCCGCACCTGCTGCTCCGCGAGGAAGCGCTTGTTCAGGTCGGTCTCGGCGTGATCGCCCTGCACGAACATCGTCGTGAGCCCGCCGAGGATGACGCTGAGGATCGCCATCGTGACGATCATCTCGATGAGCGTGAAGCCGGCCTGCGAACTCGGCGCCGGCCGCTCCGCGCTCATTTCGCGCGGGCCTCCGTGTAGGCGAGCGCGCTCTGCGCGAGCGCCGCGCTCTTGTCACCGATCCCCCACAGCGCCATCGCCTTGTGGTCGACCGCGATGAGCGTGTCGAGCGCCTCGGCGCCCTGCCACCAGCCTTCGCGCGCGCCGTCGACGATCCAGGCGTTCTGGTAGAGCCAGTAGCGCACGTTGGCGTCGGTCGGTTTCGGGTTCTTCTCGATCCAGTTGAGGAGCAGCTGCGCGCGGTTGGTCAGCGGCATCTCGTCGAGCGGCTCCTTGCGCGCGCCGGGAACGACGAACGCGGGCGGGCGGTGCTGCGGCCAGCGATGGGCCGGCGCCTTGGCAGGCGTCTTCTTGGCCGTGAGCCTCGTCGTCGTCGTGCTCGTCGTGGTCGTCGCGGCGGTCGGCTTCGTCGCCGCGTGCAGGGCGCTCGGAAGCTCGAGCTTCGTGCCGACGGTCGGCGAGGTGTTCTCGGGAACGCCTGCCTCCTTCACGCCCTTCGCCTTGGCGAGCGTCAGCGTGATCGTCGGGCTGCCGGTGTTCACGACCTGCGTTCCGGGCTTCGGCGACTGCGTGACGACCGTGTCGGCGGCGTAGCCCTGAACGGGGCCGGTCACATGCCAGGAGAAGCCGGCGTCGGAGAGGACGCCTTCGGCGAAGACGTAGGCCTGGTTGCGGACGTCCGGAACCGCGATCGTGGCCGGACCGGCGACGGTCGTGGTGGTGGTCGTCGTCGGCGGCGTCGCCGTCGGCGGCGAGGCGATGCGGCGGGACGCCGCGTACGTGATCGCCGCAGTTGCGAGCAGCCAGACGAAGGTAAGCGCGATCAGACGCCGGACGAACGGGCCCATACCGCCCCTGTCGGCAAAAAACGGGCCGGACTCAACCCCGGAACCGTTAATTCGTGGAGAAGAAGATGACCGGCTGGGCGGCGCTGGCGAGGCTCCGGGAGCCGCCTACGACCGCGAAAACGACGCTCTGCGCGGCATTCGACTGGACGGAGTCCGACCAGCTGAAGGCGGTCCCGGCGAAGGACTCGAACCAGGGCTCGTCCTGGGGGTATCCGGTCGCCGGCTGGAGCTGGAGGTGGAGATGCGGCCCGGTGGCATCACCGGTCGAGCCGACGAGGCCGACGCTCTGGCCCGCGGCGAGCTGGGCGCCCGCGACGACCGCGGGGTCGATCTCGGCGAGGTGGCAGTACGTCCAGGAGAGCCCGTCCGTGGTGGTGAGGGTGAACCCGTTGCCGCAGTCACCGCCGCTCGAGGTGTCCCAGACGCGGTCGACGACCGCATCCGACAGCGCGTAGACCGGCGAGCCCTCCGGCGCGTCGATGTCGGCGGCGGGATAGTCGTGATGCGTGTGGCCGACGCTGACGATGCCCGCGCCGCCGCCCACGGGGAAGACGTACCCGTCCGAGTACGACGGCGCCGCGAGGAGCTGGCTCGCGCCGGGCTGGAAGGCCGTCGCCGAGGTCGAGTCCTGGGCCGAGGTCAGCTGCGTCTCCGCGTTCTGCAATGCGACGCGCGACGAGTCGACGCTCGCCTGCGCGCTCTGCACCTGGAAGTCGGTGAGCGTGGCCGACTTCTGCGCGTCGAGGCGGTCGGAGAGCGTGGCGGCGTTCGCGGCCTGCGCAAGGAACACCGCCTCGCGCTGCTGCAGCGACGCCACCTGCTGCCGCGCACCGTCGAGCTGCTTCTTCGCCGCGACCACCGCCTGACGTGCGGCCGCAAGCTCCTGCTGCGCGTCGGCGAGCTGTGACGCGAATGCGTCGCCGCCGGCGTCGAAGTCCTGCGCGAGGTCCATCACCTCGTTCACGTACCAGTCGGCGTGGTTGTACGAGAAGACCGCGCCGCGGATGTCGGTCGAGCCGCCCGAGGCGGCGAGGTAGCGCGCGGCGCTGTAGATCGCGTCGGTCGGGTCCCACGGAGAGGCGACGCCGTCACCGTCCGCGTCGACGCCCCAGCGCTGCCACGTCGACGGCATGAACTGCATCCAGCCGATCGCGCCGGCGGAGCTCGGGCCCATGTTCTGGCCGAAGTTCGACTCGACCTTGTTGATCGCCGCGAGCACCTGCCACGGGATGCCGTAGGTCTGCCCGGCGCCCTGCCAGATCGGCAGGAGCTGGTCGTAGCTGAGCTTGACCGGGTTCGCCGGCGGAACGAGCAGCTGCGGCAGCAGCGGGCTCGTCAGGTTCGGCTCCTGGGTCCCGGGCAGCGAGTCGGCCGACGCTGCCGACGCCGCGACGAGTGCGACGAGCGCGACGGCGAGCAGCCGCTTCATCAGTCCCCCAGCGGCGCGAGACGAAGCTCGAACTCGGACGGCTCGGGCTCCGGCTCGGCCTCCTCGCGCGGCGCGACCTGCGCCGCGGCGGGAGCGTTCGGGTCGATGCCCGCCGCCTGCGCCTTCTCGGCGTACTCGAGCGCGACCAGGAAGTCGTGCTTGCTCGACGACGCGTTGGCTGCGACCTCGCGGTCGACCGCACCCTCGAGCACCTTGTTGATGAGCGCCTTCTGGAAGGTCTGCATGTCGAAGAAGTCGCCCTCGGCGATCGCGTCGGTGATCTCCTCCGGCTTGTTCTCGCGGATCAGGTCGGCGATGCGCGCGTTCACGATCATCACCTCGACGGCTGCGACGCGACCGCCGCCGGCGCGCGGCAGCAGCCGCTGGGAGATCACGCCGCGCAGCACGCCCGCCATGATCGAGCGGATCTGCTGCTGCTTGCCCTCCGGGAAGAACTCGATCATGCGGCCGACGGTCTCGGCCGCGTCGACGGTGTGCAGCGTCGAGAAGACGAGGTGGCCCGACTCGGCGGCCTGCAGCGCGGTCTGGGCCGTCTCGGCGTCGCGGAGCTCGCCGATCAGGATCGTGTCCGGGTCCTGGCGGAGCGCGCGGCGGAGCGCCTGGCCGAAGTTCTCGGTGTCGAGGCCGACCTCGCGCTGGTTGACGATCGACTGGTGGTCCGGGTGCAGGATCTCGATCGGGTCTTCGATCGTGACGATGTGCGACTGCCGCGACCGGTTGATGTAGTCGATCATCGCCGCGAGCGTCGTCGTCTTACCGGAGCCGGTGGCGCCGGTGACGAGGACGAGGCCGCGATGCTCGTCGGCGAGCTTCTTGATCCCCTTCGGCAGGCCGAGATCCTCGAAGCGCGGCACTTCCTTGGGGATGACGCGCAGCGCGAAGCTCGTCGCGCCGCGCTGGCGGAACGCGTTGACGCGGAAGCGCGGCAGGCCGTCGTTCGTATAGGCGATGTCGAGGTCGCCCGACTCGTGGAAGAGGTCGTAGCGCTGCGGGGCGATGGCCGTGACCGCCCGCACGTAGCCGTCGAGATCGGCGTCGGTGAGCGGCGCGCAGCCGGTGAGCTCCTGCACGGAGCCGTCCAGGCGCACCATCGGCGGCCGGTCGAGCTTCAGGTGGATGTCGGAAGCGCCCGCATCGACGGCACGCCGCAGCAGCTCGTTCAGTTCCATACCGACATCCCTTGTCGGCAGGATCGAGGCGGCGCTTGAGAGCCTCTTAGGTGCGGCCGAGGACGTCCAGGGCCCGGAGCGGGATGCGGGCGAGGCCGTGCTGGTCGCTCGGGGCGGCGAGCTCGCCGGTCAGGAGCCGCTCGATGCTGCCCCAGAGGAGCCTCGTGCGGGCGATCCGCCAGCTGGCACGCGGCCAGCGGTCGAGCGCGCGCTTCAGCTTCCACGACGCCCGGTGCAGGTTGCCGAGCGCGTCGTCGAGCCGCTCCGGGTAGCGGGCGAGGTCGCCGGCCAGGATCGCCTCGGCGGCAAGGCGGCTCGAGACGAAGCACTCGTACATGCCGTCGCCCGAGACCGGGTCGATCAGCCCTGCTGCGTCGCCGACGAGCAGCCCGCGCTCGCCGGCGAACGTCGTCCCGGGACGGCGAAGCGGCAGGCGGTGGCCGCGCAGCGACTCGAGCTGGCTGGGATCGAGCCCGTGCCCGGCGCAGACGCGTGCGAGGTGCTCGCGAATGCGCGGGCCTTCGTCCTGCCAGGCGCCGACGCCGACGTTGACGTGGTCGCCCTTCGGGAACACCCAGCCGTAGCCGCCGGGAATGTCGGCGAGCTCGATCACGGCGCGACGTGCGTAGCGCTCGTGCGGGACGACGCCGTACGCGACGTTCCCCTCGTAGGCGACGCCGTGGACGATGCCGGTGCCGAGGCCGAGCGCCTTCGCGGTCGTGCCGTTCGCGCCGTCGGCACCGACGACGTAGTCCGCCGGTGCGTCGGAAGCGTCGATCGTCTGGCCTTCGCGCACCTCCACCCCACGCTCGCGAGCCGCATCGAGCAGGAACGCATCGAGGCGCCGGCGCTGCGTCATCCGGATCACCGGCGATCGAGTCTGCCGCTCCACCGAGTCGCCGTACCGGAAGCGAAGCTCGACCAGGTCGACCTCTTCCTCGACGACCGGCGACGGATCGACGGGGCACTGCTTGAACGCCCGGGTCGTGAGCCCGCCGCCGCACGGCTTGTCGCGCGGGAAGGTCGCCTTGTCGACGAGCAGCACGCGCGCACCGCCGTCGGCGAGGCGAATCGCCGTCGTCGAGCCGGCCGGCCCGCCGCCGACCACGAGCACGTCGTAGCGTCCCATGAGGGTGAGGCTACAATCCGCGCGCACTCCAGGGCGTGTGCCCGAGCGGCCAAAGGGAACGGGCTGTAAACCCGTCGGCTCAGCCTACGGAGGTTCGAATCCTCCCGCGCCCATCAACGCAAGCTGTCAGACACCTTTGGTGTCTGACACCTGTACCTAGACTCCGCTGGTGCGTTACCTCAAGCCGCTGATCGGGCTCGTGGCGACGGGGCTCTGCGTCGCCTACCTCGTCTGGAAGCTCGACTTCCACACCACCTACCACGTGCTCACGCACGTGCGGCTCGCGCCCGTGCTGCTCGCGTACGCGGTGCTCGTGCTCGCGCTGCTGCCGCTCGCGTGGCGGTGGCAGCGGCTGCTCGAAGCACGCGGGATCGACGAGCCGTACCCGCGGCTGCTCAGCTCGTACTTCGTCTCGTACGCGCTCGGGCAGATCCTGCCGACGTCGCTCGGCGGCGACGCGACGCGCATCTTCCAGATCGGCCGCGACCGGCCGAGCGAGCGCGGGCTCGTCACCGGCTCCGTCGTGATCGAGCGGGCGCTCGGCGGCTTCGCGACGCTGCTGCTCGCCGCCGTCGGCGTCGTGCTCGCGATCGGCCGCTACGACGTCGGCGCCTACCTCTGGCTCGAGCTCGCGATCGCCCTTGCCGCCGTCGCGCTCGCCGTGCTGATGTTCTCGCGGCGCGCGCGGCGCATGTTGCGGTTCGGCGTCCCGCTCGCGCGCAAGCTGCGCATCGAAGGACCGCTGCGCTCCGCGTACGAAGGCGTGCACAGCTTCCGCGAGCATCCGATGCTCCTGCTCTCGATGTTCGCGCTCACCGTCGCCGTGCAGGCGTTCCGGATCGTCACCATCTACCTCGCCGGGGAAGCGGCGCACGTGCACCTCGGGCTGGTGCCGTACTTCGTCATGGGGCCGCTGCTCTTCCTGGTGATGCTCGTCCCGTTCACGATCAACGGCTTCGCCGTGCGCGAGTCCTTCTTCGTCAGCTTCCTCACGCAGCTGTCCGTCAACGCGGACCGCGCGTTCGTGACCGGGTTCCTCTACTTCCTCTTGTCGGTCGCCCTGGCGATCCCGGGGACGATCCTGCTCGGGCTCGGAAGCGTGCGCGGCGTGCTCAGGCAGCCGGCACGGCCACCGGAGCGGCAGGCGCCGGAGTGAGCGGCACGACGACCGACGCAGGCCGGAAGCGCGCGTCGGCGAGCGAGAACGCAGCCGTCCTCATCTGCTCGACGCGCTCGCGATCGGCGGCGAGCGCGAGGAGCGTCCGTGCGAGCGCTTCGGCATCGCCGGGCGGGACGTAGGCCGCCGCATCGCCGAGCGCGGCGCGCTGCGGCGGAGTGTCCGAGGTGACGATCGCAGCACCCGCGGCCGCGCCCTGGAAGACCTTCGTCGGCACGACCGAGCGCGCCTTCGGACCGGTCCCGAAGATGCCGAGGACGACGTCGTGCCTCGCGACGAGCGGTGGCAGCTCCATCGGCTCGACCCAGTCGATCCACTCGACGTTCGCGCAGTCACCCGCGCGGCCGCGCGCGTCGTCCCAGTCCTGGCCGCGTCCCACGACCGTCAGCTGAATCGGCTTGCCGCAGAGAAGCGCCGCCGCCTCGGCGATCACGGGCGCGCCCTGCAGCGGCGTGAACGAGCCGAAGAAGATCACCTTCAGCGGCTCGTCGGCGGAATGCTCGTCCGGCTCTGCGAACCACATCTCCGGCGCCCCGACCGGGACGACGACGCCGCCGCGGCGGCCGGCGAACGCAAGGTGCTCGTCCGTGTCGACGCACACGACGTCTGCGGTGCGCGTCGCAGCCCAGTCGAGCAGGCGCAGCGCGCCGATGACGAGGCGATTCGTGCAGCGGCGGTCGATCGCCGCCTCGCCTGCCGGAACGAGATGGTCGAGCACGATCGGCACCTTCGGCCAGAGCGCGCGCGCGAGGTGCACGTCGAACTGGCCCATGTAGCCGACGACGACGAGGTCGACGTGGCCGGCCTTCCGCGCGCGCCAGGCGAGACGGGCCCAGCAGCGCAGGATCGCCCAGACGAGCACCGGCGCGAGCCACGGCCTGCGCAGCATCCGCACACGGAGGCCGGTCGGGATCCGCAGCGGCTCGTTCAGCTCGACGACTTCGTCCCCGAAGCCGGCGAACCCTTCGCGCAGCACGGCGACGCGCGGGTAGATGCTCGCGTCGTACGTGCCGAAGAAGAGGACGCGGCGGCGGCCCGGAATCGTCCGGGTGCCCTGCCGCAGGCCGAGCCGGCTCCGCATGCGGGTCCAATCGGCACGGGCATCCCCCGCCTTGAGGGATTTACGAGCAGCTGCCGGGCGTGAAGTGCGGGAAGCTGGTGCGGGCGCTGACCTGGCGCAGGCCCACCCAGCCGTGCGCGGAGAAGCGGTAATGGAACGTTCGCGCGCCGCAGACCGAGACCGTCGTGGGCGTGTTCGCGGCCAGCGTCAGGTGCGTGCCGGCGAGCGTCAGCTTCAGCTTCTCGGGCGCGGTGACCGTAAAGGACAGACGCCCGTGCCGGTAGATGCGGCCTTCGCCGCGCTGCGCGATCCAGGTGTCGCCGCCGCGGCCCTCGAGCACTGCGACGAGCTGCGGCGAGCCGGCCTCGAGCCAGGTCGCGTTCCAGCGCAGCGGCTGCGCCGGGACGAGCGCGGAGCCGTCCTCGTCGAGGACGACGCGGCCGGTGAGGCCGCCGAGCCGGCCGTCCTTCGTCAGCGCGGTCGCGGTCGCCCCGAACGAGTCGGGCAGCACGACCTCCGGCAGGACCGCCGCGGCGGTCGCGCCGCGGTCCCAGAAGAACTGCTGGAAGAAGCTGTCCTGCGACGACGCCCCGAGGACGACGGTCGCGTGGCCCGTGATCCAGTCGGGCCCGTCCGGCAGGAAGGCGGCGCGGGTCGCGACGGTGTTGCGCGAGTCGAACGAGACGGCGAGGGCCGATGCACCGCAGCAGAACGCGAGCGCGAGCACGGCGGCAACGGTCGTCAGCCGCTTCCAGGCGCAGAGCGCGCCGACGAGCGCGAGCAGGCCTGCGGCGAGCGCGAGCGTCACGCCGCCGGCGCCGGGCGTGCCGGCAACCTCGTCGAGCCGGTGCAGAGCGATCAGGAACAGCGAGTGCGCGGGGCTCCAGCCGGACATCGTCACCGTCGCGGCGGCGAGGAGTAGCGCGGCGCAGAGACCGGCCGCGACGCGCGGCCACGGCCAGCCGCGCGACGCGTGCAGCGCGAAGCCGAGGAAGAGCAGCGGCAGGACGTAGAAGCCGTAGCGCTCGTGGACGCTCGACGCCGTGCCGTACAGCGTCGCCTCGAGCAGGACGCCGACGCCGGCGACGGACGCGAACGCGCCGAACGCGCGCTCGAGCTCGGTGCGCGGACGGAGCCATGACCCGCCGATCCCGAGCAGACCGGCCGGCACGACGACCCAGCCGGCGGCGAGCGCGAGCACGAGCGCGTTCCTTCCGAGCGCAAGCGGTGAGAACGCATCGAGCTTGCCGCCGCCGTAGAAGCCGAAGACCGCCGCGGCGACGACGAGCATCGCCATCCCCAGCCCCGCCAGCGCGACCCGCTGGTGGCGCAGCCGTCCGAGGAGCAGCGCGGCGACGAGGTAGGCGGGGATCAGGATCGCGAGCTGGAGGCGCGCGAACGCGGCGGCGAGCGCGAGCACAACGAAGAGTGCTTGCGACCGGCGCGTCGGCCGGGCGAGCGCGGCGGCGCCCGTAACGAGCGCGGCGAGGAAGAGCGGGTACGCGAACGGCTCCGACAGCACGAATGCGGAGTAGCCGAGGTCCGGGATCGCAACTGCGAGCGCGGCGGCCGCGAGCGCAGGCCCGCGGTTCGCACCGAGGCGGCGCGCACCCCAGAAGCAGACGAGCGCAGCGCTCGACATCGCGACGACGCCGAGCTCCTGCGTGATCCGGTAGCCGGTCTCGAGCGACCCGAACCACCACGCGGGCGCGGTCAGAATCGGCTCGAGCAGCGCCGGGAAGTGCGCGGCGTGCCCGCGCACCGACGGCAGGTGACCCGCCGCGATCGAGCGGGAGAGCGCTGCGTAGGTGTCCTCGTCCGGGAAGTAGTCGGGCGCGACGCGTCGCCAGGCCGCGAGCGAGCGCAGGACGACGCTCGCCCCGAACACCGCGGCGAGGGCGAGCCGCGTCGCGAGCGCACGGTCGAGCGCGAGCGACCGGCGGCCTGCAAAGGAGAGGCCAACGTCCATCTGCGGCTCTCTTCGGCACCCGGCATCCGTCACTTGAGAAACTGCGCGCATGGACGGACGGGCGCTGGCGGATCTCGAGGGGCTCGCCGCCCGCGACGCCGACCTGGCCGAGCGGGCCGGCCGGCTCCGCCGGCTGGACGAGCAGGTGGCGGCGCTGCGCGAGCGGGCCGAGGCGATCGACGCCTTCTTTTCCGTGTACCCGGACGAGGAGAGCCGCCGGCGCGACGAGGCCGCCGCCGCAGCCGCCGAGCTGGTGCGCCGCCAGGACGAGCTCGCCCGGGCCGAGACGGCGCTGGCCGCTGCGCACGACGAGGACGCGCTGCCGCGCGCAGAGCAGGTCGTGGTCCGCGCCCGGGACCACGTCGCCGTGGCCACCGCCTCGCTCGAGCGCTCGCAGTCGTCCGCGGCGGAGCTCGAGCGCGACGCGGCCGCGCTGCCGGCCGAGGTGCCGCTGCTCGAGCAGCGCGCGCAGGCGATCGCGACCGAGGCGCCGGGTGTGCCGGCGCCGCCGGCGGGCCCCCGCGGGCTCGTCGAGTGGGCGTCGCACGCGCACGCCGAGCTCTTCGTCGCCGCACGCCAACTCGACTCCGAGCGCGACCGCGTGATCCGCGAGGCGAACGAGCTCGCCTCGATGATCCTCGGCGAGCCGACCTACGGCTCGACCGTCGAAGGCGCGCTCGCGCGCGTGATTGCGATTCACGGAGGCGGGTAGCAGCAAGCCGTGTTCCAGATCGGGACGGCTCTCGCTGCGGCACGCGAGGCGAGGGGTCTCGAGCTCCGCGATGCGGAGCGCCTCACCTGCATGCGCCTGCGCTACCTGCAGGCGCTCGAAGACGAGCGGTTCGACGACCTTCCCGGCAAGGCGTACGCGCGTGCGTTCCTGCGCACCTACGCGGCGGCGCTCGGCCTCGACGCCGACCGGTTCGTGGCGGAGTTCGACGAGCAGCATCCGGACCCGGTCGAGCCCGAGGTCGTGCGCCCGGTCCGTCCGCGCCTGCGCCTGATGCCGCTCGCGGCTGCGCCGGTTGCAGGGCTGATCGCGCTGGCGGTCGTCCTCGTCTGGTCCGCCTGGTCGAACGACCACCTCGGTCCGAACGTTGCCGCACCTCCGCCGCCGCCGAAGGCAACCGCCGCACCGGTGGCGCACGTCAAAGCCGCGACGAAGACGGTGCGGCGCTCGACGGCGCTCGTCGTGCGTGCGGTCGGCGGGCCCTGCTGGGTGCAGGCGCGCACCGGTGGCCCGGCCGGGACGGTGATCGCCGAGCGCACGCTCGAGCAAGGCGACACGCTGCGTCTGGAGCAGCGCAACGTGTGGCTGCGGCTCGGCGCCCCGTGGAACGTTCGCGTGTCGCGCGGCGCGCACGCACTGAAGCTCGCGCCGACGAACGTGCCCGTCGACGTGACCGCCTAGCGAAGCTCGTCCGCCCACTCGCCGGCGAGCAGGCGCGGGACGAGATCGTCGAGCACGCGCAGCGTCATCCCCCAGAGCACGCGCCCGCCGACCGGGATCCCGTCGACGAGCAGGCCTTCGGGCCAGCGCGCGGACGTGAAGAGGAGCTCGCGGCGGCTGCCGGGATCCCACAGCTCCTCGACGCTCGGGGTCAGGATCTCGACCACTTCGTGCGGGTTCGGCCGCCAGGCGATCTCCGCAGGGATGCGCCCGAGGAATGCGTGCACCTCGAAGTTCGTGGGGCCGCTCCGGACCGGCGGCAGCTGTGCCACGAGCTTGACGTCCGCAGGGTCGAGGCCGACCTCTTCTTCTGCCTCGCGCAGTGCCGTCGCCGCGAGGTCGGCGTCGTCCGGCTCGGCGCGTCCGCCCGGGAAGGCGAGCTGCCCGCCGTGGTGGCCGCGGTCGGTGCGCACGATCAGGACGAGGCGGAGCTTCCCGTCCGCGTCGCGGAAGATCGGCGCGAGGACGGCGGCGACGCCGTCAGCTCTGGACGTCGTCACCGGGCCAGGTGTCGCTCAGTAGGTAGCCCTGCGGAAACGGATCGCGCTCGTCGACGTACAGCTCCGTCCGTCCGGTGATGAACCCGCTGCCGCGGATCGCCGGCACGATCCCGTCGTCGGTCTCGGCGACGATGAAGCCGTCGAACGTCGACCCGATCGGCGAGGCGTGCGTCATCGTGTCACCGGCCTTCATCAGGCCGCGCGCGTGCAGCACGGCCATGCGCGCGGAGAGACCGGTGCCGGTCGCCGAGCGGTCGAGCCGGCCGGGCGAGATGACGACCGCGTTCTTCGAGACGGCGCCGACCCCCTGCCAGGGGCCGGCGAGCTGCACGATCGAGACGTTGCCGTCGACCTGCTCGCGCGCAGCGACGCGAATCTTCTCGCCTGCATCGCAAAGGTCGCGTGCCTCGTGCGGTTCGAGTGCGAAGCCGAGCGCTGCGGCGTCGGCGATCGCGTACCACATGCCGCCGAACGCGATGTCGATCGCGAGCGTTCCGAGCCCTGGAACCTCGAGCGCCGCGTCGAGCTGCGTCGCCCGCGCGGGCACGTTCGTGAACGCGACCGTCTCGACCCGGCCGTCGCGGCAGTGCGCACGCACCTCGACGACACCGGCGGGAGCCTCGAGCCGCACGGTCGTCTCCGGTTCCTGCATTTCGACCATCCCGGTCTCGAGCAGCACGGTCGCGACGCAGATCGTGTTCGAGCCCGACATGAGCGGATACTCGGTCGGCTCCATGATGATGTAGCCGTACGCGCAGTCGTCGCGCGTCGCGGGCACGATCAGGTTGGCGTGCGTGGCCACCGAGCCACGCGGCTCGCGCAGCAGGAAGCGGCGCAGGTTGTCGTCGGCGCGCAGCGCCTCCATCTGCTCGCGCACGGTTTCGCCCGGCGGCGGCGCGATCCCGCCGATCACGACGTTGCCGACCTCGCCGCCCGCGTGGCAGTTGACGACGGTGATGGTGCGCCGTGCCATACGGTTCGATTCTGCATGCATCCGTCAGGTGAGCAGTACGAGTTGCGCTTCGGCGAGGCGCACGCCGTGGCCGTCGAGGTCGGCGGCGGGCTCCGCTCCTGGGACGGCGTGCTGCTCGGGTACACGGAGGACGAGACGGCATCGGCCGGCCGGGGCCAGGTGCTGGCGCCGTGGCCGAACCGGCTCGGCGACGGCCGCTATTCGTTCGACGGCCGGGAGCACCAGCTGCCGCTCGACGAGCTGGACACGCAAACGGCGATCCACGGGCTCGTGCGCTTCGCGAACTGGACCTGCGTCGAGCGCGCCGAGGACCGCGTCACGCTCGAGCACGTGCTGCATCCGCAGCCCGGCTATCCGTTCCTGCTGCGCCTGCGAGCGTCGTACCGGCTCGGCGCGGACGGGCTGAGCGTCGAGACGAGCGCCGAGAACCTCGGGGCCGGCCCCGCGCCGTTCGGGCTCGCGCACCACCCGTACCTCGCCGGCCGCGCCGACGACTTCGAGGTGACGCTGCCCGCGCGCACGCGTCTCACGGTCGACGAGCGCAAGCTGCCGAACGGGCGCGAGCCGAACGAGCTCTCGCGCGCGTTCGTCGTCGGCGACCGGCAGCTCGACACGACGTTCACGGATCTCGAGGAGCAGCGCGTGCTCGTCGGCGAGCGGGAGGTGTGGTTCGACGAGTCGTTCCGCTACGTGCAGCTCTTCACCGGCGACCATCCGGCGGTCGAGCGGCGCGGCCTCGCCGTCGAGCCGATGACGTGCCCGCCGGACGCGTTCCGCAGCGGCGAGGGCCTGATCGTGCTCGAGCCGGGCGAGACGTTCCGCGCTCGCTGGGGCATTCGCTAGTCGGCGAGGGCCTCGAACGTGTCGAGCACGACGTCGTCGACCGACTCGACGTGACGCGCACGCACGCGCCCGAGCGCGAGCCCGGCGATCGAGCTGCCCACGCCCCCGGCGATCATGAGCGTCCACACGTGGTGGAACGTGGCGACGTTCGCGCCGCCGGCGCCGAGCAGCGCGACGAGGACCGCGATGCCGACGACGGCGGCCAGCTGCCGGAACATCGAGAACAGCCCCGACCCGGTCGAGAAGCGGTCGCGCGGGAGCTCGGCGACTGCGGCGGAGCCGAAGCTGCCGAACGACAGGCCGACGCCGGCGCCGGTGAGGAACGTCGCGGGCAGGAACACGGTCGCGTAGTGCGGCGCTGCGCCGATGCGCGTCGCGAAGAGCAGCAGGCCGAGCGCGAACACGAGCCCGCCGGGAACGGCGACGACGCGCTGACCGAAGCGGTCGGACAAACGTCCGGCGATCGGCGAGAAGGTGGCCGCCATCAGCGGGCCGGGTGTGAGCGCGACGCCGGCGCGCAGCGTCGAGTAGTGCCAGACGCCGGTGAGGAAGAGCGCGTTGGAAAGGAGCAGCGCGTAGAACGAGAGCCCGAAGACGAACGCACCGGCGGTTGCGACGGCGAACGAACGCACCCGGAAGAGCGACAGCTCGACGAGCGGCCGCGTCGAGCGGAGCGCATGCGCCACGAAGGCCGTGCCGAGCGCTGCTGCGGCGGCGAACGCGCCGACGATGCGATCGCTGCTCCACCCCCAGGTGCCTCCGTCGACGATCGCGAGCGAGAGCGCGCCGATCGCTCCGACGAGCAGCCCGATGCCGAGCGGGCTCGGGAACGCGGCCGCGTGCTCCTCGCGCAGCTCACGGAGCAGCCGGCGGGCGGGCACGAGCGCGGGCACGCCGATGAAGAGGTTGACGAAGAAGACCGCGCGCCAGTCGAACGCGTCGATCAGGACGCCGCCGAGGGCCGGCCCGGTTGCCGCGGCGATCCCGCCGGTCGCGCCCCAGAGAGCGGTCGCGGTCGCGCGCTGCTCGAGCGGGAACTCGGGGAGCAGCAGGCCGAGCGAGGTCGGGACGAGCGCTGCCGCCCCGATCGCCTGCACGGCGCGCGCGGCGATCAGCACGCCGACCGACGGTGCGAGCCCGCAGGCGGCGGAGGCGGCGAGGAACAGCACGACGCCACCCATGAAGACGCGCTTGCGTCCGACCCGGTCGGCGAGGCGGCCGGCCGGGACGAGCAGCGAGGCGAAGACGATGTTGTAGGCGTTGATCACCCACGAGAGGTCGCCGAGGCTCGCGCTCGTGAACGTCGCGCGGATCGACGGGAAGGCGATGTTGACGATCGTCGCGTCGAGGAAGCTGATGAAGACCCCGACCGAGGTCACGGCGAGGATGAGCCACTTGCGTTGCATGACGAAACCGACTCTACCAAAGATGGGTTTCGTCATGCAACTGTGCTAGTCTGAGCGTGTGCTGAAACGGGACTACGAGGGCCAGAACTGCTCGGTGGCGCGGACGCTCGAGCTGATCGGCGAGCGCTGGACGCTGCTCGTCATCCGCGACGCGTTCCTCGGCCGGCGCCGGTTCGAGGAGTTCCAGGAGAGCCTCGGGATCGCGCGGAACGTGCTCTCCGACCGGCTCGCGAAGCTCGTCGAGCACGGCATCTTCGAGCGCGTGCGCTACCAGGAGCGGCCGGAGCGCTTCGAGTACCGGCTGACGCGCAAGGGCCGCGACCTGCGGCTCGTCCTCGTCGCGCTGATGCAGTGGGGCGACGAGTACCTCTCACCCACGCCACCGCGGATCCTTCGCCGCAAGTCGGACAAGACACCCGTGCGCGTCGAGCTCCGTGCCACCGACGGCGCACCGGTCGACCCGACCGAGATCGAGAACATCGCCGCCTGAGCCCCGCGCAAAGCCCGCGCTAGGATGCGGGCTCTTGCCCTCTTAGCTCAGTTGGTAGAGCACCTCCATGGTAAGGAGGGGGTCAACGGTTCGAGTCCGTTAGAGGGCTTCTTCATGCGCCGGCTAGACGGCGACCGCCTCGCGCGGCTGCGCCGCTCTTCCGGGTGAGCGGGCCGCGACCGTTCGCGCGTACGCGGAGGTCATGATCGTCCAGCTGAGCCAGGTGAGGATGAAGATGCGCTGGCCGACTCCGAAATAGCGGCTGTTGTTGAGTGCGAGTGCGAGTAGCAGAGCTGCGACGGCGCTGATCGCCCAGATGAGTGTCGGTCGTGCGAGGCGCTGCCAGCGGGGATCGAGGCGGAAGCGGCGGCTGGAGATGAACATGGCAGCGATGAGCAGCACGAATGCGATCAGGCTGGCCGTCTGGTGGATCTCGTCGTGCAGGCTCGTCGTCGTCGCGCTTTCAGGGTCGGCGTGGAAGACAGCGGAGACGCAGGCAAGGAGCCCGGCGGTCGCCAGGAGCACCGGTGCGGTGCGCGAGCGGTCGACGAGGCGGCGGTGAAGAATGCCGAGGCAAATGAGCCCGGTGCCGGCGCCGCAAAAGGCGATCCACATCAACCAGCCGGCGCGGCCGAGTGCGAGCTCGCTGACTGCGTCGCTGAGCGGGTGGTAGTGGCCACGCTGAACCACGTGCAGCGCGACGACGATCACGGGGAATGCCGCGAGCCCGGCGAGGGCGGCGTTCGCAAGGGAGCGGTTGGAGAACGTGGACGAGGTCATTGTGATCCTCCGGTGGTCGGGACGCTCCCGACGGTAGGCGCGTCGCGCTCGGGACGCCTCGGCCGCGAGGTCGAACCTGAGGCCGATCTTCGTTGCGGATCTCGTCCTGGAGTTGAGCGGGGATCGTCCCTGGGACGATGCGCCGGAAGGGGCGTCGCGGTACGGTCCGCCGATGAACACCGCGGCCGTTTCGCTGCCGCAACGGTTGCGGCACCGCCCACAGCTCGGGTTGGTACTGCCGGTCATCCTCGCCGGCCTCGTTCAGGTCGACATCTGGGGCGGCCGACTCGCACTGGGGCATATGGTCGGCCCGCGGCCGGTGATCGGCGTGCTCTACGCCGCCACGTCGCTGTCGCTGATCTGGTGCAGGCGCGCACCACTTGCCGTGCTGGCGTTCATCGTCACCGCCGATTCGGCGGTGTACCTCGCCTTCGGGGCGCCGGAGGGCCTCGGCTCCTTCCTGCCGGTCCTCATCGCGTTCTATGCCGTCGGGCGCTATTCCGAACCGGGAAGCATCGTCTTTGCCGCACCGCTCGTGTTCGCCGGCATCGCCATCCACGAGCTAACGGATCCGGTCTACTCGTTCGGAGGTTCTGACGCGGTCTTCTATGCCGTGCTCGCGACAGGCTGGCCGCTCGGGTACGCCTTCCGGCGGCGTGCGTTGGAGAGCGAAGCACTCGTCGAGGGGCGGGAGCTGACGGCACGGGCGGCCGTGACAGCCGAGCGCGCCCGGATCGCGCGGGAGCTCCACGACGTCGTCGGTCACGGGCTCAGCGTGATCGTGCTTCAGCTCGTCGCAGCGCTCTCCCTGCTCGACGCTGCCGACCAGGATCCCATGCGCGATCGGCTGCTGAGCGTCGAGCGAAGCGCACGTGATGCACTCGCCGAGATGAGGCGGCTCCTCGATCTCGTCGATGACGGCGCCGGCGCGAGCCTCGCCCCACAGCCCGGACTCGCCCAGCTCGACCGCCTCGTCGAGGACACGCGCGCCGCCGGCGCCGAGATCGACGTTGCCGTTCGCGGCAAACGCGTCGATCTGCCGGCAGGCGTCGATCTGGCCGCATTCAGAATCGTCCAGGAGTCGCTCACCAACGTGCTCAAGCACGCCCGACCACCCAAAGCGGCGGTCTCGGTGGACTACGGCGCCGACGCGGTTATCGTCGAAGTGATCGACCGAGGCGCGCAACCAGTGGTGGCCACCGGGGGCGGCCGCGGCCTCGCCGGAATGCGCGAGCGGGTCGCGCTCTACGGCGGTGAACTCGACCTCGACGCACGGGTCGACGGCGGATTCCTCGTGCGCGCGCGCCTGCCCTTGCGTCGATGAACACGCCGATCCGGATCCTCATCGCCGACGACGAGGCGATCGTTCGCGACGGCCTGCGTGCGATCGTCGAGCACGAAAGCGACCTCGAAGTGGTCGGCGAAGCGGCAGACGGGGAACAAGCCGTCGCTGTGGCACGGGAACTCGAGCCGGACATCGTTCTCCTCGACATCCAGATGCCGAACGTCGACGGTGTCGAAGCGACACGACGTCTTCTTGCGCTGGCCCGCCCTCCGCGCGTGCTCATACTCACGACCTTCGACCGAAACGAATACGTCTACGAGTCGATGCGGGCGGGCGCCAGTGGCTTCTTGCTGAAGGACGTCCGTCGCGGCCAACTGACCGACGCGATCCGCACCGTGGTCGGCGGCGACACGCTCGTCGCACCCACGATCACCCGCCGGCTGATCGAAGAGTTCTGCCGACGCCCTTCCCGGACCGGCGCAACGCCACCCACACTCGCAGACCTCACTGCACGCGAGCTCGAAGTGCTCCAACTCGTCGCCGGCGGCCTCTCGAACACCGAGATCGCCGCCATACTTGTCGTCGCGGAGACGACGGTCAAGACGCATGTCGCACATATCCTCGGCAAGCTCGGGCTCCGCGACCGCGCGCAGGCCGTCGTCGCCGCCTACGAAACTGGGCTGGTCGAGCCCGGCGCCTCCTGAACTCGATCGCAAGGAGGGGGTCGACGGTTCGAGTCCGTTAGGGCTTCACGTCTTTGGGAAGTTCCACGACGCTACGACGTGCCGATCTCGCCGGGTCTCACGAGTCCGCTCTCGTAGGCGAAGACGACGGTCTGCACGCGGTCGCGCAGGCCGAGCTTCGCGAGCACGCGCGCGACGTGGCTCTTCACGGTGGTTTCGCCCAGGACGAGCGTTTTGGCAATCTCGGCGTTCGAGAGGCCGCGAGCGAGAAGCTGCAATACCTCGTGCTCACGCTCGCTCAGTTCCGCGGTGGCGGTCGGCACCGACCCCGGTTCGGGCCTGCGGCAGAAGTCCTCGATCAGGCGGCGCGTGACGGCCGGTGCGAGCAGCGCTTCGCCACGCGCGACGGTGCGCACGGCGCCGACGAGCTGATCGCGCGTCGCATCCTTGAGCAGGAAGCCGCTGGCACCGGCCCTCAGCGCTCGGTAGACGTACTCGTCGAGATCGAAGGTCGTCAGCACGAGGACGCGTGCTCTCGATCCGGTCGACGCGATACGTTCAGTCGCCTCGATGCCGTCCAGCTCCGGCATCCGCACGTCCATCAGCACGACATCCGGGTCGACGCGGCGGATCTCGGCGAGCGCCTCCTTGCCGTTCCGGGCCTCGCCGACCACCTCGATGTCGGCCTCGACATCGAGCAACATGCGCAGCCCCTCGCGCACGAGATCCTGGTCGTCGGCGAGCACGACCCGAATCACGAGACGACCGGCAAGCTGGCGCGCACGACAAAGCCGCCCCCGGGACGCGGCCCGGTGCGGAGCTCACCTCCGAAGATCGCGACCCGCTCTGCCATGCCGACGAGTCCGTGCCCGTGCCCTGTCGGCCCTGTCGCACCCATCCCATCGTCGACGACCTCGAGCGAGACGAAGCCGGAGCCGCGGCTGATGTGGACTCGCGCCGACGATGCGTGCGCGTGCTTGAGCGTGTTCGTGAGCGCCTCCTGGACGATCCGGTACACCGACAGCTCGAGTGCGGGCGACAGTTCGAGCGCCTGTCCGTCAATCGTCAGCTCGACCTCGAGACCTGTCTCGCGCACGCCCGAGACGAGTTCCTCGAGCTGCGCGATGCCGGGCTGCGGCGCGAGCGTCGCCGACGTTTGCTCCTCCCGCAGCACGTCCAACAGGTGGCGCATCTCGACCAGTGCCTCGCGGCCGCTCCGCTCGATCTTCTCCAGCGTCGAGGCACTGGCGCCCGCGGCGCGCGCCCCCGCCGCCTGGAGCACGACGACGCTGAGATTGTGCGAGACGATGTCGTGCAGCTCGCGCGCCATCCGCGCCCGCTCTCCCGCAACCGCAAGCTGCACCTCGTGCTCGGCGCGCGCTGTGCGGGTCGCGAGCAGTGTGGCTTCCCGGCGGCTACGCACGAAGACGCCCAACAGCCAGACCGCGACGAGCGCGGCGCCGAAGAACGCCGCGGCCCACTCGTTCTCCGCGGCGCGCGAGCCGCGCTGGGTGACGTTCGGGTCATAGGCCGCGTAGACCGCGTAACAGGAGACGATCAGTGCGAGCGCCGCGATCGCCCGCCGCCGTGCGGAATGTGCGGCGACGGAATAGGTGACGACGAACATCGGCACGATCAGCTCTATGCCTTCCGGTGAGCCGCGCCAGACCGAGTAGGCGACGATCGCACATGAGACGAGTGCAGCCGCGAGCAGCGGCGCGGTCCGTCGCAGAAGCATCGGCAGGACAAGGAGGAGCAGCAGCGGCAGCGCGCGCCCGAGCCGCGGCCCGGGAACATCGTCACTGGTCCAGATCTCCAGCTCGGTCAGCGCCAGCGAGACCGCTACGAGCGCGAGGTCGCCCAGCGCTCCCCGAGAGATCCGGAGCCTCATCGACGTGGACGCTAGCGCCGCCATCGCGCGAGCGCATCCTCCGCGCGGACGTCGCAGTTCGTCCGCACGGACGAACCGAATCGGCAGCCCGGCCGCAGACAGCGGCGCGCGCGGCGCCTAGCGTCGGATCGTCCATCGAAGGAGGAACCATGACGCTTCGCGATCCATACGCACTCCCCAGGCTTGCGCTCGCCGCCTCGCTCGTCGTCGCGCCCATCGCCTATCTCGTCTCGACGCTCGCCGCACCTCCGCTCGAGTCCAACGAAGCGGCACAGCTCGCGCAGATGGCGGCACACGCCGATCGCACCTACCTCTTCGCCCTGCTGACCATCGTCGGCTCGATGCTCCTGCTACCCGCGACCGTTGCCCTCACGCAGCTCTCCGCCCGGCGATCGCCCTGGCTCGCCTACCTCGGCGGCGGACTCGTCGCACTCGGAGTGCTGGTCGCGATCGGCGATTCCTTCGGCCTCCTCTGGGAATGGCAGATGACCGCCCGCGGCAGCGACCGCGCTCAGATGGCCGCCCTCTTGCACCGCTTCGACACCGTGACCAGCGTCGCCCTGCTCTTCACGATCGGCGGACTCGCGCTCCTCGCCGGCTGCGCCCTGCTCGCCGCCGCCCTCTGGCGCTCGCACGCCGTCCCCCGCTGGGCCGCCGTTGCGCTGCCCGTCGGCGCGGTCGCGAACATCGCAGGCTTCAGCGCCAACAGCCTCGCACTGCTGGACGCAAGCGCACTCGTGCTGCTCGTCGCGTTCATGCCCGCCGCACTCAAACTGGTGGGCATCGCCTCGGCACGAAGCGAGCTGCGCCAGCCGCTGGCCGAGCACGCGAGGTGACGAAGGGCTCGTCGAGCGCCGACAGGTGACCGCGCAGCGGTCAAGATCGCAGCGTGCGCGTCAGCTCGCCGCGGCGACGAGCGCGCAGAGGAGCGACACCGCGTCCGCGTCGGTGAGGCCCTGTTCGCGTGCGAGGGACTTCCAGGTGGAGAACGAAATCGCATGTCCGAGCGCGGCGCGCTCACGGCGGCGGGCTTTCCCTCGACCGCTGCGCCCCACCATGAGCGCGTCGCGCGCTGCTGCGACATACGAGCGAAATACGGCGAACCGCTCTCGGACGAGCGGAACCGTGTCCTCGTCTCGGAAGAGGTTGTCGAGCATCGCCTCCGTCTGTCGGTAGAACGCGTAGAGCTCGCCGAGGGCGACCCGCAGCCGGGCATCGGGGTTCTCGATTGCCGACCATGCCGTAAGGTCGGGCGGCGGGTTGGCGGCCGCCCAATGGGCTGAGCAGGCGTCGAAGAGCGCTGCTTCATCCGGGAAGTGGCGATAGACGGTCGAGCGGCGAACCCCGGCGTGCGCTGCGACCGCGCTGATCGATGTTCTTGACGGCCCAACCGTTCCATGGAGCGCCACCGCGCTCTCGGTGATGCGCAAGCGCGTCTGCGCTTGGGACTCCGCCCGGCGTTGCATGCGGTAGGTGCGGGTTTTATCGGCCATCACCGTCGCCTGAATATTGACAGCTGGATCATCGACTGTAGGGTTGACGAGACACTACTGTCTAACGAAAAGAGTCTACTGATGCCGACTGCGACCTCCACGCGCGTCCTCGGTCCCCAAGACGGGAAGGCCGGGTTCCTCGGCAGCATCGGAGTTCGCTTCATGATCGACGGCGGCGCAACCGACGGCGGTTTCTCGTTGGTCGAGCACCCGATGGCCGGCCGCGCGCTCGCGGCGCCGCTCCACCGCCACCTGCGCGAAGACGAGTACAGCTACGTGCTCGAGGGGCGCATGGGCGCGCTGCTCGGCGACGACGTGCTCGAGGCTGGGCCGGGTGATCTGGTCGTCAAGCCGCGCGGCGAGTGGCACACCTTCTGGAACGCCGGAGAGACGCCCTGCCGGATTCTCGAGATCATCGCGCCGGCCGGCTTCGAGCACTTCTTCTCCGAGCTCGTCGACATGGGAGGCGTCGTCCACGCCGAGCCGGCAATGCTCGGCGCACTCTGCGAGCGGTATGCACTCGAGATGGACCCGGAGAGCATCCCCGGCCTCGTCGAACGGTTCGGCGTGCGCTTCCCGGCAGACCCTCTCGTCTGAGTCCGTCCGCCCTGATCGCCTGATCAGGGCCCATCGACGCCGCCCCGGTTCGGAGCCGCGTCACTCCAAGCCAGAGGAGAAACACCATGAGACTGAGCTTCCGCTCGATGTCCCCGTCGCGCGCAGGTGCTTGCACCGTTGCCGTACTCGTGTCCGTCGCCGCGGCGGGGGCCGTTGCCGGCTCGGCGTCGGCGACCCCGGCGCGGAGCTCGGCGGCACCGTGCGGTTTCGTCGCGCATGCCGCTGCGTGGTCGTTCAGGGGTCAGAAGGGGACGGCGTACACCGTCGTCGTCGAGGGCGGCGCGCGGTGCTCGACCGCACGCGCCTGGGTGCCCCGCCTGACACGAGAGCATGCGGCCTTCGATCTCAAGCCGGTGCCGGCAGGCTGGCATTGCTCGACGACGGGCGGTGTGACGACGGGGCTCGCGAAGAGCGGGCAGTGCACGACCTCGACGGGCGGGATCGTCGAGTGGCTGCCGAAACTGAAGCATTAGGCGTCGTATCCGTGCCGGTCGTCTCGGACAACGGTCCGGACGCGGCCGGCACGGAGCCTACGTGACCGCGAGAATCGTCTCGACGAGCAGGGCGGTGTCCTGCCAACGCGTGACGGCCACGCAGTCGACGCCCATCGCCGCGACCGGGTGGTCGTTGCCGCCCTGCTCCAGCCGGTCGCCGACGAAGAGGACGTCTGCCTTCGCGATGCCGAGGTGCGCGATCAACATCGTCATCCCGTAGGCCTTGTCGATCCCGTGCCGGGTGACGTCGATCGACGTCGACCCGCCGACCCGCACCTCGAAGCCGGGGATCTCGGTTGCCACCAGGTCGCGCAGCGTGCGCTTCTTCGTGTCGTCAGGATCCCAGGCCTCTTTCTCGGCGACCGGCGCGTTCTGGCCGAGCGCGGAGAACGTCACCTGGCTTCCTCGATCCTCGACCTGACTGCCCCACAACCGAGCGTTCTGAAAGCCGAGCGTTGCCGCGCCTTGGTCGAGCGCGGCGACGATCACGGCCTTGTCTTTCGGCGAGATGTCCTCCGCGTAGACCTGTCGCCACTCCTCCGCGTCCACGCCGTAGCGGTAGTAGCGCGTGCCGCACGTCGGGAGCAGGTGCAACGCACCGAGGCTGGCGGGAGAGACGACCAGCCGATGCAGCAGTTGTGTGCGGAACTGCTCGAAGGAGCCGCCGGAGATGACGCACACCTGAAGGCGCGTGAGCAGTTCCCCTAGCAACGCCGCCATCCGGCCGGCGATCGGCGACTTGCTGTCGGCCAGCGTGTTGTCGAGATCGAACGCGATCACGCGTCTCCGCACGAGCGTTACACCGCCACCCCTGGTCGCTTGCGCTTCGCGGCGGGCGGACGCGGTTTGCGCTTCTTTCGTGCCGAGCGGAACACGGTGGCCGCCGCCTCGCCGGCGAGGAGGCGCTCGAACTGGTCCTTGTCGATCGTCTCGTGCTCGATCAGGATCGCCGCGATCGCGTGCAACTGCGGCTCGTGCTCGACGAGCACCTGGCCGGCGCGCCCGTGCGCGTCCTCGATCAGGCGGTAGATCTCGTCGTCGATCTCGTGCGCCATCTCTTCCGAGTACGACGGCTCGGATCTCAGATCGCGGCCCATGAAGGGCTCCCGTGGATCGGCGCCGAAGACGCGCGGGCCGAGCTTCTCGCTCATGCCGTAGCGCGTGACCATCTGCCGCGACATCGCCGTCGCGCGCTCGAGGTCGTTCGCCGCACCGGTCGTGATCTCCTGAAAGACGATCTCCTCCGCCGCGCGGCCTCCGAGCATCATCGCGAGTTGGTCGAGCAAAGCCGAGCGTGAGGTCAGGAAGCGATCCTCGGTCGGGAGCGACACGGTGAGGCCGAGCGCCTGCCCGCGACTCACGATCGAGATCTTGTGGACGGGATCGGTGTGCGCGAGGAACCGGCCGACGAGCGCGTGACCGAGCTCGTGGTATGCCGTGATCTTCCGGTCGAGCTCGGAGAACACGCGCGTCTTCCGCTCGGGCCCGGCGATCACCCGCATCACACCTTCCTCGAGCTCGGCCTGCCCGATCGAAGTGAGCCCGCGCCGGGCGGACAGGAGCGCCGCCTCGTTGATGAGGTTCGAGAGCTCGGCCCCGGTGAAGCCGGGAGTCGCCGCCGCGAGCTCGTCGAGGTCGATGTTCGCAGCGAGCGGCTTGCCTCTCGCGTGCACCGCGAGGATGTCGTGGCGGCCGCGGCGATCCGGCCGATCGACCACGATCTGCCGGTCGAAACGCCCCGGGCGAAGCAGTGCAGGGTCGAGGACATCCGGCCGGTTCGTTGCCGCGATCAGGATGATGTTCTGGTTGACGGAGAAGCCGTCCATCTCGACGAGCAGCTGATTGAGAGTCTGCTCGCGCTCGTCGTTGCCGCCCCCGATGCCGGCGCCGCGGTGGCGGCCGACCGCGTCGAGCTCGTCCACGAAGACGATGCACGGCGCCGCCTCCTTCGCCTCCTTGAACAGCGCGCGGACCCGGCTCGCACCGACCCCGACGAACATCTCGACGAAGTCGGACCCCGAGATCGAGAAGAAAGGCACGCCCGCCTCGCCCGCAACCGCGCGCGCGAGCAGCGTCTTGCCGGTGCCCGGCGGCCCGTAGAGGAGGACTCCCTTCGGGATCCGCGCGCCGAGCGCCTGGAAGCGGCGCGGCTCGGCGAGGAACTCCTTGATCTCCTGCAGCTCCTCGACCGCCTCGTCGACCCCGGCGACGTCCTTGAACCCGATCGTCGGCAGGTCCGGCGCAAGCCGTTTGGCTCTGCTCTGGCCGAACCCCATGATCTGGCCCACCCCTCCCGCACCGCGCATCCTCCGCATCACGAAGATCCAGACAGCTGCGAGCAGCACGAACGGGAGCAGCGAGATGAGGATCGTCGTCAGAGCCGAGCTGTGGTGCGGCCCCTTCGCGGCAAAGTCGATCTTTTGCCGCTGCAGCAGCGTCTGCAGGTCGAGACCGGACTGGTCGCTCGGATAGTTCGCCTCGAGAACGTTGCCACCAGCAAGCGTCGCCGTCGCGAGCAGCGATCCGGGATCGAAGACGACGCGGCTGATCGACGCCGGCTTCGTGTCGATCCGGGCGATCAGCTGCGACAGATCCGCCGTCTTCGTGGTGTGCGCCGGCGCATGCTTGTGCAGCGAGGTGAACTCGAACACGACGACGCCGATCATCAGCAGCGGCAGCGCCATCCGGAGGGACCGCGAGGACAGACGATTCATCGTGAGAGCCACTCCTCCTCAGCGCAACGAAACTCGCTCGCCCGTTCCTACGCTGCTGAGGTGGGCCTTCGCGCGGCGCCGGAATCGCTCTGGCTCCGCTCCTCTCGAGTGTAGCGTGTCTTCTGGCCACAGCGATCGGCCGTTTCGTCCGTCCTCAGCAGCGCAGGTCGGTTCCCTGCCCGCGGTGTCGCAGAAGCGATCACCGTCGAGCCAGAGTCGAGGAGGACGAAGCAATGACCGCTGGTCTCGTCATCATCGCCGTCGTCGTAGTCGTCGCCGTGCTCTTGGCGGCGTCGTCGGTCCACATCCTGAAGCAGTACGAGCGGGCCGTGAAGTTCCGGCTCGGCAAAGTCGGGGACGACGCGTTCGGCCCGGGACTGATCATGATCATCCCGCTCATCGACAGGATCAACCGTGTTTCGCTGCGCATCGTGACGATGCCGATCCAGTCGCAAGGCATCATCACCCGCGACAACGTCTCGGTCGACGTATCGGCTGTCGCCTACTACAAGGTCGTCGATGCGGTCAGAGCCGTCGTCGCGATCGAGAACGTCGCCGCCGCCATCGACCAGATCGCACAGACGACCCTGCGCGCCGTCGTCGGCAGGCACACGCTCGACGAAACCCTGTCCGACACCGAGGAGCTCAACAAGAGCATCCGCGAGATCCTCGACGTCCAGACCGAGGACTGGGGGATACAGGTCACGCTGGTCGAGCTGAAGGACATCCAGCTGCCCGACACCATGAAGCGCGCGATGGCGCGGCAGGCCGAGGCCGAGCGCGAGAAGCGGGCCAAGATCATCGCCGCCGAAGGAGAGGCTCTCGCCGCGGGCGAGCTTGCTCGCGCTGCCGACGTGATGATGGCCCACCCCCTCGCCTTGCAGCTCCGGAACCTGCAGACGCTCGTCGAGATCGCCGTCGACAAGAACTCCACGGTCGTCTTCCCGGCTCCGCTGATGAGCACGATCCAAGAGCTCGGCGCGTTCCTCAGCCGCGAGTCCAACGCCGCCGCGCCGCTCGCGTCGCTCGTTCCGAACGGGTCGGCTGTCGAGCCCACACCCGGCTGAGCTATCCGTGCAGCAGACGCCGCCGGTTGAGCGCGAGCACGAGCGAGGCGCTCACACCGGCGACGCCTGCGATGAGTGCGGTGCTCGTCAAGAGAAGGCCCGAGGCAAGCGAGAAGTTGACTGCTACGCGCGCCGGTGCGCCGAGCGCGAGCAGGACGCCAGAGGTCGCACCAATGCTGACGACGGCGCCGCCGGCGGTGATCGGCACGATCGATGCCGCCGCAGCCATGCAGAGGATCACGAGCGCGAACGTCGGAGAGAAGCCGATGCCGAGCGCCCAGAGCAGCAACGTGTTCCCCAACGCACGCATCAGCCAGCACCCCGCGAGGAAGCCGGCGGCGGCGAAGGTCGACGACGTGCATGCGGCGCTCCCACCGACCCGGCGACAAGCGCGCTGCAACAGAGCGGATCGTGCGACCAGCCGCACGGTCCCGATGCGCGGCCCGACTGCCAGCACCGCGATACAGCCGACGCAGAAGAGCATCACGACCGCGAGCGGCGCACGAAAGATCGCTCCCGATGTCACGAATGCGGCAACCGCAAGCGGAAGCATCGCGACCGCGTCGACAAGACCGAGCGAGACGATCGAGAATGCGATCGTCTCCAGCCCGAGCCTGATGCCTCCGAGACGACGCAACGTCGCGACCTTGACGACGTAGTCGAGCCGGAACGGCAACACCGCGCCGCTCGCCGCGGCGGCGCCGCACGCCGCGAGGCAGCGGCCGCGATCCGGCCGCGTACTCTCGGGGAACAGCTGCTGCCACCCGAGAGCTCGGAAGACGAAGCTCGCGAGGTACGCGATCCCCGCGCCGAAGGCGAGCTCGAACTGCGCGCCTTGCAGAGGCCAGCTCGTAGCGGTGACGTGACGTCCGACCAGAACGGCGCCGACGATGCCGGTCACGCACACGACCGAGCCGCCGAGTCGGCGGAAGGCCATTCGCGTCATGCGCGAGGGAGGACGAAGAAGGCGATCGTCGCGTACTGGCAGATCACGGCGACGATGACGAGCGAGTGGAAGATCTCGTGGTACCCGAACGTGCGCGGAAACGGATCGGGCCGTCTGCGTGCATAGATCGCCGCGCCGACGGTGTAGGCGAGCCCGCCGGCCACGAGGAGGGAGGCTCCGCCGTAGCCGATGCGGCCGACGATCTGCGGGAAGACGATCACCGACACCCAACCGAGCGCAACACAGGTCGCGGCGGTGACCCAAGCCGGCGCCGCCGGCCACCTGAACTTCGCGATGGCGCCGCCGAGTGCGGCGCCCCAAACGACGAGCAGGACCGGCGCTCGCCAGTCCGGACGCAGCACGATCAATGCGAACGGCGTGTACGTGCCCGCGATCAGCGCGTAGATCATCGAATGATCGAGCAGGCAGATCCAACGCTTGCGTGACGCCTGCCAAGCGACGCGGTGGAAGAGACTGCTGGCTCCGAACATGGCCACGACGCTTGCGGCGAAGACGATCGCGCCGAGCCGGGCGCTGCCGCTTCTTGCATGCAGTCCGAGGGCGACGCCGACCGGGGATGCGACAGCCAACCCGAGCAGGTGGGAAACGCCGCGAAAGCGCGGTGGCGCGACGCTCGCGATCTGCGCCGTGCTCACGCGGCCGGGGCTTTCGGAGCCCATGGGTCGTCGCGTAACACGTGAAGCAACGCCTTGCGGCTCGGTTGTCCCGGCTCCTCGATCGGCGAGAGCGTCTCGACGAGGAAGAGCCGCCGCTTGACGTTCCTCGACCCGGTCGTCCGCTCGGAGTACTTCGGTTCCTTGTCCACGAGCAACCTCCAGCACGGGGTTCACCGCCGGCCGGAGGACTGCGGCCGACCACGGGCTCCAACCCGCGCTGCTGAGGGTGGACGTCCACGACCCGAGGTGGTATGCGCCGTGGGGACCGGCTGCGCCCGTTGTCTCGGACGCGAGCCGTCCTCAGCGTATCACCGTCCACGATGAATCAGGCCGGTAGCGGGCCGTAGGCCTGCACCGCGCGTGTCTTCGTCAGTCGCTTTGTGTAACTCGACGGTGGATCTCGCGCGTCAGCGCCTCCACCTTTTCCGTCAGCTCTTTGTCCTGCCGGGTGAGGTCGTTGTTCGCCGCGAGGAGCGCCTTGAGCTCGTCCGTCTCACGCTTCAGCGCTGCAGCGCGTTCCTGCATGTGGCGCATCACGGCTTCCCGATGCTGCTCGAGTTGGTCGAGCGCGACCTTGTCGCGTTCGACCTGGCGTGTCTGTGCGAGGAGGATCAGCGGCGCGGCATACGCGGCTTGGGTTGAGAAGGCGAGATTCAGCAGGATGAAGGGATAGGGATCCCAGCGAAGACCGACCGCGACGGCGTTGAAGGCAATCCAGGCGACGACGAGCGCGGTCTGCCCGGCGATGTACCTCGGCGTTCCGAAGAACCGCGCGGCAGCCTCGGCCCGGCGACCGAAGGAGTCGTCACCGAAGGCGCTCGGCACGTGAGACATGAGCGGAGGTTCGGGCCGTCACGCGCGGCTCCTGCCCGGCCCCGTCCGGTGGTCGGCTCATTCTTCGGAGATGCCAGAGGCCGAACCGCTCGACGGGCCGCCGCCACCCGAGCCGGATCGGTTGCGTGCCGCAGCGCGGGAGGCGCGTGACGATGCGGCGCCCTTCGCACTCGCCGCCGCAGTAGCGCTGGCCGCGCTTGCCCTCGTCAGCGAACACGCGAGCTGGGATCTGCTCGGACAGCCGTTGTGGTGGATGTGGCTGGTCGTTGCGGCTCCGTATCTCTTCCTCGCCGCGACCCTGATCTTCGGCCTGGGGCGTCTCGTCCGCCACGACCGCAGGCGGGAGATCGTGATCGGGCTCTTGACGGTTGTCTGGGTCTTCAGCGTGCTGGGCGTCGTCGTCCTCGTCGTCTCCCTGATAGCGCACTCCGCGACTCACATCACCGGACGCCAGCTCTTGTTCAGCGGCGGCACCGTGTGGTTCACCGATGTCGTCGCGTTCGGGCTTGCGTTCTGGGAATTGGACTGTGGTGGCCCGCTTGCCCGAGCTCTCGCGACCGCTCCTCGCAAACCGGACCTCCAGTTCCCTCAGGACGACAATCCTCGACTCGCGCGTGAAGGTTGGGCGCCGCGCCTCTGGGACTACTTCTACGTCTCACTGACAAATGCGACCGCGTTCAGCCCGACCGACTCGATGCCGTTGACACGGCGAGCCAAGGCGTTGATGGCGGCAGAGTCCATCCTCTCCGCGATCACCGTGCTGCTCGTCGCAGCGCGCGCGGTCAACATCCTTTCCTGAGTCGGCCGCCACTTGGGGCCGGCCCCGCGACGGAGCGTGCTAGATTGACTGATGACGGCACGACGTGAGCGCTTCGCCTAGGCGAGCCGAGCTCTTTCATCTTGCGTCCCGTCCCATGCGGCAACTCGCCGCAGATCGAGTGGTGAGCGATGAGCACGCCCGAGAGCACAGCCGAGACTCCTGATCTCGATGCAACCGAACGCGCACGGCGGGACAAGCTGACCAACAGCGTCGGCACGCGCCTCGCACAGTCATCCTCCGACGACAAGCTGCCCTGGTGGAAGCGCATTCTGGGACGGCGCTGAGGATGGCGACGCGCAAGCAGAGGCTCCGAGCGGCGGTCGCCGCAGCGCGCGCAGGCAGTCCCGCTGTGAAGCAGCCGGCGAAGCCGCCGAAGAAGCAGGCACGCGGCAAGTAGCGACCGTCGATCGCTCACCGCCTTGACGGCGACCTCGAACACGAGGCCGAGACGGCTTCGGCGTCGTGAGACCACCCCGAGCTGCGGCGAGCTTTCCCCGAATGGAGGGACGACGATGGCGAAACGGATCGAGCACTCACGACGGCACGGTGTCTTCGACCCTCGCTTCACGAGCAGGCGTATTCGCCCGGCCGTAGCTGCGAGAACGGCAGACGCACCGCGTAGATCTCCGCAGGCCCGGTAGGAGGCTGAAGCCCCACGTGCGTGTCGCCATCCTCTCGACGTATCCACCAAGGGCCTGCGGTATCGGCACGTTCTCGCACGACGTACGTCAGGCGCTCCTCACCGCGGACGGGGTCGACGACGTGTCGGCCCTCGTGATCGTCGACCAGCCGTCCGCGCCTCAGAGACCCGAGATCCTCCAGACGATCTCTCAGGGCGCCCGCGGCGACTACGTGCGCGCCGCGCGCGGGCTCGCTCGCACCGACGTCGACGTCGTGCTGTTGGAGCACGAGTACGGCATCTTCGGTGGCCGCGACGGCGAATACGTGCTGTCGCTCGTGAACGAGCTCTCTCAGCCGCTGGTCGTGACTCTCCACACAGTGCTGGCTGCCCCGACGCCGGGTCAGCGACGCGTCCTGAGCTCGCTGTGCGACGAAGCGGAGCGGGTGATCGTGATGACCGAGACCGCGCGCCACATCCTGGAGAACCTCGGGGTGTGCGATCCCGGCAAGATCGCCGTCGTGCCGCACGGGGCGCCGCCCCAGCTCGCAGCTGCGCGGCTGGAGCTCGATTGCGGACGGTCGCCGCGCTACCTCACGGCGACCGCCGGCGGCTTCGAGGAAATGGAAGCTCGCTTCGTGCTGTCGACATTCGGGCTCATCTCACCAGGCAAAGGACTCGAGGTGATGTTGGAGGCGCTTCCCGGCATCGTCGCCCGGCACCCCGAAGCGCTCTACGTGATTGCCGGCCGAACGCACCCGCAGGTCGCGCGGCGCCAGGGCGAGGAGTATCGCCTGCTGCTCGAGCGACGGGTGCTGGAGTTGGAGCTCGGGAAACATGTCGTATTCGACGACCGCTTTCTGTCGGTGGACGAGCTCGCCGACCTGCTGGCGGCGACCGATGTCTTCGTCACGCCGTACGCGAGTCGCGAGCAGAGCTCTTCAGGCTCTCTCACCTTCGCGCTCGCAAGCGGCTGCGCCGCGATCTCGACCCCGTACTGGTACGCGCGCGACGTGCTCGCGTCCGGCGCCGGCACGCTCGTCGACTTCGGTGACGCCGAAGGACTCGGTGCCGCCGTTTGCGCGTACGTCGAAGCGCCCGAGGCGCTCGCGCGTGCACGACGCGAGGCGCGTCGCATCAGCGCGACGTTCGCATGGTCATCGGTCGGCGCGGCGACCGCAACGGCTCTTCGTCAGGCGGTCACGCTCGCGCCGCGGCGCCCGACGTTCGCCGCCGCGGGACTCGAGCTGCCCGATGCTCGAACGGATCATCTCCTGTCCCTGGTCGACGACTGCGGGATCGTCCAGCACGCGCACGGCGCGATTCCGAACCGAGCCACGGGCTACTGCGTCGACGACGTCGCGCGTCTCGCGGTCGTCGCGCTCGAGCTCGAGCGCCGCACCGGCGACCGACCGTGGGCGTCGATCCTGTACCGGTCGTTGGCGTTCCTCAACGATGCGAGCGATCCGGACGGGGCCGGGATGCGGAACTTCATGAGCTACGACAGAAGGTGGCTCGACAGCGCGCACATCGGCGACCACGTCGGCCGCTCGATCTGGGCGCTCGGAGAGGTCCTCGCGACCGCCTGGGCTCCGCCTCTCGTCGATCCCACACGGCGACTACTCGACACGCTCGTCAAATCGCTCGACTGCGACGTGCCCAATCGCACCGCTGCCTATGCAACGCTCGGACTCGCGCACCTCGACGCGGACCGACTCAATCCCGGCGCGCGCCTGCTCCTGCAGCGCTGCGTGACGCAACTCGAGGATGCCTACATCGAGCACGCGGACCACGACTGGTGCTGGTTCGAGGACGCGCTCGCGTACGACAACGCACGACTTCCCCAGGCGTTGATCGTCGGAGGGGCCGCACTCGAGCGGCCCGACGCGATCGAGCGCGGTCTCTCGTCCCTCGCGTGGTTCGGTGACGAGTGCGGCCTGAACGAAGGGGTGCTGCGGCTGCCGGGGCACGTCGGTCGACACCGCGACGAGACCGGGCCGGGAGCCGGAGACGAGCAGCCGCTCGAGGCGTCCGCGATCGTCGACGCCGAGCTCGCCGCGTTCGCGATCACCGGCGACATCGCTCACGGCGCCCGGGCCAAGAGCGCGTTCGACTGGTTCCTCGGCCGGAACAAGCTCAGTCGCCCGCTCTACGACTTCGCCACCGGCGGTTGCTGTGACGGGCTCGGCGACGAGGACGTGAATGCCAATGAGGGCGCAGAGTCGACGCTGGCGTTTCACCGTGCCCACCTCGCAATCGACGCCGCGGGCTTACCGCGCGTGGCGCGCGTCGTCATAGGGGAGCTTGCAGCGTGACGAACCGGGAGCTTTTCCGTCGGCATCCTGCGAACCCGATCCTCACCGCCGCCGAGTGGCCCGACGAGGTCAACGTCGTGTTCAACCCGGCCGCGGTCCAGCTGGCGGACGAGACGATCCTTCTCGCGCGCGTCGAAGCGCGAACGGGGATCTCGCACATCGCGGTCGCTCGCTCCGACGACGGGGTCGGCGGCTGGAAGATCGATCCCGAGCCGCTCCTGATACCCGCGGACGGCAACGACGGCGAATGCTGGGGCTTCGAGGACGCGCGCGTCGTCTGGGTCGAAGAGCTCGGCACGCATGTCATCTCGTGCACGGCGTACGGGCCGGCCGGGCCGGCCGTGTTTCTCGCGACGTCGGTGGAGTTCAAGGCCGTCGAGCGCGTCGGCATCGTCGTCGCCCCCGAGGACAAGAATGCCGCGCTTCTTCCCGAGCGAATCGACGGAGAATGGATCTTGTTCCATCGACCGACCTCGAACTTCGGGAATCTCCATCCGGGGATCTCGCTGTCGCGGTCGCCGGACCTCCGCAGCTGGAGCACCCCGGAAGTCGTGATGACACCGCGGACGGGCGCCTGGTGGGACGCACTACGGATCGGGATCGGGCCGCCCCTCCTGCGAACCGAACACGGCTGGCTGCTCGTCTACCACGGTGTGAAGGAGACGGTCAGTGGCGCGATCTATCGAGTCGGGCTCGCGCTGCTCGACCTCGAAGAGCCGACGCGGGTCCTCCGCCGAACGGACGAGTGGGTGCTTTCGCCCTCCGAGACGTACGAACGTCAGGGCGACGTCCCGAACGCCATCTTCCCGTGCGGCCTCATACACGACGAGAAGAAGGGCGAGTTGCGCCTCTACTACGGCGCCGCGGACACGTGCATCTGTCTCGCTACCGCGTCGTTCGAGGAGACGCTCGCAACTGTCCTGGCCGCGAGCAGCGACTTCGCGGGTTGACGGCGAGCAGGTCGTTCTCCAGAAGCAGCGTCGTCACCTCGCTGATGCCGTACCGCCGCGGAAGAGGAGGGACGGCAGCGCCGCCCCTCCCCGCACGCACGAGCTGCTCGAGCTAGTGGCCGCCGCCACGACCGCCGTCGTCGCTGCCACCGCCGCTGCCACTCGAGCCTCCGCCTTCACCGCCTTCGTCGTCCGAGCGCAGCCGGGTAAGCGTGATCACACCGTTCTGCTGCACGCCGCGCACCTCGACCAACACCCCGAGAGGGACGGTCGGGAGGGTCGAGCCGGCCGGCGCGACGAAGGTGAACGACAGACCGTTCGCGCTCACGACCACCTCGGTCGCCGTCGAGCTCGTGACGACACCCTTCACCTCGACCTCCTGGCCTTCCGCGACCGGATTGACGTTCTCGGCCTCGTCGACCGCGACAAGGGTGAACGTGTTCGCAGCGCCGACGTCCACCGTGAGCCCGATTCGCTGTCCCGGAACGAGCGTGCTCGGCAGTGCGACCCCGGACGGCACGCCGATCGTCAGCGGCAGGCCGTCGAGCGACACGACGAGGGGCGAGACCGTGACGATCGAGCCCTCGATCTGCACACTCCCCGCCTGACCGACCTGGGCCGGCGGCCCCGACTCGACCAGATCGTCGTCATCGCCGAAGCGGATCCGGAACTCTTCGACGACCCCCGCTCGCAGACCGCCATGATCGGCAGCCGAGGCAAGCCTCCGTCCGGACCGACGGATCATCACGACGCTCCGGCCGCTCGCAAGCAACGTGCCGCGGGCGACCGTGCGGACAACCGTGCCACGCACGAGCGCGGTATGAACGCGCCCGAGCACATCGAGCCGTGACAGGCGAATGGTGCCGTCGTGCAGCCGGATCCCCTGGACACGGATCCGCTCACCGACCGCGGTGCGGGCAAGACCGCCGCGCACCGTCACGCCGACGCCGTGTGCACCGGCGAGGAGCAGCGTCCCGCGCTGCTTCTGCTTGGCGACCACGGTTCCGGAGAAGCGCCCGGCGTTCGCCTGCGCCGGAAGCGCAACCACAAGGAGCGCCGCCGGCACCATCAACATGCGAAGTCTCATCAAGTTCTCCTTCCTGGGCAGTGTTCTCACCGCCAGAAATCAGCGGCTCGATCACAAGGAGTGGCGGCAGGCGAAAAAGTCGCGACAGATCAGTGGTCGCCGCCCGGGCCGCTCGAGCCGCCGCCGTTGCTCGTGGAGCCACCGTCGGAGCCGGAGCCGGACGAGCCGCTGCCGGACGAACCACTGTTGCCGGAGTCACCGCTCGAGCCCGAGCTGCCGCCGACGTTCGGGCCGCCGTCCGAGCCGGACGGGCCTTCGGTCGGCGACGAGGGACCTGGGCCTCCGCCTGCGCCGTCGATCACGAGCGTCGGCGCGATCGGCGTCGCGACCGCGCTCGGCCCGGGGCCGCCGTGCGAGTCGGAGCCGCTTCTCGTGCTGTCGCCGCTCCTCGACTCGACCGTCGTCGAGTCCTCGTGAGCGCTCGATCGACCGCGGCCGGTGTCGCGATCGTCGCGCACCCGCACGCTCGGCGTGCGTGCCGCGACGACCGCCGGCCGAATCGTCACCGGCGTCGCGGCGGCGGCGTCGACACTCGACACCGGTCGCGGCGCCGAGGCGACGTGCCCGGCAGCGTGAGTGACGCGCGGGTGCGGCATCCGGTCGCTGCCCGGAACGAGGACGGCGCCGGTCGTGAAGACGAGAGCGCCGAGCCCGACCGCTGCCGTCCGCGACGCCGTCGACAGCGCCGGGCTCGGGCCGTCGCCGAACAGACGCGCAATCAGGTTCAGCCACGGGGCGCCGCCGAGCGCCGCACTGCCGCGCCGCAGCTGCGCGCGCAGCGTGTGGCGCGCGCGATTGAGCAGCGATCGCACCGACGGATGGCTCAGGTCGAGATCGGCGACGAGCTCGTCGTAGCTGAGCCCGCATACTTCGCGGAGGAGCAATGCTTCGCGCTGCGACTCGGGCAGGCGCTCGATCGCGCGCCAGATGCCGGCCAGCTCACCTCGGCGCGCGACGAGCGTCGCCGGATCCTCCTGCGCGGCGTCCTGCGACTCCGGATCGAGGGTCGCGGTCTGCCGCCGGCGTGCGCGGGCCCAGCTCTCGTGCCGGGCGATCGTCGCGAGCCAAGCGCCCGGGTCACGCGGTGCCGTACCGCCGAGCAGCGCGTTGAACGCCGATACGAACACCTGCTGCGCAGCGTCCTCGGCGTCGTGACGATCACGCAGGATCGCGCCGCAGATCCCGCGCACCTGCGCACCGTGCGCCCGGTACATGACGTCCAGCTCTTCAGCCGGCCGAAGTCGATGTGCGGCGGTTGCCATGCGGCGAACGGTTCTACGCCGCGGCGGCCGATGCGGTTTGGCGATGAGTTCCGCGGACGCTGCCGGTCTGAACGTTCACTCGCTGACAACCCGAAGGAGAGCGTCATGGCCGCCACGTACACGTTCGACGTCTTTTCCAGCCTCGATGGCTTCGCCTCCAACCGCGGCGACTACGGCGGGTACTGGGGCAAGCAGGGGCCGGAGCTGCTCGACCACCGGCTCGCGCTGTACGACGACGAGCAGCGGCTGGTCCTCGGCGCCACCACGTACCGCTTGTTCGCGCAGTTCCTGTCGTCGAGTGACGTCCCCGAGGTAGGCGACCCCTGGGTCACGCGCATGTTGAGCGTGCCGACGACCGTGGTGTCGAACACGCTCGCAGGACCCCTCGCATTGCCGAACGCAACCGTGGCGAACGGAGACGCCGTCGACGTCGTGGCGCGGCTCAAGGAGGAGTCGGACGTGCCGCTGCGCTCGCACGGGAGCCTGGCGATGAACCGCGCGCTGCTGGCCGCCGGTCTCGTCGATCTGATCCAGATCACGGTGTACCCGGTGATCACGGGTCAGAGCGGCGAGGACCCGGTCTTCGCGGGCTCGGCCGACTTCGATCTCGACCTGGTCGAGAGCCGGACACTCGACGGGAACATCCAGGAGCTCGTCTACCGCCCGAGCTTGCACGCGTTGACGACCTGAACGTCGCTGGAGCCGTGGACACCGATCGCGTGTCCAGCTAGTCGAGCGGGCCGCCGGGCGGGAGCAGCTGATGGCTTTCCACCACCGCTGCCGCGACGTCTGCAAGCCGGCGGCCAGTGCGCTGCGAGTGCTGCCGTAGCAACGCGAACGCCTGGTCCGCATCCAGCTGATGACGTGCCATGAGGATTCCCTTTGCCTGCTCGATGATCGCCCTTCGACCGAACGCACCCTGGAGATCGTGGTACTCGGCGAATCGCTGCAACGTGATGTCGATCGTGCTTTGAAGCTCCTCCGCGCTCGTGTCGACGATGTACGCAAACACACCGCGCTTTGCCGCCTCGTGTACGTAGTGCGGGTCGCTCGCCGAGAGCAGCGCGATCACGGGGCAGAAAGCCTCGTGGACGATCTCCGCGATCAGCTCGAGCGCCTGCGAGGACGAGAGCCCGACGCCGACCAGGGCAACGTCGGGGCGCTCCTGCTCGGTCACCGCCGCGATCCCACGTACGTCCTCGTGCGCGATCACGTCGTGGCCGAGCTCCGACACGACCTTCACGAGAAGGGCCAGACGATCGCGACGCTCGTTCGCGATCAGGATGCGCAGCCGCCGAGACCCGCCGTCGGGCATCGGCGCCAGTATGCTCCCCTCGGTCGCGCCTCGGCAAAGCCGAGGCCCATGGGGGGGAGGAGATGAGATGAACGTCGAACCCGACGGCGCGACGGAACAACCGCCGCCGCCCGCGTCGCCAACGGAGCCGGTCGAGGATCGCACCGCACGGCTGCGTCGCCACGGCCGCCGTGGTCGCCTCTACGCGTCGGCCTTCTTGCTCGTCGCGTTGGTTGTGATCGTCATTGCGCTCGCAGTCGCGAACACGCGCCAGGTCACTGTGAGCTGGGTCGTCGGCAAGACCCACGCCCCGCTCGTCTGGCTCGTCCTCGCGACCGCCATCCTCGGCTGGCTGCTCGGGATCGTGACGAGCATCGTCTTCCGGATGCGTACGCGCCGGCGGCGCGCGAACTGACCGTCAGTCGGGCGGCGGAAGTGTCTGAACGACGCCGTCGTCCGGGCCGACGGATGCGGGCGGGCGCGGAGGCGCATCCGGCGCCGGAAACGGCTGGAGCAGCAGCAGATGACTGTCCACGATCGCCGCAGCGACGTCTGCGAGCTTCCGGCCGTGACGCTGCGAGTGCGCGCGCAGGACCGCGAACGCACTATCGGCGTCGATCCCGCGGCGGGCCATCAGGATCCCCTTCGCCTGCTCGATCGTCGCGCGGCGCCCGAAGGCGCCCTGAAGGTTCTGGTACTCGCTGAAGCGCTGCAGCGTGATGTCGATCGCGCTCTGCAGCTCTTCAGGCGTGCCCTCGATGATGTAGGCGAAGACACCGCGCTTCGCCGCCTCATGGATGTACGCGGGATCGTTCGCATGAAGCAGAGCGATCACCGGGCACGAAGCCTCACGGACGATCTCTGCGATCAGCTCGAGCGCGTGGTCGGACGAGATCCCGAGGCCGACGATCGCCACGTCCGGCTGTTCGCGCGCGGTCGCAGTTCCGACCTCCTTCACGTAGATCTCACGCGCGATGACGTCGTGGCCGAGACCGATCACGACCTGCGCGAGCAGGTCCAACCGGTCACGCTTCTCGTTGGCGATCAGAACGCGGAGATGGCGTGTCTCGTCGTGCACGATCTAGAGACAGCTCCGACGAGCGACGGCGCGCTCGATCGAGCCGACGGTCCCGAAAGACGCTGCTGATTCGGTTAGGGCGCTCACATGGCCTCCAGTGGTCGAGTAAGGCTGACCGGCGCAGGCGGTCGGCCAAAACTGCTCCAACCCGCAACAGCTATGGGAGGACATTTCGTCGGGCCGCGCGATTTGGAGCCCGACGAGACACACGACGACGCCGACTTCTTAAGACGTGGTCGCTCCGAAGAGTAGCACCGTCCTCCGCCCTCGCTCTCGAAACGAATCGGGCAGCAAGAACGGCACGAGAAAAAACCCGCACACCCGCCGCCACCGTCGCGGCCGGCGGCGCGGTGGCTGGACCCGACCTACTTCTTGTCGGTCTTGAACCAGCTGCGAATCTTCGCGAGCAGTTCGTTCATACAGCCACCTTACTCCCTTGAGCCGCGGCGCGGACGGCGGGCTCGTGCGCGCGGACGTTCGCCCGACACCGCGAACCCGAGAGCATGGCCGAGGCGGCCGGCGATCTTGCCGACGTCACCCTGCTGCTCCGGGAGCACGAGCGTGAACGCGGTACCGCTGCGACCGGCGCGGCCGGTGCGTCCGGCGCGGTGGACGTAGTCGTCGTCCGTTCGCGGCGGGTCGAAGTTGATCACCTGCGTGATCGCGTCGACGTCGAGGCCGCGCGCGGCGACATCGGTCGCGACGAGTGTCGACACCTTGCTGCTCTCGAACTGCGCGAGTGAGCGCTCGCGCGCGTTCTGCGACATGTTCCCGTGCATGACGACGGTGGAGACGTTGTGGTCGCGTGCAAGCTTGCGCGCGAGCCGGTCGGCGCCGTGCTTCGTTCGCACGAAGACGAGCGATAGACCGTCTGCCTGGCCGATCGTCTCCGCGAGGCGGCCGATCTTCGTGCTCGCCATCACCGGGATGAAGCGATGCTCGATCGTGCCCGGAAGGTCGTCGGCCTTGCGCTCGAGGCGAATGTGCACCGCGTTCGCGGTGTAGCGGCCGGCGAGCTCCATCACCTTGCCCTCGAGCGTCGCCGAGAAGAGCAGCGTCTGCCGGTTGGCCGGAACGTCGCGGAGCACGCGGTCGACCTGCGGGCGGAAGCCCATGTCGAGCATCCGGTCCGCCTCGTCGAGGACGAGCACGCGGACATCGCGCAGCGACACCAGGCGGCGCTCGATCAGGTCGTGCAGGCGGCCCGGCGTCGCGACCAGGATCTGGGCGCCACGCGCGCGCCTCGCCTGCGCACCGACCGACGTCCCGCCGTAGACCGCTGCGATCCGCAGCGAAGATGCCGCAGCAAGCGGCGCGAGCTCGTCCACGACCTGCGAGGCGAGCTCACGCGTCGGCACCAGCACGAGCGCGGACGGACGGCCCGGCGCGCCGGCGATGCGCTCGACGAGCGGGATCCCGAAAGCGAGTGTCTTGCCGGAGCCCGTGGGCGACGCCACGAGGACGTCGATGCCGCTGAGGGCGTCCGGCAAGACGAGTTGCTGTACGGCGAACGGCGCCGTGCAGCCTCGGCGCGCAAGCGCGCGCACGATGGGTGCGCTCACGCCGAGCGCGGAGAACGATTCCTGCATGTGTTCACTCCTTGTCCTGCCAGGGTCGAGATAAGAGACTCGAAACGCCCGGAAAGGAGGAACGAGAAGCCGATCTCACGGCGCCGAACGGCAACCGTGCAAATCACGGTAGCACGGGACGCTTCCTGGGCCGTTCAGGTCACGAGCCGACGGCGAGCTGCCGGTCGAGCCACGTCTCGGCGTCGGCGACGGGGACGTTCCGTGCGAGCGCGATCTCGCTCGTGAGCAGCCCGCGCGCACGCCTCACGAGCTCACGTTCGCTCGGTGCGAGCCGCGAACCGGAGCCGCGAGCAGGAGCCGTCTCGCGAAGATGCCCGTCGCGGATGATCTCGGCCAGGCCGACCGCGTCCCCCAGCTTCGCCAGTGCCTCGCGGCGACGCTTCAGCCACGAGTCGCCGCTGCTGGGCGGAGCGTCGCGGAGAACCTGCTCGACGGTCGCAAGCCCGGACTCGTCGACCAGCCCGCGCAGCTGTTCCTGCGCCAGCGCGAGCGGAAGCTGCACCGACAAGCCGCCGGCCAGGGCAACGACCACCACCGTCTGCTGTTCCCCGAGAACGCTGCGCGTCTCGCGCGCCTCGACCGTGCCGGCGCCGTGAGCCCCGTACACGACGACGTCGCCGACGTCGAGGTTCACCACCTGCGCGGCTCGGCGGCAACGGCCGACACGTCGCCGTGCTCGTCGACGGAGACGACCAGTCGCCGCTCGCCGCCGCCGACGCGACTGAACCGTCGTGTCAACGGCGAGCGCGGGCGGACGATCACCGCTTGCACCGCGGTCCGCGTCTCGATCGAGTAGCCGTCGCCTGCCCGCCGGGCGAGGTAGGCGTCGAGCGCCGCCGCGCGGACATCGTCACGCGCCGCCCCGGTCACCGTTCGAGCGCCCGTCCGAGCTCGCCGCCTGCGACCACACAGACCGCGCAGCTGCCGAGTTGCACGACGAGCTGCCCGTCGCCTCCCCAGAAGCCGCGCTCGAACTCGTCCGGTCTGATCACGAAGCCGCTCTGACGCGAGCCGACGTGGAAGAACAACGTCTCGACCTTCGCGTCGTCGCCGCGCAGCAGCACCTCCTGTAACCGCGCGTCCAGCTCGCCGCGATCGAGCCGGCCCGTTACCACGCCGGCGATGAACGGCGAGCCTTCCGCACCCGAGAACAGGACGAGCACCTGCCGGCCGACCAGGCTCAGCAGCGCCTCGAGCGTCTGCTCGAAGCTGAGCTCGGACGCACCTTCCGGCAGCCCACCTCCGGAGAAACGACTCACGTGAACGAGATCATCGTGCCTTCCATCGACCGCTCCCTTCTCGGCACCAGTCCCGCGAGAGCGGCTGCTCTCGCGGGACCATGGAGCGGACTAGACAGCGACGACGCTCTTCGCCTCGGGACCCTTCGCCCCGTCGACCGCCTCGAACTGCACCTGCGCGCCTTCGGCGAGCGACTTGAAGCCGTCGCCGGCGATCGAGGAATGGTGGACGAACACATCCTTGCCACCATCCGCGGGGGTGATGAACCCATACCCCTTCGCGTCGTTGAACCACTTGACGGTTCCGGTTGCCATACAAACACCTCCTCTACCACGAAAGAACGGGCAGAGGACGCGCACACTGCGCAACCGGCACTCGCTCGGAATCTTTGTTCACACTAGCACGAACCGTTCGCGGCCTTGGCCGGACGAACGTCACAGCGGCGAGCGCGTATGGTTGGGATCTACCGAAGGGACTCTAGATGCCGCTGGTGCACGAATGTGCTCACGAGGGCTGCCACATCCTGACCATGAGCCTCTACTGCCTCGAGCACGAGCAGCCGGCCGGTCGCCGCGTCGACGAAACCCTCCTCGCCGCTGCGTCGGCGGCCGCCGACATCAGCCGCGAGGCGGACGAGCCCTCCTAGTCGTCGCCGACTACCGCTTGTCCCTCTTCGCCTGCCGCTTCTCCTTGAGCGTCTTCTGCGCGGGCTTCTTCGCCATCGCCTTCTTCGCGTTCTTGTCCTTCGCTGCCATCACGGCCTCCTCTCGATTGAGACACGACGCCTGAGCGCCTGGTTCTCCTCGCGCGGCACACGCATGCGCATCAGACCGGCGACCACGTGGCATGGCCGTCGCTCGCACGGCGGACCGCCTCGCTCTCGCGCTCGGTGAACTGAACGGGCTTCCGCAACGAGGGCGGCGCGTTGATCGCGCCCGCCATGCTCGCCGCCGCCGTGGCGGCTCCCGCCAGCAGCCCGAGCTCCCACAGCGCCGCGACGATCGCATGCGCATCACAGCCGTCGACCACAGCCCTGGCTCCGTCGAAGCGCACGAGCGTCAGCCGACCGTCCACGCTCACGTCGCCGCGTCGAGGCTCAGGCCTGCGGCGGACGTCTTCGCATCGCAGCGGAGAGGCTCCATCGGGCCTCCGATCCCGCCACGGCTCGGCGGCCGACGGCCGGAAAGTCGCGACGCTCGTGTCCTCGTAGCCTAGCGCCCCGCGGAGTTGCAGGCGCTAGACGAAGACTCCCTGGAGCCGTCCCGAGCCGATCCAGCGCTGGGCGATGACGACGACGGCGACAACGGGGACGCAGCTCACGAGAATCAGCAGCGCCTCGACGGACAGAGGCGCCGCCGTCTGCAGCTCGAGATTGCGGAGCGGGTAACCGCCGCCGGTGGTCCCGGCCGCGAGCTGCTCGGCGATGCCGAGCGCCACCGGGAACCGGCCGGTGACGTCGTACGACCAGTACATCGCCCAGGGCAGGAAGTAGTTCGTCCAGCTCGCGATGAAGTCGAGCACGACGACGATCGCGACCGCGGGCACGGAGAGAGGCAGTGCGACGTAGCGAAAGGCCTGCCACTCGCTGCAGCCGTCGCTGCGCGCCGCGGCGACGAGCCCGTGAATGCGCGGAGTGTTGAAGTAGAGATACGCGATGTACACCCCGAACGGAAAGAGGCCGTAGGGCAAGATCACCGCGAGCGGGCTCGTGAGCAGGTGGAGCGCGTGCGCCTCGAGCGCAAGCGGCAGGACGAGCGCGTTGCTCGGGATCAGCATCGCGAGCATCGTTGCGATGAGCAGCGGCCGGCGGCCGACGAAGTCGAACGTCGCGAGCCCGTAGCCGGCCGGTATCCCGAGCGCGACTGCGATCAGCGCCCCCGAGCCCGAGTAGAGAGCGGAGTTGCCGACCCACGTGCCGAGCTCGCCGGCGGTCTGAGTCAGCACGTCCCAGTTCAGGTGAACCTGACCGAGCGAGCCGAACCCCAACGCCGACCCGTCCACCGCGTCCGCCTGCGTCCTCGTCGTCTCGAGCAGCAGCCAGACGACCGGGAGCGCGAAGAAGACGCCCGCAGCGGCGAGCAGGCACCACGCGATCAGCTGTCGCAGCCCCGGTACGAGCCGGCGAGGCGACCATGGACGCGAGCGCACGGAGATGTTCAGGGTGATCGAGATGTCGAACGAACGCATCGGTTAGTCCACGGAGAAGAGCCGGGTGCGAAAGACGAGGGCGGCGGCGCACACCACCGCGACGACGAGCAGGTCGACGGAGATCGCAGCTGCCTCGTTGAAGTTGTCGTGCTGGAAGGCAAGGAACGTGGCAAGCGTGTTCGGCGACCAGGTCGCGTCCACCATCCCCTTGCTCGCCTCGCTGACGAGCTGCGGCTCGGCGAAGAGCTGCGTCCCGGCGGCGAACGTGACGATGAGCATGTAGACGATCCATCTCTTGATCAGCGGGACCTTGATCCAGAGTGCCGTCTTGATCGGGCCGGCCCGATCGAGCGCGGCCGCCTCGAGCACCTCGTTCGGGATGTTCGCGAGAGCGCCGTGGATCACGAGGATCCAGCCGCCGGCGCCGCACCAGAAGGCAATCAGGGCGAACGCAACCGGCAGGTTCCCGCCCGCGAGCGAGTCCCCGAGCGTCTGCCGGCCGAGCGCGCGCAACACGAAGTCCCACGGGCTCGGGCCCGGCTGCAGCATGAACAACCAGAGCAGCACGCTCGCCGAGCCCGCAAACGCGGCCGGGAGATAACACACGAAGCGGAAGGCTGCGCCGAGCCGCCTCGAGAGCGTGTGCGTCACGAGGCACAGGCCGACTACGACGACGACGAGCGTCGTCAGCCAGATCGCGGTGAACACGGCGATATGCACGAACGCGGGTACGAGCTGCCCCGCACGGAAGGTGTCGACGAAGTTCGCCAACCCTGTGAAGGCGCCGCCGAACGACGTCACGGCGAGATCGAATGCATACACGGCCGGCCAGATGCCGACGAGCACGAGCAGCGCGACGTATCCGCCGACGAACAGATAGCCGGCACGCGAGCGCGAGCGGACGCCTGCCGACGCCGTCACATGCGAACCGGACGCTCGAGACCCGCGACGGCGTCGGCGGTGAGCTCGGCCACGCTCGTCACTCCGAGAAGCCGAAGGGTGCGCGCGAGGTCGTCGTGCAGAAGCTTCGCAAGGTGATCGACGGCCTGCTCGCCTCCGGCCATGAGCGCATAGAGGTACGGCCGCGCGACGAACGCCGCCCGCGCGCCGTAGGCGACCGCCGCCGCGACATCGGCACCCGACCGCACGCCGCCGTCGAGATACACCTCCAGCCGGTCACCGACCGCGTCGACGACTTGCGGAAGCAGCTCGAGCGGCGTCGCTGCGCGGTCGAGCTGGCGACCGCCGTGATTGGAGACGGCGATCCCGTCCACGCCGGCTGCGGCGATGTCGATCGCGTCGTCGACCCGTTGCACGCCCTTCACCACGATCGAACCGCTCCACGACGAGCGCAGCAACTCGAGATCGCCGAGCGTCACTGACGGATCGAAGGCGCTGTCGATCAGTGTCATCACGTCCCGTGCGGGTCCCAGCGTCTCGAACGCGAGTGGCTCCGTCGTCAGCGCATCGAAGAGCCAGCGCGGCTTCGCCAGCATGCCGGCGAAGGTCCGCATCGTCAGGGAGGGCGGGAAGGTCAACCCGTTGTAGACGTCCCGATGACGCGCGCCGGCAACAGGTACGTCGACGGTGAGCACGAGCGCGGAGTAGCCGGCCTCGGCCGCGCGCGCCACGAGCTCGCCGGTGCGGCCGCGGTCCTTCGAGACGTACAGCTGGAACCACCGCTCGCACTCCGGCGCCTCCTCGGCGAGTCGCTCGGGGGACGTCGTGCCGAGAGTCGAGAGCGCGTACGGGATACCCGCGCGCGCTGCGGCGCGCGCCACCGCCCCTTCACCCGCGCAGTGCATCATTCTCGTGAACCCGGTCGGCCCGAAGATCACCGGCATGGCGACCGTGCGCCCGAGCACGGTTGTCGACGTGTTGACCGAGGCGACGGCGCGGAGCACGTGCGGGTGGAACGTGACTCGCTCGAACGCGGCGACCGCGCGATCCTTGCTCAGCTCGCGCTCGGCGGCGCCGTCCACGTAGTCGAACACCGAGCGCGGTGTTCGCCGCAGCGCGAGTGTGCGGAAGTCGTCGGCCGTGCGCGCACGACTCCACCGCGGAGACCGGTGCAGCGAGAAGCTCGGCGCGACGAATCTGCCGACGTCGGCAAGCCGCGGCAGGCGTCTCTTCATCGGCGCGACTGGTCCTGCATGCGCCAGACGAGCGGCAGCGTCGGTCCGCCCTCCGGCAGCTCGAAGTGATCGACGTACTCGCCGATGAACGCCTGCCAGCGCTCGTTGGCCGGGTCGTGCTCGAGCTCGGCCACCGCGGCGGCGAAGTCGTCGCAGTCGACCAGATGGAAGAGATCTCGACCGCTGCGCCAGATCCACCAGTCGCGAATCCCGGCGCGGCGGTGCGCCTCGACCAGGTCGTCCGGGATCCGCTCGTGCGCCGCGTCGTACCCGGCCTCGCGGCCGGCCTGCAGCACCGAGTGCAGCGCCACGTAGCTCATCGGTTAATTGATACTACGATCATATGAGTTCTCGTGGAAAGATCGGAGCAACTTCACCTTATACCGTCGCATTTCCCGCCTCTTCGCCGAACGGCCTTGACAAAGATCGGGTCAATAGAGTACAAGTCTCGACCCAGATGGAGGGCCAGGTCGGAAGCAACGAGCGAGGAGGAGCAATGAGGTTTCGCAAGCCGCAGGTGGCCCTGCTCTGTGCGGTCGCGACGGCCACCGTCGTCGCGGCAGTGCTAGGGCTGCAGAGTTCGTCGCCGGCCCACGCGGCCCGCGCCGCTGCCCCGGTCACGATCGGGGTCGCGCTGACGTACAACAACACGGCGTTCTGGTCGGCGTACATCAACTACGAGTCGCAGTACGCCAAGCAGATGAACATCAAGCTCATCGGCCCGCTCCTCGCGGGCACGAACGCCGCGCTCCAGAACCAGCAGGTCGAGGAGCTCGTGAACAGGGGCGCGAAGGCGGTGATCGTCAACCCGGAGACCGCGGTCAGCCTCGGCCCGGCGATCGACTACGCGGCCAAGCACGGCGTGAAGCTCATCTCCGTCGACACGATCGTGGGCGTCGGGAAGGTGTACATGGTGGTGCGCGCCTCGAACCTCCAGTACGGCGAGGCCGCATGTCTCTACATCAGCCACCACGTCCGCTCCGGCGACGTCGTCGACATCGAGGGCGACCTGACGTCGTCGAACGGTGCAGACCGGACGAACGGGTTCAACCAGTGCATGAAGGAGAACGACCCGGGCGTCAAGGTCCTGTCCGAGCCGACCGTCTGGGTCGAGGCAACGGCAGCGACCGACATCCAGACCGCGCTCGCCGCGTACGGATCGAAGATCAAGGCGATCTACGACCAGTACAGCGGGCCGGATCCGGCGGCGATCGCAGCCGTCGCGAAGCAGGGCCTCACCGGCAAGGTGATGATCATCGGCGACGACGGCGTCCCGTACGAGATGTGCGACATCCAGCGCGGGTACATGTCGGCGGCCTCGTCACAGCCGGCGAACCTCTATGCGCAGGGCGCGCTGACGTACGCGCTCGACGCAGCGCAAGGCAAGGTGCTGAAGGTGGGCCAGTCCGCCGTGGGGGCACCGACGCTCCAGAACGTGACCTACAAGGGTGACGTCAACCTCGGCGACCCGATCGTGGCTCCGTTCGTCACGAAGACGGCGCTGACGCTGACCGGGAAGGGTGTTCCGACCGTGGCGACGCCGATCAAGACGACGGCGGTCACGGATGCGAAGCTCTGGGGGAACGTGTACGGAAAAGCCCACGGCGGCGTCTGCGCAGGCGTAGCGAAGCCGTAGGCATCAGCTGCCGGCCGGGCGGGCGACACGGATCGACGTGCCGTCCGCCCGGCAAGCAGCGCCTCCGCAGCGGAGGCGCAACGCCGATGAACGAAGCGAGTCAACCCCAGACCAACGAGCACGCTCCGCCGATTGTCGAGGCGCGCGGAATCAGGAAGCGCTTCGGCAACACCGAGGCGCTGCGCGGGGTCGACGCCGCGCTCCACTCCGGCCACTGCCTCGGGCTCGTCGGGCGGAACGGTGCCGGCAAATCGACGCTCGTCTCGATCCTGTCCGGCCTGCAAGCACCCGACGCGGGCGACATCCGCTTCCAGGGCGAGCCTGCGCCGGCCCTCGACGACGTTCGCGCCTGGCGCAGCCGCATCGCGACCGTCTTCCAGCACTCGATGGTGGTGCCGCAGCTGACGGTCGCCGAGAACATCTTCCTCGGCGATCTCCCCGGCCAGCGCAACCTCGTGAACTGGCGCACGACGCGTGTCGAGGCGCGCAACGTGCTGCGCGAATGGGACTTCGACGTCGACCCCGGCGCCGAGTGCGGCACGCTCACCGTCGAGCAGCGCCAGATTGTCGAGATCGCCGGCGCGCTCGCACGGGGGACGCGCGTGCTCCTCCTCGACGAGCCGACCGCCGCGCTCGAGCGCGATGCCGTCCGCCGCCTCTTCGAGCGGGTCCGCGCGCTGGTCGCCGCCGGCGTCGCCGTGCTCTACATCTCGCACCACCTCGAAGAGGTTTTCGAGATCTGCGACGACGTCCTCGTCCTGCGAGACGGCGATGTCGTCCTGAACGCGCCGACCGGGACCTTGACCGAGGACGAGCTCGTCACCGCGATGGTCGGCGAGCTCGACACGGTCGCGGCCGCGAGAACCTCGACCGCCCGAACGTCGCGCCGCCCGGCCGCGGCCCCGAGCGAGGAGCGCCTCGTCGTGAGCGACATCGTCGCCGAGTCGTCCCGCGGTTCGCTGCTGGGCACGTCGCTCGTCGTCCGCGCGGGTGAGCGCGTCGGCGTCACCGGCCTCCTCGGCGCCGGCGTCGCGACGCTCGGCCGCGTGATCGCCGGAGCGCACGCCTACCAGTCCGGGTCGGTCCGCCTCGACGGGCGGCTGCTGCCGGCCGGGCGCCCGGACGCGGCGCTCGCCGCCGGAATCGGCTACATCCCCGAGGACCGATGGCTCGAAGGGTTCGTTGGCCAGCTCGGCTGCGCGGAGAACATGACCATGAGCATCAGCCGTCGCCTCGCCGGGCCGCTCGGCGTGCTCAAGCCGTCGGCGCGGACGCGCGCGGCACGTCCGCTCGCCGACCAGCTGTCGCTCGTGTCCCGCGGGCTGAACCAGCCGGCCGGCGAGCTGTCGGGCGGGAACCAGCAGAAGGTCACCGTCGCGCGCGCCGTGGCGAGCCGGCCGAAGCTCGTCGTCGCGATCACGCCGACGCGCGGCGTCGACGTCGCGTCGAAGGAGCTCCTGCTCGCCGCGCTCGCCGATCTCACCGAGAGCACCGGCGCGAGCCTGCTCCTCGCGAGCGACGAGTTCGACGACCTGCAGATCTGCGACCGGGTGGTGATCCTCGTGCGCGGACAGGTGTTCACGGAGTTCAGCGAGCCTCCGTTCGACGACGAGGAACTGATTGCGGCGACCGAAGGACTCACGACCGCGGGGAGGGAGCGATGACCGAGATCGGTCAACCGGCGGCGGGCGCAGTGGAGCTCGGGCCGCTGTTCGACAATCGGAGCCGGCGGCTCGCCGCCGCGGCGTTCGTACGTGGCGCCGCACTCCTGCCGGTGATCGTCGTGCTCTTGGTCGTCGGCTCGTTCATCAGCCCCGTCTTCCTCACGACGTCGAATCTCGCGCAGGTCGGGCAGGAGATCTCGGCGCTCGGGGTCGTGGTCGTGGGCGAGGCGCTGATCATCATGATCGGCGGGATGGACCTGTCGCTCGAGTCGACCTTCGGTCTCTCGGCGATGGTCGCGGCGTGGCTCATCATCCCGGTCTCCAACTACGGCGAGGGCACGCAGTGGAGCCCGTACCTCGGCATCCTCGCGCTGCTCGCGGTCGGCGTGGTGATCGGCTTCATCAACGGCATCGCGATCGTGAAGGGCCGGCTCAACGGCTTCATCTGGACGCTCGGGATGACGGTCGTCCTCGGCGGGATCCAGGACGGGATGGTGAACGGGCAGTCGCTCTACAACCTGCCCCCCGCGTTCAACTGGCTGGGCTCGGCGTACGTCGGCTCGGTTCCCGTCTCGCTGATCTTCACCGCCGCGATCTTCACGGCCGTCGGCCTGTTTCTCCGCTACCACACCGTCGGGCGCCAGATCTACGCGATCGGCGGCAACCAGGCAGCAGCGCGCGCGGCCGGCATCCGCGTCGACCGCGTTCGGATCGGCGTGTACGTCGCCGGCAGCGTGCTCGCCGCGATCGGCGGGCTGATCGAGGCCGGGCGCGTACAGGCGGTCGCGGCAGACCAGGGGTACGGCGAGGGGATCATCTTCAACGTCTTCGCCGCCGCCGTGATCGGCGGCGTGAGCTTGAAGGGCGGCCGCGGCGGCATGGTCGGCGCCGCGAGCGGCGTCGTGCTACTCGGGCTGGTTCAGAACATCCTCGACCTCGGCGGCGTCAACAACTACTGGATCCTCGCAATCACCGGCGGTGTGATCCTCGTCGCCTTGATGATGGCGCGCGTGATCGGCGGCGAGGTGACCGCCGAATGACGCTCGGCCGCCCGACGGAGACGCGCTAGGAGATGAAGATCGCCTCCCTCGACGTCCGGGACATCCGCTTCCCGACGTCTCTCTCGCTCGACGGTTCCGACGCGATGCACCAGCGTCCGGACTACTCGTGCGCCTACGTCACGCTGAGGACCGATTCGCCCGGCGAGCTCACCGGCTGCGGCCTGACGTTCACGAACGGACGCGGCACGGAGATCGTGGTCGCCGCGGTCCGCGCGCTCGAGCACCTCGTCGTCGGCCGCACGCTCGAAGAGATCACCACCGAGATGCGCACGTTCTGGCGCAGCCTCACCTCGGAGGACCAGCTGCGCTGGCTCGGACCGGAGAAGGGCGTGATCCACCTCGCGACGGGCGCGATCGTCAACGCCGTCTGGGACCTGTGGGCCAAGCGCGAGGGCAAGCCGCTCTACCGCCTGCTGATCGATCTCGAGCCCCGGCAGCTCGTTGACGCGATCGACTTCCGCTACATCGACGACGCGCTCTCACCGGCGGACGCTCTCGCGATCCTCGAGGCGATGCGCGACGGCCGGGAGGCACGAATCGCTGCGCTCGAGGAGTCCGGGTATCCGGCCTACACGACCTCGGCGGGCTGGCTCGGCTACACCGACGAGAAGGTCACCGCGCTCGCGCAGGAGGCGGTCGCGTCGGGGTTCACCCACATCAAGATGAAGGTCGGTCAGGATCTGACGTCGGACGCCCGCCGTGCGGCGCTGCTCCGCGGCGTGCTCGGATCGCACAGCTTGATGATGGACGCCAACCAGTACTGGGGCGTCGACGAGGCCGTGGCGGCGATGCGCGTCCTCGGCGCGTACGACCCGTGGTGGATCGAAGAGCCGACGAGCCCGGACGACATCCTCGGCCATGCGCGCATCCGGCGGGAGATCGCGCCGATCCGCGTCGCGACCGGCGAGCACGTCCAGAATCGCGTGATCTTCAAGCAGCTCTTCCAGGCGGATGCAGTCGACGTGTGCCAGCTCGACGCCTGCCGCGTGGGCGGCGTGAACGAGGCGCTCGCGATCCTGCTGCTCGCCGCGAAGTTCGAGATCCCGGTCTGCCCGCACGCGGGCGGCGTCGGCCTCTGCGAGTACGTTCAGCATCTCGCGATGTTCGACTACGTCGCCGTCAGCGGCACGACCGAGAACCGCGTGGTCGAGTGGGTCGACCACCTGCACGAGCACTTCGTGCACCCGGCCACGGTCCGGCACGGACGGTACGTCGTCCCGACCGCACCCGGCTACAGCATCGAGATGGTTCCCGAGTCGCTCGACCGCTTCGAGTTCCCGGGCGGCGCCGCCTGGAGCCCGCCGCTCGCACTCGACGGAACCGTCGGCGCGGTATGACGGCGACTCCCTCAGCTACCGTCCGGGAGCCTTCGTGCCCGCGTCCGTAACCGATCAGGCGATCGCGAAGATCAAGGACCTGATTCTGTCGGGGGAGTTCAACCCCGGCACGAAGCTTCCCCGCGAGCAGGACCTCGCCGCCCGCCTCGGGCTCTCGCGAAACTCGCTGCGCGAGGCGGTGCGCGCCCTCACGCTGATCGGCGTGCTCGACACACGGGTGGGCGACGGCACGTACGTGACGAGTCTCGAAGCCGACGCACTGCTCACGGGGCTCGGCCTCGTCGGAGACCTGCTCGAAGGAAGCACGTTGATCGAGGTGCACCAGGTGCGCCGCATCCTCGAGCCGGTGGCGACGGGTCTCGCAGCGACGCGCCTCACGGAGGCGGACTTCGGCGCGCTCGAAGGGTGTCTCGAGCGGATGGACGCGGCCGAGTCGACGCAGGCGTTCATCGACGCCGACACCGAGTTCCACCGGATCATCGTCACTGCGTCCGGCAACGCCACCCTCGCGTCGCTGATCCAGAGCCTCTCGGGCGGCATGGCCCGCGCGCGGCTGTGGCGGTCGATCACCGAGCACGGCGCGATCGAAAGCACCAAGCAGCGGCATCGCGACATCTACGACGCACTGCGCGCGGGCGACGCCGAGCGCGCCAGCGCGGCCGACCTCCTGCACCTCGCCGACGGCGAGCGCTGGCTGCGACGCTGGCTGGCGCGCGACGAGCGGCGGCCGGCCGGCGACGACGCCTGAGCTCCGTCGTGGCCGTGATCGACGCGCACCAGCACTTCTGGGACCCCGCACGCGCCGACTACCCGTGGATGACCGATGACGTCGCGACGCTGCGGCGACGGTTCGGCCCGGAGGATCTGGAGCCGTTGCTGCGCGCGAACGGCGTCACGGGGACCGTCGTCGTCCAGGCGCGCCAGGAGCTCGCCGAGACGAAGGAGCTGCTCGCGCTCGCAGAGGAGTGGCCGTTCCTCCTCGGCGTCGTCGGCTGGCTCGACCTCACGGGTGACGTGCCGGCGCAGCTGGCGGGGCTCGTAGGCAAGCTCGTCGGCGTCCGGCATCTCGTGCAGGACGAGCCCGATCCGTCATGGCTCCTCCGCCCCGACGTGCAGCGGGGCATCGCCGCCGTCGGAGACGCCGGGCTCGTCTACGACCTGCTCGTGCAGACGGACCAGCTGCCGGCGGCGATCGAAACCGCTCGACGTCAACCGAGCGTGCGCTTCGTCCTCGATCATGTCGCGAAGAGACCGCGGGGCGACGACGACGCGTGGCGCGCCGGGGTCACTGCGCTCGCAGCATGCGCGAACGTGGTCTGCAAGGTCTCCGGGCTCTTCACGGAACATGCTCCGGAGGAGACCGCTGCGCTCGCGCTCGAGTGGTTCGGCCCCGAGCGGTGCATGTTCGGCTCGGACTGGCCGGTCTCGACGCTCGCGGTCCCCTACGAGCAGACGCTCACCGTCGCGGCCGGCGACCGCGACGTCCTCGGCGAGACCGCGGTCCGCACGTACGGGCTCGAGACATAACCTCTACGAGACGTCCGCGACGGCGGCGCGAAGCCGCCTCAGGTTCCGCATCGCATCGTCGCCGCCACGCCCGAACAGGTCGTGCAGGCGGAGGTACTCGGCATAGAGCGCGTCGTACGCGCCGCGCCCGCCCGACGGCCGGTAGACGGTGTCGCGAAGGTGCGCCATCTGCTCCGCGGCCAACGTGATCGTGCTGAACGCCCCGCCGGCAACGGCTCCCCACATCGCCGCGCCGAGCGCCGGGGTCTGCGCCGAACCGGCGACGGAGATCGTCCGCCCGGTGACGTCGGCGAAGATCTGCATCAGGAGCGGATTCCGGTCCGGCACGCCGCCGCACGCGACGATTCGCTCGACGGGCAGCCCCGCGCGCTCGAAGCCGTCGACGACCACGCGCGTGCCGAAGGCAGTCGCCTCGAGCAGCGCCCGGTAGATCTCGGCCGGGGTGGTCGCGAGCGTCAGCCCGACGACGAGCCCGCTGAGCTCGGCGTCGACGAGCACCGACCGGTTGCCGTTCAGCCAGTCGAGCGCGAGCAGCCCGCTCTCCCCGGGACGAAGAGTCGCGGCCTTTGCGGCGAGCGCGTCGTGCGACTCGCCGAAGCCGCGCACGAACCAGCCGAAGACGTCGCCGAGGCCCGACTGCCCCGCCTCGTAGCCGAAGAGGCCGGGCAGCACGCCGTCCTCGACGACGCCGCACATCCCTTCGACGTCGACCAGCTCGTCGCCGAGCAGCATGAGCCCGTTGCTCGTGCCCATGATCATCACCAGCGTGCCCGGCTGCGTCACCGTCGCCGCCGGCACCGACGCGTGAAAGTCGAGGTTCGCCGCGGCGACCGGCGTGCCCGGAAGGAGCGTCGTCCACGACGCCGCCGCCTCGGATAGCGCACCCGCGCGCGCGCCCGGCGGAAGGAGCCTCGTGGACATCTTCTCGTCGACGACCTGCTCGAATCGGCGGTCGAGCGCCGCGAAGTACGAGGACGGCGGGAACCCGTCTCGCTTCGACCACATCGCCTTGTAGCCGGCGGCACAGGCGTTCCGCGACTCGACGCCGGTGAGCTGCCAGACGACCCAGTCGCAGGCCTCGAGCAGTCGCTCCGCGCGTTCGTAGACCGCCGGCGCCTCGTCGAGGATCTGCAGCGCCTTGGGGAAGAACCATTCGGAGGAGATCTTCCCGCCGTACCGTGCGAGCCACGGCTCGTCGCGCTCGGCGGCGAGCGCGTTGATGCGGTCTGCCTCCGGCTGCGCGGCGTGGTGCTTCCACAACTTGACCCACGCGTGCGGGTGCCGGCGCAGCGACGGCAGCTTGCACAACGGAGTTCCGTCGCGAAGGGTCGGGAGCATCGTGCACGACGTGAAGTCGATGCCGACGCCGACCACGTCTTCGGGACGCACGCCACTTGCCGCAAGCGCGCGCGGCACCGCTCCCTGCACCGCGCGGAGGTAGTCGTCGGGATCCTGCAGCGCCCAGTCGTCTGCCAGCGCAACTCCGTCGCCCGGCAAGCGCTCGTCGATCACGCCGTGGTCGTACGCGTGCACCGCCGTTGCGAGCTCGCGACCGTCTGCGACGTCGACGAGCAGCGCACGCGCCGACTCCGTGCCGAAGTCGATGCCGAGCGCCGCCTTCACGGCACGGGCTGGCCGTAGTACGCCGCGGCGCCGCGCTTGCGGGCGAAGTGCCGCTCGAGGAGCGCAGCCGGCAGCGACCCGGAGCCGCCGAGGAGGTGCGAGCGGAACGCGCACGCCGCGACGGCCTCGAGCGCGATCGCGTTCTCGACCGCCTCTGCCACGTCCGTGCCCCACGCGAACGGCCCGTGCCAGGCGACGAGCGCCGCCGGCATCTCGGCGGGACCGAAGCCTCGGGCGGTGAGAGCCTCGACGATCACCTCGCCGGTGCACGCCTCGTACGCGCCGGCAATCTCCTCCTCCGACAGGGAGCGCGTGACCGGCACCGGCCCGCGGAAGTGGTCGGCGTGCGTCGTCCCTGCACACGGGAGCTCGCGCCTCGCCTGCGCCCACGCGGTGGCGAACGGCGAATGCGTGTGCACGATCCCGCCGACGCCGGCGAACGCGCGGTACAGCACGAGATGCGTTGGCGCGTCCGACGACGGCCTGCACGTGCCGTCGACGACGTCGCCGGTCGCGAGGTCGAGGAGTGGGACGTCCACCGGCCGCAGCAGCGAATAGTCGACCCCGCTCGGCTTGATCGCCATCACGCCCGCGTCACGGTCGACTGCGCTCGCGTTGCCGAACGTGAGCACGACGAGTCTCGCCTCCACCAGCGCCCGGTTTGCGGCGACGACCTGTTCGCGCAGCTTCTCGAACATCTACGAGATCTCCACCAGCTCGATGCCGGCGATCCGCGCGAATGCGCGAACGACATCGGGCGTGACCGCGAGGCTGAGAACCGTGTGATGCGAGCCGCCGGCGGCGAGCCACGCCTCGGCGGCCGCCGCGAGGTTCGGCCGCGGGCGCCAGACCGCGTGCGCGACCGGCAGGCGCGGCAGCGGCTCGGGCGGCGGCACGACGTCGACCTCGCTCGCGAGCAGGCGGAACCGGTCGCCGAGATCGACCAGCGCGACGTTGACCGCCGGCCCCTCGCCGGCTGCGAAGACGAGGCGGACCGGATCGTCGCGGCCGCCGATCGCAAGCGGGTGGCATTCACATGACGGACGCGCGGCTGCGAGCGAGGGACACACCTCGAGCATGTGCGCGCCGAGCACGAGGCCGTCGCCCGCGAGGTCGTAGGTGTAGTCCTCCATGAACGACGTGCCGCCGGCACGACCTGCCGCCATCACCTTCAGCGCGCGCAGCAGCACCGCGGTCTTCCAGTCGCCCTCGGCGCCGAACCCGTAGCCGTCCGCCATCAGCCGCTGCACCGAGATGCCGGGAAGCTGCCGCAGGCCACCGAGATCTTCGAACGTATCGGTGAACGCCTTCACGCCGCGTGCCTCGAGGAACGCACGAAGGCCGAGCTCGATCCGGGCCGCGTCGCGCAGGCGGTCGTGACGCTCGCCGCCGCGCCGGAGATCCGGCGCGACGTCGTAGCTCTCCTCGTACTCGCGTACGAGCTCGCCGACGCCGGACGCGTCTTCGACCGCCTCGACGAGCTCGGTGACGCCGTAGCCGTTCACCGCGGCGCCGAGCCGGAGCTGCGCCTCGACCCGATCGCCTTCGGTGACCGCGACCCGGCGCATCGTGTCGCCGAAGCGCGCGACGCGCAGGTGCTGCAGCTCGTGCCAGCCGCAGGCTGCGCGCGACCAGTCGCCGATCCGCCGCTGCAGGTCGGGATCGTCCCAGTGACCGGCGACCGTTGCGCGCCGCACACCCATGCGCGTCAACAGGAACCCGAGCTCGCGGTCGCCGTGGGCCGACTGGTTCAGGTTCATGTACGCCATGTCGATCTCCGCCCACGGCAGCTCGCGGGCGAACTGCGTGTGCAGGTGCAGGAGCGGCACGCGCAGCGCGGAGAGACCGGCGATCCACATCTTCGCCGGCGAGAAGGTGTGCATCCAGACGACGAGGCCCGCGCATGCGCCGGCCGCGCCGGCCTCGAGACACAGGCGCTCGATCTCCTCGGACGAGCGGACGGCGCCGCGGCCGCGTACCCGGACCGGAACGTGCGGGCTCGCGTCGAGCGCCGCCGCCACCCGGCGCACACGGTCCTCGACGGTCGCGATCACGGTCGGGCCGTAGAGATCCTGCGTGCCGGCGACGAGCCAGACCTCGCGGTCTCCGAGCGGCATCACCGGTCGACTCGGGCGGCACCGCCGGCGACGAGCCGCTCGACCTCGGCGCGCGTCGCGCTCGACGTATCGCCCGGCGTCGTCATCGCAAGCGCGCCGTGCGCCACGCCGTACGCGAGCGCCGACTCGACATCCTCGCCCTCGAGCAGGCCGAAGATGAGGCCGGACGCGAACGAGTCGCCGCCGCCGACGCGGTCGAGGATCTCGAGCCCGTCGAACCGCGGGCCGACGTGGAAGCCGTCGCGGCTCCGGCACACCGCCGTCCAGTCGTTCACGCTCGCGGTGCGCGCCTGCCGGAGCGTCGACGCGACGAGCGCGAGCTGCGGATGGTCCTCGAGCACGCGTCCGAGCAGCTCTTCGTAGATGGCGATCTCCAGCTCGAGCAGGTTGTCGTCGACTCCGTCGAGCCGGTAGCCGAGCCCGGCGGAGAAGTCCTCCTCGTTCCCGAACAGCACGTCGACGAGCGGAACGAGCGCGCGATTCACGCGCGCGGCTGCCTCGACGCCGCCCTGCGCCTTCCACAGCGACGGCCGGTAGTTGAGGTCGTACGAGACGACGACGCCGTGGCGGTGCGCCGCCTCGACCGCCTCGAGCGCGACCGCCGCCGACGTCTCCGACAGTGCGCAGAACACACCGCCCGTGTGGAGCCAGCGCACGCCGTCCGCGCCGAAGAGGCGATCCCAGTCGACGTCTCCCGGCTTCAGTTGCGACGCCGCCGAGTGCCCTCGGTCGGAGCACCCGACGGCGCCGCGTACACCGAACCCCCGCTCGGTGAAGTTGAGCCCGTTGCGAACCTCGCGGCCAACGCCGTCGTAGGCCCGCCAGAGGAGGTGTGCGCTCTCGACGCCTCCCTGCAGCATCAGGTCCTCGATCAGCCGGCCGACCGGGTTGTCGGCGAGCGCGGTGACGATGCCCGTGCGCAGACCGAAGCAACGGCGCAGCCCGCGCGCGACGTTGTACTCGCCGCCGCCTTCCCACGCGCGAAACGTGCGCGCGGTGTGGATCCGCGCCTCGCCCGGGTCGAGACGGAGCATCACCTCGCCGAGCGCAACGAGGTCGTAGCGGCACTCCTCGCGCGGGCGCAGCTCGATCATCCGGCCGCCACCGTCGCGGCGCGGGCGCGACTCGTCACCTCGGCGAAGCTGCGCTCGGCGACGAGCGTCCGGTCGGCGATCCAGCTGCCGCCGCACGCGAGCACCTGCGGGACGGCCAGGTACGAGGCGAGCGACTCTGCATCGATGCCGCCCGTGGGGATGAAGCGCGCGTGCGGAAACGTCGCCGAGACGGCGCGCAGGAACGCGGGCCCGCCGAGCTGTGCCGCCGGAAAGACCTTGACGACGCTGCAACCGAGCCGCAGGGCGCGCCCGAGCTCCGACGGCGTCGCGACGCCGGGGAAGAACGGCAGCCCGAGCCCGGCGCAGGTCTCGACGACCTCGTCGTCCGTGCCGGGCGCGACCGCGAAGGCCGCGCCGGCCGCACTCGCGGCGTGCGCCTGCTCGGGCGAGAGCACCGTCCCGGCGCCGACCAGCATGCCCTCCACCTCCGCCGCCTTCGCGATCGCCGCTTCGGCGGCCGCCGTGCGGAAGGTGATCTCGATGCACGAGATGCCGCCGAGAAGGAGCGCCGCGCAGAGGTCGGCGACGAGGGAAGGATCATCGACCGCGACGACGGGGAGCACGCGCGCGGCTGCGAGCGCGTCGAGCACGGCCTGCTCGCTCACCGGCCGAGCCAGCCGCCGTCGACGGGGAGCACCGCCCCGTGGATGTAGTCGGCGGCGGGAGAGCAGAGGAAGACGATCGCTCCCGCGATGTCCTCCGGATCCGCCCACCGTCCGGCCGGGATGCGCGCCAGGATCGCCGCGTACCGCTCCGGATCGTCGCGCAGGGCCTGGGTGTTGTCGGTGCGCACGTAGCCCGGCGCGACCGCGTTGACGTTCACGCCGCCGGCCGCCCACTCGTTCGCGAGTGCCTTCGTCAGGCCCGCGACGCCGGACTTCGCCGCGGTGTAGCCGGGGATGTTGATGCCGCCCTGGAACGAGAGCAGTGACGCGACGAAGACGACCTTGCCGCGCCCGCGCTCGAGCATGTCGCGCCCGAGCTCCCGCGTCAGGACGAACTGCGCCGTGAGGTTCACGGCGAGCACGCGGTCCCACAGCTCGTCGCCGTGCTCGGCCGCCGGCGCGCGCTCGATCGTGCCCGCGTTGTTCACGAGGATGTCGACCGCGCCGACGTCCTCGCGCACCTTCGCGACGAGCTCGTACACGCTGCTCCGGTCCGCGAAGTCGCAGCGATAGGAGACGCCCGGGACGTCGTCCGCCGCCGCGCTGACGCCGACGACCCGCGCACCCGCGGCTGCGAGCGCATCCGCGGCAGCGCGCCCGATCCCGCGCCGGGCGCCGGTGACGAGCGCGGTCTGCCCGGCGAGGTCGGGCACGGTCACGCGCGGCAGTCGACGAGGATCTTCATCGCCTCGCGGCCGGCGAGCAGCTCGGCGAAGACCTCGGGAACGCGCTCGATCGGCTCGACCGCGGTGAGCAGCCGTTCGATACCGAGGCTTCGGGCGGCGAGGAGGGAAAGCGCCGCCTCGAAGTCCTCGGGCTCGTAGACGCGCGCGCCGCGCACGTCCAGCTCTTTCCAGAAGAGGTCGAAGAGCGCGACCGGCTTCGGCTCCGGGAAGATCGCGACCACGACGACGCGGCCCCGGATCGCCGCATGCCGCGTTGCGGCGAGAATGCCGGCCGCCGAGCCCGAGACCTCGAACACGACGTCCGCGCCTGCACCGCCGGACTCCGCTTCGATCGCAGCGTCGAGCTCGTCGCCGGGCTCGACCGCCGTGAGCTCGAGGGCGTGCGCGAGCGCCCGGCGCCCGGCGTCGACCTCGACGAGGAGGACGCGCGCGCCGCGGGCGCGCGCGACGAGTGCGATCAGCGTCCCGATCGGGCCGCCGCCGATGACGAGCACGAGCTCGCCGGAAGCGACCTCACCGCGGCGCACGTCGTGGCACGCAACGGCGAGCGGCTCGGCAAACGCGGCAAGCTCGAGATCGAGCCCGTCCGGCACCCGGTGCACCGTGAAGGCGGGCACGGTCCACGACGCCTGGAGCGCGCCGGGGGAGTCGATGCCGATGAACCTGAGGTTGCGGCCGACGTGGCTGTGCGCCCGGTCGGCGGCCGGCACCTCGCGCGTGTCGAGCGGCCGCACGACGACGGGGTCGCCCGGGCGCAGCCCGTCCACGTCCGGGCCTACCTCCGCGACCGTGCCCGACATCTCGTGCCCGATCACCCGCGGCCCGCCGATCCGCTCGTCCATCGCGCCGTGCGCGATGTGCAGGTCGGTGCCGCAGACGCCGCAGTAAGCGACCTCGAGCCGCACCTCGCCCGGCCCGGGCGGGACGACCGTGGCCGGCCCGACCGAGAAGACGCCCTGTCCTTCGTAGGTGACGGCGCTCATTTCGTCATACCATCATATGAATCGCCGCGCACGGGTGCAACTCAGGTCGGCGCGCGGCCGCGGAGCACTCCCCGGTCGCGCAGGGCGGGCCAGAGCCCCGGCGGCACGCCCGCCTCGTAGAGCGAGGCGTTCCGCTCGACCTGCGCCGGCGACCGCGCGCCGAGGCAGACGCTCACGACGGCGGGATGCGCGAGCGGAAAGGCGATCGCCGCAGCGGGAAGCGTGGTGCCCGCGGAGACGCAGAGCTCGGCGATCAGGCGCGCGCGGTCGACGATCGCCGGGGGCGCCTCGCCGTAGTCGTAGTGGTCGCTGCTCGCCGGCGTGTCCCGTGCGAGCAGCCCGCTGTTGAAGACGCCCGCCGCGACGACGCCGATGCCGCGCTCCTCGCAGAGCGGCAGCAGCTCGTCGAGCGCGCCTTGCTCGAGCAGCGTGTAGCGGCCCGCGAGCATGAACGTGTCCATGTCGGTGTGCCGCGCGAACTCCGCCAGCATCGCCGTCTGGTTCATCCCGGCGCCGATGCCGGACACGACACCCTCCGCGCGCAGCTCCTCGAGGGCCGGGTAGGCGTAGCGCAGCGCGTCGGTCCAGTGATCGTCCGGGTCGTGCAGAAAGACGAGATCGACGCGGTCGAGACCGAGCCGCTCGAGGCTCGACTCGAGCGAGCGCAGGATGCCGTCGCGGCTGAAGTCCCAGACGCGCCGGTGGGACGCGGGGACGTCGAACCCCTCGTCGTCGCGACCCGAGACGTGCGCAACCGGCTCGAGCAGCCGGCCCACCTTCGTCGAGACGACGTACTCGTCGCGCGGACGGCCGGCCAGTGCCACGCCGAGGCGGCGCTCCGACAGTCCGAGCCCGTAGTGCGGCGCCGTGTCGAAGTAGCGGATCCCACGCTCCCACGCGGCGTCGACGGTGGCGTGCGACTCGTCGTCGCCGATCGCGCGGTAGAGGTTGCCGAGCTGGGCGCACCCGAGCGAGAGCTCCGTGAGGCCGAGCGGCGACCGCGGGTAGTGCCTGCGCGAAATCGAGCCGCGTGCGGTCAGTGCCAGAACTGCCCGGGGCGGGCGCCTTCGCCGACGTCCAGCGGGAGCGGCACCGCCTGCGCCGACCGCTCGTGCTCGACGCGCTCCGTGGCGGTCTTCCGGCGGCGCGCCAGCGCGCCGAAGAGCGACCACTGCACGCGCGGAAGACGCTGTGCGGCTGCCATCGGCGGATGATCATATGAATCCGCGGGCGTGTCAACGTCGCGGCGAAGCAGGAGGAGGCGGCTCATCCGCGGAGGCGCGCGCCCGACGCGGCGTCGAAGAACAGCGTCGACCCTTCCTTCACGAGGAGGTGGACGAGCTCGCCGTTGCGCGGCGCCGCGCTCGGCTCGCCGCGGACGATGACGTTGCCCTTGACGTTCGCGCCCTCGGCAACAGGCCCGTCGGCGCCGACGAGCTGCGCGTAGACGAAGGCCTCGGCGCCGAGCTCCTCGACGATGCTGACGGTCGCCGGGATTCCGTCGCCCGCGGCCGCGAGGCTCAGCGACTCGGGCCGGATGCCGACGGTGACCGCTTCGCCCGGGCGGGCGGGCACGCTCGGCGCCGCGACGAGCGTCGAGCCGAGCCGAACGCCGCCGGCTTCGGCGATGCCGTCGACGAGGTTCATCGGCGGCGAGCCGATGAACCCCGCCACGAACGCGTTGACGGGGTCGGCGTAGAGCGTGCGCGGTGTGTCGCACTGCTGCAGGACGCCGTCGCGCATGACGGCCACGCGATCGCCCATCGTCATCGCCTCGACCTGGTCGTGCGTGACGTACAGCGTGGTCACCCCGAGGCTGCGCTGCAGCGAGGCGATCTCCGCCCTCGTCGCCACCCGCAGCTTTGCGTCGAGATTCGACAACGGCTCGTCCATCAGGAAGACACGCGGCTGCCGCACGATCGCGCGGCCCATCGCAACGCGCTGCCGCTGCCCGCCCGACAGCTGACGCGGCTTCCGCTCGAGGTACTCCTCGATGTCGAGGATCTTCGCCGCCGCACGGACGCGCGTGGCGATGTCGCCCTTCGCGACGCCCGCCATGCGCAACGCGAAGCCCATGTTCTGCGCAACGTTCATGTGCGGGTACAGCGCGTAGTTCTGGAAGACCATGGCGATGTCGCGATCGCGCGGCGCGAGGTCGACAACGTCCTTGCCGTCGATGCGGATCGCTCCGTCGTCGACGTGCTCGAGGCCGGCCAGCATGCGCAGCGACGTCGTCTTGCCGCAGCCGGACGGGCCGACGAGAACGAGCAGCTCCCCGTCGTGGACGTCGAGGTCGAGTCTGTCGACCGCCGCCCGGTCCGACTTCGGATAGACCCGCGTCGCCTGCTCAAACGCCACCGTAGCCATAGGTCCTCCTCACTCCTTCGTAGCGCCCGCGAGCATCCCCGAGACGAGAGCGCGCTGGGCGAACAGGAACACGATCAGTACCGGCGCGATCGCGATGATCACCGCCATTGCGAGGTCCGGCCGGTGCAGGACGACGATGCTGCTTCCGGCGGTGAAGTTCGTCGGGTTGAACGACGCGGTCGAGCCGATCAGCTGCTGCAACCCGATCTGCACCGGGTACTGCGAGTTGTCGTACGTCATCACGAACGGCAGGAAGAAGTTGTTCCACGACGCGACGAACGCGAAGAAGCCGACGAGCGACACGATCGGCCGCGCCAGCGGGAGCGCGATGAACCGGAAGACCGACCACTCGCTTGCGCCGTCGATCCTCGCGGCCGCGAGCAGGTCCTTCGGGATCGTCGACGAGAAGTAGATGTAGGTCAGGTAGACCCCGAACGGGAAGAAGCCGAACGGCAGGATCAGCGACCAGATCGTCCCGTACAGACCGAGCTTGTTGATCTCGAGGAACAGCGGCAGCACGAGCGCGGTCGCCGGCATGATCATCACGACGAGCGTGATCGAGAGCAGCGCCTTGCGGCCGATGAAGTGCGTCAGCGCGAGGCCGTACCCGGCCGGGATCGCCGCGAGCACCGCGAGCGCGGTGCCGCCGACGGAGTAGATCGCCGAGTTCTTCAGCCAGATCAGCATGCTGTGACCGCCGTAGGTCACGATCCGGTGGAACGTCTGACCGAGTGTGTGGAAGCTCCCGAACGCGAAGGGCGACTGGGTGAGAAGCTGCCCGTCGGTCTTCGTCGGCGCGAGGAACAGCCAGACGATCGGGACAAAGAAGAACGCAGTGAAGAGCAGCAGCACGGCGATGCCGACGAGCTGCAGCGCGTGACGGCGAGGGAACGCCATCACTCGGCCTCGAACAGCCTTCCCCGCCAGACGAGCACGGCGGCGACGAACAGGCCGAGCACGAGCAGCACCACCGACAACGCAGCCGCCTCGGCGAAGTTGTCGTACTGCGACGCGACGAACCACGCGAGCTGGTTCGGCGACCAGTACTTGCTCACGCCGACGCCGAGCGCGGCCGATCCGAGCACGGTCGGCTCGACGAACAGCTGCGTCCCGCCGGCGAACGAGAGCACGAGCATGTAGACGATCCACTTGCGGATCAGCGGCAGCTTGATGAAGAAGGCCGTCTTGAACGCGTTCGCGCCGTCGATCTGGGCGGACTCCAGCAGCTCGTGCGGGATGTTGTTCAGCGCGCCGTACATCACGACGATCCAGCCGCCGGCTCCCGTCCAGAAGGCCATGATCGCGAAGATCGTGGAGAGGTTCCCCGGTGCGATCGCGTTGTTGAACTGCGCATAGCCGAGCCAGTGCAGGACGAACGCGAACGGGCTCGCGGTCGGGTCGAGCATGAAGAGCCACACGACCACGCTCGCTGCGCCCGCGAGCGCGCCCGGGATGTAGAAGAGGAAGCGGAACACCGCGCCGACGCGCTGCGCCAGCGTGTGGAGCATCAGCGTGAGCCCCACGACGAGGATCGTCTGGCTGATGAGCCAGATGAGCATGAACGCGAGGATGTGCTCGAACGCCGGGACGAAGCGGTAGTCCTTGAAGGCGTCGACGAAGCTCGAGCCGAAGCCTCCGGAGTTGCTGAGCGCGAGATAGATCGCGTAGACGACCGGAGCGACGCCGAGCAGGCCGAGGAGGCCGACGTACAGCGCGACGAAGAAGTAGCCGGCGGTCGCCGAGCTGCCGGCCGGCCGCTCACGCCCCGCGGCCCGGCTGCCCCGGCGGGAGCTTGCGCGTCCGCCGGGGACAGCCGTTGCCGAAGGGAGAGTCATCGCTTGGCTATTGCCTAACCGATCGCTCGCCGTCTGGCTACTTCTTCGACTTCACTTGCCAGCCGGCGCTCTGAGCCGCCGACTTGATGTTCCCGGCCAGCGTCTGGAGGGCCGAGGTGAACGAGCCGCCTGCGACGAGCCCCGGCGTGACCGAGTTGCCGAAGATCGACTCGACGCTCCACGGCACCGGGCTCCAGCCGGTCCAGATCTCTCCGGCCGCCTGCTTGATCGCAGCCTCGGTCGCCTTCGGATTCGCGAACACGCCGTCGAGCGACGTCAGCCACGCGTCCTGATCGGGCGCGTACGCGGGCAGGCCCTGGGTGATCTTCGGGTTCGCCTGGATCTTCGGGCTCGTCACCATGTACTGGACGAGCGCGGCGGCCGCCTTCGGCTGCTTGGAGTGCGACGTCACCATCCAGAGACCGCCGCCGATCGAGCCGGTCACGTGCGCGCCGTTCGTCGCCACGGGCGGCGGGTAGGCCTCCATCACGTTCGTCCCCGGCCCTTCGGAGCCGGATCCCGACGGGTAGATCGCCCCGCCCTGCCAGATCGCGCCGATGTCCATGACCATATGCTGCGCGGTCTTGTCGTTCACCCACGCGGTCGTGAACGGGCCGTCCTTGGTGAACGCATCGCGGGCCGAGTCGATCAGGTGCGCGATCGTGGTGCAGTTCGGCGAGTTCGGATTGTCGAGCAGCACGCTGTTGCCGATCGCCTGGTTCAGCGGGCATTCGTTGCCCCAGAGGTAGGTCTCCGCATCCCAGGGCTGGCCGAACTCCCCGATGTAGTAGCCGGGATGGCTCTTGACGAGCGCCTGGCCGTCGGAGGCGTACTGCGCCCAGGTGGTCGGCGGGGCCTGGTTCGGGAAGAACTGGCTCCACAGCTTCGTGTCGACCCACAGCACGTTCGCCGCGTTGTCGTTCCGGAGGCAGAGGAGCTTCCCGTTGATCATGCAGTCGCCGAGGCCCTCGTCCTTGCTGTAGACGCTCTTCGGGATGTACTTCGACAGGTCGAGCAGGTCGTTGAACGGAGGCTCACCGAGCCAGCCCGCCTCGTAGTTCTCCTCGTCGAAGACGACGTCGGGGGCGACGCCGGCCTTCCACCCGACGCGGTTGTACAGCGCGAACTTCGACTGGAGCGTTCCGTCGCCGTTGCTGTCGCCGCTGTAGAGCACCCACTTGATGTTGGCGTGCGGGTGCGTTGCCTTGTACTCGCTGACATAGGCGGCGCGGGCGGCGTCGTACCAGACGACGAGCGGCGGTGACGACGCCTTGGTCGATGCGGACCTCACACTCGCAGACGAGCCGCCCGCGGTGACCGCGACCACTGCCACGACTGCGACGCTGAGCGCAAGTGCGCGGAATCTAGGGCTCAAGTACGACTTCATACCTCGGGTCCTCCTCTCGTGGGACACCTACGCCGTCGCGGCGCGGAGCTCTTGGACGAAGTCCGGGAGCGCGATGCCCGGGTCGCTGGGCGCGTGGACGAGTCCGTCCGGCCCGACCCTGGTCTCGCGTGTCGCCGGGTTGGATGTGACAAGCGACTCGTAGTAGGTGCAGTTCGGGATGGCCATGCAGAGATGCACCGCCGGCTCGGTCGGCCCGTGCACCTCGGCACGCAGCCGGTACGAATCGGCGAGGTGGGCGATCCGCATCGCCCCGGTCATGCCGCCGCGGTGGTTCGCACTCGTGCGCACGTACGTCGCGCACCCCGACGCGATGAAGTCGGCGGTGTTGAGGTGGCTGCCGTCGGAGGTCTCTCCGACGAGCAGCGGGATGTCGACGCGCTCTGCGAGCCAGCGATACGCAGTGACGCTGAACTCGTGGATCGGCTCCTCGTACCAGCGGTAGCCCGCCTCGGCGAGCGCGTGGCCGAGATACACGGCGTCCGGCAGGTCGAACCCGGCCGAGCCGTCGTACATCAGGTCGACGTCGGGCCCGACGTGCGACCGCAGACGCTGGCAGAGGTCGGCGTCCGCCCGCGGATCGCCCCAGGCATGCAGCTTGATCGCGGGGTAGCCGAGCTCGAGGCACTGGTCGGCGACGTCGAGGTACTCCTCGACGGTCGTGAACGTCGTGGTCGACGCGTACGCCGGGATCGCCTCGCGATAGGTCCCGAGCAGCCGGTGGACGGGCACGCCGAGCACCCGGCCCTCGAGATCCCAGAGGGCGACGTCGACGACGCCGAACAGCCAGATCGGGAACTCCTCGGTCCGGTCGAGCTCCCACAGCCGGTGCCAGAGCCACTCGCGACGGTCCGCCTGCTCGCCGACGAGCTCCTCGCGGAGCACCCGGTCGACGATGTCGGCCAGCATCGGGCCGCTCCACTCGTGGTAGGCCTCGCCGACCGCGCCTTCCTCGGTCGTGATCCGGAGCACGGCGGTCGTCCGCGCCTTGTGGGAGCCCCGCAAGCCACGCCGCCAGGCGAAGGGCGGCGAGACGGCGGGAACGTCGATCAGGTCGACATCGATGGCCGCGATCCGCATCGCGGCATATCATCATACGAATGATGTCTTGCTGTCAAGTCCGGGCGACGCGCTTGCGCTCGGCCCACGCGCCCTCGATATGGCCGGCGATGAGCGCGGCCGCCTGCTCGCCGTCACGGCGAACGAGCGCGTCGTAGATGGCGCGGTGGTCCTCGACCGTCCGCTCGAGCAGCTCCGTCGACGACCCCGCCTTGGCGACCATCGGCGGCGTGCCGCCGGTGTGCCGGTGGATCGTCCGCACGATCGTCAGCCCGACCTCGTTGCCCGACGCGCCCATGACGATCGCGTGGAACTCCTGGTCGGCCTCGCGAAAGCGGCCGTAATCCGAGAACGTCACCTGCATCTGCTCGATGCAGCGGTCGAGCCCTTCGAGGTCCTCCTCGGTCAGCCGCTCCGCCGCCGCCTTGGCCATCTCCTGCTCGAGCAGACGGCGGACCGCGACCAGGCTGTCGAGGAGCGACATGTCGTCGTCGTGCTCGAGCGCGGTGCGAATCACGAGCGGATCGAGAAGGTTCCACGCCGACCGCGGTTGCACCGTCGTGCCGCGGCCCTGCTCGACGACGACGAGCCCCCGCTCCTCGAGCAGCTTCACACCCTCGCGAATCACGGTCCTGCTGAAGCCGAACTCCTTGCACAGGACGGGCTCCGTCGGGAGCACGTCGCCTGTGGCCAGACGGCCGCCGATGATCTGCTGCGCCAGCTCCTCGACCACGACCGACGCGAGGCGGCCGGGGCGCAGGGCGCGCTTGCCGCTCGTCAGCGTCCAGGGAATGTCGAAGACGGGCTGCCCTTCGCTCACGACAAACATCATACGTTCGCCTGCGGGCCGCCGGTGACAGCCGCGTCGCGGCGCAGCGAAGGGGCCCTGCCCGGCGTGCGCGAAGCGGTGGTGACGGCGAGCAGTGCAGCTGCGCCGAGACCGAGCAGTCCCGCAACCGCGTAGATCGCGCGCGGCGACAGGACGACCGCGACGGCGCCGCCGAGCAGCAGCGAGCCACCCTGCGCACCGCCGAAGATCGCGTTCGCCGCTGCGGAGACGCGGCCGCGCGCGCTGTCGGGGGTGCGCGACATGAGCAGGGTCGACATGCACGTGCCGGCGTAGCCGTTGCCGATCCCGCCGAACACCGAGAGGGGAACGAGGATCCAGACGGCCGGCGCGAGCGCGAAGCCGACCACGCCGGCGCAGGCGACGGCGGCGCCGGCGATCGTTGCGCGCACCCGGCCGCGCTCGTCCCCGACGCGACCGGCGCCGACCGAGCCCGCGACCATGCCGACGAGCCACGACGCCTCGGCCACCCCGTACCACACGGCTCCGGCGTGGAGTGTCTCGCGAACGAGGTAGACGAGCACGACGTCGACCATCCCGACGAGCAGGACGACGAGCGCCGTTCCGCCGAGCAGGGGAGCGAGGAGCCGGTCGGCGCGGAGGATGGCGAACCCGCCGCGAGCGGGTTCCGGCCCGGCCGCGACCCGGTCGGGCACGCGCCGGGTGCGGACGAGCGCGGCGGCAACGGTCAGGACGACGAACGTGGCCGCGTCGAACGCGACCGGGACGCCGGACCCGAACGCACCGGCCAGCAGCCCGCCGACGGCGGGTGCGCCGACGAGCGCGAGCACGCCGAGCGCCTGCTGCGCAGAGATCGCCTGAGCGAGGTGCTCCTCGCCGACGACGCGCGGCATCAGCGCAGACCAGGTCGCGCCGGTCGTGGACGCGACCGCGCCGAGCGCTGCGACCAGGAGCACGAGCGGCACGACCGCGTGCAGGAAGACGAGCGGCACCGTGACCGCCACTTCCACGAGGCCGCCCGCAACGAGCAAGCGGCGCGAGTCGTGGCTGTCGACGAGGCGGCCGATCGGGCGGGCGAGCAGAAGCTGTGGCGTGACGCCTGCGGCGAGGAGCAGGCCGACCTCGTACGGATCGGCGCCGTCCGCCTGCAGGCGGAGCGTCAGTGCGACGAGCGCCACGCCGTCCCCGAACGCCGAGACCATGCGCCCGGCGAGGGCGATCAGCAGGTCACGGCGTCCCCGACCAATGTTCAGCATTTACTGAACAGTATTTGCTTAACATCGTCCTGTCAAGGGCGTATGCTGCGACCGTGTCCGAGCAGACCTTGCGGCTTCAGGATCCCCGGGACATCCGGGCGCTCGCCCACCCGGCGCGGATGGCGATCATCGACGCGCTCGCGTCCGGCGACGAGCTGACCGCGACCGAGTGCGCCGAGCTCACCGGGCTCAGCCCGAGCGCGACTGCCTACCACCTGAAGTTCCTGGAGCGCCACCACTTCGCCGAGCCCGCCCCGTCCAGGAACGACGGACGAGAGCGCCCGTGGCGGGCGACCGACCGCCGGCTGCTCGTCGACCTCGACACGTCGACGCCGGCGGGAGCGGCGGCCGCGACCGCCGTGGCGTTCGCGTACGTCGACCAGACTGTGGCGCTGGCCCAGGCGTTCGCCGCGAACGTCCACGAGGAGCCCGCCGAGTGGCAGGACGCCACCTACGTCGGCAACAGCGACCTCTGGCTGACGGCCGAGGAGACCGGGAAGGTCGCGGGGGCGATCGCCGAAGCGCTCGCGCCCTACCGGGGGCGAACGCGGGCAACCCGGCCGGAGGGCGCCCGTCGCGTGCGCGTCATGAGCATGATCTTCCCGCACCGCACGCGCTGACCGGAGCGCGGCGACCTTGTCCGTTTGCCGATAGAGGTTGGCGGACTACCGGCTTTCGGAAACGCCGGCATCGGGATACCTTCAGCCGCATGACGATCCCGTATCTCGAGCCGCTCACACCGCGCGAGCCGGGGCCGCGCCAGATCCCGGAGCCGCCCCGCCGCGGCGAGCCGGGCGGGCCGCCGTGCGGGATCTGCACGGGCAAGGCGACGGCGGCGGTGTGGTCGGACGACAACTGGACGCTCCACCCTCCGGTCGGCGGCAGCCTGCCGGGCGCGGTCTGGCTCGCGAGCCGTGTGCACGTCGACTCGTTCTCCGACCTGCCGGAGGAGCTCGCGGCCGACTTCGGACGCGTGGCGGCGCGGGTCGAGCGCGCGATCCTCGCACTCGGGGACGTCGCGCGCGTGCACCTCTACCGCTGGGGGGACGGCGGCGCCCACTTCCACGTGTGGTTCATCCCGCGACCGCTCGGCATGCTCGAGGCGTCGGGGATGATGCTGCCGCTCTGGGAGGACGCGCTCCCGAACGTTTCCGACGACGAGCTCGCGGCGGCCGCGAAGCGCGTCGCCGCGCTGATGTGACTCGCGCGGTCAACGCAGGATCGCGGCGGCGACGGCGCGGGGGTTGCCGAGCATCGACAGGTGCCCCGCGTCCGGAATCAGCACGAACCGCGCGTGAAGGTCGTGCGCGGTCTGGCGTCCGGCGGCCGGTGAGTCGACGCTGTCGTTCGCGCCGAAGGCGACGGTCGCTCGGATCCGTGCGCGTTGCAGCGTGCTCCGGTCGAGCCCGGCGACGCCGTGGATCAGCATCCCCCGCAGCGCCGCCTCCGCTCCCTGCACGCGCAGCGGATCGGTCCACGCATGCACCGGGACGCGCGGATGAGGGCCTGGCCCGAACGCGTTCGCGACGATCCGCTTCACCGGCCACGACCAGCGCGTCGCGAGCCGGAGCGCGGCCGTGAAGAGCGGCGAGTGCAGGATCGCCCAGCGCACGAAGCGCGGCGGCCCGTTGATCTTCAACGCATCGCCGTCGAGCAGCACTGCGCGCGACGCGAGCCCTTGCGCCGCCGCCTGCACGGCAACGGCGGCGCCGAGCGAATGACCGACGACGACCGGCTTCCCAAGGTGCAGCGCCTCGTCGAAGCCACGCAGCTGACCGGTCCATTCGGCGAGCGTCCACGGACCGTGCGGCTGCGTGTAGCCGAACCCGTCGAGGTCGAACGCGTAGACGCGATGCGTCCGCGCGAGCAGCGGCCCGACGTCGTCCCACACGAACGACGGCTCGAAGAAGCCGCCGACGAGCACGATCGGCGTGCCGTGCGTTCCCCAGCTGCGGTATGCCGTCAGCACGCCGTCCGCTCGCACGAACTTGCCGTGCCACAGCTTCTGCGCCGGCACGCTGTGACTCGTCGTCACGGCGTCGAACACTGTTGCTGCGAGCAGCACGAGCAGAAGCAGGCCGACGACGAGCGTGACCAGCCAGCGAACGATCCGGAGGACGAGTGCCAGACGGGTACTGGACCAGCGCCGCCGGACGGAGGCCTTTCGCCCTCTCAGCTCACACGCGGTGTGGCGCGCCCGCCGAGGTGGAGCACGCGACTGCCGTCCTCGAGCGTCACGAAGCGCAGCGGCAGGTAGGAGCCCGGCGCGGCGGGATGCTCGGTGACGAAGACGTCGTCGGCGGGATCGAGCAGGTGCAGCGGCAGCTCGAACGGCTCGGGCGTCATCTCGGAGCCCAGGCCGGTCGTCGTCTGGATCGCGACGATGCCGTCGCCGCGCGGCTCGACACGGATCGACGCGCCCGCGCGCTCGTAGACGCCGGCGTACGCAGACGGGTCGACGGGCAGCGGCGTCTCGGGGGGCGTCAGCTCCGCAGGCAGGTCGACGCCGGCGCTCTCGGCGAGCAGCGGCGCAAACACTGCGCGGAAGATCCCGAACGGGTTGCCGCCGTTCGTGAGCAGCGCAATCGCAACGCCGGCTTCGGGCACGACGCGCAGGAATGCCGCCTGCCCGATCGTGCCGCCGTCGTGGCCGATCACCTTGCGCCCGCCCCACTCGAAGAGCTCCCAGCCGAGCCCCCAGTGCAGCGCCGAGGTACCGGCGCCGCGGCTCGGCACGTCGATCTGCGGCTCTTGCATGGCCGCAACCGTCGCCGGCTCGAGCACCTTCGCGCCGCCGAGCGTGCCGCCTTCGAGATGAAGCTGCGCGAAGCGCACGACCTCGGCCGCGGTCGAGCAGATCGCGCCTGCCGGCCCGGCGGTGCGCGGCAGCCCCCACATCGGCGCCGTCACCAGCTCGTCGCCGGGCCGGATGTGACCGATCGCAGCGCGGAAGCGCAAGACGTCCTCCGGCAGCGTCGCGGTGTGCGTCAGCTTCAGCGGCTCGAACAGCCGGCTGCGGATCGCCGCGTCCCACACCTCGCCGGTGACGACCTCGATCACGCGGCCGAGCAGCGAGAAACCCGTGTTGCAGTACGACATCGTCGCGCCCACCGGATGGACCTGGGTCAGCGACGCGCACGTCGCGACGTACTTCTCGAGCGCGTCGTCCCCGCGCCCGGTGTCGGAGAAGTTGTCGCCGTCGACACCGCTCGAGTGCGTGAGCAGGTGGCGAATCGTCACACGATCGGCAACGTTCTCGTCGCCGACCGAGAACTCCGGCACGTACGTGCGGAGGGGCGCCTCGAGCTCGACGAGCCCTTCCTCGACGAGACCCATGACGACCGTGGCGGTCCAGACCTTCGTGATCGAGCCGATCTGGAAGAGCGAGTCCGTGGTCGCCTCGACGCCGGTGTCGAGGTTGAGCGTTCCGGACGCCGCCGCGGTGATCCGGCCGTCCTGCAGAACTGCGAGCGAGGCGCCGGGGACTCCGTGCGCTTCGCGCGCATCGTCGAGGTGCTGCTGGAGGGGCGTGCTAGCGGTCGCGAGCGACATGGACTCTCTCCTCTGCTTGATGGACGGCGTCCGAAGAAGCGAAATGGCAGTACGCGCAGTGCGGGCGATCCTCGGCGCCTTCGCGCGGGTCGCGTTCGATGCACACCTGACGGTCCGGCCGTGTGCGCGGACCGACCGGGCACCGCGGATGGAAGTGGCAGCCGGGTGGCGGCGCGTGCGGGTCGGGCGGGTCGCCGAGCTCGAGATCGGCGGGCACCGAGCCGCCGAGCGACGGCACCGCGTAGAGCAGCGCGCGCGTGTAGGGATGCTGCGGCGCCGACACGACCGGGTCGGTCCGGCCGACTTCGACGACGCGGCCGAGGTACATGACCGCGATGCGATCGCTGAGGTAGCGCACGGTCGCGAGGTTGTGCGAGACGAAGATCGTCGAGATGCCGAGCTCGCGGCTGAGCTCCCGCATCAGGTTCAGCACCGCGCTCTGCACCGAGACGTCGAGTGACGACGTGATCTCGTCCGCGATCAGCACCTCCGGCCGCGCAGCGAGAGCGCGGGCGATCGCGACGCGCTGCCGCTGGCCGCCCGACAGCCCGCTCGGCATTCGCTCGGCGAGCTGCGGGTCGAGGTGCACGAGGTCGAGATGGCGCGCCACTTCCGCGCCCCGCACGCCGCGCCCGGCGCCGCCGCGAACGGTGAGCGCTTCGCCGATCGCCTCGCCCACGGTCATGCGCGGGTTCAGCGACGCGAACGGGTCCTGGAAGATCATCTGGATGCGCCGGCGGCGATCGACGACACGGCCGTCGCGCGCCGTGGGCAGGCGGTCGCCGTCGAGGAAGACGTCGCCCGACGCGATCGGAACGAGCCCGACGAGCGCGCGCGCAAGCGTCGACTTCCCGGAGCCGGACTCGCCGACGATGCCGAGCGTCGCCGCCTCGGGCAGGTCGAGGTCGACGCCGTCGACCGCCGTCAGCCGCCGCCGCCCGTTGCCGAACCGCACAGTGACGCCGCGCGCTTCGAGCCGTGTCAGACCGCCACCTCCTCGACGATGTCCGCGCCGGCTGGCATGGGATGCCAGCACGCGGCGCGATGCGTCGGCGAGCGCTGCTCGAGCGGCGGCATCTGCGCCCGGCAGAGATCGGATGCGCGCGGGCACCGCGGCGCGAACGGGCAGCCGGGGAGATCGTCGAACGGCGTCGGCGCGCGGCCGGGAATGCTCGCGAGCGGCCGCTCGCGATCCGACGCCATCGTCGGCACCGCCGCGACGAGCGCAGCCGTGTACGGGTGCGCCGGCCCGTCGACGAGCGTCCCGACGTCGAGCTCCTCGACGACGCGGCCCGCGTACATCACGACCACACGCGAGCAGAGCTGCGAGACGACCGCCACGTCGTGCGAGATGAGAATCGCCGCCGCCGACCGTGACACCGACACGTCGCGCAGCAGCCGCAGGATCTGCTGCTGCACCGTCACGTCGAGCGCCGTCGTCGGCTCGTCGGCGACGATCAGCTTCGGCTCGGCCATCAGTCCCATCGCGATCACCGCGCGCTGGCGCATGCCGCCCGAGAACTCGTGCGGATACTGCCGGGCCCGCGATTCCGGGCTGCCGATGTGCACCGCGCGCAGCCGGTCGACCGCACTCCCGAGCGCCTCGCGCTTCGAGCTCCCCTGGTGCACCTCCGCGACCTCGCCGACCTGTCTGCCGACGCGGAGCGCCGGGTTGAGCGCCGACATCGGATCCTGGTAGACGACGGCGAGCGAGCGCCCGAGCAGCCGGCGGCGCTGCGACGTCGACAGGGCGCGCGGATCCTCGCCGAAGAGACAGAGACGCGACGCCGAGAGATGGGCCGCGGCCGGCAGCAGGTCGGCGATCGCCATCGCCGTGAGCGTCTTGCCCGACCCGGACTCGCCGACGATGCCGACGATCTCCCCCGGCTCGATGCGCAGGCTGACGTCGCGCACCGGGACGGCGCCGCCCGGGAACGACACCGTCAGGTTCTCGACGGCGAGGACGAGGTCTGTTGCACCGGCGCCGGCCAAGCCGGCACCCGCCCGGCCGGCCGGCTCCGTCGAGCCTACGCCGGCTCGCACCGACGCCGCATCGGCCTCCGCGAGCTCGCCGCGCAGCCAACGCCGCGCGCCGCCTGCGCCCGCGGCCTTCGCGAGCACCTCGCCGAACAGGGCGAAGGTGAGCGCGCCGAGGGTGATCGCGACTGCAGGGCCGAGCGCGACCTCGGGGTTGACGTAGATCCGGTTCAGCCCTTCGTTCAGCATCCGCCCCCAGTCGTACTGCGGCGGCTGCACGCCGAGCCCGAGGAAGCTCAGGCCGGCGAGCGAGAGCAGCGCGTCGCCGATCGAGATCGTGCTCGTGATCAGGAGCGGCTCGGCGATGTTCGGCAGCACGTGGCGTGTGAGCAGGCGTACGCGCTTCACGCCGAGCATGCGCGCCGCCGCGAGGTACTCCGAGCCGGCGACCGACGACGAGAGCGTCTGGCTCAGCCGCGCGTAGTAGGGCGCGATCGCCACCGCGATCCCGATGACCGCGCCGTGTGCGCCGACGCCGATGATCGACGCGACGAAGATCGCGACGAGCAGCGCCGGAAACGCAACTGCCAGGTTGATGAAGCCGGTCACCAGGCGGCCGACGGGCCCACCGACGATCGCCGGCACTGCGCCGATCGGGATGCCGACTGCGGCGCCGATCGCCGCGGCGAGCACGGCCAGGAACACCGACAGCCGCGTGGCGACGAGGACGCGATAGAAGATGTCGCGGCCGAGCGCGTCCGTGCCGAGCCAATGCGCGTGGCTCGCGCCCTGCGACGTGTGCAGGATGTCGATGCGCGACGCGTCGCCGGACCAGATGAACGGTGCGGCGATCGCAAGCACGATCACCAGCAGGAGACCGGCCGACGCGACGATCCCCACAGGCGTGCGCAGTGCCTGCAGGATGCGGCTGAGGCCCCGCTGGTTCATACGTCGAGAATCGTCGAGCGCGGATCGATCGCGCCGAGGGCGATGTCCACGGCGAAGTTCGCGAGCAGCACGACCGCGCCGAAGATGACCGCGACCGCCTGCACGGTCGAGTAGTCCTTCTGGGCAACCGAGGAGACGAGCGTCGTCCCGAGCCCGGGCCACGCGAAGATGTTCTCGACGAGGACGGTGCCGGCGACGAGACCCCCGACGAGCAGGCCGGCGATCGTCAGCGTCGGCGTGAGCGTGTTCGGCAGCGCGTGTCGCAGGTAGATGATGCGCGCGGGCAGCCGCTTGCCGCGGGCCGTGCGCACGTAGTCCTGCTCGAGCACGCGCAGGCCCTCGACGCGAACGATCCGCGAGAGCGCGGCGATCGGGCCGAGCGAGAGCGACGCGATCGGGAGCACGTACGACGAGACGCCGCCCTGCCCGGCGACCGGGAACCAGTGGATCTTCACCGCGAACACGTAGACGAGCGCGACCGCGGTCAGGAACGACGGCACCGCGGCGATCGCTCCGGCGGTCGCCGTGAACCCGAGCTCGAGCGGGCGCCGCTTGCTGTCGCGCGTGAGCGCCGCCATGAGGATGCCGAGCGGAACGGCGACGAGGATCGCGACGAGGAAGGCAATGCCGGCGAGCCGGAACGTCGACGGGCCGCGGTCCTTGATCACGTCCGTGACGCGCTCACCGCTGATGAGCGACGTGCCGAAGTTGCCGTGCAGGAGGTTGCGGATGTAGTCGAGGTACTGCGTGACGAGCGGCTTGTCGAGCCCGAGCGCCGCCCTCCGCGCATCGACGAGGCTCTGCGGCGCGGTCGTTCCGAGCGCCGCCCGGACCGGGTCGCCCGGGACGAGGTGGATCATGAAGAACGTCGCGGTGAGGAGCAGGACGAGCGAGACGAGCAGCCGCGACGTGCGCCGGAACAGGTAGGCCGTCCTTGCGTGGACGGCCCACCAGTTCCGCTGACGGCCGAGCGAGAGCGGTGCGGCCGTCACCTCACTTCGTCACGCGCAGGCTCGTCGGAATCGGGCCCTGGACGCCGAGCTTGAACGTCGTCTTCCGGCCGTACGTCGCCGACGTGGTGACCTGCAGCGGCGCGATGTCGCCCGACTTGAAGAGCGCGGACTCACCCTGGAGCCAGTACTTGCAGCCCTCGGTGCCCACGCGCCTGACCGCGCGGCTGACCGCCAGCTTGTAGTCGGCGTTGTTGATGTCGGCGAAGTTCGTGCCGTGCGGCGGCGCCGGCCCGGAGACGAAGGCCGTGAACTGCGCCGGGTTCGCGACGCCGATGCCGATGATCACGATGTCCCAGTCACCCGTGCCGAAGAGCGTCCCCTGGAGATTCGCCGTGCTCTGCGGATCCAGCGTGACCTTCGCGCCCGCCGCGGACAGCTGCTCCTGTGCGAGCTCGGCGGCAGGTGCGTAGGACGGGCCTTCGTCGGAGGCGTAGAGCAGCTTCACGCTCGCGCCGCCGATTCCCGACTTCGCCGCCGACGTGTTGAACGCCGGCACGTTCCCGGTGACCGAGTCGCCCGCGCACGGCGTGAAGTTCTGCAGCGAGAGCTGCGTCATCTTGAGCCCGAAGCCGCTCGTCACGACCTTGCCGATCTGGCCGAGGTTGAGCGCCTGCACGAGCGCCTTGCGAACGGCCGGATTGGCGGCCGGATGCCCGGGGCTCTCGTTGAAGAGGATCTCGTTCGGCTGCGCCGGTGAGACGATGTTGAACAGCTTCGCCTTGGCGAGCCGGGTGCGATCGGGGCCGCCGATCGACGCGATGTTGAGCCCGCCGGTGAGGAGGAGGTTCGCAGCCGTCGTCTCGTTCACGACGACCTTGACCGTCACCTTCGCGGGCAGGCCGTTGACGGCAGTGGTTGCGCCGTTCGGCCCCCACGCGTAGCCCTTGCGGACGGCGAAGGTGTAGTGGTCGCCGGGGACGGCGCCGGTCAGCGCGTACGGGCCGGTGCCGTCGGTGCCGTGGTCGAGCAACGCGCGGTTCGCGAGGCCCTTCGAGCACACCAGCTGGACGAGCGCGAGACCCTGGATCATGAAGGGGTTCGGCGTGTTCGTCGTGACGACGACGGTGCGCGCGCTGTTGCTCGCGGTCACCGTTGCGCCGACCGGCATGAACAGCCCGAGCAGCGGGGACTTGTTCGCCGGATTGCCGACGAAGTCGAGATTCTGCTTCACCACCGAGGCGGTCATCTTCGTGCCGTCCGCGCAGGTGATGTTCGGACGAAGCGTGAACTCGACCTTCTTCGGCGAGACCACCTTCCACGACTGCGCGAGCCCCGACGAGATCGTGCCCGGCCCCGTGAGGTTGACGAGCGTGTCGTAGGCGAACGAGTCGAGGTACCGCGTCGACGAGATGAGCGTCATCTGCGGATCGAGATTGCCCGGATCGGCGGGGATGGCGACGGTCACCGACCCCGAAGGCTTGCCGGCACTCGCGCGCCGGACCCCCGCGCTCGTCGCCGAAGTGATCGCAAACAGCAGGACGGCCGAAGCCGCAATCACACAAAGCACGCGCGTCCGCATCACCACTCCTCCTAGCTCCGTGGGGGTGGGGGAAGTCTGCCCGGGCGCTTCGGGTGGAACATCGTGTGCGCCGACAAGACCGCGCGCCACCCTTCGTCGCCCTGGACTACGAGGGCGAGGAGACCTTCGGCGTCGCCCGGACGCCGAAGTGCATGTACTGCCCGGCGCCCGGCACCTCGTAGAACGTGATCGGCGCCCAGGTCTGCGCCGACGGCTCGCGCACGGCGTACAGGCCCTCGGCCACCGGCGTGAGCGGGTACTCGTGGACCTTCTCGGGCACGAGCTCGGCGAGCGGCCCGTTGATCTCGGTGCGGATGATCGGCTCGCCGTCGCGCTCGAGCACGTCGATCGTGACGCCCGCGCGCGCGTAGCGGCCGAGGAACGGCGTGATGTCGAGCTCGGGCGGCTCGGCCGGGGGCGTGAGCGGCTGCTGCATCTCGACCCCTGCGAGCTCGGCGAAGATCTCCCGGTAGAGGTCCTCGTACAGGTCGCGTGTGTTGCCGCCGTTCGTGAGCAGCGTCACCGCGAGGCCCTGTTCGGGGAGCACGCGCAGGAACGCGGCCTGCCCGATCGTGTTGCCGTCGTGGCCGATCAAGCGGTGACCGTCCCAGCCGAAGCGGATCCAGCCGATCCCCCACGAGTCGCCGAGGATGTACTTGTCGGGCACGTCGGCCTGCCACTCCGTCATCGCCGCCGCGCTCTCGGCGCTCAGCACCTGCGTCCCGTCGGGCGCGGCGCCGCCGTTCAGGTGCATGCGCACGAAGCCGAGCACGTCGCGCACCGTCTGAGTGATCAGCCCGGCCGGGCCGGCCGAGCGCGGCAGCCCCCACGCCGGTGCGCGCACAGGCGGATCGCCGACGTGGCCGACCGCGGCGCGATGGAGCAGCGCCTCCTCGGCCAGAGTGCCGGTGTGCGTGAGCCCGAGCGGCGCCACGAGCCGCTGCTGGATCGCCGCGTCCCACGTCCCGCCGGTGAGCTTCTCGATCACCCGGCCTGCCAGCGAGAAGCCCGAGTTGCAGTACGACCACGTCGCGCCGAGCGGATGGTTCTGCGCCGCGTCGCTGAGCTGCGCGGCGTACTTCTCGAGGCAGTCGTCACCGCGGCCGGTATCGGTGAACACGTCGCCGTCGATCCCGCTCGTGTGCGTGAGCAGGTGCCGCATCGTCACCGTCTTCGCGACCTCGGGATCGCTGAGCTCGAGCTCCGGCATCACGTCGACCACGGGCGCGTCGAGATCGAGCTTGCCCTCGTCGACGAGCTGCATGGCAAGCGTCGCCGTCCACACCTTCGTCATCGAGCCGATCTGGAAGACAGAGTCGGGTGTCGCCTCCACACCGGCCTCGACGTTCACCATCCCGGTCGCGAGCTCGGCGAGCTCGTCGTCTCTTCCGGGGCGGAAGCGCAGGATGCCGAGCGCCGCACCCGGGACGCGGTGCCGCTTCGCCAGCTCGTCGAGCCGGCGCTGCCAGTGCGCGGCGTCGATCGCCACGTAGCCGTCGCCGGCGTACTGCTCGACCCAGCTCGCGACGCGGCGGTTGAAATCGCTCCGGTGCGACGGCTTGCCGTCGATCACGAAGAGGTGCGACGCGTCGGGATAGAGCACGAGCCGCGAGGGGACGCCGCGCTCGCGCAGTGCCGTGTGCCACTGCTGCGCCTGACCGACCGGGCAGCGGACGTCGGCGGCACCGTGGTAGACGAGCGTCGGCGTGTTGACGGCGTCGATGCGCGCGAGCGGTGACAGCTGCTCGTAGCGCTCGCGCTCGCCCCAGTGCGTCGCGAGGAGCTCGTGCTGCGACAGGAAGTGCCCGGCGTCGGACGTGCCGGCCATGCTGACGAGATCGCTGACGACGCCGCCTGCGACCGCGGCCGCGAACCGGTCGTCGCGGCTCGTCAGGTAGCACGTCATGAAGCCGCCGTAGCTGTAGCCCGTGACGGCGAGGCGCTTCGGATCGGCGATGCCCTCCGCGACGAGCGCGTCGATCGGCTCGAGGAAGTCGCGCGCATCCGCCTCGCCCCAGGCGCCGACCGCGCCGGTGTAGAAGTCCGAGCCGTATCCGTCGCTGCTGCGCGGGTTGAGGAGCAGGATCGTCCACCCGTGCGCGGCGAGCTCCTGGTGGTACAGGTGCCACGCGTCGGCGAGGCCGTTCCAGGAGTTGTGCGGCCCGCCGTGGATGTCGAGCAGCAGCGGTCCCGGTGCGCTCGAGCCCGGATCGCGGATGACCCACCCGTGCACGACCGTCCCGTCGGAGATCGTGAACTCGCGCTCCTCGCGCACGAAGAGCTCGACGTCGGCGAGCGGCGCGCCGTGGTCGCTGCGGACGGTGACTGCGCCGGACGAGAGATCGACGAGCGCGACCTCCCCGAACGACGTGGGTGTCGCGACGACGATCGCAGCCGCCGAGCCGGCGACCGAGAGCCCGTCGACTCCCTGCACGCCGTTGACGAGCGGCCACGGGTCGCCGCCGTCCGCCGAGACGGCGTAGAGGTGCGTGACACCGCGGTCGCGGATGCAGAAGACGACGCTGCCGTCCGCCGCGAACTGGGGCACGCCGCCCGGATACCCCGGGTCGCCCGTCATCACGTTGCGGTCGAGCGACGCGGCGAGGTCGACCGGCTCGCCACCGTCGAGCGGCAGCCGCAGCAGCCGGATGTGCCCCGTCGGCTCGCCGACGTAGCCGGCGGCGAGCAGCCACGACCCGTCGGGGCTCCAGCGGACGGCGCCCGCGATCCCGTCCGCGAGCGCGACGAGCTGCGGCTCGGCGCCGGGCTTCGCGTCGATCGTGAACACCGGCGCGCGCATCTTCAGGTCCGTGTCCGGCGCGTTCGTCGCCGCGAACGCGAGCTGCTCGCCGTCGGGCGACCACGCGGGGTCGCCGGCATGCCAGTCACCACGGGTCAGCTGGCTGCACTCCTTGCTCTCGAGCTCGACGACGTGGACGTGCTTGCGCAGGTCGCGCACGTAGCCGGCGCCGTCGGCCTGGTAGTCGACCCGCTCGGTGACGATCGGCGCGTCCGGGGCTGCACCGCGGTTGGTCGGCGCGCTGAAGGCGATACGGGTCCCGTCGGGGCTCCAGCTCGGCGCGCCGGCCCCGTGCTCGAGCGTCGTCAGCTGCTCCGGCTCACCGCCGCCCGCCGGCAGAAGCCACAGCTGCGGCGGCCCATCGGCGGCACGCAGGAACGCGATCGTCCTGCCGTCGGGCGACCAGGCGGGCGCCAGGTCGGCGGTCCCGCGCGTCAGCTGCCGCGGCTCGCCCTCGCGCGCGGCCACGCACCAGAGCGCGCGCAGCGTCTTGTCGGCTTCGGCGTCGGTGGTGCGGACGACGTAGACGCAGGTCTGGCCGTCCGGCGAGAGCGCGGGCTGCTCGGGCAGCGCGAACGCGGGCAGGTCGTCGATGCGCAGGCGGCGCGTCATTCCTTCGCCAAGCCTCCCGTGTCCGCGTCCAGCGCGCTTCGTGTGTCCGGCCAAATCCCCTGCGGCGAAGTCGGCGCGGCCGACGAACCGAGGAGGTCCGCGACCAGGCCCGCGACGAGCGCGCACCGGTCCGCGAGCGCGGCGACCTCGACGTACTCGCCCTCGGCGTGCGCGTTCGCGCCGACGGCGCCGAGCCCGTCGAGCACCTCCACCCCGAGGCCGGCAAGCAGGTTGCCGTCCGAGCCGCCGCCGACTGCGGTCTCCGCGAGCGGCGGCAGGCCGAGCCGCTCCGCGACCCGTTGCGCGCGCCCATAGAGCGCCGCCGACGCACGGTGCTCGAGCGGCGGGACGCCGACCGTTCGCTCGATCTCGAGGGCGGTCCCGTCCGTCACCGCACGCAGGCCGTTGATCGCCGCGTCGATCCGCTCGGCCTCCGCGACCGTGCGCGTGCGCACGTCGACGTGCGCCAGGGCATGTGCGGGCACGGTGTTCATCGCCGTCCCTGCAGTGACGAGGGTCGGCGTCACCGTCGTCCCCTCCTCGGGCAGCGCCAGCTCGGCCACCGCGAGCAGCAGGTGGGCGAGCTCGACCGCGGCATTCGCACCCTTCTCGGGCTCCAGCCCAGCATGCGCAGCGCGGCCCGTCACGCCGATCCGGTAGACGGCGACGCCTTTCCGTTCGGTCTTCAGCGCGCCGTCCGCACTCGGCTCGAGCACGAGCGCCCACTCGATTCCCTGCGCCGTCTCCTCGATCACGGGCCGCGCGGTCGGCGAGCCGATCTCCTCGTCGGTCGTGAGGAGAACGGCGACGCCGTCGCGGCGCTCGAGCCGCGCGAGCGCGAAGAGGAGCTGGACGACACCCGCCTTCATGTCGAACACGCCCGGCCCGGTCGCGCGCCCGCCGGTGACATCGAACGGCCAGCGCGCGAGCGTGCCGAGCGGCCACACCGTGTCGAGGTGCCCGATCAGCAGGACCCGCGGCTGCGCGCCGAACCGCCAGCGCAGGTGCACGCGCCCACCGGCTTCGATGCGTTCGCCGGCGACGCCGAAGAGCTCGCGCGCGAGGCTGTCGGCGACGTCGACGCAGGCGCGACAGGCGGCCGGATCGGCGCTCGGCGACTCCGCTTCCACCAGCGCGCGCAGCGCGTCGATCATCGTCGCCACGCCTGCATTCTCTCCGTGCGTGCCGCCCCGCGTTCGGCGGACGGACCAAACTGATCGGCCGAGCTTGTGCCGCGGCGACCATGCCGAGTCGCAGCGCGAATGGGACGATCGAAGGAATGGCCGACATCCAGGTCGATCTCGATCCGCGCGAGCACGCCGCAGCCGCCGCGCGCGCGGCCGCCGAGCGCGCCGGCGTCGTCGTGCGTCCGCTCGAGTCCCTGGCCGAGTTCGAGGCCGCGTCCGACCTGATCGGACGGATCTGGAACGACGAAGGCGAGCCGAAGGCGCCGGTCAACCTCCTGCGCGCGCTGTCGCATGCCGGCGACTTCGTCGCGGGCGCGTTCCGCGAGACGAAGCTCGTCGGGATCTCGCTCGGCTTCTTCGGGCTCTCCGACTCCGAGCTGCATCTGCACTCGCACATCACGGGCGTCGACCGCGCATTCCAGGGCAAGTCGCTCGGCTTCGCGCTGAAGCAGTTCCAGCGGAGCTGGGCGCTCGAGCGTGGCGCGCGCGTGATCGAGTGGACGGCCGACCCGCTCGTGCGCGCGAACGTCTGCTTCAACCTGACGAAGCTCGGCGCGGCGATCGTCGCCTACCACGAGAACTTCTACGGGGTCCTGCAGGACGGCCTCAACGGGACGTCCGAGAGCGACCGCGTCGTCATCCGCTGGGACCTCGGCTCCGAGCGGGCCACCCGCGCGGCAGACGGGGTGCCGGACGACGCGTATCCGCCGGACGGCCAGATCGTGCTGCAGGCCCGCGCGGACGGCTCGCCCGAGTCCAGGGCCGGCGACGGGGAGCTCGTGCTCGCCTGGGTCCCGCAGGACATCGTGCAGCTGCGCGAGGCCGACCCCCGGCTCGCGGATCTCTGGCGGCGAGCGCTGCGGGAGGCGATCGCACCCAGGCTGCGCGACGGCTTCCGCGCCGAGACAATCACCCGCGACGGCTGGCTCGTGCTGACGCGATGAGACTCGAGCAGGTCGAGCTTCGCCGGATCAAGCTGCCGCTCGTCGCGCCGTTCCGCGCGTCGATCGGGACGTTCGACCACCGCGACGTGCTGCTCGTGCACGTCACCGCCGACGGCGTCGACGGGTGGGGCGAGTGCACCGCGTTCGGCGAGCCGACCTACTCGTACGAGTACACCGACGGGGCGCACGACGTCATCCGCCGGCACATGCTGCCGTTGCTCCTTGCCCGGCAAGACGTCCGTGCGGAGGACGTCGCCGGCATCCTCGCGCCCGTTCGCGGCCATCCGATGGCCAAGGCCGCGGTCGAGATGGCGATCCTGGACGCCGAGCTGCGCGCGGAAGGCCGTTCGTTCGGTGACTACCTCGGCGCGGTTCGCCCGGCCGTCGACTGCGGGGTCTCAGTCGGCATCCACGAGCAGGTCGACGACCTGCTGCGCACCGTCGAGGGTTACCTCGCCGAGGGCTACAAGCGGATCAAGCTGAAGATCGAGCCGGGCCACGACATCGCGGACGTGCGCGCGGTGCGCGAGACGTTCGGCGACATCCTCTTGCAGGTCGACGCCAACACGGCCTACACACGTGCGGATGCGCAGCACCTCGCCGAGCTCGACGAGTTCGAGCTGCTCCTGATCGAGCAGCCGCTGCCCGAGGAAGACGTGCGCGGCCACGCCGAGGTCGCGCAGGTCGTGCGCACGCCGATCTGCCTCGACGAGTCGATCACGTCTGCAAAGGCGGCCGAGGACGCGATCGCGATCGGCGCGTGCAGCATCGTCAACATCAAGGCGGGCCGCGTCGGCGGGTTCCTCGAGGCACGTCGCGTTCACGACGTGTGCGCAGCGAACGACGTTCCGGTGTGGTGCGGCGGGATGCTCGAGACCGGGCTCGGTCGGGCCGCCAACGTCGCGCTGGCAGCCCTGCCGAACTTCACGCTGCCCGGCGACACGTCGGCGTCGGGGCGCTACTACGCACAGGACATCGTCGAGCCGTTCGTGCTCGACGGCGGCACCCTTGCGGTGCCGACAGGCCCGGGTCTCGGCGTCGTCCCGCTCGAGGACGAGCTCGAACAGGTCACCGTCTCGACTGAGCTGATTCGCTAGCTTCGAAGCGAAGCTGCAGCTCCAGAACGACGCGCTCGTCCGCATCGTCGAGGTTCAGCTCGAAGAGCTCGACGAGCCGCCGCATCCGGTAGCGAAACGTGTTCGGATGCACCGCGATGCGCTCCGCGGCCTGCGGGACGTCGCCGAACGCGTCGAGGTAGACGCGCAGCGTCTGGCCGTACGACGTGCCGTGCTCGGCGTCATGCGCGAGCACGCGCTCGAGCTTGCCGCGCGCAAGTCCCGGGTGGTCGACGCTCAGCTCCTTCAGCTCGTGCAGCACGACGGCGCTGCGCACGTCGTCGATCGAGGCAACCGTCCTCCCTTTGGCGTCGACGCGCAGGACGCCGAGCACCCGCTCCGCCTCGCGCCGCGCGATCGGCACGTCGCGCACCGCCTCGACCGTCGAGCCGACGCCCGCGCGAAGCGCGGCCCCGAGGCGCGATTCCGCATGGGTGCTGACCTGCTCGGCGAGCTGCACGAGTCGGCTCTGCTCGAGCGCGCGCTCGCCTTCGAGCAGCGCGTAGACCGTCTGCCCGAGCGCGACCGCGGCGCTCTGGCGGTACGACGCTTCGCAGTGGAGCAGGACGACGTCGACGAGCCGTTCGCGCTGCAGCTCGTCGAGCGCGGGCTCGCCGCTCGCGAGCTCGAACGCGATCACCGAAAGCGGAGCGGCAGACGCGAAGCCGAGACGCGCCGCCGCTTCTTCCACGGAGCCGTCGCCCTCCAGCACCGTGAGCAGCATCTCGGCGCGCAGCCGCCGTTCGACGTCGCGGCTCGCGCGCGCCTGGATGACGTGCGGGACCGCGATGCGCGCCGCCTCGGCGAGCGCATGCTCGGACTCGTCGTCGAGTCGGGCGGCGTCGTGCACGACCCAGATCGAGCCAATCGCCTGGTTGCCGGCACGGATGGCGACGGCGGAGCGCGACTTCAGGTCGTCCAGCTCGGTCGGCGCATCCTGCAGCGTCTGCTTCATCGCCTCGGCGTCTGCGTACATCACGCCGCCGGCCGCGAGCACGTCGCGGTACAGGGCGCGCATGCCCGGCGAGTCCGGAACCTGCCGGCCGAGGATCGACCCGCGCCGCGCCTGGTCGATCGGCTGGTCGCCGAGCGTCGAGTACGCGAGCACCCGCCGGCTCGGGTCCTCGATCGTGACCGCGCCGCCGACCACGCCCGCGATCGCGTTGGCGAGCGCGAACAGATCGCCGAGCGGGACGCCGGCGATCCCGGCGCTCGTCTCCTTCGACGCGGAGAAGCGCGTCAGGCTCAGCAAGCCGTAGAGCTGCGTCCACGTCATCTCCTCGGGGACGGCGATCAGCGCGACGGTGTCCGACGCCGCGTCGCGCAGCTCGTCGGCGTTGTCGGCCGTCGTCTTGAAGACGACCGCGCCCGCGCCCGATTCCTCGGCGAGCTCGATCAGCCGGCGCGCCTGGCCGCTGCCGGGCCGGATGCCGACGGCGAGGACGAGGTCGCCGCGCGAGAACGCCGAGCGCTCCTCGGGGTCGTAGATGACGGGCTCGCCCGCCGGCAGCTCGAGGCCGGCGGGCGCGCTCAGGACCTGGATGACGTCGCGGCCGAGGCTCTCGAGGATCTCCCCGAGGCTCGCCTGCTCGACCTCTGTGGAAGGTGCAGGCGACCGCTTTCCCGCCATGGCCGTGACGTTACGCCACGCGGCGCTTCGCCCGCCCGCCGTAGTGCACGTAGGTCGGCCGGCCGCCGGGCTCGTCCGGAGAGAAGAACGTCGCCGGCAGGTCGGCGTCGGCGATCGGGACGCGCAGCATGAACGTGTCCGGGTGCGCGACCGGGCGCAGGGGCAGGTCGATCATCGGCGGCCAGCCCTGGCTCTGCGCCACGGCGTGCGTGGGGACGACCGTGGCGAGCAGGCGCCCGCCCTCGTCGGCGTTCACCTCGAGGCGGAGCCCTTCGCGCTCGTAGACCCCGGTGTAGCGGGCGGGATCGGAGACCGACTCGTCCTCGAGCAGCTCGGCGTCGGGCTTCGGGCCGATACCGGCGCCGTAACGGTCGCCGAAGAGCCAGTGCGCCAGCTCGCGATAGAGGAGCAGCGCGCTGTCGACGTTCGTCTGCAGGCAGAACCCGAACCGCTCCTTCGGCGCGACGCGCATGAACGCGTTCTGGCCGATCGAGTTGCCGTCGTGCCCGATCACGTCCAGCTCGCCCCAGCGGTCGAGGATCCAGCCGAGCCCCCACGCACCGCCCAGGAGGTCGTCGACGAGCTCGACCTGCTTCTCCTGCATCTCCGCGACCAGGCGCTCGGAGAGCAGCCGCTCGCCGTCCGGCGCGAGCCCGCCGTTCAGGTGCAGCTGCACGAAGCGGAGCACGTCGCCGGCGCTCGCGACGAGCGCGCTGCCCATCGGCCCGAACGCGCGGCCGAGCCCCCACGGCTGCGCGACGACGAGCTGCGGCGGGTCGCTCTGGTCGCGGCTGTGGCCGACCGACGTCGGATGCACGATCGCCTCGTCGGCGAACGACACGCTGTGCTCGAGCCCGAGCGGGACGAACAGCCGCTCGCGCATCGCCTCCTCGAACGTCGTCCCGCTCAGCACCTCGACGATCCGGCCGAGGATCGAGTAGCTGCTGTTCGAGTAACTCCAGAGCTTGCCGGGGTCGGCGATCTGCGGCAGGTCGGCGCAGCCGTCGACGTACAGCTCGAGCGCGTCGTCGCCGCGGCCCGTGTCCGTGAAGTGGTCGCCGTCGAAGCCGCTCGTGTGGGAGAGCAGGTTGCGCGGCGTGACGATCTCCGCCGCGCGCTCGTCCTTGACGCGGAAATCCGGCAGGTACGCGCGGATCGGCGTGTCGAGGTCGAGCTTGCCCTCGTCGACGAGCATCAGCACGAGCGTCGCCGTGTAGAGCTTCCCGATCGAGCCGGGCAGAAAGAGCGCGTCCGGGGTGACGGGGCAGGCCGTGCGCAGGCTGAGCACGCCGGCGGCCGCCTCGACGATCTCGTCGCCGTCGAGGACGGCGAGCTGCGCGCCCGGGACGTCGTGCTCGCCGATCAGCTCCTCGAGCTTCGTCTGCAGTTCCTCGGTCGTCGGCACGCTCCACCTCTTTCGGTCGCTCACCTACAGTGTAGGTAGAGCCTACCTACACTGTAGGTACGATGCAAGCCGTGGCGGCGCTGAACCGCGACCGGATCATCGCGAAGGCGATCGAGCTGGCCGACCGCGACGGCCTCGACGCCGTCACGCTCCGCCGCATCGCGGGCGAGCTCGGCGTGCACGTCACGTCGCTCTACAACCACGTCCCCACCCGAGACGCCGTCACGACCGGGATCGTGGACGCGCTCGTGACCGGCGCCGACCTCCCGGTCGAGGAGATCGGCTGGGAGGCGTGGGTGCGCGCGTTCGTGGCGGCGGTCGGGGAGATCGCGGTCGAGCATCCCGGCGCCTTCGTCGCCCTGCAACGACGCCCGGTCGAAGGCGCGCAGGCGACGAGGTCCTTCGAGGTCGCGCTCGCTGCGTTCGAGCGTGCCGGCCTCGACGCGGTCGGCGCCTACGGCGCCGTGAAGGCGACCACGTACGTCGCGCTGTCGATCGCCGTCGAGCGCGCGCTGTCGAGTCGCGGGGACGGCGCCGAGACAGCGGTGACGCACCTGCCTGCCGAATCGTTCCCGCACGTCCATGCGCTCGGCAGCGGGCTCGACCCCGAGACCACCTGGGCGTTCAGCGTCGACACGCTGGTCGCCGGTCTCCGCGCGCAGATCACGGGCAGCTCAGACTGAACGTGTCGCGCACCCTGCCGTCGACGGTCTCGTAGCGGAACACGGCTCGGCGGCCGGAGACGACGACGCGCAGCGCGCCGAACGCGCCCTGCACGACGCGGGCGAGCGGGACGGTCAGCGCGTCCGCGTCGTGCTCGAGCTCGCCGCCACCCGTCCCGACGGCGACGTAGACCACCCCGTGGATCCGTCGGCTGCGCGCGTACGCGTGCAGATGGCCGTTGAACACGACCTGCACGCCGTCGCGCTCGACCAGCGGCACGATGTTCGCGCGCAAGCCCGGCGAGAGCGTGGCGCCCGGCGGCTCCCACGGCGGGTGGTGCCACGCGGCGAAGCGGAAGCACGACGAGCGCGCGAGCGCGCTGCGTGCGAAGGCGAGCTGCGGTGAGCCAGGGGCGACGGAGACGTCGGAGTCGAGCACGACGAAGGCTGCGTTTCCCCAGGTGAAGCGATACCAGCGCTCGGCTCCGAGCGAGTGGAACGCCGCGAGCTCGGGCGCACCGCGATTCGCCTTGTCGTCGTGGTTGCCGAGCGCGGGGAACCACGCCGACTCGCGCATCACCGCCGCGTACGGCGTGAAGATGTCGCGATCGAGCAACGCGGCCGAGCCGAGCGGATAGGCGTTGTCGCCGACCGTGAGCACGAAGTCCGGCCGCCACGACTCGATCATCGACGCGACCTCCGACTCGGGCTGGTTCCCCGTCCCGAAGTCGCCGACGACGGCGAAGGTGAACGGTGTCGTCCGGGCGGGCGCCGCCCGGAACGTCCCCGTGGCGAGCACGCTGCCGCGGGCCTCGACGCGATACGCGTAGTGCCTTCCGGGCACGAGCTTCGTGAGCCGGGCGACGTGCTCGGCGCCTGCGCCGGCGTCGAGCGGGGCACGACCGGCAAGCGCCACGAATGCCTGCACCGGCATCGACGTGCGAAACGAGACGATCGCGGTGCGCTGCGTCACGCTCTCGGCCACCGGTCCGCGCGTCAGCGCAACGGCAGCGACCGCCTCGGCGATCACTGCCGTTCAGCCACGAGCGCGAGCTTGCGGACGCGTCCGCTCGCGAGCCAGTCGCTCCACAAGCGATGCGCCGCGAGCAGCTCGTCGAGCGCGCGGCGCCCGATCTGCGACGCGATCTCGTCCCCGTCGGCCTCGTAGGCTGCGGTCAGCGCCTCGGCTGTTGCGCGGTGCGAGCTGCTCAGGTCCTCCTGCCGGCGAACGACGAACCCGCTGTAGGCGAGCAGGTCGCGGAGCTCCGGGAGCGGCGCGAGCCAGACCGTGTCGGCGTCGGGCATCGACCGCTGCTCCGCGGGGGTCAGCGGCTCGCCCTCCTCGACCGTGAACGCGAAGCGGCCGCCGGCGGGGAGCGCATGGGCAACGGCGTCGAACAGCGTCTGCTTCTCGGGGAACGCCAGCATCGTCTCGAGCAGGAGGACGACGTCGAACGTCCCGTCCGGGAGCGGCGGGACCTGCCCGACCTCGAAGCGGCACGGCAGTCCGCCGGCGCGTTCGCGAGCGATGCCGACCGCGCTCTCGCTCGCATCCACGCCGACGTACGTGCAGCCGAGCTCGCGGGCGATGAACCGGCCCGGGCCTGCGACGCCGCAGCAGAGGTCGAGCACCGACACGCCCGGGCCGACCCCCGCCTGCTCCGCGAGCGCGCGAATCTCGCCCGCGCCCATGAAGCTCTCCTGTTCGACGAACTCGCCCGGGCGGTAGGCGGCCTCACGCGCGCGGCGCAGGGCCTCGTCGAACGGATCGCGATCGTCCTGCCTCACGAAACCGATGTACGGCCGGGCCGGTAGTTCGGTTCGAATGCCCGACCGGCGCGTCCTCGGTCCGCTCTTCTCGCTCGCCGCCCAGCTGGCGGTGCTCGCCGCGCTCGCCGGCACGGTCGGTCTCGACGGTGCCGCCCTGATCGTCGGCGCGGGGTCGGCTCTGTGCCTCGACGTCGCACTCCTCCGCGCGCTCGCGCGCGAGTCGGCAGCGCGACTCGGGGCGGCCGATTGGGTGACCCTCACGCGCGCGACGCTCGCGGTCGCGCTCGCGGCCCTCACCGTCGACTCGTTCGACCACGGAGCGCCGGTCGCGCTCTACGTGACCCTCGCGTCGGTCGCGCTCGCGCTCGACTGGGTCGACGGCCGCGTCGCCCGGCGCACGAGGACCTCGTCGCTCGGCGCGTGGCTCGACGGAGAGGTCGACGCATTCCTCATCCTGGTGCTGAGCGTCGACGTGGCCCGCACCGCCGGGATGTGGGTGCTCGCGATCGGCGTGATGCGGTACGCGTTCCTCGCGGCGGGCGGCCCATTCGTCTGGATGCGCTCACCACTGCCGCGGCGCGACTGGCGGAAGACCGCGGCCGCCTCGCAGGGGATCACGCTCACCCTCGCGGCCGCAGGCATCGTGCCGCTGACGGCGATGCGCATCCTGCTCGCCCTCGCGCTCGCGCTGCTCGCGGAGTCGTTCGGCCGTGACGTGTGGTGGCTCTGGCGGCACCGGCACGACGTCCGTGTCACGCGCGCGCCGCATCGCTACGTCGCTGCGATGCTGACTCTGCTCGCGCTCGCGATCGTGTGGGTCGCGCTGGTCTTCCCGATCAAGCCGTGGCTGTTCACACCCGGCGAGTTCGTGCGGCTGCCGCTCGAAGGGATCGTCCTGCTCCTCCTCGCCGTTGCGCTGCCCACGCGCGCGCGGCGCTTCGTTCCGTGGGTCGTCGGACCGCTGCTCGGCGTGATCGTGATGGTGAAGCTCCTCGACATCGGCTTCTTCATCGCGTTCGACCGCCCGTTCAACCCGGTCGACGACTGGAGCTACGCGTCGATCGGCGTCGAGACGGAGCGCGACACCTTCGGGAGCACGGCGACCGACCTCACCGTGGTCGCAGCTGTGGCGATCGTGGTTGCGGCGCTGGCGCTGCCCACGCTCGCGGTGCATCGTCTCAGCCGAGTCGTCAGCCGTCATCGCGGCCGCACGCTTCGCATCGCCGGCGGTCTCGGGGCGACGTGGATCGCCTGCTGGGCGTTCGGCGCGGCCGGCATCGCCTCGACGAGCGCCGTCGCGCTCGCCGTCAACGAGGTGCACGCCGTCCAGTCCGGCCTGCGCGACCGCACCGTGTTCCGCGCCCAGCTCGCGCACGACAGCTACGCCAAGACGCCGGGCAATGACCTGCTGAACGCGCTCCGCGGCAAGGACGTCCTGCTCGTGTTCGTCGAGAGCTACGGGAAGCTCGCGATCCAGGGCACGCCGATCGCGGCCGGTGACGACGCCGTCGTGAATGCGGGCACGAAGGCGCTCACCGCGCACGGCTTCCTCTCGAAGAGCGGCTGGATCGAGTCGTCCACCTTCGGCGGCGGCAGCTGGTACGCGCACGGGTCGATGCAGTCGGGCACCTGGATCGACAGCCAGGGGCGCTACAACGAGCTCGTCGCCAGCAAGCGCGTCACCCTGACGACCGCCTTCGCGCGCGCGGGCTGGAGAACGGTCGCCGACGTTCCGTCGGATACCCGCGACTGGCCCGAGGGCCACTCCTTCTACCACTACGACAAGATCTACGACCGGCGCAACCTCGGCTACAAGGGCCCGAAGTACGGCTTCGCAGCGATGCCCGACGAGTACGTGCTGCTGGCGCTTCAGCGCTTCGAGCTCTCGAAGCAGAACCGCCCGCCGATCTTCTCGGAGATCGATCTCGTGTCGAGCCACACACCGTGGACGCGCATCCCGCCGTACATCCCGTGGAGCAAGGTTGGCAACGGGTCGATCTTCGACAAGCTGCCGATCGACCGCAGCGGGCTCGGCGACACGCAGAAGGGCTACTCGACCTCGATCAAGTACACGCTGCGGACGCTGATCTCGTTCGTCACGCACTACGGCACCAAGAACACGGTGCTGATCGTGCTCGGCGACCACCAGCCGTCGCGCGTCGTCTCCGGCAGCCCGGGCCACGACGTGCCGGTGTCGATCATCGCCAAGGACCCGGCGGTGATGAAGCAGATCTCGAACTGGGACTGGGTGAACGGGATGCTCCCGAACGCGCAGGCGCCGGTCTGGCCGATGAGCGCCTTCCGCAACCGCTTCCTGCGCGCGTTCGCACGCTGAGCCCGTGAAGCGCGGACGCCTCGCCGGCCTGGACGGAGTGCGGGGCCTCGCGGCGGCGTACGTCGTCGTCAACCACGTCTTCGAGCGCGCGTTCCCCGGCTACCCGCACGATCACGCGCCCTGGTGGGCCGGCTGGTTCATCTTCGGCCGCTTCGCCGTCGTCGTGTTCATCGTGCTGTCCGGCTTCTCGCTCGGCCTGTCGCCGGCGCGGCACGGCTGGCGCCTGGACAGCGTCGTGCGCTTTGCCGGCCGGCGGGCCCGCCGCATCCTCCCGGCCTACTACGCAGCACTCGCGTTCAGCCTCGCGATCGCCTGGTACGTCGTCCCGCAGCCTGGACAGGGACGCCCCGACACGCGGTCGGTCGTCGTCAACGGGCTGCTCGTGCAGAACATCGTGCGCGCGTCGAGCCCGAACCGCGCCTTCTGGTCGCTCGCCGTCGAAGCGCAGCTGTACGTCGTCTTCCCGCTTCTGATCCTCGTCGTGCGCCGTGTCAACGCTGCGGCGATGGTCGCGGCGGTGACGCTGGTCGTCTCTGCCGTGGGGATCGCGGCGCCGCACGACCCGGGACTGCACGCCTTCGTCAACCAGTCGCCGCCCGAGCTCGCTGCGCTGTTCGCGATCGGGATCGCAGCCGCCGGACTGGTCGGCGCGCGCGGCTCGCGCCGCTGGGCCTGCCTCGCGCTCTCGCTCGCAGCGCCGGTGCTCGTGCTCATCTGGTGGCGCGGCGCGGTGTGGACGCTCGGCCCGAACCTCATGTGGGTCGACCTGGCGCTCGGCCCCGGCATCGCCTGCCTGCTCGTCGCGCTCGCGAGCGGTCGCCCGCTTCCGCTCGTGCGCCTGCTCGACTCGCGACCGATCCGCACCCTCGGCCTGTCGTCGTACAGCCTGTACCTGCTGCACGAGCCGATCGTGATCGTCGTCTACCGCCGCTTCGTGCTGGAGCGCTACCACCACGGCCCGACCGCCTTTCTCGTCGCGGTGGGGATCGCGCTGCCGCTCTCGATCGCGGTCGCGTGGCTGTTCGCGACGCTCTTCGAGCGGCCGTTCCTACGCCGGCAGCGACAGGTCGAGCAGGTGCTTGCCCCGGCGCGCCTTGGTCTCTAGGTAGCGAACGTTCGAAGGCGACACGTGGACGCCCGTCCGCACCTGCGACACGACGGTCACGCCGCACGAGCGAAGCTGCCGTGCCTTGTCCAGGTTGTTGCTCAGCAGCTCGACGCGCGAGACGCCGAGCGCGTGCAGCATCTGCGCAGCGGCGACGTAGCTCCGCTCGTCCTCGCCGTGGCCGAGCGCGAGGTTGGCGTCGTAGGTGTCGATGCCGGTGTCCTGCAGCGCGTACGCCTCGAGCTTCGAGTACAGGCCGATGCCGCGTCCCTCCTGGCGCAGGTAGAGGAGGTAGCCGCCGGCGACGGCGATCCGCTCGACCGCCTCGCGCAGCTGCGGGCCGCAGTCGCAGCGCTGGCTTCCGAACACGTCGCCGGTGAGGCATTCGCTGTGCGGCCGGATGAGCGGGACCTTCGTGCGGGCGCCGAGCGCAAATGCGAGGTGCTCGCGGCCGTCGACGAGCCCGTCGAAGCTGTACACGCGCGCCTGCGCGGTATAGCCGTCGGCGAAGCGCAGCGGCAGGCCGACCTGCGTCCGGATCGTCGCAACGGGAGGCTTCATCCGTCGAACCTCGGCGAGAGCGCGTAGCGCAGCAGGACGACGTCGCCGATCTTGCGAACCTCGACGAGCTCGGCGCGGCGGCCGGTGTTCCACGGGAACGATCCGTCTCGGACGAAGCGCGGCGCCTCCGAGTCGCCGACGAACACCGGTGCGACGACGAGCTGCAGCTCATCGACGATGTCCTCGCTGAGGAACTGCGTGTGCACGGTGCCGCCGCCTTCCACCATCAGGCGCTCGACGCCGCGCGCCGCGAGGTCAGAGCTGAGCGTGCTCATCTCCACGGTGCTGCCGCCGTCGACGACGGTCGCCACCGGGCCGAGACGGTGCTCCGCAGCGCGCACGAGCGGGCTCGCGCAGTAGACGAGCTTCTCGGTGTCGCCGGCGGTGAAGAACTCCGCGCGCGCATCGAGCTCGGCGCGACGCGTCACCGTCACCTTCATCGGCGACGGAGGCAGTCCGCGCGCCGCACGCGCGGCGCGCCGTACCTCCGACCGCACGAGCAGACGCGGGTTGTCGGCGCGCACCGTGGCTGCGCCGACGAGGATCGCGTCACACGACGCGCGAACCTCGTCGACCCGGTCGAAGTCGGCGTCGTTGGACAGCAGCAGGCGCGACGCGCCGCTGCCGATGTAGCCGTCGATCGACACGCAGCACGAGAGCAGGGTGTACGGACGGTCACGCATCGGTTGCTCCTCTCAGCGGCACACGCACGCCGGGAAGCCAGCCGGCGAGGAGCACGATTGCCCCGGGCAGGCTCGCGGCGAGCACCATGACGCCGTAGGCGACGGCCGTCGCCGCACCGCGATCGGCGCCGAGCCCGGCAGCGGAGAACACCCACGCCGTCGCGCCTTCACGCGGCCCCCAGCCTGCGATGCTCGGGAGCACCATCGCCAGCATCGCGAGGAACGCGAGCGGCAGCAGGTGGACGAGCGACGCCGTGACCCCCGCGACGCGCGCGGCGACGACGAACGTGGCCGCGTGCCCCACGACGACAACGGCCGACGCGAACGCGACCGCTGCCCATGCCTTGCGCGAGAGCCGAACCTCAGGGCGCATGCCGCGTGCGCGGACGAAGACCACGACGCCCGCAACGGTCACCAGGAGCGCTGCGACGACGATCGGCGTGATCGAGCGGACCGGCGATGCGAGGACGAGCAACACCGGGACGGTCAGCAGCGCCTGCACGACCTGGCCTGCGCCGCGCTCCCAGACGACGGCTCGCAGTCCGCGGCCGACGTCGCGGACCTCGTTCCCGTGCGCGACGCCGCGGTGCACGTCGCCGACGACGCCGCCCGGGAGGGTGAGGTTGAGGAACAGCGAGCGGTAGTACGCGGCGAGGGCGGGAGAGAGCGGAAGGCGAATGCCCAGCCCGCGGGCGACGATCGTCCAGCGCCACGCGCAGCAGAGCGTGGTGACGACTCCGATCGCCGACGCGGCGAGCAGCGCGCGGCCGTCGACCGCGCGCACGCCGTCGAGGAACGGGCCTGCGCCGAGACGCCAGACGACGATCGCGAGCGTGGCGACCGCGGCGAGCGGACGCGCGATGTGAAGCGCGTCCGCGGCGAGCGGACGCGCGATGTGAAGCGCGGTCCTCACGGCAGCACCAGCAGGTCGGCGTGGCCGACGGTGACGGCGAGGCGGCCGGCCGCCGCTTCCTTGAGCCGGCGGCGCCGATACAGGTCGATCTCTGCCTCGAGCTCCGGCTCCTGCTCACAGGCGGCGGCGAGCCAGCCGGTGAGCCATTCGCCGATGAGCGCCGCGTCGCCCGTTCCGAGGCGCCACGGGCTCGGCCGCACCACGACCTCCCGGCCGAGCCGCCCGAACGCGTCGACCGCAGCCTCGACCGCGTCCGGCCCGAGCAGCCGGCCGCGCGGCGTCCGGCGCCGCTGATGCGCGTTGAACGCGTCGGAGATCCGTGCGTCGAGGCGATCGGACGGAGTGAGGTCGACGTGACCGGTCACCGACAGCGTGAGCAGAACCGGGCAGCCCGCACGGACACAACTCGCGATGACGGCGGACAGCTCGTCCCACGTGAAGAGGTCGAGGAGCGCCGACGCCGTGACGAGGTCCGCCCCTGCGAGCGCATCGCGCTCGAGCCGCGTGACGTCGGAGAGGCGCGTCTCGACGGTCGCGTTCGCCGGCGGGCTCGCCGCCGCGAGCGCAAGCAGGTCTGCGTCGCGGTCGTGCAGCACCCAGCGCTGCGGGCCGGGCAGAAGCGGCGCGAGCCAGCGGCCCATCGCGCCGCTGCCGCAGGCGAGGTCGTGGATCACGGCGGGTGCGCTGAGATGCGTGACGAGCTCGCGGGCGCGCGCGCCCGCGTCCGCGCTCTCGCGCAGGTCGAGCCAGTCCGGGCTGACGCGGATCGGCTCGGCCGTCATGCCGCCTCCGCCAGGGCTTGCGCCACGACCGAGGTGGTCGCCGACCAGCTCGGAAGTGCGGCGCGCCGCTGCCGCGCCGCGCGCCGCAGCCGGCCGCGCAGGTCGGCATCGCGCAGCCACGTCCGCAGCGCCTCGGCGAGCGCGATCGGATCGTCCGGCGGAACGAGCAGGCCCGGCCGGGAGCCGTCGGCTCCGTAGCCGAGCGCCTCCGGGACGCCGCCGACGTCCGCGGCGACGACCGGGACGCCGCGGGCGAGCGCCTCGGTCACGACCATCCCGTACGTCTCCGAGCGCGACGGCAACACGAGCAGGTCGGCGTTGCCGTAGCTGCGCGCGAGCTCGCGCGGTGTCTGCGCACCTGCGAAACGCACCCGTCCCCTCATCGCACCGTGACGAGCGCGCCGACGAACGTCGTCGGCGAACAGCTGGTCGCGGTCGAGACTGCCGGCGCACACGCAGCGCCAGCGAAGGTCGTCGAGCGTCGCCAGCGCGTCGAGCAGCACGTCGTGCCCCTTGGCGCGCGTCACCGAAGCGACCGCGAGAAACTCGCCGCCGAGCGGCGACCGGGCCGCAGGGTCGGCGCGATCGGCGCCGGGCTCCGCGACACGAACGGACCCGCTCCGCAGCGCGTAGCGCTCGAGGAGCATGCGGCGTGTCCAGTTGCTCGTGGTGAGCACGCACTGCGCGGCCGAGAGCACCCTTCCCTCCGCCGTCGTCCACACCGGCATGTGCATGAGCACGACGAGCCGAAGGCGATCTGCCTCGGGCACGAGCACCTGCGGGTACGGCGAGGCGACGAGGCCGTCGATGAGGACGACGCCGCCGTCGGCGATCCGCAGGACTGCGTCCGCGAGGTCGGTCGATCCGTTCACCTCGTGCACGCGGACGTCCCACCGGTCGACCGCGAGGCCGTCGCGCACGCGGCGATCGAAGGTGTTGCCGCCGCTCGGCCGGAGCGGATCGTCGAAGCCTTCGGGAACGATCAGATGCACCGTCCTCATAGAGCACGCTCGTAGGTCGCGGAGGCGACGTGCGACTCGTGGAGCGTGACGGCGAGCCCGTCGAGCCCGTGGTCGCCCAGCCGCTCGGCGAGCCGGTCGGCGATCAGACGTGCGAGCACTTCGGTCGTCGTGTTCACGCCGGCGAGCGACGGCTCGTCGTCCAGGTTGCGATAGCCGAGGCCCGAGACGACCGCGCGCAGCTCATCCGCCGCGCGGCCGAGATCGACGACGATGCCGTCGGCGTCGAGCTCGGCCCGGCGGAACGTCGCGTCGACGACATACGTCGCCCCGTGCAGGTTCTGCGCCGGACCGAAGACCTCGCCGCGCAGACTGTGCGCGATCAGCATGTGGTCGCGGACGGTGACGCTGAACATCACGCGCCCTCGTACGTGATCGAGTGGCAGAGCGCGGGCATCCCGCCGGCGAGGCGCGCCATGACGTCGGGCAGCTCCTCGAACCTCGACTCGCCGGTAAGCAGCGTGTCGAGCGCCGGATCGTGCAGGAGGTCGAGTGCGATCGCGAGCCGGTCTGCGGCCGAGCGCCTGCCGCTGCGCGCGGGCGAGACCGTGCCGACCTGGCTCGAGCGGATCGCGAGCCGGCCGGCGTGGAACGCACCGCCGAGCGAGAGCCGGACCTCGCTGTCGCCGTACCAGCTGAGGTCGATGACCGAGCCTTCGGGCGCGAGCAGGTCGAGCGAGCGCTGGAGGCCCGCGGAGGTTCCGCTCGTGTGCACGACGAGGTCGCGACCGCCCTCGGCGTCGTCGGGCAGCGCAAAGTCGACCTCGAGCCCGGCGGCGATGCCTGCGCGATCGCCGTCGACGTCGACCAGCGTCACCTCGAGCGCCGGGAAGTGGCGCAGGACCCGCGCGACGCAGCAGCCGACCATCCCGGCGCCGACGACCGCGACCCGGTCGCCGACGAGCGGTGCGGCGTCCCACAGCGCGTTCACCGCCGTCTCGACGATCCCGGCGAGCACCGCGCGCTCGGCCGGAACGCCGTCGGGCACGATCGCGACCGCGCCGGCGGGGACGACGTAGGCGGTCTGGTGCGGGTAGAGGCAGAACACGGTGCGCCCACGGAGGTCCGCGGGCCCTTCCGCCACCGCGCCGACGTTCAGGTAGCCGTACTTGACGGGTCCCGGAAACTCGCCTTCCTGGAACGGCGCGCGCATGCGCGTCCGCTCCCTCTCCGGCACGCCGCCGCGAAAGACGAGCGTCTCGGTGCCGCGGCTGATCGCCGAGCGGACGGTGCGCACGATCACATCGCCCGGCCCGGGCTCGGGAAGCTCGACCGGGCGGATCTCGCCGCGACCCGGCGCCTCGAGCCAGAAGGCGCGTGCGCTCCCGACCTCGTTTCTGCCTGCGTCTCTCAACACGGTTGTACTGCCGAGGTACGCGAGACACCGGCTGCCGGATTGAGGCCCCTAGGTCAACGGGAGCGAGACGGTGAAGCGCGTCCCCTGCGGTGCGTTCGCGGCAACTGCGATCCGGCCGCCGAGCGCTTCCATGATCTGGCGGCAGATGTAGAGCCCGAGGCCCGAGCCGCTGACCCCGCGGGTGAGCTCGGGATCGACGCGATAGAACCGTTCGAAGAGGCGTTCGCGGAGGTCGTCCGGCACGCCGATGCCGTGGTCGGCGACGACGATCGTCGCCGACCCGTCGACGACGGCGAGCGAGGTCAGCACGTCCCCGCCCTCGGGCGAGTACTTGATCGCGTTGTCGAGCAGGTTCGTGATGACCTGCTGCAGCCGCGTCCGGTCGGTGTCGACGACGACAGGCTCATCCGGGAGGTCGAGCTCAAACTCGATCCCGTCCGCGCGACGCGCTTCCGCCGCGCGAATCGCCTCCGTGAGAACGTCGCGCACGTCGAACGGCGCACGCTCCAACGGCACCAGCCCTGCCGCGAGCGACTCGGTCGTGAGGATCTCGCTCGTGATCCGGGCGAGGCGCTCGGACTCGACGCCGATCACCGCCTGCAGCTCGCGCCGCGTCTCCGGATCGAGGACGTCCTCACGCTGCAGCGTGCGGGCGGCGCCGTAGATCGCCGTCACCGGTGTGCGCAGCTCGTGCGAGACCGTGGTGATGACGCGCGAGCGGACCTCCTCGAGCGCAGAGAGCCGCCCGGCCTCGGCTCGAAGCCGGGCGAGCTCGAGGTTCGCGCGAACGCGGGCGACGAGCTCGCGCGCCGAGAAGGGCTTGGTGAGATAGTCGTCGGCGCCGAGGTCGAGCCCTTCCACCGAGCTGTCCTCTCCGGCGCGCGCGGAGACGACGATCACGGGAATCGCGGCAGTCGCCGGGTCGTCGCGCAGCGCCTGCAGCAGGCCGAAGCCGTCGAGCCCGGGCATCATCACGTCGGTCACGACGAGCGTCGGCGGATCGAGGCGAATCGCCGCGAGGGCATCGAGACCGTTCCGGTAGGCATCGACGCGCCAGTGCCGCTCGAGCAGCCGGACGATGTAGTCCTTCATGTCCTCGTTGTCGTCCACGACGACGACACGGTCGCGCCGCGACGCATCTCCGTCCTCGACGAGCTCGCTCGTCTCGACGCCGGAGTCGGTCTCGAGGCCGGCCCAGCGGCTCGCTTCCTCGGCGAAGGCGATCGCCGCGGCGGCCCGGTTCGTCTCGCGCCATTCATCGCGCACCTGGTCGGGATCGAGATGTCCTGCGCCGAGGGGGATCTCGACCGTGAACGTCGTCCCTGTCCCGACCTCGCTCTCGACGGAGACGGTGCCGCCGTGGAGCTCCGCGAGCTCGCGCACGAGCGCGAGACCGATCCCCGTGCCCTCGTGCGTGCGCGCCTGCTCGTTGCGCACGCGATGGAACCGCTCGAAGAGCTGCGGCAGCTCGTCCTCCGGGATGCCGGTGCCCGTGTCGCGCACCCGCAGCCGGGCCACGTTCCCTGCGGGCTCGAGCGTCACGGAGATCTCGCCGGTGAGCGTGAACTTGTAGGCGTTCGACAGCAGGTTGAGCACGATCTTGTCCCAGGCGTCGCCGTCGATGTACACCGCTGCGGGCAGCGGCTCGATCTCGCGCACGAACCGGATGCCGCTCCGCTCGAGCACCGGCGCGAACGTCTCGGCGAGCTCGGCCGTGAGCCGCGTCAGGTCCGTGCGCATGAACGCGTGCGCGACGGCATCGGAGCTCATGCGGGAGAAGTCGAGGACGGTGTTGACCATGCGCAGGAGACGGAGCGCGTTCCGGCGCAGGACCTCGAGGACGGGGCGTGCGTCGGCGGAGACGCTGTCGGGGTCGGCGAGCAGGTCGTCGAGCGGGCCGAGCATGAGGGTCAGGGGCGTCCGGAACTCGTGGCTGACGTTCGAGAAGAACACGGTCTTCGCACGATCGAGCTCGGCGAGCGACTCGGCGCGGCGCCGCTCGCCCTCGTAGGCCTGGGCCGTCGCAAGGCTGGCCGAGATCTGCGCTCCGACGAGGCCGAGGAAGTCGGAGTACGCGTCGTCGAAGGGGCGAAACGGGTTCAGCCCGACGATGAGGACACCGTCGCCGCCGCCCTGGACGGCCGCGGAGAGCGGCACGTACGCGCCCTGGCGCGGCGGCTCGTCCCAGACGTCTGTCGGAAGCGGCGCGGCGGCGAACGACTGGAGCCCGTCGACGACGAGAATCTCCTTCTGGCCGAACGCGCGGACGATCCGCTCGGCGCGGTCCGAGTCGACGGCGATCCTGAGCGGCGCGTTCGGGCTGCCCGCTTCGACCCCGCTCGCCCCCGCGAGCGTGAACGACGTCTTGTCGTCGCTCATGAGGTACATCGTCACGAACGGAAGATCGCGGCGATCGATCGACAGGGCCTCGGCCGCGCGCGTGCAGACCTCTTGCCAGCTCAGCGCCTCCGCCGTGCGCGCGGCCAGCTCGCGAAGCAGCCCGAGCCGGCGCTCGCCGATCACGCGCTGCGTGTCGTCGGTGTTCGCGCAGATGATCCCGCCGGCGTCTCCGTCGTCACCGGGGATCGGGCTGTACGAGAAGGTGTAGTAGGTCTCCTCGCGATAGCCGTAGCGCTCCATGATCAGGAGCTGCGACTCGACGTACGTCCCCTCGTCACCGGTGAGCGCCGTCTCGAGCATCGGCGCGATCACGTCCCAGATCTCCGACCACACGACGCGCGTCGGCCGGCCGAGCATCTCCGGATGCTTGCCGCCGATGATCGACTTGTACGGGTCGTTGTAGAGGTAGGTGAGCTCTTCTCCCCAGCCGATCCAGATCGGCTGGCGGGAGGCGAGCATGATCCGAACGGCCGTACGCAGGCTGTCGGGCCAGCCCTCCGGCTTCCCGAGCGGTGTCTTCGACCAGTCGAACGCGCGGATGCGCTCTCCGAGCTCGCCGCCGCCGGCGAGGAACCCGAGATCGCGGCCTTCCAACGCGCTGCTCAGCGGTCGCCTTCCCGTCGCGCACCGTCGAGCACGGCCCGGAGACGCTCGGCGATGCGAATGGGATCGAACGGCTTCGTGATGTAGTCGGCGGCGCCCACCTCGAGGCCCCGGCTGATGTCGGCGCGGTCGGCGCGGGCCGAGACGAAGACCACCGGCGCGTCGCTCGTCCCCGCGAACGTCTTCAGCCGCTGCGCGAGCTCGAGGCCGTTCATGCCCGGCATCATGACGTCGAGGAGGATCAGGTCGAACGCTTCGCGCTCGGCCCGCTCGAGCGCCGTCTCGGCGTCCGGCGCCTCGACGACCTCGAAGCCGCTCAGCGGCAGGTTGACGCGAAGGAGCAGCCGGACCGACGGCTCGTCGTCGACGACGAGCACGCGGGGCGTTTCGATGTCCCGCCGAGCAGCGCCGTCGCGGCTCGCGTGCGGGGCCGGCGACCCGGCAGGCTTCGCGCCGGCCGCCGAGCGGCTCTCGCCAGGCCCGGGCCTTCGCCGCGGACCGCCGGCGGACGAGCGGGCCGCGAGGCCGCGTCTTTCACGAACCACGATCACCACCAACCCGCCAATCGGACCCCCGTTCGCCGGTAACTAGGCCGCAGCCGAAGCTCACGGCGCCCCCGGGAATCCTAGGCGGTGCCGGCGGCGACACAAGAGCTAGGACGGCAGCGTTCGCTGGTCGGTCGGATACACCCCGACCGCGAAGCCGTACATCGCGTCGCCGGTGCGCGGGAGCCGGTCGAACTCGGACACGAGCTCGGCCATGCGTTCCCAGAACTCGGAGACCTGCGCCTCGCTGATGCGCGCATGGCGGATGAAGCCCCAGAGCTTCCCGTCGCGAAACGCCGACTCGGACTCCCGTGCGGCGACCTCGAAGTCGTTGAAGTCGCGGGGAGGCTCGCCGCCGTCCGCCCGCTCCAGCGCGACGTAGAAGAGCCGGGCCGTGCGCCCGTAGAAGCGCTCGTCGATCGCCCGCACGCGCCGCGTGCGGACGACCTGCAGCAGGCCGGCCTCCGTCAGCACCTTGACGTGGTGCGCGACCGTGCTCTTCGGCCGGTCGAGCGCGACCGCGAGCTCGCTCACCGTCGCCGCCCGCTCGTGCAGCAGCCCGAGGATGGTGTTCCGGAGCGGGTGCGTGAGCGCCTTGACCTGCGCCGGCGTCGTGAGCGCGATCCGGTCGGCGAGCTCGTAGTCGGGCGGGGTCCCGTTGCCGTCCATCGTTGAATAGACTAACGTTCCCGAACGTTCCAAGTTAACGGATCATTCGCTCAGGAGGACCAGATGGCAGAAGTCGTGCTCTACCACCACGTCCAGGGACTGACCGACGGCGTCCGGGCGTTCGCCGACGAGCTCCGGCAGGCGGGCCACACCGTGCACACGCCGGACCTGTTCGACGGGGGGACGTTCGCGACGATCGAAGAGGGCGTGGCGTTCGCGCAGGAGGCGGGCTTCGGCGCGCTCGCGGAGCGCGGCGTCGCCGCGGCGGACGCGTTCGCGCCCGGCGTCGTCTATGCCGGCTTCTCGTTCGGAGTGATGCCGGCGCAGCAGCTCGCCCAGACGCGGTCCGGCGCCCGCGGCGCGCTGCTCATGTACTCGTGCCTGCCCGTCTCCGAGTTCGGCGGCTGGCCCGACGGAGTCCCGGTGCAGGTGCACGGCAAGGAGGGCGACGAGTTCTTCCTCGAGGATCTCGACGCGGCCCGCGAGCTCGTCGCCGCGAACGATCGCGCCGAGCTCTTCCTCTATCCCGGCGACGAGCATCTCTTCGCCGACTCGTCGCTGCCGGCGTTCGATGCCGACGCTGCGTCACTGCTCACCGAGCGCGTGCTCGCGTTCCTCGACGCGGTCTAGGCGACGCGCCGCTGCGTCCACCAGGCGGCGAGCAGGACGAGCAGCGCGCCGATGCCGGCGACGATCGCGAACTCGATCCCCTGCAGCTCCCAGAAGCGGCTCGCCGGCTGGTAGATCGCCGTCATGTACGCGTGGGCGCCGCGCGCCAGCGGTTGCGCGCACACTGCGTTCGTGTGAGTGAGGAACCCGCTGGACGTCGAACCGCAGGGGCGAAACGCCGTCGCGATTCGCGTCCCGCTCTTGTCGCTGAGGAACTGGTCGATGACGAGCGCCCGATCGAGGTTCGGGCCGTGTTGCCCTGCGAGCTGCCAGGTCGACTTCACGGGTGCGAGCAGACGCTCCCGGAGCCAGCTGTCCATGAACGCGCGGCCGATCACGTAGGCGACGAACGCGAGCAGCAGCGCCGGCACGATTCGCCGCCACAGCGCGCCGAGCGCGACGGCGATCCCGAATACGAACAGGCCGTACGCGAGCGGCACGATGCCCTCGGCGTCGTACGCGCTCGAGCCCATCCGGCCGCCCGAGTGGTCGAGGGGCGCGCGCGCCCACATCGCGAGCACGGTGAGACCGCCTGTCACCGCGGCCAGCGCGATCACGCCGAAGCCGAGCTTCACGGCGAGCCAGCGCCGGCGGGTGATGCTCTGCGTCCAGAAGAGGCGATAGGTGCCGCTGTCGAGGTCGAGCACGAAGGGCGCGGCGAGCAGGAGCGCGGCCACGGCCGGCAGCAGCGTCGACCACGTGAAGAGGAGGTTGACGCCGACGAAGCGCGTCTGGAACGAGCCCGTCGCGAGACCGCATGCACTCGACTCGGCGTTGCCCACGCACGAGGCGAGATGCTCGTGCGCGTAGACGGACGCCATGTGAACTCCGGCCGGGATCGCGACCGCGGCGAGCGCGAGCAGCACGCCCGCGGCGATCGCGGTCTCGAGCCGCTGCTGCCGCCAGCCGACCCAGATCATCGCGCCGCCACCGCCGCCGGCTCCGTCTCCGCAACACCGCCGTCGTGACCGAGGTACGCGAGCACGATCTCCTCGAGGTCGACCTCGTGCAGCTGCCAGTCGGCGTCGTAGACGTGACCGTTCGCGCGGACGAGCAGCGTCGTCTGGCGCTCGGTATGACTCTCGCGGATCACGTCGTGCACGCGCGCGACGCCGCCCGGGCTCGTACGCGGACCGGTGAGCAGGCGATGGCCGGCGAGGATGTCCTCGATCGCGCCGACGAGCTGGGTTCGTCCGCGGGAGAGGATGATCAGGTGATCGCAGATCCGTTCGAGGTCGGCGATGATGTGCGACGAGAGCACGACGGTGATCCCGCTCTCGGTCACCGCCTGCAGCACGCCGCTCAGGAACTCCCGGCGCGCGAGCGGGTCGAGCGATGCGACCGGCTCGTCCAGCAGCAGCACCTTCGGCCGCTTCGCAAGCGCCAGCGTGAGCGCGACCTGCGCCTGCTGGCCGCCCGAGAGCGTTCCGACTCTCTGGCGGCGCGAGAGGCCGAGCTCGGCGATACGCCGCTCGGCGAGCGCGTCGTCCCAGGTCGGGTTCAGCTCGCGGCCGAGCTTCAGCGTCTCCGCGATCGTGAAGCGGCGTGGCAGCGGATGATCCTGCGCGACGAAACCGACATGCGGCAGCACGTGCAGCGGCTCCGCGCGAGCATCGTGCCCGAGCACCTCGATCGTTCCGGTCGTCGGTGCGATCAGCCCGACGGCGAGCTGCAGGAGCGTCGTCTTGCCGGCGCCGTTCGGGCCGACGAGCGCGGTGACGGAGCCTTCCGGGATCGCAAGGTCGCACTCGTGCAGCGCCCAGTTCGAGCCGTAACGCTTGCCGAGGGCCCGTGTCTCGAGCGCAGCTGTCATGCGACACGGGAGATCGTCGGCGGACGGACGGTGTCCGCGAACAGCGCTGCGAGGTTTTCGTCGTCGAGGCCGGCGGCACGCGCGCGGTCGATCCAGCGCTGGAGCGACGAGCGCAACGCCTTCACGTCGTCGGGCGGCAAGGGCGGCTGTCCGCTCGCGACGAACGTGCCGACCCCGCGTCGCCCTTCGACGAGGCCTTCGAGATCGAGCTCGCGATACGCGCGCAGCACCGTGTTCGGGTTGATCGTGAGCTGCTCGACGACCTCCTTCACCGTCGGCAGCTGGTCTCCCGGCCGCAGGATCCCGAGCCGCACCGCCTGGCGCACCTGCTGCACGAGCTGCAGGTAGGTCGGCACTCCCGAACGTGTCTCCAGATGGAATTCGATCATTTACGTCTTTCTCTAGATAGCTAGATAAATAGCGCACGGACCGCCGGACGTCAAGTGACCGTGGCCCGTCCGTCGCCGGCACCCGTAGGCTGCGCGTCGTGAGCGAGACGGAAGAGCTGGGGCGCGGCGGTCGCCTGCGCGGCGGCGCGGCGGGCGAGCTCGTCGCAGCGGCGTACGCGGCGGAGAGCGCACATGGCCCGCGGCTCGCCCATGGGCTGTCACTCGCCGACCTCGCGCACGCTGTTGCGCTCGTCGAGGGCGGCGATCTGTCCGGTGACGACGCGAAAGCGCTGTTGCGCGGCCTGCTCGAGCTGCACGAGATCCCCGGTGACGAGTTCCCCTGGGACCCGTCGCTCGGCGATGCGTTCAACTCGCGCGAGGCGGAGCTCGAGCGGCGCGTCGGCCGGTCGGCCGCCGGCTGGCTCAGTGCGGGGCGACCACGTCGCGAGGCATTCCGCGTCGCTCTGCGGCTCACCGCGCGCACGGGTGCACGCGAGCTCCACGACGCGCTCATCGACCAGGCTGCCGCGCTCACGCGGCACGCGCGTGCGACGAGCGGCGCGCTCGCGACCGACTACACGTATCTCCAGCCTGCACAGCCGACGACGGTCGGCCACCTTCTGCTCGCCTACGCCTACCCGGCGTTGCGCGACGCGGACCGGGCGCGCGCCGCTCACGCGTTGCTCGGCGCGAGCGTCGCAGGCGCCGGCGGCAGCGCCGGCTCGCGCTGGTCGCTCGATCGTGCGCGCCTCGCCGAGCTGCTCGGCTGCGACGAGCTCGTCGTGCATGCGAAGGACGCCGCGTGGCAGGCAGACGTCTACGTCGAGCTGCTCGCGACGCTCGCGATCGCCGCCACGCACCAGAGCGAGCTCGGGCAGGACTTCGAGATCTACGCGAGCCAGGAGTTCGGCCTGATCGAGCTCGCCGATGCGCACAGCCGCGCGAGCGCGCTGATGCCGCAGAAGAAGAATCCGTATGCGCTCGCCGCGATCCGCACCCAGGCGGGCCAGGCCGCCGGCGACCTCGCGGGCGCGATCGTCACGCTGCACACCGGCTCGGCGCGCACGGACCACTTCCACCTGCTGAACGGGACGGTCCTCCGCGCACTCGACGAGGCGGTCGCGATCGCGCGTCTCACCGCTTCCGTCCTCGACGGCATCGAGCTGCGGACCGAGCGCTTCGAGCAGATCGCGCGCGAGAGCTTCGTCACCGCAGCCGACGTGGCCGACGTGCTCGCGCTCACGGGTCAGCTCGACTACCGCAGCGCGCACAAGGTGGTCGGCCGGGCCGTGCGCGACCTCGTCGACGCCGGAGAGCCTCCGTCCGCGTTGACCCCCGAGCGGCTGGCAGCCGCGGCCGAGGCGACCGTGGGGACGGCCGTCGAGCTCGACGAGGCGACGCTGCGCGACGCGCTCGACCCGGCGGCCTGCGCTGCCGCCCGCAGGCAGACGGGCTCGTCCTCACCGGCCGCGATGGCCGAGATGCTCGACGAGCTCGCCGCAGATCTCGCCGAGCACGAGCGCTGGAGCAGCGCGACACGCGAGCGCGACCACGGCGCCGAGGCGGCGCTCCTCGAGCGCGCCCGCGAGCTCGCCTGAACGCGTTTCCGGCTCGACTGCGCGGGATACCTCGCAGCCGTGACGGACGACCTGACCCAGGCCCGGATCGGCGAGAACCAGTCGACGTTCCGCGAGGCGAACGAGAACATCCGATCGGCTGCGACGAAGATCGGCGTCGACGGCCAGGTTCCCTTCGTCTGCGAATGCGCCGAGCCGACCTGCACGCAAATCGTGCGGCTCGAACTGGCCGAGTACGCCGCGATCCGCGAGCATCCGCGCCGGTTCTTCAACGCCCTGGGCCACGAAGAGCTGTCGGTGCGCGCAGGAGCGGGGCGTGTCCTCGAGCGCCGGGACGGGTACGTGCTCGTCGAGAAGACCGGAATCGCCGGGGAAATCGCCGAGCAGGAGGCCCGTGATGGACGAGCGAGCGCGTCGCGTCGGGAAGAACGAAGCCGTCTTCCGTGAGGTGAACGAGCAGATCGAGACGCTCAACCGCGGCCTCGCGGAGATCAGCGACAACAAGCTGCACATCGTCTGCGAGTGCGGCGACCTGCGCTGCGCGAAACAGCTCGTCGTCCAGGTGACCGAGTACGAACGCATCCGGGCGGACCCCGCGCTCTTCTTCGTCATCCCGGGCCACGAGATCCCCGATGTCGAGGACGTCGTCGAGCAGGAGCCGGCCTACCGCGTCGTGCGCAAGCACGAGGGCGAGCCGGCCCGGATGGCGCGCAAGCTGAACCCGCGCGACCCGGAATAGTTGCCCGCTCAACTATCGTTACGAATGCCGTGGGACATCCGAAGCGGATCGGCTTTCTCTCGTTCGGCGCCTGGCACCCCGCCGGCGGCCTGACGCGCACCGCCGCGGACGCCCTGCACCAGACGGTCGAGCTCGCGATCGCCGCCGAGGAGATCGGCATCGACGGCGCGTTCGTGCGGGTCCACCATTTTGCGCGCCAGCTCGCCTCCCCCTTCCCGCTGCTCGCGGCGATCGGCGTCAAGACGAGCCGGATCGAGATCGGCACCGGCGTGATCGACCTGCGCTACGAGAACCCGCTGTACATGGCCGAGGACGCGGCGGCCGCCGACCTGCTCGCGGGCGGCCGGCTGCAGCTCGGCATCAGCCGCGGCTCGCCCGAGCCGGCGTGGCGCGGCGCCGAGGCGTTCGGCTACTCCGTCGACGCCGACGACACGCGCGAGAAGGCGGCGCTGTTCCGCGCGGCGATCGCAGGCGCGGGCGTCGTCCGCGCCGACGCCGGCGGCCGTCCCGGCGACGGGATGCTCGCCGTGCAGCCTCAGTCGCCCGGCCTCGCCGACCGCATCTGGTGGGGGTCGGGCTCGCGCGCCACCGCGGCCTGGGCAGGCGAGCAGGGGTACAACCTCATGAGCTCGACGCTCCTGCTCGAGGACACGCAGGTGCCGTTCGACCAGTTGCAGGCCGAGCAGATCGAGCTGTTCCGCGACGCGTGGCAGGCTGCCGGCCACGAGCGCGAGCCGCGTGTGTCGGTGAGCCGCAGCGTCATCCCGATCACCTCCGACCTCGATCGCCGGCTCTTCGGCGCGGACGCGAACGAGGACCAGGTCGGCTGGCTCGACGGCGCGATCAGCCGCTTCGGCCGCACGTACAACGGCGAGCCGGACCGGATCGCCGAGGAGCTCGCCGCGGACGCCGCCGTCCAGGCGGCGGACACGGTTCTGCTCACGGTGCCGAGCCAGCTCGGCGTCGAGTACAACGCGTCGCTGCTCGCGACGATCGCCCGCGAGATCGCGCCCGCGATCGGCTGGAGCCCGAAGACTCCCGAGCCGGTGGGCTAGCCGGCGACGGCGGTCATGCGGATCGAGACGAGGATGCCCGGAAGGTCGACGCCGAGCTTGGCGACGTAGCGCGTCGGCGGGTCGGCCGGGAACCACGTCGCGTACTCCTCGTTCATGGCGGCGAAGTCCGCGGGGCTCGCGAGCAGGATGCCGACCTCGACGACGTTCGCCAGCGTCGCCCCCGCGGCCTCCAGAATCGCCTGGCAGTTCGCGAGCGCCTGACGCGTCTGCGCCGCGATCGTCGGACCGGCAAGCTCGCCGGTCGCGACGTCCAGACCGACCATTCCCGAGACGTACACGTGCCCGCCGGCCTTGACTCCCTGGCTGTACAGCGGCGAGCTCGGCGCAGCGGGTGTGCTGATGATCTCGCGCATGGCGCAGAGGCTACCGCTGCGCCAGCCGCGCGAGCACCTCGTCGACGCGCGCCATGCCGCCCTTCGCGCCTTCTTCGACGCCGTAGTTCATGGTCGTGTCGCGCTCCTCGGTGGTCTCGAAGTGCATCGTCTGGGTGAGCTTCGTGCGCTCGCCGAGGTCTTCGAACTCGAGCGTCTGCAGATGGTTCTGGAACGTCTGCACGAGCCGCGCCGGTGGATCGACCTCGCGGAACTCGCCCTCGACGGTTCCGTAGGCGGTGCGGAAGCGCCACACGCCGCCGGGACGGACGTCCATCTCCTCGACGACGGTGCTCTCACCCCACCACTCCGGGATCAGCTCGGGATCGGTCCACACCGAGAACACGTGCTCGCGCGGGGCGTCGAACTCGCGCTCGACACGGATCTCCAGCTCGTTCGGCTTGGTGACGACGGTCTCGTTCATCAGCCGACCGCCTTCTTCACGAGCTTGCGGATCTTCGCCTCGTCGGCCGCGGTGATGTCGGTGATCGCGAAGGCGACCGGCCACATAGTTCCGTCGTCGAGCTTCGCCGCATCGTTGAAGCCGAGCAGTGCGTAACGCTCCTTGAACTTGGCCGCGTCGCGGAAGTAGATGACGACCTTGCCGTCCTTGTTGGCGTACGCCGGCATGCCGTACCACGTCTTCGGGATCAGGTCCGGCGCGGTCTCGGTGACGATCGCGTGGATCTTCTTGCCGCGCTTCCGGTCGGCGGGCGTCATCTCCTTGAGCGCGGCCTGAATCGCCTCTTCGCCCTCGGCGGCCGCCTTCATCTCCTTGATCCGCGCCCGCATCGCGGCCTTCTCTTCCTTGCTGAACCCCGTCGTGCTCATGGTGCTCCTTTCGTTCGTTCGACGACCTGCGCGAACCGGTCGAGCCGGTGCAGCCACGTGGTGATGCCCTCGAATGCGTACGGCGCGAGCGCGCATCTGCGAACCCGGCCGACCTTCTGCGTCGTGACGAGCTCCGCTTCCTCGAGCAGCTGGATGTGCTTCTTCATCCCGGTCAGCGTCATGCCGAACGGCTCGGCGAGCTCGCTGACGGTGGCGCTGCCCCGGACGAGCCGCTCGAGCACCGCCCGGCGCGTCGGGTCGGCGAGGGCGGCGAAGGCGCGATCGACGGTCGTGGGATACTGAACCATTAGGTTCAGTATAGCAGCTATGCCGCTACGGCCACCACGGACGCTCGACGGCCGTGCCGGTTCCACCGGTGCGGTCGAGGGCGTCGAGCTGCGACAGGTCGTCGTCGGAGAGCTCGAAGTCGAAGATCTGCCCGTTCTCGTCGATCCGCTCGCGGTGCGTCGACTTCGGGATGACGGGAATCTCCCGCTGCACGCACCAGCGAAGCAGCACCTGCGCCGGCGTCCGGCCGACCCGCTCGGCGATGCCTGCGACCGTGTCGTCGTCGAGGTGGCGGCCAGTGCCGAGGGGGCTGTAGGCCTCGAGCACGATGCCGTGCCGCTCGCACGCCTCGAGCAGTGCGGTGCGGTGCTCGAACGGGCTGAACTGCACCTGGTTCACGACCGGCGGCGTCGTCGCCTCGGCGAGCAGCGCGTCGAGCTCCGCCACGTCGAAGTTGGAGACGCCGATCGAGCGGGCGTACCCGCGCTCGCGGGCCTGCTCCATCCCCGGCCACGCCCACGTCGGCCCGCCCTCGGGCCAGTGGATGATGTAGAGGTCGAGGTGGTCGACGCCGAGCCGCTCGAGGCTCCGCGCTGCCTCCTCTGCCGGGTCGCGTCCGTTCCGTGGGAAGAACTTCGTCGTGATGAAGATCTCGTCGCGCGGCACTCCGCTCGCGCGCAATCCTTCGCCGACTGCTTCTTCGTTTCCGTACGCCTGCGCCGTGTCGATGTGGCGGTAGCCGAGCTCGAGCGCCCACGAGACGGCGTCGACGCATTCCGGCCCGTTCGGCACCTGCCACACGCCGAGGCCGAGCAGGGGAATCCGGTTCCCGTCCGACAGAGGGCGATCGTTCACCGCGAGAGGATGACAGAGAGCCCGCAGCCGGCGCCGGCGGTGCCGGCGACGGCGCGCCTCAGCGTGTCCGAATTCAGGCGCAGAAGACCGAGGGGGTCTCGTCGGGCCGGCGCCGCATCGCCCGGGCGACCGTCCGCACGATCCTCGCCACGGCCCCGGCGAGGTCGGAGATGTCCTTGGCCAGCTCGCCGATCCGCTCGTCCTGCGCCCGGATCTCGGCCGGGGTCGGGATCCGCTCCGCCTCGTACAGGTGATTGGCGATGTTCCACATTGCGCTGCCTCCTCGTTCGTGCCGGCCGGGAGTGGCCGATCACAGGCACGACGAACGGCGGCGCGCCGGATGGACAATTCCGGCGTGAGACTCTTTCTGGCCTCCGCGGGCGTGCGCGGGCGCGTCCACGAGCTGACCGAGCTCGTTGGAGCAGGAGCCCGGGTCGCCGTGTCCGCGAACGCGCTCGATCTCGTCGTGAGCGAGGCAGAACGGGCCGTGTGGCTCGACCGGGAGCTGGCCGCGCTGGCCGGCGCCGGGCTCGTACCGCGCGAGCTCGACCTGCGCGTGGCGGACACCGACGGTCTCGCGGATGCCGACATGCTCTGGGCGACCGGCGGGAACGCGTTCGTGCTGCGGAAGGCGCTTCGGCGCAGCGGCATCGACGACGTCCTGCTCGCGCGACTGCGCGATGGCTCACTCGCGTACGGCGGCTCGAGCGCCGGTGCCTGCATCTGCGGACCGACGCTTCGCGGGATCGAGCTGATCGACGACGCCTCGGCCGACGGCGAGCCTCTGTTCACCGGGCTCGGGCTCGTCGACTTCTGCATCGCACCGCATTTCGAGGCCGAGGGCGAAGCGGGCGAGACGATCGCCCGCCTCGTCGAGCATTACCAGCTGACCGGGACGCCCTACCGCGCGCTCCGCGACGGCCAGGCGATCGTCGTTCGCGACGGAGCGGAGACGCTGATCGACTGCTACCGCGACGACGCCTGAGCGCAGTGCGTCGCCGCGAGGACGCGCACGGCCGTCACCGGCGTGGCCGGCACGGGGTCGTCGAGCTTCCGCCAGCTCTGCAGGTAGCTCGTCGGATCGACGGTGCCGTCGTAGCCGAGGCCGGTCAGGCTCGCGGGGTTGATCTCGAAGAAGAGGTGCGGCGGGGTCGTCCGCGCGTCGCCGCTCGTGCCGACGTAGCCGAGCACCTGGCCGGCTTTGACCCGCCGCCCGTTCACCGCGAGAGGCGAGTAGTGGTCGAGGTGCGCGTAGTAGAAGAGGTTGCCGGAGCGATCCCGCAGCCACAGCCGCCAGCCGCCGATCCGGTTCCAGCCGACCGAGAACACGACGCCGTTCGCGACGGCGAGGATCGGCGCGCCGCGCGGCGCGAAGAGGTCGTCGCCGTGGTGCCAGCCGACGTCGCGCGGCACGGCGAACGTCGACGAGAACGCCGGGTACGGCCCGAGGAGCGGGAAGACGTACCCGCGCTGGCCGAGCGGCGGCGTGACGCGCAGCGGCTTCTGCAGGTGAACGGTCGTCGTCGGCGCGATCCGGTGCACGAAGGCGGCGTCGAAGTCGGGGTCGACGGTGCGCACGATGGTCGTGCAGTGCGACCGCGTGGCGATCCTCGCCGGCGGGGCGGCGTGCGAACGAGCCATCGCGCTCGTCGCGGCGGCCGCAACGGCCACCAGGCCGAGGAGCGTGACCCGCAGCATCGTGCTTCCGCGCATCCCCGGCACGATAGTGAGCGGACATGCTGGACCGGCTCGGTAGGCTCGAGCAATGGTCGTCGGCTTCGTCCACACCGCGCTCGGACTGCCGCCGGTCTTCGATGCGCTCGCGGACGAGCTATTGCCGGAGGCCGAGCGGTTCCACCTGGTCGACGAGAGCCTTCTCGGCGTCACGCGCCGGGTCGGCCGGCTGACCCCGACCACCTCCCGCCGCGTGCTCGAGACGATCGAGTCGGCGGTCGAGGCGGGCGCCGGCCTCGTCGTCGTCACGTGCTCGTCCCTCGGGCCGGCGGTCGAAGCCGCGCGCCCGTTCATCGAGCCGCCGGTCGTCCGGATCGACGAAGCGATGGCCGATGCGGCGGTCGCCGCGGGAACGACCGTCGGCGTGCTCGCGACGCTGCCGACGACGCTCGAGCCGACCGGCGACCTCGTCGCCCGGCGCGCTGCGGCCGCCGGCAAGGACGTGCGCGTCGTCTCGCAGCTCTGCGACGGCGCCTTCGACGCGCTCGCCCGGGGCGACCGCGACCGGCACGACGAGCTCGTGCTCGCCGGCCTGCAGGCAGTCGCGCGCGCTGCGGACGTGGTCGTGCTCGCGCAGGCGTCGATGGCGCGCGTCGTCGACGCGACCGGCGACGTCGGCGTGCCGGTGCTCTCGAGCCCACGGCTCGGGATGGAGCGCGTCGCCGCGCTCGCTCAGTCGCGCTGAGGGAGCTCGCGTACCGGCAAGCCGCGCAGGAGCAGTGCGATTTTCGCCGCCTCTTCGATCTCCTCGGCTGCCGCGACCGCATCTGCGAGCGACGCAGCCGCCACGATCGGCCCGTGGTTCGCGAGGAGCAGCGCGCGGCTCTCGGCTGCGCGCGCCCGCACCTCCTCGACGAGCTCGGAGCTGCCGGGCCACCGGAACGGCACGAGCGGCAGCCTTCCCACGCGCATCACGTAGTACGGCGTCAGCGCCGGCAGCGCGTCGGCCGGGTCCGCGTCAGCGAGGCACGACGCGGCGACGGCGTACGTCGAATGCAGGTGCACGACCGCGCGCGCATCCGAATGTGCGTCGTACAGCGCGAGATGAAGCGGCGCCTCCTTCGTCGGCGCGTCGCCCTCGACGTGCGCGCCGCTCGCATCGAGCAGCGAGAGCCGGTCGGCGGCGAGCGAGCCGAGCGACGCGTTCGTAGGCGTGCACAGAAAGCCGTCGACGAGCCGCACGCTCAGGTTGCCCGACGTGCCGGGCGACAGGCCTCGCTCGTGCAACGACCGTCCGTACTCGACGATCGTCTCGCGCAGCGGATCGGTCATGCGACCGCCTCGAGGAAGAAGTCGGGGCCGCCGAAGTTGCCCGACTTGAGCGCGAGCGCCAGCCTCGGCTCGTCGACGGTCGTCATCCACGGGACGCCGCGCGCGATCTCGGCGCCGACCTGTAGGACACGGATGCCGAGCGCCTGCACGACCGCGGCGGAGGTCTCGCCGCCGGCGACGACGATGCGTCGTGCGCCTGCGTCGGCCAGCCGGCGCGCGACCGCGCCGAGCCGCTCTTCGACCGCGGCCGCGTCGGCGGCCTCGCGCTCTTCGGGCGGCGCGCTCGCATAGACGAGCACCGGCCCGGCGGCGAGCGCGGCGACCGCTTCGTCCCCCACGTCGGCTCCTCGCGGCTCGAGCCTGATCGCCGTGTGCCGTGACGCCATGCGTTCCACCTGCGCCATTGTCGCCTGCGAGCAACTGCCGGCGATCACCGCCGCGGGGCCCTCGACGGCAGGTTGCTCGAGCACCCGCGGCGGCAGGCCGAGCGCGCTCGCGACCGCTTCCCCGAGCCCGGCCGCGCCGGTGACGAGGCGCAGCTCGCGGCAGGCGGCGCCGAGCGCGATGAGGTCGGCACCGTCGATTGCGTCGACGACGGCGTAGCCCTCGGCGAACTGCGCCGCGATCGCCTCTGCGCCGCGCGCGACCACGTCGTGCGGAACGAGCGTGACCGGGCGCTGCGTCTGCCGCCCGAGCACGCGCACGAGGTCGGCGTCGGTCATCGGCGTGAGCGGGTGGTGCGCGAGCGACGACTCCGAGAGCAGGCGGCCGTGGACGAACAGGTGCCCGAGGTAGACGGTCCGGCCGTTCTCCGGGTACGCGGGGCAGACGACGGTGAATTCCTCGCCGAGCGCATCGAGGAGTGCGTCCGCGACGGGGCCGATGTTCCCTTCCGGCGTCGAGTCGAAGGTCGAGCAGTACTTGAAGAAGATGCGCTCGGCGTCGAGCTCCTGTAGCCACGCGAGCGCGCGCAGCGACTCGGCGACCGCGGCGGCGACCGGAGCAGTCCGCGACTTCAGCGCGACGACGACCGCGTCGCACTGCGGCAGCTCGGCCGGCCAGGGGCCGATCGTCTGGACGGGGCGGAGGCCCGCGCGGGCGAGCGCCCCGCAGAGATCGGTGGCACCTGTGACGTCGTCGGCGATCGCCGCGAACCGCAGGCTCACAGCGCGCCGGCTCCGGCGGCGGCCCGGCAGACGTAGATCGTCGGCTCCCGGCCGGTGGCAGCGCGGTAGGCCGCGGCGGCGGGCTCGGCGACGTCTCGCTCCGCACCGCGGGCAGTGAGCGCGACGACGCAGCCGCCGAAGCCCGCGCCCGTGAGGCGCGCGCCGAGCGCGCCTGCGTCCTCGAGCGCGGCGACGAGGACGTCGAGCTCGGGCGTCGAGACCTCGTAGTCGTCGCGCAGGCTCGCGTGACTCGCGCGCACGGCGGTCGCGAGTGCCTCGAGGTCGCCGGTGCGAAGCGCTTCCGCTGCGGCGAGCACGCGCGCGTTCTCGGAGACGACGTGCCGCGCGAACGGGTCGTCCGCGACCTGCTCTGCGGTCGCATCGCGCAGCGCAGCGAGGCCGAGCCGCCTGGCCGTCGCCTCGCAGGCGGCGCGCCGCTCCGCATACGCGCTGCCCGCGAGCGTGCGCGGCAGGCCCGAGTGGACGGCGACGATCCCGAGCCCGGCCGGAATCGGGATCTGCTCGACCTCGAGCGAGCGGCAGTCGATCAGCAGCGCGTGGTCCGCGCGGGCGAGCACGGACGTGAGCTGGTCCATGATCCCGCCGGGCACGCCGGTCGCATCGGTCTCCGCCGCCTGGCAGGCGCGTGCGAGCTCGCGCGGCTCGACGTCGCGGCCGGCCGCAGCCGCGAACGCGCACCCGAGCGCGACCGCGAGCGCGCTGCTCGAGGAGAGCCCGCTTCCCATCGGAACCGTCGAGTGCACGTCGGCGTCGAGGCCGGCGGTCAGCTCGAGCCGCTCACGCACCGCTGCGGCGATGCGCGCGGAGTTCTCGTCGCCCCCGTCGGCCCAGCGGAGACGAAGCTCGCCGTCGGTCGCCCGGCCGTGCACGCGGCAGTCGAGCTCGATCGCGATCGGCAGGACGAAGCCGTCGTTGTAGTCGGTGTGATCTCCGATCAGGTTGACGCGGCCCGGCGCGCGCACCGCGACCTCACGCATTCCGCAGCGCCTCCGCGGCGGCCTCCGGCACGACGGGATTCGTCAACGTTCCGCTGCCGACCTCGCCGGCAGCGACGTAGCGCAGCGTCTCGGCGTCGCGCCGCGGCGGCGCGACGTGCGCGTGCAGGTGCGTGCCGTGATGCAGCCACAGCATGTAGGGGAACGGGCGCGCGAACAGGCGGTCGAGCCGGCCGAGGCCGTCGACGAGCGCGGCCGCGAATCCGTCGCGACCCGCGTCGTCGAGCGCGGGCAGACCGTCGACGTGCTCGGTCGGAGCGAGCAGCAAGCCGTACGGGTACGCCGACGCGAACGGCACCCAGGCGCGCCAGCCTGCACCCTCGAACACGAGCCGCTCGCCCGGCTCCTCACGGCAGAGCGGACAGCCCTGTCGCGCCGCGACCTCCGCCTCGCGCGCCGGCACGGGCGGCACGAACGGATACGCGTAGATCTGCCCGTGCGGGTGCGGGATCGTGGCGCCGGCGTCGCGCCCGCGGTTCTCGAAGACGAGGACGTACTCGATCTCGGGCCGCGCGAGGAGCGCCTCGGTCCGCTCCGCCCAGAGGTCGACGACGCGGCGAACGCCCGCGACGCCGAGCGACGAGAGCGACGCATCGTGCTCCGGCGAGTAGAGGACGACCTCCGACGCGCCGCGCGCCGGAACGCGATCGCCGGTGACCTCGACCGGCGGGCCGGGGACGAACATCGGCCACCGGTTCGGGAACGCCTTCACCACGTACGGCTCGGGCGCCTCGAGGCCGCCGACGCAGAACGGGCATTCCTCGGTCGGCCGGTTCGGCCGGTTCTGTCTCGCTCCGGCGATCCCGACCCACTCGCCGGTCAGCGAGTCGCGGCGAAGCTCGGACGTCAAGCGAGGACCTGACCGCGTCCACGCAGCGCGTCCTGCAGCTTGCGCACGTCGACGTCCTGCACCACGCACTCGGCGCGCGCTGCCTGCGCCGCCGCGAGGCCGGCCGCGTGCCCGAGCAGCATCAGCGTCGGCTCCATCCGCACCGACCCGAACGCCACGTGCGAGGCAGACAGGCAGACCGGCACGACCAGGTTCGTGGCGTGCTCGCGCTGCGGCGTCAGCGCCTCGTACGGGATGCCATAGGTCGGCACGGCGACCGAAAGGTAACCCTCGTTGAACACCGCGTCCTCGCGATCGAACTCGGGCAGTCCGCGCCAGGTCCGCTCGATCTCGCGGATGTCGATGTTGTACGACCCGAGCGCGACGGCATCGTCGGGAATCGCCCCGCTGCGCAGGTCGCGCTCGCACAGCACGCGCGCGCCCACCATGCGGCGGCCGTCGCGCACGTAGAGCTGGTGTGGCCAGCCGTCCGTGTCGACGAACTCGTCCGGACAGAGCCCCCACTCGCGCATCGCCTCGAAGCGCGTCGAGAGGAACCAGAGAAACCGCTGCGTGTACGCCAGGTGATGCTCGCGGACGCGTCTGCGCGTCGCGGCGTCGCCGTCGGGGTAGTCGCGATTCGAGCCGTCGAGCACGTTGAGCGAGAACGGGCCGATCGAGTTGATGTCGCACTTCTGGTTCGGCAGGAGGTCCGGAACGAGCCCGAGCAGCTCCGGCAGCTCGTAGCGGGTCGCGGCAAGCAGGCGGTCGAGCACCTCGAACTCGGTCTCGTCGTAGCCGGGCGGCTCGCTGAAGGGAATGCGCTCCGCGCTCTTCGTCAGGCAGACGCGAAAGCCGTACGCCTGCAGGCCGCCGTCGCCTTCGCCGATCGCGTCGACCGGCCAGCCGTACGCGTCGAGCTCGGGCGGGCGGATGTGCGGCAGGAGCGACCCGTCCGCGCGGAACGGCGATATGCGAACCGGAAAGTTGTGCTTGCCCGGCCGCGTCGCCGGCTGGCGGCCGGCGAGCAGCTCGCCGTGCAACGCGCGCGACTCGCGGCCGACGCGGTACGGCACGCCGAACCGCGGCAACAAGTCTCCTTCGTAGCTCGCATCGACGTAGACCGCCGCTTCCGGGAGCTCGCTCGTCTCGAGACGAACGTCGATGCCGTCGAGCAGCGACTCGAAGATCGACTCCGCGACGTGCGGCTCCGGCCCCCACAGCGTCCAGATCGGCACGCCGTAGTGGTCGGCGACCGCGGCGTAGAAGCGGCGCGCGAAGCCGCCGAGCACGCGGACGTCGCCGACGTCCGTCCACGAGAGGCCGCCGCTGACCATGCCGCCGACGTGCCGGCCGGGGTCGACGAGCACGACGTCGGCGCCTGCTTCGGCGGCACCGACGGCCGCAGCGACCCCGGCCGCCGTCGCTCCGAAGACGCACACCTCCGTCATGAGAGCCACGCCGCCGCGGTTGCGGCGTCGACGCCGAGCGCCAACGCGTCGACGAGGTCGGCCGGGCGATCGACCTGCGCAGGCTCGCCGAGCGCGGCGACGACCTCCTCGCCGTAGCGCGCGAGCGCGCGGGCGAACGACGCGCGCGGGTCGTAGCCGGAGGGGTCGCGCAGGAAGTCCGCGACCGTCGCCAGCGGGAGCTTGGACGGGACTGCCTGCAGCATCGCGTTCGCGATCAGTCCTGCGCAGCGCCCGTCGAAGAGCCGCGGGTCGCGGCCGCGCAGCGGGCCGAGGAACAAGAGCTCCGGCGCGAAGTCGTTCACCGGGTAGTTGTCCCAGAGCAGGAGCTCGCGGCCGCCGAAGCGCGCCACCGCGACATCGAGCTCCTCGCGCGCGATGGCGTGCGAGACGACCTCGGGGCCGGTCCAGTAGACGACGACGTCCTCGCCGAGCTCGGCCGAGAGCGCGCGCCGGTACGGCGTGTCCTCGGTGCCGGCGTAGCCGACGGGGCAGATCACGAGTCGCTCCTGCGGCAGCGCCGCTGCCAGCCGGTTCGAGACGCGCGCCTGCCCGCCGCCGTCGCGACTCTCGATGTCGTCCCAGAGGAGCTGGATCGAGTCCACGCCGATCGCACGCACCTGCTCGCACTTCGCGAGCAGAAGCGCGAAGTCGCGCTCGTCGTCGTAGGCGAGCGAGAGCCCGGGTGCGATCGCATATGCGAAGTGCACACCGGCGCGCTTTGCCTCCGCGACCAGCGCGGCGAGCTGCTCGAGCTCCGCTGCGGGATACGGCTCGCGCCACTGCGCGCGGTGGTACGGGTCGTCCTTCGGCGCGTGCACCCAGGTCGTCAGCCCTTCCTCGCTGCAGAACCGGATCAGGTCGAGCCGCTCCCCGTGCGTCCACGGCGGCCCGTAGAACCCCTCGATGACGCCCTTGATCACTTCTCTCTCCACGGCCGGCCGTGCGCGTCGACGATCGCGCCGAGCTCCTGCAGGCGCGGCGCCGAGTGCTCGCGCAGGAGCTCCGTCGGGTCGTCGGCCGCGAGCGTCGCCGTCCAGACCGCACGCCCGGCGAGCATCCCGGACGCGCCGCCCTTGCACGCCGCCTCCACCGCGGCGGGATACCGCTCCGGCGGAACGCCTTGCGACAGCACGACCCACGGGCAGGGAACAGCGGCGTCGATGCGGCGCGACCAGGCGGTGATCTCCTCGGGCTCGCCCTCACCGTGCGTCGGCACCTCGCACTTGTAGAGGTCGCAGCCGACCGTGCCGAGCTCGGCGGCCGCCTCGACGATCGCCGCCTCGCGGTCGAAGCCGTCCGGTCCGCGCACGACCGGCTCGAGCACCGACAGGAGCTCGTGCGCGTGGGCGAGCTCGACGAAGCGGCGCGCAGTGTCGACGCGGCGCGCGCGCTCGCCGTCGTCGCGCCAGATGACGAGCAGCTTGAGCGCGACGACCTCCGGCGCGATCACCTGCTCGACGGCTTCGTCGAGGCCCGTGTCCTCGACGATCCCGCCGGGCGGCTGGTCGAGCGCGTCGGCGGCGAGGATCAAACCGCAGGCCTGCGGCAGCAGCCGCTCGCGGACGATCTCGTCGTAGGCGTAGTGGCGGTCGATCAGGAAGCCGGAGGCGTACGGGCCGAGCTCGCGCGCGACCGCGAGCTTGAAGCGAATCAGCCTTGCGTCATCGACGTCGTCGTGGTGCTGCGCGAGCATCGTGCGCAGCGACTCGCGCTGGTCCATCGCGACCATCAGGAACGTCCCGCTCTCGCGGGCCAGGGCGTCGAGCGTCGGCCTCACGGCAGGGCGCTTTCGTCGATCAGGATCTCGGCGTCGTCGTGCTCGTGGACGATGCTCGCCGGCCACTGCGGGTCGAAGGCGTCGAGCGAGAGCAGCCGACGCGCCGACTCCCGCTTGCCGGCGCCGTGCAAGACGAGGCGCAGGGAGCGCGCGGCCGCGATCGTTCCGAGCCCGACGGAGATCCCGCGCAGCGGCACCTCGTCGAGCGAGCGAAACGCGGGGAACGTCGCAAGGTTGTCGCGCCGCGTCGTCTCCGCGATCGCGACCGTCGCGGTACGACCCTCGCGCGGCGAGCCGGGTGCGAGAAACGCGACGTGGCCGTCGCTCGCACCGGAGGCGAGCAGGAACACGTCGATGCCGCCGGCCGCGTCGATCCGCTCGTCGTAGCCGTCGGCCGGCAGCCAGACGCGCTCGTCGGGCACGCCGAGCGGCTCCGCGATCTCCTCCCGGGCGAAGCGCGTGCAGCTGTAGTGGGCGTCCCCCGGAGCGCCTTCGTACTCGTCCATCATCACGACCACGAGGCGGTCCCAACCGCGGCCGGCCATCGCCGCGTACGTGCTGCGCAGGCTGCGGCCGCCGGGACAGCCGAGCAGGAAAGCGCCGGCGCAGGCGTCGTGCCGGGCGGCGAGCTCGGTGGCAAGGGCGGCACCGAGCGCGTCCGCGTCGGGGAAGACGCGCACCTCAGCCACGGAGCGCCTCCCGCACGCGACGCTTGGCCTCGTCGCCGGCGCCCGCCTCGTCGAGCGCCGCGAGCACCGCGCCGAGCACCGGCGGTGCGTCGAGCACGACCGGACGGCAACCTTCGCGCAGCCGCGCCGTCACGAGCTCGGCGAGCGACCGCCGCTCGGCGTCCTGCAGCAGGCCGCCGCCGAGAACCACCTCGGCTTCGTCGATGCCGAGGTCGGCGACCGCGCGCTGCACCAGCAGCACGATCTCGCCGGCGAGGCGCTCGACGAGCGAGCGCGCGATCTCGTCGCCCTCGCCGGCAGCGTCGATCACGAGCGGCGCGATTTCACCGAGGCGCGAGACCGGATAGCGGCGGTAGTGAAACGCCGCGCCGACCGCTTCGACCGACGCCGCCGCGAAGTGCGAGCGGATCGCCTCGACGAGTGCGGTCGGCCCGCCGCGCCCGTCCTCGGCGCGCGCCGCATGGAAGATCGCGTCGCGCCCGAGCTGCTCGCCGCCGCCCCGGTCGCCGGTCTCCCAGCCGAGCGCCGGGTACCGCACGAGCGCGTCGCCGGCGCGGCCGACGCAGTTCAGTCCGGCCCCGCAGACGACGGCGATCGCGTTCGACGCTTCCGAGCCCGCGCGCAGCAGCGCGAGGGTGTCGTTGTCCACGATCGTGCGCGCGGCGATGCCCGCCAGCTCCGCTTCGAGGTCGGCGATGTCGCCCGCCGAGTCCGCGCCGCAGAGGTAGTAGACGCCGAGCTCGGGCGTCGCATCGCCGGCGAGCTCGCGGATGACGCGCGCCGCTCCGTCGGCGCCGACGCCGTGCGAGTTCGTGCCGGGGCCGCGCGTCAGCGCGATCACCTCGCCGTCCGTCGTCGCGAGCACCAGCTCCGTCTTCGAGTTGCCGCCGTCGACGCCGACGACTACGCCCATGCGAGGTACTTCCGGTTCGCTTCCAGCAGCAAGTCGGTGAGCGCGTCCGCCTGGCGCGTCTGCCCGACGAGCGGATGCGCGAGCAGCGCGCGGAACACGCGCTCGCGCCCGCCGTGCAGCGCCGCCTCGAGCGCGAGGTTTTCGTACGCCGAGACGTGCGCGACGAGCCCGCGGTACTCGGGCGCGAGCTGCGGCATCGCGAGCGGCTCGACGGCGCCGCTCTCTACGCGCGCCGGCACTTCGACGACGGCGTCGTCCGGCAGGAACGCGAGCGTGCCCTTGTTGCGCACGTTCACGACGTGACGATGGTCGCTGCTCGTGCCGAGCAGGCTGGCGAGCAGCTCGACCGCAGCCTCGGAGTAGAACGCGCCGCCGCGTCGGCCGAGCAGCTCCGGCTTCTCGTCGACCGATTCGTCCTCGTACAGGTGCAGCAGCTCTGCCTCGATCTCCTGCACCTCCTGCGCGCGCGACGGATGAGTGAGCGCGTGCTCGACGAGGTCGTCGTGGTCCCAGAAGTAGTGGAGGTAGTACGACGGCACGACGCCGAGCCGGCGCACGAGGTCGGGCGAGAGGCCGCTCGCCGGCGCGACGCGATCGACGTGTGTCGTCGTCAGCTCGTGCAGCACGTCGTGCCCGTCCGCGCGGACTCCGAGCTCCCACGTGAGGTGGTTCAGGCCGACGTGGTCGAGCTCGACCGTCTCGGGCGCGATGTCGAGCACCTTGGCGAAGTGGCGCTGGAAGACCATCGCCGCGCTGCAGAGACCAACCGCTTTGTGGCCGGCGTCGAGCAGCCCCTTGGTGACGATGCCGACGGGATTGGTGAAGTCGACGATCCACGCGTCGGGCGCGTGCCGGCGCACCCGCTCGGCGATGTCGAGCACGACCGGCACCGTGCGCAGTGCCTTTGCGAGCCCGCCGAAACCGGTCGTCTCCTGGCCGATGCAGCCGCAGCGGAGCGGCAACGCCTCGTCGACGATGCGCGCCGCCTGCCCGCCGACGCGCAGCTGGATCAGCACGGCGGCGGCGCCGTCGAGCGCCTCCTCGAGCACCGTCGTCTCGCTGACGGCCGCGGGATGGCCGCCGCGCGCGAACATGCGGCGCGTCATCGCGCCGAGGATCGCGAGCCGCCGCTCGTCGGTGTCGACGAGCGCAAGCTCCTCCACCGGCAGCAGCGTGCGCATCCGGATGAGCCCGTCGACGAGCTCCGGCGTGTAGGTCGATCCGGCGCCGACGACCGTGAGCTTCACCGCACGTACCGCCGCGTCGCGTCGAAGAACGGCTGGTGGTCCCAGTGCGTGTCGTTCCGGTGCAGGGCGCGCGCGATCAGCGCACGGCGCGGAACGCTCTCGGCCCCGGCGGCGGCGAGCGCGTCCGCGTCGAAGCGGGCGTGGACGGCCGCGTGCAGCTCGGCCTGGATCGCCGCGACGCCGGCGCTTCCGAAGAGGTCGTGACGCTCGGACGGATCTGCCTCGAGATCGAAGAGGCGCGAGTCGTGTCCATGGACCTCGATCAGCTTGTGCCGTCCCTTGCGCGCCATGAAGCACGGCGCGCGCACCTTCTCGACGTGGTACTCGGAGAAGACGACGCGCTCCGGATCCTCGTCGAGCAGGCTCACGCCGTCGAGCGGCAGGCGCTCTCCGGCCGGCACGCCGGCGAGATCGAGCAGCGTCGGCGCGAGGTCGAGCAGCGAGACGGGCGAGGCGACTGCCTCGCCCGATCGGCGTCCGTCGGGATGGCGCACGACGAGCGGCACGCGCACCGACCACTCGTAGAAGGTGCGCTTCTGCACCATGCGCCGCTCGCCGAGCATGTCGCCGTGGTCGCTCGTGAAGATGACGACGGTGTCGTCGAGCTGGCCGGTCCGCTCGAGCGTCTCCACCAGCTCGCCCAGCTTGCGATCGATGTACGTGACCAGGCCGAGGTAGGCGCGCCGGAGGAGCCGCTGTGCCTCCGGGTCGTCGAGCGCGGGGAATGCGCCGGTCTCGTGTGCCTCGTTCGCCCAGAGATCCATCGATGTGTAGTTCGGGTCGCGGAGATCCGGGAGCGGCACATCGGTCTCCGCATAGAGATCCCAGAGCTCCTGCGTGACGACGAAGGGATCGTGCGGGTGGTGGTACGACGCCACGAGCAGGAACGGCTCGCTGTGCTCGTCGAGGCTGCGCTCGCGGATGAGCTCGAGCGCGCGGAAGTGCGTCTCCTCGTCGAACGAGAAGAACATCGTCCACGGCGCGACCCCGACCCGCTCCGGCGTGTAGAGCACCGCGTGGCCGCCGCGGACGAACCGCCCGTGCTCGTCCTGCGTCGGCACCCAGTCCATGCTCGCCGGGAAGACGTCGGTCGTCAGCCTGCGCCGGAAGCCGTGCAGCTGGTCGGGACCGACGAAGTGCATCTTCCCGGTGAGCGCCGTGTCCCAGCCGGCGTTCGCGAGGTGGTGCGCGAAGGTCGGCTCGTCCGCGTGCAGAACGGACGCGTTGTCCCAGCAGCCGAGGTCGGACGCGTAACGGCCCGTCATCAGCGCGGCGCGGGCCGGTGAGCAGAGCGGGTAGGGCGTGTACGCGGCGTCGTAGCGGACGCCCTCGGCTGCGAGGCGGTCGAGCGCCGGCGTCTGCGCAACGTCGCAGCCGTACGCACCGGTCAGGAACGGCGTCAGCTGGTCGCAGAGCACGAGGACGACGTTCACGGCTCCACCAGCGCGTTCGCCGCTGCGATCCGCGCGTAGTAACGGCCGCTGTCCTTGATCGTGCGCTCCTGCGTGTCGTAGTCGACGTGCACGAGCCCGAAGCGCTGGGCGTAGCCGAGCGCCCACTCGAAGTTGTCCAGGAACGACCAGTGGCAGTACCCCTCGACGTTCACTCCCTGCGCGATCGCGTCATGCACTGCAGCGACATGGTCGCGCACGAACCGCACCCGCCGCGCGTCGTGCAGCGGCTCCGAGAACACGGCGCCGTTCTCGGTGATGACGATCGGGATGTCGCCGTAGTCCGCCTTGATCCGCACGAGCAGGTCGGAGAGGCCGCCCGGCACGATCGGTGTTCCCGCCTCGGTCTGCGGCACGCCTGCGGTGAAGCCGGCGGTCGTCTGCTGGCCTTCGGGCACGACCACCTTCCACGGCCAGGGATGGTCGCCGGGCGTCGCCTGCAGCCACCGCGGCGCGTAGTAGTTGACGCCGAGGAGGTCGGTCGGCTGCGCGATCGTCGCGAGATCGCCCTCGTGCACGAACTCGAGCGGCCCGACGTGCTCCTCGTAGCGCGCGACCTGGTCGGCCGGGTACGCACCCTTGAAGATCGCGTCGAGGAACCAGCGGTTGACATACCCGTCCGAGCCCCACGACGCCTCGCGATCGGCCTCCGAATCCGACAGCGGGTAGTGCGGCATCAGGTTCGGCGCGAGCCCGATCCGTCCGTCGCGGCCGCTGCGCCGGAACGCCGCCACCGCGCGGCCGTGGGCGAGCAGGAGATGGTGGAACACCGTGACCTCGCCGAGCAGGTCGTCCCGGTAGCCGGGCGCGTGGAGGCCGAGCAGGTAGCCGAGCAGGCCGACGATCCACGGCTCGTTGATCGTCAGCCAGTCCTGCACGCGGTCGCCGTACGCGTCGAAGCACGCCGCTGCGTACTCGGCGAAGCGGTCGGCCGTCTCGCGTGTGCGCCAGCCGCCGCGGTCCTCGAGCGCCTGCGGCAAGTCCCAGTGGTAGAGCGTCACGAGTGGTGTGATGCCGCGCTCGAGCAGCCCGTCGATCAGGCGGTCGTAATGCTCGAAGCCGCGCTGCTCGCGCCGCACGCCGTCGGGAAAGAGGCGCGGCCACGCGAGCGAGAAGCGGTACGTGTTCACGTTCAGCTCGCAGAGCAGATCGAGGTCGTCGCGCCAGCGCCGGTAGTGGTCGCACGCCACGTCGCCGGTGCCGCCGCCGTCGATGTTCCCCGGCGTGTGCGAGAACGTGTCCCAGATCGAAGGGCCGCGCCCGTCGGCGTCGACCGCGCCCTCGATCTGGTACGCGGACGTCGAGACGCCCCACCTGAAGCCGTCGGGAAACTGGGTCACAGATTTCCACTCCGGCGCCGGCCAAGCCGGCGCCTCCGTTCTTTGCGAGGCTCCGTCAAGCCTACGCCTCGAGACCGAGCTCCAGCGCGTCCTCGCACGCGAGCAGGACGAGACCGACGCTCCAGGCATGCGAGAGCGTCAGCAGCATGCCCTTCGCCTGGAAGCAGTCGGTCTGGTAGTAGCGCTCGCTGACCATGCCCTTGTACGCGTCGAAGTCGCCGTCCTCGCGCGCGATGAACTGGCGGAAGCACGCGAGGTTCTCGACCGCGGTGCGGCGGTAGAGGTCGTCGCCCGTCGCCTCGGCGAGCCGCACCAGCTCGGGCAGGCAGACGAGGCCGAAGCAGTGCAGGTGCTGGTTCGCCGGCGAAGCCTGATCGGCGCCGCGCGTGCGGAAGCCGTAGCGGCCGAGCAGCGTGCGCTCGCTGAACGCGACGTCGTACGCGTAGCGAAAGGTGAGCAGCCAGTCGGCGGCGCGCGCGGCCGACTCCCAGTCTTCGAGCGCGGCGAACGCCATCAGCGCCGCGTAGCCGTCCTCGGAGGTCGGCGCGAGATCGACGTCCTCCGGCGCGCCCGACCAGTGCTCGAACTGCGCGTAGTACGCGCCGGCGCGGCGCGCGGCGTCGAGCTCGCCGGCGGCGACGAGCGCCGGGATCCACGCGAGCCCCGCCGTTCCCTCCCACGAGACTGCCTCGCCGGTCTCGACGTGGTGCGCTGCGGGCAGCGCTCCGTCGTCACGCTGCGTGCGCACGGCGACGGCGACGTTCGAGCGCGCCGACTCCTGCCAGCGTCCGCCTGCGCGCAGCATGAAGAGCGCAGCATCGGCGAGCGTGCGCGCGTGCAGGCGCGTGCGATCGGGATGCCAGCCGGTCGTCCAGCCGTCCGCGACGGTCCACTGCGCCCAGTACGTCCCGCCGGGGGTGAGGTTCGCCGCGATGTGGTCGAGGACCGCTTCGGCCGCGGCGACGTACTCCTCGTTGCCGACGCGACGACCGTGGCGGAGAAGCGCGTACGCGTACGGCGCGCCGCTGACCCACGACACGTGCATGTGGTCGCGGTCGGCGCGATCGCCGAACGCGTCGCGGTCGAACGCAGCCGTCTCGATCAGCCGCGGGGGCGACGGCTTGTAGTGCCAGCGGTGCAGACCGTACGCGGCGAGCTCGGCTGCCTCGCCGACGCTCACCCAGCCGGGATCGGCGAACGGCGGCGCGGGCTCGTGCACGAGGCGGCGATGGTCACCGTGATCGAGCACGGCGTAGTCGAGCGTGACGCTCTCGCCGGGCCGCCAGCGGTACGTCTGCACGTCCGCCGGCGCGGCGTCGTTCGAGCCGTCGTAGCGAAGCGGCTCCTCGCGGTAGGGGAAGTCGAGCCAGATGTGGCGCGCGCCGTCGCGCTGCGCGAAGCCGACGCCCGCCTGGCCGAGCGGGCTCGTCTCGCTCGTACGGAGGCCCGCACCGTCCGTGAGCACGGCGACGATCGCGCAGCGGTCGGCGCGAAACGACCACGCGTCCGATTCCATGCGATCGACGTCGACGTGATCCGGTGTCCAGCGCGGGTAGATGCGCGTACACGATGCGGGCCGGTTCTCGCCGTAGAAGACGCCGGGCACGAGCCACTTCGGGTCGTCGGCGACAGGGAGGTCGACCTCGACGCGAATGCCGGCCTCGACCGGCTCGTCGCCGGTCCACGTCACCGTCGCGCCGTCGAAGCGGAACCCGTCCACCTCCCGGCCGTCCGGTGCGAGCGCCCTACACCGCGGCATTCCAGCCCTCGCCGCCCGTAGCGTCGCCGACCTCCACCGACTCTCCCGGAAGCAGGTCGAGCACGTTGTCGTCCACGTCGCCTTGCAGCACGACGCCGAGCGCGGCGACGTCGCCGGCGTTCGTCAGCTTCCCGTCGCGCAGCTCGAGCTGCGCGTGGGGCAGGTTGAGCAGGGGCGCGAGCGTGTCGGCGGTCGTCATCACGTAGCGGTTGCGCCCGTCGAGGTCGAGCACGAAGACCTCGCCGAGCTCGTCGGTCGGCGCGGACAGCTCGCCGCGTCCCTCTGCGACCACGGCGCCGTCGAGGTTGACGAAGCGCGCGCCGGCGTCGCCGTGGATCGTCACGCGGACTGCGTGCTCTCCGCCCCACGCGCACGTCGCGAACTGCGCACTGGGGTTGCCGTCGCGATACGCGCGCGCGACGCCCCAGTACGCAGGCTTCGGCTCGCCCCACCAGTCGACGGCGGCCGTGCACCAGGCGTTCGGGAACGACTCGTTGAACTGCCACGGGATCGTCCCGGCGCCGCGCCTGAGCGTGGCCTCGACGGCATAGCGCAGGCCGTCGTACTGCAGCCACTGCGATGCGCGCCGCAACGTCTCCACGTCACCGATTCGCCCGCCGAAGCAGCGCTGCACGAGCGGCGCGTTGTTCCACCACGCGCCGAGGTGCTCGTAGACGGGGTTGCCACGGTCGGCCGGCCAGCGGTTCGGCTCGTCGATCAGCTGCTCGAGCCCGGCACGATTCGCCATTCCCTCGACACCGAACTCGCTGTAGAGCACCGCGGTCGCGCTGTCGTAGAGCGCGTAGTGGTCGCGCAGGCCCTGGTGCTCCCACGGCCCGTGGACGTCGCCGGCAGGCCCGCCGGACGGCGACGTCGCGACCCAGCCGCGGCCGGGATCGAGCTCCCGCACGACCTCGCGCAGCGCCGCGATCGCCGGATGCGAGTCGTCGGCGTCGAGCTCGTTGCCGCCGCACCAGATCGCGAGCGCGTGATGATTGCGCAGTCGTGACACGATCGAGCGCGCCTCGTCGCGCAGCCGCGCGACGAACGCCGGGTCGGTCGACGGCACGCTCTCGATCCCGGAGCTCGACTGCGAGAACTCCTGCCAGACGAGGATGCCGAGCTCGTCGCACACCTCGTAGAACTCGGGCGTCTCGAGCAGGCCGCCGCCCCAGACGCGCAGCAGATTGACGTTCGCGCGCTTGGCGAGCCTCAGCAGCCGGCGCAGCTTGTCGGGGCGCGGCACGCCGTAGAGCGGATCGAGCGGGCACCAGTTCCAGCCCTTGATCTGCAGCGGCTCGCCGTCGACGGTCAGCCGGTGGCCCGAGAAGTCGACCGACCTTGGCGCCGCGGGCCGAGGGTCATCGGAGCCGTCGACGAGCTCGACCGAGCGCCAGATGCCCTGGTGGACGACGCGCGGGCAGAAGTCCCAGCCGTAGTTCATGCGCGGCTTGTGCACCTGCACCTTCGAGGTGTGGCCGACCTGCGGCTCGCTCACCGGAGCAGCGTGCACGACGACGGCGAGCAGGTGTTCCGCGCCGTCGGCGTACTTCGAGACGTCGACGTCGAACGGTGCGAAGAGGCCTTCGTGCGACGCGAGCTCGTCGCCGTCGACGAACACCGTGCACGCGTAGTCGACACCTTCGAAGCGAAGCGCCGGCGCGTCGGCGACGAAGCGACGGCGGTAGATCCACGCGCGCTCCGGCACCCACTCGGCAAGCAGCGAGTCGCGCTCGTGGTAGGGCGACGGCACCTCGCCCGCGCGGACGAGGTCGTCGAGCACGCTGCCCGGCACGCACGCCGGCAGCCAGTGCGGCGCGTCCCAGGCCTTGTCCGGGCCGACGTGCCAGCGCCATTCGTCGCCCAGGCAGCCGCGCAGCTGCCAATCCTGCCCATCCAGAGACGTCACCGCTCGAGCAGATCGGTGGTCTCGGGCTCCCCTTCCGCCCGGACGAGCACGGTCCGGATCTCGTTCGCGCCTACTGCGACGTCGACCGTCCGCCCGAACAGCGTCACGGCCGCCTCGGCAGCGCGTCCGGCGCTCTCGAAGCCGCGCAGCACGTAGCCGCGGCCGTCCTCGGCGCCCTTCAGCACCGTCAGGACGAACGAGCCGCCGCCGTCGTCGACGTGCGCGGCCTCGGCCGGCAACGGCCCCTCGTGCGAGCCCTCGAACAGCGGGAACGCCGGCTGGTTCAGCTCCGCCGCCAGGCGCACGACGTTCGCGTCGCGCCAGTCGCCCGCGTGCGGCACGAGCCGCACGTGGAAGCGCTGCCGGCCCTGGTCCATGTAGTCGAACTCGCCGCCCGGCTCGAGTTCGCGCGGGTCGTGCCACGCCCACACCGGCGAGCGCACGGCGCTGATGCCGATGTCGCCGCCCTTCACGTCGTAGCCCGACTTCGCGTCGTTGACGACCGCCAGCCCGCGGCCGCCGCCGGAGACGTCGACCCACGTCTGCCCGGGCTCCTCGTGCCCAGTCGCCGTCCGCTCGAGGTGGCCGTACGGCGCCTCGAACGTCGCGATCGGCGACTCGACGTTCGTCGGGTAGCGCAGCTTCAAGAGCTTCAGCTGCTCGTGCCAGTCGAGCGAGACCACCACGTCGACGTGGCGCGCGTGTGCAGAGAGGATGTAGTCCTCGCGCAACGTCGACGCACCGTAGGAGCTCTCGACGCGCAGCACCGCGCGCACCGGCCCGTTCTCGACGAGGCGTACGGAGCGACACGCGAACTCGCCGATCACGTCGTCGTACGCGCGAACCTCGTGGCCCCAGGTGTCGGACCGGTCGTTGACGACGCTCGCGTGCGCACCGCTGCCGGCGACGTCCGCACCGCTCTCCTTGTGGACGAGCCGCGCGATGCGACCGCTCGCGGGATCGAGTTCGAGCAGCACGTAGTCGTTCTCGACCGTCGTGTCGGTCGCATCGAGCCCTGCCGCCGGCTCGGCGGCGCCCGGCTCGATGCGGTAGAGGCGGTAGCCGAGCGGCGGCACGTCCGCCGGAAAGACGAGCCGCGCGCGATTCGCGCTCATCGTCGTCAGCGACTGCGTCAGCTGGAGCGGGACACCGTCGGCGAGACGAACGCCCTCGGGCTTCATCCAGTTGAACTCGAGCTCGACGTCGGTCTGCAGCCGCCACGGGTGCGGGTTGAAGACGAGCAGCGGAAACGAGCCCTCGACGAACGGGACGTCGACGCGGCTCGCGATCGACTGCACGGCGCGGTTGAACGCGAGCGCGGCGATCGAGGTCGCGTGACCGATCTGGTCGCGTGCGTCCTCGTACGCCGGCTCGATCGACGTGCCGGCGAGCGTGTCGTGGAACTGGTTGAAGAGCAGGAGCTGCCACGCCTCTGCGAGCTCCTGCCGCGGGTACGGCTGCAGGTCGAGGTAATCCGCGACGACGCACCACTTCTCGGCGCGCTGCAGGAGGTTCTCCGCGCGGCGGTTCCAGCGCTTGATCCCGGAGTGCGTCGTGTAGCAGCCGGCGGCGTGGTACTGGAGGTCCCCGCGCCACACCGGCAGCTCGCCGCCCTCGACCGCATCGAAGAAGCGCCGGAGCGAGCTGAGCTGCAGGTCGACCCCGTCGTCGCGCGCGTCGATCTCCTCGATCGACCGCAGGTTCGCCTTGGTCGGGCCGCCGCCGTGGTTGCCGACGCCGTAGAAGACGGCGAGCTCGCCGAGCTCGGAGGGCAGCGTCGCGAGCGAGCGCTCGACGTGGTCGCCGAGGTCGTCACGCGGCGCGCAGTACTCGTGCGGGATCCGGTACGCGGTCACGAACGAGCCGTCGGCCGCCTCCCAGCGGAAGACAGGCCCCGGCACGTCGGCGTTCTCCTCGGGCTTCGGCCGCAGGAAGACGTACGAGTCCATCCCGCTCCGCGCGAGGATCTGCGGCAGCGACGCGTTGTGGCCGAACGAGTCGAGGTTGGCGCCGGTGGTCGCCGTGATCCCGAAGCGGTCGAGCAGCCAGCGCTGGCCGTAGAGACCTTGGCGCACGAAGGACTCGCCCGACGGGATGTTGCAGTCGGGCTCGATCCACCAGCCGCCTACGATCTGCCAGCGCCCCTCGGCAACGCGCTCACGGATCCGCGCGAAGAGCTCGGGATCGCTCTCCTCGACCCACTGCAGGAAGAGCACGGACGTGTGCGTGAACACGAAGTCGGGCTCCTCGTCCAGCCGGTCCAGCGCGGAGGCGAAAGTCGCGCGTACCTCCTGGTAGCCCTCCGGCCACTGCCACAGCCACACCGGATCGATGTGGGCGTTGCCGATCATGTGCACGACGCGAGTCACGAAACTCCGCACCGGCGCCGGCAAAGCCGGCACCTCCGCTCCTTGGTGAGCTCCGTCGAGCCTACGCTCACGTCGCCGCCCAGCGGTCCACGTCCTCCAGTATCAGGTGCAGGAGGAGCACGTGCATCTCCTGCACGCGCGCCGTGGACGTCGAAGAGACGACGAGCGTGTGCGCGGCGTGCTCGGCGGCGGGTCCTCCATCCCCGCCGCCGAACAGCACCGTGGTGGCCCCCGCCACGCGCGCTTCCGCGAGCGCCTTCACGACGTTCGCGGAGCGCCCGCTGGTCGTGAAGCCGATCGCCATGTCATCAGCGCGCACGAACGCGCGAACCTGTCGCGCGAACGATTCGTCGTAGTCGTAGTCATTGGCGATGCAGGTGAGCACCGTCGGGTCGGCCGCGAACGACTGAGCAGCGAGCGGACGTCGTTCGCGTTTGAACCGTGCGACGAGCTCCTCTGCGAAGTGCATCGAGTCCGCTGCGCTGCCGCCGTTTCCGAACGTGTACACGCGACCGCCCGCCTCGTAGCAGCGGATCAGCGACGCGACGACGGCCTCGACCTCCGGCAGCAGCTCGTCGATGCGGTTCGCGAGGGCAACATGCTCGGCGATCGCCTCGCGCGCGTCAGCCATTCGTGAGTGCGTCTCCGATCGCGGCGCCGTCGAAGACGATCGCGGCCGCGCCCACCACTCCGACGCGGTCACCGAAGGCCGAGATGACGACGTCCACCGTGTCGCCTGCCGGCTGCATCGCTCCCGCGCGCACGGCTTCGCGCACCGGGGCGAGCAGCTGGTCGCCCGAACGCGTCACGCCGCCGCCGAGGACGACGAGCTGCGGCTCGAAGAGATTCACGATCGAGATCAGCCCGCACGAGAGAGCCTCGACGGTCTCGTCCCACACGCGGACCGCCAGCTCGTCGCCGTCGCGCGCGGCCGCGGCGACCCGCTCCGCCGTCGCGCCCGCGAGCCCGGCTTCCTGCGCACGCTCCGCGATCGACGTCCCGGAGACGTACGCCTCGAGGCAGCCGAGCCGGCCGCAACCGCGGCAGCGGCGCCCGTGCCAGTCGACAGTGACGTGGCCGAGCTCGCCGCCGTTTCCGCTCGAGCCGCGGTACAGGCGGCCGCCGATGACGACGCCGCCGCCGACGCCGGTCGAGATCGTGAGGTAGACCATGTTGTCGACGCCCGCGCCGGCGCCCCAGCGGTGCTCGCCGGCGGCCGCTGCGGTCGCGTCGTTCTCGAGCGTGACGCCCCGCTCGTACTCACGCTCCGCGAGCTCCTTCACCGGCACGTCGTGCCAGCCGGGCAGGTGCGGCGGCGCGAGCAGGACCCCCTGCTCCGCGTCGAGGGGCCCGCCGCAGCCGATGCCGATCGCCTCGATCTGCCGCCAGTCGACGCCCGACTCCTCGACCGCCGTGCGGCCGAGCGAGAAGAGGTCGCCGAGCACCGCATCGACGCCGAGCTCGGTGCGGCTCGGCTTGACGACGAAGGAGCGCGTGTGCCCGTCGGCGTCGACGACACCCGCGGCGATCTTCGTCCCGCCGATGTCCAGTGCGAGGACCGGGCTCTGGGGTGCGCCCCCCACGGCCTAGCCCTTGTAGCCCTGGAGCGTGATGCCGCGCACGAAGTACCGCTGGCCGAAGGCGAAGATCAGCAGGAGGGGGATCGTCGACACGACGAACGCCGCCATGATCAGCTCGTAGTCGCCGCTGCCGCCGGCGGACGGCGAGTACACGCCGAGCAGGTCGTAGAGGCCGAGCGGGACCGTGTACTGGTGATAGCCGTGCAGGTAGATGAGCGGCGTCATCAGGTCGTTCCACTTCGCCTTGAACTCGAAGAGGAACGTCACGATCAGCGCGGGCCGCGCGATCGGCACCGCGATCCGCCAGAACATCGTGAAGTAGTTGTCGCCGTCCATGCGCGCCGCCTCGAAGTACTGGCGCGGGATGCCCATGAAGAACTGTCGCTGCAGGAAGATGTAGAACGCGCTGCCGAAGAGGTTCGGCGCCCACAGCGGGATCTGCGAGCTCGAGAGGCCGACGTGGTGCCAGATCAGGTAGACCGGGATCATCGTCACGACGCCCGGCAGCATCATCGTCGCGAGCACGCAGCCGAACAGGAAGTTGCGCAGCGGGAAGCGGAAGTATGCGAACGCGAACGCGGTCAGCGCACTTGCGAAGGTCACGAGCACCGCGGCGAGGATCGTGATGTACATGCTGTTCGCGAACCAGCGCAGGAACGGCGCGGCGTGCCAGATGCTGACGTAGTTGTGGAAGGCGAACGTCGACGGGATCAGCTTGTTGTTGAACACGTCCCCGCGCGTCTTCAGCGAGGCGCTGACCAGCCAGAGGAACGGGTAGATGAAGAGCACGCTGAACGCGGCGAGCAGGACGATGAACGGCACCTGCTTCAGGAGCGGCAGCCGCTGCCGCCACCTCGGCTCCACCGGTCCGAGCGCGACAGGCGGGACCTCGGGTGTCGGCGCGCCCGCGCGCCCTTCGGCCGAGACGCTCGTCATCGCTGCTCCCCCTCGTAGTAGACGAACCGCTTGCTGAAGAGAATCTGAAAGACGGTGATCACCATGATGATCCCGAACAAGAGCCACGCCATCGCGGACGCAAAGCCCATGTGCAGGTAGTCGAACGCCTGCTGGAAGAGGTAGATCACGTACATGAGCGACGTGTCCGAGGAGATCTTCGCGTTGCTCGGGTTGTAGAACGCGGTGTAGATCTGATCGAAGACCTGCAGCCCGTACACGGTCAGGATCACGAACGTGAAGAACAGCGTCGGGCTGATCATCGGCAGCGTCACGTCCTTGAAGCGCCGCCACGCCGACGCGCCGTCGATCGACGCGGCCTCGTAGAGCTGCTGCGGCACGTTCTTGATCGCGGCGAGGTAGAGCACGGTGTTGCCGCCGACCTGCCACACGAGCATCGCCGCGATGCCGGGCTTGATCCAGTTCGGATCGGTCAGCCAGTACGGCTCGGGAATGTGGAAGATCCCGAGGAACTGGTCGACGAGGCCGTACGGCCCGTTGAACATCAGCAGGTACATGCCGCCGATCGCCACCGTCGGCGTCATCACCGGCAGGTAGTAGACGGTGCGGAAGAAGCCGTCGAACCGCGTGATCTTCGCGAGCATGCTCGCGAAGAGGAGGGCGAGACCCATCTCGAACGGCACGTAGATCGCCGTCATCTCGAACGAGTTCTTGAGCGAGAGCAGCGCGTACGGGTCGCTCGCGATCGCGCGGTAGTTCGCGAGGCCGACGCCGTGACTCGGCGCGACGACGCTGTAGTTCGTGAACGAGATGATCGCGCCCCACACCATCGCGCCGGCGGTGAACACGAGGAAGCCGAACGCCCAGGGGGCCAGGAACGCGTAGGCCCACCACGTGTCGCGCTCCCGGAATCCGGACGCCCACCGCCGGGCCCTGTCTCCAGGGCCCGGCCTGCGGGTCGCTACTGCTGCCGTCGCCAAGTGGCTACCGGCGTGACGTTACTTCTTCGTTGCGGCCTTGATCGCCGCGACCGCTTCCTTCTGGGCCTGGTTCAACGCCTGCGTCGGCGTCTGCTGACCCTGGAGGACCCGGTTCACGGCGTTCGTCCAGGCCGTGTTGAACTGAGCGCTGGCCGGCGACGCCGGGATCGCGAAGGAGTACTTCTCCGCGTTCTCGACGGTCGTGATGATGCTCGCCCACTTCTTGGGCTCGCCGGCGGTCGGCTTGTTGATCGCAGCGTCGGCCTTCGCGTTCGCCGTGAAGAGCCCGGTCCAGTACTGGCCGGCCTTCGCGTACGCCGCCTTGCGGATGTTCGCCACAGTCTCCCAGGTGCTTGCCTGGGTCATGGTCTTCATCCACTGGCACGCAGCGGCCACGTTCTTCGCACCCTTCGGGATCGACCACGCCGAGCCCGTCGAGTAGTTGATCGGGTCACCCGTCTTGCTGCGGAACGGAATCGCGGTGACCGTCACGTTCGGCGACGAGGACGCGAGGACGTTGTAGTACCACTCCTCCATCGGCCACGCGCCGACCTGGTTCTTGTCGACCTGGTTGTCCGAGCCGAAGAAGTCCCAGGTGTTCCGGAACGCGAGGAACGCGTTGTAGCCGCCCTGCGCCTGGATGAGGCTGTTCGCATAGGTCAGCGCCGCGATCGCCTGGGGGCTGTTCAGATCGGGGTGCAGACCGTCCTTGCTGAGGATGTTGGCGCCGAACGCCTTCGCCCACAGCGGGAAGAACTCGGGCAGCTTCGGATCGAAGCCGATCCGCGTGACCTGGCTGCCGTTGTGCTGGTACATCTTCAGCGCAGCCTGCTTCAGCACCGTCGGGTTCGCGGTGTTCAGCATCTTGCCGGTGACACCCGACGCGTCGGCCACGTGCGTGTCGACGATGAGCGTCCGGACGTCGAAGAACTCCGGAATGCCGTAGATGTGACCGTTGTAGGTCACCGACTGCAGCGCCGCCTGCCGGTACTGGCTCGTGTCGATCTTGTCGCTCTTGATGCACGAGTCGAGCGGCATGAGGGCGCCCTTCGCGGCGTACGTGCCGACGTACGAGCGATCCCAGTACACGAGATCGGGGACCTGCTTCGAGGCGATGTCCGTGAGGAACTGCTGCTCGTTGAACCCGCCGTTCGGTGCGTTCACCTTTGCCGGGGCGATGGCCTTCTGCGCGATGGCGAAGCGATTCTTCGCCACGTCGTCACCGTTCGTGCCGAACCCCATGATGTTCAGCGTCCCCGAGAACTTCGTCGACTTCGTCGACTTCGAGTGCGCTGCGGCGGCCGTCACGGCAATTGCCGCTACGACCAAAGCGACGGCGAGCGCGCCGATCGCCTTCCACCTACGCGACATGCATCCCTCCCTGTGCCATGGGGCCCGAGCCCCGGGTGTGACAGGCGTGTGGCAACGTCACCACATCTATGTGGGAACGTAACCACACATCCTCCTGGGATGCAAGGACGCCGGAACGCGCTGCTTGTTAGCGCGGGGCCGGGCCGGTCGAGCCGCGGACGACCAGGTGCGGCTGCAAGAGCTCGTGCACGGGGTCGGCGTGCGGCTCGTCGATGCGCCGGATCAGCAGGCGGGCGGCCCGGCGGCCGAGCTCGATCGTCGGCTGGGCGACCGTCGTGATCCCGGGGCTCACCATGCCGGTCCACTGCACGTCGTCGAAGCCCACGAGCGAGATGTCGCTCGGGAGCGCGAGCCCGCGGGCGCGGAAGACGCGCCACGCCTGCTCGGCGAGCAGGTTGTTGGCGGCGAAGATCGCCGTGGGGGCGTGGCGCTCGAGGAGACCGGAGATCCGCTCCTCGGCGGTCGGGTCGTGGAAGGGGAAGCGGAGGATGAGCGACTCGTCGACGGCCAGCCGCGCTGCGGCGTGCGCATCGCGGTAGCCCTGCACGCGACCGGCGTCGCTCGTCCAGTCGGTGTCGACGACGAGCAGCGCGATGCGGCGGTGCCCGAGCTCGAGCAGATGCTCCACCGCTTCGCGCGCGCCGCGCACGTTGTCGATCACGACCCCGTCGCACGGGACGTTCGCAAGTCGCCGGTCGACCTCGACCACCGGCACGCCGCGGCGGTGGAGGAGCGTCATCGCGTCGCTCGCAACCGGCGTGAGGATCACGCCGGGCGTCTTCATCGCCATGAATGCGCGCACGGCTGCGATCTCCTCGCCGCTCTCGCTGTTGTCGCCGACGAGCACCATGCGGTAGTCGGCCTCGCGCAGCGTTTGCTCGATGCCGGCGGCGAGCCCGCCGTAGAAGTGGTTCTCGAGGTCGGAGACGACGACGCCGACGATCCGGCTCGTCTTCTGCTTGAGCGTCTGCGCCGATGCATCGGGCACGTAGCCGAGCCGCTCGGCGGCGGCGAGCAGGCGCTCGCGCACGTCGGCGGCCACGTACCCGCGCCCGCTCAACGCGCGCGACGCGGTCGACTGCGACGTCCCGGCCTCGCGGGCGATGTCGGCAAGCGTGACCGGCTGCGGCTCGTTCCGCCGCGGCTGCAGGTTCACGGTTTCCCGCTCCTACGGCTCATCACGCCCCCGCCAAGCCGACCACGTCTCCCTCAACAGCTGGTAGTCCTCGGACCCAAGTCGTGCGCCGGACCCATCGACGAGATCAGCGTAGTACAGCGCCGGGACGCCGAGTAAGGGCTTTTCCCGCAAGTACTCGCGCCAGGCGTCCAGGCTGGGCACCGCCCAGTCGTCGGTGTCGACGAGCAGCTCGGGGCACGCGGCCCGGGTCACGAGCGCGCGATGGCGCATCTGCGGCACGACCGACTGCGGACCGCTGCCGTCGCCGAGCCGCATCATGTCGTTCAGCCGGATCATGTCGGCGACGTCGACGAATGCCGGGTGCGGCGTCTGCGTGACGAGCAGGGCGTCGGGCTTGGCGGCTTTCGCCGCCCGGTGGACGATCGCCAGCAGCTCGTGCAGCAGGGCGATTCCCCACGAGCCGGAGTGGCTCGTGGCCGCGTAGCCGCTCGGGGTCCGTGCAGTGAAGTCGATCTTCAGGCCGTCGCCGTCGAGGCCGTCCGGCGAGAGCATCGCGGTGACGATCTGCTCGAGCTCTGCCTGCGCCGCCGGGCTCGACGGGTCGAAGCCGAGCGGCTCGCCGGCCGCGTTCCGCACGCAGAGCTCCGGCGGCAGACCCTCCGCATCCCACGCCTTCCACCAGAGCAGCACGCGCTGCCCGCGCTCGTGCTTGCACGCGATCCAGCCGCCCAGGTCCGGCCACTTCGCCGTGTCCGGCTCGTTGCGGCCGTACGTCGACTGCCACTTGTCGTCGATCGTCAGCGTCCCCGGCACGAGCTGCTCACGCTCGAGGATCGCGAGATAGTCGTCGTACTCGGCCTGTGTGGCGAGGTCCGGCGCGCGGCCGCCGGCTGCGTCTGCACGCGCGACCTGCGCGCCCCAGCCGCAGAAGATCGGCTCGCTCCACCACGCAGGCTGCTCGCGCGCCTCGACCGGCGGCGCCGCGCCGCGCGCGACGAGGCTCGCGCGATGTGCGCGCAGGCCGTCGTACGGATCGGCGACGCCGGGTGTGAGCAGCAACGTCGGCGCGTCGAACGTGCCGTCAACGTCGGTGTGCCCCTCGTACTGGAAGGCGAGCGCGAACGCGCGGTCGCCGCCCTCGTAGACGAGCTGCGGGAAGCGCAGCTCCGCCATCGGCGCGACAACCGAGATGCCGATGTCGCCCAGGACGACGTAGAGCGGCGCGGGCGTGAAGAACCAGTGGCCGCGTCCCGGGTCGGAATCGCCGACGACGCCGATTGCAGCGGGCTCCGACGATGGACGCGTGACGCGTTCCGGGTCGTCCGGATTCGGCGAGAAGAGCGTCGTCGCGCGGGTGCCGCTCGGCAGCAGCCCGTTCGGATTGCCCGGGAGCAGCGAGCGCGCTGCGAGCAGACGCGCGGTGTCGAGCGCGCCGCGGCCACGTACCCGTGTGCGCACCTCGAGCCCGTCGCCGGTGCAGGCGAGCGTGACGACCGCCTCGTCCCAGGCCGTCGAGCGGCGGCGCACCTCGACGACGCCGTCTGCAACGAGCACCGGCGCGTCGACGGCGAGCGTCTCGTCGGGACTGCCGACCGCGTCGAGCGCAGCGAGCGGGCGCAGGCGAAGCGGGCCGAAGTCGGCGAAGAGCCCGTCGTCGGAGACCTCCACGCGGCAGCCGGAGCGCTCGACGATCACGTGACGTCCACCAGCGCTTCCGCGAGCTGTCCGTGACGCACGCCGCCGACGGTGACGTCGGCCGCGATTCGCGCGCGCCGCACCGGTGCGTCGCCCACGGTGACGCGGAAGCGGTTGGCGGCCGTTGGCTCGGCGCGCCAGCCATCCGGCAGCACGAGCTCGATCTCGGCCGGGCTGCGATCGACCTCCACCTCGACGTCGAGGCTCGAGCCGCGCGCGACCGTCGAACGGTACGGCTCGATGCGCGCCTCGACGCGCTCCGGCGGCAGCAGCTCGCGGTGCAGTGCCGCGACGCGCTCGCCGTGCCGGCGCAGCGTCTCGAGCACCGCGTCGTCGACCTCGAGCGGCGGCCAGTGGCCGCTCACGATCAGGTCGGGCCGCAGCTTCGCGTACAGCGCGGCGCTGGCGACGTAGTCGTCGAAGCCGAACCGGTTGCGGTACTGGTAGTTCGGGATCAGGTGCGGCGCCGCGTACTGCTGGTCGGCGGTCGCGAGCACGCGCCGGCCGTCCACCTCGAGCTCGATCGCCACCTGGTAGCGCGCGTGCCCGGGCAGCGGGTGCAGCGTGAGCTCGTATTCCTGCCAGCGGAACGGCTGCTCGAGCGGCAGCGTGCGGTCGGCTCGCACCGGGTCGTACCAGAGGCAGGGCAGGTCGTAGCGGTGCGGCTCGGCGAGGATCGGCGCCACCGTCTCGGGGATCCAGGCCTCGACGCCTCTGGCAGCGCGCAGCAGGTTGATGCCGGCGACGTGGTCGTCGTGGAAGTGCGTCGGGATGACGACCTCGACGTCGAAGTCCTCGAGGGTCGTCAGCAGCGGTCGCCGCCCGGCGCGGTCGGCGTTGAGCGACGAGCCGGTCCAGAGGTCGTAGCCCCAGTCGATCAGCAGGACGCGGCCCGACTCCGACGTGAGCGCGTACGAGGTCGCGAACGACGCGCGGCTGCGCAGCAGATGCGGTGACAGCTCCTCCCACGGGTTGCGAAACCACTCCTCGAAGTCCCAGTCGTCCTCCCGGCGCAGCGACATCAGCTCGCGCAGCCGGCCGCGTGTCCGGGCGATCGCCGCGGGTGGATCGGCGATCGGCTCGCCGTGGGACGGCAGCAGCAGGTCCGGCTCGCGGCCGGCAACGACCGCGAGCGAGAGGCTCGTGGCGATCTGGCCTTCGACGCCGGTGTAGGTCCACTGCGTCGCGGCGAGCGACCACACCTGTCCGTCGCCGTAGATCAGGTCGCCCGTGAACGCAAAGCGGCGGCCTCCGAGCTCGGCGAGATAGCTGACCGAGCCGACCGTGTGGCCCGGCGTCGGCAGCGCATACAGCTCGACGCCGCCGTACCTCCGCCGCCGGTACTCGTCGACGACGCCCGCGATCGCGACCGGTTCGAGCAGCGAGAAGCGATCCTCACGCAGCTCGTAGTCGTTGTCGAGCCGCCGCATCTCCCAGTGACGGTCGACGTGCTCGATCAGGTCGCGCTCGACCGGCGGCGCCCAGATGCGGATCCCCGCCTCGGCGGCGCGCGCGAGGCCCTGGACCTGATCGCGATGGTGGTGCGTCAGGACGACGTCGGTCACCCGGTCGATTCCGAGCTCGGCCAGCCGGTCGAGCGCGAGCCCGCTCCCGAAATCGACGAGCGTCGCCTCGCGGCCCGTCCGCAGGACGTACACGTTGCACGTGTCGCGGAGCAGAAAGAGGTCGGGGGCGACGTCGCTCAGCACGCCGTCTCAGTCTAGGCCTCGTGTGGCAACGTTTGCACATCCGGCCCAGTGGCGTTATTTTCCTGCCGTGGCGCAGATCGTCCTCGACCACGTCAGCAAGGAGTACACCGGCGGCGTTCGCGCGGTGGACGACGTCTCACTGACGATCGACGACGGCGAGTTCGTCGTCCTCGTCGGTCCGTCGGGCTGCGGGAAGACGACGCTGCTGCGGACGATCGGCGGGCTCGAGACGGCCACGCACGGCAAGATCCTGATCGGCGAGCGCGACATGACGCGTGCCGCGCCGGGATCGCGCGACCTCGCGATGGTCTTCCAGAACTACGCGCTCTACCCGCACATGACCGTGCGCAAGAACCTCGGCTACGGGCTCCGCGTGCGCAAGGTGCCGCGGCAGGAGCGCGACCGCCGCGTCGTCGAGGTGGCGAAGCTGCTCGGGCTCGAGGAGCTGCTCGAACGCCGCCCGCGCCAGCTCTCCGGCGGCCAGCAGCAGCGCGTCGCGATGGGCCGCGCGATCATCCGCGAGCCGAAGGCGTTCCTGATGGACGAGCCGCTGTCGAACCTCGACGCGAAGCTGCGCGTGACGATGCGGACGTCGCTGCAGCAGCTTCACGCGCGACTCGGCGTCACGACCGTGTACGTGACGCACGACCAGGTCGAGGCGATGACGCTCGGTCAGCGCGTCGCGGTGATGCGGGACGGCCAGCTGCAGCAGATCGACGCGCCGCAGCACCTGTACGAGCATCCCGCGAACCTGTTCGTCGCGGCGTTCATCGGCTCGCCCGCGATGAACCTCGTGCGCGCGCAGGTCGGCGACGAGGTGCAGTTCGGCGACTACACGGTGCCGCTGAACGGCACGCGCCCGGGCTCGAGCGGCGAGCTCATCTTCGGCGTCCGGCCGGAGGCGTTCGAGGACGTCGCGTTCGCGTCGCCGGACCTGCCGCAGATCGAGGTGCGCGTCGAAGTGCTCGAGGAGCTCGGCTCCGACGCGTACGTGTTCTTCGAGGTCGCTGCGCAGCAGGTGGTCGTCGAGGACGCGATCGCCGACGAGAAGGAAGACCACGCGGGTCTGCTCGCCGCCCAGCACGACCGGGCGCTGTTCGCCGCGCGCGTCGACTCGCGCACGAAGGCGCGCGTCGGCCACAACCTGAGGCTCGCCATCGACCCCTCGCGCTTCTACTTCTTCTCGCCCGACACGGGCGAGCGGCTCCAGACTGACTCCGCCTAGCGTCCTCTGCGTCGGCCTGGCGACGAAGGACACCGTGCTCGCGGTGCCGTCGCTCCCTGCGCCGGACGGCCGCGTCGTCGCGCGCGAGGCGGTCGTGGCAGGAGGCGGGCCTGCGGCAACCGCGGCGGTGACGCTCGCGCGGCTGGGTGTCGACGTCGCGTTCGCGGGCTCGGTCGGCGCGGACGACGCCGGTGCGTTCGTTCTCGAAGCCCTCGCGGGCGAAGGCGTCGACGTCTCACGCGTCTCGGTCGCACGCGGCGCGCGCACGCCGGAGAGCACCATCCTCGTAGACGACGCGGGCCGGCGCGCCATCGTCCACGTCGCGGGGGACGCGCCGCTCCACCTCGTCGACGCAAACGGCAGTGCCTGGGTGCACGTCGATCATGTGGGGTTCGCCCACGCGAGCGGTGCGAAGGTCTCGCTCGACGGGGGCAACCCGATCGAGCGTCTCGACCTCTCCGGCGTCACGCTCTACGCGCCGACCGAGGAGCGGCTGCGCGCCGAGTTCGGCGACGCGGGCGCGGCGCTCGCCGCCGGCGCCGAGCTCGTCGTCGTGACGCGCGGTGAACGCGGCAGCACCGCGACGACCGGCGACGGCCGGATCGTCGAGGAGCCCGGCGTGCCGTGCCCCAACCTCGTGAGCACACTCGGCGCCGGCGACGTGTTCCACGGAGCCCTGCTCGCCTACCTGCTCGAGGACGCGCCGCTCGAGCGCGCGCTGCGGGCGGCGAACACCGCCGCGTCGCTCTCGTGCCGCGCGCTCGACAGCCGCTCGGCGATCCCGACCCGCGACGAGCTCGAGGCGGCGCTCGCATGACGCTGCAGCCCTGGTGGCGCGACGCGGTCGTCTACGAGATCTACGTCCGCAGCTTCGCCGACGCGGACGGCGACGGCCTGGGCGACCTCGCGGGCATCCGCTCGCGGCTCCCGTACCTCGCCGAGCTCGGCGTCGACGCGGTCTGGCTCACGCCGTTCTTTCCCTCGCCGGGCGCCGACCACGGCTACGACGTCGCCGACTACATCGACGTCGACCCGGCGTTCGGCTCGCTCGGCGACTTCGATGCGCTGGTCGCCGACGCGCACGCGCACGGCATCCGCATCGTCATCGACCTCGTCCCGAACCACACGTCGATCGCGCACCCGTGGTTCCGCGAGCATCCCGACTACTACGTCTGGGCCGACGAGCCGAACAACTGGCTCTCCGTCTTCGGCGGGCCTGCGTGGGAGCGCGACGAGGAGACGGGGCGCTACTACCTGCACCTGTTCGCACCCGAGCAACCGGATCTCGACTGGCACAACCCGGAGGTGCGCCGCGAGTTCGATGCGATCCTCCGCTTCTGGCTCGACCGCGGCGTCGACGGGATCCGCGTCGACGTGGCGCACGGGTTGTTCAAGGATCCCGCGCTCGCCGACGAGCCGGAGCCGGTCCCGGGTGCCGAGCTGCACTCGTTCGACCGACGCACGGCGATCGACCAGCCCGAGCTGCATCCGCTCTATCGCGAGTGGCGGGCGCTCGTCGACGGGTACCCGGGCGAGCGCTTCCTCGTCGGCGAGGTGTTCTTCCGCGACCCGAAGCGCGTCGCCGCGTACACGCGCCCCGACGAGCTCCATCTGGTGTTCAACTTCACGCTGCTCTTCGAAGACTGGGAGAGCGCGGGGATGCGCAGCGCGATCGAGCGAACGTTGACGAGCCTCGGCGAGGTCGACGCGGCCGCGAGCTGGGTGCTCGAGACACACGACGTCGCACGCCTGCCCACGCGCTACGGCGGCGGCGCGGACGGGCTCCGCCGGGCGCGCGCCGCACTGCTCCTGCTGCTCGCGCTGCCCGGTGCGGCGTTCCTCTACCAGGGGCAGGAGCTCGGCCTCGAGGAGGTCGAGCTCGCGCCGGACGAACGGCAGGACCCGATCTTCTTCCGCACGAACGGCGAGCGGCTCGGCCGCGACGGCTGCCGCGTGCCGCTTCCGTGGACCGCCGACGCGCCGGCGTTCGGCTTCTCGGCCGGGACGCCGTGGCTGCCGCAGCCGGCGAGCTTCGGCGCCCGCAGCGTCGCCGTCGAGCGCGACGACCCGGGCTCGATGCTCCAGTTGACGCGCGCCGCGATCGCCCGCCGTCCGCACGGCGTGTTCGCCTGGCGAGACAGCCCGCCGGGCACGCTCGCGTTCGCGCGCGGCGACCTGCTCTGCCTGGTGAACGTCGATGGCGCGCCGACGCCACTGCCCGAGGGCGAGCTCGTGCTCGCCTCGGAGGAGATCGGGGACGCGCTCGGGCCGGGCGCGGCGGTCTGGCTGCTCACTCCGTGACGCGTAACACAGAAACCTGGTTCGCAGAACCAGGTTTCAGCCTGTGACGCTTCGCAGCGCAGCGAGCTCCCGCGGCAGCGCAACCTCCGGCTCGGCGAGCTCCGGATGCCAGCGCTTCTCCCACTCGACGGTGAGCCAGCCGTCGTAGCCCGCGAGCGCGGCGAGGGCCTCGCGCACCGGAACCTCGCCTTCGCCGAGCGGGACGAGCTGCCACGCGTCGCCGTCCCGGCGCGCGTCCTTCACGTGCACCAGTCGAATGCGGTCGCCGAGCGCGCGGACGACGTCCTGGGGCGACTCGCCGACGCGGGTCGGGTGGTGAAGGTCCCAGATCGCTGCGAACGACGGATTGTCGACGCGGCGCAAGAGCTCCGCGACGCGCACCGCGCTCGCAAACGCATCGTGGGTCTCGAGCGCGACCGTCACGTCGTCGGCAAGGAGCGGCTCGAGCCGGCGCGCGACGTCGTCGAGATCGGCGACCTCGCCGCCGAAGACGCGAATCGTGTCGGTGCCCCACTCGCGCGCGAGCTCGAGCGCAGCCGGGAGCTCGTCCTCGAACGGCCCCGCGAGCTCGATCGACGTGTCGAGGCAGACGAGCGTCGTCGCAGCCAGCGCGGCGGCAACGGCCCGACGCCGGTCGCCGGAGAGCGCAGCGATGTCGATCGGATCGCCGTCGAGCAGCCGCAGCTCGAGCCCGTCGTAGCCGTACTCGCTCACCGCCTCGACCGCGCGCTCGAGCGTCCACCCCGGCGCAGCGAGGTTCGAGAACGCGATCATGCGCCGCGCAGCTGCGAGAGCAGCGCCGCGTACGCGTCGCGATCGACCGGCAGCGGGACGGCGCGCTCCTCGTGCGTCGAGAGCACGATCGCGTTGGCGAGGTCGAGCGACCAGATCGCCTCGCGCGCGGGCACGTACGGCTCACGACCCTCACGCACCGCGGCGGCGAAGTCCTCGTGCACGTCGCGGTGGTCGCCGCGACCGGGCGGCAGCTCGACGTCGGCCCGTACGCGCGCCGGCGAGGCGAACATCTCGGTCGCCGCGACCAGATGCTCCGAGACAGGCGGCTCGAAGCGCTCGAAGGCGATCGTCTCGCCGACGATCTCGATGCGCCCGCGGTCGCCGACGAGCTCGATGCGCTGCACGCCCGGCTCGAGCGTCGACACGGCGAGCGTGCCGACGGCGCCGTTCTCGTACGCGAGCAGCGCGGTCGCCGTGTCCTCGGCTTCCATCGGCTGCGCGCGGCGCTCCGCCACACCCCACGCCGTCTGCGGCGGCCCGGCGAGGTGGCAAAGCAGGTCGAGCGTGTGCGGCGCCTGGTTCATCAGCACACCGCCGCCTTCGCCCTTCCACGTCCCGCGCCAGTCCGCGCTCGCGTAGTAGGCGTGCGGGCGGTAGAGCGGGTCGACGATCGAAGCGCGCACGAGCGGCCCGAGCCGGCCGTCGTCGATCAGTCGCTTCGCCGCGCGGATCACCGGCCGGAAGCGCTGCTGGAAGCAGACGCCGAGGAGTCGTCCGGCCCGGTCGGCGGCGGCGATCATCGCGTCGGCCTCGCGCGCCTCCGGTGCGAGCGGCTTCTCGCAGAGGACGTGCGCGCCGGTTTCGAGCGCGGCGATCGCCAGCTCGGCGTGGGAAGGATGCGGCGTGCCGATGACGACCACGTCGAGCTCTTCGGCAAGCAGCTCGCCGGCGTCGGCGAAGGCGCGGCAGCCGGCGTCGTGTGCGCGCGCGGCCGCCGCTTCGCGGTTGAGGTCGCTGATGCCGACGAGCTCGACGCCGTCGAGCCCGCGCAGCGCCTCGAGGTGCATGCCGGCAACGACGCCGGCGCCGATCAGGCCGTAGCGCAGCGTCACCGCAGCGCCCTCAGCGCGGCGACGCAGTCGCGTGTCGCGAGCTCGCCGCTGCCGTCGCGCGTGTAGTGCGTCTCGAACGAGAAGTAGCCGTCATACCCTGCGTCGTCGAGAAATGCGAGCTGTGCGGCGAAGTCGACGATGCCGTCGCCGATCCGCGTCCACTCGCCGGCCGGGGTGACGTCCTTCAGGTGCACGTGGGCGACGCGGTCGACGATCGACTCGAGACCGCCGAGCCCGTTCCACGCCGACGGGTCGAGCATGGCGGCGTTTCCCGGGTCCCAGATCACGCGCAGCTCGGGCGCGCGGGCCGCGTCGAGCGCCGCGCGCGTCTCCGCCGCGCTGGCGACGTTGCACTCGTGCTCGTTCTCGAGCGCCAGCGTGAAGCCGGCCGCCTGGGCGGACGCGGCGGCCGCGTCGAGCGCACGCCCGAGCTCGGGCAGCGCTGCGGCCGGGTCGGCCTCGCGCCAGTACCCGAAGGCGCGCACGATCGGCGCACCGAGCGCCGCTGCCGCACGCAGCGCGCCTGCGAGCACCGCTTCCTGCTCCTCGCCGCGGTCGCACTTCAGGAACGGCGAGGCGACCGCGGTCACGCCGAAGCCGCGGCGGTCCAGCTCCGCGCGGACCGATGCAAGCTCGTCATCCGAGTGGTCGACGATCTGCCGCCCGTCGAGCGTGCGCAGCTCGACGGCGTCCAGGTCGAGCTCCTCGCAGACGTCGAGCGCCCGGCCGAGGCCCGGCACGATCTCGTCGGTGATCACGCTCAACCGCACCGAGTGCTTGTATCACCTGGATGAGCTCCGTCTCCGGCCTCTTCGCTCTCGACGGCCGCGTCGCGGTCGTGACCGGCGCGTCCGGCGTGCTCGGCAGTGCGATCGCGCGCGGCCTCGCCGGCGCCGGCGCACGAGTGGGGTTGCTCGCGCGGCGGCGGGACCGGCTGGAGGAGCTCGCCCGGGAGCTCGACGGCGCGTTCGTTCTCGAGGCCGACGTGCTCGACCGCGACTCGCTCGAGCGCGTGCGATCGGAGCTCGGCCGGCTGGACGTGCTGGTGAACGCGGCGGGCGGGAACGTGCCGGCGGCGACCGGCGCGTTCTTCGAGCTTCCGGCCGAGGCGATCGACGAGGCCGTGAAGCTGAACTTCAACGGGACGCTCCTGCCGTGCCAGGTGCTGGGCGCGACGATCGGCGAGGGCGGATCGATCGTCAACATCTCGTCGCTCGCCGCGCATCGTGCGCTGACGCGCGTCGTCGGCTACGGCGCCGCGAAGGCGGCGGTCGAGAACCTCACGCGCTGGCTCGCCGTCGAGCTCGCGCCGCGGGGCGTACGCGTGAACGCGATCGCGCCCGGGTTCTTCCTCGCGGAGCAGAACCGCGCGCTCCTTCTCGACGACGCGGGCGCGCTGACCGAGCGCGGGGAGAAGATCGTCGCCGCGACGCCGGCCGGACGCTTCGGCGAGCCGCACGAGCTCGCCGGCACCGTCGTCTGGCTCGCGAGCGACGCTGCGTCGTTCGTGACGGGCACCGTCGTGCCGGTCGACGGCGGCTTCGACGCCTTCAGCGGCGTCTAGACCCGGTACGCGCGCTTCACGAGGTCGTATGCGAGCTCGCGGGCGATGCGGCGCGCCTCGTCCTCGGTGGCGAAGCCGGCGGCGACGCGGCGCGCAAGCCACCCGGACGTGCGCCGGCGCCAGAGGTCGTGCCGCGCGGGGAGCGTGGTCAGTGCGCGCGCGTCGTCCACGAAGCCGGCGAGGTTGCGAATTCCGGCCGTCTCGACGACGCGGTCGAGAAAGCGGTCGATGCCGAGCGGGCTGTCGTGGAACCACCACGGGCAGCCGAGCAGCACTGCCGGGTAGTGGCCGGCGAGCGGCGCGAGCTCGCGGCTGTACGTGCTCTCGTCGAGAGTGAAGAGGATCAGCGTGAAGCTCGGCTCGTTGCCGCATGCCTCGAGCAGTGGCTGCAGGCCGCGCGTCCAGTCGGCAGCGACGGGGATGTCGGCGCCGAGGTCGCGGCCGAAGCGCGCAGCGAGAGGCGCATTGTGGTCGCGGAAGCTGCCGAGGTGCAGCTGCATGACGAGGCCGTCGTCGAGGCTCATGCGCGCGAACTCGCTCAGCATGTGCGCCTCGAACGCGCGCGCCTCCTCCGCGGAGACGTCACCCGCGAGTGCGCGCGCGAACAACCGCGTCGCGTCCGCCGGCGAGAGCCTGGTCGTATCGGTGCTCGTCGCCGCGTGGTCGGTTGCCGTCGCGCCCACGTCCTTGAACGCTGCGCGCCGCTCGGCGAGCGCGTCGAGAAACGATGCGTAGTCACCCAGGTCGCGCCCCACGCTCGCCTCGAGCTGGGCGAGCGCGTCGCGCCAGCCCGGCGCGTCGAGGGCGACGACCGCATCGGGGCGGAACGTCGGCCGGATGCGCGGCGCGAGCTCCCGATGCGCGTCGAGCGGCGCGCCGGCGGGGTCGGTGGTCGAGAGGCACTCGATCTCGAACCGCTCGAGCAGCGCAGGCGGCGCGAATGCGGGCGAGGCGAGCTGCTCCTCGATCGCGTCGTAGGCATCCGTGGTGAGCTCGTCGACGCCGAAGACGTTCGCGAGCGTCTCGCGCAGCCAGAGTCCGGACGGCGTGAGCGCGAAGAGCTCCGCGTTCGCGACGAGCAGCTCCCAGACGTCGCGGTCGTCCCCCCGCGTCGCCTCGAACGGCACGCCCTGTGAGTAGAGCATCCGCACGACGTAGTGGTCGCTCGTGACGAACAGCCGGCCGGGCTGCTCGAGCCGCGCGCCCGGCTCGGAGAAAAGCCGCACGTCGATGTGGCCGTGCGGGCTGACGAGCGGCAGCCCCGCGATCTCGCGGTGGAGCTGGAGCCCGAGCTCACCGCCCTCGATGTAGCGGTCATCCCTCAGGCGCGCCACAGCCCGAGTCCCGGATCGGCGATGTACCCGTCGCCGACGATGTCGGCGGCCTCGCCGTACGGCAGGTAGCGGAAGCCGGCGCGCTCGACGTCCTCACGCGAGAGCTGCGGCCCGGGCGCGTACGTCACGGTGAAGCGGCCCTCGCTCGAGCCGTGAATCAGATGCGCGACCGTTGCGAGGTTCGCTGCGAGCTCGCCGTCGGACGCCATCGCCGCGAGCGCCGCCTCGCGTCCGTGGTAGCCGTGGCGGCGGATGAGCGCGTCGATGACCGGATCCTCGCCGAAGCGCTCGACTCCCGGCGCGAGGATGACGAGGTCGCCGCCGTCGGCCATCGCGCGCCGGGTGCGGTAGATCGCCTTGTTGCCGAGCCAGGTCGAGCGGTACTCGGCCGGATCGAGGTTGACGACGCAGAGCCGGAACGGCTCGGGCACCGTCTCGATGTTCACGCGCGCCGAGAGCTCGGCCGCCGCACGGAACGCCTCACCGCCCGCCGCGCGCGTGCCGCCCTCGCCGATGAAGACGTCGTGCAGCACATTGCCGCCGCGCCGCGCCTCGACGACCGTCAAGGCGAAGAGCACGCGACACCGCGGCTCGACAAAGCGATCGAAGCCGCGGTCGAGCAGCGTGCGGACCGGCGCGTCGACGTGTCCCATCGTCTGCTCGATCCCGTAGACGGCGCTGACGAAGTGGCTGCGCTGGATCGTCTCCGTTCCGCCGAGTCCGATCGTGATGTGCTTCGTGTAGCCGCCGAAGCCCGCAACCTCGTGCGGCACGATCTGCCCGACCGCGACCACGAGGTCATAGGTGTCGTCGACGAGCGCGCGGTTGACCGCGAACGGCAGCGACAGCCCCAGCTCGAAGCCGGCGACCTCGTCGACCTCGTCGGCCGGCAGCTCGCCGATCGTCACGACGTCGTCGCGCCAGCGATGGTGAAGGAGCTTGGACGCCTCGATGGCGTCGCCGAACATCAGCCGGCACTCCTCCGGCCCGAGCGGCTTGTGCGTGCCGAGCGCCGGCATGACGTCGAGCTGCTCGAGCTCGGGCTCGAGCAGCGGATGGAGGCGAGCGACGATGTCCCCGGCGCGCGAGTGCAGGCGCGTCTGATCCGGCGGGACGAGCAGGACGCGGCGCGCGCCCGTGCCCGCGACGGCGCGCAGGAGCTCGTCGACAGCCGAGGTGAGCTCCACGGCTACTTCGCCGGCAAGGAGCGCGCGTAGCCCACGCCGCGCTCGACCCACGCGCGAAGGGCTTGCTCGGTCTCGAGCCGGTCGCTCTCCACGCGCAGCCAGCCCGCCATCGGCCGCCCGCGCATCACCGCCACACTCGCCGTGCCGTCGGCGGTGAGCGCGTCGCTCTGCTCGGGATCGACGCGAACGAGCGCCCCGCCCTGACCGCTCGCCGCGATCGCCATGTTCCCGTCGACGAGGAACGCCAGCCCGCCGAACATCTTCTTCTCGGTGACGTTCGGCTCGTCGGCGACGAGCGCGCGGATGCGCTCGGCAAGCCTCTCGTCGTAGGCCATCACGCGATCGTACTCACGATCCGGCGCGGGCATGGCGAAGGCGCCGGGAACGTCCTAGCATCGGCGTGAGTGGCGGACAGCTCCGATCCCGTCGTGGTGCTGAGCGAGCGGACGCTCTTCGAGACGAGCGCCGTCGGCATCGCGATCACCGACGGCGACCGCCGGTTCCTCGAGTGCAACCAGACGCTCGCGACGATGCTCGGCTACGACAGCCCCGACGAGCTCGTGGGCATCAGCGGCGTCGATCTCACGTATCCCGCAGACACCGCCGAGATCGCGGCGGCGATCGACGCCCTTCGCCGCGCGCCCTCGGGCGAGGATCAGCTCGACCGGCGCTACCGCCGCAAGGACGGGGCGCCCATCGCCCTGCGGCTCCGGGCGGCGCCGATCCCCGGCACCGGCATGTTCTTCTCGTTCTTCGAGGACGTGACGGCGCAGAAGCAGGCGGAGCTCGACGCGCTGCGCCGGGCGCAGCTCCTCGACCGCGCCCAGGAGATCGCCCAGATGGGTGCGTACGTGATCAACCTCGAGCGCGAGACGATCCTCATCTCCGCGCAGTTCGCGCGGCTGCTGCGGGCGGGCGACGAGGAGTTCGAGCTGCCGCTCGCCGAGTATCGCGAGCGCTTCTACCTGCCGGAGCGCCGCGAGCTCGCGACCGCACAGTGGCAGGAGCGCTACGCGGCCGGCGAGGAGCGCGTCGAGGTCGGCGGCCAGCTCGTGCGCGCCGACGGCGAGCGGATCTGGGTTCGGTCGGTCGAGGCCCGCACGGAGCTCGGCGACGAGACGCTCATGCTCGGTATCACCCGCGACGTGACGGCACAGCACCTGGCCGAGGAGCAACGGCGGGAGCTCGAGGACCGCCTGCGCCAGTCGCAGAAGCTGGACGCGCTCGGCCAGCTCGCAGGCGGCGTTGCCCACGACTTCAACAACCTGCTCACGGTGATCGCGGGCGCGACGACGCTCGCGCTGCTCGACATCCCGGACGGTGAGACGCGCGAGCATCTCGAGGAGGCGGTGCACGCAGCTGAGCGCGCGTCGGAGCTGACGCGCAAGCTGCTCGTGTTCGCACGCCGGCAGCCGGTGGAGCAGAAGACGCTCGACCTGAACGAGGTCGTCACCGACGCTCGCCGGTTGCTCGAGCGCCTGATCGAGCCGGCGATCGAGATCTCCGTGGAACTGACCGGCGAGCCGCTTCCGGTCGTGGGCGACATCGGGCAGCTCGAGCAGGTGCTGCTCAACCTCGCACTGAACGCCCGCGACGCCATGCCGCGCGGTGGGCGGCTCACGATTCGGACGCGGCGCGAGGCCGAGCGCGAGCAGGGCGTCATCTCGGTCGAGGACACGGGGGTCGGGATGGCGCCCGGCGTCGTCGAGCGGATCTTCGAGCCGTTCTTCACGACGAAGGCGCCCGACAAGGGAACCGGTCTCGGTCTCGCAACCGTGTTCGGGATCGTGGACGCCGCCGGCGGCGACATCGACGTTGCGACCGAGGTGGGTGTCGGCACGTGCTTCACGGTGCGCTGGCCGCTCGGCGCGGACGACGCGGTCGAGGCCACGAAGAACGGTGCGGGGCGCGCCACCGGCGGCGTCGACGGCGGAGGGCTCCGAGCACTCCTCGTGGACGACGACGAACACGTCCGCCGCACGCTCGCGCGTGTGCTCCGCGCCGCCGGCTGCGGCGAGGTCGTCGCGCTCGGAAGCGGCGCCGAGGCCCTCGCGCACATCGCGAACGACGCCGCCTTCGACGTGCTCGTGACCGACCTGATCATGCCGGCCATGAACGGCATCGACTTCGCGGCGGCGATCCGCGCGCGGTCGCCGTCGCTGCCGATCCTGTTCGTCTCCGGCTCCTCCGAGAACGCAAGGCTCGCGGCGTCCCAGCCGAACGCGGAGTTCCTCGCGAAGCCGGTCACGATCGAGGCGATCGCCGCGGCGCTGTCGCGCCTCGTGCCGCGCTAGACGCGTCAGTCGTAGTGGGTGAGCGACGGCCAGAGCGCCGGCCACGGCGCGGTCGTCCGGCACAGCAGGACCGGCAGACCCTGCTCGTCGTTGTCGAGCCCGACGCGGTCGTCGATGCGGGCAAGGCGGCGGCAGTCCGTGAACTGCGGCGCGAGCTCACCGCCGTTGTCGAACCCGAGCACGAGCGCGCGGTCGTCGCGCGCCGGCGGCTCACCCCACTCGCTGAAGCCGTTGTGGCCGCTGTACGGACGCGGCAGACCGTGCGATCGGCCGAGCACCTCGAGCGCGCCGGCCTCGCCGTAGTTGCCCGTGAAGATCGCCGTGTGCGCGCGCGTCGCGGGCGGGAGCGACCGCCACGCGTGCGCGACCGTGTCGATGAAGCGCGGCCAGCCGACCTGCTCGCCGAGATCGGGGTTGATCGCCATCGGCACGCTTCCCTGCAGCGACCGCTCCGGCAGGAGCGGCAAGGCGATGAACGCGCCGATCGCGGCGGAGAGCCCGATCGCGATCACCCATGCGCGCGTGCGCGTCCGCCGGCCCGCGACGACCACGGCGCCGACGCCGAGCAGCGCCGGATACAGGCTCGCGAGGTAGTACGCCTTGCCGTTGCCGACGATGTACGCGACTCCGAGCACGCCGTAGGTCACCGGCAGGAAGCGGTAGACGCGAAGTGACGCGCGCCGGAACGGCGCGGCAAGGGCGGCGATCCACACGGGCGCGAGCACCGGGCTGACCATGACGAGCTGGAACGGGATGAACCCGATGCGACCGCCTTCGGCCGAGCCGCCGACGTTGCCGGCGACGGTCACCTGCGGCCACCCGTGCACCTGCTGCCAGATGAGGTACGGCGCAGCGAGGGCGACCGCGGCGGCGACGCCGCCGAGCGACCACCAGCTCCGGAACGGCCAGCGCGGGCCGAGGACGAGCAGCGCGGCGGTGACGACCGTCGCGACGATCCCGACTTGCGGCTTCGCCTCGAACCCGATGCCGACGACGATCCCGGCGACGAGAAGCGGCGGGCCGCTCCGGCGCGCGATCGCGCGCACGACGAGCCAGAGGAGAGCCGTCGTCGAGAGCAGGTCCGGGGTCGTCGTCGTGACGAAATGCCCGACGGCGAGCGCGAACCCGGACGACGCCGTGCAGCCGGCGGCGATCAGCTGCGCGCGGCGGCCGCCGCCGAGCTCGCGCGCAACGAGCGCGGAGAGCACCGTCGTGACCGCGGACACGATCGCGGACGGCAGGCGCAGCAGGAACAGCGAGTGCCAAATCGCGTTCATCGCCGCGCACAGCAGCGGCACGAGCGGCGGCTGGTCCGGGTAGCCGAACGCCGGATGCGAGCCGGCGACGATGAAGTACAGCTCGTCGCGGTGGTAGCCGTACCGCGTGCTCGTCGCGAGCAGCGCCGCGAACTGCACCGCCGCGATCGCGCCGACGTACCGGGATAGGGACGGCGTCCGCACGCCGCGGAGACTCTCAGATGATGCGGTCGCCGGTCACCCGGCGAATCTCGTCGAGCGTCGAGATGCCCTCGTAGACCAGTCGCAACCCGTCGTGACGCAGTGTCGTCATGCCCTCGTCGACAGCCGCGGCGAAGATCTCGTCGGTCGAGCTGTTGATCAGGCGGCGGATCTGGCCGTGCACGGGCATCACCTCGTACAGTGCGACCCGGCCGCGGTAGCCCGTGCCGGCGCAGTGCGGGCAGCCGCGCGAGCGGAAGAGCGAGCGGCCGTCCGGCTCGAGCCCGAACTGCGAGAGCTCCTCGTAGCCCGGCTCGTACTCCTCCCGACACTCGAGGCACAGCCGGCGGGCGAGGCGCTGCGCGACGATGCAGTTGACGGTGCTCGCGAGCAGCGACGGCTCGACGCCCATGTCTTTCAGCCGCTCGATCGAGCTCGCGGCGTTGTGCGTGTGCAGCGTCGTCAGGACGAGGTGACCTGTCATCGCCGCCTGAATCGCGATGTGCGCGGTCTCGTCGTCGCGGATCTCGCCGACGAGCAGCACGTCGGGATCGGAGCGGAGAATGGTGCGCAACCCGCGTGCAAAGGACAGTCCCGCACGTACGTTCACCTCGATCTGCGCCACGTCGGGCATCTGGTACTCGACCGGATCCTCGATCGTCATCAGCACCCGGTCCGGCTGATTGAGCACGCCGAGCGCGGCGTAGAGCGTCGTCGTCTTGCCGCTGCCGGTCGGCCCGCACGCGATCACCGCGCCGTACGGCTGCTTGATCGCGCGCTCGAAGGTCGCGCTGTTCTCCGCGCTCATGCCGAGGTCTTCGAGCCCGAAGCTGCCGGCGCGGCGCTGCAGCACGCGCAGCACCACCTGCTCGCCGTACGTGGTCGGCATGATCGCGATTCGCATGTCGAGCGGCGCGCCGCGGTAGCGCACGGTCACGCGGCCGTCCTGCGGGACGCGCTTCTCGGCGATGTCGAGCTCGCCCATCACCTTGAGGCGACTCGTCACCGCGGCCTGGAGCGAGCGCGGCACGACCGCGATCTTGCGCATGACGCCGTCGATGCGCGCACGCACGACCGCCTCCTCCGCCTGCGGCTCGAAGTGGATGTCGGACGCGCCATCCTCGATCGCGGAGCTGAGGATCGAGTGGACGAGCTGGATCGCAGGCGCGCTCGTCGACGCGTCCTCGAGGTCTTCGACGTCGGCTTCCGCGCCCGGCTCGAGCTCGAGGATCTCCAGGCGCGGGCCGGTCGTGTGCGAATACGTGCGCTCGATCATGATCGAGAGCTCGTCACGCTCGGCGACGACGAGCTCGAGCTGAAGACCGAGCGAGAGCCGGAGGTCGTCGGACGCGAGCACGTCCGTCGGATCGGCGACCGCGACGACCACCGTGCTGTCGTCCGCGAGTCGCAGCGGGAGGACCTGGGCGCGGCGCGCGAGCCGTTCCGAGATCAGCCCGGCGACCGCCGGATCGGCCTCGACGGATCCGAGCTCCACGAACTCGAGGCCGGCCTGGTCGGCGAGCGCGATCGCGAGCATGCGGCGCGTGAGGACGCCGGTCCGCACCAGCACCTCGCCGAGCCGCTCGCCGCTCTGTTCGGCCTCGGCGAGCGCCTCTTCGAGCTGGCGCGTCGTGATCACGCCGTCGTCGAGCAGCAGCGTGCCCAGAGGACGACGCCGGACCCCCTGCGCAACCTGCAGTTGCAGGACGTGCGAAAGCTCTTCCACCGCGTCAGCCTTATCGGCGCTCGCGCACATGAGCATTAGCCTCGAGCCATACGCATCGGCCTACGATCCACCGGTTCTCGCGGGAAGCGAGGCCGTGACGAGCTGGTGAAGATCGCGGAGTCGCTGCAGGCGCCGTAGGCCGGACCTGCGAGGATCGCCGCGTGAAGCAGCGCGCGATTCGTTCCTGGCTGATGGACATGGACGGGGTGCTCGTCCGTGAGGAGCACCCCATTCCCGGCGCCGCCGAGTTCATCGGCCGCCTGCGCGAGCGCGGGCTCCCATTCCTCGTCCTGACGAACAACTCGATCTACACCCGCCGGGATCTCGCCGCACGGCTCGCGGCGAACGGGCTCGAGGTACCGGAGGACTCGATCTGGACGTCGGCGCTCGCCACCGCGAACTTCCTCGACACGCAGCGGCCGGCCGGCACCGCGTTCGCGATCGGCGAGGCGGGACTGACGACGGCGCTGCACGACGTGGGCTACACGCTCACCGAGCGAAACCCGGAGTACGTCGTGCTCGGCGAGACGCGGACGTACAGCTTCGAGCGCATCGCGCAGGCGATCCGCCTGATCGTCGCCGGCGCACGCTTCATCGCCACGAACCCGGACCCGACCGGGCCGACACCCGACGGGCCGCTTCCGGCGACCGGCTCGGTCGCGGCGCTGATCAGCCGCGCGACGGGCGTCGCGCCGTACTTCGTCGGCAAGCCCAACCCGTTGATGATGCGCTCGGCGCTGAATGCGATCGACGCGCATTCCGAGACGACCGCGATGATCGGCGACCGGATGGACACCGATGTCGTCTCCGGGCTCGAAGCCGGGATGCACACCGTGCTCGTGCTCACCGGCTCGACGAGCCGCGACGAGGCCGAGGCGTTCCCCTACCGCCCCTCGCGCATCGTCGAGAGCATCGCCGACCTCGTCGACGAGCTCGCCTAGCCGGGGACGCGTCCGAACGCGACCGCGTCGCGCACCGGGCCCGGCACGCTCTCCGCGAGCTCGCGATCCGGACGGACGCCGAGCGCGTCGTTGATCGTCGAGAAGCCGAGCCGCAGCCCGATCCATGCCGTCGCCTCGAAGATCTCGCGCTCCTCGAGGCCGGCGGCGCGCAGACGCTCGATGTCGCGCTCGCTCGTCGCATTCGGATCGGCGACGACAGCACGCGCCCAAGCGAGCAGCGCCTGCTCGCGCTCGTTCAGCTCCACGTCGTCGCCGCGAAGAGCGGCCGCTGCCGTGTCCTCGCCGGCAAGGGCGGCGAGTCTGCCGCCCCACGCGAGCGAGCAGTAGGAGTCCCCACGCGCCGACGCTGTGCCGACGGTCAGGATCGCGATCTCACGCGGCGACAGGCTCGACCCGCCGGTCAGCTTCGCGCGCAGGGCGGCGAACTCGGTCAGGATCTCCGGCCGCCAGCACCAGACGCGGGCGTAGTTCGCGACGTAGCCGTCCGAGGCCTCGTACTGCTCGAAGATCTCCTGTGCCTCCGCGCTCGGCGGTCCAGCGGCGATGAATGCGCTCGTCGTCTCCACGCGCGCGATGCTACGCGAACAAGCCGCGCGCCAAGTAGTCCGTCGCGCCCTGAACGCCGCGCGGGCAGAAGAAGTAGCCGCCGCCGACCGGACTGACGTAGTCGACCAGCGGCTCGCCGATCAGCCGCCGCTGCGTGACCATGAACTGCCGCTCGAGGTCCTGCTGGTAGCAGGTGAAGATCAGGCCCTGATCGAGGTTGCCGTTCGCGTCGACGCCGCGGTCGTAGTTGTAGCCCCGCCGGAGAATGAGGTTCTCCCCCGTGGCGGCTGTGCGCGGATTCGCGAGACGAATGTGCGCGTCGAGCGGGATCCGGTCGCCGTGCGGGTCGTTTGCGTAGTCGGGCGCCGCGAACTCGCTGTTCGCGTCGAGCGGCGCGCCCGTCGCACGGCGGCGGCCGATCATGTTCTCCTGCTCTCCGATCGACACGCGATCCCAGAACTCGACCAGCATGCGAATGACCCGGACGACCTGATACGTGCCGCCCGCAGTCCACTCCGGTTCCGAGCTGCCGCGCTGGACCCAGACGAGCCGGCGCATCGCGTCCGCGTCACTGACATCGGGGTTCGCGATCCCGTCCTTGAAGCCGAGCAGGTTGCGCGGCGTGCCGGCGGGACGCGGAGGGCTCTTGAAGCCGTCGATCCGCCAGCGCGGCTGCATCGCACCCCGCGTGTGCTTGGTGATGTCGCGCACGGCATGGATGACGGTGTCCGCGTCCGCGGCGCATACCTGCAGGCTGAGATCGCCGCCGGTTCGCGCCGGATCGAGGTTGTCGTTCGGGAAGCTCACCATCTCCGACAGGCGCGCAGGCTTGAGTGAGGCAAGTCCGTAGCGGCCGTCGAACAGGCTCGCGCCGAGACCGAGCACGAACGCGACCTGCTGCGCCGGGAGCGACGGGCCGAGGATGCCGTTGTCGTCCAGCGGTGAAGCCGGGCCGTCGTTCTGCGGCAGGCCGCCGCGGTAGAGAAGCCGCATGCGCGCCGTGAGCGTGCGCAGGAGGTCCTGGAGCTCGCGGCGCGAGCCTGCCACGACGTCGAACGAGACGAGCGCGGTCGCCTGCGTCGTCTCTGCGAGGACCATCGCCTGGTGCGGTCCTTCGAACGACGGCAGCCCGCTCGTCGTCGCGGCGTGCCCGACCGCTTCGTGCAGCCCGGCGCCGGCGAGCAGCGCGCCGCCGCCGGCAGCGGCGCCGACCTTGATGAAGCCGCGGCGGGAGAGCTTCCGCTCAGTCATCGGTCTCCCGTCCGTTCGTGCTCAGCGTCGCCTGGATCTCGAGCCGGTCCGGCACGAGCTCGAGTTGTTCGAGCAGACCACTCGTCGCCGCATCCAGCCGCTCGCGCTGTGCGCGCGGGAGCGACTGCAGCGGAACCCAGGCGCCGTCCGGCCGCTCGTACGCCTTCAGCTCCTCGCCCAGATGCGTCAGGCCGGTCTGCACCCGCTGCACGAGCCCCGGGCTGCTGGAGCCGAGGATCTCCGACACCGCGGCGAGCGCGAGGTTCGTGCCCTGGACGTTCGCCCAGGCGGTCGCGAGGTTCGTGTGGCTCCCCTCGTCCGTCTCACCGGTCAGCTCGAACTGCAGCGTGTTCTCGAGGATCTCGTGCGTGCGGAGCGGAACGTCCCCGTCCGGCATCGTCAGCCGCGGGAAGGCGTGGACGAGGCCGTGCACGGACCGGTCGAGCGCAACCGCGACGGAGGCGAGCTCGGTCTGCGGCTGGCCGTGCCACAGCCCGGACTCGAGGCGCAGGAACCCGTGGAAGCCCGGGTCGCGCACTCCGCCCGGCAACCCGAGCGGGCGGCCGTCGATCAGGTCGTTGTACGGGCCGAACGTGTCGTAGGCGGCGCCGAGCCGCGAGTAGTCGAGATGCGCGGTGAGCCACAACGAACGCGCCGCGGTGAGTCGCCCGGCCTTCACCGCAGCGGTCAACGCGTCGGTGTCCTGCGCGAGCTTCCGGAGCCACGGCTGCAGGCTGAGGCGGTAGGTGAACGTGACCTGGCGCATCTGCGCGGGCGTCACCGGCTGGAACGAACGCGCGGCGGCGACGCGCGGGCCCGACACGCGTGCGATGTCGGAGTCGAGCGTCCCGCCGCCGAACGCGCCGCATTCGAACGTGTAGGCACCGGGCGGCAGGACGACGTCCATCGTGTCGGACGTGCCGGGGTCGAGACCCTCGATCTGACCGTAGACGGACACGTGATTGCTGCTCGCGAGGTCGATGTTGTACGTCGTGACCTTGCTCGTGTTCTCGACGGTGAACACGGTGCGGCCCGAGCGCGGCGCGGCCCAGTGCGGCGCGCACGCGGTGTCCGTGACGAGGATGCGGTGCGCGGGCGCGCTCCCGCCGCGGGTCGCTGCGAAGGCGACGCCGCCGATTGCCGCCGCGGCGACGACGACCGCGCCTGCGGCCGGCCACCAGCCACGTGCTCTGAAGCTCCCCGACACTGTTCCGTTCCCCCACGAGCAGAGTACGAGAGAAACGCCCCGGTTGGGGCGCTTCGTCTCCACCTCGTTACCCGGGACGAAAGAAGCGCTTGCCGCGTCAGTCGGCGAAGCCCTCGGGGCTGATGGGCGGAACGTCGGTTTCGGTTCCGTGGACGTAGCGCTCACCGCGTGTCCAGGACGCGATCGCGGCGACGATGCAGGCGCAGATCGCGAACAGGAACGCCTCGTGCAACCCCGAGCGGAACGGATCCTCGATCAGCCTCGGGAAGAAGCTGCGGCCGCTGAGCGCCGCCGCGTTCGCGGGGCTCAGGTGCGACAGCACCGACGGCCCGACGAGCGTCTTGATCGGGTTGTAGCCGAGGAACGCTGCGAACAACACCGACACAGGTGGCAGGTGTGCGGCGTGCTGCGCGGTCGCCGCCGGCACACCGTGCGCCACCAGCCCCTTTGCGAGCGTCGACGGCAGCTTCGCCGACAGTCCGATGATCATCAGCGTGAAGAAGATCCCGATCGAGAGAACCTGCGCGGAGTTCTGGAAGGTCTGATTCATGCCGCCGCCGGCGCCGCGGTGCTGCGGCGGCAGGCTGTTCATCACGGCGGCGCGGTTGGGCGAGGCGAAGAACCCCATCGAGATGCCCATCAGCAGGAGCAGCGCGCCGAAGACGGGATACGAGAAGTCGATCGGCAGCGTCTCGAGGAGGATGAACGTCAGCGCGCTGCCGAGCATCCCGGTCGTTGCGAACATGCGCGCGCCGTACCTGTCCGACAGATAGCCGGAGACGGGGCCCGCAGTCAGGAAACCGAACGTCAGCGGGAGCATGGCGAGCGCAGCGTGCAGGGGCGTCGACTCGAAGCCGATGCCGTGCTGCGGCAGCCAGATCCCCTGCAGCCAGATGATCAGCATGAACATCAGGCCGCCGCGCGAGACCGACGACAGGAACGTCGCGATCGCTCCCGCGGAGAACGCGCGGATCTTGAAGAGCTCGAGCTCGAACATCGGATGCTTGACGTTCAGCTCGACGACGACGAACGCGATCAGCAGCCCGATGCCGCCGCTCAGGCACCCGAGCACGAGCGGCGAGTGCCAGCCCATCGCGTCGGCGCCGTACGGCCGGATCCCGTACGTGATGCCGATCATCAGCAGCACGAGCCCGACGGCGAAGGTGAGGTTGCCGAGCCAGTCGATCGGCGCGACGCGGCGCGTGCCGATCTCCCGCAGCTTCTTCATCGACCAGATCGTCCCGAAGATCCCGGGCGGTACCGAGACGAGGAAGATCAGCCGCCAGTTGATCGGGCCGAGCAGCCCGCCGAGGATCAGCCCGATGAACTGGCCGCTGATGCCGACGACGTTGCTGATCCCGAGCGCGAGGCCGCGTTGATTCGCCGGGAACGCGTCGGTCAGGATCGCACCGGTGTTCGCGAGCAGGAACGCGGCGCCGATGCCCTGCACGATGCGAAACACGATCAGGTAGTCGGCGCCTGCTCCGCCGTGCAGCCAGTCGACCGCGAGGATCAGCGACGCGACCGTGTAGATGATGAAGCCGAGGTTGTACATCTTCACGCGCCCGTACAGATCGCCGAGGCTTCCGAGGCTCACCACGAGCACGCTCGAGACGACGAGGAACCCGAGGATCATCCAGAGCAGGTAGAAGCTGTTCCCCGGCTCGAGCGGGTTCAGATGGATGCCGCGGAAGATGTCCGGCATCGCGATCAGCGTGATCGACGCGTCGATCGTCGCAAGCAGGGCCGCGAGCGTCGTGTTGGAGAGCGCGACCCACTTGTAGCCGTCGTCAGCCACGAAAAGACAGGCTACCTGTGCAGGTAGCCTGTAGGTCGTGACAGACGCCCACGAGTTGCGGCTCGTGCTCGGCCGGCTCGTTCGCCGCTTGCGCGCCGAGGCGATCCTGCCGCTCAACCAGACGACGGTGCTGGCGCGGCTCGAGCGCGACGGCGAGCTCTCGACGAGCGCGCTCGCGGATCGCGAGCGCATGCGGCCGCAGTCGATGGCGCAGACGGTGAAGGATCTCGAAAGCGCCGGTCTCGTCAGCCGGCACGGCGACCCGTCGGACGCACGACGCATGCTCGTGTCGCTCACCACCGCCGGCCGCAAGGCGCTCGGCGCCGACCGCGAGCGCCGCGAGGACTGGCTGTCGAGGGCGATCGAGACCGAGCTCACGGCGCGCGAGCAGGAGACGCTCGCCCGCTCGGTCGAGCTGCTGCGCCGGCTCGCCGGAGAATGAGAGCGGCTATCATTTTCGGTCGATGGGTGCGTGGACCGAGGACACACTGGACGCGCTCCGCGGCAAGGGTCTCCGCCAGGGCGGCGCCCGCCGCGCGGTCGTCGAGCTGCTCGGCGAGCAGGACTGCTGCCTGACGGCGCAGGAGATCCTCGACCGGCTTCGCGCCGCGAAGAAGCCCGTCGGGATCGCGTCGGTCTACCGCGTGCTCGACCTGCTCGCGAGCGAAGGCTTCGTCCAGAGGATCGAGCTCGGTTCGGGCATCGCGCGCTACGAGCCGATCAAGGGCGACGGCGACCATCACCACCACCTCGTGTGCGACAGCTGCGGCAAGGTGGAGCCCTTCGAGGACAACGGCCTCGAGCGGGCGCTCGCGGGGGTCGAGAAGCGCTCGGGTTACGACGTTTCGTTGCACGACGTCGTGCTGCACGGCGCGTGCGAAGACTGTCGTTAGCTTCGCCTGTCGTGAACGTCACGTGACCGCGACGTGACAGGTTCGCGCAAGTTCACTGCGCCGTCGTCGACGGGTTTAAGCTCCGAGACGCCGCACGCAGTGTCAATCAATCAGGGGGAGCATTTAGATGAGAAGGACTCGCCTGCTGGGGAGCGGGCTGGCCGCGGCCATCGCCGTCGCGGCGATCGCCGTCGCCGTCACCGTCAGTGGCGCCAGCGCCAAGACCGGCGCCGCTTCCGACAAGACGCCGTCTGCCTGTCATCTCTCGAACGGCATTCAGCACGTCGTCGAAGTCGTGTTCGACAACGTCCACTACAACCGCGACAACCCGAACGTGTTGTCGGACATCGAGCAGATTCCGTCACTCGAGAACTTCATCACCAGCAACGGAACGCTGCTCTCGAACAGCCACACGCCGATGATCGGTCACACGGCGAACGACCTGACCACGAACTTCACCGGCCTCTACGGCGACCGCCAGGGCATGGGCGTCGCGAACGACTACTACGCCTTCACGCCGTCGGGCGGCGTGACGCCCGAGCAGAGCGTCTTCAGCTACTGGACGGGTGGGGGCGCCGACAGCTTCCCGCAGATGGACTACTCGGCGACCGTCCCGCCGACCAACAAGAACAATGCGACCGCACCGGCCCCGTGGGTCGAGTTCACCCGCGCAGGCTGCAACGTCGGCGCCGTCTCGGCAGTGAACCTCGAGATGGAGAACGCCAACCCCGACATCAAGAACGTCTTCGGGGCGAACTCTCCGGAAGAGGCGCAGTACAACGCCGACACCGACTCGTTCAAGGACCAGGAGACGAACGACTACCTCGGGCTCGCGATTCACTGCGCCCAGAACAACGCTGTCTGTGCGAACGCCAAGGCCGTGAAGTACGGCGAGTCGTCGGCGACGAACACCGAGGTTCCGGACGTTCTGCCGAGCGAGCCGGGCGGCTACAACGGGTTCGACGCGGTCTTCGGCCACAAGTACCTCCAGCCGATCCTGGCCGGCGCCGCCAACTCGGGCGACAACCGCACGTTCGCGAACGGCGACAGCTTCCCGGTGCTCGACTCGGCCGGGAACCTGACCGACCTGAACGGCAGCGAGCTGGACGGGCAGTACGTGCACACGCCGGGCTTCCCCGGTTTCGGCCCGATCACCGCTGCCCAGTCGCTCGCGTACGCCGCCGACATGCAGGAGAGCGGCGTGCCGGTCACGTACGCGTACATCTCCGACGTGCATGCGGTCTCGTCGGCGGATTCCGGGCCGTGCAGCCCGGCGTCGACGTACAAGGGCAAGCCCGACATCGGGTATGCCGACGGACCGGGCGACCCGTGCTACTACCAGACGACCGCCTCGTACAACCAGGCGTTCACCACGTTCTTCAAGCGGCTCGCCGACGACGGCCTGACCTCGAAGAACACGCTGTTCGTCTTCGGCGCCGATGAGGGTGATCACTTCTCGGGCGCGAACGTCGGCCGCGCGGAGACGCCGACGTGCACCGGCACCCCGCTCACGACGACCTACGACTGCAGCTACGCGGTCGGTCAGGTCGGCGAGGTCGAGGCGAGCGTGCACGGGCTGCTCCAGAACGAGGACAACGACACGACGCCGTTCGCCAGCGAACCGCAGGGCGAGTCGGTCTACGTGACCGGCAACCAGCCGACGCCGGTCGTCCGGCAGCTCGAGCGGGACTTCGGGAACATCACCGTCAACGATCCGTTCGACGGCAAGACCGAGCCCGCGACCAAGTGGATGGTCGACAGCACGGGTGAGGAGCTGATGCACTTCAGCAACGCCGACCCCGCACGCGTGCCGACCTTCAGCGTGTTCCCGGTCCCGGACGTCTACTTCACGGACGGGACGAGCGACTCGCCGGTCTGCAAGTCCGGGACGACTGCAGCGAGCGCACCGACCACGTGCACGACGGTCAGCAGTGAGTACGCGTGGAACCACGGCTACTACGCGCCGGAGATCAACAACACGTGGATCGGGCTCGTCGGCCCCGGCGTGAAGCACCTCGGCGTCGACGGAGCCAGTGCCGGCCAAGGCCCGAGCTCCGCTGACGACGCGAACACGAGCACGAAGACCGATCCGCAGATCGACAACCACGGAACGTGGGCCGACCAGGCCGACGTCCGCCCGACGCTCATGGCGCTCACCGGTCTGAAGGACGACTACATCGAGGACGGCCGCGTCCTGACCGAGGACCTGTCGATCAGTCCCGGCAAGACGAAGCAGGGTCAGTTCCAGCAGCTCGCCGTCTGTTACAAGCAGCTCAACTCGAGCGTGGGCGAGTTCGGGACCGACATGCTGCTCGCGGATACCGCCGCGATGAAGACCGGCTCGTCGACGAGCGACAGCACCTACGAGAAGGTGCAGTCGGAGATGAAGGTGCTCGGTGCCGCCCGCGACAGGCTCGCGACGCAGATCAAGAACGAGCTGTACGGCGCCGAGTTCGACAACAAGACCGTGACGGCAGGCGGCCTTCTGGTGGTCGGCTGCAACGCCTTGCTCAAGTCCGCCGACGCGTTCGCGCGCTCGGCCGAGAACGGAAGCTAGGCGATCGGCGTACGGGAGCCGTCCGGCAGTCGCCGGACGGCTCCCACCGTCATCGCGACGGCGTAGAAGACGACCGCGGCCCCGACGATCGCCGTGCTCGGCGGCATGGTCGGGAAGACGTAGGCAACGGCGACGCCGAGCCAGGTCGCAGCGAGCGCGAGCCCGGCCGAAAGCGCGAGCGCGAAGTAGGGACGAGTGGTGAGCGCGTGCGCCGCACCGGCCGGCGCGGCGATCAGTCCGAGCAGGAGCAAGGCGCCGACGGCCTGCGTCGCCTCGGCGGCGTCGAGCGCGAGCAGCACGAGGAACACCGTTCCGAGCAGGCCGACCCGCACGCCGCGGACGGCCGCCACCTCGGGATCGAGCGTCGCGAAGAGCAGCGGCCGCGCGACCACGACGAGCGCAGCGAGCAGCGCGAGCCCGATCGCGGCAGCGAGCACGGTCGCCTGTGTCCCGAGCCCGAAGATCGAGCCGAACAGCGTGCGCGCCGCGATCGAGCCACCGCCGGCGGCGTCGAGGAGCAGTACGCCGAGACCGAGCACCCACACGAAGACGACGCCGATCGCGACGTCGTCCGTGCGCGCCCGGTCGCCGACCCCGGCGAGCAGCAGCGCGACGATCACCGTCGCGGCAAAGAGACCGAAGCGGAGGTCGATGCCGATCGCAGCGGCCGCAACCGCACCGGTGAACGCCACGTGCGTGAGCGCGTCACCCGCGAACACCTGGCTGCGCAACACGACGAAGTAGCCGATCGCGCCCGAAGTGAGCGCGATCGGCGTCCCGGCGATCAGCGCGTTGCGAACGAACTCTTGGGCCAGCATCGGCAGGCGAGATAGACGGCGAAGGCGAGCGTCGCGACGAAGAAGCCCACGGGACGGTTCGTGTAGTAGGCGAGCGTCAGGCCGCCCCACGTCACCGCGAGCGCGATCGCGAGCGACAGCGCGAGGGCGAGCGGGACACGTGGCGTCAGCCGCTGCGCGGCTGCGGCCGGCGCGACGAGCAACGCGAACACGAGCAGCACGCCGGTGATCTGCGCGGTCGCGCCGACTGCGAGCCCGAGCACGACGAGAAACGACACGTGCAGCGCGCGCACCGGCACGCCGCGCGTCCGCGCGACGAGCTCGTCGACCGAGCCGAAGAGCAGCGGCCTGCCGACCGCGGCGAAGTACGCGAGCACGGCGAACGCGATCGCCGCCAGCGTCCACACCTGGCCGCCGGTGATGCCGAGGAACGAGCCGAAGAGCAGCGACTCGAGGCTCTCGAGCACGCCGCCGTACAGGCTGAGAAACAGGAACCCGAGTGCGAACCCCGCCGCACCGACGACGCCGATCGCCGCCGACTGCCGCTGCGGGTTGCGCCGGCCGCCCGCCGCGATCGCGAGGCCGCCGAGCGCGCAGAAGACGAAGTAACCGGAGGCGAGCGGCAGGCCTGCAAGCGCCGCGCCGCTCGCGCCCGGGAACGAGAGCACCGACAGCGTGTGGCCGGCGAACGTCTCGCGGCGCAGCACCATGAACCAGCCGGTCACCGACGCGAGGACGGCGACGATCGCACCGGCGGCGAACGCATGCTGCATGAACGGGTACGCGAGCATCAGTGCGCGTGCCCGTGGTGCGTATGCACGTCCGGCTGGCCGACGACGACGAGCCGGCCCCCGGCGGTGCGCAGCACCTCGACGGGCGCCTGGTAGAGCTCGGTCAGCGTCTCGGTCGTGATCACGTCCTCCGGCCGGCCGCTCAGCACACGGCCACCCGCGACGTAGATCACCCGGTCGAGGTGCGGCAGCAGCGGGTTCACGTCGTGCGCGACGAGCAGGACGGTGAGCGAGCGCTCCCCGCGGATTCGGTCGAGCAGCGCAGCGACCGCCAGCTGGTTCGGCAGGTCGAGGCTGTCGAGCGGTTCGTCGAGGAACAGCAGGTCCGGCTCGCCGACGAGTGCCTGCGCGATCAGCAGCCGTTGCTGCTCACCGCCCGAGAGCTCGCCGATCGCACGCTTGGCGAAGCTCTCGGCCCCCACGACGCGAATCGCCTCCGCGATGCGCGCTGCGTAGGGATTGCGCCACGGCAGCGGCACGCCGAAACGCGCTCCGTCGACGCCGAGCCGGACGAGATCGATGCCGCGAACGCGCGTCGAGGAATCGAAGGCGTGCCGCTGCGGCAGGTAGCCGACTTCACCGTGCACGACCGCGCGACCCGACGTGAGGGGAAGCAGCCCGAGCAGCGCTTCGAGCAGGGTCGACTTGCCCGCGCCGTTCGGGCCGAGCACGGCGACGAACTCGCCCGGCTCGACCGCGAGCGTCGCGCGCGCCCAGACGGATCTGCCGCCGCGCGAGACGGAGGCGTTCTCGAGCTCGATCGCGGCCATCAGCGCCCCGTCGCCTCGTGCAGTGCGTGCACCAGCCGCGCGAGCTGCGCGGCCTGCCACTGCTCGAACGTGTCCGATGCGGGCGAGAGCGTCTCCGTCACCGTCACCACGGGAATGTGGTGCGCCCGCGCGATCGCCGTCACCTGCCGGACGTCCGGCGTCTCGTTCTGGCTGTTCTCGACCCAGACGGCGATCTTCCGTTGCGCCGCCTGCGCGTCGACGGCCTCCTTGTCCTTCGCGCTGATGTCGGTGCCTTCTGCAACCGCCTTGGCGAAGCTGTACGGCGTCAGGAGCCTCAGCCCGAGCGACCGGCCGAGCGGCTGGAAGATGCTCTCGCTGTAGCCGACCGGCGTGCCGGCGAAGCGCCGGTGGATCCCCGCGCGCAGCGTGTCGTACCTCGCGAGCGAGACGGTCTCGAAGCGACGCTTTCGCGTCGCGAAGTACGCACGGTCGTGCGGCCGCAGCTTGTCGTACTCGGCGACGATCGCGTCGATCAGCTTCTGCACGCTCGCGGGCGAGTACCACTGATGCGGGTTGTCGCCCTCCTGCAAGCCCAGGAGATCGCCGGCGTCGAGCGTGTCGCGGCCCGAGACGGGGTTCGCGGCGATCAGGTGCGACGCCCAACTGTCGTAGCCGATGCCGTTGACGATCGCGAGCTGCGCGCCGGCGAACGCGCGTGCGTCCTTCGCGGTCGGATCGTAGGAGTGCGGGTCGGCGGCCGGGTCGACGACGATGCTGGTGACCGACACCCTGTCGCCGCCGAGCTGTGCCGCGATGCTGCCCCAGAAGTTCTCGGCCGCGACGACGTCGAGCGTTCCCCTCGCGCGCTGTGCGCTCGCTCCGCACCCCGCCGCCAGGACGAGGAGAGCTGCAAAAGGGGCGGCGCGCCGGAGCACGCCGCCGACCCTAGCAGAAAGTGAGACTGAGTCTCAGTATCGTGTCAGGAGCTCTTGCGCGCGGTCGCCTTGCCGCCCTTGCGGCCGGCGGCCTTCTTCTGCGCGGTCGTGCCGCCCTGCTTCGACGTGTCGCCATGCGACGAGCCGGAGTGCGAGTTCTTGCCGCCGCGGCTCGAGGCGCCGGGCGAGTTCGCGATCTTCGCCGCGCGCTCCTTCGACATCCCCTTGTCCTTCAGCGCCTCGTACTGCTTCTCGTTCTTGACGCTCGCTCGCTTGCCGGGCACTCGCCCACCTCCTCGGTCGGTGTTCGCGGACGTGTTTCCCCTGGACACGCTCGAAAAACGCACTATCGGTTCGCGTCCGGCGCGGCTACCGTCACGCGCCTGCGCAGGTCACTGCTCACCGTCGTCCTCGTCGTGCTCGCGGTCGCCGTGACGCTCACGCTCGTGCGGCGACCGGCGCGGCGCGCAGCGACCGGCGGCCCGCTCACGATCGACCACGTCGCCGACGGCGACACGGTCGATCTGACGAATCACGAGACGATCCGCCTGGTGCAGATCGACACGCCGGAGGTGTACTTCACGCCCGAGTGCTACGGCGAGCAGGCGAGCGCGGAGACGAAACGGCTGCTGCCGCCGGGAACGGTCGTGCGCCTCGTCCGCGATCCGGCCACCGACGCGAAAGACCAGTACGGGCGGCTGCTTCGGTACGTCATCCGCGCATCCGACGGGCTCGACGTCAACCTGCGGCTCGTCGCCGACGGCGCCGCGGCACCGTACTTCTTCGACGGGGTGCGCGGCATGTACGCGACGCAGCTGCTCGCCGACGCGGACGCCGCGCGCTCCGCCGGGCTCGGCCTGTGGGGCGCGTGCCCGCGCACGCAGCTCGAGCCGGATCGCGGCGTCTCGACCGGCCCTCCCGATTAGAGGAGCTCGTGCACGGTGCTGCGGACGAGCCCGACGACCTGCGCCGCTTCGTCGCCGAAGATCTCGTCGGCGCCCATCAGACCGACCATCACGGCGCCGATCGAGCACGCCATGCGCACGCGATCGGCGAGCGGGATCACGTCGTTTGCGAGCACGCGGCGAAAGCGCTCCTCGATGTCCTGATTCGCCTGCTGGTGGCGCTCGTCGTTGATGACCTGCTCGAACGCGCGCTGGTTGCGTTGGTGGACGAGGAACAGGTCGCGGTTCTCGGTCACCGCATCGATGAACCGGTCGACGAGCCCGGGCCACGCCGCAACGACCTGGTCGTCCGGCAGCTGGTCGAGCTCCGCAAGCAGGTCGTCGCCGAGATCGTGGAGGCGGAGGTGCAGCTCGAGCAGGATGTCCGCCTTGCTCTTGAAGTGGTAGTAGAGGGCCGCCTTCGTGACGCCGAGCCGCTCGGCGATCTCGCGCAGCGAGGTGGCGTCGTAGCCCTGGTCGTTGAACAGCTCGAGGGCGACGTCGAGGATCCGGTTCCGCGTATCGCCGCGTGCTTCGGCCACTCACCGCATTTTACTTGACGGCCGGCTAGTAAGTAGCTAACTTGCCGACCGGTAAGTATGGCTGCGACGATCGAGGCACACGGGCTCCGCAAGCGGTTCGGCGCGACGGTCGCCCTCGACGGGCTCGACCTCGCCGTGCCGGCGGGCTCGATCCTCGGCATGCTCGGCCCGAACGGGGCGGGCAAGTCGACCGCCGTCCGCATCCTCACCACGCTCGCGACCCCCGACGCGGGCACCGCCACCGTCGCGGGCCACGACGTCGTCCGCGAGGCGGATGCCGTGCGCCGCTCGATCGGCGTCACCGCCCAGGACGCCACCGTCGACGACATCCTGAGCGGACGGCAGAACCTCGTGATGGTCGGCCGGCTTTCCGGACGGCGGCGGCGCGACGCACACGCCCGCGCCAGGGAGCTGCTCGCGCAGTTCGAGCTGACAGACGCCGGCGACCGGATGGTCAAGGAGTACTCGGGCGGCATGCGGCGGCGACTGGATCTCGCGGCGGGCCTCGTCACACGCCCGCCGGTGCTCTTCCTCGACGAGCCGACGACCGGCCTCGACCCGACGAGCCGCGTCGGCATGTGGAACGTCATCCGCGACCTCGTCGCCGACGGCACGACGCTGCTCCTCACGACGCAGTACCTCGACGAAGCCGACGAGCTCGCCGACCGCATCGTCGTCATCGACCACGGCCGCGCGATCTCCGAAGGGACGGCGGCCGAGCTGAAGAGTCAGACCGGCGGCGCCCGGCTCGAGGTGACGCTCACCGAAGCACACGCAAACGCTGCCAGCACGCTCGCGCCGTACGTCACCGGCGCGATCCATCCGAGCCATGACGGGCTCCGGCTCCGTGCCCCGGTCCGAAGCGAGTCCGGGCTCGCGACCCGCATCGTGCGCGCGCTCGACGACGCCGGGATCACGGTCGACGACGTGCAGGTTCATCAACCGTCACTCGACGACGTGTTCTTCGCGCTCACCGGCCACGCGGCGGAGCTCTCGACCGGCGAGGAGGCGGAAGCGTGAAGCGCCGCCTGCGCGACGTGTCGGTCCTCACCGTCCGGAATCTCGTGCACATCCGGCGCGAGCCGCTGCAGCTCTCGGACGTGACCGTGCAGCCGGTGCTGTTCACGCTGCTCTTCGCCTACGTCTTCGGTGCGGGCATCGTGCTGCCGCACCACGGAAGCTACAACTCGTTTGCGATCGCCGGGCTGCTCGCGCTCAACCTGACGACGTCGTCGATGGGAACGGCCGTCGGGCTCAGCACCGACCTGTCGAGCGGCGTGATCGACCGCTTCCGCTCGCTGCCGCTCTGGCGGCCGTCGGTGCTCGTCGGGCGCTCGCTCGCCGACCTGCTGACCGCGATGCTCTGCACGACGATCGTCGCGCTCTGCGGCCTCGCGATCGGCTGGCGGCCGGACCGCGGTGTGCTGCACACGGTCGCCGGCTTCGCGGTCTTCCTGCTCTTCAGCTACGCGGTCTCGTGGTACTGCGCCTGTCTCGGCATCCTCAGCAAAGGGCCGGAATCGGCGCAGGGCCTCGGGCTGATCGTGCTCTTCCCGCTCGCGTTCGTGTCGAACGCGATGGTGCCGACGCAGCACATGCCCTCCGTGCTGCGCTTCATCGCCGACTGGAACCCCGTCAGCGCGGTGACCTCGGCGGCACGGCAGCTGTGGGGCAACCCGAATCCGTCGGCGACGATCGGCGCGTGGCCGATGCAGCATCCCGTGACTGCGTCGCTCGTCTGGTCGGTCGCGCTGCTCGTCGTCTTCGCGCCGCTCGCCGCACTGCTCTACACGCGCCGCACGACGGACTAGACGGGCAGCGTCAGGCTCTCGAGATCGCGCGGGTACTCGGTGAGGATCTCGATCCCGTCTTCGGTGACGGCGATCGTGTCGGAGTGGCGGAGCCCGCCGGCCTCCTCGTCGTAGAGCCCCGGCTCGATCGTGAACACCATTCCCGGTTCGACCGGCGTGCGGTCGCCGACGTCGAGGAACGGCGCTTCGTGGTTGCGCAACCCGATCGCGTGGCCGGTGTGCTGCCGCCAGTAGGGCAGCAGGCCGTTCTCCTCGAAGTAGCGCATGACCGCTCGGTCGACGTCGGCGCACGTGACGCCCGGGCGGAACGTGTCGAACGCGACCTGTTGCGCGGCGACGGCGTGCTCGAAGAGGAAGCGCGCCTTGTCGCTCGGCGGCCCGATCACCATCCCGCGCTCGAGCTCTGCGTTGTACCCCCACACCGGCGCGCCGGTCTCGGTGACGAGCAGGTCGCCGGGCCGGAAGACGATGTCGTGCGCGATCGCGTGCGCCCAGGCGCTGCGACGGCCGATCTGGCCGCGGTAACCCGCCTTCGCGCCGTCGTTCGACCCGAGCTGCGGCAGCCCGGGCAGCGCCTCGAGCATTGCCCGCGTCGTCTCGGCGCCCGCGCGCAGGCTCGCCTCCGCCTCGGTCACGCCGGCGCGCGTGTACTCCTGCAGGAGGCGGTGCGCATGCGCGCACCAGCGTCCGCTCTCGCGGATCAGCTCGATCTCGGCCGGGCTCTTGCGCGCGATCATGTGCTCGATCCGCTCGCTCACGTCGACGACCTGCGCGCCCGTCACCTCGCTCAGCGGCGGCCCCTGGTAGCCGAGGATGCCGGGGTAGCCGTCCTGGTCGACGGCGATCGTCCCCGTGAGGCCGAGATCGGCGACGACGCGCCCGAGGATCTTCAGCGGATGCTCGAGCCCCGGGTACTCTGGATACGACTCGATCCGCGAAAACGACGTCTCGGCGCGCGCGCGCTCGACCTCGAACTCCGGCACGAAGATCGCCGACTCGCCGCCCGCGCTCTCGGCGTAGACGATCGGACGCTCGTTCGAGAGGAACCAGAACCCCGTGAAGTAGCGGATGTAGTCCGGCCCGAAGAGCACGAAGCCGCTCGCGCCCGCTGCGCGCGCGTGCTCGAGCAGGCGGCCGCGCCGCTCGCCGTATTCGCTCGCAGAGATCACCGCCGCGATCCTACTCGGGACAACTGCCACAGCATTGCCTAGGCAATCGCTGCTATACCTCCGCGGGTGGACCGCGCCCAGCTTCTGCGCCGAAGCGTCGCCGGGGGCGCGCTGCTCGCGACGGGCGGCGTGTTCGCCGCCGCCGCGAATGCCGCACCTCCGGACGCCGACCTGGCGGCGCTCCGGCTCGGGATCGCGACCGAGCTCCTGAAGCTCGACTTCGCGACCACCGCACTCGCAAGCGGGCACGCAGACGCCGCAACGACCGCGCTGCTGCATCAGCTGCACGCCGACGACACCGCGCACTACACCGGGCTCGCGTCGCTCTTCGCCGGCGCCGGCCAGACGCCCGCCACCGCCGACGACATCGATTTCTCGTATCCCGCCGGGACGTTCGCCTCGGCGAAGGCGATCGCGAAGGCCGCGTGGGAGATGACGACGACCGCGCTCGGCGCCTACGTCGGCGCGCTCGAGAACGTGCAGACGCCGCGCTTCAAGCTCGCGCTCGCGCAGATCGCCGCGAACGAGGCGCAGCAGGCGTCCGCCGCGGCCGCGCTCAACGGCAAGCCGGCTGTCGGCGCCGCCTTCGGCCCGGCGCTGAACGCCGACCAGATGACGACCTTCCTCGACGTCTACGAAAGCTGAGACCGATGCCCAAGCAGACCTACACCGCCAGCGAGGCAGCCTCCGCGCTCGGCATCAGCCTCGACACGCTGCGCCGCTGGGACAAGGCGGGACGCATCGCCGTGTCGCGCGACGCGTCCAACCGCCGGTACGTCAGCGCGAACGAGATCGACCGCCTGCGCGGTGACGACAGTGGCGCGCACATCACCGCGCGCAATCGTTTTCCGGGCGTCGTCACCGAGGTGAAGGTCGACGGCTTGATGGCCCAGGTCGAGCTCGTCGTCAGCGAGCCGTCGCGGCTCGTCGCGGTCGTGACGCGCGACGCGATCGAAGAGCTCGGCCTCAAGCCGGGGATGCCGGCAACCGCGATCGTCAAGTCGACCAACGTGATGCTCCAGTCATGAGACGCGCGCTACTCATTGCCGTGATCGGTGCCGCGCTCCTGGCGTCGGGTGCGGGTGCGACGTCGCATGCGAACCTCAAGGTCTTCGCTGCCGCGTCGCTGATCGACGTGTTCCCGGCGATCGACAAGACGGAGACCTACTCGTTCGCCGGCTCGAACACGCTCGAGGCGCAGATCGTCCAGGGCGCTCCGGCGGACGTCTTTGCGTCGGCGAACATGACGCTGCCGACGACGCTCTACCAGAAGGGGCTTTGCTCGAAGCCGATCGTGTTCACGCGCAACACGCTCGTGATCGTGGTGCCGAAATCGAACCCGGCGAACATCAAGAGCGTCTACGACCTGACGAAGCCCGGCGTGAAGCTCGACATCGCCGGCGCCGGCGTCCCGGTCGGGAGCTACACGCTGCAGGTGCTCTCGAACATGAACATCCGCGCCGCCGTGCTGAAGAACGTCGTCAGTCAGGAGACCGACGTCCGCGAGGTGTTGTCGAAGGTCGCGCTCGGCGAGGCCGACGCCGGCTTCGTCTACTCGACCGACGCGAAGACGGTGCCCGGCCAGGTGACGGTGATCAAGGTGCCGGCGTGGGCGCAGCCGAAGGTGCAGTACGGCATCTGCGTCGTCAGCCACAGCGCGAACAAGACCGCCGCGCAGGCGTTCGTCAACCTCGTGCTGAGCAAGGCCGGGCAGGCGAAGATGCTCTCGTTCGGCTTCCTGCCGCGTGTGAAGCCGACGCCCAAACCGGTCGCGAAGAAGAAGTAGCGATGCGCAGCCGCGCGCTCGCCGTCGCCTACGTCTTTGCAGCGCTGGTGGCGCTTGCGTTCCTGCTGCTGCCGGTGGTCGCGATCTTCACGCACACGACGCCGACACGCCTCGTCCACCAGCTGTCGAGCCCGGTCGTCGAGGACGCCTTCATCGTCAGCGTCAAGACGAGCGTCATCGCGCAGCTGCTGATTGTGTTGTTCGGCACGCCGGCCGCGTACCTGCTCGCGAGCCGCCGCTTCCCCGGCCACAGCCTCGCGGTCACGCTCGTCGAGCTGCCGCTCGTCCTGCCACCGGCCGTTGCGGGTATCGGTCTGCTCGCCGCGTTCGGCCGTGTCGGGCTGCTCGGCTCGACGCTCCGCGCTCTCGGCATCGAGCTCCCGTTCACGCAGGCCGCCGTGACGATCGCCGTCGCCTACGTCGCGAGCCCGCTGTACATCCGGCAGGCGATCGCGGCCTTCGAGGCGACCGATCCGAATCTCGCGGCTGCGTCGCGTACGCTCGGCGCCGGCCCGGGACGCACGTTCTTCCGCGTCGTCCTGCCGCTCGCACGAGCCGGGCTCGTTGCGGGGCTCGCCCTCTCGTTCGCCCGCGGGCTCGGCGAGTTCGGCGCGACGATCATGTTCGCCGGCAACCTCGAGAAGGTCACGCAGACGCTGCCGCTCGCGATCTACACCGAGTTCGACCTGAACTTCAACGCGGCCCTGGCGATGAGCGCCGTGCTCGTGCTGATCAGCATCGTGCTGCTCGCAGGCCTCAGAATCGCGCTGACATGGCAACGCTCACCCTCGATCGCGTCCATCTCGCTCTTCGGTCTTTCGCGCTCGACCTGAGCCTCGAGATCGAGCGCACGACTGCGCTCGTCGGCCCGTCGGGGAGCGGCAAGACGACGGTGCTGCGCTCGGTCGCCGGGCTCGTGCGACCCGAGCAGGGTCGCATCTCCGTCGACGAAGAGCCGTGGTTCGACGCCGCGCAGAACCTGCACCTGCCACCGGATCGCCGCCGCGTCGGCCTCGTCTTCCAGGACTACGCGCTCTTCCCGCATCTGACCGTGCGCGCCAACGTCGAATACGCCCGCCGCCGGCGCGCGGACGACTACCTCGAGCGCTTCCGGATCGCGCACCTCGCCGGCGCGAAGCCCGGGGAGCTCTCGGGCGGGGAGAAGCAACGCGTGGCCCTCGCCCGCGCGCTTGCACGCGACCCGCAGGTGCTGCTCCTGGACGAGCCGCTCGCCGCCCTCGACGCGCACACGCGCACGACCGTGCGAGCGGAACTGGGCGAGCTGCTCGCCGACCTCGGCATTCCCGTGCTGCTCGTGACGCACGACTTCGAGGACGCCGCGGCGCTTGCGGACACGGTCGGCGTCATCGTCGAGGGCGAGCTGCGCCAGCTCGGCGCGCCGGGGGAGCTCGTCGCCGCTCCGCGCGACTCCTTCGTCGCGTCGTTCACCGGCGCGAACGTCCTGCACGGCATCGTCGAGGAGTCGCGCAACGGCACCACCCGCGTGCGGCTCGATGACGGCACGGTCGTCGCGACGGCCGACGACGCGAGCGGGCGCGTCGCGCTCGCCGTCTATCCGTGGGACATCACCGTCTCGGCGACGCCGCCGCACGACTCAGCCCTCAACGTGATCTACGCGCCGATCCGAACGGTCGCCGAGCTCGGCAACCGCGTCCGCCTCACCGTCGGCCCGGTGAGCGCGGAGATCACCGCCGAGTCGCGCGCCCGCCTGAAGCTCACGCCGGGTCGGCTCGCCTACGCGACGTTCAAGGCGACCGGAACGCGCGTGGTGTCGGCCGGTTAACGGCCGAAGCAGCCGCCGACGTCGTAGTCGAAGATGTTGATGTAAGCACAGGCCTGGAACGACGGCGCGGTCGAGATCGAAAGCCGCGCGTTGAACGCGTCCTTCCAGCCCGACCAGCCCCACTCCCACGGCCAGCCGTCGACGTCCCAGTGCTGGTACTTGATCCCGGCGGAGCCGGCGCCCTCCACGCTGAAGCGCGGGTCGCTCGACTGGATCGTGAGCTTCATGGAGTAGCTCGCCCAGCCGTACCCCCGGACGACGACGAACGAGACCGTCGGCGTCTCCCCGTAATACGTGCCGCTGGATGGACTGCTCGTGGTCGCGCTGTAGGAGCCGTTGCCGGAGACCGTCACGTTGACGCCGAACGAGAAGCCTCCGGCGCTCACAGAAGCGGTCGCGTTCAGCGTCGGCGGAACGTCGACCGTGGCGCACGCTGTCCCCGTGGGCAGCGGGAGCGGGACCGAGATGCCGGGGAAGCGGATGTACGTGTAGGTCGGATGGCACTGCTGCTCCGGCCCGGCGCGGAACGTCACGGTGCCGTTCACGCTCGTGAAGTTCAGGTTGATGTTCGCGTTCGCGCTGAGGAAGAAGCCGCCGTTCGCGTTGATGTTCAGCTTCCCGTTGATCGCGACGACGCCGCCGGCGGTGAAGTTCACCTGCGCGGAGAGCCCGGCGTCCTCCGGGTAGTTGCTGAACGAGATGTTGCTGTTCAGCAGGTTGTAGCCGCCCGCATTGATCGTCGCGATCGTCGTCAGCCGGTACCGGAACTGCCCGCCCGTGTAGGCGAAGTCGCCCTTCACGGAGACGTTCGATCCCAGCACCGCGACGTTCGCGACGCCCGAGACGGCCACGTTCGAGCCCGTCTTCGTGACCGTCACGGCCGTGGTCGCGCCGATGCCGGAGAAGTTGAGGTTGGCGGACCCGGTCAGCGTGAAGTCGCTGCCCTTGAACGCCCCGCTGACGTTGACGCTGTTGTTCGTGCCCGTCCCGAGCACCTGCAGCGAGCCGGAGAGGCCGCCCTGCGTGACGCCGCCCGCCTTCGCCAGATACACCGTCGCCTTGCCGGTGAAGCCCGCGACGGAGAGCGTGACGTCCTTCGCGCTCAGGAAGAAGTCTCCGGTCTGCGCCAGAACCGAGGTACCGCCGGGAATCGCGATCCTCGTCCCCTTGGGCACCGTGCCGTAGTACGCGGCGCCCGAAAGCTGCGCGCTGAAGACCGAGCCGATGTTGAAGCCGGCGCTGATCTGCAGGTAGCCGGACTGAACGTTGACCGAGACCTTTGCGAGCGACTGGCCGGCGAAGGTCGCGCTGACGTCCGCCGTGAGCGAGAACGGCTGGCTCTGCTGGTAGTTGACGTGGAACGTTCCGTTCAGCGAGAGGCCCGAGCTACCGCCGAGCACGACGTTCGCGACGATGTCGGCGGTGAACTGGCTCAGCGTTCCGTTCTGGACGACCAGCTTGAAGCTGCCGTTGGCCTTCGCGGTGAGCACCGTCACCGCGCCCGACATCGTGAACGCGACGTTGTTCTTCGCTCCCGTCTCGGCATGGAGATTGACCGCGAGCTTCTTCGCGGTGACGGCTCCGCCGCCGAGGTCGAGCTGGTTCAGCGTTCCGTTCAGGTCGGTGATCAGCGTGCCGCCGGTCTTGTTGACGCCGCCCGACACCGTGACGTCCGTCCCGCCGACGGTCACGCCGCCGGAGAAGTTCACCTTGAACTGCTTCGGCGAAAGCGTCGCGTCGATGTGGGTCGACTTGATCGTGGCGCCACCGAGCTGGAAGCTGCCGATGTCTGCCGACCCGCTGAACGAGAACGGATTGAGCAGCAGCGACGCCTTGATCGCGACCGAGACGCCGGCGATCGCGCCGTCGAAGTTCAGCGAGATGCCCGGCGCGTAGACGATCGTCCCGATCTTGCAGCCGGTCGGAGCGACCTCGAGATCGAACGCCTTCGCGGTCAGGACGCCGTTCCCGAGGCTGATCACCGTCTGGCCCGTGTTCGTCGGGTCGTCGACCTGGACGGCCAGGCACGGGTTCGTCGCCGAGAGGTATGCGGCGACCGTGGTCTTCGGGTTGTTGACGAGACCGAGCTTGCTCTGCCAGCTGCCGGGCAACTGCGCCGTCGCGGCGAAGCCGACCGACGGGAGCGGCAGCGGCGCCGTGAGCGTGATCCCGAACTGCACGTCGAGGTTGAAGAGCCGCAGGTCGGTGACGCCGAACGCGTTCTGCCAGCCGTCCCGGCTGACGAGTGAGAACGACCCCGTGACGGTGTTCGAGGTGATCGAGTAGCCGAGCGCGATCGTCACGTCGGCGCTGCTCGCTGTGGCGCCGCCGCTGCTCGCGGCGACGTTCATCGTCGCCGCGCCACCGAGCGAGATGTCGAAGTTGCCGCCCGACCGCTCGATCTCGAAGAAGGTCGAGTTGAGACGCACGTTCGACGACGAGCTCGCATCGCCGTACAGGTACGGCTGGCCCGGGATCGAGAAGTCCATCCGAAGCGAGTACGTGTCGTGGTCCGGATCGAACACGCCGGTCGCGCGACCGTTCACGTCGCCGGGGAGGCCGAGCATCGTCTTCAGCCACGAAGGCGTCGTGAAGGTGCCGGTGAGCTTGAATGCGTTCGCCGGCAGGTCGATCTTCGTGACGGCCTTCGTGACCGGATCGACGACCTCGAGCTTCGTCGCGTACGACGCCCAGCCGATGACCGCACCGCCGAGCTGCGAGCCGTCACCGCTCGAGCCTGGGAGCGAGAAGCTGCCAAGCGGAACCGCGATCGCCCAGCCCTGGCTGCCGAACGACGCGTGCACGGTCGGCAGCTGGCCGATGCCCGGCACGCTGATCGCGCCCTCGAGATCGACGCGGAAGTCGCCCGAGTCGTTCGTCTCCGCGACGGGATCCTCACTGGGCGCCGACATGCCGCGCTGGATCAGGACGCTGGCGTTCGTGATCTGGATGCCGGCGCCGATCGAGAGCGGCTCGGCGAGCGCCGCCTCGACGCTGAACGCACCGGACGGAAGCGCGAGCGTCCCGGCGAGCGTCGTCGAGACCGTCCCGATCGCCGGCAGGTTGAAGGCGACGTTGCCCGACAGCGCAAAGAACACGGCAGCGTTCTCCGGGCAGGCCGCGCCGGTGTCGGGGCAGCGGTTTGTGAGCGACAGGTCGAGGTTCGAGATCGTGGCGTTCGCGCTCGGCTTCCAGTCCTCCGAGGGCGCGACCTTGAGCGTCAGGTCGTACGTGTCGTCCTTGGCGACGATCGCGCCGCTGAAGTCCTTCGCTGCGATCGTCAGCCCGGGCAGCGGGTTCCACGTCGCGTCGCCCGAGCCCGTCGCGGTGAGCGACCAGTTGCGCGGGTTGTCATACGCGAGCTTGACGTCGACACCGACGGTTCCGTTCGGCGTCGAGAGCCCGATCGAGCCGGTGCCGGTCAGGCCGAGGGAGTCGGCCGTCGGCTCCATCTTCACCGTGAGCGTGTTGATGTCGAGGCCCTGGACGATCGTGATCGGCTTCGTGATCGAGCCCTCGAACGACGCGGTGATCGCCCCGTCCGGCGTCTCGCGCTTGACCGCGCCGCTGAGGTTCACCGGCGAGCCGGCGAGCTGCACGATCTGCTGGACGTCGACCGACAGCGAGAACGTGCCGTCGCTCGCGATCGCGCCCTGGATCTCGGCGGTCGGCGCCGGCGAGTCGGGGCTCTCGTCGCTCTTCGGGCCGGTCGCGGTCGTGTCGACCGAGACGCTCGTGCCGCTCGAGCCGGCGCTGAAGGTGAGTGCCGTCTTGCCGTTCCAGCCGGACGGGAGCGGGACGAACGCGAACCCGTCCGCCTCGATCGTCCCCGTGAGCGACACCGACCCGCCGCCGAACGGGATCGACAGGCCGCCGCCGCCGAGGGTGAAGGACGGCGAGTGCCAGGCCTCGGGGCCGGTGAGCGTCCCGCCCGAGATCGTCAGGCCCGACACGGAGATCGACCCGCTCACGCCCTCTGCCTTCAGGGAGCTGGTCGAGAACGACGAGCCCGAGAAGCTGATCGTCGTCGCCGAGGAGCAGCCGCTACCGCTCACGGTGACGCTGTCGAAGCCGACCGAGACGCCGCCGACGGTTCCCCGGAAGGAGCCGCTCGAGCTCGCCGCGTCGCGGACGAGCTGGCAGAAGATGTCCGGGAGGCCGGACTCGCCGGTGGTGGTCTCGCCGGTGGTGGTCTCACCGGTCGTCGTCTCGGCGGTCGTCGTCGGCGTCGTCGTCGTGTCGGTCGGGGTGTTCGCCGCTGCCGGCACGAACGGCGCCTTCTTCGTCGTCTTCAGCGGCTCGGCGGGCTTCGGGAGCGTGCGCTTCTCGCGCAGCGGGCCGTTCGGCTTCTCCTTCTTCCCTTTCGCCTGGTCGATGTCGAAGCCGGAGCTCGCCTTCGGCAGCGGCAGCACCTTGACGTGGGTCGTCGCGGTCGAGGTCGCGCTGCCGTCCGTCACCGTCAGGGCGAAGACGAGCTTCGTCGCCTGCGTGACGGCCGGCGGCTGGAAGTCGACGTCGCCCTCGTCACGCGGGCCGAGCCACGTGACCGCGGGGCCGCTCCGCTGCGTCCAGCGGTAGGTGAGCCCGATGCCGCTGCCACCGCTACCGTCGCCCTCGAGCGTGATCACGCTCGGCTTCGGCTTCTCGTTCGCCTTCACGAGCGGCTGGTCGTCGAACGCGATCTTGTCGGGCTCCTTGATCGCGGCGCGAAGCGCGTGGCGCGGCTCGACCTGCATCGTCGCGCGCGCCGACTTCGGCGCGACCCGCGAGCCGACGGACGCGCGTGCCTCGAGCAGCACGGTCTTCATCCCCGTGCTCTTGGCGAACGAGAGACGCAGCGTGAGCTGCGGCAGGTGACGGCCGGCCTGAAGGGTTCCGGACGAGCTGCAGCGCGCACTCGTCGCGACGGTCTCGCACGTGAAGCCGTGCTCGACGATCGACTCGAAGCGAGCGCCGTGCGGCAGGTGGATCGAGAGCGTGACCGGGCCTGCGGTGGCGATGTCGCCCGTGTTGCGGACGCGCAGCCCGAACGCACCGGTTCCGCCCGCCGTCGGCAGGCGCAGGTTCGTGAAGTCCGGGACCAGGTGGTACTCGCCGTGCGTGATCGTGACCAGCACCGGCAGCTTCGACGCGTTGGGCGCGTCGGGCGCGCTCAGCCGGATCGCCGCGGGCCAGCTGCGTTCGGCCTTCGTCGCCGAGCCCGCGTCGATCACGACGGTCGGGCCGGGCAGCGAGCCGCGCCGCGCGAGCGCGGACGCGAAGCTCACCGTGCACGTCAGGCTCGCAACACCGGAGCAGCTGAAGCCGGGGGTGTCCCGAATCGAGACGATCCGCGCGCCACCGTCGAGTGACTGGGTGAGGCTCGCCGTCGAGCCGGCTTCGATGTCGGCGCCGCCTGCGTTGCGAACGTCGAGGCGCTCGGTGAACTGCTGCCCGGCGATCAGCTTCGCGGGCGCGCCGTCGTTCACCGGCTGGAACGCGCCGTGCTTGCCCGTCGGCCGCAGCAGCGTGAGCGCCGGGAAGCCTTTGTTGCCCTGGAGGATCAGCAGCTGCAGCGTTGCCGCACGCGGCTTCTGGTTCACGATCGTGTTCGTCGAGAAGCCGCCGATGGTGAACGCGCCCGGACCGGGCTTCGCGTTCACGTCGACGTCGAGCACGACGGGCAGCGCCAGCGCGCCGTCGACCCTGATCGGCGCCGCGTCGCCGTCCGTGCACGTGAAGCTCTGCGCCTGCGCCGACGGAGTCTCGCCGCCCTGACACTGCCACGCGCCGGGAGCGCCGACGCGCACGAGGCTCGTGCCCGGGGGGATCGAGCCGGCGACGCCGATCGTCCCGGAGGTCGGCGCTCCGCCGATGTTGCTGAGCTTCGTGTCGATCGTGAACTCGTCGCCGGGCAGCAGCTCTTGCAGGCCGTGCTTCGCGACCGCCGTCGCGAGCAGCAGCGCACCGCGTGGCGGCACGAGACCGAGCTCGGCGGGGGACTGCACGGTGAACGTCCGTGCCCCGCCGGTCGACGTGACCGCCACCGACCAGTCCTGCGTCTGCACCTTGCCGCCGATCGGAAGGTTCAGCGCGGCGATCCGGGCGCGGTCGAGCGTGAACGCGATGCGCAGCTCGGGCGCGAATCCTCCGGGCGGGATCGGCCGCGTGTTCGTGCAGGCGGGCGGCGCGCTTTGCGCCCCGGTGCACGTCCAGCCGGAGCCCGACGCCTTCCAGCTGCCGACGAAACCGGCGGGCAGCAGGTTCGCGAGCTGAACCGACGTCGCAGTCGCCGACCCGGTGTTCAGGACCTGAACGGTCTCGCTGCTCGAGCCGCGATCGGTGCGGATCACGCCCGCAGGCTGCACCTCGGCGTAGAGGCCCGGGGCGCCCGGGCCCTTCCGGACGAAGATCGCAGTCGTCGCCTTGCCGCCGGAGCCGGCGACGTGGAAGACGGCCCGGCGTTCGGGCTTCGCCGCCGCCGGCACCTTGAACCCGGCGAGCACGGTGACGGTGCCGCCGGCCGCGAGCGTGCCGTCGTAGGTGCACGTCACGGCGCTGCCCGACCCGGTGCAGGCCATGTGACCCTTCGGCGTGCCGAGGACGCCGAAGCCCGGAACGCGGTCGAGGTTCGTCGCGCCGCTGAAGTCGAAGCCCGCGGGAGCGGCGATCGTGAACGACGGTCGCGTCGCCGCGGTGCCGCCGGGCCGCGCGTTGTTGGCGATCGCCACGGTGATCTCGACCGCGCCGCCCGGGACCGTGTTGCCCGTGACCTCCTGCGCCCGGAGATTCAGTCGCGCCGGTGTCGACGCCGCGCCCGCGCGCACCGTCCCGCCGAGCGAGACGACCACCACCGCGACCACGACCAGCGACGCGCCGTAGCGCCACCTCTTGCCCAAGCTCACTCTCCGGTCTCGCCCCACACGCATGTCGCCCGATCAGGCGACTGCAATCGACTCTATGGAGGTCGGCGGACGTCGCCCAGCCCCCGTTCAGGGGAGTTCTCAGCCCTTGATCGCGCCGCTCAGTCCCGAGCCGCGCAGGAACGACCGCTGGAAGACGAGAAAGCCGGCGACCGGCACGAGGCAGGCGATGAACATCGCGGCGAGAAACACGCCGAGCTCGGTCTGTCCTTCGATGCTCGGCAGGCGCACGGACAGCGGCTGCTTGCTCGGATCCGTCAGAACGAGCAGCGGCCAGAGAAAGTCCTTCCACGACGCCAGCACGGCGAAGATCGAGACCACGCCGAGGATCGGCTTCGACATCGGCAGCACGATCTTCCAGAAGAGCATGAACGGGCCCGCGCCGTCGATGCGCGCCGCCTCGAAGATCTCGCGCGGCAGATTGTCGAAGAAGCGCTTCATGATCACGACGTTGAACGCGCTCGCGCCGGCAGGAAGCCAGATCGCCCAGTACGTGTCGATCAGCGTGTGGTGCACGATCGGCGGCCGCACGACCTCGATGTAGAGCGGCACGAGCAGCACCACGCCGGGAACGAACAGCGTCGTCAGCAACAGCCCGGTGATCACCTTCGCATACTTCGGCCGCAGCACCGAGAGGGCGTAGCCGGCCGTCGTGGCGACGAACAGCTGCGACGCCCACGACCCGATCGCGATCACCACCGTGTTCCAGAAGTACCGCGCGACGTCGACGTTGTTCCACGCCTCGCTCAGGTTCCCCCACGCGAAGCCGTTGGGGAACAGGCCCATCGGATGCGTGATCGTGTCGTTCGTCGGCGTGATCGCCGACTTCGCAAGCCAGAGCAGCGGCCCGAGCCCGACGACCACGAGCAGCACGAGTAGGACGACGTGCGCCGCGCCGACGCCGTAGCGCACGCTCGGCCGCAGCCATTCGGCATGCGAGATCAGCGCGGCGGGCCGCTCCTCGCTCATTGAGCCCGCTCCCGGCGGCGGCCAAGCCGCCGCCTCCGCTCTTTGATGAGCTCCGTCGAGCCTACGCTCATTCGGTGCTCCAGCCGCGCGTCGCGCGCAGGTAGATCAGCGAGAAGACGGCCAGGAACGCTGCGAGCATCAAGCTCAGCGCGGTCGCCTTGCCGTAGTCGCCGCCGAGCGAGTTGCCGAACGCGTAGTTGTAGATCAGCAGCAGCACGGTGAGCGTGTGGTTCGCCGGACCGCCCGAGGTGAAGAGGTACGGCTCGAGGAACACCTGCGCGGTCCCGATCAGCTGCAGGATGAGCGTCACGAGCAGGACGCCGCGGAGCTGCGGCAGCGTGACGTGCCACACCTTCTGGCGCAGGTTCGCGCCGTCGACGGACGCTGCTTCGTAGAGATCCGCGTTCACGCCGGTGAGCGCGGCGAGATAGATGATCACCGTCGCCCCGGCATTCGCCCAGGTCGACTCGAGCACGAGCGACGGCATCGCCCACGACTCGGACTGCAGCCACGGATACGGCCCGAGATGCACCCAGCCGAGGATCGTGTTGAAGACGCCGGTGCTGTCGGCGTCATAGAACGTCTTCCAGAGCAGCACTGCGACGACGGGCGGGATCACGACGGGCAGGTACGCAAGCGCGCTGTAGAGCCCGCGCCGCTTCCGCACCTCGCTCATCAGCACGGCCGCGACGAGCGGGATCGGGTAGCCGAAGATCAGCGCCAGGAACGCGAAGTACGCGGTGTTCTTCACGGCGACCGGGAACTGCGGGTCGTGCCACACCGCGCTGAAGTTGGCGAAGCCGACCCACGTCGGCGCCTGCACGAGGTTCGTGTGCTGGAACGCCATGATCCCCGTGCGCACGATCGGGTACCACGAGAACGCGCCGAACGCGAAGAGCATCGGCGCGAGGAACAACAGGTTCGAGAGGCCGCCGCCACGCACCCAGGTGAGCGGCGTCCGGCGCGGGCGCCGGTAGGCCTGATGCGCGGCGACCGCCGCACCCTCGACTTCGATCTCGCTGATCGCGTTTGCGTTCATCGCTTCAGTGGCCGGCGGCGGCGGCCCCAAGCCTCCGCCGCCGCCGGCCATACTGCGCCCCCGAGCTAGCTCCCGCTCGAGATCGCCTGCTGCGCCTCGCTGTTCGCCTGCTGCAGCATCGACTGGATGTCCGTGTTCTTGTTCGTGAGCACCGACTCCACGACCGCGTCGAGCGCGTGGTACACGCTCTGCGTCGAGGCTTCCGGCTCAGGGATGACGTTCTCGTTGTAGATGCCGTTCAGGAACGGCTTCATCTGCGAGATCGGCACGTTGATGTAGGGCTGGATCCACGTGTTCGCGAGCTGGGACTGGGCCTTGTCGAACAGCGGCAGCGCCGGCACGCCGATCGGCTGCTTGTTCGCGGCCAGGGTCTTCGCGTTGCGGATCGCCTGTGCCTTCGACACGAGCGGCTCCTCGTAGAAGAAGTCCATCCACTTCACCGCGGCCACCTTCTGCGCCGCGCTGGCGTTCGGCTTCACGACGGCGAGGGTGCCGCCGCCGAGCACGCCGGCGTTCTTGTTCTTGGCCAGCGGGATCGGGGCGAGACCGTAGATCGACGGATTGACGTTGTACGCCTGCACGAGGTTCGTGTAGACGTCCGAGCCGCTGACGTACATGCCGACCTGACCGGCCGCGAAGGCCTGGTTGATGTCGCTCCAGCCGTAGTCGAAGTTGGAGCCCATCGAGTTGTCGGTCCAGCGCATGTGCTTGAGCAGGTTCAGCGCCGACACCGTCTGCGGGTTGTCGAGCGTCGCCTTTGCACTCGTGCCGCGACCCGTCTCCATCCGCCCACCGAGCGAGTAGACGAGCGTGGTCAGGATCCAGCCGGCGGTGTTGTCGTCCTTCGCCATCTCGACGTAGCCCGGCTTGCCGGTCTTCTGATGGATGGCGAGCGCGTCGGCCTCGACCTGCGCCCAGGTTGTCGGCGGCTTGTTCGGGTTGAGCCCTGCCTGCTGGAAGAGCTGCCGGTTGTAGTGGAGCGCCTGCGCGTACGCGCCCTTCGGGAGCGCGATGATCTGCCCCTTCGAGTCGGTCGCCTCGGCGAGCACCGCCTTGTTGAACTTCGAGTAGTACGGAAGCGCCTTCACGAGCGACGTGATGTCGGCGACCTGCCCGGCATCACCCAGGGAGCGGGCGTCGGTGAACGGCACCTCGAACACCGTCGGGAGCGTCCCGGCGGCGAGCTTGGCTGCGAACGTGGGTGCGGTCCACTGATACTGGACCGGCTCGACCTTGATCGACGGATTCGCCTTCTCGAACTCCGCGACCTGGGCGTTGAACTGGTTGATCGCTGCCTGGGTGCTTCCCGGGATCAGCGACGCGACACTGATCGTGACCGTCTTCGTCGACGAGGCGACGGCAGCCGCAGTTGCGCACGCGGCCAGGAGGCCGACGGCGACCAGAGCGGCCGTAACCGTGCGAATGGACTTCATCGTCCTTCCTTTCCTATCCGATCCGGAGGGGCGGGGGTGGGGGCCTGCGCCTCGGCCTGGCAGAGCCAGACCGTCGTGTCCTGCGGGACGGCACCTCCTTCGAGGTCGTTGCTTGCGATGAGGACGTCGGCGTCCGCCGGCAGCGCGACCGGTTCGGAGCCGAAGTTGACAAGACAGGTGAACCGCTCGCCGCGCGCGAAGGCGAGCACGTTCTCGCCGGCGTCGACGAAGCGAAGCTCGGCGTCCCGGCCCCACGGCGCCGAACGGCGCAGACGGAGACCGGTGCGGTAGAGGCTGAGCATGGAGGCGGGGTCCTCGGTCTGCGCGGCGACCGTCAGCGAGCCCCAGTTGCCGGGCGGGTCGAGCCAGGGTGGTGCGGCGTCCGGGCCGCTGAACCCGAACGGAGGCTTGTCGCCGGACCAGGGCAGCGGCACGCGGCAGCCGTCGCGGCCCGGGTCGACGCCGCCGGAGCGGATCCACATCGGATCGCGGCGGCGCTCGGCGGGGATGTCCTCGACTTCCGGCAGCCCGAGCTCCTCGCCCTGGTACACGTACATCGAGCCCGGCAGCGCCATCGACAGCAGCGCCGCCGCCCGCGCACGGCGGGTGCCGCGTGCGAGATCCGTCGGCGTCCCTTCGCGCTTGGTCTGGAACGAGAACGACGTGTCGTCGCGGCCGTAGCGCGTCACCGGACGCGTGACGTCGTGGTTCGAGATCACCCACGTCGTCGGTGCATCGACCGGCGCATGCGCCGCAAGCGCCGACTCGATCGACGCGTGCAGCGCGTCCCGGTCCCACGGGCACGAGAGGAAGTCGAAGTTGAAGGCGGTGTGCAGCTCGTCCGGCCGCAGGTAGCGCGCGAGCCGCTCGGCGTCGGGCAGCCAGAGCTCGCCGACGAGCACGCGCTGCTCCGGATAGCCGTTCGCGATCGCACGCCAGCCGCGGTAGATGTCGTGCAGCTCGTCGCGGTCCTGAAACGGATGCTCGCCGGGACCGGGCTCGTCAGCCGGCTCGCGCAGCGTCGGGTCCTTGACGAGCAAGGCGGCCGAGTCGATCCGCACGCCGGCGACGCCGCGGTCGAACCAGAAGCGCAGCACGTCTTCGTGCTCGGCCCAGACGTCCGGGTGCGTCCAGTTGAGGTCGGGCTGCTCGGGCGCGAACAGGTGCAGGTACCACTCGCCGTCCTCGACCTGGGTCCAGGCCGAGCCGCCGAAGATCGACTGCCAGCCGTTCGGCGGCCCTTCGGTCGTGCGGAACCAGAACCGCTCGCGCTCCGGCGAGCCCGGGCCGGCGGCGAGCGCGGCCTTGAACCACGGGTGCTCGTTCGACACGTGGTTCGGGACGACGTCGACGATCGTGCGGATGCCGAGCTCACGCGCCTCGGAGATCAGCTGCTCGGCTTCGTCGAGGGTCCCGAACGCGGGATCGATCGCGCGGTAGTCGACGATGTCGTACCCGTTGTCGGCGAGCGGCGAGGGGTACCAGGGGTTGAACCAGAGGGCGTCGACGCCGAGGTCGCGCAGGTACGGGAGCTGCGAGCGGACGCCGGCCAGGTCGCCGACGCCGTCGCCGTTCGCGTCGGCGAAGCTGCGGACGTAGACCTGGTAGACGACGGCGTTCCGCCACCAGGGCTGGTCGTCGCGCCCGTCAGCCTCCGAGCCCGGGAGGGACTCGGGCTCGGAGGAGGGGTCACGGGCGAGTTCGACCTGCGTCACGTCGCAGCGGACGTTGGCAGAACCGACATTGGATTGCAAGAACTTGACGACAATTCGCAAGTTTCATACGTCTTGCTGCAGGCTTGCGCAAAAGGCGCGCCGAGTAGGGCGGGAACGCGGGTGCTCAGCTCGGCAAAGCCGGGCTGAGCTCCCGCGTTCCTGGATGCGGCGCGTTCGCGGTCGAGCCGCGGGCGACGATCTCGGGCTCGAAGAAGAGCTCCTCGGCCGAGACCGCGGAGCCCTCGATCTGCCCGGCGAGCAGCTCCACGGCCGCCCGGCCGATCGCCTCGATCGGCTGGCGGACGGTCGTGAGCGGCGGATCGGTGCAGCTCATGAAGGCGGAGTCGTCGTACCCCACCACCGAGAGGTCGGCGGGCACCGACATGCCGGCTCTCCGGGCTGCGCGGATCGCGCCGAGCGCGAGCGGATCCGAGGCACACACGATCCCCGTGACGCCGCGCGCGATCAGCTTCGCGGCGGCCGCGTGCCCGCCCTCGAGCGAGAAGCGCGTGTGCTCCACGAGCTCCTCGCCGACCGCCGCGCCGCGAACTGCCTCGTACGCGGCCAGCTTCCGGCGAGACGGCATGTGATCGAGCGGACCGAGGATCAGGCCGATCCGCTCGTGCCCGAGATACACGAGATGTGCGTACGCCTGCTCCATCGCCACCGCGTCATCCGTCGACACGCGCGGAAACTCGAGGTGCTCGGCGGCGGCGTTCACGAGCACAACCGGGAGCCGAAGCTGGAGCAGGCGCCCGTAGTGCTCGTGCGGCGCGTCGACTTCGGAGTAGTCTCCGCCGCAAAAGATCATCCCGGAGACCTGGTGCTCGAGCAGCATCTCGATGTACTCCGCCTCCGACCTGCCCCGGTCGCGCGTGCACAGAAGAGCAGTGAAGCCGAGCCGCGCCAAGCCGCCCACGACCACCTCCGCGAGCGCCGGGAAGATGGGATTCTGCAGCTCCGGCACGACGAGGCCGACCATCCGTGCTCGCCGGCCGCGCAACTGGGTCGGGCGCTCGTAGCCGATGACGTCGAGCGCGGTGAGGACCGCGGCACGCGTCGCGTCCGAGATCCCGGGCCGCCCGTTCAGCACCCGGCTGACCGTGGCCTCGCTGACCCCGGCCTGCTTGGCGACATCGGCGAGCTTTCCGGCCACGCTGCAACTTTACGTCAAGACGTTGCAATTGCTTGCAAGGACTCCTTGCCTCGCAAGCGGAGCACGAGCGTGATGCCGCCCGTGACGAGCAGGTTCGCGACGAGCGCGGGCACGCCGATGAAGAGCTGCGTGTGGTGCGAGCCGACTCCGAACGACGCGCTCGAGGAGTCGAAGCCTGCGCGCACGAGCAGGTACGTGCCGTAGCCGATCCCGACCGTCCAGCCGGCGAGCGCCGCGCGCGCGGGCAGCTTCCGCCAGAGGATGCCGACGAAGACGGCGGGCAGGGTCTGGAGGATCCAGACCCCGGCGGCGAGCTGGAAGTTGACGACGTAGGTCGTCGGGGCGGCGAGCACGAACCCGACGGCGCCGAACTTGACGACGAGCGACGCGAGCTTGGACACCTGCGTCTGCCGGTGCGGCGACGTGTCCGGGCGGAGCTCCCGCCAGACGTTGCGCGCGAAGAGGTTGGCAGCGGCGATCGCCATCATCGCCGCGGGAACGAGCGCGCCGATCGCGATCGACGCGAGCCCGAAGCCGGCAAACCACGCCGGGAACACCTGGTCGAGCAGCGCGGGCACTGCAGCGTTGTTGCCGTAGTGCGCGCTCGGATGGATGCCGTCCGCGATCGCCATGTAGCCGAGGATCGCGAGCAGTCCGAGCATCACCGTGTACACGGGCAGGAAGATGCTGTTGCGCTGCACGACGAAGCGGCTCTTCGAGGCGAGCGCACCGGTCAGCGTGTGCGGATAGAGAAACAGTGCGAGCCCGCTGCCGATCGCGAGCGTGACGTAGTCGCCGTCCATTCGCCGCGGCAGCAGGAGCTTCGACGCTGGCACCTTCGAGAACGCGTGGCCGTAGCCGCCGAGATGCAGCGGGATGTAGATCACTGCGACGACGACCGTCACCCAGATCAGCACGTCCTTGACGACCGCGATCAGCGTCGCCGAGCGCAGACCGGCGAGGTACGTGATCACCGCGAGCAGCGCGAACGCGGTCCACAGCGACGCCTGCACCGGCAGGCCGATCTGCGCCATGCAGATCTCGATGCCGTACACCTGCAGCGCGACGTAGGGCATCGTCGCGACGATCCCGGTGAGCGTCACCGCCGCCGCGAGCCACCGGCTCTTGAACCGGTCGCGGACGAAGTCCGACGGCGTGACGTAACCGCGGTCGTGCGCGAGCTGCCAGAGCCGCGGCACGACGAGAAACGCGACGAGGTACGTGATGACGAGGTACGGCAGTGCGAAGAAGCCGATCGCACCGGCGCCGAAGACGAGCGCCGGCACTGCGACGAACGAATAGGTCGTGTAGACGCTCCCGCCCTGCAGGAACCAGGTGAGGACGCCGCCGAACTGCCTGCCGCCGAGCGCCCATTCGTCGAGGTCGTGAAGGTCCGCCTTGCGCCAGCGGCCGGCGTAGAGCCCGACCGCCGTGATCACCGCGAACGAAGCGGCGATCACGATCGCCTGCGTCGTCTGGATCGCCGCGACGATCATTCGGCGTGCGCGCGCTCGGCGCCGCGCAGCAGGTAGACGATGCCGGTGACGGCGCCGCCGAAGACCACGACGCAGAGCTGGTACCAGACGAAGAACGGCACGCCGCCGACAGTCGGGTGCACGCGGTCGTAGAGCGGCGGGTACACGATCGCGACGACCGGGAGCACGAACAGGAAGAGCGCCCAGCGTCTCCGCTGTGACCGCACCTCGCCCTCGACCTGACCCACGCTGCGATCGTAGCGCCGTCGGATGCCGGCAGTAAGGTCTCGCACGGCGTGTTCGAAGTCGGGTCGGGGCTCTTCTACATCGCGATCGCGCTGGCCGTCTCGGCAGTCGCGATCGTCTGCTGCTGGGCGGTGCTGCGCTACACGCGGCTGAGCCCACCGTTCGACTTCGGCGCGGTCGACGCGCTGATCGGGATCGTCTACGGCATCCTGCTCGCGATCCTCGTCCTGTTCGCGTCGCAGCACTACACCTCCGCGATCAACGACTCGAACGACGAGGCGACGGCGCTCAACGAGATGTACAAGGCCGCCGGGGCTCTGCCGGCGGCGCAAGGCGTGAAGCTGCGCCACGACATCGTCTGTTACGCGCGCGAGACGATCGACCTCGAGTGGCCGATCCTCCGCAAGTCGCAGGGCAACGGCTCGGACGTCGTCTTCGCGCGCACGCGTCAGCTCGGCGGCATCGTGCAGACCGCGGCGCAGAACGAGCCGACCAACCTCACGATCTCCGACCTCTTCAACGCGTACCTCGAACGCGGCACGGCCAGACAGCTGATGCTCGAGGACAGCCGGCCCCAGCTGCCGTCGCCGTTGTGGTTCGTCGTGCTGCTCGGCATCGGCATCGTCGTCTTCCTGCTGTCGCTGCGCTACTGGGAGAACCCGGCGCACCTCGTCGCGGCGCTCGTCGCCTCGCTGTTGCTGCTGCTCTCGATGGTCGGTGCGATCGCCGAGCTCGACCGCCCGTTCGCGTCGATCATCGGTTTGCAGCCCCGCGCGATCGAGGCGACGCTGACGAGCGTCGTGCAGTCCTCGGCCGGCGCGCAGTCGGCGCTGCGTCCGTGCACGCCGCCGCCGGGCGTGCACGGCTGAGCAGTGCGACGCGGTTCACGGCCACGGGCGTGCGCGTGACCGTGAACCGCCGTCGATCGGCTACTGCGGCTGCGGGACGATGCGGATGTACGGCTTCGGCGACTCCCACTCGCCGAAGAGCTCCTTCGCATCGTCGTCGGAGACCGAGCCTGAGATGATCACCTTGTCGCCCTGCTTCCACTGCGCGGGCGTCGAGACCTTGTGCTTGGCCGTGAGCTGCAGCGAGTCGATCACCCGCAGCACCTCGTCGAAGTTGCGGCCGGTCGACATCGGATAGACGAGGATCAGCTTGATCGCCTTGTCCGGACCGATCACGAACACGTTGCGGACGGTCTGGTTGTCGGCGGGCGTGCGCGAGAGCGGGTCGCCGGACGTGTCCGCCGGCAGCATCCCGTACGCCTTCGCGACGGCGAAGTCGGTGTCGGCGATGATCGGGTAGTTGGGCGCGGTGCCCTGTGTCTCCTCGATGTCCCTCGCCCAGTCGGCGTGGCGGTCGGTCGGATCGACGGAGAGCCCGATGATCTTGACGCCGCGCTTGTCGAACTCGGGCTTGATCGAGGCCATGTAGCCCAGCTCGGTCGTGCAGACGGGCGTGAAGTCTTTCGGGTGCGAGAAGAGCACGGCCCACGAGTCGCCGATCCACTCGTGGAAGCGGATCCGGCCCTCGGTGGTGTCCGCCTCGAAGTCGGGAGCGGTGTCGCCCAGCTGCAATGCCATAACGAATCCTCCTACAAGCGGTAGTGAGTCTCTTATCTTGGCGGAAACGCCTAGGCTGCCGGAATGAGCAAAGCCACCATGCAGACGAATCACGGCGCGATCGAGATCGAGCTCTTCGACGAGGACGCGCCGAAGACGGTCCAGAACTTCACGAAGCTCGCCGGCGACGGCTTCTACGACGGCGTGATCTTCCACCGGGTGATCGAGGACTTCATGATCCAGGGCGGCGACCCGACCGGCACCGGTTCGGGCGGCCCGGGCTACCAGTTCGAGGACGAGCAGAACGACCACGAGGTCGAGCGCGGCGTGCTCGCGATGGCGAACGCCGGGCCGAACACGAACGGCTCGCAGTTCTTCATCGTGACCGCCGACTCGTGCCCCTGGCTCAACGGGAAGCACACTGTCTTCGGCCGCGTGACCGGGGGGATGGACGTCGTCGACGCGATCTCGAAGGTCGAGACGGGGCCGGGCGACCGACCGCGGGACGAGGTCCGGATCGAGTCGATCGACCTCGCCTGAGACGGCGTAGGTAGCCTGGGCGCGTGACCCAGGAACCGCAAGGCGAGGAGACGATCGAGGTCGTGTGCCCGCATTGCAAGAAGCCCTTCAGCGCCAGCCTGATCGCGGGTAGCGCCGAGCGGTACCGCGGGTTCAAGTGCCCGCATTGCCGGCTGTTCGTGCCGGCAGCGCGAGTCAAGGCCTGATCCCGGCCTGCCGATACGACCTCCGTGGCACTCGAGGCGGTCCCGGCGGCGGGCGTCCGGTCGTTCGCGCTTGCGCGAGGCCTGACGGCGCGCGTCCAGCTGACGCTCATCGTGCTCGGCTCGTTCGCCGTGCGCGTCGTCGCGTCGGCTGCCCACCCGGCCCCGCGCTACTTCCCGGACGAGTACATCTACACCGCGATCGCCCGATCGCTCGCGGCGGGTCACGCGCCTGCCGTGCGCGGCGCACCCGCCCACTTCCCGGCGCTCCTCGCGCCGCTTCTGGCCGCGCCGCTCCAGGCGCTCTTCACACCCGAGGCGGCGTTCCGGCTGACGCAGGCCGAGAACGCGTTCCTGATGTCTGTTGCAGCAGTTCCGGTGTACCTGCTCGCGCGCAGGCTCTCGCTGTCGGCGCGCTGGGGCCTCGGCTGCGCCGTGTTCGCGGTCGCGATCCCGGACCTCGTCTACGCGTCCTACACGCTGTCCGACCCGGTCGCGTACCCGTTCGCGCTCGCGGCGGTCGCCGCGGCGGTCGTCGCGCTCGACCGGCCGACCCGCCGCCGCCAGGTCGTGTTCCTCGTCCTGGCCGGCCTCGCCACCTTCGCGCGCGTGCAGTACGTCGTCCTGCCCGTCGCCTACCTCCTCGCCGCGGCCGCGCTCGACCGACGCCGCGTGCTCCGCACGCAGCGGCTCACGATCGTCGTCTTCGTCGTGCCGCTCCTCGCAGCGCTCGCGGTCGGTTCGTCACGCGTGCTCGGCTACTACTCCCGCGACGCGCACCTCCACGTCAGCACGCACCTGCTGCACTGGTTCGCCGTCGATCTCTTCCTGCTCGCGCTGACCTCGGGTGTCGTCCTCGTGCCCGGCGCCCTGGTTGCGCTCGCCCGTCCGCGCACCCGGACGGAAGCCGCCTTCTCGCTGTTCGCGGTCGTCCTCGCAGCGGGCGTGCTGCTCGAAGCGGCCCTCTATGCGACGAACGGCTCGCCCCGCTTCCAGGAGCGTTACCTCTTCTCGCTACTGCCGCTCGTGCCGGTCGCGTACGGCCTCTACGCGAAGAACGGCCGGCCGGCGCGCATCCCCGTCGTCGCCATCGCCGCCCTCCTGCTCCTCGTCGCCGCGCGCGTGCCGCTCTCCGGCTACGCGGCCGCGACCGGCAAGACCGACTCGCCGTTCCTCTTCGCCGTCTTCCGACTGGAGCGGCTCACCGGCACCGCCAACGGCTCGCTGATCGTCTCGCTGGTCGCAGCCCTGCTGGCGCTTGCCGCGATCGCGGTCGCGAAGTGGGGCGAGACGCGCGCGGCGATGCTGGCGGCGATCGGCTTCCTCGCCGTCGCATCGCTGGGAGCGATCGTGAACGACGCGAGCAACGCGGAGACGATCCAGGTTGCGTATCTGCCGGCGAACCCGTCATGGGTCGACGCGTTCGGCGTGCACGACGTCACGCTGCTGCAGACGCTCGGGTCGCCGACGGACCGCGCGATCGAGCAGCTGTACTGGAACCGGTCGATCACGCACGAGGCGCGGCTGGGCGACGCGCAGCCGACCGATGCGTACTCGTCGCCGCAGGTGCATATCGCAGCGGACGGCACCCTGACCGGCGTCAGCTCGACCGTCCTCGTCCAGGGCTACGCGGCGACGGTGCAGCTCGCGAACGCCCAGCCGCTCGCGCGCTTCGGCAGCTGGTGGCTGTGGCAGGCGACCGGCACGCCGCAGCTGTCGCTGTACGAGCAGGGCCGCTACCACGACGGCTGGCTCGCGCGGACCGGGCGAATCGAGATCTGGCCGGACGCGAGCGGATCCGTGCGCGGCGTGCTGACCTTCGGGCTGACGCTTCGGAACGGCAAGCCGGTGACCGTGCGCTTCGGCAAGGTGCACTACCGCGTGCGCCCGGGCGTCGTGACCCAGGTCGCCTACACGCTCGACAAGCGCGGCGTGTTCACGCTGCCGTTCGCCGCGAGCGGCGGCCGCTGGCTCCAGGACCTCCGCGCGGTCAGCGTCCTCGAGACGCCGCCGGTGTTCCACCGCGCGCCGGGCCCGCGCCCGGCGGCGAGCTCACCGGCGTAATCAGGCGCAGTTCTTGACGTACGACTCGGCCTCCGCGACCAATTGCTCGGCCGTCAAGTGCGAGTACGACTTCCGCGCCCAGAACTGCGACCAGAGAAGGTGGGCGTTGTGCAGTGCCTTGGCGACCTCCGCGCACAGATACTCGTCGTTCGACACCCTCGGCGAGCCCCACTCGTTGCCGGCGGCCGACACGATGAAGTCGATCGCGCTGCCGTCGCGCACTGATGCGGGGAGACGCACGGTCTTCTTGCTCGTCGGGTTGAGGAGCGCGACGTAGATCTTCGCAGTCACCTTGTTGCCCGACTGAACCGGCTTCGGCTCGACCGCGGCGGCCACGACGTTGCCGGGCGGGGGTGACCCGGAGAGCAGCATCGTCGGCGCCTGCGCCTTCCCCGAGACGGTTCCGGTCGCAGTGATGACGAAGAACTCGGCGTGGCCGGCCGCGGGCAGGGGCTTCAGCGAGACCGTGCCGAGCTGACCGGGAACGCCGAGGGGCTCAGCAGTCGCTGCGAGAACGAGCCCGACGAGAGCCGCGAAGAGCGCCGCACCTGCCGCACGCATCGAGGGACATTCTCGTCACCTGTCCACGCTCGTGTCAAGCGGCACGAGCGATGTGTCAGGCCGCTAAACGCAATCTCTGAGGGCTTGCGCTTCGGGCAGTCCCTCGAGCTTCTTCAGCGTGTTGTTCTCGATCTGGCGGATACGTTCGCGCGTGACGCCGAAGGCCTTGCCGACCTCTTCGAGCGTGCACGGCTGGCCGCCGGTCAGGCCGAAGCGAAGCTCGATCACCTGACGCTCGCGCTCGGGCAGCGCGTTGAGCGCGTTCTCGATGTCGGAGCGGCGCAGCGTGAGCGACGCAGCCTCGTCGGGCGTCTCGGTGTTCTCGTCCTCGACGAAGTCGCCGAGCTCCGAGTCCTCCTCCTCGCCGATCGGCTTCTCGAGCGACACCGGGTGCTGCGCCATGCGGAGGATCTCGCGCACCTCTTCGGTCGTCATCTCGAGCTCCTCGGCGATCTCCTCCGGACGCGGCTCGCGACCAAGGCGCTGGACGAGCTGCCGCTCGATGTGCACGACCTTGTTGAGCTTCTCGACCATGTGGACCGGGATGCGGATCGTGCGCGCCTTGTCGGCGATCGCGCGCGTGACCGCCTGGCGGATCCACCACGTCGCGTACGTCGAGAACTTGTAGCCCTTGCGGTAGTCGAACTTCTCGACCGCGCGGATCAGGCCGAGCGAGCCTTCCTGGATCAGGTCGAGGAACGAGAGCCCGCGGCCCAGGTAGCCCTTCGCGATCGAGACGACGAGACGCAGGTTCGCCTCGATCATCTGCGTCTTGGCGCTCATGTCGCCGCGCTCGATCCGCTTCGCCAGATACACCTCCTGGTCGGCGGTGAGAAGCGGCACCTTGCCGATCTCGCGCAGGTAGAGGCGCAGCGAGTCGAGCGACGGCTCGACGGTGAGGTCGAGCTTCGGCGCGGCCTTCACCTCTTCCTCGACGAGCGGCTGCTCGTGCGGCAGGCGCTTGTGCTCCTCGCCTTCGACGAGCTCGACGCCGTGGTCGATCAGGTAGGTCGTGAAGTCTTCGACTTGCTCCTTGGTGAGCTCGATCTCCTCGATCCCCTTGACGATCTCGTCGTAGGTGAGGAACCCCTTCTCCTGTCCCGACGCGACGAGCTTCTGCAGTTCTTCGACGTCGGGAAGAGCAATGTCGACAGTGAGCACCTGAGCACGACCTCCGGCTACGCGTGGGTTGACGGGGGAGTTAACCGTGACGTACGAGCCGGTACCGCATGCTCCGGCTCACCCTCTGACGCGACTGACAATACATCAGGATTCGCCGAAGAGGAACGGATTTTTCACCGAGGCGAAAAGTCCTCCTTCGCCGCTTCTCGACGGCTAGCCTGAACGGATGGTAGGCGTGTTCCTCGCGCTCGCTTTCGCGGTCGCCGGCCCACCGCGCGCGTACTTCGACACGGGCTCCGCGCGCCTGCCGCTGTCCGTTGTCTCGTGGTGCTGGGACCACCACTGCGCCGCGCCCTTCACCGCGTCGGCGAAGACGGCCGTGATCCGGCGCAACTCGACGGCGCGCATCGACCTCGCCTTCGCACCGAAGACGGTGCACGTCACGGTCGGCGGACGCGACACGACGGTGACGAAGAGCGGTGACGAGATCAGCTGGCCCGCGACCGGCGCCGGCGGTGTCTCGATCCGCGTCACCGGCGCCGGCGGCTGGGTCAACTACGTGGCCCGCATCCGCTTCCGCTGATCCGACCCGGAAAACGAAGACGGCGCCGCTGCCGGGCGCCGTCTTCCATTCCGAGTCCGTCTCCCGAAAGGCCCCGCCGCATCGGGCCCGATCGGTGACGGTCAGAGTGTGCACCACGAGGGGTCGGTTGATCCATCACTGGATCGGTGGTTCACGGCGCTACTTGACTACGCTCAGCGCGGTGCCCGCGACCTTCGCCGACCGCCTTCGTGACGGCCCGCCGCTCGTGGCCGACGGCGGGACGGGTGTCGTGCTCGCCGCAGCGGTCGCCGGCCTCCGCACGCCGGAGGAGGCGAACCTCCGTGCGCCCGAGGCGGTCGTCTCGACCCACGTCAGCTTCATCAACGCCGGCGCCGAGCTGATCGAGACGAACTCGTTCGGCGCCAACCGCCGCAAGCTGGCCCAGCACTATCTCGAGGACGAGTTCGAGGCCTTGAACTCGGCGGCGGTCAAGCTCGCGCGCGAGGCGCGGGAGGTGACCGGGCGCGAGGTGCTGATCGGCGGGTCGATCGGCCCGGCAGGCGTCCATGCACCTGAGCCGTTCGCCGAGCAGGCGCTGATCCTCGAAGGTCGCGGCGCCGACGTGCTGATCCTCGAGACCTTCTACGACCTCGACGAGCTTGCCGTCGCCGTGGCGGCGGTTCGTTCCGTGTCGGGCCTTCCGGTCGTGGCGCTGATGAGCTTCGACAGCGACGCGGTGACGATGGGCGGTGTGCGTGCGCGCGACGCCGCCGAGCGGCTGCGCGAGCTCGGCGTCGACGCGCTCGGCGCGAACCACGGCCGCGGGCCCGCAGCTGCGCTCGCGGCACTCGAGGAGATGCAGGGCGACGTGCCGCTCGCGGCGCTGCCGAACGTCGGGCTGGCGACGTTCGCGGGCGCGCGGCTCGCCTTCCCGCACGCGACGCCCGACTACTTCGGCGAGTTTGCAGCCCGCGCGCGTGCGCTCGGGGCGAAGCTGATCGGAGGCTGCTGCGGGACGACGCCCGCACAGATTGCGGCGATCCGCGCAGCCGTCGACGAAAACCGCGCCGCGCGGCCCGGGCCGCGCGCGCGGGCGCACGAGGACGTCGAGCTCGCGACCGCCGCCGACCAGCCGACCGAGCTGCAGCGGCTGCTCGAGGCCGGTGAGTTCGTGATCTCCGTTCAGCTCGACCCACCGCTCGGCGGCAACGCCGACGGGCTCGTGGACTCGGCACGCGCGATCGCGGCAGCCGGCAACGTGCACGCGGTCGACGTGAACGACAACCCGCGCGCCCGCGCGCGCATGAGCGGCCTGATGGCCTCCGTCGCGATCCGTCAGAGCGCCGGCATCGAGGTGATCCCGCATCTCACGCCGCGCGACTCGACGCTCGCGGGGCTCGAGTCGCTCCTGCTCGGCGCGCATGCCGGCGGCGTTCGCAACGTGCTCGCGGTAACCGGCGACGCACCCGAGCAGGGCGACTACCCCGGTACCGGCTCGGTCTACGACGTCGACGCGATCGGGCTCGTCGAGCTGATGACCAGGCTGAACGCCGGCACCGACTTCCACGGTCGCGCGATCGACCGGCCGACGTCGTTCTACCCGGGCGTCGCCGTCAACCCCACCGCGGACGACCTCGAGCTCGAAGCGGAGCGCTTCAGGCGGAAGATCGACGCCGGCGCGCGCTTTGCGATGACGCAGATCCTCTTCGACCTGTCGTACCTCGAGTCGTTTCTCGAGCGGATCGGCGGCTCGCCGATCCCGCTGCTCGTCGGCGTCTGGCCGATCCGCTCGCTCGAGCTGGCCGTGCGGGTGCACAACGAGACGCCGGGGATCGTCGTGCCCGACGATGTGCAGGAGCGGTATCGCGCTGCGGGCGCCGGCGCGAAGGAGGTCGGGCTCGAGCTGGGCCGCGAGCTCGTCGCGGGCGCACGTGAGCTCGCGGCAGGCGTCTACGTCGTCGCGCCGTTCCGCCGGCCCGCCGGCGTGCTCGAGCTGCTCGCGTCGCTCTAGCCGCAGGTCGTGCCGGTGGACACCGGGCCGCGGGCCCGGGCGAGGTCGGCTCGCACCGGCGCGGCCGGCACGCCGTAGCCGGCCTGGGTGTCCACGCGCGCGGCGAAGATCGTCGACTGCACGGCGCCGTGCTCGTCGACGGCAGGACCGCCGGAGTTCCCGTGGCGGATCAGCCCGCTCACGGCGGTGACCTCGCGCAGCGAGCCGTCGACGAGGACGTCGGCGGTCGTGCCGATGCGTCCGGGCCGCGCGTCGAAGGGGCCGTCTTCCGGGTAGCCGAGGATCGCGACCGAGGTGCCGTCGCCGGGACCCGCGAGCGGGAGCGCCGGGGCATCGAGGCCGGGGACGCGCAGGATCGCGATGTCCTCCTTGCGGTCGACGACGAGCGCCTGCGCCCGGTGGCCCGCCACGCTGATGCTCTTGCCGCCCGCGACGACATGCGCCGCGGTGACGACGATGTGCGGCTTCGCAACCCAGCCGCTTCCCTCGACGCCGAACCCACACGCGATGTCGGTGATCCGGACGACACTCGGATGGGCGCGCCGCACGGCTGCAGACGCGAGCACGCGCTGGTCGGGCGGTGTCGTCGGCGGCGCCGGCCCGGCGATTGCCGGAAGCGGATCCATCCGGCCGAGCGCGCGCAGCACGGTGCGCGGCGGGGCGATGCGATTCAGCCGCTGGACGACCTTCGACTGGAGGATGTCGGTACGCCACTTCGAGTGGCCGGGAACCTGAAGGGCCGCTGCCGCGCCGACCCACACGATCACGACGCCGATCGCGGCGCCCGCGATCAGCCCGCCGATCGAATCGAGCATCCGGAGCGGCGGGACGACGAAGAGCGCCCGCCGCGCGGAGCTGCCGACGAGCGACGCGACCGTCTGCAGGATCGACGCACCGACGAGCGCGCCGACGAGGGCGGCGACCGGCGTGTACTGCGAGCTCGCGCCGTGGTGGAGGACGTGCGGGGCGATCCGCGCGCCGGCGACGGCGCCGGCGGCGAGCCCGGCCAGAGAGAGGACGGTCGCGATCAGCCCACGCCCGAGACCCGCGAGGGCCGACAGCCCCACGATTCCGAGCGCGATCCAGTCGACGGTCGTCACGCCGTGGCCTTAGACACCTTGCCTGGCAACCCTGCCGGGAGTAGCGTCAGCCCGTGCGGAAAGGTGTCATTCTCGTCATGGGTTGCGCAGCGCTCCTGCTCGCGGCGCCGGCGGGGAGCGACACGTCCCAGCCCCCGTTCCAGAACGGCACCCAGGCGCTGAAAGTGCTGAAGAAGAACATCGGCGGCGCGATCGCGCTCGAGCGAAACGCCGAGGCCCAGGCGAAGGCGGGTCAGCTCAACGAGGCGAAGAGCGAGCTCGAGAACTCCGTCAAGCTCGTCCACGCGTCGCTCGACGCGGCCGAGTGGATGACGGACCCCTTCCACGACGACCAGTGGTCGAATCTCGACAACGACGTCACCGACATCCTCGTCTACGACCAGCGCGGGGCGAATGCGACGAACGCCCAGGAACTGGACGAGCACGTCAACACCGCCCTGAAGAAGAAGACGGCTGTCTACGAGCTCGTGACCCGCGAGCTGACGTCCGGCCCGTGCTCCGTGCTGACGAATGACGAAGGACCCCTCAAGGTCGACAATGTGGCGCAGACCGAGGGGCAGGTGACGATTCAGGTCGTCTGCAAGGTCGACATCGACAAGATCGAGATCGAGTTCCCGCAGACCTCGGTTGCCGCGGCGCAGCCCGACAACGGCTCGAGCCGGCTCGAGCAGAACGGCAAGGTCGTCGAGGAGAAGCCGGCGCCGGGCGCAAAGCGCGACGGCGAGACGATCAAGGTGATCACCGACAACTTCGACATCGTCGAGGTCGTCGTCATCCACGGCGACTCGTCGGACTACTTCGACGATGTGATGTGACGATGCGGCGGGCTCTCATCGGCTTTCTGACGCTCGCGGTCGCGCTCGTCGCGGCCGCCGCAGCTCCGGCACGCGTCGGCGACGACGAGACGCGCCCGCTCGCGCTGCACACGATGAAGGAGAACGTCGGCGACGCGATCAAGCTCGAGACCGATGCGGTGCGGCTGCTCAAGGCCGGCAACGTCAAGGGCGCCGATCAGGAGATCGCGAACTCGAAGGAGCTGCTCGACGGAGCGATGGGCGCCGCCGAATCGCTGACGCCGCCGAGTGAGATGGACCGCTTCGTCCCCACCTGGCCGGAGAACAAGAACTGGGCCGGGCTCGCGCACACCATGCGGCTCGCGTACGGCGGCGACGCCGCGGCGCTCCTGACGGGCTCGGTCAGCCAGAAGATCGAAGAGGTGTCGAACGCGCTCGTCCGGAAGACGGCGATCTACCAGCTCGTGAACGACGAGCTGACCAAGCCGATGTGCGGACTGCTCGTCAACGTCGAGCCGCAGCCCTCGGTCAACGGCACGACGCTGGCGGGAGGGACGCAGGTGGAGATCAACGCGTCCTGCCCGCAGACGAAGCTCAAGGACATCGTCGTGCTGACGCCCGGCGCCGCGATCAAGGAGATCGTCGCCGGCAACCCCAAGGAACAGGCCGTGATGAAAGGCAAGGTGATCGAGGTGATCGCCAACGGCCAGACGAGCGGCGGCGTCCAGATGATCGTCGACCCGAACCCGCCCGAGGGATCGCCGATCGACGTCACGATCATCCCGCAGGCGGCCAAGCGTCTCGCCGAGTTCTTCGACGAACGCTTCTAGCGCGACGGCTACACTGCCCGCCTAACCGGGGGCGTAGTTCAGCTGGTTAGAACGCCGGCCTGTCACGCCGGAGGTCGCGGGTTCGAGTCCCGTCGCTCCCGCTCCGAACGTCGCCGCCCGAGAGGTCAGGGAAGCGGCAGTGGATCGTGGTCGGAGGTGCGCTCGAAGACGCGCTGCGCCTTGCCCGCCTCCTGACGCGGGATCGCGCCCGGCGGGACGAGCCGGAGGAGCACACGCAGTCGCAGCCGGTGCTCGAGCCGGGCGAGCAGCCGCTGCTCGAGCTCCGCGCGGTCGACCGCTTCGTCGGCCGTCTCGCAGTGCACTTCGAGATTCGGCATGACGCCGCGGCGATCGACGACGAGCGCGTACTGGCCGCCGAGCGCCGGGTCCTCGAGGACCGCGCCCTCCACCGCGCTCGGGAACACGTTCACTCCCCGGATCACGAGCATGTCGTCCACGCGGCCGGAGAAACGCGCGATTCTGCGATGGGTGCGCCCGCACGGGCACGGCCCGTCGACGAACCGCGTGATGTCACCGGTGCGGTAGCGCAGCACGGGGGATGCCTGCTTCGTGAGCGTCGTCAGCACGAGCTCGCCTTCGTCGGCCGGCGCGCCGGAGGCGGGATCGACGATCTCCGGAAGAAAGACATCGTCGAAGACATGGAGAGCGCCTTTTCCCTCGCGGCACTCTGCGGCGACGCCGGGGCCGATGACCTCGGACAGGCCGTAGATGTCGCAGGCGTCGAGGCCGGGCCACAGCGATTCGAGCTTGTGCCGCATCGCCTCCGACCAAGGCTCGGCTCCGAGGACCCCGTAACGCAGCCGGATCCGGTCGAGCACGCCGCTCTGCCGAGCCCGTTCGGCGAGGAGCAGCAGGAACGACGGCGTGCAGGCGATCCCGCTCGCGCCGAGGTCGGCGAGCAGCTCGAGCTGGAGGGACACATTGCCGCCCGAGGCCGGCACGACGGTCGCGCCGAGGCGCTCGCCGCCGTAGTGGAGCCCCAGCCCGCCCGTGAACAGCCCGTATCCGTAAGCGACGTGGAGAACGTCTCCGGCTGAGCCTCCTGCACACGCGATCGCGCGCGCGTTGACGTCGGCGAAGAGCTCGACGTCCCGCTTGGTGTAGGCGACGACCGTCGGTTTGCCGTGCGTGCCCGAAGACGCGTGCACCCGCACGGTCTCCTCGAGCGGAACCGCGAGCATCCCGAACGGGAACGCGTCGCGTAGCTCGCTCTTCGTCGTGAACGGCAGCTCCTCGAGGACGGCCTCGTCGCCGGAGCTGCGCAGCTTTTCACGCCAGTAGGGCGTGTCGACGCTGCGCAGCCGGCGAACGAGTGCCGCGAGCCGTTCACGTTGCAGGGTCGCCCGCTCCTCGGGCGCCTGCGCCTCGACCTCGGGCTGGAACACCGTCGAATCTTGATCGATCAGAAGCTTCGACGGGCCGCTCGCCTGTCGGCCGGGCGTTACTTGTGCCAGACGGTCAGCAGATACTCGGCCTGGACGAGGAGCGTCCCGTCGGTCGCCTCGTTCCGCGATTCCATCATCGCGACGAGCTCGCGCCGGCAGTCGTCCCAGCGGCCTTCGCCGGTCAGCCGCTCGCGCGCTTTGATCGTCGGGCCGTAGGACGTCTCCATGAACGCGACGTAGTCCTCGGCCGAATCGAACCGCACCTCCGCGTTCGCGCGCTCGAAGGTGAGCTCGCGCTCTTCGCCGAGCAAGGAGCGCACGTGCTCCTCGTTTCCCCACAACGCGGGCGGCGACGCGAAGTCGGGCGGCGGCGGCAGGTACCGGCTCATGATCCGGAAGAGCTCGCCCACCTGCCCTTCCGGCGTCCAGTTGGCGAGCACGACGGCGCCGCCCGGCTTGCAGACGCGCGTGAGCTCCTCCGCGGCGCATTCGTGCCGCGGCGCGAACTGGATGCCGAACGCCGAGAAGACGTGATCGAAGCTCGCGTCCGCGAAGGGCAGCGCCTCCGCATCGCCTTCGACCCAGTCGACCGTCACGCCGAGCGCGTCGGCGCGGCGCCGCGCGGTGTCGAACAGCTCCGGCGTCAGGTCGAGCCCGGTGACGTCGGCACCGGCCCGCGCAGCGAGCAACGCGACGTTGCCGGTGCCGGTCGCGATGTCGAGCACCGTCTGCCCGGCTGCGACACCGGCTGCGTCGATCAGCGTCGGGGCGACCTGCTCGGTGATCGCGTCGGCGACGGCCGCGTAGTCACCCGCGGCCCAGGTTGCGCGATGTGTGCGCTTGAGATCGTCGATCTCGGTTGTTGCCATGTTCCCTCCTTGATCGTGGTCGCACCGAGTCTGCGGCGACCACGACCGCGGCACATCGGGAGAACGCCTAGTTCAGTTCCCTATTCGCCTGCGCCGCGGCCTCGGCACGGTTGCGCACGCCGAGCTTCGAGAGGATCCGGCTCACGTGGTGCCCGGCGGTCTTCTCGCTGATGAAGAGGGCCTTCGCAATGCGCGCGTTCGTCATGCCTTCGGCGACGAGCGCCAGCACCTCTCGCTCGCGCGCAGTCAGCTCGCCGTAGCCGCGCGGGCCGCCTCCGACCGGAGCGCCCAGCTCGCGCAGCAACGCCGCCGCGGCGTCCATCCCGCGGCCGGCGCCGAGCTGCTTGAACGTCTCGAAGGCCACCCGCCCCTCTTCGCGCGCGAGCTGCGGCACCTCGTCGGCGAGCAAGCGTGCGAGCTCGAGCCGCGCGTCGGCTTCGTCGTAGGGCATGCCGAGCGTCGCGAAGAGCTCGAGCGCCGATGTCGCGGCCGCGCGAGCGTCTCTGGGAGCGTTCGTCGCGGCGACCCGTGCCTCGGCGAGCGCGGCGATCGCCGTGACGAGCGGCCGTCCGGATCGCTCGGCGAGCTCGTCGAGCCGGTCGACGACGCTCGCCGCCCGCTCCTGTTCGCCGAGCGCGAGCAGCGCATCGACGAGCGGCCCGAGCGAGCGCGCCTCCGCCATCACGTCGCCGGCGGCAGCCGCAACCGAGCGCTCGAGCAACACGACTGCGGTCGCGGGCTCGCCTTCGGCGCGCCGCAGCTCGGCGCGTGCGAGCAGCTCGTCGCGGCTCTCACCCGGACCAGCCAGCAGTTGGGACGCCTCGGCGAGCCGGCCCTGCCGGATCCGGAGCAGCGCGAGCCTCGCCGCCGGCGCGGCCGTCATCACCGGGTAGCGCTGCCGGTGCGCGTCGAGCGCCTCCCCGAGCGCCTGTTCGGCCTCGCTCCAGCGGCCGCTCGCCGCGAGCACGTCGGCGTGGACGGTGCGGCAGACGCCGGTGAGCACGGTCACGCCGAGCTCCTGCGAGAAGGCGTCGACGTGGTCACACCACTCGGCGGCGCGCTCCCAGTCTCCCGCCGAGGTGCTCGCGATGATCAGGTTGCAGTACGCCTCGCCGAGCGTGTGCATACTCGAAACGCGACCGGCCGTCGCGGCGGCCATCGCCTCGTCGAGATGGCGGAAGCCGTTGTCGACCAGCCCCGCTGCGACTTCGACGCGCCCGAGCACGCTGAGCGCGAACACCTCGAGGTCGCTGTCGCCCTCCTGCTGCGCGAGCTCGAGCGCGCGGCGGCCTTCCGCCGACGCCTCGGTGACGGTCGCGACCCGGCGCGCATGCTCGACCGCGACCCAGCCTTCGCCCGCGCAGCCGGGCGAGCCTTCGGCGGCGCGCTCCGCGCGCGCCAGCCAGCCGTCGGCCGCCGCCGCGCGCCCCGAGATCAGGTACTGGCGCGAGATCCAGACGCCGACGCGTGCAGCGGTGCTGCATTCGCCCCCGGCCGCGTACCGCTCGAACGCGCGCTGACGCAGCGCGATCCCTTCCTCGAGCTCCCCCTGAAACCACACCGCGACTCCGAGCCCGTCGAGTGCGGCGGCAGTCTCCTCGGTGGCGAGCGCCGACTCGAATGCAGTCTGCGCCCGCTGCCAGTCGGCCACTCCCAGCGCCTGCCAACCCTCCTCGACGGTCATGACCCCATGATCAAGCAGCCCGCAGCCGCGGGTCAAACGCGCGATAGGCAACGTCGACGACGAGGTTCAGCACCATGATCGCGAGCGCGAAGAAGACGACGCTCCCGGCGGTCAGCGGCAGGTCGTGCTGCTGTGCGCCCTGGCGCAGCAGGCCGCCGAGGCCCGGCAGGTCGAACGCGGACTCGACGAACACGACGCCCGCGAGGGAGGTCGCCGCGAGGAGCCCGACCATGGTCGAGAGCGGCAACGCCACGTTCTTGAGCACGTGCGCGCGCAGCAGGCGAACACCGTCGAACCCGATCGACCTCGCGGTTCGCACGTAATCCTCTTCGAGCTGCTCGAGCAGCAGACCGCGCACGAGCAGCGTGAACAACGCGGCGTTGACCGCCGCGAACGTGAACCACGGCAGCAGCAGGTGCGTCGCCCAGCCCCAGAGACCGTCGCAGCCGGTCGTCAGGTTGGCAACGCTGCAGTAGCCCTGCGGCGGCAGCACGCGCAGGTAATGGCCGAAGAACCAGCTGAGCACGAGTCCGAGCCACAACGGTTGCGCGGACAGCCCGGCGAGCACCAGCACCGTGATCGTGCGGTCGAGCGACGACCGCGGGCGGAGTGCGGCGAGCAGCGCGAGCGGCAGCGAGAGGATCAGCCAGATCGCCATCCCGCCCGCGACGAGGGAGAGCGTGACGGGTGCTGCGCGAAAGAGCCGGGTCGTGACCGCTTCCCGGTTCCCGTACGAGCGCCCGAGGTCGCCGTGCCGCACGATCTGCCACACAAAGCGCGCGTACCCACTCGCAACGGAGCCGTGGAGCCGGTACTCCTTCGGCACGTAGCGGCGCGTCGCGAGGTTCTGCGGCAGCGCGTAGAACGCCACGAAGACGAAGAGCGTGACCGCCACGAACGCAACCACGCTGGAGGCGAGCCGGGTGAGCACGTAGCCGCCCACGCCGTTCCTACGCGGCTACCCGCCGTTGCGGATCAGCTCGAGCCGGTCTCCGTCTTCGAGACCGGCAGCGCCGCCGACCGGCAGCTCGATCACGACCTTCGCGCCCTTGCGGCGCGCCATCCGCCACGGCTTGAGCTCGCGCTCGACGCCGAGCACGCGGAGGTCGCCGTCGCAGAACACCGCGTCGATCGCAAAGCGCATGAAGAACATGTGGATCGAGCCGGCGGGACGGAAGTACATCCCCTCGTCCGGCGCGAGCCCCGAGCGGCCAAGCAGGCCACGCGCCCGTGTGAGCGGGTTGGTCGCGAGCAGGCACCGCGCACAGACGACGCGACCCTCGGCGGTGCGGAGCTCCGCGACACGCATACGGCAGTTGTAACTCGTTCGGGTGATTCGCGCAGGCGCCGCGAAAGAGATCGCGCACAAACCTGCTCTTAGCTCTCATGATTCGCCGCCGACTCGCCCTTCGCTCCGAGCAAGGGCAGACAATCGTTCTGATCGCCATGCTCCTCCCGGTGCTGCTCGGCTTCACCGGGCTCGCCCTCGATGTCGGACACGCCTACTGGGTGCAGCGCAGCCTGCAGGGCACCGCGGACGCCGCCGCGCTCGCCGGCGCGACCCAGCTCCCGAGCGTGACGAACGCGGTCTCGGCTGCATCGAGCTACGGCGCGAAGGTGGGCGAGAAGAACGCGCTCGGAAGCGGCGATCCGGTCTCGGAGAGCGTCACCACCGAGTGCCTGAAGACGTTCCCCGGCTGCACGACTGCGAATGCGATCACCGTCGCGGAGACCGCGACCGTGAACACGATCTTTGCGCGCGTCCTTGGCGTGAAGTCGTTCTCGGTGCACGTCAAGTCGACCGCCTGCGGGCTCTGCGGGCGCAACCCGCTGAACATCGCCCTCGTCGTCGACCGCACCGGGTCGATGGCGAGCAACATGTCCGACCTTCGCTCCGGGCTCGACTCGTTCCTGACCTCGCTCGATCCGTCGAGCGACTGGGTCTCGCTGCTCGTGCTGCCTCCGGCGCCGGGCGGAAGCGACTGCACCGGCGCGACGCAGGGCGCGTACCCCTACAAGGGCGACGGCCAGAACGTGAGCTCGTATCCGACGACCGGCGACAGCCACTACGTCATGGTCAGCCAGTCGCACGACTACCTGACGGGCACCGGCGCGCTCAACCAGAGCTCGTCGCTCGTGCAGCAGGTCAACTGCATGACGCCTGACGGCGGCACCGCGTACGAACAGGCCCTGCAGGCAGCCCAGGCGGAGCTTCAGAGCTTCCCGTCGAGTCGCAGCGGCTATCAGAACGTGATCGTGTTCGAAACCGACGGCGCCGCCAACACCGCGCCGGACTCCTGGTTCAACAAGAGCTCCGCCCACAAGAGCGGCACCGTCACCTTCTACCCGGCGGCGAGCGGCCACTCGAGCGACATCCTGAACCCGTGTGAGTCGGCCGTGAACTACTCACGCAACACGCTGCAACCGGACGGCACGATCGTGATGACCGTCGCCTACAACACGCAGCAGGACGACAACTGTTACGTCGCTCCGTACTGGAACGGGTCGAAGGGGATCACGTACAAGTCCGTGCGCGAGACCGACCCGGTCACGCACGCCGTCGTCGACGCAACCACGTCGCTCACGAACATGGCGACGACCGGAGACTCCTGGAGCGCGACGAACGCCTCGCAGATGGACGCTGCGTTCGCCGCGATCGCGAACAAGATCTCCGGCAGCGCCACGCTCATCGACAACAACACGCCGTAAGCGTGCTGCGCGGGGGCGCTAACCCCTTCGAGTGATCTTTGCAAGGTTCGCGAAAGATATGGCGCGAATCTCTGCTCTTACCTTCCATCGTGACTCTGCGTCACACAGCCAGTAGGTCGAAGGGAGGTCTCGATCCGGAGATGAGCTCACGCGGCCACGCCGCCTCCACCTCGCAACTCCGGCGCGACGACAGGGGTCAAGCGATGGTCGAGTACGCCGCGATCCTCGCTCTCGTCACGGCCGTCGCGCTGCTCGGCGTCGGGTCTCTCAGCACGACCTGTGCGCACCTGTACGACCAGATCGTCGGCGCCTTCACCTCGTGACGCCGAATGCACTACCGCCGCAATCGCCCGTGGGGCGCAACAAGAAAGGGCAGTGACATGTTCGCCGCAATCACCAAGCACCTGATCCGCTTCAACCTCGCCCGCGAGGAAGGCCAGGCCATGGCCGAGTACGGCCTCATCCTGGCGCTTGTCGCCCTCGCCGTGATCCTGGCGATCACGACGCTCGGCGGCGACCTCAGCACCGAGTTCAACAAGATCGCGAACGCGCTCTAACCACCACACACGACCGGAGGCGGGCTCGCTGCCAAGAGAGCCCGCCTCCTATCGCCTCTCGTGACACGCCGCCGCCGCAACCGCACCGCCCAGCTCCGCTCCGAGCGTGGGCAGACCATCGTCGAGTTCGCACTCGTCGGACCGATCCTGATCGTCCTGCTCCTCGCCATCGCGCAGGGCGGCATCGCGTTCAACCATTACCTCGCAGTCACTGACGCAGCGCGCGCCGGCTCGCGCGAGGCGATCATGGCGCGCATCTCGAGCCTCTCGGTCGCGACGATTCAGCAGACCGCGAAGGACGCCGCCGGCGATCTCAATGCGTCGCAGGTCGGCGTCACCGTTTCCGACCCGACCGATCCGACGCTGCAGACCTCTGGCAGCTCGGTGACGGTCACGGTCACCTACCCGTACTCGATCAACCTCCTGGGCTGGGTCGTCTCGTCCGGGAACCTCACCAGCTCGATGACCGACCGCCTCGAGTGAGCGCGGTTCCATCCCTCGCCGACTGAAGGAACTCGCATGACGTACCGCATCAGAACAATCCTCGTCGCGATCGGCCTCGCGCTCGCCGCGATGCTGCTCACGCTTCTCTACGTCACCAACGTGCGCAAGTCCGCGCAGCACGACGTGTCCAACGTTTCCGTGTACGTCGCCGGGAAGGACCTGCCGACGGGCACGAGCGGAGCGCAGCTCGTCAAGCAGCACGAGATCAAGCTGACGACGGTCCAGAAGCACGACGTCGTTCCCGGCGCGATCTCGAGTCCCGCGCAGGTCGACAGCCTCGTCCTCGACGCGCCGCTCTACCAGGGCGAGCAGGTGACGCTGCGCCGGTTCACGACGGCAGCCGCCGAAGGCATCCGCGCGCAGCTCTCGGGCGCGATGCGCGCCGTGCAGGTCGCCGGCGACCCGAACCAGCTGCTCGCCGGGACGCTCGAACCGGGAGACCGCGTCGACCTCGTCGCGAACATCCACGTCACCGACAACGGCGGCAACACGACGAACAAGGACCGGATCGTGTTGCACAACCTGCAGGTGCTGAGCACGAGCGGCGGCGACTCGAAAGTCGCGCCGTCGCCCAACGCGAGCGACTCGGTCATCCTCGCGGTGAGCGACACGCAGGTGCAGAAGCTCTTCTACGTCGAGAAGAACGCCGACTGGACACTCGAGCTTCGGCCGGTCATCAACGCCTCCGACGGCAGCGAGCCGACGGTCGGCCAGTCGCAGGTTCTGGGAGGTTCGTGATGAGCGAAGTCGTCCGCGTCTACTTCACCGGCGACTGCGACGGGTACGACGCCCTTCGCGAGTCGCTCGCAGAGAGCATCGAGGTCGAGGTCATCGGCGCGAGTCACGACGTTGCCGCCGCAGCGTCGCCGCTCGCCGGCGGTCACCTGGACTGCGTGCTGCACGGCACGCGCAGCTCGGCGTTCCCGGCCGCAGAGGTCGCGGCGATTCGCGAGCACACGCGCGCGCCGGTCATCCTCGTCGCGTCGGGCGGGGAGGCAGCCGCGATGCTCGAAGCCGCGCTCGAGACCGACGTCAACGACGTGCTGCTGCTCCCGCAGCTCACGCACAACGTCGTCTTCTCGATTCGCAAGGCCTCGCACGCCCGCCGGCAGCTCCAGACGCCGGTGCACCACGGCCGCGTCATGACCGTGTTCTCGCCGAAGGGCGGGACCGGCAAGACCGTCATCTCGACGAACCTCGCCGCATCGCTCGCGAAGAACGAAGGCAAGAAGACGCTGCTGCTCGACCTCGACCTGCAGTTCGGAGACGCGGCGATCGTGCTCGGTCTCGAGCCGACGAAGACGATCTACGACCTGGTCGTCGCGCCGGGCGAGCTCGACTCGGAGAAGCTCGCCGGCTACGTCTCGAAGCATCCGTGCGGCCTGGACGTCCTTGCGGCGCCGTTGCGGCCTGAGGACGCGGAGCTCGTCACCGAGAGCAAGGTCACCGCTCTCCTGGAGGTCGCGAGGGCCTCCTACGAGGCGATCGTCGTCGACACGTCGCCGTTCTTCCACGGGCCGATGCTGGCGACGCTCGACCGCACCGACGAGCTCCTCGTCCTCTGCGGTCTCGACGTGCCGACCCTGAAGAACGTGCGGCTCGCGCTGCAGACGCTCGAGCTGCTGTCGTTCCCGGCCAGCCGGATCCGCTACATCATGAACCGCTCGAGCTCGAACGTCGGCCTGAAGACGCGCGAGGTCGAGGACGGGCTCAAGGTGAAGGTCGCGCACGAGCTGCCGCTCGATCGCACCGTGCAGGTCTGCGTGAACCGCGGCGAGCCCGTCGTCCTGTCGGACCGCCGCTGCGACTTCTCGCGTGCCTTCACGCAGATCGTCAAGCAGGTCGTCCCGAAGGCGCCGTCGGAGCACAAGGCGGCGAAGAAAAAGCGCCTCGCATTTGCAAAGGCAGCGGCATAGTGCCCCTCCCGGCAACACCCGCCCGCTTCCGGCTCGCGATCACGCATCGCGCTGCCGCGTCCTCGGTTGCGCCCGTAGCAACCGCTACGGGCGCGCCCTGCGTCCTTGCATCGCTCGGTGCTCGCGAGGCGGAAGCTAGACAGCGTCACCGGAAGGGGCACTGATGGGCCTGCACGATCGCCTTGCGAAGACCGGCGACGGGCCTGACGGCACGCACGCGACGCTCGCGCACGCGCCGCTCGCGCCGATCGTCGACCCGTACGCCGAGCTGAAGGCCGCGGTCCATCACGCGTGCATCGCGAAGCTCGGGCCCGAGCTCTTCAAGGAAGAGCCTTCCGACCTGAGCGACAAGGTGTACCGCGCGGTCACCGAGGAGCTCGCGATCGCGGGCACGCCGCTGACGCGCGAGGAGCGCCGCGAGCTCGTCCGCCAGCTCACCGACGACATCCTCGGCTACGGGCCGCTCGAGCGGCTGCTCGCCGACGACACCGTGACCGAGGTCATGGTCAACGGCTCGGCGATGGTCTACGTGGAGCGCGGCGGCAAGATCGAACGTGCCCCGGCGCAGTTCGTGGACGACGCGCACCTCATGCGCATCATCGACAAGATCGTCTCGCAGGTCGGACGCCGCGTAGACGAGAGCTCGCCGATGGTGGACGCGCGCCTGCCGGACGGCAGCCGCGTCAACGCGATCATCCCGCCCCTCGCACTCACCGGGCCGACGCTCACGATCCGGAAGTTCTCGCGCGACCCGTACACGATCAACGACCTGATCTCGTTCGGATCGGTGTCGCCGCGCGCCGCGCAGTTCCTCGGCGCGTGCGTGAAGGGAAAGCTCAACGTGCTGATCTCCGGCGGTACCGGCACCGGTAAGACGACGACGCTGAACGCGATCTCGGCGTTCATCCCGAACGACGAGCGCATCGTCACGATCGAGGACGCGGCCGAGCTCCAGCTCCAGCAGGAGCACGTGATCACGCTCGAATCGCGGCCGCCGAACATCGAGGGCAGCGGTGAGGTCCGGATCCGCGAGCTGGTGCGCAACGCACTGCGCATGCGCCCCGATCGCATCATCGTCGGCGAGGTTCGCGGCGCGGAGACGCTCGACATGCTCCAGGCGATGAACACGGGCCACGAGGGCTCGCTCACCACGATCCATGCGAACTCGCCCCGCGACGCGCTCGCCCGCCTCGAGACGCTGGTGCTCACCGCCGGCATCGAGCTGCCGCACCGCGCGATTCGCGAGCAGATCGCGAGCGCCTTCGACGTGCTCGTGCAAATCGTGCGTCTCGTCGACGGCTCACGCCGCATCAGCTGCATCGCCGAGGTCGTCGGCATGGAGTCGGACGTCGTGACGCTGCAGGACATCTTCGTCGCGTCGTCGCCGACCGAAGAGGATGCGGCGCGCGCGAAGCGCCTCCTCACGCCGCTCCGCGCGACGGGGCTCAAGCCGCACTTCCTCGAGAAGCTCGCGGCGAACAACGTCGTGCTGCCGCAGGGGTTCTTCTCGCTCGAGGAGGAGGGCGACGTTCGCGCCGCCTTCGCCGTGAACGGCTACGGAGGCGCACAGTGAGACAGCAGCAGGTGCAGTGGCTGATCCCGCTCTTCGCCGCCCTGTCGTTGATGGCGGCGCGGAGCGCGGGCGCAGCCGGCCTCACCGGCGTCGACACGAGCGGCTATCCCGAGGTGCGGGTGACGGTCGTCGCGCCGCCCGGAAGCGGCGAGCCGAAGCTCACCGAGAACGGCGCACCGGTCGCCGGCCTTCACGCCGTCAACCTCGGAAGCGCGAAGAGCATCGTCCTCGCGGTCGACCGCTCCCAGTCGATGAAGGGCCACAAGCTCGCGAACGCGACCCGCGCGGCACGCGTGTTCGTCGGCGCGAAGAACAGCGCCGACGAGATCGAAGTCGTCGCGTTCGGCGAGCAGTCGACGGCGTTGACGCAGTTCTCGACGTCGGCCGCAAACGCCGACGCCGTGCTCACGGGGCTCGCCGCCGACACGCGCACGGGCACGGCGCTGTGGGATGCCGTCGTCCAGTCCGCAAAGGCGCTGCAGGCTCAGGGCGCACCGGGCCGCGTGATCGTCGTCGTCACCGACGGCACGGACGTCTCGAGCTCCGCGACGTTCACCCAGGCGATCGCGGCCGCGCATCGCGCGCGCGCTGCGGTCTACGCGATCGGCATCGCCGGACCGGGCTTCTCCCCCGCGCCGTTGCGCGAGCTCGCCGCCGCGACCGGGGGCTCCTACCTGCAGACGTCTTCGAGCTCGAATCTCGACGCGCTCTACCGGTCGATCGCCCGGACGCTCGATCGCACGTGGCAGCTGCGCTACGTCACCGCCGCGCGCCCCGGGGACAGCTTGCGTCTCGCCACGACCGTCGGCCGCGTCACGAGCTCGCGCGTCGTCGAGCTGCCGACCAGCGGCACTCCCGTCGTGTCGGGCCCGAACGTGCTGCCGACGTCGGTGTGGCAGTCGAAGCTCGCACCGTTCGTCATCTCCCTGCTCGTGGGCCTGCTCGCGCTGCTTGCTTGCTGGTTCGTGCTGGCGGCGCGCGGAGGCAGCTGGCTGGCGACCCGCCTCGCACCGCACCTCGGTCCGGCAGTGAAGCGCCCCGCCCGCCACCGCGTGCGAACCGACCGGCGCGCGCTTCTGCGCGGCCTCTTCTCGGCGACGGAGCGCGCATTCGCCAACCTGCGCTTCTTCCAGGCGCTGCAGCAGCTCCTCACGCGCGCCGACCTGCCGCTGCTCGCATCCGAGCTGCTCTACATCTGTGTCGGCGTCGCGTTCGCGGTTGCGTTCCTGGCCGCCGTCGTCGGCGTGCCGTTCCTGCTCGTCCTCGTGGTCGCCGTCCTCGCAGCGTTCGCCCCGATCTTCTGGGTCAACACGAAGGCGCGCGCCCGGATGAAGGCATTCGACAACCAGCTGCCCGACGTCCTGATCACGATCGCCGCGTCGCTGAAGGCGGGACACTCGTTCCGGCAGGCGGTCCAGGCGGTCGTCGACGAAGGCGCGGAGCCGAGCGGCAAGGAGTTCCGCAGGGTGCTCACCGAGACCCGCCTCGGCCGGCCGATGGACGACGCGCTCGCCGAGATGGGCGAGCGGATCGGCTCGAAGAACCTCACGTTCGTCCTCACGTCCGTCACGATCCAGCGGCAGATCGGCGGCTCGCTCGCCGGGCTCTTCGACATGGTTGCGGAGACCGTCCGGCAGCGACAGCAGTTCGCGCGGAAGATCCGGAGCCTCACCGCCATGGGCCGGATGTCCGCGTATGTGCTCGGCGGACTGCCCGTGTTCCTCGCCATTCTCATCGAGCTGATGAGCCCGGAGTACATGGCCCCGCTCTGGAACACGGCAACGGGTCACCTCATCGTCGGCACGTCCGTCGTGATGCTCGGCATCGGCGCGGCGCTGCTCAAGAAGATCGTCTCGTTCAGGGGGTAGAGGGTGCTCGTACTCGCAGCGTTCAGCTTCGGTCTCGCAGTCTTCCTTGTCGGCGAGGTCGCGACCGCGCCAACGCGGCGTCGCGCGACCGCGTTGAAGCGGGCAGCGCTGTACGGCCTCACGCAACGCGCACCCAAGGACGAAGTGCAGCACTTCAGCGAGCGCGTGCTCGCGCCGACGGTCGCTCAGCTCGCGTCGCTCGCGCTCCGCCTGAACCCGAAGAATTCGCTCGAGGCAACCGGCGCGCGCCTGCGCGCCGCGGGCCTCTCGGGTCGTCTGAATGCGTCGGCGTTCCTCGCGATCAAGGCGGCGCTCGCGCTCGCGGGCGTCGGCTGGGCGTTGCTGATCGGCGTCACGCTCTCGCCTTTCAGCGGCTTCCTGTTTGCGCCGATCCTCGCCGGCCTCGGCTTCATCGGGCCCGAGACGATCCTCACGCATCGCATCCGCGACCGGCGCGACCGCATCCGCGGTGAGCTGCCGGACGCGCTCGACCTGCTCGCGGTGTCGGTCGAAGCGGGTCTGGGTCTCGACGGCGCGATCACGAAGCTCACGGAGCACATGAAGGGAGCGCTCGTCGACGAGTTCGCGCTCACGCTCGGCGAGATGCGGATCGGCGAGTCGCGACACGACGCACTGCGGAAGCTCGCCGAGCGCGTCGACGTCACGGAGGTCGCCGCCTTCGTCCGTTCGGTCGTGCAGGCCGACCAGCTCGGGATCTCGCTCGGCCGCATCCTCCGCGTCCAGGCCGCGGACACGCGCCTGCGGCGGCAGGCGGCCGCAGAGGAGCGGGCGATGAAGGCGCCGATCAAGATGATGTTCCCGACGGCGATCTTCATCTTCCCGTCGCTCTTCGCCGTCGTCCTCGGGCCGGCGATGCTGACCCTCACGCACACCCTGAAGCTCGGATGAGTCACGAGACCGAAACGGGGTTCGGCAGCGGCCTGCGCGCACAGCTCCGGTCGAAGCAGGAGCCGCGCGAGATCGAGGCGGTGACGCGGCCGCCCGAGCCGCCGCTCGCCGAGCCGGTCACCTTCTTCCAGGAAATCGTCACGCCGGTCGAAGAGCCCGAGCCGGCGCCCGCACCCGCGCCGCAGCTCGACACCTCCGCGCTCGACGCGCTGCGCGCGGAGCTCGATGCCGCGCTCGCGCGCGAGCAGCAGCTGCGGGAGTCGCTCGCCCAGCGCGACGAAGAGCACGAGCGGGCGCTCGTCGCCGACGGCGAGCTGGCGACACGCGAGACCGCACTGACGCAGGAGCGCACGCGGCTCGAGGCGATGCAGGCGGAGGTCACGGAGCTGCAGCTCCTCCTGCGCATCCAGACCGACCAGATCGAGAGCGAGCGCAGCGAGATCGCCGCAGCCCGTGCCGAGCTCGTCGCGGAGGAGGCGCGGCTCACCGAGCTCGCCCGGCATATGGACGAGCGCATGCACGAGTTCGAGTCCGCCGACAGCGAGCGCGCGCAGGCCGCGGCCCACATCGCGCAGCAGCTCGCGGCGATCGCGGAGCGCGAGCGCGAGCTCAAGCGCGAGCGTGCCGTGCTCGACGGCAGGCGCGAGGAGACCGAGGTCATCATCGCGGCGCGCGAGCGGTCCGCCCGCGATCTCGAAGTTGCCGCATCGGAGCGAGAGCGCATCGTCGCCGCGCGCGAGGCGGCTGCCGACGGACGCGCCGCCGAGCTGGAACGCGAGAAGACGCGCGTGCAGGAGCTCGCCGACTCGCTCGAGTCGCGCGAGGTCTCGCTCGAGCGGAAGCTCGCCGCACGCGAGCGGATGCTCGAGAACAGCGAGGCGACGCTCGCAGCCCGCGAGCGCCGGCTGCGCGAGCACGGCGAGCACATCGAGCGCGAGCGCGCGACTCACGGCCAGGCGACGCAGGACGCGTTCGTCCTGCTCGCCGAGCTCGAGCAGCGCGAGGAGCGGCTGCGGGCGCGCGAGACGACGATGTTCGAGCGCGAGGCGAAGGTCGCCGAGCTGACCGCCGAGTTCGAACGCAGGGAAGCCGAGCTGCGCGGGCGCGAAGCGCGGCTCGGTGCAGACCTCGACCTGCGCGAGGATTCGCTCGAAGAGCGGGAGCGGACCGTCGCCGAGCGTGAAGCAATGATGGCGCGCCGCGAGCAGGACCTCGCGGCGTACGTCAGAGACATTCAGGGGCGCTTCAACAACCGGAGCGTCGCCTGATGACCACTCGTCCCCCCTCTGTGGCTGTGCGGCAAGCAACACCAACCAGGGCGGTGCCTACACAACACCGCCGATTGGCCGCATCCGCAAACGGAGGAACAGCATGGCCGCGGTCCTGGGTCTGGGCCGCGGCGACGCCGACGGCGTCGCCGCACTGACAAACGATCTGTACCAGCAGTACGGATCGCACATCCACGCGTACTGCCTGCGTCGGCTTCGCTCGCGCGAGGAAGCCGAGGACGCTGTGCAGACGACGTTCTTGAACGCGTTCCGTGCGCTGCAACGCGGAACGTCGACGCATGCGGCTCAGGCATGGCTCTACAAGATCGCGCAGCACGTCTGCGACGGACGCGGCAACGTCGCCGGCAAGCTCGAGACGCCGACCGAGTTCGAAGTCCTCGAGGAGACGGTGGCAGCGCCGTCTCGCGAAGGGGCCGACGAGCTGATGAACCTGGAAACGGCCCTCGAGGCGATGCCCGCGAACCAGCGCCGGGCGATCGTCCTGCGCGAGTGGCGGGGTCTCTCCTACCGCGAGATCGCCGACGAGCTCGGCGTCACACAGACTGCGGTGGAGATGCTGCTGTTCCGCGCGCGCAAGGCCCTCGCGGCAGGCCTGGAAGCGCCCGCAACGCCAGCACCGAAGCGGCTCTACGCGATCGCTTAGGTAGGCCGACTAGCATGGGCGGCGGTGACGACCGCCGCCGCCCAGCCCCGCTCCGCGCTCGTCGAGGAGCTGATGGAGCGCTTCCCGCACATTCCGCGCGAAGCGGTGCTGAAGGAAGATCTCCTGCGCAGCGGCATTGCCTTCGACGAGTCGGCCCTCACTGACAACCTCGAAGGCGAGGTCAAGCCGAAGTCGTACTTCATCTTCTCGTTCGACCAGAAGCCGCTCGCCGAGCTCGGCGAGGCGGCGAGGCGCCGGCCGCCCGAGGAGATCGCGCTCACCGGCGGCCCGTACGAGCTACGGCGCACGATCGTGTCGGTGCGCGTCAACCCGGACTCGCCGTACCGGGTCGCACGCGACGACGACGGCGCGCTCGCGATGTCGCTCGAGGGTCGCACGATCGCCGACGTCACGCTGCCGCCGATGCCGGAGTACTACCGGCACCTGCTCGGCAACGGGAAGACGGTGATGGAGACGGCCCCGACGATCCAGTGGGGGTACCTGATCTACCTCACGGTGCTGCGTCTTTGTCAGTACTTCGGCGCGCACGAGGAGTGCCGCTTCTGCGACATCAACCACAACTGGCGCCAGCACAAGAAGGAAGGCCGCCCGTACACCGGCGTGAAGCCGGTGGAGGACGTGCTCGAGGCGCTCGCGCTGATCGACGAATACGACACCGAGCACGCGTCGAAGGCGTACACGCTGACCGGCGGCTCGGTCACGTCGACGGTCGACGGGCTCGCCGAGGCGGACTTCTACGGCCGCTACGCGCAGGCGATCGAGGAGCGCTTCCCCGGCCGCTGGATCGGCAAGGTCGTCGCGCAGGCGCTCCCGCGCGAAGACGTGCAGCGCTACAAGGACTACGGCATCACCATCTACCACCCGAACTACGAGGTGTGGGACAAGCGCCTGTTCGAGATCATCTCGCCCGGTAAGCAGCGGTACGTCGGCCGCGAGGAGTGGCATCGCCGGATCCTCGACGCGGCCGAGGTGTTCGGGCAGCGGCACGTGATCCCGAACTTCGTCGCGGGCGTGGAGATGGCGAAGCCGTTCGGCTTCGAGACGGTCGACGAGGCGATCGCGTCGACGACCGAGGGGCTCGACTACTTCATGAGCCGCGGCATCACGCCGCGCTTCACGAACTGGTGCCCCGAACCGACGACGCCGCTCGGCCGCGACAACCCGCACGGGGCGCCGCTCGAGTACCACATCCGCCTGCTCGAGGCCTATCGCGACGCGCTCGAGCGCCACGGTCTGGAGCCGCCGCCCGGGTATGGGCCTCCCGGGCCGGGCAACGCGGTGTTCTCCGTCAGCGCTTTCATGGACACGTTGACGCCGTGAGCCTGCACGACATCTGCGCGAAGATCGAAGACGGCGGAAGGATCACCGCCGACGAGGCGTGCACGCTCTGGCGGCACGCGTCGGACGACGAGCTCCAGCGCCTCGCCCAGTCGGTGCGCGCGCGCTACCACGAGCCGAATCACGCGACGTACATGGTGATGCGCATCATCAACTACACGAACGTGTGCGTCGCACAGTGCGACTACTGCGCCTTCTACGTGCTGCCGAACCAGGAAGGCGGCTACGTGCTCTCGCGCGAGGACGTCTTCGCGAAGATCGACGAGCTGCTCGAGGTCGGCGGCGATCTCGTCGGCTTCAACGGCGGCTTCAACCCGAAGCTGCCGCTCGAGTACTACTGCGACCTCTTCGCGTCGGTGCGCGAGCGGTACGGCGACCGGGTCGAGTTCTACGCGCTCACGATCGCCGAGTTCGTGTATCTGGCCGACCGCGCGAAGCTCTCGTATGCCGATGCGGCGGCACGGCTGCGCGACGCAGGTGTGCACTGGGTGACAGGCGGCGGCAGCGAGATCCTCACCGAGGACTTCCGCGCGCGCCATGCGAAGTTCAAGTACACGGTCGCCGACTACTTCGAGGCTCAGCGCGCGATCGTCGAGGCCGGCATGAAGACCACCGCGACGATGGTGATCGGCTTCGACGAGACGCTCGAGGAGCGCTTGGAGCATCTCCAGCGCACACGCGACTTCCAGGACGAAACCGACGGATTGTTCTCGTTCCTCTGCTGGACGTACAAGCCCTACGGCACCGCGTTCGGCGGCCGCGAGATCGGGGCGCGCGAGTACTGGCGGCACATCGCGCTCAGCCGCATCTTCCTCGACAACGTCCGCCATATTCGCACGTCGGTGCTGACGGTGAACGAGGACGCGTTCCGCGCGCTCGACTTCGGCGCCGACGACTTCGATCTTCCGATCGAGGACGAGGTCACGCAGAAAGCCGGCGCGCGCATCGACCGCGACTTCGCCGCCCTCCTGGCCGTCCCGCGCGCGCTCGGCTACGAGCTCGAGTACCGCCGCGCCGAGCGCCCCGAAACGCTGGAACTCAGCTCGGCTTCGCCGAGCTGAGTTCCCGAATCCGCGCCGCCCCGCACTCCTCGCGTAACCCGTCGTTTGGCGACAGGAGGTGGTCCGGAAGGCCGTGGCCGCAAGGGCAAGCTTTACGCGCAACCATGCGGGCCGGTCGAAGGCTGTGGGACGTTCGGCACACTCTCGTCACGTCGTTTGGCGACGGGAGCGGCCCGCGAGGACGCGCCCTTACTCGCCGAGGAAGGGGACGAACGAGCTGAGGTCGACGTCGCCCGGCTCCGGTAGCTGGTCGCCGGCGCAGATCGCGGTGTCGAGCAGGCGGTTCTCCTGCGTGCCGAGCCAGTTGTCGTAGACGCTTCCCTTTGCGAAGCGGCCGAGCACGCCGCGCGCAACCGCCCGCGCGCTCGACGGCGCGAGCGCATAGAGCGGCAGCGCGGGCCCGAGCGGCGTGACCGTGAACCGGCCGTCGACCGTGTCGATCGTGGACTTCTTCCCCTGCGGCAGCGTCAGGACCTGGGTCGGCGCGATCGAGTCGACGGCGAAGCCGCGGAACGCATCGCCGAGCCACGGCGCCTCGGGCGTCACCGACACGAGCCGCACGCGCGTCGCCGCATACGTCGAGACGAAGTCGGCGATCTGCTTCGACGTCGCCGCCGGCGGCTTGAACCGCTCCTCGACGTGCTCTCGCGCAAGCCGGTCGGCGATGATCGAGCGCGCATCCTGCAACGTGACGCCCGCCGACCGCAGCGCGGCGCGATACCGGGCGCTGCTCCCTCCGAACTGGTCGCGCACGATCGCCCGCTCGGCGGCGAGCACCGTCGCGGACGGCACCGGCGCCTGCTGCTGCAGCACCACGCGTTGCAGCAGCGCGCTCGCTCCCGACGTCAGATCGCCGGTGATCGTCCCCGCGCGCTGCACGTCGTTCTTCGTGATCGACGCCTTGCCGAAGGTGCAGCGCACGTTCGCGGGCAGGTCGATCTGTCCCTCGGTGAGCGAGGTGTCGAAACCCGCGCCCGCCATCGCCGGGCCGTCGCAGAGATTCTGGTCGCGCGCCCAGAGGTAGACGCACACAGCCGCCGGCTTATCGGGGTCGTCGCCCGCCGTCGAGAACGACGGCCACCCCCACGACCAGACCCCCTCGATCTTCGTCTCCTTCATGACCTGCTTCGCGGCGAGCGCCTCGAGCTTCACGATCTCGAACCACGCCTGCTTCGGCTCGAGCCCGTTACGTCCGCCCTCACCGGGCGCCGACTGGAACTGCAACTCGAGCGCGACGCGATTCGCCGGGATGCCGATCTGCGAGAAGTGCGCGATCAGCCCGCGCAGTCCTTTCCGCATCGACCGGCTCGCGAGGAGCGGCCCTTCCTTGTAGAGGCCCTTCGGCCCGGGAGACGTGAAGTAGACCTGGCGGACGAGGATCGCCGCCTTCGCCGCCGCACGCCACCAGTTCGCGGCGTCGCCGCCGGTGTACGGCGGGTTCGCGATCGTCAGGGCGGTCGTCGCGCCGAGCGCGTCCAGATCCTGCAGGAGCGCGAGGACGTTCGCGCGGTACTGCGCGTTGTTCGGCGTCCACGGCGTCTCGGTCTGCGCGCCGAACAGCTCGTTCTCGGCGATCAGCGGCGTCGCGCAACCGGTGACCTGCTGCGCGAACGCGAACTCGCTCTTCGCCTTCGCCTCGATCGTCGACGGATCGACAGGCGCCGTCGTCGTGCCGACGCGCTTGTTGAGGCTGAGGTCGAAGTAGATCGTCGCCGCGCCTGCGGCGCGCATCTGCGCAGGGACCGTCGTGCCGGAAGTGACCGCGAGCACCATGCCCGGCTTCGGGACGATCGGGGCGTTGTGTCCTGCGTAGTCGACCCAGAGCGGCGAGGTCGACGGGACACCGCACGTGACGTCGGCCTGGACGTGCTCCCGTGCCGTTCCGAGCGCGACGAGCGCGGCCGCGGCGAGCAGAACCCCCCACTTCATGCGGCTCTAGGTTAGTCGCGCCGTCGGCAGACCCGGTCGCGTGGCACGTCGGCCGCCGACGGGCAGCCGACGAGCTGCAGCCCCGTCTGGATCTCGGCGCGCAGCAGCTCGAGCACGTGCCGGGCGCCTTCTTCGCCGGCGACGGCGAGACCCCAGAGCGCCGCCCGGCCGGCGAGCACTGCGCGCGCTCCGAGCGCGAGCGCCTTCACGACGTCCGTGCCGCGGCGGATGCCGCCGTCGACGAGCACCTCGACGCGGCCGTCGACTGCTTCGACCACCTCGGGCAGCGCGTCGATCGTCGCCGACACGCCGTCGAGCTGGCGCCCGCCGTGGTTCGAGACGACGACGCCCGCGGCGCCGTGCTCGCACGCGAGACGTGCGTCCTCTGCCGTGATCACGCCCTTGACCAGCACCGGCAGCCCCGACATCGACGCGAGCCGCTCGATGTCGCGCCACGACACCGACGCCGACATCTGCGCGAACGCCTCGACCGGCGTGACGCCCCCCTGCCCCAGTGCAGCGACGGTGATCTCCGGCGGGATGGTGAACCCGGTGCGATGGTCGCGCTCACGCCGCCCGAGCACGGGTGTGTCGACCGTCAGCACGAGCGCCTTGAAGCCTCCCCCTACCGCCTGGTCGACGAGGTGGCGCGTGACGCCGTCGTCCTTGAACACGTAGAGCTGGAACCAGCGCTTCACACCGGTTGCCGCCACCTCGGCCGGTGTCGCGGTCGCGATCGTCGAGAGGCACATGATCGTGTCGGCGGCGAGGACGGCGCGCGCCATGCCCGGCTCGCCGTCGGGGTGCGCCACGCGCTGGAAGGCGACCGGCGCGACGATCAGCGGCATCGAGATCTCCTGTCCGAGCACCGTCGTGGCCGTCGTGCAGGTCTCGACGTCGACGAGCACCCGCGGCCGCAGCTGCCAGCGCCGGTACGCCTCGACGTTGTCGCGCAGCGTCAGCTCGTCGCCGGCGCCGCCGGCGTAGTAGCCGTGTGGACCAGGATCGAGGCGCTCCGCGGCGAGCGCCTCGTAATCCCAGACGTTGAGCGGCTCCACGCCGCGAGCGTACCGCTCGCTACATGCGCGAGAGGAATGGATCGACGAAGAGGTCGTCGATCTGCGCCGTGCCGTTCTCGACCGTGAACTCGAGCGTCATCGACTTCGAGCCGAGGGGCGCCGCGAGAGCGCTGAACAGGCTCGAGACCTTCGGCGAAGGCTGCCAGCCCTCGCTTGCCGTGAACGTCCCGCCGTCGAGCACGGAGAGCACGCCGAGCAGGCTGTGCGAGATCACGCGAACGTGAATCGTCGCGTCCCCGTCAACCCCCGAAGCAAAGAAGCGAATGCCCGGATACGTCACGCCGTAGCAGACGTTGATCGACGCGCTGCCGCCCTGCGGGATCTGGAGCGCGTTCGAGCCGAAGCCCGCGAGGTACCAGGGCTCGTTCGCCTGCGGCACGACCGCGGCGCCGCCGGAGAGCGTCCAGCCGGCCGAGCCGTTCTCGAAGCCGCCGTTGGGCGCGAAGTAATAGGTGGAAACGTCGCCCCAGGGCAGGAAGTACGGCAGCGTCGCGCCGCAGTTTCCGCCGAGCAGGCCCTGAATCAGACCCGCCTTCGCCGAGCCCGCCGTCGAGGCGAAGCCTGCGCCCACCGCAACCGCCGTCACCAGGAAAAGAGCCGCCAACCGCCGCATTTCGTGCCTCACGTCCTTCCGTCCGCAGATTTCGTTGGCACATCCTCGTCGGTTCTGATGACCCGGCTATCACCCTTCGGGGGGTCTTTGGACGCCTCCGGATCCCCCACCCGAGGGAATTCACGGGGTTCGGGAACGCCGATGATTCGGTTGTGACCTCGACTGCGGCTACGCCGGTCACCCATGCCTCCGATCCTGCAGACGAGATCCTGCGGGAGGCGCGCGAGCGCCTGGCCCGCGGAACCGCCGCAAAGCGCGCCCGGATCGTCCAGCCCGCCTGCGGCCTGATCAGCGCTATCGCCTTCGGCGTCGCTGCCGCGGAGCTGACCGGCGGGCCGGCCTTCTCTCTCTGGCGCACGGTGCTCTTCGTCGTGCTGTACGCAGCCGTCTCGCGCGTCGAGTTCGAGATCGGCTCGGGCGTCGCCGTACCTACGCAGCTGATCCTCGTTCCGATGCTCTTCGCGCTGCCGACCGGGATCGTCCCGGCTGCAGTCGCGGCGGCGATCTTGCTTCGGATGGTGGCGGACCGGCCGTCGCCGCTCCGCCAGCCGATCCGGGCGGTCTCCTACTTCGCGAACGCCGCCCACGCGCTCGGCCCCGCCCTCGTGATCGCACTCGCACACGGGCTGCCGCTCCGCTGGAACGCGTGGCCGGTCTACGTCGCTGCGCTCCTCGCGCAGCTCGGGATGGACTTCGCGACGGCCGCGGTCGTGGGAGCGGCGAACGGCATCCGTCTCCGCGCGATCGCGGGCTTCACCGGTCTGGCCTACACGGTGGACACGGCGCTCGCCCCGATCGGGCTGATGGTCGCGTTCGCTACGCGCACCCGGCCGGAGCTCGTCATCCTCGTCCTTCCCCTCGTCCTGCTGCTCCGGGTCTTCGCCCGTGAGCGGAAGCAGCGCATCGATCACGCGCTCGAGCTGTCGGATGCGTACCGGGGCACTGCGTTTCTGCTCGGCGATGTCGTCGAGGCCGATGACGCCTACACCGGCAGCCACAGCCGGCACGTCGTCGATCTCGTTCTCGGCGTGGCGGACGAGCTGGGGCTCGATCCCGCCGAACGGAGGGACGCGGAGTTCGTCGCGCTGCTCCACGACGTCGGCAAGATCCGGATCCCCGCCGAGATCATCAACAAGCCGGGTGCGCTGACCGACGAGGAGCGCGCAGTGATCGAGACGCACACGATCGAAGGCGAGCAGATGCTCGAACGCGTCGGCGGCTTGCTCGGTCACGTCGGCCGCCTCGTGCGCTCGTGTCACGAGCGCTGGGACGGCGGCGGCTACCCGGACGGGCTGGCGGGCGAGCAGATCCCGCTGATCGCGCGCATCGTGTGCGCATGCGACGCCTTCAGCGCGATGACGACAGATCGTCCGTACCGATCCGCGCTCACGCGGAACGCGGCGCTCGCCGAGCTCGCGCGCTGCAGCGGGACGCACTTCGACCCACAGGTCGTCGCGGCGATCCTCCGGATCGAGTCCTAGACCCGCCGAGAGCCGAACCACCCGCGGCGCGGCGGCTCGGGCTCCTCACCGAGCGCGCGTGCGCCCGCGACGAGATCCTCCGGCTTCAGGCACTGCAGCTCGTCGGGCGCGAGCGACTCGACATGGCCCTCCGCGAGCCGGAGCGCCTGCGCGTTCAGCGTCTGCTCGAAGAGCGTGCGCGCAAAGCGCGCGTTCCCGAACGACTCGCTCCGCTCGGCGTTCGAGAAGATCGCACGCAGCGTCTCGTCCGTCCCCTCGCCCAGCGTGTACTCGGCGTCGGCGGCGAAGCGCGCGAAGATCGCGACGAGCTCGTCGGTCGAGTAGTCGGGGAAGTCGATCTCGCGCGAGAACCGTGAGCGAAGCCCGGGGTTCGACTCGAGGAACCGCCGCATCAGGCGCGGGTAGCCGGCCACGATCACGACCAGGCGGTGGCGGTTGTCCTCCATCCGCTTGAGGAGCGTCTCGATCGCCTCGTCGCCGAAATCCAGCCGTTCCCCCTCGCGCGCGAGCGCGTACGCCTCGTCGACGAAGAGCACGCCGTCGAGGGCCTTGCGCACGACGCGTTCCGTCTTCAGTGCCGTCAGCCCGACGTACTGCCCGACGAGGCCCGCGCGGTCGACCTCGACGAGATGGCCGCGCTTGAGCAGCCCCATCGAGCGGTACATCTGCGCAAGCAGGCGCGCGACGGTCGTCTTCCCCGTCCCCGGGTTGCCGAGGAAGACGAGGTGCTGCGTCGTCGCCACCTCCGGCAAGCCCGCCTCCTTGCGCCGTGCCTGCACGCGCAGGAACGCGACGAGCGCGCGCACCTGCTCCTTCACCGATTCGAGGCCGGGAAGCTCGTCGAGCTCCGCGAGCAGGTCCTCGAGCGGCCGCGGCGGTTCCTGGCGGCGCAGCGCATCGAGGTCGAGCTCCTCGCCGATCTGAGCGCGGAGCTGGTCGCCGAGCGCCTTCAGCGACTCGAGCGGGTTCGTCGGCATACCGGGACCGTAGCGTCTACGCTCCGGCGCGGGATGCCGCGGGGTCCGATGATGCCGGCTGAGCTTGAGCGCTACGCCGAGATGATCCTGAAGGGCTGCATCGCGCTGCGACGCGGCGACGTCGTGCTCGTACGTCCTGCGCTCGGGCACCGGGAGCTCGCGGTGGCCGTCGCCGAGGCCGCGTATCGCAGCGGCGCCGCCGCGGTCGACGTCGAATACGACGATCCGCGCGTCTACGCGGCGCGCATCCTCTACGGCTCGAAGGACGCGCTCGGAGGCCGGGCGCCGTGGCGCGACGCCCAGATCCGCGCGTTCGGGACCGAGAAGGTCGCGCTCGTCCAGATGATGGGCGAGTTCGAGCTCGAGGTGACAGCCCAACTCCCGCCCGAGCGGGTCGCAGAGGCGACGAAGCGGCAGCAGTCCGGCGCCGCGATGCAACGCATCCGTCGCGAGGGCAGGCTGCGCGGGACGATCTGCGCGTGGCCGACCGCGGAGTGGTCGGCCCGGGTGTACCCGGAGCAGACCGTCGAAAAGGCGCAGCGCGCGCTCGCGAAGGACCTGCTCTCGTTCTGCCGCATCGGGCCGAAGGATCCGCCCGGCCACAAGGGCTGGACCGACCACCTCGCGACCCTCCGCCGTCGCGCGGCGCGGCTCACGAAGCTCGACCTGAAGGAGGTGCACGTCGTCGACGACGGCACCGACCTGCGGCTGCGGATCGCACCGTTCTCGATGTGGCGCGGCGGCGGCGAGAAGGACCACTGGGGCCGGCAGATCGCGATGAACGTCCCGACCGAGGAGTGCTTCATCTCGCCGGACGCGGCCGCGACCGAGGGCACGTTCCGCTGCTCCCGGCCGCGGAGCTTCGGCGGCCGCGTCATCGAAGGGCTCCGGGGCGAGTTCCGCGGCGGGCGGCTCGTCCGGCTGGAGGCGAAGCGCGAGGCCGATCGCGACTGGCTCGCCCGCTACCTGGCCGCGATCCCCAACTCCGACCGGCTCGGCGAGATCGCTCTCGTCGACGCGTCCTCCCGGATCGGCCAGACCGGGCGGATCTACTACAACGGGCTGCTCGACGAGAACGCCGCCGCCCACATGGCGTTCGGCTCGGGGTTCGCCAAGACGCGGACGGTGCCGATCGGCCGGCAGCGGCACGGGGTCAACCGCTCGAGGACCCACATCGACGTGATGATCGGCACGGACGCCCTCAACGCGTTCGGCGTCACGCAGGCCGGGCGGCGCGTTCCGCTCGTCGCCGACGGGGCTTGGCAGTTCTAACGCTTGCGCGCGCAGCCATAACGAATGGCATAGGATCGCGGGCGGACGCTGAAACGACTTCCTTGGAGGGGGAACGTCGATGACGCAGGTGTCGTTCGAGCACGTCAGCAAGATCTACCCGGACGGGACCCGGGCGGTCAACGACGTCAACCTCGAGATCCGCGACGGGGAGTTCATGGTGCTCGTCGGGCCGTCGGGTTGCGGCAAGACGACCGCTCTTCGCATGGTGGCAGGGCTCGAGGACATCTCCGAGGGCGTCCTGCGCATCGGCGAGCGCGTGGTCAACCACGTGCCGTCGCGCGACCGCGACATCGCGATGGTCTTCCAGAGCTACGCGCTCTACCCGCACCTGTCGGTGTACGAGAACATCGCGTTCGGCCTGCGGCTGAAGAAGATGCCGAAGAGCGAGATCGATCAGCGCGTGCATCGCGCGGCGTCTCTGCTCGGGCTCGAGGAGTACCTGCCGCGCAAGCCGCGCGCGCTCTCGGGCGGCCAGCGGCAGCGGGTGGCGATGGGTCGCGCGATCGTCCGCGAGCCGTCGGCGTTCCTGATGGACGAGCCGCTCTCGAACCTCGACGCGAAGCTCCGCGTGCAGACGCGCGCCGAGATCGCGAAGCTCCAGGCCGACCTGGCCGTCACGACGATCTACGTGACGCACGATCAGGTCGAGGCGATGACGATGGGCAATCGCGTCGCCGTGATGCGCAAGGGCGAGCTGCAGCAGGTCGACGATCCGCAGACGCTCTACGACAAGCCGGTGAACCTGTTCGTCGGCGGCTTCATCGGCAGCCCGGCGATGAACCTGCTCGACGCGACGATCGAGGGGAACGGCGATCTGCGCGCGAAGATCGGCGAGCAGACGATCTCGCTCGGCAGCGAGACGCTCGCCAGCCGCCCGGCGCTCAAGGGCTACGTCGGCAAGAAGGTGATCATCGGGATCCGCCCCGAGGACCTCGAGGACGCAAGCCTCGAGACGGGCGCTCCATCCGACCGGATCCTGAAGGGGAGACTCGAGCTTCGCGAGGCGCTCGGGTCGGAGATCATGGCGCACTTCTCGATCAAGGCCGCGCATGCGGAAACGGACGAGATGCGTGAGATCCAGGAGGACGTCGGTGCCGCCGACACGACTCCGCAGATCGGCTCGTCTGAAGGCGAGGCGGTCATCGTGGGTCGCTTCGGTGCGAGATCACAAGTGAAGACCGGAACCGAGGTGGCGGCGGTCGTCGATACGCGGGCGCTGCATTTCTTCGATCCGGGTACGGGAAACGGCATCTACGACTCCGCGAAAGGAGACTGATGAAGGCGAAGTGGCTGCTAGCGGTCCCGCTCGTCGCAGTGCTCGCCGTTGCCGCAGGGTGCGGGAGCAAGAGCTCCGCGCCGAAGGCATCAGGCGTGGCAGGCGCTCAGAAGACAGTCGTCAACAAGAGCGTCTCCGGGACGATCAGCTTCGACGGCATCTGGACCGCCTCGTCGGGACAGAAGAACTTCCAGGACGTGATCAAGGGCTTCAACAAGCTCTATCCGAACGTCCACGTGAACTACAAGCCGGTCGGCAACAACCTGCCGACGGTGCTGGCAACTGCCGTCGCCGGCGGTCATCCGCCTGACATGGCGGACATCGCTCAGCCCGGCACGGTGCAGCAGTTCGCAACCGAGGGCAAGCTGAAGCCGATCTCGTACGCGAACGGGGTGATCTCGAAGAACTTCTCCCCGGGCTTCAAGGCGCTCGGCACGTACAACGGCAAGCTGTACGCACTCGTGTTCAAGGCGGCCAACAAGTCGGTCGTCTGGTACAACGTGCCCGCTTTCAAGACGGCAGGCGTCACGCCGCCGAAGACGTTCTCGCAACTGCTGAGCGACGCAAAGACGATCAAGGCGTCGGGCACCCCGGCGTACTCGATCGGCGGCGCGGACGGCTGGACGCTCACCGACATGTTCGAGAACATCTATCTGCGCACGTTCGGCGCTGCGAAGTACGACGCGCTGAGCCAGCACAAGATCAAGTGGACTGACCCGTCCGTGGCGACGGCGCTGAAGACGATGGCGAAGATCATCGGCGACACGTCGAACATCTACGGCGGCACGTCCGGTGCGTTGCAGTACGGGTTCAACGACTCCGTCACGAACGCGTTCTCGTCGCCCGCGAAGGCCGCGATGGTGTTCGAGGCCGACTTCGTCGGCGGTGTCATCACCTCGTCCACGAAGGCGAAGCCGAAGACGGGCTTCAACACGTTCACGTGGCCGTCGATCACGCCCGGCGCGGACGCCGGCGCAGTCGAGATCGCCGGCGACCTGTTCGTGACCTTCAAGGACAACCCGGCGATCGAGGCGTTCGTGAAGTACCTCGCGACGCCGCAGGCCGCGGAGATCTGGGCGAAGGAAGGCGGCTACGGCACGGGCAACAAGAACGTGCCGGCCAGCATCTATCCGGACCCGATCACCAAGGCGACCGAGGCTCCGATCCTGTCGGCGAAGCAGGTCGTGTTCGACATGTCGGACTCGCAGCCGCCGGCGTTCGGCGCCACGACGGGCCAGGGTGAGTGGGGGCTGTTCCAGCAGTTCCTGCGCAACCCGTCCAACGTGAGCGGCATCCAGAAGAAGCTCGAATCGGCGGCAGCAGCCGCGTACAAGAAGAAGTAGTGAGCACGGCCGGGGGAATCACTGCGGAGCCGCCCGTCGTGGCGGCTCCGCCCCCCGACTCCGGGCCCGGACGGTTCGGCAAGTACGCCGTGGGCGCGCTGTTCCTGGCGCCCGCGATCTTCATGCTCAGCGTGTGGATGGTCTACCCGGCCGTCTACACGATCATCCGCAGCTTCTTCGGCCCGCAGGGCTTCATGGGCACGTGGGTCGGCATCGACAACTACAAGTCGCTGTTCACGACGTCGACGCTGACGACGGCGATCAAGAACAACGCGATCTGGGTTGCGGTCGTACCGGCGTTCGTGACGGCGGTCGGTCTGATCTTCGCCGTGCTGACCGAGCGTGTGAGCTGGGCGGTCGCGTTCAAGACGGCGGTGTTCCTGCCGATGGCGATTTCCGCCTTCGCCACCGGCGTGACGTGGCGGATCATGTACCAGCAGGATCCGAACCTCGGCGCGATCAACGCGCTCGGCAAGACGATCCACAGTGTCTTCTCGCCGGCCGGCGTGCTCGCGAGCGCGGCGCCGTCGACGGCGAACGTCGTGCCGAACCACGGCGGCCTGATCCTGAAGACGCCGTTGCACCCGGGCGGCGTCGCGCTGCTCGGGCTGACGGCGATCCCGCCCGACCAGGTGCCGAGCTCGGCGAAGCAGGCGGTGACTCCGCCTGCGAAGGCGGGCGACATCGTCGGAACGGTGTGGCGCGACTTCAAGCCGGGCGGCGGCGTGCCGGGCAAGGTCGAGAAGGGCGAGCTCGGCATCCCGGGCGTCACGGTCGAGCTCGACCAGAACGGCAAGACCGTCAACCGCACGAAGACGAACAGCGACGGCTCGTTCGACTTCTCGGGCGTGAAGGCGGGCACCTACCAGACGGCCGTCGGCGCCTCGACGTTCGCGAAGCCATGGGGCGGCTACTCGTGGCTCGGGCCGGGCCTGATCACGCCGGCGCTGATGATCGCCTACATCTGGATCTGGGCCGGCTTCGCGATGGTCGTGATCGCAGCCGGGCTGTCGGCGATGCCGCGCGACGTGCTCGAGGCGGCGCGCACCGACGGCGCCAGCGAGTGGCAGACCTTCCGCCGCGTCACCGTGCCGCTGCTCGCGCCGGTGCTGAGCGTCGTCTTCGTCACGATGATCATCAACGTCCTCAAAGTCTTCGACATCGTGTACGCGCTCGCGCCGGAGTCGACGCAGCAGAACGCGAACGTGATCGCGCTCGCGATGTACTACACCGCGTTCCAGGGCGGCGGGAACTTCGGCGTCGGCTCGGCGATCGCCGTCTTCCTGTTCCTGCTCGTGATCCCGGTGCTGTTGCTCAACATCCGCCGTTTCCGGAGGGAGATCTGATGGACGCCGCCGCCGACGCGCCTGTCGTCATCCGGTCGCCGCACGACACGACCGCCGCGCGCGTGCTGCGGTTCGTCGCGAAGGCGCCGATTCATCTCCTGCTCGTGGTGATCGGCTCCCTGTGGCTCGTGCCGACGATCGGGCTGTTCATCACCTCGATCCTGCCGGCGTCGTCGCTTGCCTCGAACGGCTGGTGGGAGATCTTCTCGCACCCGAGCCTCGCGACCTGGTCGAACTACCACGACCTGTTCCAGAACCAGGGGCTGGTGCAGGCGCTGAAGGTGACGGCGTACATCGCAGTCGGCAATACGCTGCTCGTCGTCACCATCGGCGCGATGGCCGGCTACGCGTTCGCCTGGCTCGACTTCCCCGGGCGCGACTGGCTCTTCATCGGCGTCATCGGGCTGCTCGTCGTGCCGATCCAGATGGCGCTGATCCCGATGTTCCGCGTCTACGACAAGGTCGGGCTCTTCGACACGTGGTACGGCATCGCGCTCTTCCACACCGCGTTCGGCCTCCCGTTCGCGATCTTCCTGCTGCGCAACTTCTTCGTCGGGCTCCCGAAGGACATCCTCGAGTCGGCGCGCATCGACGGCGCGTCCGAGATCCGGATCTTCGTGCGCTTGATCCTGCCGCTCGGCCTGCCCGCGATCGCGTCCCTCTCGATCTTCCAGTTCCTCTGGACATGGAACGACCTGCTCGTCGCGCTGACCTTCGGCCAGAACACGACGCCGATCACGGTGTGGATCGCCGGACAGCTGCGCGAGTTCGGGACGAGCATCGACATCATCGCGCCCGCCTCGTTCCTCTCGCTCGTGATCCCGCTCGCGGTGTTCCTCGCGTTCCAGCGGTACTTCGTGCAGGGGCTCCTCGCGGGCTCCGTGAAGTAGGCGCGATGCGCTGCGCAATCGTGGGCAGCGGGCTCGCAGCGCTGGCGGGCTACGCAACGCTGCGGCGCGGCGGCCTGCGTCCCGAGGAGATCGCCGTCTTCGGCACACATGAGGACCCGCTCGCCGTGTGGCGCGGGCGCGCGGCGGCGATCCGGCAGCAGCGGATGCGCTCGGAGTCGGACGGGCATCTCGCGGCCGCCGCGTTCCCGGGGCTCGCGCTGCGCGAGACGGTCCGGCGCGGCAACGTGGTCGCGCTCGCGCAGACGGCGGCGAGCCGGTACCACCCGCGCGTCGAGGACTTCGTCGCGCACGCGAGCCGCGTCGTCGAGCGCAGCGGCTGGTCGACGAGCTTCGTCTCCCGGCACGTCTCGTCGGTTCGCGCGGTCGACGGTGGCTTCGAGCTCGACGGCGACGGGCCGTTCGCGCACGTGCTGCTTGCGACCGGTCATCCCGGGCTCGAGCACGTGCCCGGCGCGGTGCACGCATACGAGCCTCACGGCTACGCGCCGAAGGTCGCGGTGATCGGCGCCGGCATGGCGGCGGCGACGGAGTGGCTGAACGCGCTCGCCGCCGGCTCCGAGGTTGTGTCGATCCGCCGCCGCGAGCCGCTCCGCCGCCCGTTGAACGTCCCGCGCCCGTACTTCTCGAAGCGCGGACTCGCATCGTTCCACCGGCTTTCCGACGACGCGCGCACGAAGACGCTCACCGACCTGAACCAGCCGTCCTATCCGGCCGGGCGCGCCTGGGACGTGCCGCTCGAGCGCGCAGTCGCGACGTCACAGTTTCGTGTGTCAGACAGCTGTCTGACTCCTGTCGGACACCAGGTGATCGCCGCGACCGGCTTCAAACGGGGCTGGCGCTGCGATTCCCTCCTCGCGGACCTCGTCGCCGGGCACGGGTTGAAGACGGTCGACCGGTGGATCGTGCTCGCTCCCGACTCGACGATTCCGTCCCTCACGGACGACAAACGGACACTGTCCGTCGCAGGCGTGGCCGGGCAGTGGGCGTTTCCGGCCGCCGACACGATCGCGGGCGCGAAGTACGCCGCCCGCGCCTTCCTGAGGAACGTATGTCGTACACGCTGATCGGCCGCATCCAGACGCGGCTGCTCGCGGCGGCGCCTGCGCTCGCCGTGGCGCTCGGCGTGCACCGCTGGTGGGCGATCGAGCTCGTCGCGCTGATGGTCGCCGTCGGGCTCGTGCTCGACGTGCTCGTGTACCACCGCGCGCTCCCGTACCAGCCCGCGTGGCTCGCAATGCCGCTCGGCGCGCTCGAGCTCGGCCTCGTGTACCTGCTGATGCACCGGCTCGGGATCATGGTCCCCCACCTTCGCTTTGCCGTCTGGCTCTTCGGGCTCGGCTGGCTGACGCAGCAGGTCGCGGTCCACGCCGTCCTGCCGCGCCTGCGGCTGGAGTACGGCGAGTCCGGCGGCGAGCCCGGTCGTGCCGGGAAGCTCGTTGCGGTCGCGGTGGCCGTCACCGCGGTCGGCGGCCTCGCGGGTGCCCGTGCGGTCGAGCCGCCGACGGTCCACATTCATGGAACGGTGCAGGGCCCGCTCGTCATCCGCCACGCGGAGACACTCGTCGGTGGCGTCGTGCGCGGCGGGATCCGGATCCGCGCGAACCACGTGACACTGCGCGATCTGACGATCGTCGGCGGCACCTACGGCGTCGACGTCGAACACGCGCAGCACGTCATGCTCGACCGCGTTCACATCACGCGGTTCACGCTCGACGCGGTGAAGGCGATGGACGCCGGCGTGATGGTCGACCACTGCTCGGTCTCCGATCCCGCAAGTGAGCTGACGACCGGCGTCCTCATCTCCTACTCGATGGGCCGCCCGATGAGCATGGTCGATCACTGCACGATCGTCGGGACGCGCGAGGGGATCTCGACGCACTCCTCGATGGTCGACGTCCGCAACAACCATGTCGTCGGGACGACGGTGCGCGGCATCTCGCTCGCCGAGATGTCGATGGACCACGCGAGCGGCAACCACGTCGAGAACGCGAAGGGCGTCGGGATCCTCTGCATGGACCACTCGATGTGCGAGATCGAGCACAACACCGTGACCGGTGCGACGCCGAACGGCGACGGCAACCCGAGCGAGAGCGGGGTCGCGATCGAGTCCTACTTCTACGCCGAGGCGACGGTGAAGCACAACACCGTGACCTCGAGCCCCGGCGGCGTGCGCGCGTTCGACGACAGCACGATCTCGAGCGGCTAGTGCCTGCGAGATTCCAGCTCGTCGCGCGCACGGGCCACCCGAGCTTCCTCGACCTGCCGTGGGACACGCCGCTCGAGGAGTGGGACTCGGCGCGCATCGTCAACCTGATCCGCGGCATCAGCCGTCACGTCGTGCGCTTCGTCGAGTACGACGGCGCGCTCTACGCGCTGAAAGAGCTGCCCGAGCGACCGGCCCGCCGCGAATGGACCTTGCTGCGGCGCCTCGAAGACCAGAGCCTGCCGGTCGTCGAAGCAGTCGGCATCGTCACGAACCGCGACGGCGACCTCGACGCGATCCTGATCACGCGCCACCTCGAGTACTCGCTCCCCTATCGCGCGCTCTTCGCCGGCGCTGCGATCCCCGACTTGCGCACGCACCTGCTGAACGCGCTCGTCGAGCTGCTTGCGCGCCTGCATCTCCGCGGCTTCTTCTGGGGCGACTGCTCGCTCTCGAACGCGCTGTTCCGCCGCGACGCCGGTGCGCTCACGGCCTACCTCGTCGACGCGGAGACGGGCGAGCTGCACGGCCGCCTGTCGGACGGGCAGCGTGCCTACGATCTCGACATCGCGCAGACGAACATCGTCGGCGAGCTACTCGACGTCGACGCGGAGGTCGGCCTGCCTGCCGATCTCGATCCGGACGAGATCGGCGAGGAGATCGGAGTGCGCTACGCCGCCCTCTGGAGCGAGCTGACGCGCGAGGCGACGTTCGGGCCGGACGAGCGCTACAAGCTCGACGAGCGCCTGCACCGGTTGAACGACCTCGGCTACGACGTCGAGGAGATCGAGCTCGAAGCGACGCCCACCGGCTACCGCCTTCGCCTCGATCCGCATGTCGTCGAGCCGGGCCATCATCGCTACCGCCTGCTGCGGCTGACGGGCCTCGACGCGCAGGAGAACCAGGCGCGGCGGATGCTGAACGACATCGCGCGCTTCCGCGAGGCGATCGAGCGGAAGGAGAAGCGGACGGTGCCCGAGTCCGTCGTCGGCCCGCGCTGGCGGCAGGAGGTGTTCGAGCCGACGGTCGCCCAGGTGCCGGAGAAGCTGTGGGCGGCGCTGCCGGCGGCCGAGCTGTTCCACCAGGTGCTCGAGCACCGCTGGTTCCTCTCCGAGAAGGCCGGCAAGGACGTCGGCATCGACGAGGCGGTGCGCTCGTACGTCGAGAGCGAGCTGCCGTCGCGCCCGCCGGAGCGGATCGTGCTCGAGCTCCCCGACGAATAGGCTCCCGCCGTGGACGTCTACCGCACCCCGGACGAGCGCTTCGACGGGCTGCCCGGCTGGGACTTCGCGCCGCAGTACGTCGAGCAGGACGGGCTGCGTATGCACTACGTCGAGGTCGGCGACGGGGACCCGGTGCTGCTCCTGCACGGCGAGCCGACGTGGTCGTTCCTCTACCGCAAGGTGATCACCGGGCTGGCGCCGCTGCACCGCTGCGTGGCGCCGGACTACTTCGGCTTCGGCCGCTCCGACAAGCCGACCGATCCCGGCTTCTACTCGTACGACGGCCACTACGCGTCGGTCGAGCGGTTCGCCGACGAGCTCGACCTGCGCGAGGCGACCGTCGTCGTCCAGGACTGGGGCGGGCCGATCGGCCTGCGGCTCTGCGTCGAGCGGCCGCAGCGCGTCGCCCGGCTCGTCGTGCTCAACACCGGCATCGGCGCGCGGGCGCCGAGCGAGGAGTGGTTGCGCTTCCAGGCGTTCATGCAGCGCGTCGGAACGGAGATCGTGCCCGGGAACCTCGTGCGGATGTCGCTCGTCCAGCCGGTCACCGACGAGGTGATCGCCGGCTACGACGCGCCGTTCCCGGCGCCGGAGTCGCGCGTCGGCGTCGTCCGGTTCCCGGAGCTCGTGGCGACGAGCTCCGACCACCCGTCCGCGGCAGCGATGCTCGACGTCCGCGAGCGGCTTCGAAGGTTCGAGCAGCCGGCGCTCGTGCTCTTCAGCGACAGCGACCCGATCTTCTCGCGGCGCGCGGCCGAGGTGATGGCCGAGCTGCTGCCGAACGCAGAGCTCGCGGCGCCGGTCGAGGGCGCCGGCCACTTCCTGCAGGAGGATCAAGGCGAAGAGGTTGCCCGGCGCATTGCCGATTGGCTCAAACCGGATTCATACGAAAGCGGCGCCGAACCTCCAACCTCAGGGTCCTAGAGTCCGACCTGCGTGACCTCCCCAAGAACGCGATCCGCCGGCTCACTGCGGCAGCCGGCAAAGGATCGCACTGCGGCAAGGCAGGCAAAGTTCGAGCACGCTGTGGAGGTCGACGGAACTGCGGCGCCGTCGATCTCCACGTGCTCGACGTTCTCTTCTAGGTAGCGCCCCGGTTCTTCGCTTCGGCGATCGCAGCGTTCGGATCGCTCACCGGATCGCCGTGACCCGGCGCGAGCAGCGACGCGCCCGAGTCGACGAGGCGGTCGAGGGACGCGAGCGCCTGCGCGGTCGAGCGGTTGAACGGCCGCGGCATCACCTGCGGCCCGCGCTTCCCCGTGAGCACGTTGAGCGTGCAGAGCGCGTCGCCCGCGAACAGCACGCCGGCGGCCAGCAGCGCGGAGTGCCCGTCGCTGTGACCCGGCGTGAAGACGACACGCGGACGGCCGGGGACCGGCAGCTCCTCGCCGTCGGCGTACGTCGTGACTTCGCGGACCGGCGCGGCCTTCATGCCGCCCCCGCTCGCGAGCGCATACAGCCCGCGATAGATCGCCGGATGACGAAGGTACGGCAGCATCGAGCCGTCGGTCTTCCCCGACGACTCGCCGGTCGTCAGAGGCTCGGCGTCGAGCTCGTGGATGTAGACGGGAATCGAGAGCTCGTTCCGCAGCTCCTCGGCGAAACCGATGTGGTCGTTGTGGCAGTGCGTGAGTACGACCGCCTTCACGTCGCCGGTCGTGCGCCCGAGCGCGGCGAGGCCCGGCTCGAGCTGCGGCCGGTACTTCGTGACGGCAGCGTCGATCACGGTGACGCCGTCGTCGGCGGCGACCAAGTACCAGTTCACGACCCAGGTGCCGCAGCGAACGACGTTGTCGTTCAGCTTCTGGACGATCGGCTCGGCCATCTAGATAAGACCGGCCCGCATCGCCTGCGTCGCCGCTGCGGCGCGCGTCGACTGGGACAGCTTGCGGAGGATGTTGGCGACATGACGGTGCACGGTGTGCTCGCTCAAGACGAGGACCCTAGCGATCTCGCGGTTGCTCATCCCGGTCGAGACGAGACGAAGCACTTCGGTCTCGCGACACGAGAGCGGCGAGTCGTCGGCGCGCTCGACCGGGGCGTCGTGCTCCAGGAAGCCGTTGAGCGCGCGGAACAGCTCGCGCTGTCCGTCGCGCCAGGGCAGGTTCGAGTCGCCGGCGAGCGGCACGAAGCGCGCGTTCGGGAGCAGCGATGCGAGCTCGCGCCCGCGGCCGATCGGCACGGTGCGGTCGCCGCGGCGGTGCAGCACGAGCGCCGGGACGGCCACGTGCGGCAGGAGCGGTCGCACGTCGCTGTCGATTGCGAGCTCGACGAACGCCGACGCCGCCGCGGCGCTGGCGGCGGCACGCTGCATCCGTGTGAGCGAGGCGATCTCGTCGCCGCTCGCATGCGGGTCGAAGAGCCCGGCGAACATCTGCGCCGCGAGCGGCCAGTTCGTGCGCGTGAACTGGATCAGTGAGCGCTTCGTCGGCTCCGGTATGTCGGCCCGCGAGGCGCTGCAGCCGAAGTAGACGAGCGATTCGACCTTGTCCGGCGCGCGAATCGCGAGCTGCGTCGCGGCGAGGGCGCAGCACGACGTGACGAACACCGCCGCATGCCCGCCGATCGCGTCGATGACCGCCTCGAGCTGGCGGCTCTCGGACTCGGGGCTCGGGTCGACGTCGAGGTCGCGCGAGCTGAGCCCGCAGCCGAGGCGGTCGAAGCGAACGACGGTGTGCGTGGTGGCGAGCCGCTCGTAGAACGTCCGCGGGCTCGGATCGGCCCACTCCTCGTTGAGGTGCGACACCCAGCGAGGCCCGAAGACGACCGGCGGCCCATCCCCGCTCATGGCGTACGCGAGCGTCTTGCCTTCGAACTCGAGCATGTGCAACGCCTGCTCCATATGTCAGAGAACGTACTGGCCCGGTCGGGCCATTCCCGCAAGATGGCCCGTCCCGCCGATGCGGCGGGCCATCCCGCGTCGCCAGGCTGTCGGCATGCAGAGTGAATTCGTAGAAGGGTTCGTCCTCCGCCCGATGATGGACGCCGGCTGGACGGCGTGGCTGGACGGCCGCCGGATCGGCATCGCCGAGTTCGTGAACGGCGAGATCGAGGTCGAAGGCGAGACGGCGCTCGTCCGCGGCGTCCTCGTGCGCCGCCTCGAGGCCGACCTCCGCGCGGCGGGCGTCCCGCTCGCGCCGCCCGAGCAGGGCGAGGCCGCCGCAGCTTAGACTCGCCTTCATGGCGCACTCGGTGGGGCTGAAGATCGACCACGAGCTGCCGGTCGGGAACGTCGACCTGAAGGTGATCGTCGAGCAGGACGGTGAGCGGCTCGGCCAGCTGAAGATCAGCCGCGGCTCGATCGACTGGAAGCCGGGCAAGGCGAAGCGGACGTGGCAGGTCGAGTGGGAGCGCTTCGACCAGCTGATGCGCGAGTTCGGGCACCCGCCGCGCTGATGGAACAGCGCGTCTCCCTGATCACGCTCGGCGTCGCGGACGTGAAGCGCGCGTACGACTTCTACGCGGCGCTCGGCTGGCAGGCTGCCTGGAACGAGGACATCGTCTTCTTCCAGGCGGGCGGGCAGGTCGTGGCGCTCTGGTCGCGCGAGCAGCTGGCGAAGGACTCGGGCGCCGAGGACGCGGGCGGCTGGGGCGGGATCACGCTCGCCCACAACGTGCGCTCGCCGGCCGACGTCGACGCCGTAATCGAGGAGGCGCGCGCTGCCGGCGCGACGATCGTGCGCGAGCCCGCCGAGACGTTCTGGGGCGGCTACTCGAGCGCGTTCGCCGATCCCGACGGGCACGTGTGGGAGGTCGCCCACAACCCGCACTGGACGATCGCCGACGACGGCTCGGTCGCGCTGACATAAGACCGCAGTTTCCGGTCATTGACTTCACTCTTTCGATGTGCGCGTAGTAAGCGCGTCGCGAGGGGGAGCTCGCAAATACCGGAAGGAGTGCAGGCATGCGCTTGCGTCGTGTCGGGGGAGCCGTGGTCGCCGTGGCGGCGATCGCACTTGCTGTTGTGGTCGGTGCGTTCCATCCCATGTCGGCCTCGGCCGACCACTGGAGCACCGAGAACCTCCAGGGCGCGACGCGCCTCACGGGCGAGGTGCCGCTGTCGGTCCAGAACGGCATCGCCACCTACGTGGGACCACACGCGCGCACTGCGCGCATCACGCTGAACTTCGGCTTCCCGCTGCGTGACGGAGCGAAGCTGAACGCGCTCGTCCAGCAGGAGAGCAAGGCGCACAGCTATCTGACGCACGACCAGGTCTACGCGCGCTTCTCGCCGCCGACGGCGCAGATGAACGCCGCGATCGCCTGGCTGCGCGCGAACGGCTTCACGATCTCGCACCTCTCGCGCGACCGGCTCTCGGTCGCCGCGAGCGCGACCACCGCGACGATCGAGCGCGTCCTGCACACGCAGATCAACGACTACATCCGGCCGGCGACGAAGGACGACGGCATCGCGGTCAAGCGGTACGCGTTCTACGCGAACACGACGAACCCGCTCGTCCCTGCGCGCCTCGGCCTGCAGACGATCTCCGGCCTCACGAGCGTCGACCGCTTCTTCACCGCCATTCAGATGAACGGCGGCGCGAAGGGTGACTGCGGGGACGATGACGACAACGGTCCGGTGAACCCGCTGTGTGTCGACGTGCGCAGCGGCGGCTACTTCCCGTCCGACGTCAAGTCGCTCTACGACGTGTCCGGCCACGGCTACGACGCAACCGGGCAGACGATCGGCTTCACGCTCTGGACGACACCAGAGCGCCAGGCGGCGATGACCGCGTTCGCGAGTGCGACCGGCGATACGCCGATCACGGTCGACCCGTCCTGCACCGCGGCCGGCAACTCGCCCACGACGCCGAGCGGGTGCACGACGCTCCAGGTTCCAGGCGATCACCTGGTATCGATCCTCGAGAACGGCAACTCCGACTCGAACGCCAACTTCGGCAGCAACGTCGAGACGGCGCTCGACATCGAGCAGGCGCACGGCATCGCGACACACGCGGGCCTGAAGTACTACGCGTCGGACTGCTCCTCGACGGTGGATCCCGGCTCGGGTCTCTCGAACGGCAGCTGCAACGGCGATGACGTCGGCCTCGAAGAGGCCGTCGAAGACGCTGCGAACGACCCGACGCTGCACAGCGTCTCGAACAGCTGGGGCTACGGCGGCGACGCCGAGTGGGGCGCCAGCGATCCGTTCGTGCTCGCAACCGAGAACAGCCTGGCGATCGCGGCGGCGGCCGGCACGACGTTCTACTTCTCGACCGGCGACACCGGCACGTACGAGTCCGGCTACCCGGCCGACAGCCCGTACGTCGTCTCGGTCGGCGGCACGACCCTCTTCTCCACGTCCAATCCGAGCACGCTCAGCACGGAGGACACGTGGGCCGCCGGCGGCAGCTGGTGCTCGAACGTCATCCCGCGGCCGTCGTGGCAGAGCGGGCCGGGAGTGACGGCGAACGCGTCGTGTCCGGGACGCTCGACACCGGACGTGGCAGCGATCGCCGACACCAACTCGGCCGTGCGCTTCGTCGCCAGCACGAACCTGACCGGCGGCACGCAGAGCGGCAGCGTCGGCGGCACGAGCGTCGCCGCACCCGAGATGAACGGCCTCGAAGCGGTGACGGAGAACTTCATCGCCGCGCAGACGTACCCGGGCCCGACGCCGCAGATCGGCTTCGAAGCGCCGGTGATCTACCAGCTCGGCAACGCCGGCTCCAGTAGCTACTTCCGCGACGTCGTCTGCGGCAACACGGCGAGTCCCGCGTCAGGTCCGGACGGCGACGCCGCCCAGGCCGGCTGGGACGCGGCGACCGGTTGGGGAGCGCCCGACTGGTTCCACTTCGCGACCGGCTACGCGCTGGCGCTCGGCGCGACGAACCTCAGCACGCCGGCGTCGCTCTCGACCAACTACAGCTGGGCCTGCGCGAAGACGCCCGGCAACTCGTCCGAGCGCGCGATCTCGTTCCCGACGACGTCGACGGGCTTCGCAGTCGGCGCCGCCTCGGGTAGCACGCCGTGGCCGGCGAAGTTCCTGCCGAGCGGTAGCTGGGGCGCGACGAACACCTTCTACAAGACGACCAATGGCGGGACGACGTGGATCCCGGCGAACGGCGACATGATGTCGATCGCGTGCTCGAGCTCCTCGAGCTGCGTCACCGTCGGCGACGGCGGCCGGATCAAGACGACCACCGACGGCGGCGCGACGTGGTCCGACGCGCCGACACCGTTCAACAAGGCGCTCACGCAGGTGCAGTGCCCGGGTGGTGGCGTCTGTTACGCCGCGGGCGACCGCGGCGCCGTGCTCAAGTCGACCGACGGTGGGGCAACCTGGGGTTACCTGCAGAGCACCGACGGCAACCCGATCTACGGGCTGTCGTGCCCGACCACGTCGGTCTGTTACGCGACAGACATCTACGCGCACGTCGTCAAGACGACGAACGGCGGCGCGACGTGGCAGTGGCAGAAGACGCCGATCACGACGCCCGGTGTCGACGTCTCGGAGACGGGCGGACCGAATCCGTTCGGCGGCCTGCTCTCGATCTCGTGCTCCGATGTGAACAGGTGCGTGGCGACCGGCCTCTACGCAACCGTGAGCGGGCAAACGGCTCCGAGCACGGATCCGCCGATCGTCATCACGACGGACGGCGGTGCGACGTGGACACTGGACACGAGCAATGCCGGCACCGGCAACTTCCTGCATGCCGTGTCGTGCGTGCCGGGCACGACCACCTGCACCGCAGTCGGGCGCGCCGGGACGATCGACACGACGAGCGACCTGGTCAACTGGACCAAGGCGACCAGCAACACGACGGGTCTGCTCGACGGCGTCTCCTGCCTGAGCACGACGTTCTGCGTCGCGGTCGGGCAGAACGGCACCGTCGACGTCTGGAACGGCTCTGCGTGGACGGCAACGACGGGCAACGGTGGCACCGGCACGCTCGCGAGCGTCACCTGCCTGTCGACGACGTCGTGCGTCGCGACCGGCAAGCAGGGAGTCACGATCGCGACCGCTGACGGCGGCTTGACGTGGACGCAGCAGGCGGGCGGCGGCACGACGCAGCAGATGAACGGCATCTCCTGCCCGTCCGCCACGACCTGCTTCGCGGTCGGCAACGCCGGCACGATCCTCGCGACGACGAACGGCGGCCAGTCCTGGCTGCCGCAGACGAGTGGAACGACGAGCAACCTCAACGGCGTCTCCTGCACGTCTGCGACGTCGTGCGTCGCAGTCGGCGCGGCGGGAACGATCCGCCGGACGAGCGACGGAGCCACCTGGACGTCGCCGTCGAGCGGGACGACGAATGCGCTGAACGGCGTCTCGTGTGCGACGACGTGCGTGGCTGCGGGCGCTGCGGGGACGGTCCTCGCCAGCTCCGACGGCGGTGCCACGTGGTCAGCGAAGACGAGCGGTACGACCGCAGCACTGAACGCGGTGACCTGTGCCGGCTCATCCTGCTACGCGGCCGGTGCGGTCGTGAGCGGCAGCGCCGTGCTGCTCGGCTCGACCGACGGCGGCACCACGTGGACCGCGCAGACCTCGAACAGCGCACAGGCGCTGTCGGGGATCACGTGCCTCGACGCGTCGAACTGCTTCGCGGGCGGCGCGATCGGAACGCTGATCTCGACCACCAACGGCGGGCAGACCTGGACGCAGCAGGGCAACCCGCTGAGCGGGCCGACCTCGGCGCTGAACGTCAGCACCAGCACGATCACGGCCGTCAACGCGATGGACTGCTCCGCACTGCGGTGCTTCGCGGGGACGGGCTCGAGCGGCAACATCATGGACTCGCCGCTCCTGACCGTCACGGTCCATACCTCGAGCGTGTACGGCACGACGCCGAACCTCGCCGGCATCGCGGCGAACGATCCGGCACTGTCATACAACCCGGCGAGCGAAGCGGCGAACGTGACCGGGACGCTCACCTGTTCGACCACCGCCACGAGCACGAGCGACAGCGGGTCGTTCCCGATCAGCGCGTGCGGCGGTCTGTCCGACAACGGGTTCAGCGTCGTCTACGACTACGCCGACTCGTCGCACACGGTCACGCAGGCGAGCCAGACGATCACGTTCGGGCCGTTGCCCGATGCGACGTTCGGCGATGCCGACTTCACGGTCGGCGCGACGGCGTCCTCGGGGCTGCCGGTCTCGTTCTCCGCGGGCGGTGCGTGCACCGTGGCCGGGACGACGGTGCACCTCACCGGTGCGGGAAGCTGCACGATCACGGCCTCGCAGGCGGGTAACGCCGACTACCAGGCGGCGGCGGACGTGTCGCAGAGCCTCAACGTCGCCAAGGCCGATCAGTCGATCACCTTCTCCGGGCCGCCGGACCAGACGTTCGGCGATCCGGACTTCGAGGTCGACGCGTCGGCGTCGTCGGGACTGCCGGTGTCGCTGTCCGTCACGTTCGGCGAATGCACGCTGAGCTCGGACACCTCACCCGCGCAGCTCCACCTCGTCGGCGCAGGCTCGTGCACGATCACGGCCTCGCAGGAGGGCGACGACGACTACAACGCCGCAGCAGACCAGGTGCGGACGTTCTCGATCGCGATGGGCAACCAGACGATCACGTTCGGATCGCTCGCCGATCACACCTACGGCGATCCGGACTTCACCGTTTCGGCAACCGCGTCGTCGGGGCTCGACGTCTCGTTCTCCGCGTCCGGGACATGCACGGTCTCCGGCAACACGGTGCACATCACCGACGCCGGCCCGTGCTCGATCACCGCTTCGCAGGCGGGCGACGCCGACTGGAACCCGGCGCCCGACGTCACGCAGAGCTTCACGATCGACCAGGCGTCGCAGACGATCACGTTCGCGGCGATCCCGGATCACACCTACGGCGACGCCGACTTCACGGTCGCACCGACGGCGAGCTCTGGCCTGCCGGTCTCGCTCTCGGTCGGCGCAGGCAGCAGCTGCACGCTCTCCGGCTTCACGGTGCACCTGACCGCACCGGGGTCGTGCTCGCTGACGGCCTCCCAGGCCGGCAACACCGACTACCAGGCGGCAGCCGACGTCACCGTGACCTTCCAGATCGCGAAGGTCGGCCAGACGATCACGTTCGCGGCCATCCCGAACCACACGTACGGCGACCCCGACTTCAAGATCCATCCGACGGCGAGCTCCGGTCTGCCGGTCTCGCTCTCGGTCGGAGCCGGGAGCACGTGCACCCTCAACGGCTCGGTCGTTCACATCACCGGTGCGGGCTCGTGCTCGATCACCGCGTCGCAGGCGGGCAGTGCGATCTACGCCGCCGCGCCGAACGTGACGCAGTCGTTCACCATTGCCAAGCTGAACCAGGCGATCTTCTTCCTGCCGATCCCGAACCAGCCGTACGGGACGCAGGAGCTCGCGATCGAGGCGTTCGCCACCTCGCGGGAGCCGGTGTCGCTCAGCGCCTCCGGCAGCTGCACGTTGAGCTCGCCCACGGCGCCTGCGATCGCGCATCTGCCGCTCGGCTTCCCGACGTGCACGATTACCGCGTCCCAGCCGGGCGATGCGAACTGGGCCGCGGCCGCGAACGTCACGCGGACGTTCTCGGTCGTGAACTCGCCCCAGGGAACCGCCGACGGCACCGGACTGCAGCCGTCGAACGGCGGCAGCGCTTCGTTCCACGTCGACGCCGATCCGCCCGGCCGCGCCAAGGGCCCGAGCGGAACGCTGCAGTACACCGGCCCGACGACGAAGCCGGTGAAGGGAAAGCCGACGCCGCCGCCGCTGCAGTTCCAGGCGTCGTCGATCACGGCGTTCGGGATCGGCTTCGACGGGCGCTCGGCGTGGTTCTCCGGCGTCGGGAAGGACGGCCGCTCGTTCGTCGCGTACGTCGAGGACAACGGCGGCAACCGCCACAGCCGGCGCGACAACGACGTGTTCGAGCTGTGGATCAACGGCACGCTGCAGACCGGCGACGGCAGCCTCGACTCCGGCAACGTCTCGATCAGCACTAGGTAGTCAGGGGAACGGGCGGGGCCTGCACGACGCAGGCCCCGCCCGGCTACGTCGAGCGCGTGCGGCGCGACAGGAGCGCGAGCGCGAGCAGCAGGGCGATGGCCAGCGCGATGAGGTAGCCGTACTGGATCGAGTTCCCGTTGATCGAAAAGCTCGAGTCGATGAAGTTGTCCTTGTTGATCGCAGCGCCGATGAGGGGCGCGATGATCCCGTTGGACACGCCGAGGATCAACTGGCCGGCGACGTAGCCGACGGCGACCCCGGCCGCGATCAAGAGCGCGTTCCCTTTCATGCCGCGAGCTGTGCAGTGCAGAACGCACAGCGCTTTGCGGCAACCGGGATCTCGCTCAGGCACTCGGGGCACGGATGCGTCGGGTTGTCGACCGGCGCTTCGGTGCGGCGGCGCGCCATCAGCGCGTTGACCGGCTTCACCACGAAGAAGAAGACGACGGCGGCGATGACGATGAACGAGATGAGCGCGTTCAGGAAGTCCCCGTACAGGAAGATGCTGCGGTGCAGCGTGAAGTGCAGGAAGCTGAAGTCCGGATTGCCGCCGATCGCAGCGATGAGCGGCGTGACCAGATCCTTGACGAGTGCGGTGACGACGGCGCTGAACGCGAGGCCGATGACGACACCGACCGCCATGTCGACGACGTTGCCGCGGAGCAGGAACTGCTTGAACTCCTGCAGCTGCTTCATGCAGCGGGGTTCGACGCTAGTCGATGACTCCCTCCCACGGCGCGAGTCCTTCGCGCCGCTGCGCGGTCATGTTCAAGCGGCAGATCCTGTCGCCGCGGCGGTACGTCCAGACGCCCTTCGGGCTGTCGAGCGTCTCGTAGCTCTCGTCGGAGAACGCCTTGCGCGCCCGGATCAGATCGCGCGTGTACGCGAGGATGCTTTCCGGGTCGCCGTCCTGGTCCTCGACGTTGCGGCTCGTGTCGGTGAGCGGCAGCCACGGGTCCTGCCATTCGCGCCCGTCGCGCGTCCACGGCATCGGCGTGCGCTCCGGGTCGCGTGAGGGCGTCGCGATGTCCTGGATGCGGTCGGGCTGGACGGCGCCGTCCTCGAGCCCGATCTCGTCGCCCTGGTAGAGGATCGCGTAGCCCGGCAGCGTGAGGATGAGGAAGAGCGCGGCGCGGTGCTTGTCCGGGTCGCCGCCGGCCCAGCGCGTCGCCATGCGCGAATGGTCGTGGTTCGATCCGAACCAGACCGGCACGCGGTTCGCAGGGATCTCGCGCATGACGCGCTCGACGTTCGGGCGCAGCTCGTCGATCGCGAAGCTCCCGCGCAGGAAGTAGAGGTTCTGGGCGAGATCGAGGTGCTGCCAGTACGGCGGCAGCTGGTCGAGCGTGACGTACGTCTCGCCCATCAGCACCGGCTTCGGGTCGTACTCGGCGGCGATCTCCTGCCAGTGCGCGTAGATCTCGTGCACCTCGGGCCGGTGGCGCAGGTACTCCTGCCCGTCGCGCAGCTCGCTGTCCTTGATCAGTCCGTGCGCGACGTCGATGCGCAGCCCGCGCACGCCGCGGTCGAACCAGGAGCGGAGGATGCGGTCGAACTCCTCGCGCACGTCCGGGTTCCACCAGTCGAGGTCGGGCTGCTGCGGCGCGAACTGGTGGAGGTAGTAGCGCTTGCGCTGCGCGTCGTAGTTCCAGGCCGTGCCGCCCGTGAAGATGGAGCGCCAGTCGTTCGGGATGTCCTTCGACCAGACGTAGTACTCGGGCCGGTCGGTGAACCAGTCGTGCTTGTCGGATGTGTGGTTCGGGACGAGGTCGAGCCAGACGTCGATGTTCTTCTCGCGCGCTCCGGAGATGAACGCGTCGTAGTCGGCGAGCGTCCCGTAGTCGGAATGGACGTCGTCGTAGTCGGCGACGTCGTAGCCCCAGTCGACGTTCGGGCTCGGGTGCACGGGCGAGAGCCAGAGGGCGTCGACGCCGAGCCGGGCGAGGTGGTCGAGCCGGTCGCGCGCGCCGGCGAGGTCGCGCGCGAACGAGCGCACGTAGGCCTGGTAGATCACGGACACGAAGGTGAAAACTAGTCTTCGAGGCCGCAGCCGCCGCCGAGGGTGCCGATGATCGGCCACGCGGTCGCGCCGGGTTCCTGCCAGATCAGGACGTACGACATGAACGAGCCGGGGGGATTCGTCGTGTAGTCGACGCCGCAGTCGAAGCCCGTGGCGCCGATCGTCAGCGTGGCCATCCCCTGGTAGTTGGTGACTCCCGGCGTGAGGTGGCGCGCGAGACCGTCGTCGAAATCCTGCTGGGTGATGACGGACTGCGACATGCCGCCGCCGGTCAGGAGGGCGATGGGCACGCCGCCCATCGGCGCCCCCGCAGCGTCGTAAACGGTGATGTCGAACGTCGCGCTCGTTGCCCCCTCCCCGCCGAAGTACTCGATCGGGATGTTCATGGAGGCGGACTTGGGAACCGGGGCGACGAACGTGATCGTCGTCTGCTCCGGAAGCGCCGCGTAGCTGCCGTTGCGCCAGATCCGGGCAGTGAAGGTGGCGGCGTCGGGCTCCGAGCCGGTGATGACGAACGTCGCGTTGCCGTTCTGGTCGGTGACGACGGTCTTCTGCTGAATGTCGGCGGCTCCGGTCGAGCTGTGCAGGGTGACCGGGTCCAGCGAGATCGGCTGGCCCGCGCTGTCGAGGACGTGCACGGTGACGTGACCGGTGTCGACCTGATCGGCGAGCCGCTGCGATCGGTCATTCGTGATCGTCGACAGCGTCAGGTCGGCGACGTGGTCGACGAACTCGACCTTCGGCGTCTGGCCGACGGAGATCTTGTCGGTGTCGTCGGTGGCGACGAACGTGACCGTCTCGGCGGTGGGGTCACTGACCGTGAACTGCGCCTCGCCGTTCGCGTCGGTGACCGCGCTTGCCGGGGTCACGTGCGCGTTGCCGCTCGACGGCGCGAGCGAGACGGTGCGGCCGGGCACGGCACCGCCGGCGCCGTTCAGCAGCTGCACGTGGACGGTCGGCCCGGTCCCGGTGCCCACGTCCGCGATCGTCGGTGAGGCGACGGCACGCGAACGGCTCGCCGCCGGAAGCAGCGCCTGGGTGAACCGGACGATCGCAGCCGCCCGCGCTGCGCCGGTCCGCGGCGCGATCGTGATCCCGTCGCTCGTGTCGGTCGCCTCCATGAGCACGTTCTCGGGCCAGGCGTCGGGGACGGCGAACTTCGCGACGCCGGCAGCGTTCGTCGTCGCGGTCGGTGTTCCCACGTGCGCCGCCGAGCCTGCGTGCGGCCCGGTCGCGATCAACGGCAGCAGCGTGACCTGCTTGCCGGAGAGCGGTGCGCCGTTCGCGTTGCGAAGCGTCGCGGTCACGGTCGCTCGCGCCTTTCCGTTCGCCGGCTGGCTCGACGGGCTGACGGTGACGTTCGACCGCACGCCGGCGGCGGCGGGGACGAACGTCACCTCGACGGCGCACTGGCCGAACGTGTTGCCGCCGGCGTAGGTCAATGTGTAGGTGACCGTCTCGGGCGTCGTATCGGTGGCGTAGAAGACCACGTAGTTCCCGCCGTCCGGGATCTGCTCGGCGATCACATAGCGCACCTTGCCGGTGTCGTCGATCAGGCTGGAGCTGCCGTTCTTGGGCTGGACGACCACGCCCTCGGCCGGGCAATAGCAGTACGGAACCTCGATTGTGAGGGCGGCGCGCATCGTTCCGTTCGCAGCGACGACCGATGGGTCCGCCCGGAAGACCGAGCCGGAGCCGACGGTGACCGTCTGGCTCGACGTCGCGACGGCGCCGGTGAGGTCGCGGACCGTCAACGTCACTGTGTAGCTGCCGGTCTGCGCGTAGCCGTGCACGGGCGCCGCTCCGGCGGCGGTGTCGCCGTCGCCGAAGCTCCACTCCGTCGAAAGGATCGGCGAGGTGGCGTCGGTCGAGGTCGAGGTGAACTGGACGAGCGAGCCCTGCGTGATGCCGGTGTTCGGCGAGACGGTGAACGAGGCGCTCGGCGTGCCGGGCGTGAGCGACGCGATGATCGACTTGTACGAGGGCGTAGTCTGCGTCACGGTCGTTCCGCTGCCCGAGCTCGTTGTGGTCGTCTGTGTGAAGGTGACGCTCGCGGTCTGCGTGACGGCGATCGAGTCGGTCGTGTCGTGCGCGGTGTAGGCAACCGTCTCCGCGTTCGAGTCCTTGACGGTGAAGGTGGCGACGCCGCTCGAGTTCGTCGTGCCGCTGACGGTGGTGATCGTCGAGCTGCCGCTGCCGGCCGAGAGCGTGACGGTCTTCCCGGAGACCGGGTTGCTGCTGCCGTCGCGGAGGGTAACGGTGATCGTCGAGCTCGCCGAGCCGGTGGAGACGTTCGTCGGGCTCGCGGACACGGTCGAGCGCGCTGCGTCCGCCGTCGTGCCGCCGCCGCCCGACTGGACGAGCTCGTAGGCGCCGATGTCGCAGTGCGGTCCCTGCGGCCGCGTGGTGCCGCGCTGGTCGGTGGAGAGGCAGGTGCTGTCGTCGCCTGCGTCGACGGCCGGGCTCGTGCTCGGAATCGCTTCGGTCTGCGTCGGGCCGCCGTTGTCCGCGAGCCCGGCGAGCTGTGGGTCGGTGTTCTGAAGGTCGCCGGCGGCGGTGAATCCGCACGACGTTCCGCTCTCGAGGTCGTTCGCGAGCGTTGTCTCGTGCGCGCTGCAGTCGACCGGGTCATTGCCGGAGACGATCGTGTTCGCGACGTCGAAGTGCGCGGGGCCGGAGAGGCCGTCGACGGCGTCGTTCCCGACGATGGTGTCGTTGAGCAGCGTGACCGTCCCGCTGTCGCCGACGATGCCGCCTTGCGCGTTGGCGGCGACCGTGGAGTTGCTGACGGAGAGCGTGCCGCCGGAGGAGAGGATCCCGGCTCCACCGTTGCCCGAGAAGGTCGAGCCGGTGACGTCCGAGTTGTCCGAGAACACGACGCCGGTCGTTCCGCTGTTTGTGATCGTGTCGTTGTCGAGCACGGTCTGTCCGCGCGCGTCGACGTCCTTGAACGAGTTGTTCGAGATGATCGACGACGTGATGGTCAGCGGCGCGGTCGAGATGACGCCGTCGGCGGTGTTCGACTCGATCGTGTCGCTGGTGAGCGAGGCCGCCGACCCGGCCGCGTCGATCCCGCTCGAGCCGTTGCTTTCGACGAACGAGGTGTCGACCTCGAGCGTGTCCTCCGCGACGATGCCGTCGTTGACGCTGTTCTCGATCGCCGACCCGGTGACGACGAGCGGGTCCGCCGCGGTCACGCCGGCATCGCCGCTGTTGAGGATCGACACGCCCGTGAGCGCAGTCGTCCCGCCGGCTGCGGCGTCGATCCCGGTGGTGGCTGCGTGGAGGATCTCGAGGTTGGAGATGCCGAACGCGACCCCGTCGATGGTGAACCCTTCGCTCCCGGCCGCGGCGGAGAAGTTGAGGACGGTGTCGCTCGAGCCGGCCCCGACGATCGTCACCGGGTCGTCGATCTCGGGCAGCGCGGAGAGCAGGTTGTACGTGCCGGCCGGAATCGTGATCGTGTCGGCGCCCGCCGTTCCGTTTGCGTCGGAGATCGCCTGCCGCAGCGACCCGATGCCGCTGTCCGCGGTGGTCGTGACGGTGAAGGTGTTGCCCGTCGCCTCGCCGGCCGCAAGCAGAAGCAGAAGGCCGGCGGCGAGCAGCGCCGGCAGCAGCCGCAGAGCCCGACTCCCCATGGGTTGAGACTCGCACCGGCCCGGGCTTGGGGAAATACGTAGCGCTGCGTATTCTTGGCTCGTGGCAGTTCTCACGAGCGCGGATCTGCGGCGCGCGTTCACGGTGGCGGGCGCGTGGCACGAGGCGCGGTCCCTCCCGGAGCTCGCCTCGATCGCGGTCGAGACGCTGCACGATCTGGTCCGCTGCGACGCGGTCGGCTGGAACGAGGTCGACGTCGGCGGTCGGGAGGTGCGCGCGGTCACGTCGCCGGCGGACTACTTCCAGCCCGGGACGCTCGACGCGCTCGGCCGCTTGATCGAGCAGCATCCGATCGTCAGCTACGTGGCGCGGACGGGCGATCTGACGGCGTCGCAGCTGTCGGACTTCGTGTCGGTGAAGCAACTGCACCGGCTCGAGCTGTACGTGGACGCGTTCCGGCCAAACGGGATCGAGGAGATGCTCGCCATGGTCGTCCAGACAGGCCCGACGATGGTCGGCCTGGCCCTGACGCGCCCGCGGCGCACGTATCGCGAGCGCGATCGCGATCTGCTGAACGCCCTGAGCCCGCATCTCGGCTCCGCGTACCGCAACCTCGCGCTGCGCGACGAAGCCGATCGTCGCGCTTTGTTGTTCGAGCGGGCGTTGGAGGGCCGCGAGGTGGTGGAGCTGAGCGCGTCGGGCCGGCCTGTTGCTGCGTCGCCGCTGCTCGCGCGCTGGTTCGGCACGTCGCTTGAAGCGCCGGAGCCCGGCACGTACCGCCGCGGCGACGCGGACCTCGTCGTGCGGCTAGTTCCCGGCGACCCGGCGTTGTTGCTACTGGACGAGCGCCGCTACGCGGTCGACCCCGAGCGTGTGCGGTCGCTCGGCCTAACCCCGCGCGAAGGCGAAGTGCTTGCGTTGGCGGCGCGCGGCTTGACGGATATCGAGATCGCGAGCGAGCTGTTCCTCAGCCCGCGTACCGTGTCGAAGCATCTTCAGCACGCGTACGAGAAGCTCGGCGTGCGGTCGCGGCGTGCAGTCGCGATGACACTCCTTCGATAGGCTCCGCGGGCCGCGCGCAGTGCCACCGCACTCGACGCGACGGTTGCGCGCCGTGGTCGCACCGGACTGCCTCCACACGAAACGGCGAGCGCAATCGCGGGTCGGCCGATCGTAATTCCAGGGGTGTCTGCTGTACGGGCGCGACGCTGTCGGTCGGTCGCATGCTGCTGCCAGCCGGCTAACCCTGCCCCGGCTTCGTTCAGCCCGGTACACGAGTCACATCGCTAGAAGACCTTGTCAGGGGAGGCCAGTCGAAATGCGCCGAGGGCCTCCCTAATCGCCCCCTGGGCGGCCGAGTCTATGAACTCCAACCGCGCTTCTACGACGCGGGCCAGGGCCCTAGCGAGAGCGACCTGGTCGACCAGCGAGGCTGTTACGGAGGTGGCATTCCAGACCGCGTAGCGCTCCCACGCAAGAGCGGCGGCGCGGGCTTGCGCAAGATCGCGACGCGCGCGATTGAGTTCGCGTTCAAGGTTGCGATGATCCAAATTCTAGGCTCCCTTAGATACGAACATATGTTCGCCTCCGAGTCGGACGGCGTCCCTAGACGTCGCTAGTGTCGCCTACAGGCAATGACCCTGCCGACGCTTCCCACTCCAGCTCAATTCCTGACCCTCCGCGTCCGGGCTGACCACGAGCACGCAGAAATGGTGACGCTTTGCGCGGGGTACGAAAGAGGCAGCTGGCGGCAGGACGACTTCGTCAAGTACCTCTTCGGCTTCTTGCTGGAGTTCGCGTTTCGCTGGAGCGCGCTGAGGCAGCTCAACTCCGCAACAGCTAGTCGAATGATCGAGGAGGCTGCTCGCCGGCTCTACGACAGCGAACGATTTGACCGACGGGGAGAATTCGGCGAACTCCTGCTGCATGCAGCTCTCCGAAACCACTTCGGGACCGAGCCGGCCGTAGCCAAAATCTTCTACAAGAGCAATGACAACGACACGGTCAAGGGGTTCGACTGCGTCCACGTAAGCGAGGGCGATGACGGTGAGCTCGCATTGTGGCTTGGTGAGGCAAAGTTCTACGCAGATGCCGTCGAGGGCATTGCCGCCGCGCTCAAATCGCTAGGCGGCTTGCTTGAAACAGAGAGGCTGAAGCGGGAGCTCACGATCATCCGAGGTCACTCGGACCCCGATTGGCCACTGACGCCCGCATTCCAAGCTCTTACAGCAGGTCGATCGCTCGACGACGTATTCCCCATCCTTCGGATCCCCGTCCTCGTGACGTATGACAGCGCGGCGGTCGCTAGCAACACCGGTGTTACCGACGAGTACCTCGACCAGCTAACTGCCGAGGTTGCACCGCTCTTCGAGCGATTCGCAAGCGACGAACGCCTCCCTCAGGATGCCGCAATCCATCTGATTCTCATCCCGCTTAGGGAAAAGCGAGTGTTCGCAGCTGCCCTCCACGACCAGCTCATCCGTTATCAGGCGAGATGACCGTCGAGGAGATCAAAGCCGCGCTCGCTGATCCTGAGCTTGTTCGCCAGAACGGCTTCGAGATGCTAGGAGAGATCGCGCGGCTATATGCGGAAGCGGAGGATGACGGAGACGAAGTAGCACGGCAGGCAGCTCGTGACCTTGTGATCCGATGCCTCGAACGCTCGGACGAACTAAGCGGCCTCGATCCCGTGTTGAACTCGCTCCTCGTAGAGGTAGGCCTCTTCCCATACGTCGACCCCGACGGTCTTCCACTTGTCGAGCGACTGGCGCTCGAGTCTCACCGTCCGCTTGTTCCACCACGTGAGGGGTTTGTGTTTCACGAGGCACAGGCGCAGGTCTACGCACGGCTCATGGACGGCGAGAACGTAATTCTCACCGCGCCGACGAGCTTCGGGAAGACGCTGATCGTCGATGCGCTGATTGCCGGCGGCACCTATGCGAATGTCGTGGTCGTCGTACCGACCATCGCATTGATCGACGAGGTTCGGCGACGCCTTGCTCACCTAAACGCCACGCGCCAGCTCGGCTACAGAGTCATCACGCACCCGGGCCAAAGACAAGGAGACAGGAACATCTTTGTCTTTACCCAGGAGCGGCTTCTGCAAGAAGAGGCTCTGCCGACAGTCGACTTGGGGGTCGTTGACGAGTTCTACAAGCTGAGCCTCGATCGTGACCAAGATCGAGCAACGCTGCTGAACCTCGCCCTCGCAAAGCTACGGCGTACGGCCAGACAGCTTTATCTCCTCGGGCCGAGCGTTGGGGAAGTTGAGCCGTTACCTGGCCTCGAATATCGCCTGATTCCATCTCTTGACAGCACGGTCGCTGTCGACGTCATCCGGGTCGCCAGCAGCGGCGACGAACGCGTGGATCTTGTGAATACGGCCCGCCAGCTCGATGAGCCGACGCTCATCTATGTGCGGACGCCCGCGCGAGCCCATGAGGTGGCGGGATGGCTGGTCGAAATGGACGTTGGAGGTGGTGGCGACCCTCGGGCAGCGCAGTGGGTGGGAGCGCACTTCCACCGCGACTGGATCCTCGTCGAGAGTCTGAGGCACGGGATAGGCATTCATCACGGTCGCATACCGCGAGGCCTCGCCCATTACCTCGTAAGTGCCTTCAACGCCGGAAAACTGCGATATCTGATCTGCACGCAGACCTTGATCGAGGGGGTAAACACGACCGCGAAGAACATCCTCATCGTCGACGAGGGGATATTGAGACAGAAGCTCGACCTCTTTACATTCCGCAACATTCAAGGTCGGGCTGGGCGGATGTTCAGTCACTTCGTCGGACGCGTCTACCTCTTTAACGACGAACCCCAGGACACCTTGCCGGTAATCGACGTTCCCGCGCTGACGCAACCGGAGAGCGCTCCTGTCGAGCTGTTGCTTGGGTTACCGGACGACGAACTCGCCGATCGATCGCGCGAGCGCATCCTTCCATACCTTGAGCAGTCTGTCCTTTCGACGTCGGTTCTTCGGAAAAATGGGGTGGACCCCGATGCACAGCTCAGTCTTGCGGTTGAGATTGACGAGCTGCCGGGGTTCTTCTCCGAGCATCTCAGCTGGAACGGATTTCCAACGTACGCGCAGCTCAAACAGGCGGTTGACCTTCTCTGGCGCCACTTCGCAAATGCGAGGCGGGGATGGGGCGCGCGATCAGCGGCGCAGTTCACGCAACTGATTTGGCAGGCTTACCGCGGAGCTACTGCGCAGGCGATGATCGCCGGACAATTCGAGTACTGGCGACGTCAGGGGCGTACGATCGACGATGTTGTCCTTGACGTCTTGACGTTTCACCGGAGCGGGCTGACGTTCGGGCTTCCTAAGTACCTACGGGTTTTGGAAGGCATTCAGGCTGACGTTCTGACGCGTCACGGACTGCCCGCGGGGAACTTCTCCCGCTTTGCTGCCGCTGCCGAAGGCGGCTTCCTGCCTGGACCACTTGCCGCGCTCGATGAGTATGGCATTCCGATCGAACTCGCCAGACGGCTTCAGCCCCGTCTCTTTCGCGTCGGGGACGATCTCGACGCGGTCTTGGCTCGCCTCGCCGACCTCGACACCGACGGGCTCGGGGAGTTCGAGGCTGAACTCGTAGAAGAGGCTAGGCGAGGACTCGCTTAGCGTGATGTGTCAAATCGACCAGGTGTCGCCCGAGCCCACTAGAGCTTGAAGGTCCCCGTCGCCCCTGGCATTCGCGAGCTGCGCCTGCACCAGCTCGTCGTACGAGTCGCGCTCCACGTCGCGGAAGACGCCCAGCGGGATCGCGCCGTTCTTCTCCCAGTTCAGCTGCGCGAGGGCGAACGCGGTTGCGAAATCCGTCTCGTCGTGGACGATGCCGGTGCCGGCGAACTCCTCACCTTGCTTCAGGTACGTGCGCGCTTCCTTGTCCTCGCGGATGTAGGCGAACTCGCCGTCGTTGTAGATGTTGCAGTTCTGAAAGACCTCGACGAACGCGGCGCCCTTGTGCTTCGCGGCCCGGCGCAGGACGTCCGTCAGGCCGGGCTTGTCGACATCGAGAGCGCGCGCGACGAACGTCGCGCCGGCGCCGAGCGCGAGAGCCAACGGGTTGAACGGATAGTCGACGCTGCCCATCGGCGTCGAGCCCGTGACCTTTCCCTGCCCGCTCGTCGGCGAGTACTGGCCCTTCGTGAGCCCGTAGATCCGGTTGTTGAACATCAGGATCTTCAGGTTCACGTTCCGGCGCAGCGCATGGATCAGGTGGTTGCCGCCGATCGACAGCGCGTCGCCGTCGCCCGACACGACCCACACGGACAGATCCGGACGGGACACGGCGAGACCGGTTGCGATCGCGGGCGCGCGGCCGTGGATCGAGTGCATCCCGTAGGTCTGCATGTAGTACGGGAAGCGCGCGGCGCAGCCGATGCCGGAGACGAAGACGATCTTCTCGCGCTCGAGGCCGAGCTCCGGCATGAAGCTCTGCACCGCGGCGAGGATCGCGTAGTCGCCGCAGCCCGGGCACCAGCGGACCTCCTGGTCCGACTTGAAGTCTTTCGCGGTCAGTTTCAGTTCAGTGGCCATTGCGCTCCTCGGAAACTCTGGAACTAAGTTCGCCTTCGGCGAACTTAGTTCCGAAAGCAAAGACGCGAACCTGGTTCGCCGCAGGCGAACCAGGTTCGACCGCGCTGCGAGCAACCAGGTTCACAGCGCCGCTCCGTGCGAGCTGCCTGGCACGGAAGTGCCAGGCAGCAACGTTTCGATTGCGTCGGCGATCTCGCCGGCTTTGAACGGCTTGCCGGTGACGCGGTTGTAACCGACTGCGTCGACGAGGTAGCGCGCACGCAACAGCATGCGCAGCTGGCCGCTGTTCATCTCCGGCACGAGCACCTTGTCGTAGCTCTTCAGAATGTCGCCGAGGTTCGCCGGGAACGGGTTCAGCCAGCGCAGATGCGCATGCGCAACCGCGTGGCCGTTCGCGCGCACGCGCTTCACGCCCGCGTGCACCGGGCCGTACGTCCCGCCCCACGACAGGACGAGCACGTCGGCGCCCTCCTGGTGATCGACCTCCTGCGCCGGCACGTCGATGCCCGCGACCTTGGCCGCGCGCAGCTGCGTCATCAGGTCGTGGTTCTCCGGGTCGTACGACACGTTGCCCGTCTCGTTGGCCTTCTCGATCCCGCCGATCCGATGCTCGAGACCGGGCGTGCCGGGGATCGCCCACGGTCGCGCAAGCGTCTCCGGGTCGCGCTTGTACGGCAGGAACTCCCCGCCCGGCTCGGCGAAGCCGACGTGGATCGGCTCGAGCGCCGTCGTGTCCGGGACGAGCCACGGCTCGGCGCCGTTCGCGAGGTACGCGTCACTCAAGAGGAACACCGGCGTGCGGTACTTGATCGCCACGCGCGCCGCTTCGATCGCCGCGTAGAAGCAGTCGCCCGGCGTCGACGCGGCGAGCACCGGCACCGGCGACTCCGAGTTGCGCCCGAACATCACCATCAGGAGATCGCCCTGCTCCGGCTTCGTCGGCATGCCCGTCGACGGGCCGGCGCGCTGCACGTCGATGATCACGAGCGGCAGCTCGACCATGATTGCGAGCCCGACCGTCTCCGACTTGAGCACGACTCCAGGGCCGGCCGACGTCGTCACCCCGAGCCCGCCGCCGAACGACGCGCCGAGCGCAGCGCCGACCGCGGCGATCTCGTCCTCCGCCTGGAACGTGCGCACGCCGAACGCCTTGTGCTTCGCGAGCTCCTCGAGGATCGACGACGCGGGCGTGATCGGGTACGCGCCGAGGAACAGCTCGAGACCCGAGAGCTTCGACGCGGCGATCAGCCCCCACGAGAGCGCGACGTTGCCGGTGATCTGCCGGTACTGCCCCGGCGGCAGCTGCGCGGGCTTCACCTCGTACTGCACCGCGAACGACTCCGACGTCTCGCCGAACGCGTAGCCGGTCGAGAACGCCTTCAGGTTCGCGGCCGCGATCTCGGGCCGCTTCGCGAACTTCTTCTCGATGTAGCTCGTCGTCGACTCGATCTCGCGGCCGTACAGCCACGACATCAGCCCGAGCGCGAACATGTTCTTCGCGCGCTCGGCTTCGCGCGGCGTCACGCCCTCGATGTCCTTGAGCGCGCCGACCGTCATCGACGTGAGCGGCACCGCGTGCAGCTGGTAGTCGGCGAGCGACCCGTCCTCGAGCGGGTTCGACTCGTAGCCCGCCTTCTGCAGGTTGCGGTCGGTGAACGCGTCGGTGTCGATGATCAGCGTCGCGCCCTTCGCCAGGTCGCGCACGTTCGTCTTCAGCGCCGCCGGGTTCATCGCGACGAGGACGTCCGGCCGGTCGCCTGGCGTGAGGATGTCGTGGTCGGCGAAGTGGAGCTGGAAGCCCGAGACGCCGGGCAGCGAGCCCGCCGGCGCGCGGATCTCGGCGGGAAAGTCCGGGAACGTCGCCAGGTCGTTGCCGGACAGCGCGGACTCCGTGGTGAGCCGGCCTCCCGTCAGCTGCATGCCGTCGCCGGAGTCCCCGGCGAAGCGGATCACGACCGATTCGAGCTGCTCGACCGGCTTGGCCATTTACCGCATCGACACTAGCACCCGGCCCTTGTAGCATCGGTTGCATGGTTGCCGCGGACATACCGCAGACGCGGCGCGGCGGGCACGAGACGGCGACGATCCTCCTGCTCCTCGTGGGCGGGTTCATCCTCGGCGTCGGCTGGCTCGCCGGCGTCGTGATGCTCTGGCTCTCGGACGTCTGGTCTGTGCGGGACAAGGTCCTCGGCACGCTCGTCCTGCCCGGCGGGCTCGTCCTGCCGCTCTACTTCGCGATCGGCGTCGGCGTCTACTCGGGGTCGGGGACGTCGTGCCTCACCCAGGCGGGGACGATGCACTGCGTCACGACCGGCGGCGAGCCGACCTGGGAGCAGATCCTCTGGATCGCCTTCTTCGTCATGCTCGTCGCGCTGCCGATCCTGACCGCCGTCCGCCTGGCGCGGACGAGCCGCCGCACCGTCTCCGCCTAGGGCGCCGGCCGGAACCTGCCGGTCTGGTCGATGAAGACCTTGACTGTCTGCGACGTCTTCTTGCGCCAGCAGACGGTGATGATCCGGAAGGCGAGCGTCCGGCCGAAGAGCTTGTTGAGCTGTCCGGTCGAGGTCATCTGAACGGCCGCACGCCCGCTCGAGACGCCGCCGCACTTCGCCGTGCAGCTCACCGACAGCTCGTGGACGTCCAGGTGGATCGTCGACCGCGGAACCGGCACCGAGCCCGCGAGCACCTCGGGCGGCTCGATGTAGACGGTGCCGTCGCACTTGCCCTTGCCGCCGTTGCAGCCCATCGTCCACTGGAAGCCGATGCCGAAGCCCTGCTGGTCGGCCCGCAGCCGCGGCTTGGTGAAGAGCGAGGGCGCGAGCTTCACCGCGAGCGAGATGCACTTGCACGGCGCGAGCACGCCCTGGACGATGCAGAACCCGAGCCCGCCCGATGCCGCGTCGGACGACCACGTCCCCGGTGACGAGTCGACGCAGCTGTACGTGCCGTTGATCTCGGTGTCGGGCGGGATCGGCGGCGAGTTCACATACCAGTTCACGTTCGGAGCGTTCCCCTGGCCGGCGCTCGCCTGCGCCTGAAACGGGCCGACCTTCTTCGCATAGCCGGCGACGCCGACGACGCGCCGCAGCCCGAGCGTGCCCGGCGCCTGCCCGTTGCCGCCGTTCCAGTGGTAGGTCTGGATGTACGTAACGCAGTAGGGCTTGCCCTTCGTCGAGAACGTCGGCGCGCCGCCGCCGTTGCCGACGAAGTCGCCGTTCGTGTTGTTCAGCAAGGTCACCTGCTTGCCCGTGCAGGCGGCCGCCTGCGACGCGGCGCGCGCGCCGAGACCCGCCGCCACGAGGATGCCTGCGAGCGCCACACTGACCCCGACCGCGATCAGACGCACGCGGCGACTATGACGCAGATGTCAGGTGATCGTCAAGCGGCGACGGCCGTCGCGAGCTTGCCGTCGCGCATCGCGATGCGCCGTGGCGCGCGCGAGGCGAGTGACGCGTCGTGCGTCGCGACGATCACCGTCGCGCCGTGGTTCGCGGCCAGGTTCGCGAGCAGGCCGATGATCTCGCCGCCCGTCGTCGAGTCGAGGTTCCCGGTCGGCTCGTCGGCGAGGACGACGCGCGGCTCGACCGACAGCGCTCGCGCGATCGCGACGCGCTGCTGCTCGCCGCCCGACATGTGCGCCGGCAGATGGTCGGCGCGCTTGGCGAGCCCGACCTCGTTCAGCATCTCGAGCGCCTTCTCACGCGTTCCGCCGATCGGCGCGAGCTTCGCCTCGACGTTCTCGACCGCGGTCAGCGTCGGGATCAGATTGAACTGCTGGAACACGAACCCGAACGCGCGCAGCCGCAGCGCCGCGAGCTCGTTATCGCCGCGCGCGGCGAGATCCGTGCCTTCGAAGTTCGCCTTGCCGGCACTCGGACGGTCGAGCGCGCCGAGAATCTGCAGCAGCGTCGTCTTGCCGGAGCCGCTCGGCCCCTCGAGCGCGACGAACTCGCCCGCGTCGATCTCGAGGTCGATCTCGTCGAGCGCACGCACGACCGTCGGCCCGCGCTGGAAGACCTTCGCCACACCGGTGAGCTGGTAGAGCGCCATTACTCCATCTGCCTCAGTGCATCGGCAGGACGGAGACGCGCAGCCCGCATGGCACCCGCCGTCCCCGCGATCAGCCCGCCCAGAACTGCGAGGCCGAGTCCGATCGCGAGGACGGTGACCCCTACGGGCGCCGTCAACGACACCGTCTTCGTGGCCGTGCGCGCCGTGCTAGCCCCCAGGCCGAGGAGATTGCCGCCGGTGGTCGAGCTCGCGGTGAGATTGGGCCCGAACGCATCGACGGCGAGCGCGACGATCACACCGAGCGCGATGCCGAAGATCCCGCCGAGGATTCCCTGCGCGAGGGACTCCCCGGCGACCTGGCGGACGACCATGCGCTGCGTCCACCCGAGTGCCTTGAGCGTGCCGAGCTCGCGCACGCGCTTCCCGACCGACGAGAAGGCGAGGATCGCGGCGAGCAGGAACGCCGCCACGGCCGCGACGATCGAGAGCGCGAGACCGAGGTCGTGCGAGAGGTTCTTCGCCGAGACGAGCGAGCCGCTGATCTGGTCGGCGACGTCCTTCGAGCTCGCGACCTGCGCCTGCGGCAGCGCGCTCTGAATCTCGTTCTTCACCTTGCCGACGTCACTCGACGAGTCGGCAGTGACGAGGACGACGTTCGCGAGACCTTTCTCGTTCGCGAGCGTCTGCAGCGCGGGCAGCGAGAGGTAGACGTCGGCGCTCTGCCCGCCGAGCGGCGGGCTGACGAGACCGACGACCGTGAACTTCGTCCCGTTCAGGTCGAGCGTCGAGCCGACCTTCAGCTTCTCCTTCGTCGCGTAGCTCGTCGCGATCAGCGCCTGCTTCGAGTTCGTCAGGAACGTGCCCTTGGTGAGCTGCGACTTCGTGACGACGCCCATCGTCGGGTTGCCGAGCGCGACGCCGCCGATCGTGTACGCGGTCGTCTGGATGTTCGTCTGCGGCGGGTTCAGCACCTGCCTGAGCGTCTGGCTCGGCGAGGTGAACTGGGCACGGAAGTGCTGGAACGACGCCGGCAGGCACTTCTGCAGCGCGGCCCGGCGCGAGCTGCTCGTCCCGGTGCTGCCGCTGCTGCTACTGCCGCTGCCGAAGCCGCCGCCGCCCCCACCGAAGCCGCCCCCACCGCCACCGCCACCGAACTGGATGCCGAGCTTCTGGAGGCAGGCCTGCATCTTCGCGAAGTCGGCCGCGGAGGGACGCACGCGGCGCGTGAACGTCTGCGTGTAGGTCTTCGCCTGCGTCTTCAGCGTCGCGACGATCTTCGGCACGACGCCCGACTGGTGCTCTGCGAGCAGCGTCAGCCCGGTCGAGACCTTGGCGACACCGGGGAGCTTCGCGATGTTGCCCGCGACCGTCTGCTGAAAGGTGAGCTGCGTGCCCGGCAGGAAGAAGTCGTGGACGAAGTGCGTGCCGGGCTTGCCGAGCTTCGAGAGATCGGTGATCACCGACTGGTTCGCCTGGATCAGGTCGCGATTCGCGCCGCCGCCGAAGCCGCCGCCTCCGCCGAAGAACCCGCCGCCGCCGTTCGAAGCGGTCTGGTTCGTCGCCGGCTGGTAGGTCACCGCGAGGTCGGTGCCGATGCCGGCGAGCGGATTGAGGGTCTGCTTCTGCGCCTTGTCGAGTCCTTTCGACAGGCTCGAGATCGCCACCACGAGCGCGACGCCGAGACCGAGGCCGATGATCGTCACGATCGTGCGGGCGCGCCTGCGCACGAGCTCGTTCTTCAGATAGCGCAGGTAGAACATCGTGCGAGGAGCAAACCAGCAGCGCCTCAGAGATCCATAAGAAAGCTGCGGGGCGGCTCGTTCGAGCCGCCCCGCGCAGGTCGTTCAGGTACGGACGCGGTCGTTCTCTTAGACCGCGACGAGCTCCTGCTCGGCCCGCAGCCAGTTCTCGACCGGGTCTCCGCCCTCGTCGAGATGGATGTAGTACGCACGCTCCGCGACGTGCTCCCAGGTGAGCACGATCGGCTCTGTCGCCTCCGTCTTCTTCGTGCGGCGCGTGACGGTTCTCTTGGCTGCCGGCTTCTTGGTCGCGGCGGCCTCGGTGGCCTTACGGGGCATTGCTGACCTCCTTCGGTCGTCGCCAGGGTTGTCCTCAACCCTTCGCGGGACGCCGCGACGGTCCTCCTAGAGGTTCGCTTCGGCCGCGCTCGTCGTCTCGAACACCTCGCCGACCCGCGGCTGTTGCACCCTGAGCGGCACCTCGCGAAGCAGGAAGGTCAAGAAGAACGCGAGCAAGGTGATCCCTGCGGCAGTGATGAACACGGGATGCAACGCAGTCGAAAACGCATCGGCGAACGCGGCGTGCGCCTTCGGCGGGAGATGCTTGATCTGCAGCGGGTTGATCTGCTTGGGGATCTTCGTGCCGGCCGGCAGCCGCTTCGCGAGCTCGACGTGAACGCGGTTCGCGAAGATCGTTCCGAACAGCGCGACGCCGATCGAGCCGCCGATCTGCCGGAAGAGCGTCGAGCCGCTCGTCGCGACGCCCATCACCGACGGGTCGACCGCGTTCTGCACGGCGAGAACGAGCACCTGCATCACCATGCCGAGCCCCAGCCCGAGGATCGTCGCGTAGACCGCGGCGACCCACGTCGGCGTGCCGGCTTCGAGCCGGGAGAGCAGGAACATCGAGACGGCGATCAGCGCCGAGCCGACGATCGGGAACATCCGGTAGCGGCCGAGCCGCGAGATGAGCTGCCCGCTCACGATCGACGTGACGAGCAGGCCTGCCATCAGCGGCGTCAGCTGCAGACCGGAGATGGTCGGGCTCGAGCCCTTCGTGATCTGCAGGTAGAGCGGCAGATAGGTGACTCCGCCGAAGAGGGCGAAGCCGACGATGAAGCCGATGATGCTCGTGAGCGAGAACGTGTGGTTGCGGAACAGCGAGGGCGGCAGGATCGGCTCCGCAGCGCGGAACTCGACCCACACGAAGATCGGCAGCAGCACGACGCTCAGCACCATCAGAACGATCATCTGCGGCGATACCCACGACCACGTCGTGCCGCCGAGGCTGGTGAAGAGGACGATCGACGCGAGCGGCGCTGCGAGCAGCACGGCGCCGAGATAGTCCATCGCGTGCCGCGTCTTCACCTCGCGCGAGTGGAACACGGCGCCGATCACGACGAGCGCGATCGCGCCGAGCGGCAGGTTGACGTAGAAGATCCAGCGCCACGAGAGGTCGTCGACGAAGAAGCCGCCGAGCAGCGGGCCGATCACGGTCGCGAGCCCGAAGACGGCGCCGAAGAGGCCCTGGTAGCGACCGCGGTCGCGCGGCGGGATGATGTCGCCGACGACCGCGAGCGTCACGACCATCAGGCCGCCGGCGCCCAGACCCTGCAGCGCCCGGAAGCCGATCAGCTCCGTCATCGATCGCGCCTGGCCGCAGAGGGCGGAGCCGATCAGGAAGATGACGATCGCCGCCTGCAGCACCTTCTTGCGGCCGTAGAGGTCGCCGAGCTTGCCGTACAGCGGGCCGGTGATCGTCGAGGCGAGCAGGTAGGCGGTGACGACCCACGAGAGGTGGGAGATGCCGCCGAGGTCGCCGACGATCGTCGGGAGCGCCGTCGAGACGATCGTCTGGTCGAGTGCCGCCAGCAGCAGCACGAGCATGAGCGCCGGGAAGATGACCTTGATGCGCGGCTGTCCGTCGGGCATATCCGGCACGATACCAGACACACTGAAACTATTTCAGTGTGTAATCATTCGTCCGTGACCGGCGCCCCCGATACCGCGGCGATCCTCGGCCGGCTCGGCCGGCTGCTGCGCGAGCTGACCCGCTTGACCGGCGCGAGCGAGGAGACGCGGGCGATGACCGCCTCGCAGCGCATCGCGCTGATCGAGATCGGCGAGGAGGGACCGCTGCGCGTGAACGACCTCGCGCACCGGATGGGCACGAGCGCCCCGACGGCGAGTCGCGCCGTGGATGCGCTGGAGCACCTCGGCCTCGTCTCGCGCGCGCCCGAGCCCGGCGACCGCCGCGCGCTCAGCATCGCCCTCACGCCCGAAGGCCGCGCGCTGTTCGACGAGCGCTACGCGCGCGCCGCCGAGGCGTTCGCGCCGGCGACCGCGTCGCTGTCGGCCGCCGAGCGGCGCACGCTCCTTGCGCTGCTGGAGCAGATGACGGACGCGCTTCGCGACGGAAACGCGGGAGCGTGATGCCGTACACCGCCCGCCCGGACCTGTACGACCTCGAGTACGCCCAGAAGGACTACGCCGCCGAGTCCGCAGCGCTCGTCCAGCTGATTCGCGCCCGCAACCCGGACGCACGCACGCTGCTCGACGTCGCCTGCGGCACCGGCAAGCACCTCGACCATCTGCGCCAGGAGTTCGACGTGATGGGCGTCGATCTCGACGAGGGCCTGCTGGCCGTCGCGCGCGAACGGCTGCCGGGCGTCCCGCTCGAGCAAGGCGATATGCGCACGCTCGACCTCGGCCGCCGCTTCGACGCCGTCACCTGCCTGTTCAGCGCGATCGGGTTTCTCGGCGGCGTCGACGAGCTCGAGGCGGCGGCGCGTTCGCTCGCAGCTCATCTCGAGCCTGGCGGCGTGCTGCTCGTCGAGCCCTGGCTGACGCCGGACGTCTGGCTGCCGAGCACGCCGCACGTGCTCGCCGAGAAGGCTCCAGGCGTCGCGCTCGCGCGCGTCACGCTGAGCGGGCTCCGCGACGAGCGGATCTCGACGACGGAGATGCACTACGTCGTCGCGACGCCCGACGGCTTCCACGAGTTCGTCGAGCACCACGAGCTGTACCTCTTCACCGCCGACGAGATGCGCGCGGCGTTCGAGAGCGCCGGGCTCGAGGTCGAGCACGATCCGGACGGGCTGATCGGTCGCGGGCTCTGGATCGCTACGCGACCAGCGCCCACACCGTGACGGCGATCCACGGCACGCCGATCACGTCCGTCTGCAGGCCGATCACGAGCACCGCGAAGAACGCGGCGGCGAGCCAGCGCCGGTCGCGCAGCCGGTCGAGCAACAGCACGATGCACCAAGCGATGAACACGAGCGCACCGGCGATGCTCGTCTCGACGCCGAGCTCGGTGTAGGTCGACTCGCCGGCGACGACCGTCACGTTCGTCCGCTCCGCCGTCACGCCCGAGTTGCCGAGCCCGTAACCCCACGGGTGCTTCACGACCGACTTCGTCCCGTCCCACAGGCTGACGAGGTGCTCGTGGATCGACGACTCGTTCGCCGACGTCGCGTCGTTCGACTGCTGCGGATGTTGCTCGGCGTTCTGCTTCTGCGCCTTCGCCTCGGCGGCGGTGAAGTGCGTGCGCGGGCCGAAGTGCGTGTAGCCCGAGACGAACGCCAGCGAGATCGCGAGGACGACAACCGCGAACACCGCGGGCCGCCAGGCGCGCCGGACGAGCGCGAGCAGCAGCAGCGCCGCGACGAGCGCGATCAGCGCGGCGCGCGTGTGCGACCAGAGGATCGCCGCGAAGAGGAGCGCGCCGAGCGCGAGCCCCCACCGCGTGCGCAGCGGGATGAAGAACAGCGCGACGACGAGCAGGTACGCGGTCGCGAGCGGCGACAGGAACGTCGAGGTGAGCCGCCGGAAGACGACGTCGTTCCCCGCGTTGTAGACGAAGTTCTGCGGCAGGTTCGAGACGCCCCTGCCGTAGTCCAAGCCGAGCTGGTCCTTGAACCAGCCGGCCGAGCCGCGCCAGTACGAGAGCGGCACCGCGTACACGTCGATCAAGCCGAACGCGGCGACGCCCGCAGCCGTCCACAGCACCGTCCGGCAGAGACGTGAGCGCTCCTGCCCGGTGAGCGCGAGCCCGCGGCCGAGGAAGTACGCACCGACCGGCAGCAGGTCGTGACGCGCCGCGTAGAGCACGCCCTTGTGCGTCGCGCCACCGCCGAGCCACGACTGCGGCAGCAGGCCGTACACGACGACGAAGAGCCCGAAGACGAACGCGAGCCAGTCGGCGCGCGTCTCGAGCCGCAGCCTCGGCAGCACGAGGACGAGCGCGATCAGCAACAGCACGTCCTTCCACGCCGAGATCACCGTGAGCGCGCCGCCGCGCACGCCCGCACGCCAGAGCTCCGACATCACCAGGTTGTGCAGCGCCAGCCCGACGATCAGCACATGCAGTGCCCAGACAGGGCGCCGCCAGTCGATCCTCACTCCGGCCCCACCGCGATCAGCGTCATGCCGCGATTGAGTACACGCACGCTGTAAGGAAAGAGCGCCGCGAGCTCCTTCGGCCCGAGCGGATCGAGGACGTCGTCGAACGGGATCAGCCGCTCGCGCGGCCCCGGCGGGAGCCAGTGCACGAACGGGAGCAGCGTGTGCACCTCGAGCGGGAACCAGCGATTCGGCGTCGTCACGAACACGCGCTTCGCGACCCGGCACAGCTCGTGCACGAACTGCCGCTGCCCGTCGCGCCCGCCGGCGACGTGCTCGACGACGGCGTTCGAGAAGCCGAGGTCGAACTCGCCGTCGGCGAACGGAAGATCGCGGCCGTCGGCCCGCACCGCGCGCACGCGCGGGAACGCGGCGGCGAACACGTCGAGCTCGGTGTGCCCCACGCCGGTCACCTGCTCCGGCCAGGGATACAGCGCCTCGAAGAAGTTGTCGGTCGAGCCGCCGCCGAACGGCGCGTTCGTGACCCCGACGTCGATGACGGTCGACTCCGGGCCGGCCCCGAGGAGCGAGAGGAACAGCTCGAGCTTCCGCTCCCGGCTCCGCAGCGAGACCCGCGACGCGACCCGGCGCAGCATCGGCTGAGCGTACTTCTAGACTCGGGTGGTGGTCCGCGCCGAGCTCCGCCCGAAGGGGCCGTACTCCCTCCGCCTGTCGGGCCGGCTCGGGAGCGACGCAACCCGCGTCGTCGCCGACGGCACCTACCGGGCGACCATCCGCGTCGAGGAGAGCCTCGAGCGCGTGCACGCCGTGCAGCGCCCGGACGGGACGATCGTCGTCGCGGCCGACAGCGAGGCGGGCATCGAGCACGTCCGTTTCGTGCTCGGCCTGGACGACGACCACTCCGAGTTCCTGCGCGCGTTCGCCGGCGACCCGATGCTCGGCGAGACACTGAAGCACGTGCGCGGGCTGCGGCCGCTGCGTACGGCAACCGTCGCGCAGTCGCTGCTCCGCGCGGTCGCCGGCCAGCTGATCCAGGCGAGCCGTGCGCGCCAGATCGAGCGGACGATCGTCCGCGCGCTCACACCGAAGCTCGGCGACCTCCATGCGGCGCCGACCGCGGCCGACCTCGCGCGCCTCTCGCCGGCGCAGTACATGCGCTTCGGGCTCGGCGCACGCCGCGCCGGCGCGCTCGTCCGGCTCTGTCGCTCGCTCGAGCTCGAGGGCCTGAAGCGGCAGCCCACGAACGCGGTGGTCGCGCGGCTCGTGCGCGAACGCGGGCTCGGCCCCTGGTCGCTCGGGGTCGTCTGCCTCGAGGGTCTCGGCCGCTACGAGCACGGGCTGTACCGCGATCTCGGCCTGGTCAAGCTGGCGCGAGAGCTCTGGGGCCGCTGGGTCGAGCCCGAGGAGACGGACGTGCTGCTCGCGCCGTACGGCGAGTGGCGCGGGCTCGCGAGTGTGTATCTCCTCGCCGGATTCGCGCGCGGTTTCGTACCCTTGCCGCGTGCCACAGCCGCCTGAGCTCCACGTCTCCGACGATCCGGCCGCGGAAGTCGCGCTTCTGCTCGCGGGCCAGGCGGCCCGGGGCGGCTCGATCGTGCTCACCGGCGGCTCGACTCCCGGCAAGGCCTACGAGCGCGCGGCGAAGGAACAGCCCGACTGGAGCAAGGTCGAGCTGTGGTGGGGCGACGAGCGCTGCGTGCCGCCCGACGACGAGCGCTCGAACTACCGCCTCGCGCGCGAGACGCTGCTCGACCGCCTGCAGGAGGAGCCGCACACGATCCACCGCATCCGCGGCGAGGCGTCGCCCGCCGAGGCGGCCGCGGAGCTGGACTCGGCGCTCGCCGGCGCGCAGCTCGACTTCCTGCTCCTCGGCATGGGCCCGGACGGCCACATGGCCTCGCTCTTCCCCGGCTCGCCGCAGCTCGAGGTGACGGACCGGCGCGCGACGCACGGCCCGCCCGGGCTCGAGCCGTGGGTCGACCGGATCACGTTCACGGTGCCGACGATCCAGTCGGCCAAGCGAATCGTCTTCCTGATCGCCGGCGAGTCGAAGGCGGAGGCGGCCGCACGTGCATTCACCGGCGAGATCTCGCCCGACACGCCTTCGAGCCTGGCTCGGCTCGCTCCGGTTGCGGTCGAGGTCTTCCTCGATCCGGCGGCAGCGGCAAGAATACGAACCTCGTGAACCATCCCGAGCCGGAGCCCAGCGGCGCGAACGAGACCCTCGAGCTGAACAGCCCCGAGCAGCTGAAGGCGCTCGGGCACCCACTGCGGCTCAAGGTCCTGCAGGCGCTCGGCGCGTCGGAGAAGCCGCTCACGAATCGTGAGCTCGCGGCCCGGCTGCAGGTCGACCCAGGCCACCTGCACTTCCACGTGCGCATGCTGCACCGCGCCGGGCTGATCGAGCTGGCCGAGGCCGCGGGGCGCGAGAAGCCGTATCGCCAGGTCGCGAGCCACCTGAAGGTCGGCCCGGAGATCCGCGCGGCGGGGCTCGCCAGCGAGCTGCAGGCCGCCCAGCTCCGAGAGCTTCAGCGCGGCTTCGACACGCACGCCGCCGCCGGCGAGTTCCGCAGCGCCCAGGTGCATGCCCGCGTGAGCGTCGAGTCGGTGCGCGACCTGTTCAACGAGCTGCTCGCGCACCTCGACGAGCTCGAGGACGACTCGCTCCCGCTGCAGACGATCACGATCGCGTTCAACCCGGCGATCGAGCTGGGAGAAGAGGACTAGCAGGCAGCTCGCCCGGAAGACCGCGGCGGCGCGCAAGCAGGTCGAGCACCAGCGCGGTGTCAGCGACCGCGGCGTCTTCGAGGTAGTCCTCGCGCGTCTCGAACGACGCTACGACCGACTCGATCGCCTCGATGTAGCCGAGGAGGTCGTGCGCGGCGATCGTCGCGAGCGCGTCGGCCACGTCGTGCGGAAAGTCGTCGCGCTCGCGCAGCGACTCGGCGACGTGACGCGCCTCGGGCCAGCGCTCGAGCGCGAGCAGCGCAAGCGCCGCCGCGTACCGGCCGATCGGTGACTCGGCCGTCGCCGTCCCGAGCTCGAGCGTCCAGCGAGCGAGCTCGTCGACCGCGTCGTCGTCGCCGGCGAGCAGCGATGCCTTCAACGCGCCGATCGGGCGCCCCCAGGACTCGTTGCCCTGCCAGCTCTCACGCCAGCGGGCGGCGGCCCGCCGCAGCCATTCGGCGGCCTCGGGGTCGCCCGCCATCAGCAGCGCGAGCCCGGCCGCGTACGCAGTGTTCCCCTTGCGCACGAGGCTCCGCTCGTCGAGCTCGCCGTGCTGCTCCTCGTAGCGGGTTCGCCGTTCGTCGGCGAAGGGAATCCAGGCCATCGCGTTACGTTGTACTAGAGACATGACCACGAGATTCCACGGACTCAGCTTCGTCACCGATCCTGGACGGGTCTTCACGCCCCGCCCGGCGACCGAAGAGCTCGTCGACGCCGCACTCGCGCGGCTCGGCGACGAGCCGGCACGTGTCGCCGACGTCGGCACGGGCTCGGGCGCCGTGGCGATCACGCTCGCGCTGCGCGCGCCGGCGATCGAGGTGTGGGCAAGCGACATGTGCAAGAGCGCGCTCGCGCTCGCGTCGCTCAACGCCGACCGGCTCGGTGCGCAGGTGCACCTCGTGCACGGCGATCTCCTGGACGGGCTGCCGCACGACCTCGACCTGATCGTCGCCAACCTGCCGTACCTGCCGGCTGGCACGGGCGGCTACGACGACGAGCCCACGGCTGCGGTCTTCTCCGGCGACGACGGGCTCGATCACTACCGCCGGCTGATCGCCGGCGCTGCCGATCACCTCACGCCCGTGGGCGGCGTTTTGATCCAGTTCGACGGCCGGGTGCTCGAGGCGGAGCGCAGCGAGCTGCCCTGGCTCCGCTCCCGCCTCGAATCGCTCGTCGCCGCAGCGGCTTAGAGGCTCTCAGATCGACCCCCATCCGGCCGGGGGATCGGCTATTGTGAGCCTTGCGCCAAGCGAGACGGGGAAGTCACCCGCTGGCGCGCCCTTTCAACAAGTCGGCACCAACAACGTGCCGCGCGCATTGTCAGAAACCACTACGCACTCTCCGATCTCGTCGGAGGAAGCGTCGGCGATGGGAGCCGATGCCCTCCGCGCAGAAGCCTGGGCAGGCGAGCCGTTCCTTCGCTCCGACGAAGATCCGGCGGTCGTGCTCGCCCCGGGTACCGCGCGCCGGCGCGCGCTCGACGACGCCCTCGCCGAGATCGACGCAGGGAACACGGCGCCGTCGTCCGAGTGGAAGGTGCGGTACGCGCTCATGCTCGGTCTCGAGCGCGTGCTCTCGGAGCGCCCGCCCCGTCTCGCGTCCGGCACCGAGCTGCGCCGCCATCAGGTGGACGCGCTCGCCGGCATGCTCACCGAGCTGATCGCGGCCGTGCAGAAGAGCGAGAACGGGAACGGCAACGGCCATTCCGAGGACGCGCCCGACGAGGACGACGAGCCGGAGGACGAGCTCGGTCTCGGCCCCGACGGCGAGACCGAAGAGGACGCGCTGCCGCTGCCGGTCGAGGAAGACCCGGGCTCGGTGCGCCGCTACCGCTTCCGCCACCCGACCGCGTCGGGGAAGACGATCGCCGCAGCCGGCTTCGTCGAAGCAGCCCGCACCGAAGGCGTCCTCATCCTCACGCACCGCCGTCTCCTCGTCGACCAGTTCCGCCGCGAGCTCACCGATGGCGGCTACGGGACGCGCCTCACCGAGGCGATCCTCACCGGTCACACCGCGCCGCGCCCCGATGCGCCGATCACGATCCAGACGTACGCGTGGTTCGCGCGGCACGTCAGCGAGGTCTCGCGCGAGGCGTACCAGCTCGTGATCTGCGACGAGGCGCACACCGCGCTCGGCGAGAAGACGTCCGCCGCAATCCGCTCGCTGTCCGAGCCGATCTACGTCGGCATGACCGCGACGGAGGAGCTGATCGCGAAGCAGGTCTCCGACGTGTTCCCCGCGTCGGTCGACGACCTGCCGCTCGCGGACGCGGCACGCCGAGGGCTGATCGCGCCGCTGCGCTGCCTGCGCGTCCCGCCGGTTGCGGCGATCAACCAGGTGCCGATCGTCGGCGGCGACTTCGAGGAACGCGCGCTCGCGCAGGCCCTCGACCACGAAGCCCTGAACATGGCCGCGGCGACGCTCTACCGCGAGCGCTTCGGCGACACGCCCGGCGTGGTCTACGCCGCGGGCGTCGAGCACGCATACAACCTCGCGACCGCGTTCCGCGCGGCCGGCATCAAGGCGGAGGCGGTCTCCGGCCGCACGCCGCCGGTCAAGCTCGCGGAGATCCTCGCCGGTTACGAGCGCGGTGAGATCGACGTGCTGATCAACGCGATGCTGCTCGCGGAGGGCTGGAACTCGCCTCGCGCGACGGTGATCATGCACCTCGCGCCGACGGCGTCGAAGCGCGTCTACCAGCAGCGGATCGGCCGCATCATGCGCATCCATCCGCGCAAGGAAGCCGGCATCGTCGTCGACTTCACGCCCAAGGCTGCGACGCACAACGAACGCGTCGTCTCGCTGCACTCGCTGCTCGACGCGGACTTCTATCGCGAGGGTGCGCGCGTCACACCGGCGCCGCGCCGGCGCATGCAGCGCCGAGCACGGCGGAAGCTGACGCCGGCCGCCTGGCTCGTGCCAGTCACACCGGACGTGCTGCGCCGCAAGATGGTGATCGCGCGCGAGTGGCAGCGCGTAGATCCGAAGTTCCTCGACGAGGACGAGCAGGAGTTCTGGGGCGAGATCGCCGGCCGCCAGCTGCGCTTCGACGAGCGCACGGCGTTCGTCGAGAAGCTGACCGCGCGCGGCGCGTCGAAGCGCGCGATGGAGACGTTCCTGTCGACCTGCGCCGCGCAGAACCCGAACCGGCGGCTGCGGCTGATCGCGCTCGCCGACCGCGTCTCGATGCGCATCGAGCGCGCCGACTTCGACGACCTCGTCACGCTCGTCTCGCAGGCGCCGCCGTGGGAGAAGGATCGAGCCGCCGGTGTGCGCATCCTGCTGCGCGCGATCGCCGAGGGGAAGCCCGATGCGCCGGATCAGATCCTCGCGCGCTGGACGTGGCGCCTCTCGCGCGCCGTGCGCAAGCAGCTCGACCGCAAGGCGTCGCAGGAGTATCCGGACGCGAAGCGGTTGCTCGGCGCGCTCGCGAACTCGCGCGGCCACCGGCACGAGGAGAACGCCGCCAAGCTCGTGAACGCAGCGCTCGAGATGCCGCACGAAGTCGGCGCCGCGCTGCTCGCCTCGGCCGAGGGCTACACGCCGCGCGCGACACAGCTGCTCGAGGCGGCCCGCGAGCGGCTCGGCTCGATCAACGAGGTCGCCGGCTGGATCGCCGAGAACCTGCCGCAGCCGAAGACGGGGCCGTCGCGCACGCGCCGGCGCCGCCGCCGCAAGAAGAAGGGCCCGGAGGTCGCGGCCACGACGACCGAGGCAACGGGCACCGAGACGGCCGAGGGCGAAACGCCGCCGGCCGAGAGCGAAGAGGCCGCGGCGCCCAAGAAGCGGCGCCGGCGCCGGCGCAAGCCGGCCGCCGCGGCGAGCACCGACGGCGCGGCTCCGGAAGCCGAGGCGGCGGAAGAGCTGCCCGCGCCGGCCGAAGACGCGGCATAACGTCGGCGTAACGTCCGATCGCCGACCGCAGTCGTATACGTCTGACGGATGGCTGTCCTCCTCGGCATCGGCTTCCTCGCCGGCGTGATCACGGCGATCTCGCCGTGCGTGCTGCCGGTGCTGCCGATCCTGCTCGCGGGCGGCGCGGCCGGGCGGAAGCCGCTGCGCGTGATCGCCGGGCTCGTCACGAGCTTCACCGTGTTCACGCTCTTCGCGACCTGGCTCCTCGACGAGCTGCACCTGCCGCTCGACACGCTCCGCAACCTCGCGATCGCGTTCCTCTTCGTCCTGGCGGCGACCCTGCTGGTGCCGCAGTTCGCGGTTTTGCTCGAGCGGCCCCTGGCGTTCTTCTCGCGGTTCCGGCCGCAGCGCTCCGGCGGAGGCTTCGCGTTCGGCGCAGCGCTCGGGCTCGTGTTCGTTCCGTGCGCCGGCCCGGTGCTGGCGACCGTGACCGTCGTGGCGGCGAACAACGACGTTGGCGTGCGCGCGTTCCTGCTCACGCTCTTCTACGCGCTCGGCGCTGCGGTGCCGATGCTCGCGATCGCCTACGGCGGCCGCGAAGCCGCGGGGCTGATGCGGCGCCACGCTGCGCGCGTCCGGTTCACGTCCGGCGCGATCGTCGGCCTCGTGGCGCTCGCACTCGTCTTCCACCTCGACGACCACCTGACGACGATCTCGCCCAGCTACACGAACTTCCTGCAAGGGAAGATCGAGAACACCTCCGCGGCGCGGAAGCAGCTCGACAAGGTTCGCGGCATCACGGCCAAAGCGGCCCAGCCGGTGAAGACCGTCGACGGCGGCCTGAAGAGCTACGGCATCGCGCCGCCGCTCCACGCGGGCGGCGCGTGGATCAACTCACAGCCGCTGACGCTCTCACAGCTGCGCGGCAAGGTCGTGCTCGTCGATTTCTGGACGTACTCGTGCATCAACTGCCTGCGCACGCTGCCGCACCTGAAGTCGTGGTATGCGGCGTACCACAAGGACGGCTTCGACATCATCGGCGTCCACACGCCCGAGTTCGCGTTCGAGCACGTGACGTCGAACGTGCGCTCCGCGGTCAAGCGTCTCGGCATCACCTATCCGGTGATGCAGGACAACGACTACAAGACCTGGGACAACTACGCGAACGAGTACTGGCCCGCCGAGTACCTGATCGACAAGCAGGGCAACATCGTCCACGAGAACTTCGGCGAAGGCGAGTACGGCGAGACCGAGCAGCTGATTCGCCGCCTCCTCGGCGTCAACGGCGCGAAGGCGAAGACCGAGCCGAACCTGACGCCGACCGGCCTGATGACCCCGGAGACGTACCTCGGCTACGCGCGGCTCGAGAACTACGCCGGCACCCAGCCGGTGCCGGACGCGTTCGCGACCTACACGTTCGCATCGACGATCCCACCGAGCACCGTGTCCTACGCCGGGCAGTGGAAGGTCGCCGCCCAGCCGATCACCGCCGGCAAGAACGCGCGCCTGCGCCTGAACTTCGAAGGACAGGACGTCTACATCGTCATGGGCGGCCACGGCACCGTGACGGCGCTCCTGAACGGCAAGCCGCTGAAGACGATCCGTGTCGACTCGGAGCGGCTCTACACCGTCTTCTCATCGAAGCGCACACGGACGGGCCTGATCGAGCTGCGCTTCACGCCCGGCGTGCAGGCCTACTCCTTCACGTTCGGCTGAACCAGAAACTCTGGGAACTTAGTTCGACTTCGTCCAACTAAGTTCCAGGGTTGGCTCTACCCGCGCGCGACGTCGTCGTCGCCGTTTTCGCGCTCGCGCTCGCGGAGGTAGCGGGTCAGCTCGGCGGCGATCGCATCGCCGCTCGGCAGGTCGTCGTCGTCGGCGAGCTCGTCGACGCGGCGCTCCAGCTCCTGCACGTACGCCGCCGTCTCCTCGTCGCTCGCAACCGCCTCGCTCACCTGCTGCGCGTACGCGTCGGCCGCTTCCTCGAGCTCCGCGCTGTCGACGTCGGCGCCGAGCAGATCGGCAAGCCGGTCGACGAGCGCCTTCGCCGCGCGCGGCGACGGGGTCAGCGACACGTAGTGCGGCACCGCCGCCCAGAGGCTCGCCGACTTCAGCCCGGCCTGCGCGCACGCGTCGTGCAGGACGCCGACCATCCCCGTCGGCCCCTCGTACCGCGACGCCTGCAGCCCGAGCTGCGAGATCAGGTCCGGATCGGTGGCGCTGCCCGTGACCGGCGAGGGCCGCGTGTGCGGCACGTCCGCGAGCAGCGAGCCGAGCGTGATCACGAGCTCGACCTGGAACTCCCGCGCAACGTCGGTGACGAGACTGCTGAACGTGCGCCAGCGGAGGTTCGGCTCGACGCCGAGCATGATGATCGCGTCACGACCCGCACCCGGCAGCGGGGCGTGCAGGAACGTGTTCTCGGGCCACTCGATCTGGCGCGCGTAGCCGTCGACGAGCGAGACCGTCGGCCGCGTCGCCTGGAAGTCGTAGAAGTTCTCGGGGTCGATCGACGCGAACTCGACCGCGGCCCACGCACGCGCGAGGTAGGCGCCGGCGAGCGAGGCGCCCTGGCCGCCGTCGTTCCAGCCGCGGAACGCGGCGATCATCACGGGGCGCTCGAGCGATGGGCGCGAATCGATGCGAAGCTCGTCCGTCATCCACTCATCCTACGCGGGCGCCAGAGGCTGAACACGAACGAGACGACCGCCGCCCACACGCAGGCGGCCATGGTGACGTGCGCGAGCACGAGCCACCAGGGCAGCTCCGTGCGGTACTGCACCTCTCCGATCGTCATCTGTACGGCCAGGAGCCCGAGGAGGACGAGCGCGCCGCGCACCTGCGGAGCATGTGCACGCCAGAGCCAGAGCAGGACGAGCGCGAAGAAGATCCCGAAGACCGCCGTCGCCCGCACGTGCCAGTAGACGGCGGACTCGAACGACCACACGCGTCGCACGACGGTGCTGCCACTGCTCCCCGGGTACTTCCCCGACGCGGTCGCGAGCGTGCCCGAGACGAGGAGCACGCACGCGGCGAGCCCGACGACGAGCCCGGCCTGCAGCACCCACCACGGGAGCGTGGGACGCATGCGCGGACGCGTTTGCGCAACGAGCACGACCGCGAGCCCGAGGACGACGAGCGAGAGCAGCAGGTGCGTGAGCACGAGGTACGGGTTGAGGTCGTAGTGGATCGTGATCGCACCCAGCGGCGCCTGGGCGAGCGTGCCGGCGAAGATCACGGCCGCGAGCCGGCGATGGCCGCGCGCGAAGATCCACGTCGCGAGCGTGACGAAGATCGTCAGTGCCGCGACGACGCGGTTCCCGAACTCGACGTAGCTGTGGTAGCTGCGCGGCTCGAAGTGGTGCACCTGGCAGCCCGGCCAGTGCTCGCAGCCGAGGCCCGAGCCGGTGAGGCGGACCGTCGCGCCGGTCGCGACGATCGCCAGGAGCATGAACGCATTCAGGAGCGCGAGCCGCCGGATCCCCGCCGCAGACAGCGAGAGCCCCCGAAGGCGCGAGAGCGGCTGGGCGCCGATATCCACAGCCGCACTGTACCGCCGGATCTGCTAACCTGACGTTGACGTAAAGATGCGATTCCTTCAGACCCGCCGCCATTCGCCCCACTACAAGTGGTGGGTGCTCTCGTGCACGAGCCTCGGCATGCTGCTCGCCACGATCAACTCGGGCACCCTGATCATCGCGCTGCCCGATCTCGAGCGCAGCCTCAACACGACGCTGCTGCAGCTCGTCTGGGTGATCCTCGTCTACATGATCGTCTCGACGGTGCTCGTGCTCACCGCCGGGCGCCTGTCGGATCTCTTCGGCCGCAAGTACGCCTACGTCCTCGGCTTCCTCGCGTTCTCGCTCGCGTCGCTCGGCGCGGGCTTCTCGCACAGCGGCACCGTGCTGATCCTGTGGCGTGTCGCGCAAGGCCTCGGCGGCGCGTTCCTGTTCGCGAACGCCGCAGCACTCGTCACCGACGCGTTCCCGAAGCGCCAGCTCGGCCTCGCGATGGGAACGAACACGATGGTCGCCGCGATCGGGCTCGTCATTGGGCCGGTGCTCGGCGGCGCGCTCGTCGACATCTCGTGGCAGTGGGTCTTCTGGTTCAACGTGCCGTTCGGCCTGATCGGCTGCATCTGGGGGTTCCTCGTGCTCGAGGAGCGCGCCGGCCGCAGCGAGGAGCGCGGCCTCGACCTGTTCGGCGTGACGACGTACGTGATCGGGCTGACCGGACTCGTGCTCGCGCTCTCGAAGGGTGGGCTGTCCGGCTGGGACAACTCGCTCGTGATCGGCGGGTTCGCGGCCGCGGTCGTCTTCCTGCCGGTCTTCGTGCTGATCGAGCGCCACGGCCGCTCGCCGATGCTCGACCTGAAGCTGTTCGAAGACCGTCTCTTCACGGCGGCATCCGTCGCAGCGTTTCTGAACGGCCTCTCGCGTTTCGCGCTGATGTTCCTGTTCGTCTTCTACTTCCAGGGGCCGCAGGGGCAGTCGCCGATCATGGCCGGGCTAGAGCTCGCGCCGATGGCGGTCGGCATGCTCGTCGCCTCCCCGCTTGCCGGGATGTACGCCGACCGGCGCGGCTCGCGTGAGCTCGCGGCGCTCGGCATGCTCGTCTCGGCCGTCGGCCTCGGCGGCATGACGATGCTGCAGGCGCACACCGCGTACGTGTGGAGCGCCCTATGGCTGCTGCTCGTCGGCATCGGCTCGGGCATGTTCAACAGCCCGAACACGGCGGCGATGATGGGTGTCGTCCCCGTGCACCGCCGCGGCATCGCCGCCGGCGCGCGGGTCATGGTGCAGAACACCGGCGCCGTCATCTCGATCGCATTCCTGATGGCGATCATCACCTCGGCCGTGCCGAAGACGACGCTCTTCAAGATCTTCTCCGGCATCACCGCCGGCCTCTCGACCAAGCAGCTCGACCCGTTCATCTCGAACATGCATCTCGCGCTGTGGGTCCTCACCGCCATCTCGCTGCTCGGTGCGGTCATCTCGATGATGCGCCCCGCACACGTGCCGCACGAGAACCTCGCGACGGCCGAGCTCGACGAGGCGCAGGCGGCATGACGTCGTCGGCCGCGACGCTCCGGATCGGCGAGGTTGCCGAGCGCAGCGGAGTGACGCCACGGACGATCCGGTACTACGAGGAGCTCGGGCTCCTGCCGCGTAGCGAGCGCGAGCTCGGCAAGCACCGTGTGTACACCGCTGCAGACGTCGAGCGTGTCCTCGAGCTGAAGCGCCTCCGCGACCTGCTCGGCCTCTCTCTCGACGAGCTTCGCACGATGGTCGTTGCAGAAGACGTGCGCGCCGAGGTCCGCCGCCGCATTCAGGAGACGGAGTCACCCGACGAGCAGCGCGAGCTGCTCGACGAGGCGCTCCCGCACATCGAGACGCAAATCGCGCTCGTGCGCCGTCGCCTCGGCGAGCTGCAGGAGCTCGAAGGCGATCTCGTCGAGCGGCGCAAGAAGATCCTCCGCCGTCGCCGCGAGCTCTCCTAGCGAAGCGCCAGGCCGGCGCCGTCCTCGACCGCGCCGATGCGCGCGAGGAACAGCCCGGCGGCTGCGAACTCCGCCTCGAGCGCCATCCCCTGCTCGCGCGGCAGCGAGACGAGCAGCCCGCCCGATGTCTGCGGGTCGTAGGCGAGCTCGACGAGCTCCGGCGCGACGCCGTCGGCCTCGAGCGACGCGTACGCGCGGTTGTTGCGTGTGCCCGCCGTCGAGACGCCGGCGCGCGCGGCCTCGAGCGCGCCCGGCAACGCGGGCAGGCGCGCGGCCTCGAGAACGATCCGCACGCCGCTGCGCGACGCCATCTCGTGCGCATGGCCGGCAAGACCGAAGCCGGTCACGTCCGTGACCGCGTTCGGACGGAACCGGCGCAGCACGTCGGCGGCGTCGCGGTTCAGCGTGCGCATCCAGTGCACCGCGTCCGCGGCCTCGGCGAGCCCGCGCTTCGCGCCGCCGAGCACGAGCGCCGTCCCGAGCGGCTTCGTCAGGTACAGCGCGTCGCCGGCCCGCGCGCCCGACTTGGGCCAGATGCCGTCGAGCGCGACCGTGCCCACGACCGCGAGCCCGTACTTCGGCTCGGCGTCGCGGATCGTGTGCCCGCCCGCAAGGATCGCGCCCGCCTCGCGCACCTGGCGGTCGGCACCGGCGAAGATCGCGGCGACGGTTGCGTCCTCGAGCTCCTCCGGGAGCGCAGCAACCGAGAGCGCGAGCAGCGGCCTCCCGCCCATCGCGAACACGTCGTTGAGCGCATTCGTCGCGGCGATCGTCCCGAAGTCGTCGGGGTCGTCGACGATCGGCGGGAAGAAGTCGATCGTGAACACGAGTGCGCGGTCGTCGTCGAGCCGGTAGACGGCGGCGTCGTCCGCCGGATCGAGACCGACGAGGAGGTTCTCGGCGTCTGCGGGGACGAAGCCGCGCAGCAGCTCCTCGAGGCGCGCGGCCGAATACTTGGCGGCGCAGCCGCCGGCGGTCGCGAGGTCGGTGAGCTTGACCACGACGCCACCGTAGACGAACGGCGGCGGCCCGAGAGCCGCCGCCGTGGGAGAGGAACGTCGTACGCCCGACGATTCGCGCAGCGCGCCGCGAGTCCTCTACGGTTGCGTCATGCCGAGCGCGCTCGTCACCGGCGGGTCGTCGGGGATCGGTCTCGCGATCGCGCGGCTGCTGCGCGAGGAAGGCTACGAGCTGACGCTCGCCTCTCGCACGACCGACAAGGTGCACGCGGCCGCCGCCGAGCTCGGCGCCGCCGCGGTCGCGGCCGACGTGAGCCGCGAGGAGGACTGCGTTCGCGTCGTGGCGGAGCATCGGGACCGCTTCGGCGGGCTGGACGTGCTCGTGAATTCCGCGGGGATCGGCATCGCCGGAACCGTCGAGACGCTGGAGACGAAGCACGTCGACCTCCAGCTCGGCGTCAACCTGCGCGGCCTCCTGCTCGTCACCCGTGAGGCGCTACCGCTCCTGAAGGCAACGCGCGGCTGGATCTTCAACCTCGCGTCGATCGCCGGCACGGCGCCCACCCCGGGCCTGACCGTCTACGGCGCGACCAAGGCAGCGGTGATCGCGGTGACGAGGTCACAGAACGTCGAGCTGGAGGAGGCCGGCGTCCGCGCGGTCGCGATCTGCCCCGGGTTCGTCGACACTGCGATGGCGCGCTGGTCGGGGATCGCAGGCGACGAGATGATCCAACCGGAGGATTGCGCTGAAGTCGTCCGGATGTGCCTGCGCCTGTCGCCGCGGGCGCGGATCGCGCAGGTCGTGATCGAGCGCGTGGGTGCGCACGATCTCGTCGGGTAGCGGTCACAGACCGCCCGGCGTCCGCATGATCCGCCACAGCATGTAGCCGCCGAGCGCGCACGCCGCGACGAACCCGATGACCGCTACGGAGTGGCTCACCCGCGCCATCAACGCGGAGCTGACGAGGAGAGCGGCGATGATCAACGCGGCGCCGATGCGGTTCGCCGTCGAGCGCAGCAGGTGCTCGAAGTCTTCGAGCTCCACCGGCGCGATCCCGACCTTGAGCGAGCCTTCCTCGATCTTCTGCACGAGCTGCGCGACGCGGCGGGGCATCCGCATCAGTGGTTGCAGCTGCGTGAACGTGAAGGCGAGGAGTTGATTCGGCTCGAGCCGGCGCTCACCCTCCTGCGCCATCACCGTCCACGCTTCGCTGCGCAGGACTTCGACCGGGTCGAGCGTCGGGTCGAGAGACCGCGCGATGCTCTCCGCCTGCGACAGCGTCTTCCCGACGAGCGCGAACGACGTCGGCAGCGCGATGCCGTGCTCGAGACACAGGCGCTGCAGGTCGGCGAGGCCCTCGCCGGTGCGGATCCCCTCGAGCGGCCGCCAGTGGTAGCGCGGCAACTTCCGGCGCAGGTCGTGGACGAAGCCGGCCTCGTCGGACTCCGCGGTCGTCAGCGAGAGCGCGAGGATGAGGTCTGCGACGTCGTCGGCGCGATTCTGGGCGACGGCGAGGAGCAGCAGCGCGAGCGACGTCCTCGTGTCGTCGTCGAGGCGGCCGATCAGCCCGAAGTCGAGAAGCGCGAGCCGGCCGTCGGGTGCCAGCAGCACGTTCCCGCGATGAGGGTCGGCGTGGTAGACGCCTTTGACCGTCACCTGGCGGATGTACGCGCGGAAGAACGAGCGCGCGAGCTCCGCCGCGCGCTCGGGGTCGATTGGCGGATGCTCCTCGACCTTCACGCCGTCGATGTGCTCGAGGACGAGGACCTCGGGCGTGACGAACGGTCGGATCACCTGAGGCACGAACAGGTCGTCGCGGTACTCGTCGATCACCGTGGCGATCAGCTCGGCGTTGTGCGCCTCCTCGAGGAAATCCAGCTCCGCCCGCAGATGCTGCTCGAGCTCGTCGCTGAGCGCGCGCAGCTGCAGGAGCTTCGCCGTCCCCGAGCGGCGTTCGGCGAGTCGCGCCGTCCCGCGGAGCAGCTCGAGGTCGAGCTCCACCTGCTCGACGATCCCGGGCCGGCGAACCTTCACGACCACGTCGCGGCCGGTAGCGAGGAGCGCCCGGTGGATCTGCCCGATCGACGCGCTCGCGAGCGGCTGCTCCTCGATCGCCGCGAACCGTTCGAGGCCGATCTCGCGCTCGATCACGTCGCGGATCTGCGCGAACGGCACCGGCGGCACGTCGTCGACGAGCTTCTCGAGCTCGGCGATGTAGACGTCCGGCAACAGGTCCGGTCGGGACGAGAGGAGCTGCCCGAGCTTGACGAACGTCGTCCCGAGGGCCTCGAGGGTCTCGCGGAAGCGACGCGCGGACTCCCGCGTCGCCGTGGTGCTCCCGACGACGCCGACTTCCCGCAGTACGCGCACGAGGTGGCCGCGCCGGGCGGCGCGGGTCACCTCGAAGGCACGCGAGATCTTGCCCTGGCGGGGCACTCAAGCCGTCTGCCCCCGTCGCCAGGACCGGAAACGGTCTCTGCGGCGCCGTCCCTCGATCGAGTGACAGGCCCTACGGGTGCTTCGTGAAAAGGATGCGCTCTTCGCGCACGCGCAGTGCCGGCTCCCCAGCTGACAATTGCGCGTCGTCGTCCATTAGATCGGCCCGTCCCAGAAGCCGCGCGGGCCGTTATGCCCGGGGTGGTAGCCGAACGCCGCCGCAACGAGTGCGAGCGCGACGAGCACCACCAACACCGCCACCGGATACCGCCGGAACAGCTCTGCGAGCTTGGTCGCCACAGTGAACACCTCCTTCCTCTAGAAGCGGAAGTCCTGGAGCGCCTCGGCCGCACGCCGGTAGAGCACCGCCGCGCGACGTTCGTCACCCCGCTTGGTCGCGAGATCCCCTTGTGCGATCCAGGCGCCCGCGCGATGCGACGCGGAGGAGAGGCGCGCGAACGCGTCCTCCGCGGCTGCGAACGCCGTCTCGGCTTCCTCGAGCCGGTCCTGGTCGAGCAGTGCGCGCCCGAGCACGAGCCGCGCGTTCCCGATCTCGTCGAGCATGTCGTCGCGCGCGCCGAGGATCTCGAGCGCGTGCCGCGCCTGCTCTTCGGCCCGCTTCGCGTCGCCCGTGCGGAGGTGGACCTGCGCGAGCGAGGAGACGGCCGTCGCGGCGTCCTCCGTCCGGTCGACCTCGAGGGCGATCGCATACGCCTGCTTGAAGCGCTCGATCGCGTCGTCGGGCTTGCCGAGGAGGAAGTCCATGGCGCCGAGGTTGTTGAGGAGCCGGCCGACGTTGCCGCGGTCTGCGACCTCCTCGTACTGCGCCTTCGCCTTCTCGGCGTAGGTGCGGGCGAGACCCCAGTGGCCGTCCCGCTCCGCGAGCACCGACGCCTGGAAATAGACGGGCCCGAGCGCGCGCGCGTCGCGCAGCGCCTCGGCGAGCTCGAGGGCGCGCTCGACGTCCTCGCGCGCGGCTTCGTAGTCGCGCTGGCGGCGGTAGCACCGCGACCGCCACGCGAAGATGTTGAGGCGGAGCTGGTCGGCCGGCAGTCCGGAGCGCTCGGCGAGCGCCAGCGCCTCGTCGAAGAGCGCGACTGCCGTCGCGATGCTCGAGAGCTTGTAGCGGCAGACGCCGATCCGGTAGATCACGTCCGCGCGGTCGACGTCGGTGAACGACTCGCTCTCGACGAGCGAACGCGACTCGGCGAGCAGCGCGAGCGCACCCTTGACGTCGCCGCCCTGCGCATGCGCCATCGCCTCGCCGTTCAACGCGCGCACCCGCAGCTCGGCCGCGCCGGTGCCGAGCACCGCCGGCAGCGCGCGCGTGTACTCCTCGATCGCCTCGGCGAACTTGTGCTCCTGAGAGAGCGCATCCGCGCGCGCGAGGATCGCCTCGGCCTTCGCCCGCTCGTCCGCCGAGACGCCGCTCGCGAGGAACCCGGCGTCCACGCCGAGGCGGGCCGCGAGCCACTCGACCGTCTCGGCCGTCGGGCGCGTCTTGCCACGCTCGATCTGCGAGATGTACTCCTTGGAGAAGCGGTCGCCGGCGAGGTCGGTCTGGGTTAGGCCGGCCGCGACCCGGAGCTGGCGCACGCGCTCGCCGAGACGCGGGATCCGCGGCGCGGCAATCCTGGGGGCAGTGCTCGCTCGTGCGGCGCGAGGAGTCACGGTGCGCTCAGCATGCCGCACACTTGACCGCCGCGCAATCCCCTCAAAGGGACAGTCCCTCGAAAGAGGGATGGTTGAGCGAATTTTTGTGTCAACCGAGCCGAATGTAAATCACTTGACTCAGTTACTTGACAGACGCGGACGAGGCTCGTAGAGTGCGTCCACCTAGCGCCGAGCCTCGCAAGGTCACGGCGCGGGGAGAGGAGCGCCGAAGGCACCGACCGCCGCGTCTGAGCCGCAGAGCCGCGGTGGGCAGCCCAAGCCGGCGCCCGCCTGACCAGGGAAAGCCCCGGGTGCCGCAGCCGGGGCTTTCCTCGTTTTCCGACCCGGCGCTACGACGCGTCGGCGCGCATCCAGCGCCGCCGCTGCTCGCGCACGCGCAGCAGGTCGTCGCCGAGGAGCCCGCCCAGGCGGGCGTCGATCGTCGCGAGCAGGCCGCCCGCGACGAAGATCCAGGCCTCCGCGTCCGCGTCGCGATCGGCGTGCAGGACGCCGCGCCGCTGCCCGTCGCGGATCACGTCCGCGAAGAAATCGCGCACCTCGCGGATCTGCCGGCGCACCGCGGCGGCGATCACCTTGTCGGACGACGCCTCGTTGAGCGCCTGGATCCACAGGTCGATGACGCGGATCTTCTTCCCCTTCGCCATGTAGGCGTCGGAGATCGCACCGAGGCACCGCTCGGGGTCGGCTGCCATCGCCTCCTCGCAGACGTCGCGAAAGCTCAGCCACGCCTCGTCGAGGCACGCGAGGTAGAGGTCGCGCTTCGAGCCGAAATGGCGGTAGAGGATCGGCTCGGAGATGCCCGCCTCACGCGCGATCTCGGCGGTCGTCGCGCCCCGGTAGCTCGACCGCGAGAAGACGCGGCACGCGGTGTCGAGCACCGCCTGGCGCCGCGCCTCCGCCGTCAGCCGCTTCGCCGGTGCCTGCGTCACGCCGCCTCGACCGCCGCGCCCGGCCGCGCTTGCTCCTGCGCCGGGTGCGGATGCTCGATCTTGCGCACGGCCAGGATCGCGACCGCCGCCCCGGCCAGGCAGAGGAACGCCCCGACGCGAAGCGCGTCGTGGAAGCCGGTCAGATACGTCGAGCTGCCCGAGACGATCGCGCCCATGACCGCGATCCCGAGCGAGCCGCCGACCTGCCGCGACGAATTCAGCACCGCCGAGCCGACGCCCGCCTTGTCGACCGCGACGGCGCTCATCGCCGCCGCCGTCAGCGGCGTCATCGTCGAGCCCATGCCGATGCCGCCGATCAAGAGCCCCGGCAGGATCTTCCAGAAGCTCTCGTGCGCTCCGAGCTGCGTGTAGTAGAAGAGCATGACGGCGAGCATCGTCATCCCGAACCCGACGAGCCACCGCGAGCCGACGCGGTCGGTCAACGCCCCGGCGCGGGGCGCGATCGCGATGATCAAGAGGGTCATCGGCAGGAAGCTCG
>DASREW010000014.1:0-83687 GCA_035651895.1 Gaiellaceae bacterium
GTGTTGACCTCCAGCTGCCAGATGCGGTCGTCGGCCAGCCCGCGGGTGACCGGCAGGATGAAGTCGAGCAGCTCCCACCAGGCGTTGACCAGGACCAGGAAGTCGTCGTCGAGCAGCTCGGTGCCGTCGGCGGCCCGGTCCGGGCTGTCCGAGCCGTCCAGGTAGACGGCCAGGGCCAGGGCGCTGTCGTCCTTCCAGTCGGCGTCGGTCATGGCGGTGCCGGCCGGGATGAACCAGCCCAGCTCGTGGGCGTCGGCGCCGGCCAGGAACCGGCGACGGCGGAACACCGGATGCTGGCCGCGCAGCCTGATCAGCTGGCGGGTGAAGGCCAGCAGGTCGGAGTCGGCGTGGGCCCAGTCGAACCAGGAGATCTCGTTGTCCTGGCAGTAGGCGTTGTTGTTCCCGTGCTGAGTGCGTGCGAGCTCGTCGCCGCCGAGCAGCATCGGCACTCCCTGCGAGAGGAAGAGCGTGGCGAGGAAGTTCCGCTGCTGGCGTGCGCGCAGCGCGAGGACGGCGGGATCGTCGGTCGGTCCTTCGGCGCCGCAGTTCCACGAGCGGTTGTCGTCGCTCCCGTCCGCGTTGCCCTCGCCGTTGGCGTCGTTGTGCTTCTCGTTGTACGAGACGAGGTCCGCGAGCGTGAACCCGTCGTGCGCGGTGATGAAGTTGATCGACGCGAACGGCCTGCGCCCGTCGTTCTGGTAGAGGTCTGCGGAGCCGCCGAATCGCGAGGCGAAGTCGCGGAGGGGCGCGGAGCCGCGCCAGAAGTCGCGCATCGTGTCGCGGTAGATCCCGTTCCACTCCGACCAGAGGATCGGGAAGTTCCCGACCTGGTACCCGCCCGGACCGACGTCCCACGGCTCGGCAATCAGCTTCACCTGGGAGAGGATCGGGTCCTGGTGGATGATGTCGAAGAACGCCGACAGCCGGTCCACCTCGTAGAACTCGCGCGCGAGTGCCGACGCGAGGTCGAAGCGAAAACCGTCGACGTGGCACTCGATGACGAAGTACCGCAGCGAGTCCATGATCAGCCGCAGCACCGTCGGGTGGACCGGGTTGAGCGTGTTCCCGGTCCCGGTGTAGTCCATGTAGTAGCGCGGGTCGTCCGGAACGAGCCGGTAGTAGCTCTGGTTGTCGACGCCTCGGAAGCTGAGCATCGGCCCCAGATGGTTGCCCTCGGCGGTGTGGTTGTAGACGACGTCGAGGATCACCTCGATCCCCGCCCGGTGGAGTGCCTTCACCATCCCCTTGAACTCGCGCACGGGGTCGGGCGTCGCCGCGTACTTCGAGTGCGGCGCCAGGTAGCCGATCGTCGAGTACCCCCAGTAGTTCGTCAGACCGCGGTCGTGCAGGAACCCCTCGTCGATGATGTGGTGCACGGGCAGCAGCTCGACTGCCGTCACGCCGAGCGACTTCAGGTATGCGATCGAGTCGTCGCTCGCGAGGCCGCCGTATGTCCCGCGCAAGTCCTCTCGCACTCCCTCGCGGTTGCGCGTCAAGCCCTTGACGTGGACCTCGTAGATCACCATCTCGTGCCATGGGATCCGCGGGCGGACGGCGGCGTCGTCCTGCCAGTCGAACGAGGGGTCGACCACGACGGACTTCGGGATCGCGGGTGCGGAGTCGGTCTCGTCGACGACGAGGTCGGCGTTCGGGTCGAGCGACGGGACGTAGGGCAGCACGTTCGCGGCACCCCAGTCGACCGTGCCGTCGATCTGCTTCGCGTACGGGTCGATCAGGAGCTTCGCCGAATTGAAGCGGCGCCCGCTCGGCGGGTCGTACGACCCGTGGACGCGGTACCCGTACCGCTGGCCCGGCCCGACTCCCGGCAGGTAGCAGTGCCAGTTGAACGCCGTCCGCTCCACGACCTCGACGCGTTCCTCCACGCCCGCATCGTCGAACAGGCACAGCTCGACGCGCTCCGCGTTCTCGGTGAAGAGCGAGAAGTTCGTGCCCTCGCCGTCCCACTCGGGGCCGAGCGGGAAGGGCCGCCCCGGCCACACCTCGCGTCCCATCAGGCGGCGAGCTCCACGGTCTTGGCGTCCAGGTCCGCCACCAGCGTCGCACGGCCTCGCCGAAGCGTCAGCCGCCCGCCCTCGAGGCGGACGTCGAGCTCGGTCGGCAGCTCTCGCCGTAGTGCGATCAGCTTCGCGTAGAACGGATCCGGCTCCGGGTGCGACACGCGCGAGCGTTCGAAGGTCGCGGGGCTCTGCGGGTCCGGCACCTCCTCGCCCGAGAAGGCGGTGAAGGCCTCGAATTCCCGCCGTCGTCCCTCGCGGGTCGCATCCGCGATGAACGGATCGTCGTGGTCGGAGAAGAACTGGAACGGCGCACGCTCGTCGTGCTCCTCCCCCATGAACACGAGCGGTGTGTACGCCGCGAAGAGGACGACCGACAACGCGACCCGATGCGCGTCGGGCGGCAGCCGGTCGCCGAGTGCGCGGTTCCCGACCTGGTCGTGGTTCTGAGCAGCGACGATCAGGCGCTCGCGCTGCGGACGCCCGAGCTCGCGGACGAGCCCGTCCGGCGTGCCGTGCTTCGCGTAATAGCCCTCTCGCTCGCCCGTGAGCGCGACGTGGAGCTCGTGGTGGAGGTTGTCGAGCCACATCGCGTCGTGGCCCCATTCCTCGAGCGGGCGGAAGTCGTCCGGCCCCATCTCGCTCGTGATCAGACCGGGCACCCGCTCCTTCAGCTCGCGCATCACGTGGACGGGCGAGTCGTCGTGGACTGCGTGCACCGCGTCGAGCCGCAGACCGTCGAGCTTGTACTCGGTCGTCCACATGTGCGCGTTCTGGATCGCCCACTCGCGAACGGCGCGCTGCGAGTAGTCGACGGCGTCTCCCCAGGCCGTGTGGTGCCGGTCGGTGAAGTACGGACCGAATTTGGCGACTGCGTCCGACCCGGGTCCCAGGTGGTTGTAGACGACGTCGAGGAAGACGCCGAGTCCTTCGCGGTGTGCGGCGTCGACGAGGCGGGCGAGCCCCTCGGGGCCGCCGTACGCCGGGTGCGGCGCGAACGTGTAGACCCCGTCGTAGCCCCAGCCGCGGCTCCCCGGAAACGTCGCGACGGGCATCAGCTCGATCGCGGTGATGCCGAGATCGCGCAGCCGCGCGAGCTGCGGGACGACTGCGTCGAACGTTCCCTGAGCGGTGTACGTGCCGACGTGCAGCTCGTACAGGACGAGCTCGTCGAGCGTGAGCGCGGGACCGTCCGCGATCGAGAAGGCCGAGGTGTCGAGGATCCGCGACGGCCCGCGGAGCCCGCCCGGTTGGCACCGAGACCACGGGTCCGGCAGCGCCTCCCCGTCGAGGACGAAGACGTAGTCGTCGCCGGCATCTGCGAACAACTCCGCCGACCACACGCCTTCGCCGACCTGCTCGAGCGCGTGGTCGCGCTCGTGCAGTCGCACGGCCAGCGTCGACGCGAGCGGCGCCCACACCCTGAACTCGATTCCGCCCTCTTCGAGCGGAACGGCCCCGAGGGGCCGTTGCCAGACCTGAGTCGACATCGCGGCCGTGCTACCCCGCGCCGCCGCGCGCAATCATTCGGCCGCCCGCAGCCAGAGCACCGACAACGGCGGCAACGTCAGCGTGGCGCTGAACGGCTGCTCGTGCCACGTCCGCTCCTCCGCCTCGACACGTCCCATGTTCCCGACGCCGCTTCCGGCATAGAACGCCGAGTCGGTGTTCAACACCTCTTCCCAGGCACCAGCTGCGGGCAGACCGACGCGGTAGCCCTCGCGCGCGGCCGGCGCGAGGTTGGCGATGCAGACGAGCGTGCGCTCGCCGTCGCGCGAGATCCGCATGAATGCGAAGACGTTGTTCAGCGCGTCGTTCGGCTCGAGCCACCGGAAGCCGTCGCTCGAGAAGTCGACCTCCCAGAGCGCAGGCTCGGATCGGTAGATCCTGTTGAGGTCGCGGACGAGGTCCTGCATGCCCGCATGGTCGCGGTGCTCGAGCAGCCACCAGGGAAGCTCTCCCTGGTCCGCCCACTCCCAGGGCGTCGCGAGCTCGCCGCCCATGAACAGCAGCTTCTTGCCGGGGTGCGCCCACATGAACGCGTAGAGCGCGCGCAGGTTCGCGAGCTGTTGCCAGCGGTCGCCCGGCATCTTCGAGAGCAGCGAGCCCTTGCCGTGCACGACCTCGTCGTGCGAGAGCGGAAGGATGAAGTTCTCGTTCCACGCGTAGACGAGCGAGAACGTGAGCTCGTGATGGTGGTAGCGCCGGTAGATCGGGTCGCGCTGGAAGTAGCCGAGCGTGTCGTGCATCCAGCCCATGTTCCACTTGAAGCCGAAGCCGAGCCCGCCCAGGTATGTCGGCCGTGAGACGCCGGGCCAGGCCGTCGACTCCTCGGCCGCCGAGATGACGCCGGGCTCGCGCGCGTGCAGCAGCTCGTTGAACTCCTTGAGGAACGCGACGGCCTCGAGATCCTCGCGGCCGCCGAAGCGGTTGGGGATCCACTCGCCCTGCTTGCGCGAGTAGTCGAGGTAGAGCATCGAGGCGACGGCGTCGACGCGCAGCCCGTCGGCGTGGTACTCGCGCAGCCAGAAGAGCGCGTTCGCGAGCAGGAAGTTCTGCACCTCGCTGCGCCCGAGGTTGAAGACGAGCGTCCCCCAGTCGGGGTGTGAGCCGCGGCGCGGATCGGCGTGCTCGTACAGCGCGGTCCCGTCGAATCGCGCGAGCGCCCATTCGTCGCGCGGGAAGTGCGCGGGCACCCAGTCGAGGATGATGCCGATGCCGTTCGCGTGCATGTGATCGACGAAGTAACGGAAGTCGTCGGGCGACCCCAGCGACGACTCGGGCGCGTAGTAGCCCGTCACCTGGTAGCCCCACGAGCCGGAGAATGGGTGGTGCATGACGGGCAGGAGCTCCACGTGCGTGAAGCCGAGATCGCGCACGTACGGCGCGAGCTGGTCGGCGAGCTCACGCCAGCCGAGGCCCTTGCGCCACGAGCTCGCGTGCACCTCGTAGATCGTCATCGGCCGTTCGAGCGGTTTCTGCGCGCGCCGCTGGTCGACCCAGTCTCCGTCGAGCCAGTCGTAGTGCGACTCGAACACGACCGACGCGTTCTTCGGCGGCTTCTCGGCCTCGAAGGCGAGCGGATCGGCCTTCTCGTGCCCGTCGAGGTGGTACTTGTAGCGCTCGCCGACCTTCGCCCCTTCGACGACGCCTTCCCAGATGCCGGTCGCGTCGACCGGCGAGAGCGCGTTCGCGGCGGGGTCCCAGCCGTTGAAGTCGCCGACGACGCTGACGTAGTGCGCGTTCGGCGCCCAGACGGCGAAGCGCACGCCGTTCTCGACCGGGTGCGCGCCGAGCTTCGCCCACAGCTCCTCGTGCCGCCCTGCGCGTGCGAGCCAGATGTCGAGCTCGCCGAAGGCCGAGGTCGTCAGACCGGCACCTCCTCTTCGAGCATGCGGACGATCCCGGCGACCGGGATCCGCACCCAGTCGGGGCGGTTGTTGAGCTCGTAGCGAAGCTCGTAGACGGCCTTCTCCAGTTCGAACACCTTCAGGAGCTTGTCCATTGCGGTCCCGGACGGAACCAGGGACTTGTCGATCGTGTCCCGATATCCCTCGAGGAACTCCTCGCGCGCCCGCACCTCCCAGTCATCCGGCACGTCTGCGCCGCGCAGGATCCGAGCGGCCGAGTGGACGTAGGCGAAGGAGCGGAGCATCCCTGCGACGTCGCGCAGCGGGCTGCGCTTCCGCCGCCGCTCGGGCAGCGAGCGCGCGGGCTCACCCTCGAAGTCGAGGATCACCCAGTCGTTGCCGCTCCAGAGCGTCTGGCCGAGGTGGAAGTCGCCGTGATGGCGGATGACCCGGCCCGCGCCGCCGATGTTCGTGAGCAGGCGCAGCCGCTCGCGCACCTCTTCGCCTCGGCCGCGAATCGGATCGAGCTCCTCCGCGTCGTCGGGCAGGTCCATGAAGATCGTCTCGATCTCCTCGTCGACCGTTGCGGTCAGGAGCCCGAGCGACTCGGCCGACGTCGCCTCGGGGCAGAAGTTCGGATCGGACGGGTCGGAGCCGAGGATGCTGTGCATCTTCCCCGTCACCTCGCCGAGGCGGCGGAGCGAGTCGACGAACGCCTCGTCGCCGGACTCGACCGCATCGAGCGCACGCTCCCAGCCGTCCTGGCCGTCCGCGACGAACTGCTGCAGGATGCCGAGCGTCGCGGTCATCTGCTTGCCCGCGTACGCGTACCAGCCTGCGAGCTGCGCGATGTTCGCGAACCCGCGCTCGGTGAGGAAGCGCAGCAGCTCGAGCTCGGGGTTGATGCCGGCTTCGAGCCGGCGGAACACCTTCAGGATCAGCTCGTCGTCGAAGACGATCGACGTGTTCGACTGCTCCGCAGTGACGACGCGCGCCTCGCGAAGCTCGCCGGCACCGGTCCGCCCCTGGACCGAGCCGAACTCGACCACACCGTCCCCCGCGGGCAGCATCGCGCCGCTTCGCATCAGGTGCACGAGCTCGCGCACCTGGCGGGGATCTCCGAGCGCGTCATAGCCGCCGTCTGCGAGCAGCTGGTAGGTCTCGTGCGTCCCTGTGTCGAAGCGGATCTCGACGAGCTGCAGCTCGAGCGTCGGATCGGTGTCGCGCAGGACCGCGGTGTCGACGATGTCCGCGTGGGCGACCTCGCGCGTCTTCGACCCGAACCACCGCTGGTTCGTGACGAAGTCGATCAGCGCCTGCTCATTCATTCCGCTTCGTCCTTCCGCAACTGGAACCAGAAGAACCCTCGGGGGGCGAGCGTGAGCAGATAGGACAGCTCCCCGATCCGCGGGAACCGCGTTCGGCCGAACATCTCCTCCGGGATCATGCCTTCCCAGCGCGAGAGGTCGAGCTCGACCGCCTGCGCCGACCGGGCGAGGTTGTGCACGCACAGCACAATGTCGTCCTCGTAGGTGCGCACATGGGCGAAGATCCGTGGGTTTTCCGGGCGTAGCGCCTCGTAGGTTCCGAGCCCGAAGACCGGATGATCCTTGCGCAGGGCAATCAGGCGGTGCAGCCAGCGCAGGAGCGAGTTCGGCTGGCGGAGCTGCGCCTCGACGTTCACCGCCTGGAAGCCGTAGACCGGATCCATCAGCGGCGGCAGGTAGAGCTGCTGGAAATCCGCCCGCGAGAAGCCGCCGTTGCGGTCGCCCGTCCACTGCATGGGTGTGCGCACGCCGTCGCGGTCGCCGAGGAAGATGTTGTCCCCCATCCCGATCTCGTCGCCGTAGTAGAGGACGGGCGAGCCCGGCAGCGAGAAGAGGATCGCGTGCATGAGCTGGATCTCGTCGCGGCCGTTGTCGAGCAGCGGCGCGAGCCGGCGGCGGATGCCGAGGTTGAGCTTCATCCGCGGGTCCTTCGCGTACTCCTCGTACATGTAGTCGCGCTCTTCGTCGGTGACCATCTCGAGCGTCAGCTCGTCGTGGTTGCGCAGGAAGAGACCCCACTGCGCGCCGTCGGGGATCGCCGGCGTCTGTTCGAGGATCTCGACCATCGGCAGCGCGTCCTCCCGCCGCATCGCCATGAACATGCGCGGCATCACCGGGAAGTGGAACGCCATGTGACACTCGTCGCCGTCGCCGAAGTACGCGACGACGTCGGCGGGCCACTGGTTCGCTTCCGCGAGCAGGACCCGGTCCTGGTACCGCGCGTCGACCTCGGCGCGCACGCGCTTCAGGAACTCGTGCGTCTCGGGCAGGTTCTCGCCGTTCGTCCCGTCGCGCTCGTAGAGGTACGGCACGGCGTCGAGCCGGAAGCCGTCCAGCCCGAGGTCGAGCCAGAAGCGCAGCACGTTCAGCATCTGCTCCTGCACCTCGGGGTTGTCGTAGTTCAGGTCGGGCTGGTGCGCGAAGAAGCGATGCCAGTAGTACTGCCCGCGAATCGGGTCCCAGGTCCAATTCGAGGGCTCCGTGTCGAGGAAGATGATCCGCGCCTCGCTCCAGCGCGTGTCGTCCTCGCCCCACACGTACCAGTCGCCGTACGGGCCGTTCGGGTCGGCGCGGCTCGCCTGAAACCACGGGTGGTCGGAGCTCGTGTGGTTCATGACCAGGTCGGCGATCACGCGCATGCCGCGCTGATGGGCCTGATCGACGAACTGCTTGAAGTCGTCGACCGTCCCGTAGTCCGGGTTGATCGAGAAGAAATCCGCGATGTCGTAGCCGCCGTCGCGCAACGGGCTGGGATAGAACGGCAGCAGCCAGATGCAGTCGACACCGAGCCACTGCAGGTAGTCGAGCTTCTCGCTCAGCCCGCGGAAGTCACCGGAGCCGTCGTCGTTCCCGTCGAAGAACGCGCGCATGTGGATCTCGTAGAAGACCGACGTCTTGAACCACAGCGGGTCGCGTTCGAACCAGTTGTCGCTCGAGCTCACGGACCTACCTTGATGATGTGAGCCTGCCCTGGCAACAGGCGCACGTAGTTCCGCCCCGCCCGCCAGGTGAAGGTGTCGCCGGAGAGGAGCTCGAGCGCGTCGAACGCCGGTGGGTAGCCGAGCGCGACCGGGATGACGCACACGCCTTCCTGCGTCGCGAAGGGATCGACGTTGACCACGCAGACCAGGTCGTCTTTCGCGTAGGCGACGAGCTGGTCGTTCTCGGTCTCGAGCCAGCGGAGGTTCTCGACGCGCTGCAACGCGGGCTCGCCGCGGCGGATCTCGTTCAGCCGCTGCACGAGCGGCAGCAGCACGCCGTCGAGCGCGCGCCGCTTGACCTCGTACTTCTCGGAGTCGAGGTACTCCTCGGAGCCGGCGCGAACCGGGACGTTCTCGAGCGACTCGAAGCCGGAGTAGATGCCGTAGCTCGGCACGAGCGTCGCTGCCAGCACGAGCCGCGCCTCGAACGCGGGCCTCCCGCCGAGCTGCAGGTACTCGTGCAGGATGTCGGGCGTGTTGACGAACGCGTTGGCGCGATAGAACTGCTGCCACGCGATCAGCTCGGTCATGTACTCCACGAGCTCGACCTTCGTGTTCTTCCACGTGAAGTACGTGTAGCTCTGCGCGAAGCCGACCTTCGCGAGCGTCGTCATCATCGACGGCCGCGTGAACGCCTCCGCCAGGAAGATCACCTCGGGGTGCTCGGCGTGCACCTCGCGAATGAGCCACTCCCAGAACGGAACGGGCTTCGTGTGCGGGTTGTCGACGCGGAAGACGGTGATCCCCCGCTCGACCCAGCCGATGACGACGTCGCGCAGCGCCTGCCAGAGGCCTTGCCAGTCCTCCGACTCGAAGTTGACGTTGTAGATGTCCTGGTAGCGCTTGGGCGGATTCTCCGCGTACTTGAGCGTGCCGTCGGGCCGCCGGTTGAACCACTCGGGATGCTCCTTCAGCCACGGGTGGTCGGGCGAGCACTGGATCGCGAAGTCGAGCGCGAGCTCGATCCCCGCCGCCTTCGCGGCCGCGACCATCGCGTCGAAGTCGGCCCACGTCCCGAGCGACGGATCGATCGCGTCGTGCCCGCCCTCCTCCGAGCCGATCGCCCACGGCGAGCCGACGTCGCCGGCCTCCGCGGTCACCGCGTTGTTGCGCCCTTTTCGGTTCGTCACGCCGATCGGGTGGATCGGCGGCAGGTAGACGACGTCGAAGCCGAGCTCCGCGAGCTTCGGCAGCACCTCGGCAACGCCGGTGAAGCCGCCCCACGAGCGCGGGAAGAGCTCGTACCAGGCGCCGAAGCGCGCGAGCTCCCGGTCGACCGCGACCTCGACCGTCGCCGAGCACGCCTCGCCGTGACGGTCGCCCGCCGTCGCCGCGAGCCCCTCCTCGACCGTGACGGCGTCGCGCCCCAAGAGCAGCGCGCCTTCCGACAGCTCGCCCTTCAGGGTCTGACCGCCCTCGACCTTGCGGCGCAGCTCGTCCTGCCACGTCGCGATGCGATCCGTCCACGCCGCGACCTGGAACTGCCAGCGTCCGGGCCGGTCGACGACGAAGCTCCCGCCCCAGCGGTCGTTGCCGAGTGCATGCAGCGGCTCCTCGCTGAAGCGCCGGTCGCCGGGCCCCTTCACGCGCACGGCGCCGGCAAGCGTGTCGTGGCCGTCCTTGAACAGCGTCGCGTAGACCTCGACGCTGTCACCGACCGTGCGCTTCACCGGGAAGCGGCCGCAGTCGAGCAGCGGCTCGACGGCCTGGATCTGGATGCGCGGTTGGGGGGTCTTCGGGAGGGGCAGTGTGCGTGAGATTCTCAATCGCGGGTTTGTCCTAAACGCATGAAGCTCGAGCGCGCATCCGGAATCCTGCTCCATCCGACCTCGTTGCCGAACGGGGTACTGGACGATCACGCCTTCCGCTTCGTCGATTGGCTCGCCGCGGCGGGCCAGCGCTGGTGGCAGGTGCTGCCGCTCGGTCCGCCCGAGGGGCTCACCGGCTCGCCGTACATGTCGCCGTCGGCGTTCGCCGGGTCGCCGTCGCTGCTCGCGAAGCCGAAGGCGCGCGTGGGCGCCACCGAACGTGAGGAGTTCCGCGAGCGGAACGGCTACTGGATCGACGACTGGGTCGAGTACGGCGGCTCGCTCGACGACCAGATCCGGTTCGACCGCGAGTGGGCCGCGCTCCGGTCGTACGCGCTGAAGAGGGGCATCCGCATCTTCGGCGACATGCCGATCTACGTCGCCGCCGACGGGGCCGACCACCGCGCGCACCCGCAGCTCTTCCAGCGCGACGCGGTCGCGGGGGTGCCGCCGGACGCGTTCGCGCGCACCGGCCAGCTCTGGGGCAACCCGCTGTACGACTGGCCGGCGATGCGCCGAGACGGCTACCGCTGGTGGATCGAGCGCTTCCGGCGGACGTTCGCCCTCGTCGACCTGACGCGCGTCGACCACTTCCGCGGCTTCGTCGCGTACTGGTCGGTCCCGGCGAGGCACAAGACCGCCGCACACGGTCGCTGGGTGCGCGGGCCGGGCGCTTCCGTCTTCCGGGCCGTGGAGCACGAGCTCGGGCCGCTCCCGGTGGTCGCAGAGGACCTCGGCGTGATCACCGAGCCCGTGGAGCGGCTGCGCCGCGAGCTTGGGTTTCCGGGCATGGTGGTGCTGCAGTTCAGCGACGGCCGCATCCCGGTGGGGAACGAGCGGCAATCGGTTGTCTACACGGGCACGCACGACAACGAGACGACGCGCGGCTGGCTCGAGCGTCATCCGGAGGCCGGCGCCGACTCGGCGTGGACGGTGCTCGAGCGCGCCTGGGAGTCGCAGCTCGCACTCGCGATCGCTCCGCTTCAGGACGTGCTCGAGCTCGGCGACGACGCCCGCATGAACTTCCCCGGCACCGAGCTCGGCAACTGGTCGTGGCGCTACGAACCGCGCGCGCTCACGCGGAAGCTCGCGACGAAGCTCAGAGAGCTCACGAACCTGGTTCAGCGAAGCTGAACCAGGTTCCGGTCCTAGAGCGGCAACCAGGTTGCCAACATGCCGGGGGAGGGACTCGAACCCCCACGCCTTTCGGCCGCCGGTTTTAAGCCGGCTGCGTCTACCGGTTTCGCCACCCCGGCCGGGTCAGGCTAAGACGCGGATCAGCAATCCGACTTCGCGGGGCTGTCGCCCGGTTCGTCGGCGCACAGCGGGATGCCCTCGGGGCCTTTGCCGCGGTAGGCCTTGCGGAACGCCTCGAACGCGGTCTTCGTCTTGGGCGTCCACTGGGAGCAGATTGCGAGGTGACCGAAGCCGTACGGGCCGTTCGCGCTGTAGGTCGCGGGGTTGCCCGTCCAGGCGGTGAGCGCGAACTTGTCGCGGAGGGACGCGTACGGCGTTCCGAAGCCGCCGTCCGGCTGCTCGTCGTAGAACGACCGCAGGTCGTTCACGACGGACGGCGAGACCTTCGGGCCCCACCACTCGACGACCGCGCCGTGCTCCTCGTTGTGCACGACCTGGCGCGGGTTGATCGCCTGCGTGTAGAAGCCCCAGACCGCCCACTCCGGATAGTGCTGGCCGTTCGAGGGCGGGCTCGTGTTCCAGGGGAACTTCTTCGTCAGGCTCGGGACGTGGATCGGCTGCCCCTTCGGGATGTACGCCTTCACCGTCTTGTACGTGCAGCCGGCGGCGTGGAAGTCGGCGGCGATCTGCTTGTCGCTCGTCCCGCCCCCTCCGCCGAGCGCGATCACGAGCACGGCGATGACGAGGCCGACGAAGCCCGCGCCCGCGACGCCGTAGAGGAGCGCGCGGTGGCGGAGGCCGAGATCGCTACCGGCCGGCGCAGAGCCGGGTGCGCGCCGGGGCCCGCCGCCGCGCCGCTGCGGCGCCTGGACGCGCGGCGGCGTCGGGGTTCTCGGCTTCTTCTTCGCCATGAGCCGGCGCCATTCAAGCGGAAACGGCCACGACTGCGCCGAAGAATTTCGCGACCGCGGCGGAGTCTTCGACGATCGGGCAGCGCGGCAAGGCACCAAGGAATGCGCGCCCGTACGGCCGCGTGCGCAGGCGCGGATCGAGGATCGCCACGACGCCGCGGTCCGAGTGGCCGCGGATCAGCCGCCCGAAGCCCTGACGGAGCTGCAGCATCGCGGTCGGGAGCGCGTAGTCGCGGAACCAGTCGCCGCCCGCCCGCTCGACCGCCTCGCAGCGCGCCTCGTGCAGCGGGTCGCCGGGGGCGGAGAACGGCAGCTTGTCGATCACGAGCAGCGACAGCGACTCGCCCGGCACGTCCACGCCCTGCCAGAACGTCGACGTCGCGAGCAGGACCGACCCGACCTCCGTGCGGAAGCGCTCGAGCAGCCGCTCGCGCGGCGCCTCGCCCTGCACGAGCACGTCGTACGGCACGCGGCCGCGCACGCGCTCGCGGTAGGCGTCGAGGGCGCGGTAGCTCGACGTCAGGACGAGCGCTCGTCCCTCGGAGAGCGCGAGCAGCGACACGATCTCGTCGGCGGCCCGTTCGATGAACTCGTCACTGCGCGGGTCCGGCATCGACCGCGGCACGTACAGGAGCGCCTGCTCGGGGAAGTCGAACGGCGAGCCGACCACCGCCTCGCGCGCCCGGTCGAGCCCGAGCCGGCGGCGCACGAACGTCGCGTCCTCACCGGTCGTCAGCGTCGCCGAGACGAGGATCGCGGTCGGGCCGTCGTCCCACAGCCGCTCGCGGAGCTCGGCCGAGACGTCCACCGGCGCCCACGCCACCGCATCCGGCTCCGACCAGACGACCCGCTCGCCCTCATTGAGGTCGAGACACGCTTCGACCTCTGCGGCCAGGCCGAGCGCGCGGCGCGAGAGCGCGTCGAGATCCTCGCCCTGGCCGTGCAGCGCAGTCGAAAGGTCGCCGAGCGCGTCGTGGAGGACGAGCGCCGGCTCGGCCGGGACCTCGCGCAGCCGGCGCCGTCCGGCGGTGGGCGCGACCGCGCGCAGGAAGCGGTCGCCCGTACGCTCGACCCGGTCGAGCTCTCGCGCCGGAACCGCCCGCTGCGCCTCGCGGCAGGCGCGCTCGACGTCGTGCGCGAGCCGCCTCAGGCCGGGTCGCGAGACGCGTCCGCCCAGCCACGAGGCCGCCGACTCCTCGAGCCGGTGCGCCTCGTCGAAGACGACCGCGTCGTGCTCGGGCAGGACGCCGCCGCCGGAGGCGAGGTGCGCGAAGTAGAGAGCGTGGTTCACGATGATCAGGTCGGCGTGTGCCGCGCGCTCTCGCGCGGCCTCGGCGAAGCAGGCCGAGACGAACGGGCAGCGGCGGCCCGAGCAGCGATCCGGCCCGACGGCGAGCTCGGACCAGAGCGCCGCGGACGGCTCGATCTCCAGCTCGGCTCGGTCGCCCGTCTCGGTCGTGTCGAGCCAGCCTTGCATCGCCTCCCAGGCGGCGCCGTCACGCCCGTCCGGAAGCAGGAACGGCTGGAAGCCCTGCAGCAGTCGCCGGCAGAGGTAGTTCGCGCGCCCTTTCAGCACCTGGGCGTCGACGTCGCGGCCGACCGCCGCCGCGGCGATCGGCACGTCCTTCGCGAGCAGCTGCTCCTGCAGCGCCTTCGTCGCGGTCGCGACGACGACCCGCTGCCCCGACTCGAGCGCGGGCAGCAGGTACGCGAGGCTCTTGCCGACACCCGTCCCAGCCTCGGCGACGAGGTGCTCGCCGGTGAGGAGCGCGCGCTCGACCGCGCCCGCCAACGCGGCCTGTTCCGGCCGCGGCTCGTAGTCGGGCAGGACGCGCTCGAGCGCGCCCCCAGGGCCGTAGAGCTCCTCCATCGCGTGCGAGAGAGGCTACGCGGGCGAACGGACGTTCCCCGCCCGCCCAGCCGGCCCGACGCAATTTCGGCCGCAATTTGCGACAAAGCTGCGACAACCCCGTTGACGGCCGAAACGGCGCCGTCTAGGTTCCCCCCGTCGGATCCGGTAGCTCTTCGGAGTCGTCGGATCCGGCACTCAGCCCCGGTAGGTCTTCGGACTCGCCGGGGCTGATTTTTTGCCGTCCGACCGGATCTCTACCGTCCGTCGGTCCATGGCAGCGGTCTTTCTCATCCTCGGGCTCGCCGTCGGCGCGGCAGCCGTCTACCTCTGGGCGCGCGCGGCGCTCGCCGGCGAGCGCGACCGGCGCCTCGCGGTCGAGCAGAGCCAGGGCCAGTGGGAGGAGCGGCTGAAGGCGGCGACGGGCGACGCGCTCCTGAAGAGCCAGTCGTCGCTCCTCGAGCTCGCCGAGGCGAAGCTCGCGCCGATCAAGGAGACGCTCACCAAGTTCGAGCTCCAGGCGCGGCAGCTCGAGGAGAAGCGCGCCCGCGAGGTGACCGCGATCGGCGAGCGCCTGCGCGAGGTCGCGGACGGCCAGGAGAAGCTGCGCAGCGAGACGGGCAGCCTCGTCACCGCGCTCCGCGCGCCCCACGTGCGCGGCAGCTGGGGCGAGCTGCAGCTGAAGCGCGTCGTCGAGCTCGCCGGAATGCTCGACTACTGCGACTTTCGCACGCAGGAGAGCGTTCGCGACGACGAGGGATCGCTGTTGCGTCCGGATCTCGTCGTGAAGCTTCCGGGCGGGAAGACGATCGTCGTCGACTCGAAGGTCCCGATCCAGGCGTACCTCGATGCCGTCAACACGGACGACGTCGAGCTCAAGCGCGCGCACCTCGCGCGCCACGCGCAGCAGCTGCGCGACCACATCGGCAAGCTCGGGCAGAAGCGCTACTGGCGGCAGTTCGAATCGTCGCCGGAGTTCGTCGTCATGTTCGTCGACGAAGGCCTGTACCGCGCCGCGCTCGACCAGGACGGCTCGCTGCTCGAGGCGGGTGCCGAGTCGGGGGTCGTCATCGCGTCGCCGGCAACGCTGATCGGCCTCCTGCGCACGATCGCGTGGGGCTGGCAGCAGGAGACGGTCGCCGAGAGCGCGCGGGAGATCTCGGAGCTCGGGCGCGAGCTCTACGAGCGGCTCGGCGTGTTCGCCGGCCACTTCGCGAAGGTCGGTCGCGGCCTCGACAGCGCGGTGGCGGCCTTCAACAGCGCCGTGAGCTCGTTCGAGACCCGTCTGCTCGTCACCGCGCGCAAGTTCCCGGAGCACGGTGTGACGAACGACGACCTGCCCGAGCTGAAGCAGCTCGAGCGTCGCGCGGCGGCAGTCGACGCGCCGGAGCTCGTCGCGCTGCCGCACGCAGACGCCGACGCGGCGTAGCGCGAACGCCGCCGCCCGGGGTACCTAGCGCCGGCCGTCCGGACGCCGGCCTACGAGCGCGCTGTCGATGAGCCGCACGTGAATCGGCGAGGTGTCCGCGTCCGCGAGAGCCGCACGCACCTCGGCCTCGAACGCATCTCGGTCGTCGCCGAGCTGGGCGAGGGTGTTCGAGAGCGTGTACTGGAATCCGATAGCTGCCTCGACGGACGGGTGGATCACGGCGTCGTACTCGTGCGTGATCAGCTCGACGTCCGGGAACGCCGACCGACCGAGGATGTCCGGGAAGGGATCGTGCCGGCCGCGCGGGTGCGGGCCCGGCTCGGCGTTCTGCAGATGCTCGCGGAGGATCTGCCCCACGGCGTCCCAGGGCGGCTCGCCGAGCCAGCCGTTCGGGTCGGGCTCCTTGACGAAGCCGACGATCGCGACCGCGCCGGCATTCGGGTCGAGCAGCGTGTCGAGTGCGCGCAGGACGCTGTCCTGGTCGCGCAGCCAGTGAAACGCCTGCGAGATCACCGCCCCGGCAAGTGGCCCGAGCTCCGGCGCGATGGCCGCGAGGTCGTCGGAGCCGCCGACGACGAAGGTGAGGTTGCGCGCTCCGGCCGCGGCGGCGCGTCGCTCGCCCTCGGCGACCATGTCGGGCTCGGGATCCATGACGACCACCTCGCCGACGAACGGCGCGAGCCGCAGCGACACTTGCGCCGGCCCCGCGCCGAGGTCGAGGAGGCGGCCGTCCGGCGACCAGCCGAGCGTCTTCGCGAGCTGCCGCGCGAACTCGAGGCTCGGCCGGTCCCGGTACTCCGCGTAGTACCAGGCCGTGCCGCGGTAGGGCCGCTGATCCGGTCGCAGCCCGGGCCACGACGCCATCTCAGACGCAGACCGTCGAGGTCGACGGTCGAAGCCGGCGAACCGCTCCCGCGGGCGTGAGCTCGAGCAGAGGGGTCCGACAGCCGGAGCGGTGACCGGCCAGGAAGGACGGGGAGAAGGTGATGTCGCCGCGGGTGTCGACGGCGAGCCTGACGACGTCCCACAGCGCGTTCGGGCGAACGTGCAGCAGCCCGGCGAGGCGGTTGTTCGTCAGCAGCGGGACGAGACGACTCGTCGTCACGCGCACGAGGCTGTCGTTGTGGGTGGCGACGACCTCGCCGTCGCCCGCGGCGATCGAGGCGGTGCGGTACACGGGATAGCCGACCGACGAGCCGTCGGCCCGAATGACGAGCAGCTCCTTCGGGTGCGGGTGGCCGATGGCGGCGCCGCCGCTCATGCATGAGAAGACGCGGAACCCGTGTCCCGAGACACTGTTGCCGCAATCGGCCGCGATCGCCGGAACCGACTTCGCCGGCCTCGACGCGAGCACGGCCGCAGCGGCCGACGCGCCTACCACGACGAGCACGACAGCCGCGATCAGAACCCGGTGCCGGCTCATCGCCGATCGAGGCGGTAGATCCGCTCGACGATCTCGGCGCCGACGCCTGCCGCGAACCCCGTGTCGGTGCCGACCTCGACGAAGCCGGCGCGAGTGAGGACCTTCGCGGATGCGGGGTTGTGCTCTGCCACCCGGCCGTAGATCGGCCTCGTCCGCTCGACCTCTGCCAGGAACACCTGGAGCGCCTGCGATGCGATCCCCTCACCCCAGCGGGCCGGCGAGATCCAGTAGGAGACCTCGCGTTCTCCGTCGATCGTGAAGCTCGAGACCGTGCCGACGAACTCGCCGCCGTCCTCGATCGCAAGCAGCGTGTTCGCCGGGTTGCCGCGCACACGCTCGTAGTGGGCGTCGAACGCGCTGCGGTCGGCGGGGTCGGCGCGCGTGAAGGCCGCCATGTGCACCGCACGGCGATCGCTCTCCCAGACGAAGAGCGAGTCGAGATCGCGGTCCTCGAGCTGCCGCAGCGTGATCGCGCCGTTCATGCGTCTCAAGGATAGGGATGCCTTCCGGCGCCAGCCGACGGCGAGCCTAGCCTCGGGTCGATGATCCGCGAAGAGCTCCGGAGACTCGGCACGTGGAGCGAGCGCCACCGCCGGCTGCTCGCCCGGATCGTCATCGCCATCTGCCTGTCCGCGATCGTCGACGCGGTCGGCGCCGTTCTGATGTGGTCGTTCGAGAGCGGCCTGAAGGGAAGCGACATCCACGGCTTCGGCGACGCGGTCTTTTTCTCGACCGTTCAGATCCTCACCGTGTCCTCGTCGCTGCAGAACCCCGTGACCCACGCGGGACAGATCGTCGACGTCTTCCTCGAGGTCTGGGCGATCTTCGTCATCACCGCCGTCGCCGGCTCGTTCGCCTCGTTCTTCTCGAGCGGCGACGAGTAACGGCGTCTGACACCCGCGGGTGTCAGACGCCGCTCGTCGAGGGAGCTACGGGGTGGTCGTCGGCGTCGGGACGGACGGCGCCTGCTGGCCCGCCGCCTGGAAGCTCGCGCGCATCGCGACCACGGCCGCGCGGGCCTTGGCCACGGCGGAGCGCATGTCGAGATTCGTCGAGCGAATCGCGAGGTTCGCCTGCTTCACAGTGAGCCGAAGCTGCCGGTTGGCCGCCTTGTCGTCACTCTTCGCAGCCTGGATGTCGGTGCGCAGCTGCTTGCGGTCCGCCAGGCAGACGGCGAGCAGCGACTTCCAGTCGCTCGTCAGCTTCGTCGCGTCGGCCTTGATCGTCGCGCGGGCCGTCTGCTTGTCCGACGTGCCGGTGAGGGACGTCGCATCCGACTGCAGCTGCGTCGCATCCGCGACAACCGTGTCGTGCTTCGCCTGGACGTCGCTGGTCAGCTTTGCGATGTCCGCGTTCACCGCGTCGAGCGACGAGTCGGCGAACGCAACCGTAGGAGCCGCGACAGCGAGAGCGAGAACGGTGAGAACAATGATCTTCCGCATGGGTGGTGCCTCCGGACTGAGGGGTTTCGATTGAACGTGCGCTCACACGATGGGCACGCCGTGTCACCGCAGCGCGAGCCGGAGATCAGAGCGACGTAAAAGCGCCGCCCCTCGTTCGGGGGAATCGCGCAGTACGCTTCCGTTTACGCCCGATGAGGCTCGACGAGCTCAGCGATCTGGCCGCGCAACTCGACGGCGTCTCGGAGCGCCGCCGCGACGGCCTCCTCGACTGGCGCTACCGCGGCCGGTGGCGCGGCAGCTCGACGACACCCATGTCGTCATCCGCGCGTCGTTCGGCGCACGAGACCTGCTCCTCCAGTCGTTCCCCGAGACGTTCTCGGTGCCCCCTCGGTTCGAGAAGCACATGATGATCGTCGCCGACCTCGAACACGGCAACGCGGACGCGATCGAGGACGCCGTCATCGGCGCCTGGGAGCTGCAGTCCAGCAAGTGAGGGGTCTGGCCCCGGACGGGGCCAGACCCCAACGCCGAGCTAGGTGACCTTGAGCTTCCCGTTCATGAACGAGGCATGCGGGTCGCACACGAACTTGTAGGTGCCCTTCTTCAGCGTGACCTTCCACGTGTAGGTCTTCACGGCGCCGACGCTCGTCTTCTTGTTGACGCCGGGGCCGGTCAGGTGGAAGTCGTGAATGCTCGATTTGTCGTGGACGGTGATCACGTAGACACCGGCCTTGACCGTCTTCGCACTCATGGTGATCGTGAAGCCCGGGCCGTCGGTCGCGGTCAGCTTGCCGACCTTCGCCGTGGTGGCGGACGCGCCGACGGCGAGAGAGAGCGCCGCGGCGGCCGTGACCAGGCCCAGTGTGATGCGTCTCATGTCCTACAGACCCCTTTCTCCTAGCCGAGCCCGTACGCGGTGAGCGTGAAGACCGGCTTCTTGATCGTTCCCAGGCCGGGCGTACCCGCGCCGACGAGCACCAGCCGCTGCGTCACCGCCGGGAAGGCGTTGATGCCGGCCGACGCCTGCGCCGACCAGAGCAGCTTGCCATCGGTCGTCCGGTAGGCCACGACCTTGCCGTTGTAGTCCGACGTAAACACCACGTCGTTCGCAACGGTCGCGGCACCGAAGTCGGGGGACGGCAGCTTGCGCGTCCACTTGACCGTGCCGGTCGCCTCGTTGATCGCGGTCAGGCCGCCGTTCGACTTGGCGAAGTTCGCGGCCGGGATCGTCTCCGACGTCGACGAGCCGACGGCGCAGAGGTTGAGCCAGGGCACGAACAGCGTCCCGTTCGACTCGGCCATCGGAGTCTCGACCCCGCCGTAGTCACCGGGGCAGATCGTCACCTGCTTCTTGGGCAGTGGGCCGATGTCGTTCACGTGCTTGCCGACATTGCGCTCCCAGAGCGCCTGTCCGTTCAGCGCGTTCCACGCGAACACCTTGCCCATCTTCCCCGCGCCGATGATCGTCTGGGCGCCCGTCGAAGACGTGTACAGCACGGGGCTGATCATCAGGTCGTAGTCGCGGACGTCGTGCTTGATCACCTGGCGGTACCAGACGACCTTGCCCGTCTCGCCGTTGAGCTTCACGAGCGAGTCGGTGTAGAGGTTGCGGCCCGGCCGCAGCGCGCCGTTCACGTTCTTCGGCGAGTTCGGCCAGAGACCCGGATTCGCGACGCCGAGGTACACGCCGCCGTCCGCTCCGACCGCCGGCGGATACCAGAGCCCGCCGCCGCTGATCTCGCCCTTCTTCACGGCAGGAACCGTGTCGAACGACCAGATCTTCTTGCCGGTCGCCGCGTCGAGCGCGAAGACGACGCCCACGGCGCCTGCCTCGTAGAAGTGCTTGACGCCGCTTCCCGGAACGGTCGAGATGAGCACCTTGTTGTCGTAGAGCTGCGGTGCCATGTCGATGCCGTCCTTGACGGAAGGCGTGAGCTTCCTGCTCCAGAGAACGGCGCCGTTCGACAGGTTCAGGGCGTAAACGGTGCTCTCGGTCGCCGCGTACAGGTGCCCGTAGCCGACGGCGACGCCGTTCGGACCGATCGTCGGCGCGTTGAACTTGTGCTCCCACTCGAGCTTGCCCGTGAGCTGGTTCAGCGCGTACACGTTCGAGTTGAGGTCCTGCATGTAGACGACGCCGTCCTGCACGACGGGCGTCGTTGCGAAGTTCCCGAAGAACCCGGTGCCGGGGATCTTGAACTGCCAGATCTTGTGGAGCCCGGCCACGGTCGTCGAGTTGATGTCCGAGTGCGTCGTGTCGCGCGAGTTGGACAGGTCGTAGTTGTGCGCAGGCCACGAGTCCGTCTGCAGCTGGTACTCGGGCGGAGGCGTACCGGCTGACGATGCGGCGAGACCGACCACCGCAAGGGCCCCCGTGACGGCTGCGACCAGGGCGACACCGATAGCGAAACGCCACCGGCGACCAAGTGCTGTCATTCCCTCTCCTTTCAAACCAACCAGTTAGTTGGCTGTTAGGCTAGCGATCGCCCGGCACCCTGCGCGCCAATGCCACGCGACCCTGAAGAGACGAAGCGGCGCATCTTCGAGGCCGCCCAAGCCGAGTTCGCCGAACACGGCATCGCCGGCGCGCGAATCGACCGGATCGCCGGCGCTGCCCGCGCGAACAAGCAGCTGATCTACGCGTACTTCGGGAACAAGCGCGAGCTGTTCGAGCAGGTGATCGGCGCGAACCTGGCCCGCTTCGTCGAAGAGGTGCCGTTCACGCCGACCGACCTCGCGACCTACGCCGCGGCGCAGTTCGACTTCTACCTCGAGCATCCCGACCATGCGCGCATCAGCGCCTGGCACGCGCTCGAGCCCGGCGAGTCCGAGCATCCGGTGGCGGCCGTCCGGGCCGAGCTCCAGCGCCGCGCGCGCGCCGTCGCGCACGCGCAGAAGCAGGGGCTCGTCGACGACTCCGTGTCTGCCGTCGACCTGCTGGCGCTGATCAACGCGATGGCGAGCAGCTCGGTGGTGCAGATCCCGGAGCGGGCGCCGCTCCGCAGCAGGCGCGAGGTGGCCCGCCGCCGTCAGACTGTGATCGAGGCGGTCACGCGGCTCACGGCGGGAACAACTGCCGGCGAGCTTCGTTCCTGATCAGAACGAAAGGAGCTAGGTATGGCGAAACTGACGGACAACCAGGCAGCGCTGCTGCGCGGCAAGAACTGGGGCACGGTCGTCACCCTGCGCGAGGACGGCTCGCCGCATGCGACGCCCGTCTGGATCGACAGCGACGGGGATCACGTGCTCTTCAACACGTCGATCGGGCGCGCGAAGGAACGTCACCTGCGCCGCGATCCGCGCGTCGCCGTCACGGTCCTGCCGGCCGAGAACCAGCAGGGCGGCTACCTATCGGTGACCGGACACGCCGAGCTGACCGAGGAAGGCGCCAAGGAGCACATCGACTCGCTCGCCAATAAGTACCTCGGCGTCGACGAGTATCCCTACCTGCAGCCCGGCGAGCGGCGCGTGATCGTGAAGATCACCCCCGAGAAGATCGACGCTCAGGGCATCGACTAGTAGCGAAGCAGCGCGCCGATCCCCTTCGCGTCGCCGAGCGCGCCGGCGCCGACGCGCACGATCGACCCGCCGTTCGCGACCGTATGACGCAGCGCGAGGTCGGCGCCGTCGTCGCGCTCCTCGAGCTTCGCGCCGTCCAGCGGGCAGCTGCCTCCGTCGGCCGACGCGCGGCCGCACTGCGGGCACTCCCACGCGCGTTCCTTCGCGCCCTCCTCCACGAAGAGGAGATCGACGCGCGCGTCCGACGCGGCGTCGAGCACCTGCTTCCACCCGGCCGCAGCGCGCTCGCCGCGTCCGCGGTGCTCGTCGAACCGCGCAAGCGCTTCCTCGTCCTCGCGCGCGCGCGCCTCGTCGAGCAGCGGCCGCACGACCTCGAGCAGCTCGTTCGGGCCCGCGTGACCTTCGGCGGTCGTCCAGCCGATGATCGCCTCCCGAGCCTCGTTGGACAGCGCGCTCTCGAAGTCGCCGCGCATCTCGTCCGAGCCGACGACCACGATGCGCAGCCGCCCGCCCTGGACGCGGCGGTCGAGCTCGTCGCCGACCAGCTTGAGGTGCTGCTGGACGAGATGGTCGATGTGGCGCTGGTAGCGCGCCTGCGACCAGCCGCCCTGCTCGTGCTGGCCCGGCTGCTCCTCCGACTGGTCGACGACCTCCTCGAGCCGGCCCGACTCGAACCGGTAGACGATCCCGCGCTCGCGCGAGATGACCGCCACGAGCGCTCCCTCGGCGTCGACCGCGCTTGCCAGGGGCAGCAGGTGGAGCGTCGGCGCGACGACGACGCTGTCCCCCACGCTCTCCGCCAGCGGCAGCGTGCGGAAGAGCCCGTCGGCGGACGAGGCGAAGATCGCGAGGCCACGGGCGCCGTCGCGGTCGAGATCGCTCCACCATTCACGCAGGCGCTGAATGTCCTCGCGCACGGAAAGCTTGCAGTCCCGCCCGTTCGCCTTGCCCTCAGCCAGCTTCTCGGCGTCGGTGACAACGGCGTTGAACTTCGTGTGGACGTCCGGGGTCGTCGGCGTGACCGACGGATCGAAGTCGAGATAGATGCTGATCGCGCAACCGTTCGCAGCCCGGAAGCCGGCGAGGTCGCGCAGGAGCTCGGTCGTGACTACGGTGGCCATGAGGCGGGTGTAACCGACGCCGGGCTTCCCGGAACATCCAGGCCGCTCGGTACGTTTACATCTACGAGATGAAGACGCGTGAGCTGATCATCGTCGGCGGCGGCCCCGCCGGCTACACGGCCGCTCTGTACGCGGCGCGCGCCGACCTGGAGCCGCTCGTGATCGAGGGCTTCCAGTGGGGCGGGCAGCTGATGATCACGAGCGACGTCGAGAACTACCCCGGCTATGCCGACGGCGTGATGGGGCCCGAGATGATGTCGGACTTCCGGCGGCAGGCCGAGCGCTTCGGGGCGGAGTTCCTGACCGACGACGTGACGAAGGTCGACTTCTCGGAGCAGCCGCTCCGGGTCTACGTCGGCGACGACGAGTACACGGCGCGGGCTGTGATCATCGCCACCGGCGCGACCGCGCGCTTCCTCGGCATCCCGTCCGAGGAGAAGCACAAGGGCCGGGGCGTCTCCGCCTGCGCCACGTGCGACGCCGCGTTCTTCCGCGACAAGGACGTCTACGTCGTCGGCGGCGGCGACTCCGCCTTCGAGGAAGCGCTGTTCCTGACGAAGTTCGCCTCGAAGGTGCATCTCGTTCACCGGCGCGACGAGTTCCGCGCCTCGCGGATCATGGTCGACCGGGCCGAGGCGAACGAGAAGCTCGACTTCGTCCTCAACGCGGTCGTGGACGAGATCATCGGCGACCTCAAGGTCGAGGCGTTGCGGCTGCGCAACACCGTGACCGACGAGACGTGGGAGGTGCCGGCCGACGGCCTCTTCGTCGCGATCGGGCACGACCCGACGACCGCGCTCTTCGTCGACCAGCTCGACCACGACGAGCTCGGCTACCTCGTGACGAAGCCGGGCTCGACGGCGACGAACATCCCGGGCGTCTTCGCCGCGGGCGACGTTCAGGACCACACCTACCGGCAGGCGATCACCGCCGCCGGCTCTGGTTGCATGGCCGCGCTGGATGCCGAGAAGTTCCTGGCCTCGTTCGAGGGTCACCCCGGCACGGCGCTCACCGCCGGCCGGTAGCCCAGGAAGCTCGACTCGAGCACGCCCTCGCCCCGGCTCAAGCCGGGAAGCGACCGCTGCAGATCGGCAACGCGAACGGACGGCAGCACGAACGCGGCAACGGCGGTATCGCCCTCGAGCTCGGGCGCTTCCGGCTCGGCGCCGAGCCGCGTCGCCGCGGCGATGACTGGACCGAGCGCCTCGACAGGGACTTCGATGCGGACATGGTCGAACGGCTCGCAGACAATCGTTCCCGCGGCCTCGAGCGCGCGCCTGAGGACGACCGGCGTCAATGCACGGAAGTCGGCCGCCGTCGGCATCGGCCCACGGCGTGACGGCGGACCGTCGGCGAGGCTGTACCACGAGTCGAACACGGTGACGGCGCAGTCGATCACCTCCCACCCGTGCAGCCCTTCGCGCAGGGCGTCGCGGACGTAGTCGTCCATCGACGCGTCGAACTCCTCGCGACGCTTGTAGATGTACAGCGGGATGCGGGTGTGGTCGTCGATCGCGACCTGCACGTCGATGCCGTCGGCCGGCTCGACGCGGAGACCGAGCTGCGCGTGGAAGCGATTGCCCTCCGCGCCGAGCAGCTCGATCCCTTCGCCGGTGCCGAGCGGACGCTCGACGAGGATCGGGCTCGTCGCGCTGAACGAGACCTCCAGCCCGTACTCGGCGGTGAGCGTGGCCTCGATCACCTCCTTTTGCACCTCGCCGTACAGCGAGACGAGGAGCTCGCCGCGCGCGCTCTGGCGAAAGGCGATCAGCGGGTCCTGCTCGGCGAGCTGTGTGAGCGCGAGGTGCAGCCGCTCCTGATCGGCAGCCGACACGACGGTTTGCAGCGTGGGCCGAGCGAACTCGCGCGCCTGCGCGTGGGGCTCGCCGTCGCCGACGTGGTCGCCGATCTGCACCGTGCGCAGGCCGCGAACCGTGGCGATCTGACCCGCGACCACAGCCGGCCGCTGCACCGCGCGCCCGTTCTCGAAGACGTGGATCGCCGTGATCTTCTCGTCCCCGTGCACCCGCTGTCGCGCGCGCAGCGTGCCGTCGAAGAGCCGGACGTACGCGACCTTCTCGCCGTTCGCCGCCCGCTCGATCTTGAAGACCGTTCCCGCTGCGGGCCTGCGCGAGTCGCCGGCCGCCGGCGGCAGGGCGGTCGTGAGCGCATCGATCAACGCCTCGATCCCGTCGCCCTTGATCGCCGAGCCCGCGAGGATCGCGACAGGCTCGGCGGTCAGCTTCGCCGCGATCTCCCGTGCCACGCGCTCCGGATCGGCGCCGACCCGGTCGGTCTTGTTGACGAAGAAGAGCGTCGGGATGCCGAGCCGTGCGAGCGCGCGCCACAGCACACGCGTCTGCGCCTGCACGCCCTCGACCGCGGAGACGACGAGCACCGCACCGTCGAGCACGCCGAGCACGCGCTCGACCTCGGCGATGAAGTCCGGGTGGCCCGGCGTGTCGATGAGGTTGATAGTCGTGTCTCGCAACGGGAACGACACGACGGCCGACTTGATCGTGATCCCGCGTTGCCGTTCGAGCGCGAGCGTGTCGGTCTGCGTCGTGCCGCGATCGACGCTGCCGAGCTCGCGAATGACGCCGGCGGCATAGAGCAGCCGCTCGGTGAGCGTCGTCTTACCGGCGTCTACATGCGCCAGGATTCCGAGATTGAGCGTCCTTCCAAGCACCGTTCATACCCTCCGAAGTGGTCGTGAAGCTCTTCGCGATGGACATGAACGGCGTGCGCATGGACCCGAGTATACGTCCGCCCCGCCCCGTACCCTCGCGCCAATGGCCGACCGGCCGCAGTGGATCGACCTGATCGATCCGACCGAGGCGGAGCTGCGCGAGCATCTCCCGCAACACGTTCACGAGACGGCGCTCGAGGCGCTCCTCGCGCCGCACGTCCACGACGACGAGCCGCGGCCCCGGCTGGAGTCGCACGGCGACTACGTGCTCGGCATCTTCCTGGTGCCGGTGGCGGTGCCGAAGGAGGACCGCCTCTACTACCAGGAGATCGACCTGATCGCGACGCACGAGTTTCTGCTCAGCGTCTCGAAGACCCCGCCGGGCGAGCAGCCGTTCGATCCGAAGCCGGCGAAGGAGGCATGCCGCGTCCACGAGGACGTCGGCATGTTCGTCTACCACCTCGTCGACCAGATCGCCGAGCGCTTCCTCGATCTTCTCGACGACCTCGACGACGAGATCGACGAGCTCGAGGACCTCGTCGCGACGACGACGCCGCAACAGGCAGGAAGACGCCTGCGGGAGCTGCGAGAGGACGTTCGCGGCATCAGGCGGACGCTCACGCCGACGCGTGACGCGGTTCATCGCGTGGTCGACGACCGCGTCGAGCTCGACGGCAGCGAGCTCTTCCCGCGCAACGTCGAGATCGCCTTCGGCGACGCGTACGACAAGCTGCTGCGCTCGAGCGAAGCGCTGGATTCGTCGCGTGACGCGCTCGCGGGCGTGCGCGACTACATCCAGGGGAAGATCGCGAACGACCAGAACGAGGTCATGAAGCGGCTGACGGTCATCGCGTCGCTGCTGCTGCTGCCGACGTTCATCGTCGGTCTGTACGGCCAGAACTTCCGGCACATACCCGAGCTCCACTGGGGCTTCGGGTACTGGTGGGCGTGGGGCTGGATCATCGGCACGACGATCGCCCAGCTCGTGTTCTTCAGGTGGAAACGTTGGCTGTAGAACAACACGGAGTTAACGAACCCGCGACTCGGCGCGGCTAGCTTTTCGCCCGGCCACGACCGGCCGCCCCCAGAATGCTGCGCTCCATCGCCGTCGCGGCAGGCCTGCTCCTCGCGCTCGTCGCCGCGTGCGCGAGCCTGACCGCGGCCGCCTTCGGCCGCGCACCGCTCGCCGACCGCATCCTCGTCGCCGCCGCGAAGCATCTGCAGGACTACCGCCTCGACGACGCGACGATCTTCGCGCACGGGAAGGAGCTGCACGCAACCTGCGCGCAGCGTCCGCGCACCGCGACGCTCGTCGTCGGCCGCCGGCTCCGTCTGCGCGAACGCGGCAGGCATCTGCTCGGCCGGACGACGCTCGCCGAGCTCACCGATTTCGAGCTCGCCGGCTGTCCCGGCGCGCTGCGCTTCCGCCTGCTGCGCGACCTCGCACATCACGCCGACCTCGTCGCAACGACGCGGCTCGGCGGCTATGAGCTCTGGCTGCCGCACGCCCACCCGGCGCTCGCCGTGTACTTCACACGGCGCGACGTGCCCTACGAGCTGAAGCTCGAAGGCCGGACGATGCGCGGGACGAGCCACGTACGGTTCGGAGTCCGCGTATGACGGCGGTCGCGCTCCGCGTTCCGCGGCTTCGCATACGTGTCGCGTGGCTGCACGTCGCGGTCTGGTGGGCCGCTTCGCGCGCGGTCGTGCTGCTCGCGTTCGGCGTGCTCGACCAGCTCGGCCCGCGCGGCTCCTTCGGCCCGCACTTCTACCGCCATCCGCTCGCACTGCTCGCGAGCTGGGACGGCGTCTGGTACGGACGAGTCGCACAGCACGGGTACCTGTTCGTTCCCGGCCGGCAGAGCGACGTCGCCTTCTTTCCCGGCTATCCGCTCCTGCTCCGCGCAACCGGACTGCCGCCGCGCACGGCCGAGCCGCTCGTCTCCAACCTCGCCCTGCTCATCGCGCTGATCGCGTTCTACGAGCTGAGCGCGCGGCTCTTCGACGCCGGCATCGCGCGGCGCGCGACGGTCTTCGCCTCGATCGCGCCTGCGGGCTTCGTCTACACGATGGGATACCCGTCGAGTGTTCTGTTCGCGCTCGTCTGCCTCGCGATGCTGGCCGCGCTCGCCGACGCATGGCTGCTCGCCGCGGTGTTCGCCGCCGCCGGCGGGCTCACACGACCCGATGCACTGGCAGTGATGCCGCCGCTCGCCGCGCTCGCGTGGTCGCGCCGGCACGAGCTCGACCCGGCCCGGCGCGGATTCGCGCTTGCGGCCGTGCTCGCCGCGCCGGCCGCCGTCGCGAGCTTCGCCGTGTACCTGCGCTGGGCGGTCGGCGACGCGCACGCGTGGAGCAGCTCCGAGGCAGCCTGGGGACGCGCCTTCACGCCAATGGGGCCCGTGCTGGCCGCGCGACGCCTGCCGGGCTTCGTCTCGCATCACCCCTGGCTGGCGCGCGACGTGGTCGCCCTCGGCGTGTACGCGATCCTCCTTTGCGTCGCGCGCCGCAGCGGCGTCTCCTGGCCCTGGCTCGTCTCGGCGCTCGTGGTCATCGTCGTGCCGCTCTTCTCCGGCACGGTCGAGTCCGAGGCGCGGTTCGGCCTGCTCGCGCTGCCGGTGTACTGGGGGCTCGCCGCGATCACGCGCAACCGCGCAGTCGAGACCGTGCTGCGCGCGCTCAGCGTCGCCCTGCTCGTGACTCTCGTCATCGTCCTGCCGTACGCCTGGCCGTGAACGTCGCGATCTGCATCCCTACCTACGACGAGCGCGAGAACATCGAGCGCATGCTTCGGACACTTCGCGCTGCCTATCCCGACGCGCGACTCGTCGTGATCGACGACAGCTCACCCGACGGCACGGGCGCGATCGCCGAGCAGCTCGCTTCGGAGCTCGGCGGAATCGACGTCCTGCACCGGGAGACCAAGGCAGGGATCGGACCGGCGTACGTGGCCGGGATGCGTCATGCACTCGAGCAAGGCGCGGACCTCGTCGTGACGATGGACTGCGACTTCTCACACGATCCGGCGGACGTCGCGCGTCTCCTTGCGCGCGGAGCGCGCGACCGACTCGTCGTCGGCTCGCGCTACGTCGCCGGCGGCTCGGTCGCGCGCTGGGGCCTGTTGCGGCGGGCCCTGTCGCGCGGCGGGTCGCTCTATGCACAGCTCGTCCTCGGTCTTCGCGTCCGCGACCTCACGGCGGGGTTCAAGTGCTACGGGCGCACGGTGCTCGAGAGCCTCGACCTCGACCGGATCGACGCCCGCGGCTACGGGTTCCAGATCGAAACGACCTACCGCGCAGCGCAGGCGGGATACAACATCGTCGAGATGCCGATCGCATTCACCGACCGGACGGCCGGACGCTCGAAGATGTCGCCCAGAATCGCGGTCGAGGCGATGGCGCTCGTGCCGCGGCTGCGCGCGACGCGTTCCGGCGTCGTCGCCGCAGTGCTCGCGGTCATTGCGGTCGCCGCGCGCCTGCCCCGCGTCTGGTCCGACTCGCTCTGGCAGGACGAGGTCGCCTCGGCGCGGATCCTCCGCCAGCCGACCTTCGGCGCGATGCTCCACCGCGTCGTGCGAACCGAGTCGACACCACCGCTTTGGTACTCGCTCGGCTGGCTCCTCCACACGGCGGGCGCATCGATCCTCGACGTGCGTCTGATCTCGGTGGCAGCCGGCGGCGCCACCGCGGCGATGGTCGTGCTGCTCGCGCGCGACGTGCTACCGCTCCGCCTGGCGGCGATCGCCGGCCTGCTCGCCGCGTTCGGCAACTCCGCGCTCGCCCACGGTCACGAGTTGCGCGCGTACGCCTTGCTCGCCGCGCTCTCCACCGCGTTCGCGGTCCTGCTCATGCGAGCGGTTCGCACGCGGCGTCTTGCCGATCACGTCGCGCTCGCCGGCTGCACCGCAGCGGGCTTGCTCACGCACTACTTCTTCTGCTTCACCGCGCTCGCGGCGCTGGCGTGGCTCATCGGCGAACCGGAGCTGCGCGGCCGGCGGCGGGCGCCGCTCACGGCGGTCCTGCTGGGGGCCGCCGCGACGCTGCCCTGGCTGCCCGACGCGCTCACGCAGATCCGCGCTGACCGGTACTGGTGGATCGGCCCCTTCCACCTGCGCGAGGTCGTCGTGACGCCGCTGCGCCAGCTCGTCCCGGTACCGGCGAGCCCGAGCTTCCGCCTCGCCTGCGGGATCGCGTTCCTCGCGCTGTGCACACTCGGCGCCGTTCGGCTCGCGCGCGCCTCGGCGCGCGGCCGTCTGCTCGTCGTCCTCGCCGCAGGACCGCTCGTGCTGGCAGCGGTGGCCTGGTCCGCGGGCCAGCGCATCTACGCGCCGCGCAACCTGATCGAGATCGCTCCCTTCGTCGGCGTGCTCGCCGTTGCGTCGCTCGTCCACCTCCCGCGCCACGCGCGGTCGTTCGCCGCCGCCGCGGCGGCCGCGGCGCTCGCCGTCGGCTTCTTCACGTTCGGCACACGGGCAGTCGCGGCGCCGTTCGGGCCGATCGCGAGAACGCTCGTGCGCGAAGGGTGGAACCACGACGACCCGATCGCCGTCTTCGGTGGGCAGCCGGAGTTCTTCTCGTTCCGCTCGCCGCTCGAGTGGTACCTGCCGCGCCAGCCGCAGCTGGCGCTCGGGCGGCCGACGGACGAGTCGTGCGAGACGCTGTTCGCGGTCGTTCGCTCGCCGCGGCGGGCCCGGCAGCTGACGGAGCTCGGCGGCGCCGAGTCGCACTGGATCGACGGCTACGACGTGCTCCGGCTTCGACTGCGCAACCCGCGCGCCGAGAGCGCGCTCGGCCGGCCGTCCCTGATCACCGCCACCACCGGCCACGCGAGCTGCGTCGCACCGGTGCTCGCCGGACGCGACGGGCCGCTCGCGTGATCCGCCGGAACGCGGTCGGCCTCGCCTTCCTCGGCGCGTACGTAGCGTTCGCGACGTACGTCATCGTCTCGATCGGCGGCCTGCCCGCCTCGCGGGAGATGCTCCTCGCGCTCGTCCTCGGCGGCTTCGCGGCGTTCTCGCTCGCGAGCCCGGCGCGCCTGCGGCGCCTCGCGCTGGGGCTCGTCGTCGACTGGCTGCCGTTCGCGGCGATGCTCGCGCTGTACGACCTGATCCGCGGCTACGCCGACGGGCTGTGGTTCCCCGCACACGCGCTGCCGCAGATCCGGGCCGACAGGTTCCTCGCCGGCGGCGTGGTTCCGACCGTCTGGCTGCAGCGCCATCTGTGGCACGGGCCGCACGACCTGCACTGGTACGACTACGCGACCTGGCTCACGTACATGAGCTACTTCTTCGTCCCGGAGATCCTGCTCGCCGTGCTCTGGTGGCGGTCGCGGTCGGAGTTTCGCCGGTTCGCTGCGATGGTCGTCGCGCTCGCGTTCTTCGGCTGCGCGACGTACGTGCTGTACCCCGCCGTGCCGCCGTGGATCGCGGCGTACCGCGGACTGATCCCGCACGTCGCGCAGGTCGTGCCCGCCGTGATCCCGCACGTACCGTTCGTCAGCTTCCAGCCGCTCTGGACGAAAGGCCATCAGTACGCGAACAACATCGCCGCCGTCCCGTCACTGCACGAGGGCTACACGATGCTGGTTGCGCTCTACATCGGCCTGCGGACGCGCTCGCGGCTCCGTCACGTCGTCTGGGCGTATCCGTTCGCGATGGGCTTCGCGCTCATCTACAGCGGCGAGCACTACCTGACGGACGTCCTGCTCGGATGTCTCTACGCGGTCGTCGTCTACAGCGCGATCACGCGTCTCTCGTCCGAGGCGCGCACCGCCGCCTCCGCCGCCGCGAGGACGTGGAGAGCGAGCTCGCCGCTGGCGCGATGGGGCCGGCCGGCGCGGGACGCTTCGACCAGCTCTTCGATCCCGTAGCCGCGCGTCTCCTGCGCGCCGCGATCCTCGTACTTCACCGGCTCGGACTCGCGTCCGTGCCGCACCTGCACTTCACCGCCGAACGCATTCGCGTCCGGGAGCACGAGTGAGCCCTCGCTGCCGTAGACGACGAGCCCGCTCTCGTACTGGTTGCGCGCCTCGAAGCTGACCGTCAGGGTCGCGAGCGCGCCGCTCTGCATCTGCAGCACCGTCGCGGCGTGCGTCGGCACGTCGACGGTGATCGTCTCGCCGGCACGCGGACCGGCGCCGAGGGTGCGCTCGGGCGTCGGCGTCTCGGCGAAGCCCGCGACCGACGCGATCGGACCGAGCAGTGAGACGATCGCCGTCAGGTAGTACGGCGCGATGTCGAGCAGCGGCCCGCCGCCGGCCCGGTAGAACATCTCGGCGTTCGGGTGCCAGCTGTCGGGGCCGCCGACGAGCATCGTCGCCGCCGCACCCAGGGGAAAGCCGATCGCGCCGTCGGCGATCAGCTTGCGCCCCGTCTCGTAGGCGCTGCCGAGGAACGTGTCGGGTGCACAACCGAGCCGGAGCCCGAGCTCGTCCGCCCGCGCGACCAGGGCAGCCGCTTCCTCGACGGTCGCGCCGAGCGGCTTCTCGGTGTAGACGTGCTTGCCGGCGTCGAGTGACGCGCGCACGACGGCCGCATGTGCACGCGGCGGCGTCAGGTTGAGCACGAGCTCGACCTCCGGATCGGCGATCAGCTCGTCAACCGGCAGGACGCGAAGCCCGTGCTCGGCGCCGAACGCGTCGGCACACGCGGTGTCCAGGTCGGCGCAGGCGACCGGCTGCCAGTTCTCGAAGGCAGGCGAGTCGGAGACGTACCGCTTCGCAATGATCCCGCAGCCGACGACCCCGACCTTCATCTTCTCGCTCACGCCGTGATCCTCCTGACTGCCTCGAGTGACGTTGCGATCGCACCGTACGGGTCGCCGCCGACGTCGTCCTCTTCGACGATCAGCCATTCGGCGCCCGACTCGACCGCGACCGGCAGGATGCGGTCGTAGCCGACGACGCCGGTGCCGACCGGCACGTCGTCGCGTCCTTCACGGCTCGCGTAGTCCTTGACGTGCACGAGCGGGCACCGGCCGCGCGTCTTCTGGAGCTCGCCGATCGGATCGCTGCCGCCCTGCCAGATCCAGCCGAGATCGAGCTCGAGCCAGAGCTCGTCCTCCGGCAGCTCCCGCAACAGGTCGAGGAACGTCTTGCCGCCTGCGAGCGGCTTGACCTCGCTCCAGTGGTTGTGAAAGCCGAGGTGCAGGCCCGCGTCGCGCGCGGCGCCCGCCGCCTTCTCGATCCGCCGCACGAGCGGCGCCGGATCGTCGAGCGCGTCGGGGTCGACCCAGCTGATCGCCAGGTGATCGGTGCCGTAGCGGCGCAGCTCCGCCGTGAGCGCCGGCAGCTCGTTCTCGACCGAGTCGAGACCTGCGTGACGTCCGGCGACAGCGAGCCCTGCTTCCTGGACGAGCGCGTGGATCTGCTCAGGGTCGTGCGCGTCGCCGAGCGGGAACAGCTCGACGCCGTCGTAGCCGATCTCGCCGACGCGGCGAATCGTTCCGGCAAGATCGCGCGCGCACTCGTCGCGGATCGTGTAGAGCTGCAGGGCAACACGTGTCATGAGGGACCTCTATCGTTGTCGCGATGTCTAGGAAGGTGACGCTCTTCACCGGCCAGTGGGCCGACCTGCCGCTCGCGGAGCTCGCACCGCGCGTCGCCGAGTGGGGCTACGACGGCCTCGAGCTCGCGTGCTGGGGGGATCACTTCGACGTCCCCGCCGCGCTTGCGGACGGAGACTACGTTGCCCGGCACCGGGCGCTGCTCGAATCGCACGGGCTCGGCTGCTGGGCGCTCGGTGCGCACCTCGTCGGCCAGGCCGTCTGCGATCCGATCGACGAGCGCCACCGGGCGATCGTCCCGCCCGAGATCTGGGGCGACGGGGATCCCGAAGGCGTCCACCGCCGCGCCGCGGAGCGCTTGATGGACACCGCGCGCGCCGCTGCTGCGTTCGGCGTCACGCAGGTGAACGGGTTCACCGGCTCGCCCGTCTGGCAGCGGCTCTACTCGTTTCCGCCGAACGACTTCGCCGAGATCGAGCACGCCTACGACGAGGTGGCGGAGCGCTTCGGCCCGATCCTCGACGTGTTCGAGCGCGAAGGCGTCCGCTTCGGCCTCGAGGTGCATCCGACCGAGATCGCGTACGACTTCGTGACCTCGCGCAAGCTGCTCGCGGCCCTCGGCGGCCGCGCGAGCTTCGGCTTCAACCTCGATCCCAGCCACTTCGCGCCGCAGTTCCTCGACGCAGCCGAGTTCGCGCGCGAGTTCTCCGACCGGATCTTCCACGTGCACGTCAAGGACTCGAAGCGGCGGCTCGACGGCAAGCGCTCGATCCTCGCCTCGCATCTGCCGTTCGGCGACCGGGATCGCGGCTGGGACTTCGTCTCGCCCGGTCACGGCGACGTCGACTTCGACGAGCTCTTCCGCGCGCTGAACGAGATCGGCTACGCCGGCCCGCTCTCGGTCGAGTGGGAAGACAGCGGGATGGATCGCGAATGGGGCGCGGCCGAGGCGGTCCGGTTCGTTCGCGGCGCCGACTTCGCGCCGTCCGACGTCGCGTTCGACGCGGCGATGCAGCGGGACTGACGCCGCCCTCATGAGGGCGCGATCGCGGAGATCAGCCCGTGGACTTCGAGCTCGCTCGACCCGTGCCACTGGTGCGGACCCGCAGCGGCGAACAGTGTGTTGCGAGCGCCCGCGAGGCCGCCGTTCCCGAAGGCGATCCCCCACACGCCGTTGACGACGAGCGGCTTGCCGTTCGTTCCCTTGAGCACGCCGTCGAGCTTCCACCCCTGCCTGTCGTGCTTGTAGCCGTAGATCTCGCCGTTGCCGAAGTTCGCGACGAGCAGGTCGCCGCCGAACCGGCCGAACGACCTCGGCGCGAAGGCAAGGCCCCACGGCTCGTACAGCCCCTGATGCGCCACGCGCGCCAGCAGATGCCCTTGCAGGTCGAACTCGTCGATGTAGCCGCCGACCGGCGCGTCGTTGCCGCCGACGAGAGCGCGGTAGACGTACGTGACGAAGACGTGGTTGCCGTGGATCTCGATGCCGTCCGGCGCGTACCACTCCGAGACGTTCGGATCGCGGAACGAGCCGCTCAGATGCACCTCCTGCCAGCGGCCGTCGAACACGTCGACGCGCTGGTTGTGGAAGTCGGTCGCGTACAGCAGCCCGTCGTGGAAGGCGACGCCGCGGAAGATCGCGCCCTTGCCCGTCTCGTTCACGACGACCTCGGCCGTCTTCGACCACTCGTTGGGCACGGTCGGCGTCCACGCGCGGATGTTTCCGTCCTCGCACGCGTAGACGAACCGCGCCGGATCGGAGCGCCCGTTCGCGTGCACAAGGAACGACTTGCCGCTGTAGTAGGCGATACCGGTCGGGCCGCCGGGGACCGACACGGTCAGGACCTGCTTCTGCCCCGTCCCCGAATAGAGCGAGCTCGTGCCGCGCGCCTCGTTACCGGTCCACCACGGCCCGGTCGGGCTTGCGGCGAGACCCCACGCGTTCACGAGCGTCCGGTCGACGTGCGGAGCGGGAACACCGCCGTCGGAGACGAGCGGCCGCACCGAGTACTCGCCGGACGACGCGCCGGCGATGTGCGTGACGAGGCCGATGACGGCCGCTACGGCGACTGCCGCAGCGAGACTAAGCCGCCGGTGCGGGAGCCGTCGATTCACGGACGACGAGTTCTGTCGCGAGCTCGATCCGCATCGCGTCGAGCCGCTGGCCTTCGATCAGGCGCGTCAGCAGGCTGACGCCCATCCGGCCGAGCTCGGCGAGTGGCTGCCGCACCGTCGTCAGCCGGGGCGTGACGATCGTCGCCTGGAACGTGTCGTCGAAGCCGACGATCGAGAGCTCTTCAGGGACCGAGATGCCGTGCCTGCGCGCTGCGTTCAGCGCGCCGATCGCGGCGTTGTCGTTAAAGCAGAAGATCGCGGTCGGGCGATCCTCGCGCGCGAGCAGCTCCTCGGCGGCCTGCTCGCCGCTCGGGATGCTCCAGTCGCTGTAGAGGATCATGTCGGGGTCGGGAAGCAGGCGAGCCGCAGCGAGCGCCGCGCGGAAGCCGATCACCCGCTCGTCGTTCGCATACCAGCCGGGTGGGCCGCCGATCGCGCCGATGCGCCGGTGGCCGAGCTCGAGCAGGTGCTCGGTGGCGAGCTTCGACCCGGTCGCGTGCATCGCAGAGACGCACGGGATGCCGGCCGGCGGCGCCTCGCGCGGATCGACGATCACGATCGGATACCCGATCTCCTGCAGGTGCAGCAGCTCGTCGTTCGATTCCTCCGGGAGCATCAGGATCGCGCCGTCGGTCGTCCCGCGGGAGAGCCGGTCGACGAGCGACACCTCGCGGTCGTGCTCGTGCAGCGTCGGGCACAGCATGATCCGCATGTCCTGCTCGTACAGCGCCTCCGACGCACCGCCGAGGATCGGGCCGAAGTACGAGTCGTTCACGAGCGGCAGCGTGAGGCCGACGATGCCGGTGCGGCCGAGCGAGAGCCCGCGCGCACCGCGGTTCGTCGAGAACCCCTGCTGACGGACGACCTGCATGACCGTCTCGCGCGTCTCGGGTGCGACGTCGGGCCGGTCGTTCAGCACGCGCGACACCGTCGCGATCGACACGCCGGCAAGGTCGGCGATGTCCCGGATCGTCGCGCGTCCCCGGAACTTCTGATCGGGTCTGCGGTCGAGTTGTGCCATAGCTTCGAACGTGGAAGGTACCGTAAGCGTTTCCGGAACGGAAGGGCCCGATTTCTTCCTGGACTTTACGGGTCGTCCGTGGTTCTTCGCTTGACACGGCCGAAACGACCTGTTAACCGTTTCCGGGAATTTCCGGTAGCCCCCGCCCGGTGGTCATGTCATCTTCGCCCGACGCTGGGCGAGAAAGGAACGGCAGATGTCACGTCACATCCGCTCAACCCGCCGCCTCGGTCTCATCGCCGGCGTCGGCGGAGCGGTGATCCTCAGTGCTCTGGTGGTCACCGCGATGGCGTTTGCGTCGCGGACGAGTGGTGCCCCGTCGGCAGTGAAGAAGCTCGTCGCGGGTCACAAGTGCCTCGTCCTCGCTGGATCTGGCGATCCCGCATTCGTCCGCAACTTCAACCCGTTCACCTCGACGAGCACGCCTGGTGGCGCGCTCTCCAAGGGTGCGCTGTACGAGCCGCTGATCATCACGACGGTCGCCGGCGGCGGCCACACGTATCCGTGGCTCGCTCAGAGCTGGAAGTGGTCGAACGGCAACAAGACGCTGACCCTCAACCTGCGCACGAACGCAAAGTGGAGCGACGGTCAGCCGCTCACGTCGGCTGATGTCGTCTACACACTGACCGCCGGCAAGCAGGCCAGCATCCTCGACCAGATCGGCTACACGCATCCCGACTCGAACGTTGCGTCGATCACCGCGAAGGGTCCGTACCAGGTCGTCATCAAGCTGAAGACGATCGACTCGACCTTCATCCCGGTGACGCTCAACGGCGTGATCGTGATCCCGAAGCACATCTGGTCGAAGGTCAAGAACCCGTCCACGTTCACGGATGACCATCCGGTGAGCTCGGGCCCGTTCAACCAGGTTGCGTCGTTCACGAGCCAGTCGTACGTGCTCGGCAAGAACCCGCACTACTGGCTGGCCGGCGCACCGAAGGTGCCGTGCGTCCAGTACATCCAGGCCGCCTCGAACGATGCCGCGCTCGCGGACATCCAGAGCGGTCAGGTCGACTGGACTCACAACTTCGTGCCGAACGCCGCCTCGGCGTACGACTCGAAGGATCCGGCGCACTTCCACTACTTCTACCCCGTGACGTCGTTCGCGCAGTCGCTCGTGTTCGACGACACGCAGTACCCGTACAGCATCCCGGCGTTCCGCAAGGCCGTCAGCCTCGCGATCGACCGTGAGTCGGTGTACAAGCTCGGCGAGTACGGCTACGGCCCGCCCGCCGACGCACTCGGCCTCAACGGCCTGTTCTCGAACTGGTACACGCCGGCCGTCAAGGCGGCGGCGCAGGCAGCTGCGAAGTACGACCCGGCAAAGGCGAAGGCGACGCTCATGGCGGCCGGCTTCACCTACAAGGGCAGCCAGCTGCTCGACCCGAAGGGCAACCCCGTCTCGCTCGACATCCACGTGATCTCGGGTTGGTCGGACTGGGTCGCGTCGGACCAGATCATGGCCAAGAACCTGCAGGCAATCGGCATCAACTCATCCGAGGTGCTCGAGCCTGACTGGAACTCGTGGTACCCGAACGCATCGACGACGAAGAACCCGACGCTGCTCTGGCAGAACGTTGCCGCGAGCACGCCGTTCGGCTACTTCAACGCGAACCTGTCCAAGGCCGAGTACACGGCTCCTGGCCAGGATGCGACGGCGACGAGCAACTGGGCGCACTTCTACGACAACGCGTCCCAGCCGCTCCTCAACTCGTTCCGGTCGGCGCTCGATGCGAAGACACAGCACGCGGACTTCACGAAGCTCGCGAACCTGTTCCTCAAGGATCAGCCGATCATCCCGGTCTACCTGGCTCCGCAGTGGTCGACGTACAGCACGAAGTACTTCCACGGCTTCTCGTCGCCCAAGAACTTCTATGCGCAGCCGATCTTCACCAACTACCCAGACAACGTCCTTTCGTTCACTCGGATTGCCTCTGGGGGCAAGGCAGGCGCCTAACCCGCGCCAGGCTCGTGGGGGGCGGAGCAACCGCTCCGTCCCCCACGTATGTTTTTGGACTCGTAAATGCGTTGGTTCCTGCGTCGACTCGCCTTTTATCTGTTCGCCTTGTGGATGGCGATCACGCTCACGTTCCTGATTCCGCAGTTGATGCCGGGCAGTCCGATCGGCGGCATCCTCCAACGCCTCACACCGCAGCAGATTCAGAACAACCCGGGGATCATCCTCACGTACGAGAAGATCTTCGGCGGTAAGAACCAGTCGTTCCTCGCCGCGTACTGGACGTACTTGAACCACGCGGCGCACCTGAACTTCGGCATCTCGACCTCGAACTACCCGACGCCGGTGTCGCAGGTGATCGCGCGAACGCTCCCCTACTCGATCGCCCTCGTCGGGATCTCGTTCATCCTCGCGTTCGTCCTTGGCACGACCATCGGGATGATCGCCGCGTGGCGGCGCGGCCGCAGCTTCGACACGATCTTCGTCCCGCTCTTCATGGCGCTCGGCGCGTTTCCCGCGTACTTCACCGCGCTGCTCATCGTCTACGTGCTCGGTCTGCGGCTCGGCTGGTTCCCGATCCAGCACGCGTACGGCACGAACCTCGCGCCTGGCTTCGACTGGGCGTTCATCGGGAGCGCGATCGACCACGGCATCCTGCCCGCGCTCGTGATCGTGCTCGCGTTCGCCGGCGGATGGGTGATCAACATGCGCACGGTCATGATCAACACGATCAGCGAGGACTACGTCGCGATGGCGCAGGCGAAAGGCTTGAAGGATCGCCGCGTGATGACGCGCTACGCCGCGCGCAACGCGATCCTCCCGCCGCTGAACGGCTTCGCGCCGCAGTTCGCGACCGCAGTCGGCGGCGTGATCTTCGTCGAGCTCGTCTTCAGCTATCCGGGCGCCGGCTACACGCTGCAGCAGGCGGCGGTCGGCAAGGACCTGCCGCTGACGCAGGCGCTCCTGCTCGTGTTCGCCGTGTGCCCGATCGTCGCCATCTTCATCATCGACCTCGTCAACTTCGTCCTCGACCCGCGCATCCGCGCCACCTGACGATGAGCCAGGTTCAGGTCGAGCTCCACCAGCCCGCGCCCTCCGGCCCGCTCGCGGCGCCGACGACGTCGCAGCGCCGCATCCGGATCCCCGGGTGGCTGTCGCTCCTGCTGCGCAACCCGAAGGCGCAGATCGGTCTCTCGATCCTCTTCGTGATGGTGCTGCTCGCCGTGATCGCGCCGTGGATCGCGAACGCGGCTTCGGCGACGACGTTCAGCTTCGCGACCCGCGAGCCGCCGTCCTGGCACCACCTGTTCGGGACGACCGACCAAGGCTCGGACGTCTGGGCCGGCGTGGTCTTCGGCGCGCGCCGCTCGCTCGCAACCGGCTTCTTCGCGGCGGTCATCGCAACGGTGCTCGCAGCGTCGCTCGGCATCACCGCGGCGTACGCGGGCGGGCTCCTCGACGAGATCATCAGCCTCTTCACCAACGTCGTGCTCGTCATCCCGGCGATCCCGCTGCTGATCGACATCACCGCGTTCCTGCACAGCCGCGGGATGCTGACGATGATCCTCGTCGTCGGCGGGCTGCTCTGGGCGATCGAGGCGCGCATCTTGCGCGGGCAGGCGCTGACGTTCAAGAACCGAGACTTCATCCAGGCGGCGAAAGTGAGCGGTGAGTCGACGTGGCGAATCGTGTTCGGGGAGCTGATGCCGAACATGATCAGCCGCATCGCGGCCGCGTTCATCCTCGTCTTCTACATCTCGATCCTGGTCGAGGCCGGCCTCGAGTTCATCGGGCTCGGCGACTCGGGCAAGTCGAGCTGGGGCGTGTCGCTCTACTGGGCGACCGTGAACTCGAGCGTGCTCCAGGGCGAGTGGTGGTCATTCCTCTTCCCCGGCCTCGCGATCGGGCTCACCGTGCTCGCGCTGACATTGCTCCTCGTCGGCATCGACGAGGTCTCGAACCCGCGGCTGCGCGGGCTGCCCAAGCGGCGGCGGTTCGCACTCCTGAGGAAGCCGGTATGACGGCGACGAGCACGTCGACGACGCCGCGTCCGTTCCGCCGCGGCGAGCCGCTCGTCGAGCTGCGCGGGCTGGCCGTCGAGTACCTGACGAGAAGCGGCCGCCCCGTGCGCGCGGTCGACGGCGTCGACCTCGAGATCATGCAGGGCGAGATCCTCGGGCTGGCGGGCGAGTCCGGTTGCGGCAAGAGCACGCTCGCCAACGCACTCATGCAGATCCTGCGGCCGCCGGCGAGCATTGCGGGCGGCCAGATCCTGTTCAACGGCGACGACATCACCGCAAAGAGCCGCGAGGAGCTGCGGAAGTTCCGCTGGCGGAACGTCTCGATGGTGTTCCAGAGCGCGATGAACGCGCTCAACCCCGTCACGCGCGTCGGCGATCAGTTCATCGACATGATGCAGGCGCACGAGCGCATCTCGAAGCGGGCGGCGCTGAAGGAGGCCGGTGACCTGCTCGAGCTCGTCGGCATCGACCGGCGCCGCGTGCGCGCGTATCCGCACGAGCTCTCCGGCGGCATGCGCCAGCGCGTGATCATCGCCATGGCGCTCGCGCTCCGTCCCGAGCTCGTGATCATGGACGAGCCGACGACCGCTCTCGACGTCGTCGTGCAGCGCGAGATCCTGCAGCAGGTGAAGGCGCTGCAGCGCGAGCTCGGCTTCGCCGTCCTCTTCATCACCCACGACCTTTCACTGCTGGTGGAGATCGCGAATCGCATCGCGATCATGTACGCAGGCGAGATCGTCGAAGAAGCGCCTGCGGACGAGATCCACCGCACGCCCCGTCATCCGTACACGATCGGCCTCATGCAGTCCTTCCCTCCGCTTCATGGGCCGATCGTGCGGATGGCGGGGATTCCGGGCTCGCCGCCGGACCTCGCGGCACCTCCGGAAGGTTGCCGGTTCCATCCGCGCTGCCCCCACTGCCGGCCCGAGGACTCGTTCCTCTACGCCCGGCAGACGTCGGAGCGTCCGCGCCTGCGCGCGGTGAGCGACGGTCACCTCGTCGCCTGCCACCTCGTGGAGCAGGACGCATGACCGGCGTGCCTGCCGAGCTCGAAGTCCAAGGGCTGACGAAGCACTTCCGGGTGGGCGGCGCGCTGTTCGACCGCGCGCGCGTGCACGCGGTCGACGACGTCAGCTTCGTACTGCGGCCGGGAACGATCACCGCGCTCGTCGGCGAGAGCGGCAGCGGCAAGAGCACGGTCGCGCGCCTGCTCGCGCGCCTCTATACGCCGACCGGCGGTCGCGTGCTCTTCGACGGCGAAGACCTGACGACGCTGCGCGGCCGCCGGAAGACGCTCGAGTACCGCTCACAGGTGCAGATGACGTTCCAGGATCCGTTCGGCTCGCTGAACCCTGCGAAGACGGTGCGCCATCACCTCGCGCGGCCGCTGCGCATCCACAACGTCGTCCCGCACGACAAGATCGACGAGCGCGTGCACGAGCTGCTCGACACCGTCGGGCTCGTCCCGCCGGCCGCTATCGCGGCGAAGTACCCGCACGAGCTGTCCGGCGGACAGCGGCAGCGCGTGGCGATCGCGCGTGCGCTCGCCGTCGAGCCGAGCGTCGTCGTCGCCGACGAGCCGATCTCGATGCTCGACGTCTCGATCCGCATCGGGATCCTCAACCTGATGGCCGACCTGAAGGAGCAGCACGACCTCGCGTTCCTGTACGTCACGCACGATCTCGCGAGCGCGCGTTACGTCGCCGACACCGTGCTCGTGATGTACGCGGGCCAGATCGTCGAGCAAGGGCCGGCCGACCAGGTGCTCTCGAATCCGCTCCACCCCTACACCGAGCTGCTGCTGGCGTCGGTTCCCGACCCCGAAGCCGGCGCGCGCGACGAGATCGAGGTGCGCAAAGGCCTCGCCGCGGCCGCGGTCGATCCCGGCGAGCGCTGCCGTTTCGTCGACCGCTGCCCGATCGCGATCGACGTCTGCTCGCGCGTCACTCCGCCCCTCGTCGAAGCGCGGCGCGACCAGAGCGCCCGGTGCCACGTCCGCGCTCCATCCCCTGACCTCCGAGAGGAACTCCATGCCTGAGAACGCCCCCCACTTCCCGCGCGACTTCGTCTGGGGCGCCGCCACCGCGTCGTACCAGATCGAAGGCGCCGCCAACGAGGACGGCCGCGGCGAGAGCGTGTGGGACCGCTTCTGCGCAACACCCGGCAAGGTGCGAAACGGCGACTCGGGCGCTGTCGCGTGCGACTTCTACCACCGCTACCGCGACGACATCGCGCTGATGCGCGAGCTCGGGATCGACGCGTTCCGCTTCTCGATCGCGTGGCCGCGGATTCTCCCCACCGGCCACGGCGCCGTGAACGAGAAGGGCCTCGACTTCTACGACCGGCTCGTCGACGAGCTGCTCGGCAACGGCATCGAGCCGTTCGTCACGCTGTTCCACTGGGACACGCCGCAGGCGCTCGAGGACGACGGCGGCTGGCCGGTGCGCGCGACGGTCGATGCGTTCGCCGAGTACGTCGAGGCAGTCGGCGCGCGGCTCGGGGACCGGGTCGGACACTGGATCACGCACAACGAGCCGTGGGTCGTCGCCTGGGTCGGTCACGGCTGGGGCCACCACGCTCCGGGCCGGATGTCGGACGCCGATGCGCTCGCGACCGCCCACCACCTGCTGCTCTCGCACGGACGCGCGGTCGAGATCCTCCGCCGCGTGTCGCCGAGCTCCGAGGTCGGCATCACGCTCAATCTCGACAACCCGTACGCCGCGAGCGACGATCCCGAGGACGTCGCGGCGACACGCTGGGTCGACGGCCTCCACAACCGCTGGTTCCTCGATCCGATCTTCCGCGGCGAGTACCCGGCCGACATGCTCGAGGCGTGGCGCGAGAGCATGCCGGCGATCGAGGACGGCGATCTCGAGACGATCTCGGCGCCGATCGACTTCCTCGGCGTCAACAACTACACCTCGCCGCTCGTCGGCGCAGACGAGAACGGCGGCCGCTCGCGCATCCTGCGCCGCGCGGACGTCGATCGCACCGACATGGACTGGGAGGTCGTCCCGGACGGGCTGCACGACCTGCTCGTTCGCCTCGACCGCGAATACGGCCCGAAGGCGATCTACGTGACCGAGAACGGCGCCGCGTTCGCCGACGTCCGCGGTCATGACGGCTCGGTGCCGGACCCCGAGCGGCAGGAGTACCTCACGGAGTACGTCTCGGCCGCCGGACGCGCGATCGCCGACGGCGTGCCGCTGCGCGGCTACTTCGCGTGGTCCCTGCTCGACAACTTCGAGTGGGCCTGGGGCTACTGGAAGCGCTTCGGTCTCGTCTACGTCGACTACGCGACGCTCGAGCGGATCCCGAAGGGGAGCTTCTACTGGTACCGCGACTTCATCCAGACGCAGCGGGGAGCGGCAGAGGCGGCCGCCTAGACGGCGCCGGTACGCTGGCGCGCGTGCCGTACTACATCTGCCCGCACTGCAAGGAGCGCTCGCTCGACATCGACGCGCGTGAAGGCTTCTCGATGGACGCGCCGGCGTGCAGGCACTGCGGCTTCGGCTTCCTCTTCGAGCTGCTCGACGACTACTACCCCGCTCCCGATACAGGGATGGTCGTGACCGACCAGGCGCGGCGCGTGCTCGCGATCGGACGCGGCGTCTTCGAGCTCACCGGCTTTCCCGAGGAGGACCTGATCGGGCGCGACGTCGTCGAAGCGCTCAATGTCTCCGATGCGAAGCCGTTCGAGCTCGCGCAGGAATGGGGCGTGCGGCGGCTCGGCGAGAAGCTCTCGATCCGGACGCGTGCCGGCAGCGAGAAGCGCGTCGTCGCCGACGTCTTCCCGGCCTACGACGACGACGGCGGCCTCCTGCTCGCGCTCACACCGCATCGCGGCGTCGGCTAAGGCGCGCGCCCGGGAACCGATCGGCTGCGATCGGGCAACCTCCCTATGTGGGGACGAGCTTCGAGGACGCGTTCAGGGACGAGTTCCCGGCGCTGCATCGCTACCTCCGCCGCCGCGTCGGCGCGTCCGCCGCGGACGACCTGACGGCCGCGACGTTCGCCGTCGCGTTCTCGTGCTGGTCGAGCTTCGATCATTCGCGGCCGCTTCGCCCGTGGCTGTACGGGATCGCGGCGAACGTCGTCCACCGACACTGGCGCGACGAGCGGCGAAAGCTTCGCGCCTACGCGCGGACCGGAGTCGATCCGGTCGCAACCGAGGACGACCTCGAGCGCGCGCACGTCACGTCGCGCGAACGTGAGCTCGCAGCTGCGCTCGCGACGCTGCGTCCCCGCGACCGCGAGATCCTGCTCCTGCACGCCTGGGCCGAGCTGAGCGACTCGGAGATCGCCGAGGCGCTCGGACTGCCGATCGGCACGGTCAAGTCCCGCCTGCATCGCACGCGCGACCGTCTACGGAACCGGCTCGGCGAGAGCGGACAAGAAGCGACGACAACCATGCTGGCGACCGCAAAGGAACACCGATGAGCGACGACATCTTCGACCTTCTCACGAGCTTCCGCGCCGACGCGCCCTACCCGGACGACGAGACCTGGGAGCGAGTGCGGCGGCACCAGGGTCCCACCCCACGCGTACGCGGCCGCCGCCGTGCGGCGATCGCGATCGCGCTGTGCGCTCTAGTGCTCACGGGCGGCTCGATCGCGGCGTACAAGGAAACGCCGTGGTGGCAGAGCGGCGCGCCGCCGGTCGACCCGCAATCGGTGGCCTCCGTCGCCCGCGACAACATGCCGGCGAACGTCGACGTCGCCGACGCGCGCACGGTCGCGCAGGACGGCGACGCCGCGCTCGTCGCTGTGCCGCTCGACACGACCGGCTACTGCCTGATCCCGTCACTCGGCGGGACGGCAAGCCTCGGTGCGTCCTGCGACTACCAGGTGACGAACGTCGAGCAGGGCACCGACGACGAGACCGCGAGCGTCTCGCGGCCGCAATCGAGCAGCGACCCCGCAGACTGGATCGTCTACGGACGCATCACCGATCCGCGCGCGGCAAAGGTCGACCTCGGCGCGTTCACGGTCACGCTCACGAACGGCGGCTTCTTCCTCGCTCATGTGCCGGAGCAGAGCTGGACAGCGCTCAACGACACCGCGAACCGCGGTCGCATCCTCGACAGCTCCGGCGCCGTGCTGCGGACCGGCTGCGTCAACTGGGGGCTCGATCCGGCAAAGACCGACCCGCAGCGTGAGGGCGTCGAGCTCTGGCTCGACACGAAGGGACCGTGCACGCCGCAGCTCCCGCCGCCGATCCCGACCCTCGACATGGCACACGCGACGAAGCTCTTCGACGTGACGCTGACGCAGCAGTTCTCGCTGTGGAAGGCGGGAACGACGGTCAGCTTCGTCTCCGCCCCGGCCAGCGACGGCAGCACCTGCGTCACCGTGACCGGCCCGACGGAGCACCCGCTGCCGAACGTCGGCGGCGATTGCCTCGAGCCGAACGCAGGTTGGAACGGCACGACCCCGGTCGAGGTCGGGTTCTCTGCACAGCGCGTCGAGACGGCGGCGGGTGCGGTGTACGACTGGGTCCTCGAGGGACGCACGAATCCGGCGGCGCAGGTCGCGAAGATCGTCCTCGAGTCCCCGTCCGGAGCGACGACCGCGACGATCGGCGGCGACTACTACTTCCTGCAGTTCCCGCAGACGAGCCCCTCGGCCGACGACCTGCCGGCCGGGCCGTACACGCTGAAGGCCTACGACGCGGCGGGCAACCTGATCCAGAGCACCGACCTGAGCGCACTGCACGCGCAGGAAGTCCCGCACTGAGGGAGGACGAGCAGGTGCCCGGCGCCGAACAGGCGCCGGGCACCTGCTCTAGAGTCGGCTCATGACTCCGGCTCGCGGCACGATCCTCGGCGCGCTCCTCCTCGTGGCCGGCGGCGTCGCCGAGGTCGCGGGCTCGGCCACCGCCGGCACGCTGCTGGCCTTCGCCGGCTTCCTCGTGATCCTCAAGTACCGGGTGCTGCCGGCACGCCGGCGCGTCGAATCAGAGCGACAGCCCGTGCCCGAACGCGAAGAGCGGCTCGGCTGAGTCGTGCGGGACGTCCGGCAGCTGCGCGCGCACGGCGTCCATCGAGCGCGGTAGCTCGAACGGCAGCTTCCCCTCGGCCTGCGCTCGGCCGTGCAGGACGTCCGCGACTGCCTCGTCGGAGGAGCCGAAGACCGCGACGACAGCCGCGCATGCATCCGCCAGCTCCGGGATCACCGCCGGCCGCTCGAGGTGCAGCACGAGCACGGTGGGCTTCGCCCGCGCACGCTCTAGGAGCTCCGACAGCTCCGGCTCCTTGAAGTCGAGATCGCCGGCGTGGAAGACGCTCTCGATGAAGTTCCCGTCGCGCTGCTCGTACGGCGTCGCACGCCGGATGACGTCGACGTCGGCGCCGTCGGCGATCGGAAGCACACCGTCGTTCTTCAGGATCACCGCCGAGCGGCGCTGCAGGCGGTCGCCGGCGGCGCAGAACGCATCGTTGCCGCAGATGCGCTCGGCCTCGCCGGGATCGATCCGGCGCGTGTCGAACAGCCCGAGCCGGAACTTGTCGCGCAGCAGCCGCCGTGCCGATTCGTCGACGCGCTCCTCGCTGATGCGGCCGGATTCGACGAGCCCGATCAGCTCTTCCGGCAGGCGCTCGCCGCCGAGCTGGTCGCAGCCGGCGTCGACGATCTTCGCCAGCCGCTCCTCGGTCGTGAGCTCCTCGACGCCCCACGCCTTCGCCGGCCAGATCGACCCGTCGGGCAGCGGCGTGTCGGTGACGAGCGCCCAGTCGGTGCACACGACACCGTCGAAGCCGTAGCGGCCGCGCAGCAGGCCCGTGATGACGTCGCGGTTGTAGCCGAAGCCGACCTCTTCGTACTCGGTCCCGACGGGCCGTCCGTAGTACGGCATGATCTGCGCCGTTCCGGCCGCGAACGCCGCTTCGAAGACGCGCATGTGGTACTCGAACATGCCGCCGGGGTAGATCTGATCCTTGCCGTAGTGGAAGTGCGGGTCTTCGCCGTCCTTCTGCGGCCCGCCGCCCGGGAAGTGCTTCGTCATGCACGCGACGGAGTGCGGCCCGAGCTCGCGACCCTGGAACCCGCGGATGTACGCGCCCACGAGCTTCGCGGCGAGCTCACCGTCCTCGCCGAACGTGTGCATGATCCGCGCCCAGCGCGGCTCCGTTGCGAGGTCGGCCATCGGGTGCAGCGCGACATGGATGCCGACTGCGCGGTACTCCTGCCGCGCGATGTCGCCGAACTCCTCCATCGCCGCGACGTCGCCGAGCGCCGCGAAGCCGATCGGCTCCGGCCACTTCGAGAAGCCCGCGCCCGACCACGCCGCGCCGAGGTTCTCCTCGTAGCTATGGCGAGGATCGGACGAGATCGTGATCGGAATGCCGAGCCGTGTCGACTCAGCGAGCTCCTGCATCCGGTTGTGCCATTCGGCGTGCTGTCGCGGCTCCGGCGCGAAGTAGATGTTGAAGTGGTTCAGGAACCGTTTCGCGACGAGCTCGGTCGTCCCGCCGCCGAGAAAGCCGGACTCGTCCTCCATCAGCGTCCCGTCCGGGTTCATCAGGATCGGCGGGTGGAACATCAGCCCCGCCTTCTCCTCCATGCTCATGCGGCCGAGCAGATCCTCGACGCGTTGCTCGAGCGGGACGGACGGGTCGCGGTAGGCGGAAGTCACGGAGCGATCATACGGAGGCCACAGACGGGAACCTGGTTCTGCGAACCAGGTTCCCGTCTCAGAGCCGACTCGAAGGGCACAGGCTCGCCGCGAGCGGGCACTCCTCGCAGAGCGGGCGGCGCGCGTCGCAGATGCGGCGACCGTGCCAGATGAGGAGATGCGGGAAGCGTGCCCAGTCCTCGCGCGGTACCAGTCGCACCAGATCACGCTCGATCTTCACCGGGTCCTCCTGCCTGGTGAAGGCGAGGCGCTGCGACAGGCGCCGCACGTGCGTGTCGACGACGATCCCCTGTGGGTTCCCACGCTCGGCCGAGACCACGTTCGCGGTCTTGCGTGCGACACCCGGCAGCTTCAGCAGCTCGTCGAACTCCGTCGGCACCTCGCCGTCGTGCTCTTCGATGATGCGCTTCATCGCGCCGCGGAGCGACTTCGCCTTCTGCCGGTAGAAGCCGGTCGCGAAGATGTCGCGCTCGAGCTCCGCCTGCGGCACCGCCAGGTAGTCCTCGGGCCGCTTGTACTTCTCGAATAGCTTGTCGGTGACGCGGTTCACGTTCACATCCGTCGTCTGCGCGGAGAGCATCACCGAGATCAGGAGCTCCAGGTCGTTTGCGAACCGAAGCGCGATCTTCGCGTCGCTGTGCAAGACGGCGAGCGCGGCGATCACCGGCCGCACGCGCTCTTTCTTCGGCGCGACCTTCTTGCGGCGCGCCTCGGCGACGTAGCTACGCGGCACTGGTCACGAGCTGTGACGGGCCGTTGCGGAGCTTCGGCCCCGCGCAGACGACATCGAGCGCGGGGCAGCCGCTGCAGGTGAACTCGCTCGGCGTCGGGACGAACTCGCCGGCGTCGATACGGCGGATCGCCTCGGAGAGCTCGGCCTCGAGCGCGGGCAGCTCCACGCGCAGGAACGTCGTCGTCGCGACGGCGTCGGGCCGTTCGAGGAAGTGGTAGACGACCTCGACCTCGTCGGCGCCGGCGCGGAAGCACGCGAGCGCGTACACGAGGCGCTGCAGGCGATAGTCGGCCTCGATGATCTCCTCGGGGCTGCCTTCGGCGAGCGAGTTCGTCTTGTAGTCGAGGACGAGCGCGCGCGTCCCTTCACGCCACAGCACGTCGAGGCGTCCGTGGAGCAGGACGCCGTCGTGCTCGAAGGCGAACGGCCGCTCGGGCACGACACCGCTGAGTGCGGCGAGGCGGGCCGCGAGCTCGGACTCGCAGTAGTTCGCGACGAACGCCTCGATGCGCTCGATCTCCTCGTCGGTCACCGCCGGATACCACGTCCGCACGATCTCGACGTCGGGCACGGTCGGTGCCGAGAGATCGACGACTTCGAGCAAGCGGTGCGCTGCGTCGCCGATCTCGGTCGCCTTGAGGCCGCCGCTGCCGCCCTGCATTGTGGCGCGCTCCTCGCGCAGCCCGGCGATGCGCTCGGCGTAGTAGCGATAGGAGCAGCGCTCGAACAGCGCGAGCGCCGAGTACGAAAGGCGCTTCACCTTGTGCAGCGGCGGCACCGGCAGCGGCGCGAGCTCCGGCAGCCGGTAGCCGCGCGGCGCGGGCGCGGAGGGGAGCTCCGTGAACAGCGCGAGCTGACCCACCTCGGGCACCTCCGGCTCGGGAGCGGCCGCGTCGACATGGCGCACGACGCGGAGGTTGAAGCGGGCGTCGCCCTGCTGCAGCTCACCGTCGGTCGCGTCGTCGCCGATGCCGAGCCGCCCGAGCACCCAGCCGATCGGCGTCTCGCGGTCGCTGGAACGCTCCGGGTCGATCGCGCCGGAGACGATCAGCCGGTCGATGGCGCGCGTCATCGCGACGTAGTACAGGCGCAGGCGCTCGGCCTTCTCGTCCGCGTCCTCCGCCTCGCGCACGGCCTGGTAGTCGAAGACGCCGCGCTTCTTGCCGGATTTCGGATCGACGACGCGGAAGCCGAAGCGGCCGTCGGGACGCACGACGATCTCGTCGCCGGAGGGAACGCCGCCGGTGTCGCGCCCCGCGTCCGCGACGATCACCACCTTGAACTCGAGTCCCTTCGCGGCGTGGATCGTGAGCAGCCGGACCGCGTCCGCCCCCTCCTCTTCCGAGACGGCTTCGAGCTGCGACGCGCCGAGCGCCTCCTGGTCGCGGATGAACTTCACGAAACCCTCGATGTCCGGCCCGCGCAGCGACTCGTACGAGCGCGCGAGCCGCATCAGCTTGCGCATGTTCGCGTAGCGCCGCTTGCCGTCCCACTGCGCGAGCACCGCCAGGTCGTAGTCGTGCGCGCTGACGATCTCCTCGCACAGACGCTCGAGCCCGACGCGGGCCGCTGCCGCGACGAGCCGTTCGTAGCGCTGCTTGAACGCGCGCACGAGGCGCTGGTCGTCGTCGGAAAACGCGTCCGGGAGCGAGCGCTCGATGCCGGAGTAGAGCGGCCGCTTCCCTGCGTGCCGGCGGATGTGCACGAGCCCGTCGTTCGAGACGCCGACGAACGGGGACGCGAGCACCGAGACGAGCGCCTCGTCGTCGTAGCGGTTGTGCAGCAGGCGGAGGTACATGAGCAGGTCGACGACCTGCTGCTGGCCGTAGTACCCGCGCCCGGTGGCGCGATACGTCGGCAGCCCTTCCGCACGCAGCGCCGACTCGTAGCGCTCGGCGTCCGTCCCGGCCGCGAAGAGCAGCACGACCTCGCCGGGCGCCGCGACGCCTGCGTCGACGAGCTCTCGCACCCGCGCGGCGATCGCCTTCGCTTCGCCCTCGCGCCAGAAGACGCCGCTATCGCGGAAGCTCCGCTTGTCGGTGACGAGCAGCTCGACGGGATGCCCGAAGACGGGATCGTTGAACTCGCCCGACGCCGCGAGCGGCTGGTAACCGTCGCCGAACTCGTCGTGGAAGAGCTCGTTGACCGCAGCGAGGACCTCGGGGCGAGAGCGGTAGTTGCGCGCGAGCGGCAGCCGCTGCGTCGCGCGCTCGCGCCGTTCGCGGAACACGGCGACGTCGGCGTGCCGGAAACCGTAGATCGCCTGGAACTCGTCGCCCACGAAGAAGACGTCACGCTCGAGCTCGCCGCCGCGCAGCAGGTCGATGAGGTCGCACTGCAGCCGGTTCGTGTCCTGGAACTCGTCGACCATGATCGCGCGGAAGCGCAGCTGCTCCTCCTCGCGCACGGCGGCGTCGTTCGCGAGCAGGTCGCGCGCGAGCAGCTGCAGATCCTCGAAGTCGAGCGCCGACTCGCGCTGTTTCGCGGCGGCGTACTCCGCCGCGAACAGATCGAGCAGCTCCTGCAGCAGGTCCTTGTCGCGGACCGCGAGCTCGTCGAGGGCCGCCTGCTCGAGCCGCTTCCTTGCGCCCTCGAATCCCGCGGCGCGCTCACCTGCCGCCCGCAGCGTCGTCAGGTCGAGCAGCTGTTCCGGGTTCGTCGTCGTGAGCGCGAGTGCGGCGTTCGCCGCGGCGAGCTGCTTCTCGGTGACGGCGGGATCGGCAGCGAGCTCCCGTGCGGCGGCGCGCAGCTCGGCGAGCCGCTCCGCCACGTCGGCCTGCTCCCCGAGCTCGAGGGTGAGCTCGCGGCCGGCGGAGCGCAGCGTCTCGTAGACGCCGGTGAGCATGCGCCGCAGCCCCTGCGCCCCGTAGGTCGCGAGGAGGCGCAGGCGTTCGGCGTCGCGGGTCGCGCAGAACGCGGCCAGCGCGCGCTCGAACGCCTCGCCGCGGATGACCGCGCCGTGCTCGTCGTCGAGCTCGCGGTAGCGCGGGTCGATCCCGACCGCGAACGGATGCGCGCGCAGCAGCCGCGAGCAGAACCCGTGGATGGTCGAGATCCATGCGCCGTCGAGCCGGCGGGCGAGGTCGTGGCGGCCGCGGTCGTGCAGCGCCTTGCGGATCCGCGCACGGAGCTCGCCCGCCGCCTTGCGCGTATAGGTGATGACGAGCACCGACTCGACGTCGAGCCCCTGCTCGCACACCCCGCGCACGAAGCGCTCGACGAGCACGGTCGTCTTCCCGGTGCCCGCGCCCGCGGAGACGAAGACCTCACCGGTCGCCTCGACGGCTGCGCGCTGCTGGTCGTTCACGCTCGCTCCACGCGGCACATCGTCCAGAGGTCGCACCAGGCCGGGCACTCGCCGCCCTTCGGGTCGTGGCGCACGTCGCCGGCGCGAATGCGCTGCGCGTAGGCGAGCGCGCGGTCGCGCGACGCGTCCACGAGCGACCAGAACTCCTCGTCGTCGAGGTAGTCGTTGCGCTGGAACCCCGGCAGGTCCTCCTCGCTGCCCTTGTGCAGCAGCCCGCGGCTCATGCGCGCCCCCGCGAGCGCGCGGTAGACGCCGCCGAGCGGCTCGATGCCGACGAGGTCGCGCAGCACGAGCATGTACAGCGGGATCTGCAGCTTCAGCTCCTCGTCGATCTGCTTCGCCGAATGGGCGGTGCGACCCGACTTGTAGTCCTGGACGATCCCGCGCGCGCTGAACGGGTCGACGTCGATGCGGTCGATCTTGCCGCTCAGGTGCAGCCCCTCGCCGAGGTGAAGGCCGCGCTGCAGCTCGGGCGCGGCGCGGTCCGAGCCGAACAGCACCTCGAAGCGGCGCGGGACGAGCCGGAGCGGCGACTCGGCTTCGTCGCGAATGAAGCCCTCGAGGTCGCGCCACAGGCTCTCCTCGAGCTCCGCGGCCTGCAGCTCCGTGAGCTCGAGCCGCACGCCGCCGCGCAGCGCGTCGTCGAGACAGCGGCGCAGGAAGCCGAGCGCGCGCTCGAGGTTCTCCGGCACCACCGCGTCGGAGCCGAGCTCCTTCGGCAGTCCCGCGTAGAACTTGTGCAGCGCGCTGTGCGCGACCGAGCCGCGCAGCAGCGGGTCGACCTCGGCGTCGATCGTCTTCGGCGAAATGATGCGCTCGAAGAGCCACGCCGAGGAGCAGTCCGCGAAGCGCTCGAGCTCGGTGACCCCGAACATCGTGCGCGCGCCGAAGAACGAGCGAAGCACCTCGCTGCGCAGCTTCGTGTCGCGGCTCGATGCCGAGCGCGCGCGGGACAGCCGCCGCTGCCAGCCGTTCGACTCGGCGAGCGCGGCCGCCGCATCCGCGTCGTTCGCGGCGAGCAGCGCGAGCGCACGCAGACGCTCGCGCTCCGACGGCGCTCCTTCGAGCGGCCAGGTGAGCGACGAGAGCGGCCGCCGCGACGTCGCGTGCTTGACGTCCTCGGAGTCGAACACCGCGGCGACCTCTTCCCAGAACGGGCTCGGCTCGCGCGGCTGGCCGTCGTCGGTCGCGGCCTCGCGCACGAGGTACAGGCGCCGCGTGGCGCGCGTGCACGCGGTGTAGAACAGGTACCGGTCGCGCGAGACCTGATCCGGCCGCTCGAGCCGTCCGCCGAGCTCGCGCCGGCGGTCGTCGTCGAGGAACGGCGAGGTGCGCGAGCGCCGCGGCAGTACGCCTTCCTCGAGGCCGAGCACGAACACGACTTCGTATCGGCGCGTGCGCGCGCGCAGCAAGTCGAGCACCGCGATGCGGCCGGCTTCGGCGGCGGAGGAGAGCCGCACCTCGCAGCGCTCGAGCGCGCCGATCAGCTCCTCGCGCGACACCGACCAGTTCTCGAGCTCGGTCAGGAGCTCGAGTGCGTGCCCGTACGCGCGCAGATCGAGGCGCGACGTCTCGCCCGCGGGCGGCGCCTCGGTGCCGTACGCCGCCCGCAGCATCGAGCGCAGGAGCGTCCGCACCGCGACGACCGGGTCCTCGGCGGCGCGCAGCTCCGCGAGCGCCGGCACCGGCGCCTCGCGCAGCTTCTCCGCTTCCTCCTCGACGCGGGCGGGCGTATGGATCGCGCGGCCGCGCAGGCGTCCCTCGACGTAGTCGACGGACGAGCGCGCGAGGCCCGAGTACGGGCTGCGCAAATAGCCGAAGAGCTCGCGCCGGCCGGCGTCCGCCCACGCGTAGCGCAGGAACTGCAGGAGCGCGTGGCCGAGGGCGGTTGCGCCGAGCCGCACGCGCGACTCGATCGCGTACGGGACATCGAGGCTGCCGAGCACCGTCTCGAGCGGGCCGCGCCACTGCTCGAGCGACGGCGCGACGAGCGCGATCTGGTCCGGCGGAACGCCGGACCGCAGCAGCGCGACGAGCTCGTCGCCGATGAGCTCGAGCGTGCCGCGCGTGCCCGCACCTTCGAAGAAGCGGACTGCGGCGTCGAGCTCGGGCGGCGCCGGCGGCGACTCCTCGAAGAGCGCGCGCTCGAGGTGGGCGAGCGCCGGATGCTGAACCGCCGACGACGCGGGAAGCTCTTCGATGCGCGTGGCGAGCGCGCTCAGGTCCTCTGCCGTTCGCGAGAGCGAGGCGAACGCGACGCGGCCCGGCTCGTACGGCAGGGACACCTCGACGTCGGTGCGGCCCGCGAGCGCGCTCAGGAGCGCCCATTCGGCGCCGGTGAGGTCCTCGAAGCCGTACGCGAAGACCGGCTCGCCGTGCCAGGCGTCGAGATCGCCCGCGACGCGCTCGGCGGCGCGCCGGCGCCGCAGGTCGCGGTCCCAGTAGCGGAGCCGGTCGAGCTCGTCGCGATACGCGGCGTAGAGCTGAGCGAGGTCGCCGTCGAGGTCGCCGGGGTCGATCAGGCCCTGTTCGAGCTCGCCGAGCGTCTGCAGCAGCGTGTCGGCGAAGCCGGCCGTGCGCGCGGAGCGCGCGAGGCCGTTCAGGCTCGCGGTCGCGAGCAGGCGGCGCACGACGAGCGCGCGCTGCGCATCGCCGGCGACGGGCCGCGCCTCCGGGTCGTGGCGGAGGATCCGGCGGAAGAGGTCGTCGAACGTCCCGATCGCGCCGCTGAAGAGGCAGCCGCAGCGCGCGAGCAGGTCGCGCTCGACGCGGTCGATGTCCGACGCGGTCGGCACGATGAGAAACGGCTCGTCGTCGAGGCGCGCCAGATAGCGCTCCAGCAGGAGCGCAACCTTGCCCGCGTTCGCAGGCCCTGCGACGAGGGACAGCCCCACCTTCCCATCGTAGGGTCCTCACCGGACGGGTCGGGCGCGGAAATCCGCGCAGCGAGCGGCTATTCGCCGGTCGAGGCGGCCTTCGGCCGGCGACCGCGGCGGGCGGCGGCGCGGCCGGGCATCTGGCCCGCGCAGTCGTCGCAGAGATCGGCGACCTTCGAGCCGCGGCGGGCGTCGACGTAGGTGACCCGCAGCGTTGCGCCGCGCGACTCGTCGACTTCCTTCCCGCAGTTGTCGCAAACGAGAATGGTTTTCCGTGCCATTCCCGCCAGTTTACTCAGGCGGCACGGGAGGCGCGAATGCGCCAGGAACGCAGCAGGCTCAATGTCGCTGTCTCTTCGCGGTCGAGGCCGGTATCCCGGGCGCCGACGACGCGCAAATGCCGGGGACGGAAATCGTCGATGGTTCTCCCGTCGAGATACTGCTCCACGACCGCCGGGCTGACGTAGGACGAGCGCGCAACGGCCGGAGTGTTTCCCAGCTTCTCGCCGACGTGGCGCATGACCGCGGCGATCCGTTTCTTCGCCTGCGTCGGATTCTCGGGCGGATCCTGGGCGGCGAGCTCGATCGCGGCGATCAGCGTCCCGCCCCACGTTCGGAAATCCTTCGCCGAGAACTCCGGGCCGAGATGCTCCTTGATGTAGTCGTTCAACCGGCGCTGGTCGAGGTTGCAGCGGGTTCCATCGGGCGCCAGGAACTGGAAGAGGCGCTGCCCCGGCAGCGCGAGCAGCTCGCGCATCGCTGCCGCGAGCTCGGGATCCACGACGGCGCTCCGGAGCATGATCGAGTGCTTGCCGCGGTAGCGGAATGCGATCCGCGAGCCGCGCACCGTGACGTGGCTCTTGCGGAGCGTCGTGATCCCGAATGTGCGCGACTGCTTGGCATAGCGGTCGCCGCCGACCCGGAACCAGCCCAGGTTGATCAGCCGCACCGCGATCGCCGCGACTTTCTCGGCGGGCAGACCCTCGAGCTCCATGTGCTCGCTCATCGCCTCGCGCAGCGCGGGCAGCCGTTCGGCGAACCGGATGAGCTTGTCGTACTTCGCCTGCTCCTGCTTCGCCCGGTAGGCCGGGTGGTACAGGTACTGCTTCCGGCCCGCCGCGTCGACCCCGGTTGCCTGGAGCTTGGAGCGGACCGACGGTGAGATCCATACGTCCTTCCACGCCGGCGGGATCACGAGCGCGCGGATCCGCTCGAGCTTCTCCTCGTCCGTGATCTCGCGCCCGTCGGCGTCGTAGTAGCGAAACCTCCGCTTCGACCCCCGACGGCTCCAGCCGATCCGCGCCGCCATGTGCCGACTGATTCCCGGTCGCGGCCCGAAGCTAATCTTGGCCACCGTGCATCTCAAGGGAATCGCCGTCCTCGAGGGCGACCAGACCGGCCAGGAGCTCCTCGAGGAGTCGCTGCGCGTGCTCGCTCCGGACGTCACCGGGCTCGAGCTCGAGCTGCCCCGGTTCGACCTCTCGCTCGACGCGCGCCGCGAGACCCAGAACGGCGTCGTGCACGAGGCGGCGGCGGCGATCCGCGAGCTGGGGCTCGGTCTGAAGGCGGCGACGGTCACGCCCGAGACGCGCGGCGACGTCGGCTCGCCGAACCGCATTCTGCGCGAGGAGATCGGCGGGAAGGTGATCGTGCGCACCGGGCGCCGGCTGCCTGGCGTCGTTCCGTTCGGCGGCGTGCACGCGCCGATCTCGGTCGTTCGCATGGCGGTCGGCGACGCGTACGGCGCGAAGGAGTGGCGCGAAGGCGACGGCGAGGACGAGGTTGCGTTCCGCACCGAGCGGATCGAGCGCAGCGTCTGCCGTGCCGTCGCCGAGTTCGCGTTCCGTGAGGCCGAGCGCACCGGCGCGAAGGTCTTCGGCGGGCCGAAGTACACCGTCTCCCCCACCTACGAGGGAATGCTCAAGGAGGAGATGGACGCCGCAGCGGCGCGCCATCCGGCGGTGACCTACGAGCCGCAGCTGATCGACGCGACGTTCGCGCTGCTGATCGCCTCGACCGGCGACCCGATGGTCATACCGGCGCTGAACCGCGACGGCGACATCCTCTCCGACCTCGTGCTGCCGCTCTTCGGCTCGATCGCAGGCTCGGAGTCGATGCTCGTCGCCTTCGAGGGCGCCGACTTCGAGCCGACGGCGCTGATGGCGGAGGCCGCGCACGGAACGGCGCCGTCACTCGAAGGCAAGAACGTCGCGAACCCGCTCGCGATGATCCTGGCGGCGGCAGCACTCCTTTCGCAGACCGACGAAGGTTCGACCGCCGGCCGCGCGATCCGCGAAGCGGCGCTCGAGGCGGTGGCCCAGGGCGTGAAGACCGCCGACCTCGGCGGTCACGCGGCGACGAGCGAGTTCACGGACGACGTGATCGCCCGCACGCGCACGAAGCTCGAAGTCTGGTCGACCCTCTAGTTACGTCTCGAGCGTGATCAGCGCTTCGGCGATGCGCGGGTCGAACTGCGTGCCCGAGCAGCGCTCCACTTCGGCGAGCGCCTCGTCGCGCGAGCGCGCCGAGCGGTACGGCCGGTCGAACGTCATCGCGTCGTAGGCATCCGCGACGGCGAGGATGCGCGCCTCGAGCGGGATCTCGCCGCGCGACAGTCCGTGCGGGTAGCCGGTGCCGTTCCACCATTCGTGGTGGTAGAGGACGCAGTCGAGCCCGCCCTGCGCATCCTCGACGTCGTGCAGCATGTGCGCCCCGACGACCGGGTGCCGGCGAATCTTCTCGAGCTCGTCGGGAGAGAGCGGTCCCGGCTTGCGGAGGATCGCCGCAGCGATCGTGAGCTTCCCGACGTCGTGCAGCGGCCCGCCGGCACGAATCGCCTCGATGCGATCCGCACTTGCGCGCAGGAGCTCGGCGAGGCGCAACGCGAGCGCGGTCACCCGCTGGGCGTGGCCCGCCCCGTCCGGATCGTGGGACTCGAGCTGGCGGGTGAGTGTGGACGCGGTCGCCATCGGCGATTCGTCGTTCCGGCTCGACCCCTGGATCCCTTCGCGTTCGCGAAGCACGCCGCCATTCTCTTCCCGAAACTCCTGGAGTTCAAGCGTTTTCGGAATGTCGCCTGCGCCAGGCCCGGTGCCCGCCCCAGCCGAGCGCCGCGAGGACGACGATCACGACCACGGCGTAGACGCTGTAGCGGTCGACCGCATCGACCACCGTCTTGCCCGCCCAGTAGGCGAGCAGGCCGTACACCGTCGCCCAGACGACCCCGCCGGCGATGTTCCAGGCCATGAACGGCAGGAACGGCATGTCGGTGATCCCGGCGAGCCAGGCCGCCAAGGCCCGCAGCACGGCGACGAAGCGGCCGATGAAGACCGTCTTCGAGCCGTGCCGGTCGAAGAAGCGCTCGCTTCGCGGCAGCTCCTTGCGGGTCACCTTCCAGCGCGTGAGCAGACGGCGCCCGCCGACGCGTCCGAGCCAGTAGCCGATCGTGTAGCCGGTGATCGCGGCGGCAGCGGCGACGACGATCACCGCGACGATCGAGAAGTGGTGCTTGCCGGGCTGCGCGAGCAGCGCCGCAGCGATCAGCGTGACCTCCCCCGGCAGGAACGGCAGCCCTGCGGCTTCGAGCATCACGAGCAGAAACAGCAGGACGAGCCCGTAGTCGACGAGGAGCTTCGTCACCGAGCCGAGTGTACGGAGATGCGATAGCGTCGCCCGCGGCGATGAAGGTCGGCGTCCCGAAGGAGGCGGTTCCCGGCGAGCGTCGTGTGGCGCTCGTCCCCGAGACCGTCGGCCGGCTCGGGGACGGCGTCGACGTGATCGTCGAGGCGGGCGCCGGCCGCGAAGCGGGCTTCGCCGACGACGCGTACACGGAGGCGGGCGCGCAGCTCGGCGATCCGTGGAGCGCAGAGGTCGTGGTGAAGGTCGCGGCGCCGACCGACGACGAGGTCGCGCGGCTCCGGAGCGGCCAGGTGCTGATCGCCTTCCTCTCGCCGCTCACGGATGTAGCCGGCGTCGAGCGGCTCACGGCGGCGGGCGTCCACGGGCTCGCGCTCGAGTCGGTCCCCCGCATCACGCGCGCGCAGCCGATGGACGCACTGTCGTCGCAGGCGACCGTCGCGGGCTACAAGGCTGCGCTGATCGCGTCCGACCGTCTGCCCCGTTTCTTCCCGATGCTGATGACGGCCGCCGGCACGATTCCGCCGGCGAAGGTGCTCGTGCTCGGCGCGGGCGTCGCAGGCCTGCAGGCGATCGCGACCGCGCGCCGGCTCGGCGCCGTCGTCTCGTCGTTCGACGTACGGCCCGCGGTGCGCGAGCAGGTCGAGTCGCTCGGTGCGACGTTCCTCGACCTCGGCGTCCAGGGCGAGGAGACGGAAGGCGGCTACGCACGCGAGCTCACTCCCGAGCAGCAGGAGGCGCAACAGGTCGAGCTCCAGTCGCGCATTCCCGGCTTCGACGCGGTGATCACAACCGCGGCGATCCCGGGGCGGCCGGCGCCGAGGCTCGTCACCGCCGAGGCGGTGCGCGCGATGCGGCTCGGCTCGGTGATCGTCGACCTGGCCGCCGAGAGCGGCGGCAACTGCGAGCTGACGAAGCCGGGTGAGGTCGTCGAGGAGAACGGCGTGACGATCGTCGGCACGACGAATCTGCCGTCGACGATGCCGACGCATGCGAGCCAGCTGCTCTCGCGCAACATGGCGTCGCTGCTCGGGCTGATCGTGAAGGACGGCTCGCTGAACCTCGACTGGGACGACGAGATCGTCGCCGGCGCGTGCGTCACGCGGAAGGAGGCCGCCGTATGAGCCATGACACGCTGCTCGTCTTCGAGGTGACGATCCTCGTGCTCGCGATCTTCCTCGGCTTCGAGGTGATCTCGAAGGTCCCGGCGCTGTTGCACACGCCGCTGATGTCGGGGACGAACGCGATTCACGGCATCGTGATCGTCGGCGCGATGATCGTGCTCGCGCAGCCGGACAAGGGCGTGTTCACGTGGGTCGTCGGCGTGGCGGCGGTCGTGCTCGGCTCGGCCAACGTTGTCGGCGGCTTCGTCGTCACCGACCGCATGCTCGAGATGTTCAAGAAGCGCGAGCCGCCGAAGAAGGAAGGCTCGTGAGCACCAACCTCTCGAACCTGCTGTACCTGGTCACGATCGTGACCTTCATCCTGGCGCTGCGGTTCCTCTCGAACCCGGCGCACGCGCGGCGCGGCAACCAGATCGGCGCGGCCGGGATGCTGCTCGCAATCGTCGTCACGTGGATCAAGATCGGGACGACGAGCTGGTGGGCGATCGTGCTGGCGATGCTGGTCGGCGGCGGTTTCGGCGCCGTCGCCGCGCGCAAGGTGCGGATGACCGCGATGCCGCAGATGGTGGCGCTGTTCAACGGCGTCGGCGGCGGCGCGGCGGCGCTGATCGCGCTCGCGGAGCTGCATCGGATCCTGCCGCAGCCGGGCGCGCCGAAGGTCGACATCTCGATCGGGATCGTGCTCTCGGCGCTGATCGGGGCGATCTCGTTCGCCGGGTCGATGATCGCGTTCGCGAAGCTGCAGGAGCTGATCGGAGGGCGGCCGATCACGTATCCCGGACAGCAGTTCGTCAACGCCGCGATCTTCGCCGGTGCCGTCGCCGCCGGGCTCGTGCTGATCGTCGGCGTGCAGGATCAGTGGCTCCTCTGGGTGCTGATCGTGGCCGCCGCCGTCTTCGGCGTGCTCTTCGTGCTGCCGATCGGCGGCGCCGACATGCCCGTCGTGATCTCGCTCCTCAATGCGTTCACCGGCCTCGCGGTGGCGGCCGGCGGGTTCGAGCTCGAGAACAACGTCCTGATCGTGGCCGGGATGCTCGTCGGCGCGTCCGGGACGCTGCTCACGCTGATGATGGGCCGCGCGATGAACCGCTCGATCGCGAATGTGCTGTTCGGCGCGTTCGGCCAGATCGCCGCGGGCGCCGGCGCCGTGTCCGGCACGGACGGGGCGGTGCGGCCGACCACCGCCGACGACGTCGCCGTGATGCTCGGCTACGCGCAGAAAGTGGTGATCGTGCCGGGCTACGGCATGGCGGTTGCGCAGGCGCAGCACGACGTGCGCGCGCTCGCCGACCTGCTCGAGCAGCGCGGCGTCGAGGTGACGTACGCGATCCATCCGGTTGCGGGCCGCATGCCGGGACATATGAACGTGCTGCTCGCAGAGGCGAACGTCCCCTACCCCGCGCTGAAGGAGATGGACGAGGCGAACGGTGAGTTCGGACGCACGGACGTGTCGCTCGTGATCGGCGCGAACGACGTCGTGAATCCCGACGCGCGCAACAACCAGGGCAGTCCGATCTACGGCATGCCGATCCTGAACGTCGACCAGTCGAAGGCGGTCGTCGTGCTCAAGCGCTCGATGAACCCCGGCTTCGCCGGGATCGACAATCCGCTCTTCGTCGAGCCGAACACGATGATGCTGTTCGGCGACGCCAAGGAGTCCGTCGCGAAGCTGACGGCAGCGGTCAAGGGCCTGTGAGCAGCGTTCCGGTTCTCGACGCCGCTGCGGTGTATCGCGCGGTGTCGCCCGAGCGCGCGGTGGAAGCGGTGCGCGATGCGTTCGTCGCGCACGCGCGCGGCGAGTGGTCGATGCCGCCGAAGGTGTACGTCACGAACTATCCGGCCGGCGACTTCCGCGCGATGCCGGCGCTCGGCGGTGGCTACGCGCTGCTCAAGTGGATCACGTCCTTCCCGGGTAACCCGGCGCACGGGCTGCCGACGGTGACGGGCGTCGTCCTCGTCTCCGACGCGGCGAACGGTCAGCTGCGCGCGGTACTCGACGCGGCATCGGTGACCGCACTGCGGACCGGTGCCGCCGCGGTGCTCGCCGGCGAGGTGCTGGGCCGCGCGGACGCGAAGACGGCGTCGGTGGTCGGTGTCGGCGTGAACGGTCAGGCGGCGGCGCGCACGTTCCTCGCGCAGGGTCGCGCGGTTGCGTTGTGGGACGTCGATAGCGAGCGCGCGAGGTCGGTCGCTGCCGAGCTCGGCGCCGAGGTCGCGGGCTCACTCGACGAGGCGCTCGCAGCGGACCTGCTCGTCACGGTGACGCCCGGCCATTCGGTGCTGCTCGGAGACGGAACGCTCCGCCCCGGGCAGCACGTGTCGCTGATGGGCGCCGACGGCCCGGGCAAGGCGGAGGCGACCGACGGCGAGCTGCAGCGCGCGCGGCTCTACTGCGACGACTGGGAGCAGGCGTCGCACGGCGGTGAGCTTGCGCACGCGGTCGAAAGCGGGGTCGTGACACGCGCCGACGTGACCGCGATCGGCGACGTGCTGGCGGGAACGGCCCCGGGCCGGGAGAGCGACGACGAGATCACGATGTTCGACTCGACCGGGCTCGCGATCCAGGATCTCGCGATCGCGATCGCAGCAATCGCTGCCGTCGGCGACATGGATCTGCCGCGGCTCTCGCTCTAGGGTGCAGGGCGTGACCTGGCTCAGGCGGACAGGGCTCATCGGGGCGGCGCTGCTCGCGCTCGCGGGCGGCTCGGCGGCGCGCGCCCACGCGACGCACGTCACGCCGCTCTGCAAGTCCGGCTACTACAAGAACGTCGACGGCACGTGTGTCCACCGGCCGGTGAAGGCGAAGGCCGCACCCGCGGGCGCGACGGCGGAGTGCCGCGACGGGACGTACAGCTTCAGCAAGCACGCATCGGGGACGTGCTCCGGCCACCACGGCGTCGCTGTATGGATCCATCACCCGTAGCGCCGCCCCTGCGCTGCCGGCTCGGCCTCCATCGTTGGGTGCGCGTGCAGCAGACCGATCCGTCGCTCGCCGATCCGGACGCGAGTGCCGTCTGGGTCACGCGCTGCCGCGACTGCGGCCGCGAGCGGACGGGAGGCACGGTCGTCTCGCTGGCGCTCGTCGCGGTCGCGCTCGCGGCGAGCATCGTCTGCTTCATCGTCGTCTCGCCGTTCCTCGGCGCGGTGCTGCTGGTCGGCGCGGTCAGCGGGCTGAGGTGGTCGATGGGCCCCGCGATGTTCGAACGGGTGGCGCGCTGGCTGAGCTTCGGTCGCTGAGCTAGAGCGCCGCGCGCAGGCGGCGGTAGCCGATCGCGGCCGGCACGAGCGGCAGCCACAAGTTGAACACGCGATAGGCGAGCACCGCGAGCATTCCCGCCGCGAGCGGGAGGCTGACCCACAGCAGCGCGAACGGAAGAAGCGCCTCGACGACGCCGGCGCCGGCGAGCGGCAGCGTGCGCCGGCTCAGCGCGTAACCGGTGGCGTAGCCGACGATGAACGCCAGGATCGGCAGCGGCCGCCCGAGGAAGCCGTACAGGCACGCCCAGAGGCAGAACGCGTCGCCCGTCCAGTACATCGCCATCCCGAGCACGGCGAGGAAGCCCTGCCACGGCCGCGCGGCGATCGCCTTGAGGACGTCGAGCGCGTCGAGTGCGACACCCAGCATCCCGCGCCAGCCGTTCGCGCGCATGAACCGCTCGCGGTGCGGCATCAACGCGAGCGCGAGCAGGACGCCGGCCGGGACGCCGATCGCCCACGGCATCGTGAACCCGGACGAGATGCGCGAATGCTGGACGAGGAGCACGCAGGCCGCGGCGCACGTGACGGGCGCGAGGATGACGTACTCGAGCATGCCGAGCCCGAGCACCCGCTGGCGCGCGTGATGCTCGTTCTCGCAGTGGCCCTGCAGCATCTCGAAGTCGGCCGCGAACCCGCCGCGCGCGATGAACACGCCGAACCCGACGGCCACGACGGAGAGCGCGTGCCGGAAGTCGAGCTTCGGCGCGGGGTGCGCACCGGCGACCTCGCGGTAGGCGAGCGTGTAGCCGATGTACGCGGCCACCTCCCCCGCCACTGCGATCGGGAACCACTTCCAATCGGGCGTCCTGAGCAGGTCGCCGACCTTCTCGAAGCCGGCCGCCCACGCGACGCCGGCGAGCGCAGCGCAGGCGAGCGCCGCGCCGAGCGCGATGAACGACAGGACGTGCCGCTTGCCGTACTCCAGGTGATGGGCCCGCACGCCGGCGAGCAGCCTCACCACGAGGGGCACTCTCGGCTGTGGGGACTGCATCGATGATCGAACGAAGACGCGGGCCATGGCGGTGCGGTGCTACCTGCCTATCGGCCCTGCGGGACCCGACTTGACCCGAATTCAAGCGATTCGGACGGCGAGCCGCGCCGGGTCGAACACCTCCAGCTCGGGAGGCGCCTCCCCGAGCACCGCCCTCGCGACGAGCTCGCCGCAGGCGAGCCCGAGCGCGTTCCCGTGGCCGGAATACCCGCCTGCGACCCAGACGTGCTCCCGCCCCGGCACCGGGCCGACGAGCGGCACATGGTCCGGCGTCGTCCCCCAGATCCCGGCCCACCGATGGCTCACCTCGGGGCGGAAACCGACGAGCTCCTCGAGCAACCCGTCGAGCCGCGCCTGGATCGCAGCGGTGGGCTCCATCACGTCCGTGTCCTCGGTGGCGAACGATGCGTCGCGCTGACCGCCGAGCACGAGCCGCCGGTCGGGCAGCTGCTGCCAGTAGTCGTAGCCGCCGCGCGCGTAGTGCGGACGGGCGTAGATGAGCTCGGGGAGCGGCTCGGTGGCGAGCACCTGGCCTCGCGTGGCGACGACGAGCGGCGCGAGCTCCGGCAGGACCGACGCGGTGAATCCGTCTCCGGCGACGACCACGGCGTCCGCGTCGAGGTCGGCGATCGAGACGGACTCGCCTTCGCGAATCTCGGCGCCTGCCTCGGCTGCGTGGCCCGCCAGCCGGCGCACCCAGCGCGCCGGCTGGATCGCACCGTCGTGCGGATGGAGGATCGCGCCGCGCGCGAGCCGGTCGAGCGGCGGGTCGAGCTCGTCGACCCACTCGACCGCGAAGCCGTCGGCGCGCAGAGCGTCGTGCTCGCGGCGGAGCGCAGCGAGCTCGTCGCCGTCCCAGGCGAGGCGCAGGCTGCCGGAGCGCCGGAACGCGTCGCCCGCCAGCTCCTCCATCCGGTCGAGCGACCGTTCCGTGAGCTCCATGACGAGGCGCGCGGAACCGGCGCCCAGCTGGGCGATTGCCTCGTCGTACGCCATCGCGGCGCCGCGCAGGGCGAAGCCTCCGTTGCGCCCGCTGGCGCCTCCCGCGATCTCACGCGCCTCGTAGAGGCGGACGCGCACGCCGCGCTCGGCCAGTGTGAGCGCGCAGGAGCAGCCGGTGACGCCGCCCCCGATGACCGCCACCTCTGCGCGGCCGGCGAACGTCCGCCGAGGCAGAGGCAGGTGGGGCTCGGCAAGCCAGTACGACGACACCGCCACGGCGCGAGCGTACCGGCGGCTCTTCCCTTTGCCTGTTGACTGGAGTATGGTCACGTGGCAGATGCCACGAGCGCCGGTCGATCCTCCCGACGCGCCTCGCGTCCTCCACGTGACGACGCCGTTCATGACCGGACCGGACGTGACCGCAGCGCAGCAGGCACTCGCCACGAACCAGTACGGGACGTTCTTCACCGGCGAGGTCGACGGGTCGTACGGGCCGCTCACCGCGCAGGCGACCTACCGCGCGAAGTACTGGCTCGGCTACCCGCTCAAGCAGTGCGACCAGATGTACGGGCCTGTCCTCGCCGCGTACCTCGTCGGCACGAAGGAGCTGCCGGCTGCCAACCTGGTGCGGCGCGAGCAGCGGCAGACGCCGCACGAACCACTGCGCGCGCTCGCGCTTGCAAAGGCCAAGACGCAGCTCGGTGTGAAGGAGAGCCCACCGACGTCCAACCGGGTCGCGTTCTCCGAGTGGTACGGCGTGATCGGACCGTGGTGCGCGATGTTCGCATCGTGGTGCTACGTCGAGTCCGGCAGCAAGACCTTCGCTCAAGGCAAGGACTACTCGTACGTGCCCTACATCGTCGGTGACGCGAGGGCGGGGAAGAACAACCTCACGGTCACCACCGACCCCCAACCTGGCGATCTCGTCTGTTACGACTGGGATCACGACGGGGTCGCCGATCACGTCGGCCTCTTCAACGCGTGGATCAGCCTGCCCGCCGGCACGTTCGAGGCGGTCGAGGGCAACACGTCCGTCGGCAACGACAGCGACGGCGGCGAAGTGATGCTGCGGACCGACCGCAACCGCTCCGAAGTGATCGCGTTCGTGCACGTCGGCGCCTAGCTCCGCACCGACTCGCGGTACACGCCGTCCACCTCGTGCACGAGGCCGAGCAGCTCGAGGTGCGCGAGCGCCGCTGCGACGTCGGCCGCGGCGCGGCCGACACGGCGCGAGAGCTCGTCGACGCCCGCCGGCGCGTCGGCGACCGCAGCGCGCACGCGTGCGAGGCGGTCGTCGAGCGCGACGGGTTCCGCGGGCGCGGGCTCGATGCCGAGCGCCGAGAGAACGTCTCCGACACAGGTGACCGGAGTCGCGCCGAGCCGCAGGAGGGCGTTCGTGCCGGCGGAGAGCTGGGAGGTGATCTCGCCGGGCACCGCGAAGACCTCGCGGCCTTCGTCGAGCGCCAGATCGGCCGTGATCAGCGCGCCGCTCCGCTCACGCGCCTCGACGACCACCGTGGCCTCGGCGAGCCCCGCGACGATGCGGTTGCGCGCAGGAAATCGCCACGGCGCGGGTTCGACGCCCGGCGCATACTCGGACACGATCAGCCCGCGCTGTGCGATCGCCGCGGCGAGCGAGGCATGCGCACGCGGGTAGTCGCGGTCGATGCCGCAGCCGAGCACGGCAACCGTCTCGCCCGCGTCGAGCGCGCCGCGATGAGCCGCGCCGTCGACGCCGCGCGCCAGGCCCGACACGACCACCACCCCGGCGGCGGCGAGCTCCCGTCCGAAGGCAAGCGCGACCGCCGTGCCGTACGGGGAGCACGAGCGGGCGCCGACGATCGCGACGCACGGGCGGTCGAGAAGGGCGAGCGGCGCCGCTCCGCGCACGAAGAGGCCGGGCGGCGGGTCGTGGATTGCTCGCAGCCGCGGCGGAAATCCGGGATCGCTGCGGGCGACCCAGCGCAGCCCGCGCGCCGTGAGCTCGCGCCGGAACGTCGCCTCGTCGAAGCTCGCGCGAAAGCGGGCGAAGCGCGCCGACCGGGGCTCGTCGAGCACGTGCGCGCCCGTTTCCGCTGCGAACATGGCGACCGCGAGCTCGCTCATATCCGCTTCGGCGCCGGCAACGCCGTCACCTCCGCTCGTTTGACGGCTCCGTCGAGCCGACGCCTCATTCGGTCAGCTCCGCCGGCGGCCGATAGGAGAGCGCCTCGGCGACGTGCTCCGCCTGCACGTCGTCGGCGGCCGCGAGCGCCGCGATGGTCCCCGCGACACGGGCGACCCGCGCGCGACCGCGGCCCGAGAGCGGCAGCCGCTCGACCGCGCGCGTGAGCAGCGCGTCTGCCTGATCGGTGCGGCGCGGCGGGCTTTCTCGCAACCGGCAGCGCGCTGCGAGGACGCGTTCGCGAACGGCGGCGGAACGCTCACCCGGCCCGCCCGCAAGCTCTTCGCCGCGCGTCCTCGGCATCGTGAGCAGCAGGTCGAACCGGTCGAGCAGCGCACGCGAGAGCTTCTCGCGGTAGCGGTGGATGCGCTCCGGTGTGCACGAGCACCGCGCCGCGCCGTCGCCGCGCGCGCCGCACGGACACAGGTTCATCGCGCCGACCAGCTGGAAGCGCGCCGGAAACACGGCCCGGCCCGCCACACGCGCGACGCTGACGACGCCATCTTCGAGCGGCTGGCGGAGCGCCTCGAGCACCGGCCGCTGGAACTCGGGCAGCTCGTCGAGAAAGAGCACCCCGCGGTGCGCAAGACTGGCCTCGCCCGGCCGAGGACCGCCCGAGCCGCCGCCGACGATCCCGGCGACCGACGTCGAGTGGTGGGGTGCGCGAAAGGGCGGCACGCGCACGAGCCCCGATCCCGGCGGCAGCACTCCCGTCACCGAGTGGATCCGCGTCACCTCGAGCGAGGCCTCGTCGTCCAGGAGCGGCAGGATCCCAGGCAGCCGGCGCGCGAGCATCGTCTTCCCGGTGCCGGGCGGCCCCGCAAGGAGCAGGTTGTGGCCGCCTGCCGCGGCGATCTCGAGCGCGCGGCGCGCGCGTTCCTGGCCGCGGACGTCGGCGAGGTCCGGGACGCCGGCGAGCGTCTCGAAGTCGTCGGCCGGTAACGGCACTTCGGGCGGGTCGCGTTCGCCGCGGAGGTACGCCACGACGTCGCCGAGGTGCCGCACCCCGACGGGCTCGATGCCCGCGAGGGCGACCTCCGGCGCCGACTCGAGCGCGCAGACGAGGTGGTCGAGTCCTGCGCGGCGGGCGCCCTCGGCGGCGACGAGCGCGCCCGGCACCGGTCGCAGCCGCCCGTCGAGACCGAGCTCGCCGAACGCCGCATGGCCTTCGAGCGCAGACAGCGGCACCTGGTAGGAGGCTGCAAGCACCGCCAGCGCGATCGGCAGGTCGAACCCCGAGCCCTCCTTGCGCAGGGACGCAGGCGCGAGGTTGATCGTGATGCGCGCGCCCGGCGGCCACTGGAGCTCGGCGGCCGAGACGCTCGAGCGGACACGCGCCTTCGCCTCCTGGCAGGCGCGGTCGGCGAGCCCGACGATCGCGAACGCCGGCAGGCCCTGCTGGATGTGCGCCTCGACCTCGACCCGGCGCGGATCGAGGCCGACGAGTGCGTGCGTGACGGTGCGAGCGAGCACGTTGCCACGCTAGACGACAACCTGTGGCGTGTCTGTGACACACCTGTGCCGAAAGCGTGATCATGCGTCCGTGGGCGCGGACTCACCGATCGATGAGGTGCCGTACATCCGCCAGCCGCTGGTGTTCCCCGCCCGCTACGCGCACGGCCCCGACTCGTCTCCTCGGCCGGACACCCCAAGCGGCGCGATCCGCGAATACGAGTGGGCTGACAGCCGCGTCTTCCCCGGCACGACGCGCCGCTACTGGGTGTATGTCCCCGCGCAGTACACGGAGAAGACGCCCGCGCCGCTGATGGTCTTCCAGGATGCCGCCTGGTACCTGAACCTCGACTTCGAGGTGCGGGCACCGGTCGTCCTGGACAACCTCATTCACAACGGCGAGATGCCGGCGACTGTCGTCGTCTTCGTCGAGCCGAGCGAGAACCGGAACGCCGAGTACGACGCCTTCAGCGACGCCTACGCGAGGTTCCTGATCGACGAGATCATCCCCGCGGTCCGCGCCGAGTACGCGATCACGGACGATCCCGACCAGTGGGCTGTCGCCGGCGGCAGTAGCGGCGGCAACTGCGCCTTCACCGCCGCGTGGTTCCGGCCCGACCGGTTCCGGCGCGTGTACTGCGCCCTGGGCAGCTTCGTCCAGATGCCGGGCGGCAATCCCTATCCCGAGCTGATCCGGGCGACGCCAACGAAGCCGTTGCGGATCTGGCTACAAGCGGCGACGCGGGATCTCCACTGGAACGAGCCGGAACACAACTGGCTCAGCGCCAACCTGCAAGTCGCGGCGGCCCTGGCGGAACGCGGATACGACTTTCGCCTCGTCGTCGGCGACGGCGGCCACGACGGCAACCACGGAGGCGTCCTGCTGCCCGACGCGCTTCGTTGGCTCTGGGCTGAGTAACGGTCAGCCGCGCTGCTCGAAGCGCAGCGTGACGAGCTCGCCTGCGTGGCGCACGTGCCTCGCCATCCGGTCGCGCGCGGCCGCGGCGTCGCGACGCTCGATCGCGTCCAGGATCTCCTCGTGCTCGTGCACGTTCTCGGCGAGCAGCTTGACGCTCTCGCCGAGCACGGTCCGCGTCAGGTCGCGCGGGAAGCTCCGGTGGAGATGCAGGAGCTGCGCGACGAGGACGTCGTTCGCCGCGCCGATCTGGATCGCCTGATGAAAGCCGTCGTTCGCCCGGCCCCAGCGCGCCGTCTCCGCTTCCGGGTCGAGGTCGACGCCGTCGCCGTTTCGCAGCTGGATCATCCGCTCGAGCGCCGCGCGGAACTCCCACTGCATGTCGTGGAGGACGTCGAGCTGATCCTGGTGGATGCGGCGCGCCGCGAGCTCGGCGGCCATGCCTTCGAGCTCCGCGCGCACCTCGTAGGCGTCGCGAATCTCACGCGCCGTCGGCGCGCGCACGAGCGCACCGCGATGGGGCCGCACCTCGACGAGACCGCTCGCCTGCAGCTTGCGGAGCGCCTCGCGGATCGGCGTGCGACTGACGCCGAACTCCTCGGCGAGCGCCGCCTGTCGCAGCCGTGTCCCCGACACGAGCTCACCGCTCAGCATTCGCGCCTGCAGGGTCGCGGCGAGCTTGTCGACGAGCGCCCGGCGCTCGTCGGCGACCTGGGTCACGCGGGCTGCTCCTTGGCCCGGGAGCCGTCGTAGATCAGCTTCAGCCCGACGATGCAGACGAACACGGCGAACACGATACGCAGGGTGGACGCCGGCAGCGCGAGGGCGAGCAGAGCACCTCCTACCGCCCCGACTGCACCGACGACGCCGAAGCGGAGCGCCAGCCCCGCATCGCCGACGCCCCGCCGGCGCAGGGTGAGCGTCCCCGCGAGCGCCGTCGGCAGGATCACGAGCAGCGACGTCGCCTGCGCCGCGTGCTGCGACAGGCCTGCGGCGAGCGTGAGGAACGGCACCATCAGCGTCCCGCCGCCGACCCCGAGCAGGCCCGACGCGACCCCCGCGACGACGCCGAACGCGACCAGCGCGACGTAGAGGGTGACGCCGCTCATCGATGCAGGAACAGGAGGACGGCGACGCCGACGAGGAAGACGCCGAAGACGACCTTGAGCAGCCGCTCGTCGATCCGCGCCAGCCAGCCGGCGCCGATCCGCGCGCCGACGACCGAGCCGGCGACGAGCGCGACCGCAGGACCGATCCGGACCTCGCCCGCGATCCCGTAGGTCGCGATGCCCGCGATGCTGATCGGGATGATCGCCCCGAGCGAGGCGGCGTGGGCCTCGCGCTGGCCGTACCGGGCCCAGAGCACGAGCAGCGGCACCATGACGATCCCGCCGCCGACGCCGAGCAGGCCCGAGAGGAGCCCGCCGAGGATGCCGATCGCGATCAGCTCACGGTCGATGCGCAGAAGCCCGGCACGGCCCCGGGCGCTACCGGAAGAGGCCTCGAGCGTCCGCATCAATCCGATGAGCCTAGCCGATTCGTATCCACTTGACCAGAAAGTGGATCCAACATAAGGTCCCGGCTCCGCCCCCCACGGTCCCGGCAATCCCCGTCGTCGAAAGGACGCACTGCGATGACCCGCACTCGCCTTCGGATCGCCCTCCTCGCGGGCGCTTCGATTGCGCTCCTTGCCGCCGCAGCCGCAACGGCGGCAATCCGCACCCATGGAGCGGCGGCCAAGAACGGAGGCACGCTCGTAGTCGGAATGTCGGCCGGCGAGCCCGACGCGCTCGATCCGACGCTCGCCCGTACCTTCTCCGGCCGCGAGGTCTTCCTGACCTTCTGCGAGAAGCTCTACGACCTGAATGCCAAGGCGCAGATCGTGCCGCAGCTGGCTTCGGCGCTGCCGACGATCTCGAAGGACAAGCTCACCTACACGATCCCGCTGCGCAAGGGGATCAAGTTCAACGACGGCACCCCGTTCAACGCAGCCGCCGTCGTCACCACCCTGAACCGCGACCTGACGCTGAAGGGGTCGGCCCGCGCGAGTGAGATCTCACCGATCTCGAGCGTGAGCGCCTCGGGCGCCTACACCGTCGTCATCCACCTGAAGTCGGCGTACTCGCCGCTCACGGCGCAGCTCGCAGACCGTGCGGGGATGATCATGTCGCCGAAGCAGCTCGCGAAGCTCGGCGCGAACTTCGCGCAGGACCCGATCTGCGTCGGCCCGTTCATGTACTCGAACCGTGTGGCAGGCGACAGCATCACCGTCGTCAAGTCGCCGTACTACTACGACAAGAAGGACGTCCATCTCGCGAAGATCGTGTTCAAGGTGGACAACGACACCGCCGCTGCTGCCGCCGCGCTCAAGGCCGGCGACCAGCAGGCGCTCGACGGGATCGACTCGACCCAGCTGCAGGGGATCGAGAGCGACTCGTCGCTCGGCATCATCAAGCAGACCTCGCTCGGCTACCAGGGCTTCACGATCAACATCGGCAACAAGAACGGCATCGACAAGCTGCCGTACTCGAACATCGGCACCGACCTCGCGAAGAGCTCGAGCCTTCGCAAGGCGTTCGAGGAGGCGATCAACCGCCAGACGATGAACAAGGTCGTCTTCGGCGGCACCGTCATGCCGGGCTGCACGCCGATCTCGCCGGCGAGCGCGTACTTCGACAAGACGATCAAGTGCACGCCGTACGACCCGGCCGATGCGAAGAAGCTCGTCGCGGCCTCGGGGATCTCGAACCCGACCGTCAACCTGATGGTGCCGACCGGCACCGCAGCACTCCGTCTCGCGCAGTTCATCCAGGCGGAGGAGAAGGCCGTCGGAATCACCGTCAACATCCAGTCGACCGACTTCGTGACGTCGCTCGACAAGGAAGAAGACGGCACGTTCGACACGTACCTGATCGGCTGGTCGGGCCGCATCGACCCGGACGGCAACATCTACGCGTTCGCCGAGACGAGCGGTACCGAGAACGGCAGCGGTTACTCGAACCCGCGGCTCGACTACGTGCTCAACAACGCTCGGAAGTCGGCGACACAGAAGTCGCGGATGACGCTGTACCACGTCGCCGAGCAGATCATCGAGAACGACCGGCCGTTGATCTACCTCTACTACCCGGTCACGCGCGCCGGTGTCTCGAAGCAGGTGACCGGCGTGAAGATGTACCCGGACACTCTGCTGCGCGTCGCCTTCGCGCAGTTCAAGTAAGGCGATCGATCGACGATGGGCGGCTTTCTCCTTCGCAAGGTGGGAGCCGCCCTCGTCGTGCTCCTGCTTGCGAGCGTCCTCGTCTTCCTCGGCGTCCGCGCGATCCCGGGCGACCCGGCGATCGCGCTCGGCGCCGAGAACCGCGACCCGGCGGTGCTCGCGGCGATCCGGCACAAGTACCTGCTCGACCGGCCGCTGCCGGTGCAGTACGCGCACTGGGTCTGGCTGGCGCTGCACGGCGATCTCGGCACCGACCAGCGCGACCTCCCGGTCGCACACACGATCGTCACGCGGCTTCCCATCACCCTCGAGCTCGCGATCCTGAGCATGCTCCTCGCGATCGCGATCGGCATTCCGGCGGGGGTGATCGCCGCGACCCGGCGCGGCAAGCCGAGCGACTACGCAGTCACGACGAGCGCCCTCGTCGGGCTGTCCGTGCCGCACTTCTGGCTCGGCCTGCTGTTCATCGTCTGGTTCGCCGTCGACCTGCACTGGTTACCGGCGAGCGGGTACGTGACGGTGCACCACCCCGTCGCGAACCTCGAACACATGCTGATGCCGTGTGTCGTCCTCGCGACGGGGCTCGCGGCGATCCTGATGCGGCAGATGCGCTCGTCGATGCTGACGTCGCTCGGCGCCGACTACGTGCGGACCGCGCGCGCCAAGGGATTGAGCGAGCGGTCGGTGATCTGGCGCCACGCACTCCGGAACAGCCTGATCACCGTCACGACGGTGATCGGCCTGCAGCTCGGCGGTCTCATCTCCGGCGTCGTCGTCACCGAGACGATCTTCGGCATCGCCGGCTTCGGCGAGCTGACGGTCGAAGCCGTGAACCAGCGCGACTACACGCTGATCCAGGGCGTCGTGCTCGTCGCCGCGGCGGGATACGTCGTCGTGAACCTCGCCGTCGACATCGTGTACTCGCTCCTCAACCCACGCATCCGCGCCGCCGGAGCACGCTCGTGAGCACCGTCGACGCAACCGCCCTGACGAGCCCGCGCGCCCGCCGGCGCGTGCTGCTGCGCAAACGGTTCCTGCGCCGGCCGATGGCGGTCGGAGGCCTCGTCGTCGTCGTCGTGCTCGTCGTCGTGGCGGCGCTCGCCCCGTGGGTGGCGCCGTACGGCTCGGGAGCGACCGATTTCACGTCGATCCTCTCGCACCCGTCGTCGAAGCACCTGCTCGGGACCGACGAGCTCGGGCGGGACGAGCTGTCGCGCCTGATCTGGGGAGCGCGAGCGTCGATGCAGGCCGGCTTCCTCGCGACCGTGCTCGCGATGATCGTCGCCGTGCCGATCGGGATGGTCGCGGGCTACTACCGCGGCTGGGTCGACACGGTGATCGCCCGCCTCACGGACGTCTTGCTCGCCTTCCCGTTCCTGATCCTGGCCGTCGGCCTCGCCGCGATCCTCGGGCCGTCGCTGAAGAACGCGACGCTCGCGCTCGGGATCGCGTCCATGCCCGGGCTCATCCGCATCGCCCGAGGCGAGACGCTGTCGCTGCGCGAAGAGGACTTCGTCCCCGCCGCGATCGCAAACGGAGCGAACGACGCGACGATCATCTTCCGCCACATCCTCCCGAACATGACGAGCACGCTGCTCGTGCAGGCGACGCTCACGATTCCCGGCGCGATCATCGGCGAGGCGGTCCTGTCGTTCCTCGGCCTCGGTGTGCAGCCGCCGACGCCGTCCTGGGGGGTGATGCTGCAGGACGCGCAGTCGTACCTCTCGCAGGACTCGTGGCTCGCCGTCTATCCCGGGCTCGCGATCGTCATCGCGTCGCTCTCGTTCAACGTGCTCGGCGACGGGCTGCGCGACATCTTCGACCCGCGGACGACGCGTTGATGGCGGAACCGCTGCTCGACGTAAGAGACCTTTCGGTCCGGTTCGACACCGACGACGGCCCCGTGCACGCGGTCGACAAGCTGTCGTTCTCGCTCGGCCAGGGCGAGGTGCTCGGCATCGTCGGCGAGTCGGGCTGCGGCAAGAGCGTCACCTGCATGTCGCTCGTGCGTCTCCTGCCGGAGACCGCCGTGATCAGCGGCAGCGCGGTGTTCGACGGCGTCGACCTGCTCGCACTGCCGATGCGGAAGCTGCGCGCGATCCGTGGCCGCGACATCTCCTTCGTCTTCCAGGAACCGATGACGTCGCTCAACCCGGTCTTCCGCATCGGCCGTCAGATCGGGGAAGTGCTGACGCGTCACCTCGGTCTGTCGCGCGGCGATGCGCGCAAGCGCACGATCGAGCTGCTCGACCTCGTCCGCATCCCCTCGCCGGAGCGGCGGATCGACGAGTATCCGCACCAGCTCTCAGGCGGCATGCGGCAGCGCGTGATGATCGCGATGGCGCTCGCGTGCAACCCGCGAGTGCTGGTCGCCGACGAGCCGACGACCGCGCTCGACGTGACGATCCAGGCCGGCGTGCTCGATCTCATGCGCGACGTGCGGGAGCGGCTTGGCACCTCGATCGTCCTGATCACGCACAACCTGGGCGTCGTCGCCGACATCGCCGACCGCGTCGTGGTCATGTACGCGGGGCGCAAGGCGGAAGAAGCGCCGGTCGGCGATCTCTACGCGGCGCCGCAGCATCCATACACGATCGGTCTGCTCGGCGCGATCCCCCGGCCGTACGACGGCGCCGGTGAGCGGCCGCGGCTGCGCGAGATCCCGGGACGCGTCCCGTCGCTGCGCGAGCTGCCGACGATGTGCGCGTTTGCGGATCGTTGCCCGCGAGCCGACGAGCTCTCGCGGTCCCAGGTGCCCGAGCTTCGACAGGTGCGGCCCGACCATCTGGTGGCGTGTTTCCATCCGGGGCCCGAATGAGCGAGCCGAGCCCTTTCGCGCTCGAGGTGCGCAACCTCGTGAAGCACTACCGCGTCGGCGGCGGCATCGCCGGCGGCGGCTCGGTCGTCCACGCGGTCGACGACGTCTCGTTCGAGGTGCGCAACGGTGAGCTGCTCGGGCTCGTCGGCGAATCGGGCAGCGGCAAGTCGACCGTCGCGAACTGCGTGATGCGCCTCACCGAGCCGACGAGCGGCGAGATCCTTTTGCGCGGCACGGACATCACGCACCTCTCGCGCCGCGGCCTGCGGCCGCTGCGGCGCGAGCTGCACATGGTCTTCCAGGATCCGTACTCGTCGCTCAACCCGCGCATGTCGTGCGGCGCGATCGTCGGCGAGCCGCTGCGGCTGCACGGGATCGCGAAGGGCCGCGAGCTACGCACACGCGTCGAGGAGTTCTTCGACCTGGTCGGTCTGCGCTCGGAGCTCCGCTACCGCTATCCGCACGAGCTGTCCGGCGGGCAGCGGCAGCGCGTCGGGCTCGCACGCGCGCTGATCCTCAAGCCGAGCGTGCTGATCGCCGACGAGCCGGTCTCGGCACTCGACGTGTCGGTCCAGGCGTCGATCCTCAACCTGCTTCGCGACCTGCAGCGCGAGATGGGCTTCTCGTGCCTCTTCATCACGCACGACCTGGCGACGGTGGAGTTCCTCTGCGACCGCGTGGCGGTGATGTACCTCGGCAAGCTCGTCGAGCTCGCGCCGCGGGACGAGCTCTTCCGGAGCCCGCAGCACCCGTACACGCAGGCGCTGCTCTCGGCCGCCGTCGTGCCCGATCCGGAGGAGCAGCGCTCCCGCAAGCGCACGGTGCTCGAGGGAGACGTGCCGAGCCCGCTCGCGCCGCCGTCCGGCTGCCGCTTCCACACGCGCTGCCCGCTGGAGCCGCGCTCGGCGCCCCAATCGAGCGACGAGGAGCCGCCGCTGAGGGAGTTCGCAAGCGGACACTTCGTCGCGTGCCATCTCGTCGCGCCGGGACGGCCGGCGCCGCGCATCGCCGAGGAAGCGGTCAAGATCGGCTGATGGCCTTCACGACGCGTCCCGAGCTCCGCGGTACCTTCGGCATGGTCGCCTCGACGCACTGGCTCGCCTCCGCAGCGGGTATGGCCGTGCTCGAGCAGGGCGGCAACGCCTTCGACGCCGCAGTCGCGGCCGGCTTCACGCTGCAGGTGGTCGAGCCGCACCTGAACGGGCCGGGCGGCGACCTCCCCGCGCTCGTCTGGCCTGCCGGCGGCGAGCCCGTCGTGCTCTGCGCGCAGGGACCGGCGCCGCAGGCGGCGACGATCGCGCACTACCGCGACGAGCTCGGTCTCCGCCTCATCCCCGGCACGGGCCCGCTGGCCGCGGTCGTTCCGGGTGCGTTCGGCGGCTGGCTCGCTCTGCTGCGCGACTACGGGACGTTCAGCCTCCGCGACGTTCTCAGCTATGCGACCGGCTACGCCGACGAGGGCTACCCGATGCTCGAGCAGATCGCCGGCGCGATTCGCAGCGTCGAGCAGCTCTTCCGCGACGACTGGACGACGTCGGCCGACGTCTACCTCCCGGTGAGCGAGGCCGGCGTGCTCGCTCGCAACCGTGCGCTCGCAGCGACGTACCGCCGGATCGTCGAGGAGGCGGAAGCGCGATCGGCGAATCGCGAGGAGCAGATCGAAGCGGCCCACGAATGCTGGTACCGCGGCTTCGTCGCCGAGGCGATCGTGCGCTTCTCCGAGCAGGCGTGGCGCGACAGCTCCGGCGAGCGCCATCGCGGCCTGCTCGCCGAAGAAGATCTGCGCGACTGGCGCCCGCGCTGGGAGCAGCCGCTGTCGGTCGACTACCACGGTCACACGGTGCTGAAGGCGGGACCGTGGAGCCAGGCGCCCGTGTTCCTGCAGCAGCTACGTCTCCTCGAAGGCTTCGACCTTGCGTCACTCGGCCACGCGTCGGCCGAGTACGTCCACACGATCACCGAGTGCGCGAAGCTCGCGTTCGCCGATCGCGAGGCGTGGTACGGCGACCCGGACTTCGTCGACGTCCCGCTCGGCACCCTGCTCTCGGCCGCCTACGCGGACGAGCGCCGGTCCCTCGTCGGCGACGAGTCCGCGCCGGAGCTCCGGCCCGGCGCGCCGGACGGTCGCGAGCCGCGGCTGACGGAGCTCGACCGCGACGCCGAGGTCGCGGAGGCGGCAGGGGTCGGCGAGCCGACGCGTGCGACGTCGAAGGGCGACACGGTGCACCTCGACGTCGTCGACCGCCACGGCAACATGGTCGCCGCGACGCCGAGCGGCGGCTGGCTCTGGGGAGCGCCCGTCGTCCCGGAGCTCGGCTTCTGCCTCGGTACGCGTGCGCAGATGTTCTGGCTCGAAGAAGGGCTGCCGAACTCGCTCGAGCCGGGGAAGCGCCCGCGCACGACCCTCTCGCCCACGCTCGTCGCCCGCGGCGGCGAGCCGTACCTCGCGCTCGGCACGCCGGGCGGCGACCAGCAGGACCAGTGGACGCTGCACACGTTCCTCGGCCACGTGCACTTCGGGTTCGACCTGCAGGAGGCGATCGACGCGCCGAACCACCACACAGAGGCGTTCCCGAGCTCGTTCTACCCGCGCGAGACGAAGCCGCGGCAGGTCTCGGTCGAGGAACGCGCCGGAGCGGAGACTGCCGAAGGGCTTCGCGCCCGCGGCCACGACGTCAATGTGTCGCCGCCGTGGTCGCTCGGCCGCGTCAGCGCGGTCGGCCGCGAGCCGGACGGTGTGCTGAAGGCCGGCGCGAATCCGCGCGGGATGCAGGGGTACGCCGCCGGGCGCTAGCCGCCGAGGCCGCGGAACCGCTCGCGACGGAGCGGTCCCACGGCCACGAGGTGACCGGCCTGGTGCAGAGCGGCGAGATGCCCCAACCGGTCGAGCTCCATCAGCCCTCGATCGTCTTCCCGGTCTCGAGGAGCGACTTCAGGTTGTCGATGATCGCCTGCCAGCCGCCCGAGACGCCGGCGGCCGTCTTCGGCGCGCCCTCGAGGCGGTCGTGCGTGACGCGCAGCAGGCACGTGCCGTCGCCCTGCGGGACGATGTCCCACGTGACGCGGCTCTCCTCCTCGAGCGCAAGCTCCGGGTCGTAGAGCGAGCGCCAGCCGTGGACGAGGCGCCGCGGCGGGTCGAACTCCTCGACGTCGGCGTCGCCCCACGTGTCGCCGTCCGGCCCGAGGCTCGAGTAGTGGTCGGGGACGACGGTGATCCGCGCGCCGTGGAAGTACTGCGCGGTCCATTCGGGTTTCGTGATCGCGTCCCAGATCTGCTCCGGTGTCGACCTGATCGACACCTCGTAGACCTGCGTCGCGAGCGCGGTCTCGGTGCTCATTGACGCTCCTCCAGTCGTTGCTTGAGATCCACGAGCGCCGACACGTGGCGCTCGGTGTACTTGTCGATCCAGCGGTCGTGGATCAGCCGGATCGGCACCGGGTTCAAGAAGTGGTGCTTCTCGCGGCCGGACCACCGCGTGACGACGAGACCTGCGCTCTCAAGCACCCGCAGGTGCTTCATGACGCCGAAGCGCGTCATCTCCAGGTCGGACTCGAGCTCCGTGAGCGTGCGGCCGTCGCGCTCGAAGAGCCGGTCGAGGAGGTAGCGCCGCGTCGGGTCGGCGAGCGCCTTGAACACCAGGTCGTCGTCGGACACGCCACGATATTACGTGACCATACGGTCACATGTCAAGCGCAACGACCTCCGAACGCTTCGTCACACTCGGCGCGTGCTCGTCGCCGATGCACCACGCTTCTACGACCTTGCGGCCGAGACAATCCCCGTGCTCTTCATCGCGGGACTGGTCGGTCAGAACTGGGCGACGACACCGAAGACGCCGCACGGAACGCGCGTCGTCCTCATGGCCCTCGGGCTGGCCGGTGTGGCCCTGGCCTTCTTCGCGGAACTTGCGGCGCTCCACACCGTTGCGACCGGAAAGGTCACCGAGGCCTCGCGCGTGCTCGTGCTCTACGGCCTCGTGATCTTCGGGTTCGTGCTGCTGGCGACGGTGTTCTTTCGGCTGTTCTTTGCGCTCTTTCCGGACAGCTCCCTGCGAGCCCGGGCATGGAGTACGTTCGGTCTCATCGTCGTGCTCGTCGTCCTCAGCCACCTCTATCTGGGTTAGGGTCCCCGGCAGTCTCTGTCGCGTTCAGCGCTTCGCGGTAGCGACGAGCACGTCTTCGAAGTACTCGCCGGCGCGGCGGCCGGTGCGGCGGTTCACGTGCCGCTGGTAGCGCTGCTCGAGCTCGAGCCCGACGCGCTCGAGGATCGCGGGGTAGAGACTCCGGCGGTCATTCACGACGATGACGACGCGGCCACGCGGCTTCAGCACGGCTGCGCAGGACGCGAGCACAGCGCTGATTCCCTCGACGTAGGCCGCGATCGCGGCCTTCGACGTCCCCTGCTCGGCAGCACCGATCTCGACGGCGCGCAGATCGTCGAGCCCAAGCAGCTCGTACGCGTAGCGGTGCTGCTCGTGGTAGTCGATCAACCCCGGATACGGCGGTGAGGTGACGACCGCGTCGAACGGTCCCGGCAGATCGACCGTGCGTGCATCGCCGTGGATCACGTCCGCGCGCTTCTGTTTACGCACGCGCGCGAACTCCTTGAGGCGGTCGAGCGTGTCGAGCGTGTAGCGACGGATGAAGTGATCGGCACGCTCGATCGGCTTGCACTCGCGCTTGTGCTTGTGGCACCAGTAGGGCCCGTGCTGCGGCTCGCGCGGAAAGTCGAGATCGAAGTGGGTCGTCATGCGCGCCGAACGCGCGGCGCGCGCGAGCACCACGCGCAGCACGTCCGCGTGCTCGTACTCCTCGGTCAGCGAGCGGAACCGCAGCAGGTCGTCCTGCGCCTGCGGCGCGAACCAGTCGCGCACGTACGCGGACGGTCGACCGGGGCGGCCTTCGCAGCGCTCGAAGCGCGCGAGCGCGTCGCGCAGGTCGTGCTCCAGCCCGAAGCGGTCGTGCTTCGTCGTCTTCACGCGCATGAGCAGGCAGTTGAACGCGGCGATGTCGACGCCCGCTGAGTCGTGCCCGCTCTCGAGCGCCTGGACGAGCGTCGTGCCCGAGCCGGCGAACGGATCGAGCACGCGGCCGCGTGCCGGCACGTGCCGGCGGAAGAGCTCCTCGACGAGTTGCGGGATGTACTTGCCGAGGTACGGATGCAGGCGGTGGACGTGCTTCGTCCGCTCGCGCTCGGGCAGGTCCTGCTCCGACCAGGAGAGGTCGAGGTCCAGCCCGGCGTAGAGCTGCTCCTGCGTCGCCGCCACGGACAACCCTTCGACGCGGGCTAGAAGGCGTCCTGCAACACCTCGATCCGGCCGCTCCGCTCGACGAGGACGTCGAAGCGGACCCGCTCCGCCGGGTGCGCTGCGAGCCACGCGCCGGCGGCCCGGCGGATCCGCGAGATCTTCTCGGGCGTGACCATCTCGAGCGGGTCGCCGTGCGCGTCCCCCGCCTTCGACTTCACCTCGACGAAGACGACGGTTCGGCCGCGGCGGACGACGAGGTCGAGCTCGTAGCCGGCGAGCCAGACGTTCGCGCCGAGGATGCGGTAGCCGCGCCGCCGGTACCAACGGGCGGCTCGCGCCTCAGACGGGTGCCGGTTCGTAGGCCCGCGCCCGCCACGAACGGCGGTGGATCTCGCAGGGCCCTCGCTCGCGCACGACGCGCGTGTGTGACGGCGTGATGTAGCCGACGTGGGAGGCGAAGCCGTAGCCGGGATAGAGCGCGTCGGCAGTGCGCATGTACCGGTCGCGCGTCACCTTGGCGACGATCGACGCGGCGGCGATCGCGGCGCTCTTCGTGTCGCCGTCGACGACCGCTCGGTGCGGCGGCGCCAGCGGGCCGAGCTTGAAGCCGTCGACGAGCGACACGTCCGCCGGCTGGCACGCCCACAGCGCCTCGCGCAGTCCGCGGAGGTTGCACTTGTGCAGCCCGTCGCGGTCGATCACCGCCGCCGGGAACACCCGGACGGAGACGCGTTCCGCGCAGGCGAGCACGGCACGATAGAGCTCGTCGCGCGTCTCTGGATCGACCTGCTTGGAGTCGTTCAGCAGCGCGAGCGGCCGCACGCGGTGGTCGCGCAGGCAGGCGTAGTCGAGCAGGACACCCGCGACGACGAGCGGCCCTGCGAGTGGCCCCCGGCCCGCCTCGTCGGCGCCGGCGACGAACCGGCCGCCGAGGTTGCGGTCGAACCGCAGCAGCTTCTGGCCGGGACGCTTCTTCGGAGGCACGCTCCGAGCGTAGCCCTCCCGGCGGCTACCGGCCGCAAAGAAAAGTGAAAAGAGAGCGAAAGACCGGGACTATTTCGCGCGGGTGTCCTGGCGCAGCTCGCGGACGCGAGCCTTCTTGCCGACCTTGCCGCGCAGGTAGTAGAGCTTGGCGCGGTGCACGTCGCCGATCGCGCCGACCTCGATCTTGTCGATCTTCGGCGAATGCAGGGGGAACGTGCGCTCGACGCCGACCCCGAAGGAGTTCTTCCGGACCGTGAACGTCTCGCGGGCGCCGGCGCCCTGCCGCTTGATCACGATCCCCTCGAACACCTGGATGCGCGACCGGGTGCCCTCGATGACGCGGAAGTGCACGCGGACGGTGTCGCCCGCCTTGAACCGCGGCACGTCGCGCAGCTGACGGCGCTCGATGTCCTGGATGATCGTGCTCATGTCGAAAGGGGGCCGGAGGCCGTTCGGGATGGTAGCAGGCGCCCGGCTACCGAACCGAGATGCGGTTCGGCGGCCAGTAGGTGGCGATCACCTTTCCGATCAGATTCTTCCTGGGCACCGTGCCCCAGGAGCGGGAGTCGCAGGAGCTCGCCCGGTTGTCGCCCATCATGAAGTACTGGCCCTTCGGAATGTGGATCGGGCCGAGCGTCCGGTCGTCGCGCCTGCTCGCCTGGATGTACGGCTCGTGCAGCTTCTTCCCGTTGATGTAGACGTAGCCGTTCTTCTCCTCCCAGGTGTTGCCCGGAAGGCCGATCAGGCGCTTGACGAAGGTGCCGCCGGCGCCGCACTTCTGCTCGACCCCCGGCGGCGTCTTGAAAACGATGATCTCGCCGCGCTTCGGGTTGCGGAAGTGGTAGATGAAGCGATTCGCGAGCACGCGGTCGCTGAAGCGCGCCTCGCAGCCGGGCGCGGGGCGCGCGCAGTGCAGCGTCGGCTCCATCGACGACGACGGGATCCGGTACGGGTTCACGACCCACGCCTTCAGCGCGAAGACGATGAGCACCGCGCCCGCGATCGTGAAGATCCAGTCGAGCGCGACGCGAACACCCCGCGGCGCGCGCGGGAACAGACGCCCGAGCGGGTCCCTCACCGAACGCGCTCCCTGCGCCAGGCCTCGATCTTCGCGTGGTCGCCCGAGAGGAGGACGTCCGGCACCTTCCAGCCCCGGAACTCCGCCGGGCGCGTGTAGTGCGGGTACTCGAGGCCGCCGCCGAGCTCCTGCGAGAAGCTCTCGAGCTCGCCGGAGCCTGCGGCGAGCGCACCCGGCAGCCGCCGCGCGACGGCGTCGAGCAGGATCATCGCCGGCAGGTCGCCGTTCGACAGCACGTACGGGCCGACCGAGATCGCATCCGTCGCGAGATGCTCGACGATCCGCTCATCAAAGCCCTCGAAGCGAGACGACAGGAGCGCGATGTGCTCCTCACGGGCAAGCGCTTCGACGAGCGCCTGCGTCAGCGGCTCGCCCTGCGGCGTCAGCGCGATCACCCGCGCGGGCCGCGCGTCTCCGTAGACGGCGTCGAGCGCTGCAGCGGCGACGTCGACGCGCAGCACCATCCCGGCGCCGCCGCCGTACGGCTCGTCGTCGACCTGGCCCGCGCGGAGCGGCGTCGTCTCGCGGTAGTTGACGAGCCGCAGGTCGAGCTCGGTGCCGAGCACGCCGGCCATCGGCTGCTGCTCGGTCAGCCAGGCGAACGCGTGGGGCACGAGTGTGAAGACGTCGATTCTCATTCGGGCTCTGCGAAGCCTGCCGTGACAACGATTCGCCCGCCTTCGAGGTCCACCTGCCGGATGCAGGCTTCGACGAGCGGGAGCGACAGGCCCGAGTCGAGCTCGAGCACGTCGTTCGCAGGGTAATCGACGACCTCGCGAACCCGCCCGAGCAAGCGTCCTCCCTCCTCCTCGACGGCGAGCCCGACGAGCTGGAACGCGTAGTACTCGTCGTCTCCGAGCGGCGGCAGGCTCTCCCGCGGGACGGCGAGGATCGCGCCGCGTGCGACCCGGCGCTCGAGACGGATGACGGGACGGCCCTGCGACCCGCGCTTCGACGCGGCGATCTTCAGAGGCTCGCCGTCGACATAGACGACGGCGCCGCGCGCGAACGC
>DASREW010000015.1:0-8506 GCA_035651895.1 Gaiellaceae bacterium
CCAGCGCATGAGCTTGCCGGCGCACTTGGCGCCGCCCGCGATGAAGGTCGAGACGACCTGTGCCGACTGCTTCGCCGTCTCGTCCGCGTAGTAGAGGCCGCTCTGCCAGCCTTCGAGTGCCGACTCGTCGACGAGGTGGAAGATGTTGATCAGCCGGACGTTCGGGTCGCAGGCGACGACGTTCAGCATCTCCCCGTACCAGGCCGCCTGGTATGCCTCGGTCGCGTACTTCCCGAGCACTCCCCCGGCGCCGGTCGCGCTGAGCTCGATCCCGGAGTAGGAGGCCGCCTCGGCGGTCGTCGCCGCGGTCTGGATCCCCGACTCGTTGAGACTGACGGGGAGGCCCCCGCCTCGCTGCTGGCCGATCGTCTTCTGCGGCGTGCCGTTGAACCCGTCGTAGAACGCCTGGTAGATCCGCGGCAGGTTGCTGACGCTCGCGTCGTTCGGGTTCGCGTAGCCGGTCGCGAACGGCAGCGACTGCGGCACCGGATACGGATGGAAGTCGAGCCCGTCCATCAGCGGTGCGGTACGGTGCGTCTTCGCTGCGAACGCGCCGAACCACTGCCCGAGCGCGACCAGAAACCTGACGGGCGACGTGGACGAGTTGCTCGGCGCCTGCGGCGTGTCGTTGCCTCGCGGCGACAGCCCGACACCCCAGACGACGTTCGACGTGCTCACCTCCTTGAGCGCGTCGTAGGCCGCCGCGAGCGCACGGCCGCAGATCGCGGCCGACTGATTCTGGCCGGCGCGGTTCCACTGCGGGTTCACGAACAGCGGCTGGTTGCACTCGTTCATGACGACGAACTGGTGTACGGTCGGGAACGCGGTCGCGACCGCCGCCGTCCAGCCGGCGAACTGCTGGATCATCGCCGCGTCGCCGCACGCGAGCGGGTTGGGCGACGGCTTGCACTTCGCGCCGTCCGTGAACACCTGCGAGTGCAGTGGGTAGAGGTCGAGCTCCACCGAGATTCCAGCCGCGTTCGCGGCGGCGATCGCGTCGGAGACGTTCGACTGATCCGGAATCGCGGTCGGCGCGTAGTCGTCCCAGCGCAGAGACAACGTGTCGACGCTGAGACCCTCCGACGCCATCGTCGAGTAGAACCAGTCGGCGACGGAGGAATCCTTGGGGGCGTCGTCGTTGACGCCGACGACGAGCTTCGCCGACGCGCCGCAAGCGAGCGTCAGCGCGGCTGTGCAGGCGAGCAGAGCGCAGGCAGTTCTCACGTGGCGTCAAACACTTTCAAACCGGGTGGCCCGATTCCTGGGCCGCGCGACCTAGCGGGCTCACTGGCCGGTCCTAGTGAGAACCCCGTCGAGCAGGCGGTCCGCGCCGAACCGGACCGGGTCGTCCGCGACGAGCCCCGTCTCGCTCGCCGCGGCCTCGATCGCCTCTTGGGCCTCGGTCTCCCCGAGCAGGCTCGTGTTGAGCGCGAGCGCCGCCACGCGCGCCGGCCGCGCGAGCAGGGAGATGCGCTCGTGAAGCTCGACGAGGCTTGCGAGCGACGGCATCGGGAAGCGCTCGTCCCCGTCGACCGCCCGCTGGCCGGCGAGGTGGCAGAGGACGTAGGCGTGCGGTGCGGCGCCGTGCATGAGCCCGAGCGTGACGCCCGAGTACGCCGGGTGTATGAGCGACCCCTGTCCCTCGACGAAGAGGAGCTCGCCGCCGCGCTCGACGCCCTCGACCACGAGCCGCTCGGCCGCGCCGGCGACGAAGTCCGAGACGACCGCGTCGACCGACAGTCCCCAGCCCGCGATCGCGATGCCGGTCTGCCCCGTCGGCACGAACTCGGAGGCGAGGCCGCGTCGCTTCGCCTCGGCGTCCAGCTCGAGCGCGACCGACATCTTGCCGATCGCGCAGTCGGACCCGACCGTGAGCACGACGGTGGCCGCATGCGTGAGATTGGCGCCGGTCGGCACGCTGAGGCCGCCGGGCGGCCGGCGAAGGTCGCGCAGCTCGGCGCCGTGGCGCGCCGCGAGCTCGACGAGCTCGGGGTCGTCGCTGACGAACTCGTGCAGGCCGCTCTCGACGTCGAGGCCGTTCGCGAGGCACTCCTTCAGCAGCTCACGCCACGCCGGCGGAAAGCGGCCGCCCGCCGTCGCAACGCCGACGAGGGCGGTCGTCGGGCCGAAGCGGCGCGCCTCCGCAACCGAGCCGACGATCGGCACGCCGCCGAGCGTCTCCCCCGCGCGCCTCGAGTCGAGGACGGCAACGACCGTCTCCGGCCGGTAGCGGATGACGCCGCGCGCCGTCTTGCCGTAGTGCGGGTCGTCCGAGTGGCCCTCAGCGAGCACGAGCAGCCGCCGCGACGCCGAGGCCGGGTCGGTCCGCCGGGCGCTGGATGCCATCGGCGAATTCAACACCGGGCCACGGGTCCTCGGCGAGCAGCAGGTTGCCGTCGAGGTCGACGTAGTCGCACAGGCTCGCGAGTTGCGCGGCGGCGGCGATGCCGAGCCCGGACTCGACCATGCAGCCGAGCATGACGCCCAGGCCGAGCGCGCGCGCCGCGTGCACCATCCGCACCGCCTCGCGGATGCCGCCCGATTTCGCGAGCTTGATGGTGACGCCGTGCGCGCGCTCGGCGCAGCGCGCGACGTCGGCGAGCGTGTGGCAGTCCTCGTCGACGTAGATCGGGATCGGCGAACGGCGCTTCAGCTCCGGACCGGACGGGTCGCCGGCCGCGAGCGGCTGCTCGCAGTACTGCAGCTCGAGCTGCGGCAGGAGCTCGAGCGCCTCGTCGAGCGACCAGTACTCGTTGACGTCCGCCTGCAGCGGCAGGTCGGTCGCCGCGCGCACGGCGCGGACGCGCTCGAGGTCGAGCCCGTCACGGCCGCCGAGCTTCAGCTTCAGCCGCCGGAAGCCCCGCCGCTCGGCCGCCTCCGCCCGCCGAGCCATGTCGTCCGGATCGCCCAGCCAGATCGTCCACGAGGTCGGCGGCCCGTCGCGCCGCAGGCCGAGCAACCGGTACACCGGCAGCCCCGTCAGCTTCCCCTGCAGGTCGTGCAGCGCAGCGTCCAGGGCCGAGTGCGCGGCGTGCTCGCCGGGCGGCAGGCGCGCGCCGAGCTGCTCGAGCCCCCACGGATCGTCGCCGGGGTCGATCGCCTCGAGCCATGCGAGCGCCGAGGCGGCCGACTCGTCGTAGCGCGCGATCGGCGCCGCCTCGCCGTAGCCGACGAGCGCACCGTGCCTGAGCTGCACCTGGACGACCTCCACCTCTTCCTGCGCCGAGCGCGAGATCACGAACGTCTCGGCGAGCCGGAGCGTGACGGCGCGCGCAGCGAGCTCCACCGCTAGCCGCAACCTGCTTCGCCGTCATGCAGCTGGGCGAGCGTCGGCGGATCGAGCGCAAGGAGCTGTGGCACCGTCACCGCGACGAAGCGATGCGCACGTAAGTACGGCAGGATCCGGAACTTGAGCGCCTCGATCGTCTGACCGCGGTTCTCGTGCATGAGGACGATCGAGCCACCGCGGACGAAGCGTCGCACATTGGCCGCGATCTGCGCGAAGTTCGCACCCTCGGAGTCGCGTGTGTCGACACTCCAGATCACCTCGAGCAGGCCGAGTCGCGCCGCGTCGCGCGCGATGCGCGCATCGGTCGCGCCGTATGGCGGACGGAAGAGCCGCACGCGGACGTGGGTGTCACGGTCGACGGTAGCGAGCGTCGAGCCGAGCTCCTCGGCGACGGCGACATTCGAGAGGAAGAGCAGGTCCGGATGCGACCAGCTGTGGTCGCCGATCGCCGCGACCCGCGCCTCCTGCGCGAGCGCGCCCGGCCACCGGCGGAGCTCCTTCCCGACGACGAAGAAGGTTGCCTCGGCGTGCGCGCGGCGCAGGATTCTCAGCGCGAGGCGGGTGTAGGGGCCGGGGCCGTCGTCGAAGGTGAGCGCGACGTAGTGCGTCCGCAGGCCGCCGCAGTAGATCGGGGATCCGAGCCGCAGGAAGCGCTCGACGGCGCGCGCCGGCGACGGAGTCCGCGCGCCGACACCGCCCGCGCCCGCTGCGGCCAGGCAGGCCGCGGCGGCGAGCAGGGCGATTGACGGCTTCGACGACGTGCAACCGGACTCTACGCCGCGGCGGTGCATTACCCAAGCGCGGCTAGACTGACCGCTCCCGAGCGCCCGTAGCTCAGGGGATAGAGCGTTCGCCTCCGGAGCGAAAGGTCGCAGGTTCGATTCCTGCCGGGCGCATTCGATACGTAGGCGGCGCAGCGCACAGACCCGCATGGTCCCGTGAGTCAGGTGTGACGGCGGTGCCGCGAAATCACACTTGGTTCTGTCCTCGGTGCTGTCCTCCGGACTGCTACTTCCGGCAATGCGCTCGTCGGAGCAAACGATCAGGACGAACCCACGACGATGCTCTCGAGGATCTCGGCAGCCGCATCGTGCGACGCATCGTCTGAACCGTCGTCGCTGTGCGTATATGAGAACCGCGCGCATTACGGAGGTCTGGGCTCCAACGATCCATCGAGTAACTTGGCCGTCGCTCTGTTCCTCGAAAAGAACCGACGGCGGCGAAGCCCGAGCTTGTTCGACGTTCGGTCGGGGGCTGCATCTCGATCCCGCGACCGTGCGCACCTTGACCACGTCAACTCCGACGCCTCCCCCCTCAGGATCGCGGGGCTCTTCTCGTCGAAGAACCGAGAACTGAACCGCCGCGTTCCCGAGCGGCGGGCGTTCCAGGGCTTCGGCGGCGACCGCTTCCGTACGGCCGTTGCACGGGCGTGCACCGCGGCCGGCGTGCCGGCGGTCTCCCTGCACGACCTTAGGCACCGGCGGATCTCGCTCCTGCACCTCGGCGGCGTCCCGTGGGCACGGATCGGCGAGCACGTCGGTCAGCGGAACTTGGGCGTCACGGCGAACGCCTACACGCACGTGCGTGCCGACGAGATAGAGCTTGATTATGCGGGCCTACTGAGGTCGGAGTAGCGTCAGAGTTTCCTCGCGTGCCCCCGACCCATCGCTCCAGCGAGCGCGGATCTTGTCGCAGCGGCCAAAGGCGTCCCGTGCTTCGTCCGAGCCGAGGGGGATCGTTACCTCTCGCTCGGTCACTGGTTCGACCATGGGCGCTCTCCCCGTACCGCCGACGCCCTGGCCGTGCTCGTCAAGACAGTCAACGCGAAAGTCGATCGCCGGATATCGCCCGCCGTTGGTCACTCGGACCGTGCCCGACGCAGTCGAGTACATCCCTTGGGCGACAACGATCACAGCTTGAAGTTCGCTGCGAAGCGAGGCCTCCGAGGCTTGGAGCTGGCGCCGCGCGACGGCGTCGAGGCGCAGCGCTGCCCAGACCTGGGACACGACCGTCGCCACGCCAACGACGAGCACGATCCAGGCCTCAGGATTCACTAGCTCGGCCAGTTGCCGACGGCTTGCCCGATGAATCCCGGCACGAGGAACACAGCTCTGATCTTCGAGTTCCGCGATTCGATCAGTCGAGCTCGCACCTGGGGCAGCTTGAGGTTCTCCTCGTCGGTCTCGCCCGACAACCGCGCGAGACCCAGCTCCAGGGCGCGCGTCCTATCGATCATGAGCCCCGAGACCAGGGTCAGCGCACCGATGACGTCGAGCAGGAGACCTACTTCGTCAGCCCAGCGCATCGTGTCGGCAGTCTGCCTGGTGCGCCGGACATGTCACCGGTGCTCGCACCGTGCAAGACCCCGGTGCAGACCTGCGGCGCTGAAAAAGGCGATTAGCAGGGGTGTTCGATTCCTGCCGGGCGCATCCACCGAAACCCTGGACGTCGCGATCTCCACTGGCCGATCGACGGCCCACCGGGAGCGGGCGGCGACGCGGCACCCAGGGGTCTCGTCCATACGCCGGATGAGGCGGCGTAAGATCGGTCCGGCCGCGTCGGCTTCCCGGGGGGGCAGCAGGGGCGGCGCGTTGGCTCGCTAACGCCGCAGGGCGAGCTGACGGAGGCGCGCGAGCGGCCAGCAGGCTTCCGCTCTTGGCCCTGGCCGCTCCGCGTCGCGTCGGTCGACTCTTGCGACGCCGGCGTTCGCCGGCACGGTCAACTTCCCCCCGGCGAGCTCGCCGACGACTGCGTGCTCCCTGCCCGCCCGCCGCCGAACTTCAGCCGCCGCGCGCCGTTCAATTCGCCCCGCGATCCGCACTCGCGTCCCGGCGAGACCCGCGGTCGGCGAGAAGCCGACGATCCGCGGCGCGATCAGGACCGTGACGTGCGCGCCTCGGGACGACGCGCTCCGGGTTCTCGTTCCTCCTCGGAGGACTCGCAAGCGCGCCCGCGGCGTAGGGGGCCGCCGGGGGATACCGGCGGCCCCGCTTCATCTCGCGGCCTTTCGGACTACGGCAGCGCGTACGCGCTGACGTCCGCTCCCGCCGTCGAGAAGTGCGAGAACGAGACGATGTACTCCTTGCCGCCGACCGAGTAGAGGGTGATCCGCGGCACGACCGGGATCGCCTGGCCGTTGACGAGCACCGGCAGCTGCCAGACCAGGTTGCCGGTCTTGTCGTCGAAGGCCTGCACCATGCCGACGCCGTTCGGGTACTGCGAGTTGATCACCACACGCCCGATCAGGGCGAGCCCGCTCGCGGTGGTCGTCACCGGGCTCGAGCAGGGCGTCGCGTTGCCCTTGTTGGGGCCGGCGATCGTCGACACCTCGTCGTGCTTCCAGATCACCTTGTTCGTCGCCGGGTCGAAGGCGACGAGGCGGGCGATCGAGAGCGCCGTCGGGGACGACCCGAACTTGAGTTGCATCACGCCGCCGAGGCCGCCGTTACCGAAGATCTGCGAGATCACCGGATGCTGGTCGACCGCGGGCGGCGATTCGATCGCGCCGCTCTGGACGTTCGCGCAGACGTACTCGTAGCCCGTGCGGGCGCTGAACGACGGATCAGGCCACTCGACGCCTCCGCCTGCGGTCGGCGAGACGACGAGGTACTGCTGATCGGTATACGTCTGGAACGGCTGCGTCGAGATGATGTACGGCTTGCCGTCCGGGGCGACGAGTCCCTGCCAGTCCTGCGGGTCTTGGACGACGTGCGGCACGAGCTCGTCGCCGACCGGGATCGGCTGCGTCGGGTACGTGTGGTCGAGGGGGTTCTGCTCGACCGGCGTCTCGACCACCTTGATCACCGGCTTCCCGGTTGCGGCGTCGAGGACGTAGTTGTACGCGTCCTTGTTGATGTGGTCGACGACGTCCATCCGCTTGCCGCCCACCGTGATCGTGTCGACGAGCGGCGTCTGCATGCCGTCGTAGTCCCAGATGTCGTGGTGCACCTCCTGGAAGAACCAGGCGAACTTGCCGGTCAGGGCGTGGATCGCGTAGACGCCGTTGGCGCCGTACTCGGCGCCCGGGCCGTTGATCAGCCCGTTGAACGGGAGCGCGTTCCCGGTGCCGACGTAGACGAGATCCAGCTTCGGATCGACCGACGGCATGTCCCAGACCGCGCCGCCGCCGTAGTAGTACTTGTTCGCCGGCCAGGTGTTCCAGCCGTACGCCTTCGGGTTCGACGGGATCGTCGAGTAGTGCCAAACCACCTTGCCGGTCTTCGCGTTCAGGGCGACGACCTCGCAGGCGCCGCCCCAGTCACCGCCGGTCGTCCCGATCAGGACGAGCCCCTTGTAGTACACCGGGCTGACGTCGATGCCGCCGCCGCCGACCGGGTTCACGACCTGCGTCGCCCACACCTGCGCCCCCGTCTGCGCGTTGATCGCGTACACGGTCCCGTACATGCCGGTGAAGACCATCCCGTCGCCCATCCCCAGCGAACGCATGTCCGTCCCGTTCCCGGCCGTGTTCAAGCCGACCTGTGGGTCGAACTGCCAGAGCGTCTTCCCCGACGCGGCGTCGAGCGCCGTCACCCGCGTCCAGGCGTCCTGCACGTACATCGTCCCGTTGTAGACGATCGGATTCGCGTTCCCCTGCGCCAGCTTCTCCGGCGAGGTCGGATTCGCCAAATGCGTCGTCCACGCGAGCTTCAGGCCAGACCCGTTCGCGCCCGTGATCTGACTCAACGTGCTGTACCGCCAGGACTGGATGTTCCCGTTCTCACTGATCCAGTTCGCGCCCGCCGGTGCGTCGAGCTGCGCAGGCGTGAAGTCGGGGATCGCGGCTGCCGACCTCGCGCCGCTGCCGGACGCGCCGACCGCGGTCAGAAGCACGAGCGAGACCGCCGATCCGAGGATCAGCAACTGCACAAGCCTCTTCACGTTTCCCTCCCTCTCGAGTTGGTGCCGGTTGCCTCCGGCCGGCTCCCTCAGACGGGACGAAGCGTAGACGCCTGCGCGGCGACGGGCAAGGCGGGGAAATGGATGGGGCCGCCGGTCTCCGGCGGCCCCATCCGGGAGGAAGCTGCTCTTTCGGGGGCTAGGGCAGCGTGTAGGCGCTGACGTCCGGGCCCGCCGTCGAGAAGTGCGTGAACGAGACCAGGTACTCCTTGCCGCCGACCGAGTAGAGCGTGATCCGCGGCACGACCGCGACGGCCTGGCCGTTCACGAGCACCGGAAACTGCCAGTCGAGCGCGCCCGTCTTCCCGTCGTACGCCT